>NZ_LWLS01000065.1 GCF_001905095.1 Micromonospora sp. CB01531
CAGGTGCGATTCCTGCCCGCTACCCGGCAACCACGCCTCGCTAAAGGGATTGTCATTACTGACCTTCGGTCGGGAGTGCGACCGGGTCACGCCCAGGTCCTCCAGCAGATCGGCCACGGACTTCGAGGTCATCGAGGTGCCCCGGTCGGCGTGGACCACGTGTGGCACCCCGTGCACGGTAAACACCTGGCGCATCATGTCCTCGGCCAGGGGTCCGGACTCGCGGGAGTGCACCCGGACTCCGACGATGTAGCGGGAGTACACGTCGATCATCACGTAGGCGTCGTAGTACACGCCCTTGACCGGGCCGGCGAGTTTGGTGATGTCCCACGAGTACACCTGCCCCGGGCCGGTGGCCACCAACTCCGGACGGGTCCGGGGACGATGCCGGGCCTGCCGGCGGCGCTCACGAACCTGACGGTGCTCCCGCAGGATCCGGTACATCGTGGCGATCGACCCGACATACAGGCCCTGGTCCAGCAACACCGCGTACACCTGCGCCGGGGCGGCGTCGACGAACTGCGGACTGTCGAGCACCTGCAACACCGCCGCCCGTTCGACCGCGGACAGCGCGTTGGCCGGCGCCCGCCGCACCGGACGCAGCCCAGTTGGCCGCCGCCGGTCCCGATCCACGCTCGCGCGGGCGATACCGGTCACCCGCGCCGCAGCACGCGTCGAGGTCCCGCCGGCGGTCAGCGCATGATAGGCGGCCATCAGTGCCTGCCGAGCCCGAACACGTCCGGACCGTCCGGCTCGCTCCTGGAGATGTCCTCCAAGAGCTCGCGCGCTTTTCCCATGATCGTCAACGCCGTCTCGGTCCGCGCCAGCTTCGCCTGCGCCAACTCCAGCTCACGGCGCAACCGGGCGATCTCGGCCTGCTCCGCCGACGGCCTCCCGACCGTCTCCCCAGCCGGCTTGCCCTGCAACAAACCCGCGTCACGGGCCCGGCGCCACTCACTCATCAACGACGAGTACAACCCCTGCTCACGCAGGAACGCGCCACCCTCACCCCCAGCCACGGCCTGCTCGTAACGGGTCAACAGGTCCAGCTTCTGCGCCGGCGTGAACGACCGACGTGCCCGCGGCCCGTCCGACCGCGGACCTCGCTTACGACTCATGACCCCATCATCCTGGGCCGACGCGGTACCAACAGAAACGCTCAACGCTTCTCAATCCCTGATCTCGCCCTGTCAGCGGAACTTGCTACGAGCCGCTGGCCTCAACTCACCCTGGCAGACAGGGTCCGGGCAGCCTGACCGATGGTGGTTCACACGCTACGAACTTGATGACGCAGACGATTCAGCCGGGGCGGCGCGCTGCCGCCGCCGATGTCGATGAATCGTCTACGACATCAAGTTCGTAGTGCCTCAGGGAGAAGGTCCTGTCCCCTCGTTTATCGAGCGAGCTTGCGGCCGGTCAGGCGAACGCTTACCAGGGCCCGTTCTTCGCAGGCGAGCATGGTGTCGGACGGGTCGGGTTGAATACGGATGATGCCGCTGACGATCGGACCCGCGTTCACCATCCCCGGCTACACGACCATTGCTTCGCCGGATCACGACAACGAGTACGACGCGCCCGTTCACGGCGCGGACGACGCGGTAAGGCATCCGGCCTTCTGGTTCCACTACCTGTCCGATCCCCTCGGCAAGGTACGGGAGGCGGAGAGGGCCTTCCAGGTCGCCCGCGTGGAATACGACGCAATGCTCGCCGCGCTTTGCGACCCCGAGCGGTGGCTGGTGATCTCGGTGCGGCTCGCCGAGGATCGCTGGCTCAGGATCGTGTACCGCAACCTCGAGGAGGAGATGGGACTCGACTTCGTGGAGCAGCGGCCGGACCGACCGGTGGAGCTGGTCGCTTCGGTCGAGGGCCATGGATTCTCATCCGCCATGACCTGGGCGGAGCTACTGGCCGCGGCCGCGCTGCCGGACGACCGGCTGACGTGGGCGCAGCGCCTCATGCTGATGTTGCCGATGCTCGGTCCGCAGGAGCTTCCAGATGACGCCGGCGCGGTGGTGAACAAGGCGCTGGAAGGGATCGGCGCGGGAAATCGAACCGCCCTGACGGCGGCGCTGCTGGATCGCCTTGACTGGCGTACCCACCAGCAAGCAGCCGATTAACGCCTCAACCGGGAGAGGATGGCCGACCAGGCTCGACCGCCAAAGCGGAGAGTCGGCCCGGATTGGTTCTTGTCCCGCCAGCCGAGCGATGGCGGCGGATGATGGCGACGCTCACACCGGCACGGGGCAGGTGGCGGCGCGAAAGCTCCATAGACTGCCGTCATGGTGACGTCACCGCCCGTCGTCGAGGAGTTCGGCCGGGAACTCGCGGCGCTCGGCTGGGTCAGCGGGCTGCTGGTCGCCGGATCGCTGGCGACCGGCGACTACATACCCCGGGTCAGCGACCTCGACCTGGTCGCCCTGGTCGATGGTCCCGTCGAGGAAGCCCGGCAGGCCGCGCTCGCCGACGTGCACCGGCGCCTCGACGCCGGCACCGGCTCAGGGCTGAACCTCGGCTGCGTCTACGTCGACACCGCGATTGCGCTCGACGTCGGGGTGCGGCATCCGACCTGGACCCACGGGCAGCTCGTCCAGCGGATCCTCTCCGGGATCACCCGGGCCGAGCTGGTCCGGCACGGGTACCCGATCTTCGGCCCCGTTCCCCGCGACATCTTCCCCCCGATGAGCAACGACGACGTACGGGCCGCCGCGCACGCCGAACTCACCGGCTACTGGGCCTGGGCCGCCCGGCGTCCGTGGCTGTGGTGGGACCCCGTCATCGCCGACCTCGGTCTCACCTCGATGGCCCGGGGGCGCCACGCGCTCGGCACCGGCGAACTGCTCACCAAGTCCGGAGCCGTCCAACAGGCCGCCGCCCCGGCCTGGCTGATCGAGCAACTTGCCGCCCGACGCCGAGGGGAGAG
Source organism: Micromonospora sp. CB01531 (assembly GCF_001905095.1). Classification (GTDB taxonomy): domain Bacteria; phylum Actinomycetota; class Actinomycetes; order Mycobacteriales; family Micromonosporaceae; genus Micromonospora. The sequence continues at coordinate 2,921 of NZ_LWLS01000065.1, forward strand.
CATGCCCTCGCCCCGGCTCCGCACCGCCCTGATCGCCTGGCGGGACGCCCGGCGGACCGTCGCCCGGGCACGAAGGGAGGGGCAATGACCACCGCGGCCACCTACGCGAGGTTCGGCGCCCGCGAGGCGTACGGGGTGTCCCCCGCGTACGAGCGGCTGGCCCTGGCGGTGTCCCAGGACGGTGAGTTGCTCGCCCTGCTGGAGGCGCTTCCACCCGCCAAGCGGCAGCCGAACCTGCTGTTCGCCGTGGTCCGCCTCCTCGGCGGGCCGGTCGAGGATCCGGCCGCGTTCCACGCCTACACCTTGGCGCACTGGCCGGCGATCGAGGCGGAGCTGCGTACCCGGTCGACCCAGACGAACGAGGCCGGCCGGTGCGCCGTACTGCTGCCGGTGCTCGCCGCGCTGCCGCAGCCGCTCGCGTTGCTGGAGGTCGGCGCGTCCGCCGGCCTGTGCCTCTACCCGGACCGCTACGCCTACCGCTACGGCGAGCACCTGCTCGGCGGGGGCGAGCCGGTCCTCGACTGCGCGGCCACGGGAATAGTGGTGCCGGATCGCCTGCCCGAGGTGGTGTGGCGGGCCGGCCTGGATCTGAACCCGCTCGACGTGACCGACCCGGCGGACGTGGCGTGGCTGGACGCCCTCATCTGGCCCGAGCACACCCACCGCCGTATCCGGTTGCGGGCCGCCACGGCGGTCGCCGCGGCCGACCCGCCGCTGCTCGTCCGGGGTGACCTGGTGGACGACCTGCCGGCGCTGGCCGCGCAGGCACCAGCCGGCGCCACCCTGGTGGTGTTCCACACCTCGGTGCTGTATCTGGTGCCGGCGTCCCGCCGGGCCGCGTTCGCCGAGGTGGTACGCGCGCTGCCCGGCCACTGGATCGCGAACGAGGCGCCGGACGTGCTGCGCTACGACGCCCTGCCGGCGCCGCCGACCGAGGTACATCACAACGTGCTCGCGTTGGACGGCAGGCCGCTCGCCTGGACCCGCGGGCACGGCCAGGCGATCACCTGGTTCGGGTAGCGCCTCCGGCGCCCGGGCTGGCGGCCCCAGCAGGTGCTGGAACGCATCGACCAGCCGGTGGAACGGGTCGGCACGCTCGTCGGCTTCGCCTCCCCGACCGCCTTCCGCCAGCTCGTCGGCGTCCCACCCCGCGCCCTACCGCGCCGCCTTCCCGCCCGCGCCGCGCGCCGGCCTCTCCTCGCCCTCGTCGGGAGTGAGGGAGGCGAGGCGGGTGGCGAGGTAGGCGCGTTCGGTGTCGTTGTCGACCAGGGCCAGGGCCGCCCGGTACGCCTCCGCCGCCTCCTGGTGGCGGTCGAGGCGGCGGAGCAGGTCGGCGTGGATCGCCGGCAGGTAGTGGTAGCCGGCCAGCCGGGCGTCCCGCGCCAGCGCGTCGACCTCGACCAGGGCGGCCGCTGGGCCGTCGGCCATCGACACCGCCACGGCCCGGTTGAGCGCGACGACCGGCGACGGCCAGCGCTTCGACAGCTCGTCGTAGAGGCGTACCACCTGGGGCCAGTCGGTCGCGGCGTAGCTGGGCGCGACGGCGTGCAGCGAGCCGATGGCCGCCTGGAGCGCGTACCGGCCGACGCGGCCGGTCCGGAACGCGCCGAGGACCAGGCCGTTGCCCTCCTCGATGGCGGCCCGGTCCCAGGCGGACCGGTCCTGCTCCGCCAGCACCAGCAGCCGCCCCTCGGCGTCGGTACGGGTGGCCCGCCGGGCGTCGGTGAGCAGCAGCAGCGCGAGCAGCCCGCGTACCTCCGGCTCGTCGGGCATGAGGGCCAGCAGCATGCGGGTCAGGTGCAGCGCCCGGTCCACCAGGTCGGCCCGGACCAGTTCGGTGCCGGAGGGGGCGGTGTGCCCGGTCGTGTAGAGCAGGTGGATGACGGTCAGCGCCGCGTCCAGCCGCTCGGGCAGCTCGGCGGCCTCCGGCACCCGGTAGGGGATCCGGGCGGCGGCGATCTTCTTCTTGGCCCGGGTGACCCGGGCGGCCATGGTCGACTCGGAGACGAGGAACGCCCGGGCGATGTCGCCGGTGCTCACCCCGCAGACCAGGCGCAGGGTCAGCGCGACCTGGGCCTCCCGGGCCAGCGCCGGGTGGCAGCAGGTGAAGACCAGCCGTAGCCGGTCGTCGGGCACCGCGTCCTCGCCGGGCTCGTCCGCCACCTCGGCCTCCACCGGCTCCACCAGCAGCGGCAGCTTGGACCGGAACACCTTCTGCCGCCGCAGCACGTCGAGGGCCCTGCGCTTCGCGGTCGCGGTCAGCCAGGCGCCCGGCTTGTGGGGTACGCCGTCTCGCGCCCAGGCGTCCAGCGCGGCCAGGTACGCGTCCTGCACGCACTCCTCGGCGACGTCGAGGTCATCGGCGACGCGCGCCGTCGCGGCGAGCACGAAGGCCCACTCGCGACGGTGCGCGTCCGCCACGGCGCGTTCGGCCGCGGTCGTGCCGGCGTCGGTCACTCGGCCGGCGGGACGAACAGCGGCCGGACCTCGACGCCGCCGTCGATGGTTGCCGGGTTCAGCTTGGCGATCTTCAAAGCGACGTCCAGGTCGGGCGCCTCCAGGACGAAGAACCCGGCGACGACCTCCTTGGCCTCGATGAACGGGCCGTCGGTGACGAGGTCGCCGCGGACCGCCGTGGCGGTGGTGCTGGGCTGCAGCGCGAACCCCGTGACGATCCGGCCGCCCAGCTCCTCGACCTGAGCCGGGTAGCGCTCAAGCAGCGCCAGGTAGTCGGGCGTGATCTCCGTCGGGTCGGCCGGCGCGGGCGAGTAGATCAGGACTGCGTACTGGGTCATCGGATTCTCCTCGGGTTGTCGTTTCCCTCTGCTGCCTCACCGACGGACGGTTCCCGCCCGATTCGACAACACCCCGGGGAAATTTTCTTGCCCGGGCTGTGCGGCGGGTGCGGGGGCCGCCGGGGCAGCGGATGATCACGTACGCTGCCGTCCGGCGCGTCCGACGACAAGGCGAAGGCGGCTATGGCGATCAATGATGGGCTCGGCCAGCGCCGGGTCACCGTTGTGGCAGTAGCGGTCACCGTAACCCTCGCACTCACCAGCGGTTGTTCTCTCCAGCGACGTGCGGCCGACCAGGCGGCACCCCGAACCTCGACAGCCGCGGCGGCACCGTCGGATGGGCCTGCCACGCTGCCCTGGGCGTCGGCGATGGTGGCTCGAAATGGCACCGACATCACCGTGTACAGCGGTCCGGGCGACGTCCCATGCAAGGAGCTCTGGCAACCGCAGGCCACGATCACTGAGCAGAAGGACGCCCAGGTGATCATCTCGGTGAACGCTCGCATCATTGGTGCAGTCGACTGTGCCGCCAGCGGTGGTGCCGTTCCCGTCGTCGTCTCGCTGCCGAAGCCGCTCGGTGGCCGGGTGCTCCGCGACGCCGCCACCGGACTGACCCCGCCGATCTACTTCGAGCGTGATCTGCCGGACCTGCGCTCGGACAAGCGGTGGCGTCCGTTCTCGTCACACTGGATGTCGACCGACGAGGGCTGGCATCAGGGCTACAACGGCCCCGGCGGCTCAGCGCTGCTCGTGAGCGCGCAGCGCACTGCGGGAGTGAACCTCCCCGACCGTGTCGGGACCTTCTCGATCGGCTCGCGTCACGGCACCGTCACTGGTGATCCAGGAAGGTCATGGACGGTGTGGTGGGAGGTCGGCAAGGTGACCTACTCCCTGCGGCTGGAGCCAGCCGAGGGTGGCACGTTCACGCTGAAGCAGTTCAAGCAGGAGATCGCCAGTTTGCGCTGGAGCTGACGCCTCCCGGACGCCGGGTACGTCAGGCGTTGGCCGCGAAGGCCGGAGCCGTTCGTCGCGTACCTGACCCGGCTCGGGGCCGGGACGGATCCGGCCGGCGACTAGGGTTTCCGGTCGTGACCGAACCGACCTGGCTGACCGAGACCCGCGCCGCGTACGACACGGTCGCGGTGGACTACGCCCGGCTGCTCCCCGAGGTGGTGGAGGGCCCGCTCGACCGGGGCATGCTGACCGCGTTCGCCGAGCAGGTCGGGCCCGGCCGACCGGTGTTGGAGGTGGGCTGCGGGACCGGCCGGGTCACCGCCCACCTGCGCGACCTCGGGCTGGACGTGGCCGGCGTCGACCTCTCGCCCGGCATGGTCGAGGTAGCCCGCCGGACGTACCCGGAGCTGCGCTTCGACATCGGCTCGATGACCGACCTGGCGATGCCGGACGCCCGGCTGGCTGGGCTCGTCGCCTGGTACTCGATCATCCACCTGCCGCCTGAACTGCTGCCCGTCGTGTTCGCCGAGTTTCACCGGGTGCTCGCGCCGGGCGGGCACCTGCTGCTCGCGGTCAAGGCCGGCGACCAGCGGATCCGCCTCGAGCAGGCGTACGGCCACACCGTCTCGTACGACGTGCACTGGCTGCCGCCGGACCGGCTCGCCGACCAGTTGGCCGAGGCCGGGTTGACCGTGCGGGCCACGCTGGTCCGCGAGGCGGAGGCCGGCTTCGAGCGGGGACCGCAGGCGTTCCTCCTGGCCACCCGTCTGGACGGCGGGGTGGACCGATGACCGTCGCGCTGTTCACCCTCGGCGGCACGATCGCCATGGCCGGGACCGGCGGCCAGGGGGTGGTCAACCGGCTCACCGGGGCCGAACTCACCGCCGCCGTGCCGGGGCTCGCCGACATCCCGCTCGATGTCCACGACGTGCAGGCGGTGCCGAGCGCCGCGCTGACGTACCGGCAGGTCCTGGATCTGGTGGACGCGGCGGGCGCGGCGGTGGCGGCCGGGGCGACCGGCGCGGTGGTCACCCAGGGCACCGACAGCCTGGAGGAGACCGCGTTCCTGGCCGACCTGGTCTGGCCGCACGAGGCGCCGCTGGTGCTCACCGGCGCGATGCGCAACCCCACCCTGGCCGGCCCGGACGGCCCGGCGAACCTGCTCGCCGCCGCCCGGGTCGCCGCCGCGCCGGCCGCGCGCGACCTCGGCGTGCTGGTCGCGTTCAACGACGAGATCCACGCCGCGCGGCACGTCCGCAAGACCCACAGCACCAGTACGGCCACCTTCGCCTCGCCCAACGCCGGCCCGCTCGGCCACGTCATCGAGGGAGAGGTACGGCTGCTCACCCGGCCGCCCCGGCGCGCCCCGCTGCCGCCGGTGGACGTCGACCGGCTCGCCGCCACCCGGGTGGCGCTGCACACCGTCACCCTCGACGACGACGTGGCGCTGCTCGAAGCGGTGGCCCGCGATCTCGACGGGCTGGTGGTCGCCGGCTTCGGGGTGGGGCACGTGTCGCCGGACTTCGCCCCGGCGCTCGGCGCGCTGGCGGAACGGATGCCGGTGGTGCTCACCTCGCGGACCGGGGCCGGTTCGGTGCTGCGGCACACGTACGGGGCGGTCGGCTCGGAGACCGACCTGCTCCGGCGGGGGCTGGTCTGCGGCGGGCTGCTCGACCCGTACAAGGCGAAGGTGCTGCTCCGGCTCCTGCTGGCCGGCGGCGCCGACCGCGCCGAGGTCCACGCCGCCTTCCACCGGTACGGGTGATCCCGCACCGAACCGTCCGGGACGGGCGCGAAGCGGCTCTCCGTAGACTCGCCCGGTGAGCGGAGAGCGACGACCCTTGGCGGCGCGGCCGTTGACCGAGCCGCACCCGTCCCGGCTGTCGCCCGAGCACCCGCACCGGGAACGGATCCTGGCCGCCCACGCGGCGGCGCTGGCCGCCGGGGAGGCCGGCTACCTCGATCCGGAGAGCGGGCTCTTCGTGCTCAGCGCCGGGTTCCTCGCCCGACGGGGCACCTGCTGTGGCCGTGGCTGCCGGCACTGTCCGTACGTGGACGATTGAGGACTTCCCTCCCACGCGGGCACGCCGTACGGTGTCCGACGGACGTCCGGCGGCATCCCGCCGGCGAGGTGGGGGGATGACGTGGGCGCCCGGACCTGGCTGGCCGCTTCGGCCGTACTGCTGACCGCCGGCTGTGCCGCGGAGGCCACCCCGGTGGCGCTGCCGCCCGCGGCACCGGCGCCGGTGGAGGTGGCGGCGGCGTCCTCCGGCGGCGCGTGCCGGCTGCTCGACTTCGGGGTGATCGCCAAGCACACCGGGGCGCGGTTCGACGTCGCCGCCGCCGTGGAGCAGGGGGACACGCACGTCTGCGTGGTACGCGCCGAGCGGAAACTCCTGCCGGAGTTGACCCTCACGGTCACCGACACGTCGATCGACACGTCGGGGTTCACCCAGGACGTGCTGCCCCGGGGTGCCACGAAGGTCAGCAAGCTGGGGAAGATCGCCTACCGGCAGAAGCTGCCGAAGAGCGGCAAGGCCGGCCCGGGGGCGGAGGTGGGCTGGCTCGCCACCGAGGGGCGGCTGGCCACCCTGCGTTGGACCTGCCCGGCGGGGACCGACCCGGCGGAGGCCGAGCAGATGACCGGCAAGCTGGTCAACCTGGCCAAGGCGGTGGACACCCGCCGGCTGTGACCGGCGGGGTCGGTGAAGATCCTGACCGGCGGGTCAGCGGGCCGCGACGAACACCCGGGAGGCCACCTCGCGGGGGAGCCGGACCCGGTCGCCGGAGCGGTCGATCGAGACGCCGTCGCGCTCCTGGGCCACGGTCACCGTGGCGCCCGGGTCGACGCCGGCCGCGTGCAGCTGCCGGAGCACGTCCGCGTCGGTCTGCACGCTCTCGCAGATCCGCCGCACCACCACCGGGCCGGCGAGGCCGGGGAAGGCGAGGTTGCGCTCGGTCTCGGCGGGCTCGGCCTCCGGCTGGCCCGGCTCGCCCAGCTCCTCCAGCCCTGGGATCGGGTTTCCGTACGGCGAGCGGGTGGGGCGGTTGAGCAGGTCGTAGACCCGCTTCTCCACCGCGTCGCTCATCACGTGCTCCCATCGGCAGGCCTCGTCGTGGGCCTCCTCGTAGGGCATCCCGATCACGTTCACCAGCAGCAGCTCAGCCAGCCGGTGCTTGCGCATGACCGACACCGCGGTGCCGCGGCCCAGCGGGGTGAGCGCCAAGTGCCGGTCGCCCTCGACGGTGAGCAGGCCGTCCCGCTCCATCCGGGCGACGGTCTGGCTGACGGTGGGGCCGCTCTGCTTCAGCCGCTCCGCGATCCGGGCGCGCAGCGGCGGCACCCCCTCCTCTTCCAGCTCGAGGATGGTGCGCAGGTACATCTCGGTCGTGTCGACCAGATCATGTCGATCGTGGCGCATCACTGCCTCCTCTCGGCGGAGGTAGTTCCGCGCTCACTCGTGTCGACCAGGTCATGCTTCACGTCAGCGGCCTCCCGGTGATCGATGTTACCCCGGAGCTGCGACGATCGGCCGACGCCGAACCGTGGGGTCGATGCCCGGATGGTGTTGACTGGACCGCATGTCCGGAACCGATGATCTGCTGATCGAGCCCGACCGGCTCGCCGCCGAGCTCGACCGTGCCGACCCGCCCACCCTGCTCGACGTCCGGTGGCGGCTCGTCGGGCCGCCCGGCCGGGACGACTACGCCGCCGGCCACCTGCCGGGCGCCGTCTTCGTCGACCTGGACACCGAGCTGTGCGGCCGACCGGGTGCCGCCGGCCGGCACCCGCTGCCCGACCCCGCCGCGCTCCAGGCCGCGCTGCGGGCCGCCGGGGTCCGCGCCGGTCACCCCGTCGTCGTGTACGACGGCGGCGACGGCATGTCCGCCGCCCGGGCCTGGTGGACGCTGCGCTGGGCCGGCCACCGGGCGGTGCGGGTGCTGCACGGCGGCTTCCCCGGGTGGGTCGCCGCCGGGCTGCCCGTCTCCACCGAGGCGCCCACACCGGCTCCGGGCGACGTCACCGTCGCGCCGGGCGCGCTGCCCGTGCTCGACGCGGGGGAGGCGGCCCGGCTGGCCGCCGCGGACGCCGGGGTGCTGCTGGACGTGCGGGCCGCCCCGCGCTACCGGGGCGAGACCGAGCCGATCGACCCGGTCGCCGGGCACGTGCCGGGCGCGGTGAACCTGCCCGCCCCGGAGTACGTCACCGACGGCCGGTTCCCCACCGCGGAGGCGCTGCGCGAGCGGTTCGCCGCCGCCGGGGTTGCCGAGGGTGCGTCGGTCGGGGCGTACTGCGGCTCCGGGGTGACCGCCGCGCAGGCGGTGCTGGCCCTGCACCTGGCCGGTCGGCCGGACGCCGCCCTGTACGTCGGCTCGTGGAGCAACTGGGTGGCCGACCCGGACCGTCCGGTGGCCACCGGTGGGCCGTCCGGCCGCTAGCGGTGCGGACGGTGGGCGGGGTCTTGGACCCGTGCGACGATGAGCCCATGGCCGACGACACGGTGGTGGTGTGGGACGAGGCCCTGCTCGCCTACGACATGGGTGACCATCCGCTCGACCCGGTCCGGGTGGAGTTGACCATCGCGCTGGCTCGCGAACTCGGCGTGCTGGACCGGCCCGGGGTGCGGCTGGTCAAGCCGGAACCGGCCGACGACGAGCTGCTGAGCCGGGTGCACGACCCCCGTTACCTGGACGCGGTGCGGGCCGCCCCGCGCGATCCGCTGTTCGCCGGTTTCGGCCTGGGCACCTCGGACAATCCCGTCTTCGACGGCATGCACGAGTCGAGCGCGCTGGTCGCCGGGGCGAGCGTGGCCGCCGCCGAGGCGGTGTGGCGCGGGGAGGCCCGCCGGGCGGTCAACGTGGCCGGCGGGCTGCACCACGCCATGCCGGACCGGGCCGCCGGGTTCTGCGTCTACAACGACCCCGCCGTGGCCATCGCCCGCCTGCTCGACCTCGGCGCGGAGCGGATCGCGTACGTGGACGTGGACGTGCACCACGGCGACGGCGTGCAGGAAATCTTCTACCACGACCCGCGGGTGCTCACGATCAGCCTGCACGAGACCCCGCTGGCGCTCTTCCCGGGCACCGGGTTCCCCGACGAGACCGGCGGGCCGGGCGCGGAGGGGACCGCCGTCAACGTGCCGCTGCCGCCGGGCGTCGGCGACGCCGGCTGGCAGCGCGCCTTCCACGCCATCGTGCCCTCGGTGCTGCGGGCGTTCCGGCCCCAGCTCCTGGTCACCCAGTGCGGGGCCGACGGCCACCGGCTCGACCCGCTGGCCGACCTGCGCCTGTCCGTGGACGGGCAGCGGGCCACCTACCTGGCGCTGCGGGCGCTCGCCGACGGGCTGTGCGACGGCCGCTGGGTGGCCACCGGCGGCGGGGGGTACGCGCTGGTCGAGGTGGTGCCCCGGGCGTGGACGCACCTGCTGGCCGTGGCCACCGGGGAGCCCCTCGACCCGGCCACGCTCACCCCGCCCGCCTGGCGCGAGTTGGCGGCGAAGCGGCGGCCCGGGCGTGAGGTGCCGCTGCGGATGACCGACGACGTCGACCCGGCGTATCAGCCGTGGCAGCCGAACGGCGAGCCGAACGCGGTGGACCGGGCCATCGCGGCCAGTCGCCGGTCGGTCTTCCCGCTGTTTGGGCTCGATCCGCACGATCCTCGCGACTGACCGGCGGTAGGGGAGGACCGACCGGTGACCACAGTCGAGCAACCGGTGGACGTGCTGCTCAGCGACGGCACGACCGTTCAGCTGCGACAGATCCGGCCCGACGACGGGCTGGGGATCGTGGCGATGCACGCGCGCTTCTCCGAGCGCACCCGCTACCTGCGCTACTTCTCGCCGTACCCGCGCATCCCGGAGCGGGACCTGCAACGCTTCGTCAACGTCGACCACCGCGACCGGGAGGCGTTCGTGGTGCTGGCCGGCGACCGGATCGTCGCGGTCGGCCGGTACGAGCGGCTCGGCCCCGGGTCGCCGGAGGCCGAGGTCGCCTTCGTGGTGGAGGACGCGTACCAGGGCCGGGGGATCGGGTCGGTGCTGCTGGAGCACCTGGCCGATACGGCCCGCCGGTTCGGCATCGTGCACTTCGTCGCCGAGGTGCTCCCCGCCAACGGGGCGATGCTGCGGGTCTTCTCCGACTTCGGCTACCAGGTCCAGCGCCAGTACGCCGACGGCGTGGTGCATCTGAGCTTCCCGATCGCCCCCACCGAGGCGACCCTGGAGGTGCAGCGCGGCCGCGAGCACCGGACCGAGGCCCGCTCGATCGCCCGGCTGCTCGCCCCACGCGGCATCGCCGTCTACGGCGCGAGCACCACTGGTCAGGGCGTCGGCGCGGCCCTGCTCGGGCACCTGCGCGACGGCGGGTTCACCGGCGCGGTCGTCCCGGTGCACCCGACGGCGGCGACCGTGGCCGGGCTGCCCGCGTACCCGTCGGCGGCCGACGCCGGGCTCGACGTCGACCTGGCGGTGGTGGCGGTGGCCCCGGAGGCGGTGACCGAGGTGGTCGCCGACGCGGCGCGGGCCGGCGCGCACGGCCTCGTGGTGATCTCGGCCGGCTTCGCCGAGGCCGGGCCGGCGGGCGCGGCCGCCCAGCGCGCCCTGGTCCGCGCCGCGCACCTGGCCGGCATGCGGGTGGTCGGCCCGAACTGCCTCGGCGTCGCCAACACCGACCCGGCGGTACGGCTCAACGCCACGCTCGCGCCGGTGCTGCCGGCCCGCGGCCGGGTCGGCGTATTCAGCCAGTCCGGCGCGTTCGGGGTGGCGCTGCTCGCCGAGGCGTCCCGGCGCGGGCTCGGCCTGTCCAGCTTCGTCTCCGCCGGCAACCGCGCCGACGTCTCCGGCAACGACCTGCTCCAGTACTGGCAGGACGACCCCGGCACCGACGTCATCACGCTCTACCTGGAGACCTTCGGCAACCCGCGCAAGTTCGCCCGGCTGGCCCGGCTGATCGGCCGGAGCAAGCCGATCGTGGCGCTCGCCTCGCTGGCCCGCCCGCCGGGCCTCGGTGACGGGCCGGGGCTGGATGCAGCGGCGGTCAGCGCGCTCTTCGCCCAGTCCGGGGTGATCCGGGTGGACACCGTCGCCGAGCTGCTCGACGTCGGTGTGCTCCTGGCCCACCAGCCGTTACCGGCCGGCCGCCGGGTCGCCGTGGTGGGCAACTCGTCGGCGCTGACCGGGTTGGCCGCCACCGCGTGCGCCGCCCAGGGCCTCGCCGTGGCCGACGGCTACCCGCACGACGTCGGCCCCCGGGCTGGTGCCGCCGAGTACGCCGCCGCGCTCGCCGCCTCCGCCGCCGACGAGCGGGTGGACGCCGTGGTGGCCGTCTTCGCGCCGCCGCTGCCCGGCCAGCTCACCGACCCGGAGGCCGACTTCACCGCCGCCCTGCCCGATGCGGCGACCGTCGGCAAGCCGGTGGTGGCGACCTTCCTCGCCGGCCGGGTGCCCGTCGGGGTGCCGGCGTACCCGAGCGTGGAGGAGGCGGTCCGGGCCCTCGCCCGGGTCACCACGTACGCCGACTGGCTGCGCCGCCCGCCGGGGGTGCTGCCCGAGCTGAACCGGGTGGACCGGGCGGCCGGGCAGGCCGCGCTGCGGATCGACGGTGCGGATCCGGCGGCGCTGCTCGGGGCGTACGGGATCGACCTGGTGGAGTCGGTGCCGGCGCGCTCGGCCGACGAGGCCGAGGTCGCCGCCGAGCGCCTCGGTTACCCGGTCGCCCTGAAGGCCGCCGCCCCGGGGCTGCGGCACCGCCTGGACCTCGGCGCGGTCCGCCTCGACTTGGCCGACCCGGCCGCGTTGCGCCGCGCGTACGCCGAGTTGGCCCCCGCCTTCGGCTTGGACGTCCTGGTGCAGCCGATGGTCCCGCCCGGCGTGGCCTGTGTGGTGGAGCTGGTGGAGGACCCGGCGTTCGGCCCGGTGGTCGGCTTCGGGCTGGGCGGCGTGGCGACCGAGCTGCTCGGCGACCGGGCCTGGCGCGCGGTGCCGCTGACCGACCGGGACGCCGCCGAGCTGGTCGACGAGCCCCGGGCGGCGCCGCTGCTGCGGGGGCACCGGGGCGGCGTGCCGGTGGATCGGGCGGCCCTGGTCGACCTGCTGGTGCGGGTCGGGCGGCTCGCCGACGAGCAGCCCCGGGTGCGCTCGCTTGCCCTCAACCCGGTGCTGGCCCGCCCGGACGGCATCTCCGTGCTGCACGCCACCGTCCGCACCGGTCTCGAGGCGCCCCGCCCGGACACCGGCCCGCGCCGCTTGTAGGGCAGGGCCGGGGCGAGCACCCCGGTGAACGGCCGGGACAGGCAGCGGAGGCCCCGGCGAACCGCCGGGGCCTCCGCTGGGATTGGCCCGCTCAGCAGGCGTACGCCTCCAGGCGGTTGGCCCGCTCCGGGGCGCGCAGCTTCAGCAGGGTGACCTTCTCGATCTGCCGGATCCGCTCCCGGGACAGGCCGAACTCGCGGCCCACCTCGTCGAGGGTGCGCTGCCGGCCGTCGTCCAGGCCGAACCGGAGCCGGATCACCGCCTGCTCCCGCTGGGAGAGGGTGGCCAGCACGATCCGTACCTCGTTGCGCAGCTCGCCGTTGGCGGCGGCGTCGCCCGGCTCCTCGCGCGGGTCCACCGCGGCGACGAAGTCACCGAGCGCGCTCTCGCCGTCGTCGCCGACCGCCTGGTCCAGGCTCACCGGCTCCCGGTCGTACGAGATCAGCTCGATCACCTGGAAATCGGGGATCTCCAGCGCCTGCGCCACCTCGGCGACGGTGGGCTCCCGGCCCAGCGTGGCCGACAGCTCGCGGCGCACCCGGACCATCCGGTTGACCTGCTCGACCATGTGCACCGGGATGCGGATGGTGCGGGCCTGGTCGGCCATGGCGCGGGTGATGGCCTGGCGGATCCACCAGGTGGCGTAGGTGGAGAACTTGTAGCCCTTGGTGTAGTCGAATTTCTCGACCGCGCGGATCAGGCCGAGGTTGCCCTCCTGGATCAGGTCGAGGAAGGCCATCCCGCGACCCGTGTAGCGCTTGGCGATGCTCACCACCAGCCGCAGGTTCGCCTCCAGCAGGTGGTCCTTGGCGGCCCGGCCCTCGGCCACGATCAGCTCCAGGTCGGCGCGCAACTCGGCGGAGACCGGGGTGCAGGTGGCCAGCTTCTCCTCGGCGAACAGGCCGGCCTCGATGCGCTTGCTGAGCTCGACCTCCTGCGCGGCGGTGAGCAGCTTGGTGCGTCCGATGCCGTTCAGGTACGCCCGGACCAGGTCCGTGGAGACGCCGCGCTCGTCGGTGGCGTCCAGGTCGGTCAGGGTGTCGGTGCCGTGCTCGGCGTCGATGGTGGCAGCCGGGCGGGTCTGGTGCTCGATCATCTGCTGGGCCATCTCTGTCTCTCCCCGTGGTCCTTCGTGCCGTACCGGTTCCGTGCCGCGTGCCGCGGCGGCGCCGGTACGAAACAGCTTGGCGGTCGGGGCGTGAAACGGGAGTGAGGCGATCGGGGAACCGACAGCAATCCGTGCGGAACGTCCGGTGTCGGTTGTCCGACCCGGTTACCGTGCCAGCGGCCGGCCACCGGGGTCCGGCAGCGCAGGCGATCGGAGGACGCGGTGGTCTTCAAGCGGCTCATGCAGGCGATGGGCGTGGGCGGTCCGTCGGTGGAGACGGTGCTGGCCAACCCGAACTGCCGCCCCGGCGGGCAGCTGGAGGGCCGGATCCAGGTGGTCGGCGGGGACCACCCGGTGGAGGTCACGTACGTGGCGCTCGGCCTGGTCACCCGGGTCGAGGTGGAGAGCGGCGACAACGAGTACGACACCACCCAGGAGTTCGGCCGCCGTCAGGTGACCGGCGGATTCCGGCTGGACCCGGGGCAGCGGTACGAGGTGCCGTTCCGCTTCGAGGTGCCCTGGGAGACCCCGCTGACCGACCTGTACGGCCAGCACCTGCACGGCATGACGATGGGGCTGCGTACCGAGCTGGAGGTGGCCCGGGCGGTGGACAAGGGTGACCTGGACCCGGTGGCGGTGCACCCGCTGCCGGCCCAGGAGCGGTTGTTGGAGGCGCTGCTGCGGCTGGGCTTCCGGTTCGCCCGGGCGGACGTGGAGCGCGGGCACCTCTACGGCGTGCACCAGCGCCTGCCGTTCTACCAGGAGATCGAGTTCCACCCGGCGCCGCAGTACGCGCACGCGATCAACCAGTTGGAGGTCACCTTCGTGACGGATCCGCACCAGGTGCAGGTGGTGCTGGAGCTCGACAAGCGGGGTGGCCTGTTCACCGAGGGCCGGGACGCCTTCGGCCGCTTCGCCGTCGAGCACGCCACGGTCGACCGCACCGACTGGACCGCCCAGCTCGACGCCTGGCTCCGCCAGTCCCTCCGCCGCCGCGGCCTCTTCTCCTGACCCGCCGAGATCCGTGTCGATCATGAGGTTGGCGGCAGCCACGGAGATCAAACCGACCGCCAACCTCGTGATCGACGGAGTGGGCGGAGGGGCTAGAGGTCCAGGATGATGGTGCGGGGGCCTACGTTGACGCTCTCGACCAGCATGTGCGCGCGGAACCTGCCGGTCTCGACCTTGGCGCCCCGGGAGCGCAGCTCCTCCACGACCGCGGTCACCAGGGGTTCGGCCTGCTCGGCGGGGGCGGCCGCCGTCCAGGTCGGCCGGCGGCCCTTGCGGGCGTCCCCGTACAGGGTGAACTGGCTGACTACGAGGATGGGTGCACCGGTGTCCGCGGCGCTGCGCTCGTCGTCCAGGATGCGCAGCTCGTGGATCTTGCGGGCCATGGTGGCCGCCACCTGTCGGGTGTCGGTGTGGGTGACCCCGAGCAGCACCAGCAGACCGTCGGCGATCTCGCCGACCACCTCACCGTCGGCGGTCACGCCGGCCCGGCCGACCGTCTGCACCACCGCCCGCATCAGGCCACCACCGGCTCGATGATGCCGCGCTCGACCAGGTGCGCCACGATCGGGCCGGCCGCCTCGGCCAGCTCGTCGGGGGTGACGTCGTGCGCGGCGGCGAGCAGGGCGAGCTGGTCCCGCAGCGGCAGCTTGCCGTCCGCGCCGCCGACCAGGGCGAGCACCAGCGGATCGATCTCCTCGGACCAGCGCAGCCCGTGCGGCATGGCGAGGACCTGCCGCTCCACCGCCCAGCCCTCGTCGCCCATGGTCGCCTCCTGCCGCAGCTGGAGCCCCTCGGCGGCCCGGTAGCGGGCGGCCAGCAGCCCGTCGGTGTCGCGGGTCCGCAGCCAGTCCTGGCGGTCGAACCACTCGGCGATCCGGTCGCCCATCGGTGGCTCCACCCGCTGGCGCAGGTCCTCCACCCGGACGGCCGGCTGGTCGTGGCCCGCGCGGCGCAGCGAGATGATGCCGAAGCCGATCGCCTCCACCTTGTGCGCGTCGAACCAGTCCAGCCAGGCCGCCATCCGGTGTGGGTCGGCGGCCTCCCCGACGTCGGTGAGCCACAGGTTGACGTACGCCATCGGGTCGGCCACCTCCCGCTGGATCACCCAGGCGTCCAGCCCGGTGCCGGCGAACCAGCCGGCCACCCGCTCGTCCCACTCCTCGCCGGTGACGTGCACCCAGTTGGCCAGGTACTGCATCGTCCCGCCCTCGGTGAGCAGGTGCGGGGCGGCGGCGGCCAGTTCGGCGCCGATCGCGTCGCCGACCCGCCCGGAGTCCCGGTAGACGTGTGTGGTGGTGCCGGGCCCGACCACGAACGGCGGGTTGCTGACCACCAGGTCGAACCGGCGTCCGGCCACCGGGGCCACCAGGTCGCCCTGGAGCAGTTCCCAGTCCTGCCCGTTGAGGGCGGCAGTGGTGGCGGCGAAGCGCAGCGCCCGCGGCGCGACGTCGGTGGCGGTGACCTTCCGGGCGTGGGTGGACAGGTGCAGGGCCTGGACGCCGGAGCCGGTGCCCAGGTCCAGCGCGGTCTCCACCGGACGGCGGACGGTCGCGCCGATCAGCGTCTGGGTGGCCCCGCCGATGCCGAGCACGTGCTCGGCGTGCAGCGGCTTGCCGGGCCGGGCGCTGGCCGGCACGTCGGCGAGCACCCACCACTCGTCCCCGTACGGCTCCAGGTCGACGCCGGCGCGCAGGCCGTCGCCGTGCCGCTCGACGATCCCGCCGGCGACGGCCTCCTCGACGGCCAGCGGGGCGAGCGCGGCGGCCACCGCCGGCTCCGGCTCGGTCTGGTCGCAGATGAAGACCCGGATCAGGGTGGCGAGCGGGTCCCGGTCCTCGGTGGCGCGCAGCGCCGCCCGGAAGTCGTTGCGGGCCACCCCGCCGGTGGCCTGCGGGCCGAGCCGGTCGGCGATGCCGTTGGCGGTGAAACGCGCCCGGGTCAGCGCGGTGCGCAGCGCGTCGACGCCCGCGGGGGAGAGCAGCATGTCATGACGGTCCACGTCGCCATCCTGCCTCCCCGGCGGCGCCGATGGCCCGGCACCCACGAGATCCATATCGCGCGACGAATTGATTGGAGATTATCTCTTTCATGGTTGTCGATGCCTGGCTACCATCTCCCCCAACATCTTCGATGGGTGCCCGGGTCACGAGCGCGGGCGCCCGGTAGGGAGCCAGACGATGTCCGACGTGTCCGTTCCTCGGCGTCGCGCGCTGCGCGCGCTCGCCGTCACGGCCGCCGCCGCGGCCCTCGCCGCCGCAGCCTCCACCCCCGCCCTCGCCGCGCCGACCGGCGACGTTCGCTACGCCGGCGCCCCGGACGCCATCAGCGGCAGCTACCTGGTGGTGCTCAAGGGCGACGCGGTCGGTGCCGCCAACAGCCTCGCCGCCCGCTCCGCGGTCCCGGACCGCGCCGCCGCCCTGGCGAAGCGCTACGGGGGCAACGTCGGCACGGTCTGGAGCGCCGCGCTGACCGGCTACAGCGCGAAGATGAGCGCCGCGCAGGCCCGTCGCCTCGCCGCCGACCCGGCCGTGGCGTACGTCGAGCAGGACCGCGTGGTGACCACCCAGGGCACCCAGACCGGCGCGACGTGGGGGCTGGACCGGATCGACCAGCGCAACCTGCCGCTGAACGGCACCTACACCTACCCGAACACGGCCACCAACGTGCGGGCGTACATCATCGACACCGGCATCCGGATCACGCACAGCGACTTCGGCGGCCGGGCGAGTTGGGGCACCAACACGGTGGACACCAACAACACCGACTGCAACGGCCACGGCACGCACGTCGCCGGCACGGTCGGCGGCAACACGTACGGCGTGGCCAAGGGCGTCCGACTGGTCGCGGTGAAGGTGCTCAACTGCGCCGGCAGCGGCAGCACCACCGGCGTGGTGAGCGGCGTCAACTGGGTGACCGCGAACGCGGTCAAGCCGGCCGTGGCCAACATGAGCCTCGGCGGCGGCGCCAGCACCAGCCTCGACAACGCGGTGGCCAACTCGATCGCCTCCGGCGTCACGTACGCCATCGCGGCCGGCAACTCCAGCGCCAACGCGTGCAGCTACTCGCCGGCCCGGGTCGCCTCCGCGATCACCGTCGGCGCCACGACCAGCACCGACGCCCGCGCCTCGTACTCCAACTACGGCTCCTGCCTGGACATCTTCGCGCCCGGCTCGTCGATCACCTCGGACTGGAGCACCAGCGACACGGCCACCAACACGATCAGCGGCACCTCGATGGCCACGCCGCACGTGGCCGGCGCGGCGGCGCTCGTGCTCAGCACCAACCCGTCGTACACCCCGGCGCAGGTGACCAGCTACCTGACCACCAACTCCACCGCCAGCAAGGTGACCAACCCCGGCACCGGCTCGCCGAACCGGCTGCTGTTCGTCGTCAACTGACGACCCGCCCCGCCAGCGGCCCGGTGGACCTCACCCCTGTCCACCGGGCCGCGTCGCGTGGCGCGGGGAGTCGGCTCGGCGAGCGGCGGCCCGACCGGCAGGATGGAGGCATGACGCTCTCCCTGCCCATCGACCCGCAGGCCAACGAACTGCTGGCCCGCAGCCCGCTCGCGCTGCTCCTCGGCATGGTGCTCGACCAGCAGGTGCCGATGGAGAAGGCGTTCTCCTCCCCGTACGTCCTCGCGCAGCGGCTGGGCCACGAGCCGGACGCCCGGGAGCTGGCCGGGTACGCCCCGGAGGCCCTGGTCGCCCTCTTCGCCCAGCCGCCGGCCCTGCACCGGTTCCCCAAGGCCATGGCGGCCCGGGTCCATGAGGTGTGCCAGGTCCTGGTCGAGCGGTACGACGGCGACCCGGCCCGGCTCTGGTCCGACGTGACCGACGGCCGGGATCTGCTGCGCCGGGTCGGCGAGTTGCCCGGCTTCGGCAAGCAGAAGGCGCAGATCTTCGTGGCCCTGCTCGGTAAGCGGTTCGGCATCACCCCGGACGGCTGGCGGGAGGCCGCCGGCGGGTACGGCGACGCGGAGGCGTACCGGTCGGTGGCCGACGTGACCGATCCCGAGTCGCTGCGCCGGGTCCGGGAGTACAAGCAGCGGATGAAGGCTGAGGCGAAGGCGGCGAAGAGCTGACGCGGGGCCGGCCGCCGGAGCAGCCCGCGCCGCCGATCTGACGGCCGCGTCAGGCAGCGTCGGGGCCGTGGTCAGCCGGGTCGGACGGCGGTCAGGCGGCGGTCGGGTGGGAGAGCGCGGCGAGCGCCCGCCGGACGTCGGCCAGGGAGACCGTCGCCGAGTCGTCCAGGTCGGCCAGGCCGGCCTCGATCCACTGCCGCATCAGCGTGGTCACGCCGATGCCGCGCGCCTCGGCGGCCGTGCGGACCCGTTCGTACGTCTCCAGCGGAAGGCGTACCGAGCGGCTGACCATCGGCACGTCGGAGTCGGGGGTGGGCAGCTCCGCCGGCTGTGTCTCGTCGATCAGGTCGGCGAGGGCGTCGCCGCCGTCGTGGAACCGCTTGGTCGCCTCGTTACGGTGCATCGTGACCGCCTCCTCGTCGGCGTGATCTCCGTACCGCGTCGTCGTAGCGCTTGGCCTCGACGTCGCTCAGTTCGCGGGCGGAGAGGATGTCCCAGTCGTTGTCGGTGCCGTCCGCCTCGGCCAGCAGTACGGCGAGGCGTCGCCCCCGGTGGTCGGTCGCGTAGACCACCATCACGTCGTCCCCGAGGTGCCGGATGACCCGTCGCGTGCTGTGCAGGGCCTCCCAGACTTCCCCGGGCGTGACGTCGTAGACCCGCAGGTTGGCCAGCGCCTCGTCGGTGAAGCTGAACCGGTTGGCCATGGCCCGAGCGTACCACGGGCGTAACACGCGCCCGGCTCGAGGCGATTTTCGCCGATCATCCGTCCCGAGTGACAGGATGAGGGGTAACCCCTTGAGGAGGTCGTGGTGAAGCGTCAGGCGTACGAGCCGATCCTGATCACCGACGCCGCGCGCAGCCAGGACGACCAGCTCAACAGCCGGCAGAAGCGCTATGTGCTGATGATGGGCATCCGGGTCGCGTGCCTGGTGGTCGGTGCGATCCTGGTCGGCGCGAAGGCACCCCTGCTCTGGCTCTGGCTGCCGCTGTGCGGCCTCGGGATGGTGCTCATTCCGTGGCTGGCGGTGCTGCTCGCCAACGACCGCCCGCCGAAGGAGCAGCACCGGCTCGCCAACAAGCTGCACGCCCGGCACGAGCCACCGCCGATGGCGCTCCCGGCCGAGGAAGGCCCGCACAAGGTCATCGACGCCGAGCCCTGACCGGTCCGGGCGCCCACACCCGGACCGGCCCGCCGTCAGGGGGTGGGGCGGGCGCCGACCGAGGAGACGGCGAGTGCGCCGAGGTCGCCGGCCCGGGACAGGGCCGCCCGCGGGTCCGCACCGCCCAGCCAGGTGAGGAGCAGCCCGGAGGCGAACGCGTCCCCGGCCCCGGTGACGTCCACCACGGGCACGCCGCGCGCGGGGGCCGCCTCGACCCGCCCGGTCCGGTCCACCCAGACCGCCCCGGCCGCGCCCCGCTTGACCACCACCCGGTGGGCCACCGCGGTCAGCGCCCGCGCCTGCGCCGCCGGGTCCAGCCCGCCGGCCAGCACGGTCGCCTCGTCCCGGTTGACCAGCAGCAGGTCGACGTCGCGTACCCAGGCCAGGAAGGCCGCCGCACCGACGCGCCGCAGCGGCGCCGCGGAGGCCGCGTCGACGCTGGTGGTCAGCCCGCGCTCGCGGGCGACGGCCAGCGCCCGCAGTCCCGCGCCGCGCGACCCGGCGTCGAGCAGGGTGTACGCGGACAGGTGCAGGTGCCCGGCGTCGGGCGCCGCCGCCAGGGCCCGGTCGACGTGCCCGGCGGTCAGCCGCAGGTTCGCCCCGCGCTGGCTGACCATGGTGCGGTCCCCGTCGTGGGCGAGCACGATCACGGTGCCGGTCGGGTAACCCTCGTGGCGCTCGACCGCGCAGGTCACCCCGACCCGCTCCAATTCGGCGACCCGGTCGCGGCCCGCCTCGTCGTCGCCGGTCGCGGCCACCAGCATGACGTCGGCACCCTGACCGGCCAGCCAGGCGGCGGTGTTGGCCGCCTGCCCGCCGCCGCTGAACCGGATCGCCGCCGCGGTGTCCGAGCCGGTCGCCAGCGGTCCGGAGAGCACCGCGACCACGTCGGTGATCACGTCGCCGACGACGACGATGCCGGGTGCCCGGCTCATGCCGCCACCTCGCTCATGCCGGGGAATCGGTACGCCGGGCCGCCGCGGCGACCGCGATCCGTGCCGCCAGGTCGGCGTTGCGCAGGATGATCCGCACGTTCACCGCCAGGCTGGCGCCCTCGGTGGCCGAGTGGAAATGGGCGAGCAGGAACGGCGTCACGGCCTTGCCGGTCACACCCTCGCGGGCCAGCATGGCCAACCCCTCGGCGAGGGTACGGTCGTGCAGCGCCGGGTCGAGCTGCTGGTCGACCGGGAGCGGGTTCGCCACGATCAGCCCGCCCTGGTGCACGCCCTGCCGTTCCCGGGCGACGAGCACGTCGGCCACCTGCTCCGGCGACTCCACCGACCAGTCCAGGTCGAAGCCGGCGTCGGTGAGGTAGAAGCCGGGGAAGCGGCGGGTCCGGTAGCCGACCACGCTCACGCCCAGGGTCTCCAGCCGTTCCAGCGTGGCACCCACGTCGAGGATCGACTTCACGCCGGCGCAGACCACCGCGATCGGCGTCCGGGCCAGGGTGACCAGGTCGGCGGACTCGTCGAAGGTCTGGGCCGCCTCCCGGTGCACCCCGCCGAGGCCACCGGTGGCGAAGACCCCGATCCCGGCCGCCGCGGCCACCGCGCTGGTGGCGGCCACCGTGGTGGCGCCGTCCGCACCGGTCGCGGCGGCCACCGCGAGATCGCGTACGGACAGTTTGCTCACCCCGTCGACCGTGGCGAGCCGGGTCAGCTGCGCGTCATCCAGGCCGACGATCAGCTCGCCGGCAACCATGCCGATGGTGGCCGGGACACCGCCCGCGTCCCGGACGGCCTGCTCGATCTGCCGCGCCACCAGCAGGTTGTCCGGCCGGGGCAGGCCGTGCGAGACGATGGTGCTCTCCAGGGCGACGATCGGGCGTCCGGCGCGCAGGGCGTCGGCCACCTCGGTCCCGAAATGGATGTGAAAGTTGGTCACTTCCGTTACGGTACGGGCCGCTCTCCGGTGACCTGCGGTGGACCGGCCCCGGAGAAGCTGCCAAACTGGAAATTTGGAGGTGTAGCAGTGAGCACACAGGTTCTCGAGCGTCCCGAGGTGAAGGACGCCGACACCGGCCCGGAGATGTTCCACTACGTCCGCAAGGACAAGATCGCCGAGAGCGCGGTCATGGGCACGTTCGTCGTCGCGCTGTGCGGGGAGACCTTCCCGGTAACCAAGGCGGCCAAGCCGGGTTCGCCGGTCTGCCCGAAGTGCAAGGAGATCTACGACTCCTGGGCCGAGTGACCGCGGGCGGCTCCGCCGCCCGCCCACGTAACCTTCGCCGGTGACCACCTCCACCGCCCTGCTCGTCGCCGACCTCACCGGGGTTGCGGTGTTCGCCGCCTCCGGGGCCTCGGCGGCCGTGGCCAAACGGCTCGACCTCTTCGGGGTGGCCTTCGTCGGCGTCGTCGCCGCCCTCGGCGGCGGGATCTTCCGGGACCTGGTCATCAACGAGGTCCCGCCCCTGGCCTTCGCCGACTGGCGGTACGCGGTCACCGCGACGGCCACCGCCGCCGCCGTCTTCTGGCTGCACCCGCAGCTCGCCCGGCTGCGCACCACCGTGCTGGTGCTCGACGCGGCCGGTCTCGGGCTGTTCACCGTCACCGGCACGCTCAAGGCCCTCGACGCGCACGTGCCGGCGGTCGGCGCCTGCATGATCGGCATGCTCACCGCGATCGGCGGCGGTCTGGGGCGCGACCTACTCACCGGCGAGATCCCGGTGGTGCTGCGCCGGGAGATTTACGCCCTCACCGCGCTGGCCGGGTCGATCGTGGTGGCGCTGCTGTCGGCGTACGGACAGGCGCACACGGCCGGGCTGATCGTCGCGGCCGCCTTCGTCTTCGTGCTGCGGCTGGTCTCGCTGCGGCGGCGCTGGTCCGCCCCGGTCGCCACGCTGCGCCCGCCCCGCACCGGCACCCGCGGCCCGCAGGGCTGAGCCGCCACCGCGCGGGGTGGCGGATGTGACCAGCGTGGCGTCGAGTGGGGAGAAAGGGCCCCGCTGGTTATGCTGAGTCGGCCTTCGCGGCACGTTCTGCGCGGAGGCGTTTTCATGGGCGACGGAACCCGTGGCCCTCGGCCGGGGCCCGCCGTCGTGCGGTCGGAGAGGAGCTACGCGTGGCACCGCGGTTGCCGGCGCTCGAGACGTTCCCGCCCCTGCGTGCCTGGCAACGCAAGGCGATGGTGGAGTACCTGCGTCGGCGCACCGAGGACTTCACCGCGGTCGCCACGCCCGGCGCCGGCAAGACCACCTTCGCCCTGCGGATCGCCGCCGAACTGCTGAACGACGGCACCGTCGAGGCCGTCACCGTGGTCGCCCCGACCGAGCACCTGAAGACCCAGTGGGCGCAGTCCGCCGCCCGGGTCGGCGTCCAGCTCGACGCCGCATTCCGCAACGCCGACCTGCACTCCGCCGCCGACTTCCACGGCGCCGTCGTCACGTACGCCCAGGTCGGCATGGCACCGCAGGTGCACCGGCGGCGCACCATGACCCGGCGCACGCTGATCATCCTGGACGAGATCCACCACGCCGGCGACTCGCGGACCTGGGGCGACGGCGTCAAGGCGGCCTTCGAGCCCGCCGTACGCCGGCTGATGCTCACCGGCACGCCGTTCCGCTCCGACGACAACCCGATCCCGTTCGTCGCCTACGAGCGGGGTGGGGACGGGCTGCTGCGGTCCCGCGCCGACTCCGTCTACGGCTACTCCGACGCGCTACGCGACGGCGTGGTCCGGCCGGTGCTGTTCCTGGCGTACTCGGGGGAGACCCGCTGGCGCACCAACGCCGGGGAGGAGTTGGCCGCCCGGCTGGGCGAGCCGATGACCCAGGACCTCGTCGCGCAGGCCTGGCGTACCGCGCTGGACCCGGCCGGCGACTGGATGCCGCAGGTGCTGCGGGCCGCCGATGCCCGGCTGACCGTGCTGCGCAACGCCGGCATGCCCGACGCGGGCGGGCTGGTGATCGCCAGCGACCAGCAGGCCGCCCGCTCGTACGCGAAGCTGATCGAGCAGGTGACCGGCGAGAGGGCCGCCGTGGTGCTCTCCGACGACCAGGGAGCGTCCGCGCGGATCGCGACGTTCGCGGCGTCCGAACAGCGCTGGCTGGTCGCGGTCCGGATGGTCTCCGAGGGCGTCGACATCCCCCGCCTGGCCGTGGGCGTGTATGCGACCAGTGCCAGCACCCCGCTCTACTTCGCGCAGGCCATCGGCCGGTTCGTCCGGGCCCGGCGGCCCGGCGAGACCGCCTCGGTCTTCCTGCCCAGCGTGCCGCACCTGCTCGGGCTGGCCAGCGAGATGGAGGCCGAGCGGGACCACGTGCTCGGCAAGGCGAAGGACCCCGACGGCTTCGACGACGACCTGCTGGAGCGCGCCCAGCGGGACGACCAGGCCAGCGGCGAGCTGGAGAAGCGGTACGCGGCGCTCTCCGCGACCGCCGAGCTGGACCAGGTGATCTTCGACGGCGCGTCGTTCGGCACCGCCGCCCAGGCCGGCACCCCGGAGGAGGAGGAATATCTCGGCCTCCCCGGGCTGCTCACCGCGGACCAGGTCGCGATGCTGCTGAGCAAGCGGCAGGCCGAGCAGTTGGCCGCGCAGCGGCGCAGGGCCGCCGAGCGGACCGCTGAGCCGGCCGCCGAGGCGCCCGCGCCGCCGATGAGCGCCGCCCACCGCCGGGTCGCGCTGCGGCGGCAGTTGAACGCGCTGGTGGCCGCCCAGCACCACCGCACCGGGCAGCCGCACGGCAAGATCCACGCCGAGCTGCGCCGGATCTGCGGCGGCCCGCCGAGCGCCCAGGCCACCATCGAGCAGCTCGAAGAGCGCATCGCCACCGTCCAAACCCTCTAACCATCCACCCCACCCCCCGTCCAGCGGCTTGATCAAGAGGTTTGCGTCCGGTCCGGGCGAGTTCCGAACCGAACTTCTTGATCAACGCCGGGGCGGCCCTCAGGCGGTGGGGGCCGGGTTCTATGGGCGGGGCTGTTTGTGAGTGTGGGATAGCGCGACAACCGGGACATCGGGTCCAGGTGCGGACATCGGGCCGAAAAAGCCGGCCGGAGACACCTTTCGGTGCCTCCGGCCGGCTTATGTCGGGTTGCGGATTCCTCGGACTCAGTTCGCCATCAGATCGGCGCCACGCCAGCTGAACTCCGGGTCCGTCGCGTACCGCACGGTGATCTTCACGAGATCCTCCGCGTACTTGTTCGCGTGGTGCCCACAGAACACCAGCTCGCTCCCACCCGCCAGAGTGATCCGGAGCTTGCCGGCAGCATTGCAGCGGTCGCACCGTTCATCGGCGGCCGGGGGGCTCACCGTCTCGGGCGGCGGCGTGAGGGTCGGGGTCATCGCCTTCCTCCTCTGGTCGTCACCGATGAACACTCTCTTCGGTCCTTGCTCACCTATCGTGCAACACCTAGCTCGGGCCCTGCCTTCCCTGTGTGCCCGCGGGGGACCGAGGTCACACCTGGCGCGGAAGACAGTGTGCCGTGCTTCAAGGGTGCCACGTCAACGATCACAAACAGGCAACCGACCGATCACCAATGAGTGTTCTACGGCTGGTGATCAAACCGACACGACTGGTTGACGCGTACGGTCAGTCCAGGTAGTCGCGGAGCACCTGCGAACGCGAGGGATGCCGCAACTTGGACATGGTCTTGGATTCGATCTGCCGGATCCGCTCCCGGGTCACGCCGTACACCTGGCCGATCTCGTCCAGGGTGCGCGGCTGGCCGTCGGTGAGGCCGAAGCGGAGGCGTACCACGCCGGCCTCACGCTCGGACAGCGTCTGCAGGACCTGCTGGAGCTGGTCCTGCAGCAGCGAGAACGAGACCGCGTCGACCGCGACCACGGCCTCCGAGTCCTCGATGAAGTCACCGAGCTGGCTGTCACCCTCGTCGCCAATGGTCTGGTCCAGCGAGATGGGCTCCCGGGCGTACTGCTGGATCTCCAGCACCTTCTCCGGTGTGATGTCCATCTCCTTGGCCAGCTCCTCCGGGGTGGGCTCGCGGCCCAGGTCCTGGAGCAGCTCGCGCTGGATCCGGCCGAGCTTGTTGATCACCTCGACCATGTGCACCGGGATGCGGATGGTGCGGGCCTGGTCGGCCATGGCGCGGGTGATGGCCTGGCGGATCCACCAGGTGGCGTAGGTGGAGAACTTGTAGCCCTTGGTGTAGTCGAATTTCTCGACCGCGCGGATCAGGCCGAGGTTGCCCTCCTGGATCAGGTCGAGGAAGGCCATCCCGCGACCCGTGTAGCGCTTGGCCAGCGAGACGACCAGTCGGAGGTTCGCCTCCAGCAGGTGGTTCTTGGCCCGCTCGCCGTCCCTGGAGATCCAGAGCAGGTCGCGCTGCATGTCCCGGGTGAGCTTCTCCTCGCCCTCCTCCGCGGCGCGCAGCCGCTCGGCGGCGTAGAGGCCGGCCTCGATCCGCTTGGCGAGCTCGACCTCCTGCTCCGCGTTGAGCAGTGGCACCTTGCCGATCTGCTTCAGGTAGGCCCGCACGGAGTCGGCGGAGGCGGTCAGCTCGGCATCGCGACGCGCCTGCTTGAGCGCCTCGGACTCCTCGTCGTCCCACTCGAAGTCGTTGTCGTTGGCGGAGTTGGCCGCGTCGGCCTCGGCGGCCCGGGTCAGCTCGGCCGGCTCGTCGACCACCACGTCCTCGATCTCGGCGGCCAGTTCCTCCGGGTCGATGTCGCCCTCGGGGCCCTCGCCCTTCGGCCCGGCCTTCGCCGGCTTCGCGGCGGCGGTCTTCGCCGCCACGGTCGCCTTGGTGGCCCGGGTCGCCTTGGTGGCCTTCGTCGGGGCGGCGGCGTTGGCGGCCACCTCCGCGGTGGTGCCGGCGGCCTTGCGCGCGGTCGCCTTCCGCGGGGCGGGGGTCGGGACCTCTTCGGCGGCCGGTGCCTGCTTCGGGGCGGGCGCGGCGGCCTTCTTGGTGGTCTTGGCGGTGGTGGCCCGGGAAGCCGGCGTGGCGGACCGGGCGGCGGCCACCCGGCGGCGGGTGCTGGCAGAGCCGTCCACGACCACCGTCACTCCCGCCTCGGAGAGCGCACGCAGGATCTTCTTGGCCTGGGCCGGGGTCACCTCAGCGGACTCGACGGTGCGCGCGAGCTGGGCCGACGTGAGCTGGCCGCCGGCGCTCTGCGCGTGGGCGATCAGGGTGTCGGTGAGCGAGCGAACGTCGGCGCCGGTCTGGCGGGGTTCTGTCACGAATGACCTTCCGGAGGCGAAGAGCGAGCACGGCCGGGTCGTCCGGCGCAGCACGGAACGCCGTGCCGGGCGAGTCGTTGAGGGACCCCCGTGTCCCGGGCCGGCCGGTCGCTGGCGGTCCGTGGCGCGTGGGCAGGGTGAATTGTAACGCCGTCTGCGGCGATCATCCCGCGCCGCACGGCGTATCGGCGGTATGGACCACCGATTCGGCGCAGATGTGGACTTTGTAAGGATGATACCCGCGCTCGACCGGCCGATCCCGGTCGTGCGGGAAGGGGACGAACATGATCGGCTCGGCGCCCACTCCGCCGGAACTGCTGGAGATCGCGATCACGGTGGCCCGGGACGCCGCCGCCACCGCACACCGGATGCGGGCCGAGGGGGTGTCGGTCGCCGCGACCAAGAGCACGGTCACCGACGTGGTCACCGCCGCCGACCGGGCCGTCGAGCGCCAGGTGCTGGCCGCCCTGCGTACCCTCCGCCCCGGCGACGCGGTGCTCGGCGAGGAGTACGGCGCGGGGGAGACTGGGCCGGCCGCCGACGGCGGGGTGCGCTGGATCGTCGACCCGATCGACGGCACGGTCAACTACCTGTACGGGCTGCCGTACTGCGCGGTGTCGCTGGCCGCCGAGGTGGCTGGCGAGGTGGTGGCCGGGGTGGTGCGCAATGTCGCCACCGGGGAGGAGTGGACGGCCATCGCGGGCGGCGGCGCCTGGCGGGACGGGGAGCGGCTGCGCTGCTCCGCCGAGACCGACCTGGGGCAGGCGCTGGTGGCCACCGGGTTCGGCTACGACGCCGGCCGCCGGGCGCACCAGGCCCGGGTGGTCGCCGAGCTGATCCCGCACGTCCGGGACATCCGCCGGATGGGCGCCGCGGCACTGGACCTCTGCCTGGCCGCCGAGGGGCGGGTCGACGCCTACTACGAGAAGGGGCTGGCCGCCTGGGACCTGGCGGCGGGCGGCCTGGTGGCGCGCGAGGCGGGACTGCGGGTGACCGGTCTGTCCGGGCGGCCGCCCGGCCCGGACCTGGTGATCGCCGCGCCGCCGGCGCTCTTCGAGCCGCTGCACACCCGGCTCGCCGCCCTGGACGCCTCCGGCGGTCCCTGACTACTTGACCTTCTCCGATATCGGGCAGGTGCCGGTCGGGGCCTCCGGGGAGCCGAGGTCGCCGAGGGACTGGTTGACCTCGGTGGTCGTGGCGAGCTGCTGGAAGGCGTTGCCGAGGATTACGTCGACCGTGTCGTCCGTGCGCTTCGCGTCGTACTGCTGCTCGGCGTTGTCGAGGAAGTAGGCCCGGAGCAGGTGCGCGGAGCCGACTCCCTTCGGGCCGAACCGCAACACGGCGACTTCGTCCACGGCCTTGGGGGCGTTGCCGACCTTCTTGACCTGGAACTTGCGGTTGCGGAAGTCGTCCGCGACGCTGCCGGCCCGGCCGACCTCGTCGGTTCCGTTGTAGACGTTGATCTTGACGTCCTTCGGCTCGCGCAGCGTGACGTCCGCCAGTGGCCAGCCCTTCGGGCAGCCCGCAGCGGTGCCCGCCTTGCCCTGGGTGTCGCGGACCATCGCGACGATGACGAAGACCAGGGCGAGGACCGCCAGCAGACCGACGACAACGAGTGCGCGCACTCGTGCAAAGCTCATCTGGGCGCTCCCCGGTACAGAGATTGGGTGGTGGCCGTCGGCGGTCGGTCCGCCCCGCCAGCCGTCAAGTACGCCGCTGAGGTTAACGGTTGTCCGGCCGTGGCGTGGAAACAGCCCGACATGCCGGCGCGCCACCGAGGGAACGGGTAGTACTACCCCTATCTTCGTGTCGCCTGAGTCACATTGGGAACAACTTCGGGCGCAGGGGCGTACATCTCTGCCACGAGGGCGGTATACATGCCTCGCCCAATGGGGGGGTAAGGTTCCGCGCTCGCTGGGGTGTTCTTCTCTGGCGGACTCGGCCCACCGGTCGTCGGGTCGGGTGACCGACACAAAGTGGTGGCCGGCCAGTGGAACCGAAACAGCGTCCTCCGGCGTTACAGCCGGAAGTGACCATATCGATATGGGAGAGTGAAACCGATGGCCACCGACTACGACGCCCCGCGTCGCGACGAGGTCGACCTCGGCGAGGACAGCCTCGAAGAGCTCAAGGCCCGGCGGGTCGACTCACAGTCGGGCGCCGTGGACGTCGATGAGGCTGAGGTGGCGGAGAGCTTCGAGCTGCCCGGCGCCGACCTGGCCGACGAGGAGCTCACGGTCAAGGTGCTGCCGATGCAGCAGGACGAGTTCCGTTGCGCCCGGTGCTTCCTGGTCCACCACCGCAGCCAGTTGGCGGTCGAGCGCAACGGCGAGCTGATCTGCCGCGAGTGCGCCTGACCACGACGTGTCTCACCGGCGGCGGCCTCCTCGATGGGGCCGCCGCGGTCCGAGCCGCCGTGCGGCGGTGGCGGGAAGCTGCTTGACTCGTACCGGCGGCTGTCACGCCGCCCAGCGACGGGAGGGCGGACGGGTGAGCGAGCACAACGGGCGGGCCGGGGCACCGGACGCCGCCGGGACCGGTGCCCAGGGGCCGACCGACCGGCCCGCCGAGCCGTCCGCGCCGGCCGTCGGGGGAGCGGCCGAGCCTTCGGCGCCGGCGGCCGGGGGCGGTGACACGGAGCAGCTCGGCGCGACCGTCGCCGCGCTGACCGCGGACGACATCGCCCCGGCCCGGCGCCGGCAGCTGCTCACCCGACTGGTCGGCCAGGCCCGCGCCCGTGGCCTCGCTGACCTGTTCAAGCCGAAGGCCGCGGTGCGCTGGATCACGGACACGGTCGCCGAGGTCGCCCCGCACGTACCGGTCCGCGACCTGGCCACGCTCCGGCGGCACTTCCCCGGCCTGACCGACGACGAGCTCGCCGAGCGGCTGATCCGCAACGCGGCCCGGGCCACCGCCGGAGTCGGCGCGGCCGGCGGCGGGATCGCCGCGGTCGAGTGGACGGTCACCCCGACCCTGCTCACCGCCCCGGTGCTGCTGGCCGCCGAGACGGTCGCCGTGGTCGCGATCGAGCTGAAGCTGGTCGGCGAGCTGCACGAGATCCACCGGGTGCCGCTGCCCGCCGGCGGCACCCAGCGGGCCGTGGCCCTGATCCAGTCCTGGTCCAGCCAGCGGGGGATCAATCCGATGCTGCCCGGCGTCGGGGTGGGCGCGGTACTGGGCACCGCCGCCCGCCGTGAGCTGCGGGACAGGCTGCTGCGCCGCTTCGGCCGCAACCTGACCACGCTCGGTCCGTTCCTGACCGGTGCCGCCGTGGCCGGTTACCTCAACCGCCGGGCCACCCGGGCCCTCGCCGACCAGCTCCGCAAGGACCTCCGCCGGAAGAGCCGGGAACTGCCCGCCCTACCCTGACCGCGCCTGCGTGCCGCCCGGTCCGGCGCCTCAGGCACGGAGAGCGGGACTCTCCGGCGGGAACAGCCACTCGTTCCGGGAATCTGTCCGCAGCAGGGCGGTGGGTCAGGCGGCGTCGCGGGCGGCGAGGATCGCCGTGGCCAGCTCGACCGGGTGCCGGGTGCTGACCACCCAGAACGGGGTCGGGTCGGCCGGGTCGTCCAGCACCACCTGCACCGCGCCGCCGATCCACGGGCGCTGCACCACGAAGGCCAGTGGGTCCGACCCGACGCCGAGCACCTCGCGTCGGCCGGCGGCGTCCAGCGGGACCACGTCGGCGACGTATCGCACCGGGAGGCGGGCGTCGTCCACCCGCAGCTCGCCGTCGCGGACCGCGACCCGGATCCGGCCCAGCCACCAGAGCGCGACCAGGACCGCCGGGATCAGCAGCACGAAGGGCAGCCAGGACCGGATGCCCGTGGCACCCATCCAGAGCTCGGTGGCGAGCAGCCCGGCGACGGCGAGGCCGGCGGGCCAGGCCCACCACGGCAGCCCGAGCCGCTCCGCGTACTCGCGGGTGGCGGCCACGGGCGGGGTCGTGGCGGACGAGGACGACGACAGGCTCACAGTCCGAGGGTACGGCGCACGACCGGCCGGCCAACCGGCAGGATGGCAGGGTCACCCCCGCAAGGACCGGACGGAAGAGGAAGACCGTGACAGACGTCGTACCCGTGCCCGTACGGCAGCTCGATCCGGAGCTGCCGCTGCCGGCGTACGCCCATCCCGGCGACGCCGGCGCGGACCTGGTGGCCGCCGCGGACGTGGAGCTGCCGCCCGGCGGGCGCGCCCTGGTGCCGACCGGCGTGGCCATCGCGCTGCCGGAGGGGTACGTCGGGCTGGTGCACCCCCGATCGGGGCTGGCGGCCAGGCTCGGCGTGACCGTGCTCAACGCGCCCGGTACGGTCGACGCCGGCTACCGGGGTGAGATCCTGGTCAACCTGATCAACCATGATCGGGAGACACCGGCGAAGATCAGCCGGGGTGACCGGATCGCACAGCTCGTCGTCCAGCGGGTCGCGCGGGCCGAGTTCCAGCCGGTGGCGGAGCTGCCCGCGTCCCGGCGCGGGACCGGCGGGCACGGGTCGACCGGCGGGCACGCCGGGCTGGTCCCGGCCCCGGCGAGCGGGCAGACGGAAGAGGTGGCAGGGTGAGTGTGAGCAGCGGAGGGCGGGCGCAGTGATCTTCTCCCGAAAGCGGGCCGGCGAGGCGCGGCACGCGCGTGACGAGCGGGCCGACGAGGTCCTCGACTCCCCGGCGACGGAGGAGTCGACCGCGCCGGCGGCGTCCCGGGGCCCGTACGACGTCTCCGAGGCGCCCGACGCGCCCCGGCTGGACCTGGGCAGCCTCCAGATCCCGGCGGTGCCGGACGTCGAGGTGCGGGTGCAGGCCGACCCGCAGGGCGTGATCCAGCAGGTCGTGCTGGTGCACGGCGACAACGCGCTGCAGTTGGGCGTCTTCGCGGCGCCGCGGTCCGAGGGCATCTGGGACGAGGTGCGCGAGGAGATCCGGCAGTCGCTGTACAACGACGGCGCGGCCGCCCAGGAGGTGCAGGGGGAGTACGGCATCGAGCTGAAGGCCCGGGTCCGCACCCCGGACGGGCTGACCGACCTGCGCTTCGTCGGCATCGACGGCCCGCGCTGGATGGTCCGCGGCGTCTACCAGGGCGAGGCGGCCAGCAACCCGGTCGTCGCCGGCCCGCTGGCGGCCTGCCTCGACGGCCTGGTGGTGGACCGGGGCCAGGAGGCCAAGCCGGTCCGCGAGCCGCTTCCGCTGCGGCTGCCCCGCGAGGTGGCCGAGCAGCAGGCGGCCGAGCAGCAGGCGGCCACGCAGCAGGCCGCGCCGGGGCAGCGCGAGGCCTGAGCCGTATCGCACGGGCCCGGCCCGTCGGCTCCCGTCGACGGTGCCGGGCCCGTCGCGTGTCCGGCGCCATCCGGCGGACGCCGGCTCCGCGGACCGGCCGGACCGGCGTACGCTGGCGGGACGGTTCCGCATCCCGGGGCCGAGCCAGTGCCGGCGCGGCCGGCCAGCGTGGAGAGGGTGACGCGGAGGTCATGATGACCGACGAGAGCCGGGTGTCGCTGCGACGGCTGCTGCATCGGCTCACCGCGAGCGAGGCCGAGATCGAGGCGCAGGAGCTGCGCCGGGAGAGCGCGGAGTCCGGCGGCATGCCGGCCCAGCAGTGCCTGCGGGGCCAGGTGGTGTCGATCAACGGGCGGCTCCGCACGGTGGTCTACACGCCCCGGACCAACCTGCCAACGCTGGAGGCCGACCTCTACGACGGCAGCGACGTGGTCACCCTGGTCTGGCTGGGCCGGCGGCACATCGCCGGCATCGAGCCGGGTCGGCACCTCACCGCCCGTGGCCGGCTGGCCGTCCGGGATGACCGCAAGGTGATCTACAACCCGTACTACGAGCTGGAGTCGCCGAAGTGACGACCGGACAGCATCGGTCCGCCGGGCCGGAACTCGGGCCGGAGGACGACGAGCGCCTGCCCAGTCTCGCCGAGCAGATGGCCGACCAGCTCGGCGGCTGGCGGGGCCTCGTCGAGTCGAGCATCCCCGTGGTGGTCTTCGTGATCGCCAACGTGCTGGGCGAGCTGCGCCCCGCGGTGATCGCCTCGGTGGCGGTGGCGCTGCTGATCGCCGGGCTGCGCCTGGCCCAGCGCCGGCCGATCCGGCACGCGGTCAACGGGCTGGTCGGCATCGCCATCGGCGCCGCCATCGCCTGGCGGACCGGCGACGAGCGGGACTTCTACCTCCCCGGCATCCTCTACGGGATCGGCTACGGGCTGGCCCTGCTGCTGTCGGCCGCCATCAAACAGCCGCTGGTGGGCTGGATCTGGTCGGTGCTGGTCGCCAGGGGCCGCTCGGAGTGGCGGGACGACCCGCGGCTGGTGCGCACCTTCACCCAGCTGACCGTGCTCTGGGGCGTGGTGTGGCTGGCCAAGGTGGGCGTGCAGGCGGGGCTCTACCTGGCCCACCAGGACACCCTGCTGGGCGTGGCCCGGCTCGCCCTGGGCTACCCGCCGTACGCGCTGCTGCTGCTGATCACCGTCTGGGTGGTGCGCCGGGTGACCCGGGAGACCACGCGGACGCCGCTGCCGGGCGCCTGAGCCCGCCGGCCGTACCGAATCCCGGCCGGCGGGACCGAACGGCTGCCGTCAGGCGCCGTCGCGGGTGCGCTCGACGCTGTCCGGCCCGAGGATCACCGCCCGGACCTCGTCCTCCACCGCGGCCGTGCACACGAAGACCAGCTCGTCGCCGGCCTCGATGGGGTCGTCCGGGCTGGGCACCAGCACCCGCTTGCCGCGCAGGATCGCCACCAGCGCCGCGTCGCGGGGGATCGGCACGGCGTGGATCGGCTCACCGACGTACGGCGCGGTGGGCGGCAGGGTGATCTCGACCAGGTTCGCCTCGCCCTGCCGGAAGGTCATCAGCCGGACCAGGTCGCCGACCGTGACCGCCTCCTCCACCAGGGCGGCCATCACCCGCGGCTTGCTCACCGCGACGTCGACGCCCCACTGCTCGGTGAACAGCCACTCGTTCTCCGCCCGGTTGACCCGGGCGACCACGCGGGGCACCGCGAACTCGGTCTTGGCCAGCAGCGACACCACCAGGTTGACCTTGTCGTCACCGGTGGCGGCCACCACCACCTCGCAGCCGGCGATGTTGGCCTCCTCCAGGCTGGCCAGCTCGCAGGCGTCGGCGAGCACCCACTCGGCGGCCGGCACCCGGTCCGGCCGGAGCATCTTGGGCTGCCGCTCGATCAGCATCACCTGGTGCCCGTTGTCGATCAGCTCCTGGGCGATGGACCGGCCCACGTTGCCCGCGCCGGCGATGGCGATGCGCATGGCTCAGTGCCCCCCTTCCGGCGGCGCGGCCGCCACCGAGGTGACCGACGGGATGATGTCGTCGGTCACCAGCATGAAGACCTGGTCGCCCTCCTGCACCACGGTGGAGGCGGTGGGCAGCGTGCCGATCCCGAACCGGATCAGGTACGCGACCCGGGCCCCGACAGCCTCCTCCAGCTCCCGCAGCGACCGGCCGATCCAGTCCTTGTGCACCGGCACCTCGATGATCGACACGGTGCTCGTCGGGTCGCGGAAGATCTCGACGTTGCCCTCGGGGACCAGATGCCGCAGCATCCGGTCAGCCGTCCACCGGACGGTGGCGACGGTGGGGATGCCCAGGCGCTCGTAGACCTGTGCCCGGCGCTGGTCGTAGATGCGGGCGGCCACCCGGGAGACGCCGAACGTCTCCCGGGCCAGCCGGGCCGAGATGATGTTGGAGTTGTCGCCGCTGGAGACCGCCGCGAAGGCGTCGGCGCGCTCGATGCCGGCCTGGCGCAGCACCTCGCCGTCGAAGCCGGCGCCGGTGACGGTGATGCCGGCGAAGTCGGGGCCGAGGCGCCGGAACGCGTCCGCGTCCTGGTCGATCACCGCCACCGAGTGCCCCCGGGACTCCAGGCTGTGGGCGAGGGTCGACCCGACCCGGCCGCAGCCCATGATCACGACATGCACGGTGTCCGCTCCTCCCACGGTCCGCCCGGTGGACCCGTCGACTGCGAGCCTGCCACGTCCCCGTTGCCGGCGGGGAGCCGACCGTACCGCGCGGACCTGCGCGAGGTGTGATCAGCCACCCCACCGCATTCCCTGGACTGGTCGTACCCTTGGCGGTTGTGGCCAGACCCACCTCGCTGCTGAAGCGACTCCTCGTCGGTCGACCGTTCCGGTCCGACCGCCTCCAGCACACCCTGCTGCCGAAGCGCATCGCGCTGCCGGTATTCGCCTCGGACGCGCTCTCCAGCGTCGCGTACGCGCCCGACGAGATCCTCCTGACGCTCTCCATCGCCGGCGCGTCGGCGTTCTTCTTCTCGCCGTGGATCGCGCTCGCGGTCGTCGTGGTGATGCTCACCGTCGTGGCGAGCTACCGGCAGAACGTGCACGCCTACCCCTCCGGCGGTGGCGACTACGAGGTGGCCACGGTCAACCTCGGCCCGCGCGCCGGCCTGGCGGTGGCCAGCGCGCTGCTGGTCGACTACGTGCTCACGGTCGCGGTCTCGATCTCCTCCGGGGTGGCCAACCTCGGCTCCGTGCTCCCGTTCGTGGCCACCCACAAGGTGCTGATCGCGGTCATCGCGGTGGCGCTGCTCACCGCGATGAACCTGCGCGGCCTGCGCGAGTCCGGCACGGCGTTCGCCATCCCCACCTACGGCTTCGTGATCGTGATCGGCGGCATGCTGCTCACCGGCCTGGTCCGGATCTTCATCCTCGGCGACGAGCTGCGCGCGCCCAGCGCCGGCCTGGAGATCCAGGCGGAGCACAGCGTCACCGGTTTCGCCCTGATCTTCCTGCTGTTGCGGACCTTCTCCTCGGGCAGCGCCGCGCTCACCGGTGTGGAGGCGATCTCCAACGGGGTGCCGGCGTTCAAGGCGCCGAAGAGTCGCAACGCGGCCACCACCCTGCTGCTGCTCGGCGTGATTGCGGTGAGCATGCTGTTCGGCATCATCTGGCTGGCCCGGCTGACCGGCCTGCAGTTCGTCGAGTCCCCGAGCCAGATCGTCTCCGGCCCGCCCGGGTACGTGCAGAAGACCGTCACCGCCCAGCTCGGCGAGGCGGTCTTCGGCAACGGGGTGCTGCTCTACGTGGTCGCCGGGATGACCGCGCTGATCCTGTTCCTGGCCGCCAACACCGCCTTCAACGGCTTCCCGGTGCTCGGCTCGATCCTGGCCCAGGACCGCTACCTGCCCCGCCAGCTGCACACCCGCGGCGACCGGCTGGCCTTCTCCAACGGCATCGTCTTCCTCGCCGTCTTCGCGGTGGTGCTGATCGTCGGCTTCCAGGCCGAGGTGACCCGGCTCATCCAGCTCTACATCGTCGGCGTGTTCGTCTCGTTCACGCTCTCCCAAGCCGGCATGATCCGGCACTGGAACCGGCACCTGCGCACCGAGCGGGACCCGGAGGTGCGCCGCCGGATGGTGCGGTCCCGGGCGATCAACGCCTTCGGCATGGCGCTCACCGGCACCGTCCTGATCATCGTGCTGATCACCAAGTTCCTGCTCGGCGCCTGGATCGCGATCGCCGCGATGGCGGTGATCTACCTGCTGATGCTGGCCATCCGCCGGCACTACGACCGGGTCGCCGCCGAGCTGGAACCGACCGAGACCCGGGGTGTGCTGCCCGCCCGCAACCACGCCATCGTGCTGGTCAGCAAGCTGCACCAGCCGACGCTACGGGCCATCGCGTACGCCCGGGCGACCCGGCCGGACACGCTGACCGCGGTGACCGTGAACGTGGACGAGAAGGACACCCGGAACCTCCAGGCCGACTGGGAGCGGCGGGAGCTGCCCGTGCCGCTGACCGTGATCGACTCCCCGTACCGGGAGATCACGCGGCCGATCCTGAACTTCGTCGCCTCCACCCGCCGCGAGTCGCCCCGCGACGTGGTCACCGTCTTCATTCCTGAGTACGTGGTGGGCCACTGGTGGGAGAACCTGCTGCACAACCAGAGCGCGCTGCGGCTCAAGGGCCGGCTGCTCTTCGAGCCGGGGGTGATGGTGACCAGCGTGCCGTGGCAGCTCGCCTCGACCGCGAACAAGAACCTGGACCGGCTGGACGCCAACCTCAGCCGCGGGCCGGCGCGGGGACCCCGGGTGGCCCCACGCAGCACCCTGCCACCCACTGTCCCGCCGGTGGCCCCCGCCCCGCCCGGCGAGAGCGGAGACCGCGCGTGACGGCGCCAGTCGACGGGCGGCGCGGGCTGGAGGAGGCCGAGCGGGTCGAACTGACCGTGGCCGCGGTCGCCCCGGGCGGGCACTGCGTGGCCCGGGTCGACGGCCAGGTGGTCTTCGTCCGGCACGCGCTGCCCGGGGAACGGGTGGTCGCCGAGGTGACCGAGCTGCACCGGGGCTTCGCCCGGGCCGACGCGGTCGAGGTGCTGGCGGCCTCCCCGGACCGGGTAGAGCCACCCTGCCCGTACGCGAAGCCGGGCCGCTGCGGCGGCTGCGACCTCCAGCACGTCGCCCCCGAGGCCCAGCTCGACTGGAAGACCGCGGTGGTGCGCGAGCAGCTCACCCGGCTCGGCGGCCTCACCGACCCGCAGGTCGAGGCGCTCGGCGTCCGGGTCGAGGCGCTGCCCGGCGGGCCGCTGGGCTGGCGCTCCCGGGTCCGGTACGCCGTCGACGGCGCCGGCCGGGCCGGGCTGCTCAAGCACCGCTCGCACGAGGTGGTGCCGATCGACCGCTGCCTGATCGCGCACCCGGCGATCCAGGAGCTGCCGGTGCTCGCCCCCGCCGGGGCCCGCTGGCCGGACGCGGAGGCGGTCGAGACGGTCGCCGCCTCCGGCGGGGACGTCAGCGTCACGGCGTACGCCGAAGGGGTGCCCACCCCGGTGCGCGGTCCGGCGGTGGTCCGCGAGGTGGCCGCCGGCCGGGAGTGGCGGCTCCCCGCGTCCGGTTTCTGGCAGGTTCACCCGGCCGCGGCGGACACCCTGGTCGGGGCGGTCCTCGACCTGCTCGACCCGCGCCCCGGCGAGACCGCCTGGGACCTGTACGGCGGGGCCGGGCTGTTCGCCGCGGCCCTCGCCGGCCGGGTCGGTACGGCCCGGGTCACCTTGGTCGAGTCCGCCGAGCCGGGCGTGGCCGCGGCCCGGGAGAACCTGGCCGACCTGCCTGCCGTGGAGGTGGTCGCGGCCCGGGTGGAGACCGCGCTGGCCCGCCGCCGGGTCACCGGCCCGGTCGACCTGGTGGTCCTCGATCCGCCCCGCTCCGGCGCCGGCGCGCCGGTGGTGCGGGACATCGTGGCCGCCGGCCCGCGGGCGGTGGCGTACGTGGCCTGCGACCCGGCCGCCTTCGCCCGGGACGTGCGCACCTTCACCGGCCTGGGCTGGCGGCTGGCCGCGCTGCGCGGCTTCGACCTGTTCCCGATGACCCAGCACGTCGAGCTGGTCGGCCTGCTCCTGCCGCCGTCCTGAGCCAGGCCGGCGGGTCAGGATTCCCGCCGGCCGGCGGGGGCCTTCGCACCCCCCGATCCGGCTGCCGTGATCCACGGCCGAGCTGCGGGCTGTCGGGCGGCCGATAGACTCTTCGGTCATGAGTGTTGAAGAGGGCACGGCCAACCACGGCCGACTGCTGGGCACCGTCCGGGGTCCGCAGGACGTGAAGCGGATGACCGCCGAGCAGCTGGACATCCTCGCCGCCGAGATCCGTGACTTCCTGATCGCCAAGGTCTCCCGCACCGGCGGGCACATCGGGCCCAACCTCGGTGTGGTGGAGCTGACCCTGGCGATGCACCGGGTCTTCGACTCGCCGCGGGACCGGCTCCTGTTCGACACCGGCCACCAGGCCTATGTGCACAAGATCATCACCGGCCGGCAGGAGGGCTTCGACAAGCTCCGCCAGCGCGGCGGCCTCTCCGGCTACCCCAGCCAGGCGGAGAGCGAGCACGATCTGATCGAGAACTCGCACGCCTCCACCGCCCTGTCGTACGCCGACGGGCTCGCCAAGGCGTACGCGCTGCGCGGCGAGCGGCGCAGCGTGGTCGCCGTGGTCGGCGACGGCGCGCTGACCGGCGGCATGTGCTGGGAGGCGCTGAACAACATCGCCGCCGCCGGAAACCCGCTGGTGATCGTGGTGAACGACAACGGTCGGTCGTACGCGCCGACCATCGGTGGCCTCGCCGACCACCTCTCCTCGCTGCGGCTCAACCCCGGCTACGAGAAGGTGCTCGACACCGTCAAGGAGGCCCTCGGCTCGACCCCGCTGGTCGGCAAGCCGATGTACGAGGTGCTGCACGCGGTCAAGAAGGGCATCAAGGACGCGGTCGCGCCGCAGGCCATGTTCGAGGATCTCGGCATCAAGTACGTCGGCCCGGTCGACGGCCACGATGTCGCCGCGGTCGAGTCCGCACTGCGCGCGGCGAAGAACTTCGGCGGCCCGGTGATAGTGCACGCGGTCACCCGCAAGGGCTACGGCTACCGCCCGGCCGAGGAGGACGAGGCGGACTGCCTGCACGGCCCCGGCGGCGCCTTCGACGTCGAGACGGGTCAACTGGTCGCCGCGCCCTCGGTGAAGTGGACCCACGTCTTCGCCGACGAGCTGGTCAAGATCGCCGACGAGCGGCCGGACGTGGTCGGCATCACCGCCGCGATGGCCGAGCCGACCGGGATCGCCAAGCTGGCCCGCAAGCACCCGAAGCGGGTGTACGACGTGGGCATCGCCGAGCAGCACGCCGCCACGTCGGCGGCCGGCCTCGCCATGGGCGGCCTGCACCCGGTGGTGGCCGTCTACGCCACGTTCCTCAACCGGGCCTTCGACCAGGTGCTGCTGGACGTGGCGATGCACAAGCTGCCGGTCACCTTCGTGCTGGACCGGGCGGGCATCACCGGCCCGGACGGCCCGAGCCACTACGGCGTCTGGGACATGTCCGTCTTCGGCGTGGTGCCCGGCCTGCGGATCGCCGCGCCCCGCGACGCCGGCAGCCTCCGCGAGGAGCTGCGCGAGGCGGTCGCCGTGGACGACGGCCCGACCATCGTCCGCTTCCCGACCGGCACGGTGGCCGCCGACCTGCCGGCCGTGCGCCGGGTGGGTGC
Source organism: Micromonospora sp. CB01531 (assembly GCF_001905095.1). Classification (GTDB taxonomy): domain Bacteria; phylum Actinomycetota; class Actinomycetes; order Mycobacteriales; family Micromonosporaceae; genus Micromonospora. The sequence continues at coordinate 42,418 of NZ_LWLS01000065.1, forward strand.
GGTCGACGTGCTGGCCGAGTCGGCGCGTACCGACGTGCTGCTCGTCGCGGTCGGCTCCTTCGGCCAGCTCGGCATGGAGGTCGCCGCCCGGGTGGCCGAGCAGGGTTACGGGGTCACCGTGGTGGACCCGCGCTGGGTCCGCCCGATCCCGGCCGAGCTGGTCGAGCTGGCCGCCGCGCACCGGCTCGTGGTCACCGTCGAGGACGGTGTCCGGGTCGGCGGTGTCGGCGACGCGCTCGGCCAGGCCATGCGGGACGCCGACGTCCGGGTGCCGCTGAAGGACCTGGGGGTGCCGGCCGACTGGCATCCGCACGGCACGCGGGCGCAGATCCTGGCCGACCTGGGCCTGACCGCGCAGAACGTGGCCCGCGACGTCACCGGCTGGATCTCCGGCCTGGACGCCCAGCCCGTCGAGCCGGCCGCCTCCGAGGCCACCGCCAAGAACTGACTCGGCACGCGAGTGGGTGGCCCTGCAGCAGCAAGGCCACCCGTCGCAGCTAGGGAAGATCTTGGTAGGAAGTGGCCCCTGGAGGAGCCATTTCCTACCAAGATTGCAGCGCGACCCGGAGGTGCACGGGCAGCAGGGGCCGTCGCGTGGTTTCATCTGGTCATGATCGAGCCCGTTCGTCGCATGGCCTATCAGCTGTACGCCCGCCGCCTGCGAGCGCAGTTGGCCGACGTCTCACTGCCTCGGCACGTTGCCATGGCGATGGACGGGAACCGGCGGTGGGCCAGGCAGATGGGCTTCGACGACCCACGACTGGGGCACCGGTACGGGGCGGAGCACATGCACGAGGTGCTGAGTTGGTGCGCCGAGTTGAGCATTCAGCACGTCACCCTGTTCGTCGCCTCTGTCGACAACGTACGTAAGCGGGCCTCCGACGAGGTGGAGCACCTGATGCGGATGATCGAGGAGGTGGTGGCGGAGCCACTGCTGCGGCCGGGCAACCCGTGGCAGCTTCATGTGGCCGGTCGCCCGGACGTGCTGCCCGACTCGACGCGCCACGCACTGAAGCTGGCCGAGGAGGCGACCGGTGCGCGCGGCGGCAACTTCCATCTCACCGTGGCCGTCGGCTACGACGGCCGCGAAGAAATCGTCAACGCGGTCCGTTCGCTGCTGGAGGAGGAGGCGCAGACCGGCGCTACCGTCGATGACGTCGCGCAGCGCCTGACCGCCGAGGACATCGCGGCGCACCTGTACACCGGCGGCCAGCCCGACCCGGATCTCGTCATCCGCACGAGTGGAGAACGCCGGATGTCGGGCTTCCTGCTCTGGCAGGCCGCCTACTCCGAGTTGTACTTCTGCGACGTGTACTGGCCCGGCTTCCGGAAGGTCGACTTCCTTCGCGCCCTGCGTTCCTACGCGGCACGCAGCCGGCGATTCGGCGGATGATCATCACGAGAGCCGGCAACCCGGGAGTACGGGCGTGTGGCCCAGGGTGGCGCTCGGGGCGCGAAGGTCAGCGTCCGCCCACGGAGCGGTACCAGGTCTTGTCAGTGCCAGCCAGGCTGAACGTCTGACGAGAGCCCGGCTGCGGCATCACGACCAGGCCCGGCCGGTCGACCAGGCGCGACGCCCCGGGCGGGGCGGCGAACGAGGTGTCCCGGCTGGCCCGCCAGGTCAGCGCCGCGAGCGGCTGGCCCGGCATCGGCAGGTGGTACGCCTGCAGGGTGGTGGACCGGTCGGCGGCGGAGACCACCGGGGCGCCGCCGTCGCCGGGGCGGTAGACCAGCGCGGTCATCGTGCCGGTGGCGCTCTCCCAGGTGAGCTGCTGCAGGTCGCCCGGCTCGCCGCCGGCCAGCGCCACCTCGCCCAGCGACCGGACGGCGACCTTCGCCATCGGCCAGGACTCCGGCGCGGAGCGGGGCGCCAGCCGATCGCCGATGCGGCGCGGCACGCTGCCGAACGGTCCGGTGGTTTCGGCGAGAACGCAGGTGTCCAGCCCGGCCAGGGCTCGCTTGCCGGTGCCGGTCTCGTCACGTACCAGGGGATAGCGGGGGTCGGCGGTGGCCGTACCCAGGTCGAGGACGCGGTCGGCGGCCCGGCCGCGCGGCAGCGACCGGGTGGGGCGCAGCGCCGCGGTCAGCTCCACGGCCTGGCAGGCCGGCACGGCGAGCGGCTCGGTGAGGCCGTCCATGCTGGCCAGCGCGCGGCCGTCCGGCCCGAGCAGCCGCTCCACCCGGGCCGAGGTGAGGTAGCGCCGGCCCTGCGGGAGCCGCACCGGCAGCACATCCGAGTAGACCAGGTAGCCGGGGTCGGTGTACTCGGTGGCGTGGGCGACCCGCCAGTGGTCCTCGGCGCGGTCGAGCTGCAGCAGCCAGGACGCGCTCTCGCCGGGCACGTCGGCGGCGACCAGGGCGAGCGCTGACCCGGCCACCTCACCGGAGTAGAGGATGCCGGAGGTGGGCAGGTGCGCCCGGTCGTTGACCGGCGAGCGCCAGTCCCTTACGGCCGCGCTGATCGCGGCGGTCGCGGTGGCGTCGCCGGCCAGGCTGCCGCGCGCCGGCCAGACGGTCAGCGGCCCGTCCAGGCTGTCGTAGCCGACCCGCAGGTCCGCCGACTGGCGCCCGGCGACGGGCCCGCACCCGGGTGCGGCCAGCAGCAGGGTCAGCAGCGCGGTGGCCACCGTGCCGCGTCGGCGGACTGAAGCCACCTGTACGCCCCCGATCGCGTCGTTGGTCGTGTTTGCGAGCCACATGGTACGAGACGCCCGGCCGTCCGGCCGCGCCCGGCTCACCCCTTTGGACGCCCGCCACAGTGGACGGTGGTGTGCGTTTCGTGGCCATTTCCGGCTCCGGTAGACTCCGCCGACTGTGACGCCTGCCGAGCCCCGTGGCGACTCGCCAGCGGACGCCGACGCCCCGACGGGCTCCGCCTCCGTCACCACCATGGCCCCGCCCGACCCCGCCCCCGGCAACGGCCGGCCGGTCGCCCGGCCGCGCCCACGCTGGACGCCCCGCCGGCAGGACCTCGCCATGTACGGCATCTTCCTGCTAGCCGCGCTCTGGGTGACCAGCCGGATCTGGGTCGACCCGGCCGGCCGGGTGGCCGCCCTCTACAGCAGCGACCCGGCACAGGTGCAGTTCTTCCTCGCCCACTCGGTACGCGTCGTGCTGCACGGCGAGTTCCCGTTCTACACCGACCAGTTCAACTACCCGGACGGGGTCAACCTGATGGCGAACACCGCCATCCTGGCCCTCGGCATCCCGATGGTGCCGATCACCGTCCTGTTCGGACCGTCGGTCTCCTTCATCACGCTGGTGACACTCGGCCTGGCCGGCACGGCCGCCGCCTGGTACCGGGTGCTCTCCCGGCACGTGGTGCGTACCCGGCTGGCCGCCGCCGTGGGCGGCTGGTTCTGCGGGTTCTCACCGGCGATGCTGTCGCACGCCAACTGGCACCCCAACATCATCTCCCAGTTCCTGCTGCCGTTCATCGTCTGGCGGGTGCTGGTACTGACCCGCTCCACCCGCCCGGTCCGCGACGGTGCGCTGCTCGCCCTGCTGGTCACCGCGCAGGCGTTCATCAACGAGGAGATCCTGCTCTTCACCGCGCTGGCCTGCGGCGTGTTCCTGCTGGCGGTGGTCGCGCAGCAGCGGGAGCGGTGGGCCGCGGCGTGGCGTCCCCTGGGGACCGGGCTGGCGGTCTGCGCGGTGCTCGCCGGGTCGCTGCTGGCGTACCCGCTCTGGGTCCAGTTCGCCGGGCCGATGGCGTACCACGGGCTCAGCGACGCGGTCCGCGACTACGGCAACGACATCGCCTCGTTCTTCGCCCCCGGCTCGCCCACGCTGGGCGGCCACGAGCGGGCGAACGTCAACCTCGCCCCGAACTACTCAGAGGAGAACGCCTTCTTCGGCTGGAGCCTGTCCCTGCTGGCCGTCGGCATCGTGGTCTGGCTCCGCCGGGAGGTGATCGTCCGGGCGCTCGCGGTGACCGGGCTGTTCTTCGCGGTGCTCTCCCTCGGTGAGCGGGTGTCCTGGTGGGACCGGGAGCTGTTCACCGGCCCGTGGGAGCTGCTGGTTCGGCTGCCGCTGCTCGACGCGGTGGTGCCGACCCGGTTCGGCCTGATCACCACCGTGGTCATCGGGATCCTGCTGGCCCTCGCCGTGGAGCGGGCCTGGTCGCTGCGGACCGCCGAACACCGGACCGTACGGACCCTGACGGTCGCCGGTCTGGTGCTGGCGCTGCTGCCCATCGCGCCGATGCCGTTGGAGGTCACCACCCGGCCGGAGGTGCCCCGGTTCATCACCGCCGACCGGTGGCGGCGGTACGTCGGCCCGGACCAGACGCTCGTGTCGGTGCCGGTGCCGAGCATGGGCAACACCAACCCGATGCGCTGGGCGGCCAGCACCGACCTGGCCTTCAAGATCCCCGGCGGATACTTCCTCGCCCCACGTAACGGGGTCACCGGCGACCCGGGCCGCTTCGGCGGTCGGCCCAGCGGCATCGGCGACCTGCTCGCGGAGGTCGCCGCCACCGGCCGTACGCCGGAACTCGACGACCGGCAGCGCCGGCGCTTCCTGGACGAGCTGCGGCACTGGCGGGCCGCCGTCGTGGTGCTGCCGCTCGACCAGCCGAACGCCGACCCGCTGCGGCAGACCGTCGAGCAGCTGATCGGGCCGGCCCGGCAGGAGCTGGACGTGTGGTTGTGGGACGTCCGGACACTGACCAGCCGGTCGGCCTGACCGCCCCGCCGGACCCGCCGGCGGCCCGGTCGCGGCGTCGGCGTCTCCGCCTGGGCGACGCCCTGGTGGTCGTCGGCTACCTCAGCCTGGCCATCCTGCTCACCGGCGACCAGTGGCGGCGGCCGGAGCGGCTGTTCCACCAGGCCGGCGACCAGATGCTCTTCGAGTGGATGCTGGCCCGGGCGGCCCGGGCGGTGACCGCGGGGGAGAACCCGCTGCACAGCACCGCGCTGAACGCCCCGGACGGGGTGAACCTGATGGCAAACACCTCGGTGCTCGGGCTGGGCCTGCCGCTCACCCCGATCACCCTGCTGCTCGGCTCCCAGGCGGCCTTCCTCGTCGCCGTGGTCGCCTGCCTCGCCGGCACCGCCACCGCCTGGTACGCGCTGCTGGCCCGCCGGCTGGTCCGGTCCCGGGCCGCCGCGGCACTGGGTGGGCTGTTCTGCGGGTTCGCGCCCGGCATGGTGTCGCAGGCCGGGGCGCACCTGCACATGGCCGCCCAGTTCCTGGTCCCGGTGATCCTCGCGCTGGTGTTCCGCCCGGCCACCGACCGGGTACGCCGGGACGGGGTGCTGCTCGGGCTGGCCGTCGCCTACCAGGTCTTCCTCGGCGAGGAGGTGCTGGTCTTCGTGGCGCTGGCCGCCGGGGTTGTCGCCGGGGCGTACGCGCTGGCCGACCGGGCGGCCGCGCGCCGGCTGGCACCCGTGGTGCTGCGCCGGCTCGGGGTCGGTGCGCTGGTGGCGGGGGCCCTGCTGGCGTACCCGCTGTGGTTCCAGTTCCGCGGCCCGGGCCACTACGCGGGGATGCCGTTCTTCGCCCAGGGCTACCGGCTGGACGTCGCCTCGTTCACCGCGGGGGCCCGGCAGAGCGTGGCCGGGGACGACCGTCACTCGCGCCTGCTGGCGCCGAACGCCACCGAGCAGACCTCCTTCTTCGGGCCGTTCCTGCCGCTGCTCGCCCTGCTGGTGGTGGTCCGGCTGTGGCGGCGGCCGCTGGTCCGCGCCCTCGCCGTCTGCGGGCTGCTGTTCGCTCTGCTCTCCCTCGGTACCACGATCGTGGTGAACCGGAACGACACCGGGCTGCCCGGGCCGTACCGGCTGGTCGCCGGGGTGCCGCTGCTCGACCTGGTGGTGCCGGCCCGGTTCGCGCTGGTCTGCGTACCGGTCCTCGGGGTGCTGCTGGCCCTCGCGCTGGACCGGCTCCGCCACCGGTCGGCCCGGACCTGGGCACCCTGGGCCGGGGCGGTCGCCGCCGCCCTGCTGCCGCTGGTCCCCACCCCGATCCGGACCGTGCCGGTGGTGCCGGTGCCGGCCTTCGTCGCCGACGGCAGCTGGCGGGCGTACGTCCCGCCGGGCCGGACGCTGGTGCCGGTGCCGCCGGTGACCGGTGCGGCGAAGAGCCCGGCCACCTTCTGGTCGGCCCGCACCGGGCTGGCGTTCCACGCGCCGGGAGGCTACTTCATCGGGCCCCGGAGCGCGGACGACCCGACCGCCCACTGGGGCGCCCCGGACCGCCCCACCTCGTTGCTGCTGCGGCGGGCCGCCGAGACCGGTCAGGTGCCGCCGGTGGGCGCCGCCGAGCGCCGCCAGGCGGTCGCGGACCTGCGGCACTGGCGGGCGGCGGTGCTGGTGCAGGCCGGCTCGTTCCCGGGCGACCCGGTCCGGACCACGGTGGACGCCCTCGTCGGCCCGGGCCGCGACGTGGCCGGCGCGTACGTCTGGGACGTCCGCCCCCTGGTCGGCTGACCGGGAGCATGGCGAGGTCGGTTCAGAGCCGGTCGCGGACGTCCCAGAGCCAGACGTCGTCGATCCGTTGCGGCGGCCCGAGCAGCGCGGTCATCAGGTCGCGCAGCACCGCCTCGCGCGGGTTCGCGCCGAGGACCACCACCGACGCCTTCCAGAAGCGCAGGTCCTCGACCGCCTGACGGCGGTGCTCCGCGGTGATCGCGGGGACCTTGTTCGCGTCCATGGTGGTGTAGATGAGCGTGCTGGTCGGCCGGTTCGGCGCGCCGAAGACCCCCGCACCGTTCTCGTTCGGGCCGATGAAGTAGCCGGCGGGGATGGGGAACTCCTGCCCGGTCAGCGCGCTCCAGCGCAGGGTGGACAGGCCGTGCACGTTGCTCGGGATCGGCACCGGGACCAGCGTCCGGCCGCCCGGCACGTACGGCCGCCAGCCGCCCGCGGTGATGAAGTGCGGCGGCGGGTCGATCCGCTCGGCCGGCAGCGGGCGCGGGAAGAGCGGCAGCAGGGCCGCCACGATCGCCGCGTACCCGATGCCGCGCAGCCAGCGGCGACGCGGGCCGGCGGCCGGCGGCGTCCCGGTGGCCGCCCCGGCGCGCGGCCTCGGCACCGGCGGGCGGCCGGCCCCGGCCAGGGCGTTCCAGGCCAGCGCGAGCAGCACGCCGACGGCGCCGGCCACCACCAGGGCCAGCCGGGTCGGCATCATCATCTCGACCAGCGGCAGGTCGTCCGGCACGAACGCCCAGGGGCCGTCGACAGTGGTCTCGACCCCGTCGAAGCGCACCTTCGGGCCGATCGCGGCGACCGCGAAGACCACCACCAGCACGGCGACGATCCGGGCCGGCAGCGACCGGCGTACCAGCAGCACCAGGGCGACCAGGGCGACCAGTACCAGCGGCCAGCCGAACCAGGTGTTCTGCTCGGTCAGCCCGATGGTCTGCTCGACCGCCTCGTCACCGGCCACCGTGTCCCGGGCGAAGGTGACGAAGGCCATCAGGTCCTCGCCCCAGTTGTGGAAGACCCCGCCCTGCAGGCCCCGGTAGGACTGCGGCCCGTTGAACTGGAACCAGATCGGGTAGGCGGTCAGCAGCAGGGCCAGGCCGCCGCCCACGCCGAGCGCGCCGAGGAACGTCGCCGCCCGCTCCCGCGCCGCGCGTGGCCGCTGCACCACGTACGCCACCACGATGACCAGGCAGGCCAGCGCGGTCAGCAGCAGCATCTCCTCGTTGATGAAGATCTGGTACGCCACCAGCAGCCCCAACGCGACGCCGTTGCGCAGCCGGCGGCCCGGCTCGCCGAGGCGCAGCACCCGGGCCACGATCAGCGGCAGCAGGAAGTTGGAGACGAAGTTCGGCTGCCCGTTGGCGTGGTGCACGATGCCGGGGGCGAAGCCGAGGAACACCCCGCCGACGAAGGCCGCCGCGCGGGAGCGGACCAGGTGCCGGGAGAGCATCCAGTACGAGGTGGCCGCGGTCGCCGAGAGGGCCGCGCCCAGGTAGAGCGCGTACATCACCTGCGGGCCGAGGAGCAGGGTGAGCGGCGCGAGCGGCAGGGTGACCCCGAGCAGCGAGGTGTTCGCCATCATGTTCACCCCGTCCGGGGCGTTCTGCCGGGCGGTGAAGAGCGGATTCTCCAGGTGACGCAACGAGTAGGCGCCGTGCGCGAAGAGCCACTCGAACCAGCTGTGGTCCGTCGGCAGGTGCGAGGAGACCCGGTGCTGCACGTCCCCCCAGTAGTTGAGGCAGACGAGAACCCCGAGCAACGCATAGGCTCCGATGGCCAGCACGTCGGCGCGGGCCGGCCGGCGTCGCGGCCGGCGTGGCGGGACCGCCTCGACCGCGACGGGCGAGGGGTTCAGCGAGGGGTCTACCACCGGCACAGCCACGACGGGCCATCGTACAGGCGACCCGGCGTCACCCCGGCCGGCCGGTACGCCCGGCGCTGGTGCGCCGGGCGGCTGCCCGGGAAGGGGTGATCGTGACGGTCATCGATCTGGGCGAGCTCCGCCGCGACCCGGCGCCGGAACCGCCGCCTCGCCCGCCGCGCGCCGTCGGCCGGCCGTACCGGGTGCTGGCCGTGCTGTTGGCCGTCCTGTGGGTGGTCGCCGGCGGAGCCCCGCGCCCGGAGCGCGTGGTGGCCATCGTGCCGGCCCGGCTCGGCGCGGACGTCTTCCTGGCGGCCGACCGCCTCTACGTGGTGGATCCGCTGGACCCGCAGCAGGGTACGGGGCGGCTGCTGGTGGCGTACCGGATCCCGGCGCAGGGGCCGCCCGCCGTCCTGTGGCGCACCTCGCTCCCGGCCGGCGGCGGCGACGTGTGGCTGCTGCAGCAGGGCGGGACGGTGCTGGTCAGCGGCCGCCCGGTGGGCGGCCCCGAGGGCGTGTTCCGGACGACCGCCCTCGACGCCGGCACCGGCCGGTCGGGCTGGCAGCAACCCGGGGCCAGCTACCCGGCGGGCGACGGCGTGCTCCTCCAGAACCTCGACGTTTCCGGCGCGGGCTCGCTGCGCCGGGTTGACGCGGCGTCCGGCCGGACGCTGTGGTCGGTGCCCACCCCGCTGGACGGCCCCAACCTGCGCTTCGGCCCCGACGGCGTGGACCGGATCGTGCTGGTGGCGCCCTCGGGCGAGGTCGAGGTGCGCGACCCCGCCAGCGGTTCCCTGCTGGCCGCCCGCAACATCCGCCCCGGTCAGCTGCCGAGCTGGCAGCGGAACCAGATCGTCGGCGACCTGCTGCTGGTGATCGGTGACAACGGCGGCACGGTGACCGGCTACGGCCTGGATCGGTTGGACCAGCGCTGGACGGCCCGGCTCGCCCAGGTCGGCTATCTGACCGACTGCGGCGACTTGCTCTGCGCCTACCGGCAGACCGGGGGGATGTGGGTGCTCGACCCGGCGACCGGCGCCGTGCGGTGGAGCAATCCGCGCTGGCAGGCGGTGCTGTGGGCGGAGCAGGGCCGGTTCCTGGTCGGCTCGGACGACCCTGGCGGGCCCCGGTTCGTGGTGGCCGACGCGGCGACCGGCCAGCCGGTCGCCGACCTCGGCAGTTGGGAACTGGCGAGCTGGCACGAACCGGGCGACCCGCTGATCGGCGTCCGGCGGGGTGGGGACGGGCGACTGCTCGTGGCGGAGCTGGACGTGGCGGCCGCCCGGGCGAGGGTGTTCGACGCGCTGCCCGACGTGCTCGGCGACTGCCGGAACGGCCGGCGGGTGCTGGTCTGCCGGCGCAGCGCCGGTGGGTTCGGGGTGTGGCGGCTGCCCTGACTCGGCCCGCCGACGCCGCACCGGCCGGTGCCGGGCCGGCCTCGGCCGGTGGGCCGCCGTTCACCAGTTGGCTTGGGCGGGTGCCGGTGGCAGTGGCACCGACGCCGGCCGGACCACGTACGTGACGCCGCCGCTGCCCGCCTGCCAGGCCGCCTCGAACGCCGCTCGGGGCACCGTCCGGCGGACCCCCTCGTCGTCCGGGGCGTACGGGTCGTTGAGCACCGGGTCGCCGTCGGCGGTGAAGCCGACCAGCACCATCAGGTGCCCCCGGGTGTCGTAGTCCAGCCCGGGCACCTGCCCCGCCGCGAAGGCGGCCGACAGGATCAGCGGTACGCCGGCGGCGACGAACCGTTCCGCCTCGGCGAGGGAACGCAGCCGGGTGACGAAGGCGTCCACCCCGTGCAGCCCCGCGTACGCCGTGTTGAACGCCCAGTTCCCGGCCCCCGCGTACGCGTGGTCGTAGCAGTGCCGGGCAGCGTGCACCACCACCGGCCGCGGGCCGGGCGGGTCGACCCAGGCGTACCGGTCGGGGGCGGGTCCGGTGCCCCAGAAGTCCAGCACCATCGACGTGCAGGTGGGACTGCACCATGAGTCCCCACCGCCGCCCCAGCGGGTCTCCCCGCCGGCGTGCAGCCGCTGCGAGTAGCGGGGCACGTCCAGCACTCGCCCCCGGGCGCCGGTCGGCGGCGGTGCCGCAGCGTCCACCGACCCGGCCGCGGCCCTGCCGGAGGCGACCGCGCCGATCGTGCGCAGCACCGGGCCGGCCGGGGCGCCGGGGCGGCGGAACAGGCTGACCCGGACCTGCCAGCCGGTGACCACCGCGTCCGTGATCCGCAGGGTGTCCTCCGCCACCCGCGCGTCGTCGCCCGCCTGGCCAGGCACCGAGCTGCGGCGGATCGTCGCCTCGTCGGCCGCCCAGTCACCCAGCATGTACCAGCCGGTCGACGGGCCCGTCTCGGCCCAGCCGCGCAGCTCCACCCGCAGCCAGCAGCCCGGCGGGGTGTCCGCGGTCCACGACGGGACGATCTCGGCCGCCGGGAAACCCAGCCGGAGCGGCGGGGACGTCCAGGTCGCCAGGTCGTAGCCGGCGGTGACGCCGGTGTGTGGATCGGTGTGCTCGATCCGGCCGGCCGCCGGGCCGACCAGCAGGCCGCCCGGGCCGGCGATCACCCCGTCGGGCGCCCCGCGGCCCAGTTCGTGCGGGAAGCGGAAGCGGTGGTAGGCCACGTCCCGCCCGGTGGGGGTTGCGGTCATCGGCAGCTCCTTGTCGCCAGGTGCCGGGAAGCATGGCGTACGCGAAGGTTCTTTGCAACGGCGGCGCGGGATGCTGGTTTGGTGGCCGGCACTAGGTTGTCGGGAGGTCACGAGCTGGGAGGCCGGGGATGCGGGTACTGGTGGTCGAGGACGAGCGGAACCTCGCCGACGCGATCGCGCGCGGGTTGCGCAAGCGCGGGATGGCCGTGGACGTCGCCTACGACGGTTCCGCCGGGCACGAGGCCGCCTTCGTCACCCGGTACGACGTGGTGATCCTCGACCGGGACCTGCCCGGCGTGCACGGCGACCAGATCTGCGCCGACCTGGCCGCCTCCGGCACCCTGACCCGGGTGCTGATGCTGACCGCCAGCGGCACCGTCGCCGACAAGGTGGAGGGCCTGCAGCTCGGCGCCGACGACTACCTGCCCAAGCCGTTCGCCTTCGACGAACTGGTCGCCCGGGTGCTGGCGCTGGGCCGGCGGGCCACCCCGGCCGCCCCGCCGGTGCTGGCGGTCGCCGACCTGGTGCTTGACCCGGCCCGCCGGGTGGTCACCCGCGGCGGGGTGCCGGTCGACCTGACCAACAAGGAGTTCGGCGTGCTGGCCGAGCTGCTCAAGGCGCGCGGCGCGGTGGTCTCCAGCGAGGAACTGCTGGAACGGGTCTGGGACGCGAACACGGACCCGTTCACCACCATCGTCCGGGTCACCGTGATGACGCTGCGCAAGAAGCTCGGCGACCCGCCCCTGATCGAGACGGTGGTCGGCGCCGGCTACCGCACCGCCGAGGTCGTCGCATGATCCGCCTGCGCCCCACGCTGCGGCTGCGGCTCACCCTGCTCAACGGGGTGCTGCTCGTCGGCGCCGGGGCGATCCTGGTGGTGCTGGCCTGGCTGCTGGTCCGCGACGCGCTGCGCCCCACCGACGAGCTGCGGCCCGGCACCACGGTGGTGCTCGCCGACGGCCGCACCCTGGACGCCGGGCAGTGGCAGCATGATCTGGTCGGCGCCGCTTCGACGGAGCTTCTGGTCAAGGGCCTGGTGGCGCTGCTGGTGATCAGCGTGGTCGGGGTCGCCGGGGCGTATCTGGTGGCCGGCCGGGCGCTGCGCCCGCTGCACCAGGTGACCGCCACCGCCCGGCGGCTTGGCGAGGCCACCCTGGACCAGCGGATCGGCTGGTCCGGCGCGGACGACGAGGTCGCCGAGCTGGCCCGCACCTTCGACGCCATGCTGGACCGGATCGCCGCGGCGTTCGAGGCGCAGAAACGGTTCGTCGCCAACGCCTCGCACGAGCTGCGTACCCCGTTGGCGGTGATGCGGACCGAGATCGACGTGACGCTCAGCGACGACGAGGCGGACCGGGCCGAGTACCGGCGGATGGCCACCGTGGTCCGGGACGCCTCGGAGCGGGCCAACGGCCTGGTCGATGCGCTGCTGGTGCTGGCCCGCAGCGAGGCCCAGACGGGTCGCCGGCTGGCCCGCCGGGCCGAGTGCGACCTGGCCGCCGGCACCGCCAACGCGCTCTCCGCGATGTCCGGCGAGGTGGAGCGGATCGGGCTGAAGGTGCACACCGCGCTGCGCCCGGCCCCGGTGGTCGGCGACCCGGGGCTGCTCGACCGGCTCGCCGGCAACCTGGTGGAGAACGCGGTCCGCTACAACCACCTGCACGGGCGTCTCTGGGTGCGTACCGGCACCGACGGGCAGCGCTCCTGGCTGGTGGTGGGCAACACCGGCTTCGAGGTCGCCCCGGCGGACGTGCCGGGGCTGTTCGAGCCGTTCCGGCGGGGCGGCCAGGAGCGCACCGGCGCCCGTGGCTCCGGCCTGGGGCTCTCCATCGTCCGGGCGGTCTGCGATGCGCACGGCGGCACGGTGACGGCGGTGGCCCAGCCGGGCGGCGGCCTGGAGGTGACCGTCACCCTGCCGTCCGCCGACGCTCCCGCCGCCACCTGACCGGCGGGCGTCCGGCCGTCCGGCTCGGCCCCGCAGCTCAGGGGCCGGGCCGGCGGCGGGTTTGTGCGGACGGCCGGGGCGGTGACATGATGCTCGGCGTCAGCTCGAAATGCGGAAGGGGGTGTGGTCGATGTCCACCGTGAAGAATCCCGCGCCCCGCAGCCGCCGCTGACGTCCGCCAACTTCGCGGGGCGCACTCCAACCTGGAGGTAGCACCGTGAGTGCACAGATCCACTGCGTCACTGTCGAGACCGACGACCCGTACGCCCTGGCGAGCTGGTGGGCGAGGGTGCTCGACCGGAAGCTGCACGACGACGACCACCCGGGCGACCCCGAGGCGGTGCTCGTCGCGCCCGACGGGCACGGCCCCGACCTGCTCTTCGTGTCGGTCGGGGAGCGGCACGGCAAGGGCGCGTTCCACCTCGACCTGCACGCGGCCGAGGGCACCCGGGACGCCGAGGTCGAGCGGCTGCTCGGCCTCGGGGCCACCCTGGTCGCCGACCGGCGCCGGTCGGACGGCACCGGCTGGGTGGTGCTCGCCGACCCGGAGGGCAACGAGTTCTGCGTCTGCCGCAGCCCCGCTGAGCGGGTCGCGTCGGCCTGACCCGGAACGGGACCGGGCCCCCGCCACGGCGGGGGCCCGGTCACCGGTCTGGCGGGAGATCAGTTCTTTTGCTCGATCTCGCCCCGCATGGCGACGAACTCGGACTGCAACGCGGACGCGGGCTTGAAGTACATGACGATCATGCCGACGCTGCCCCGGTCGGCCCAGACGCAGACCCCGACCGGGTCACCGTCGATCTTGCCGTCACCGCACTTGGCGTCGCCGCCCAGCGGGCCGGCGTCCACCGTCTTGAACTCGGTCACCCCGAGTTCGCTGCCGAGGCCCGTGGTGGCGTCCTCCAGCTCCTTCTTCGGGTCGGCCATCACGCCGGACGCGCCGGCGATCATGACCAGATCCTGCTTCGTGGGGTCGCCGTAGAAGGCGCCGACGGCGCTGGTGGCGTCCGGCACGTCCTTCTTGATCTCCGCTTCCATCTCCGTGGCGGCGGCCTGGAGCTGCGGGTTGTCCACCTTCGCCCGGCCGCCGAGGGTCTCCGGAGCCGACACCCGGGTCTTGGTGGCGTCGACCACCTCGCCCACGGTGTCCTTCGCGGCGAAGTAGATGGCGGCACCGCCACCCACGCAGAGCACCACCACGACGGCCAGGACGATCAGCAGGATCTTGCCGACCTTCGACTTCTTCTTCGGCGGCACCTCGGGGCCGCCGAAGCTGGGCTGGCCGGTCTCCACGTACCCGCCGTACTGCGGGGCGGGCTGCTGGGGCGCCTCCGGGTGGCCGCCGTACTGGGGGGCGGGCTGCTGCGGAGCCGGCGGGTAGCCGCCACCGTGCTGGGGCTGCTGCGGCGGGTAGCCACCGCCGTGCTGCTGGCCGGGCTGCTGCGGCGGAGGGTATGAACCGGGGTACGGACTGGACGGCGGCTGGGACATGTTGGTCAGCTCCTAAGAAATCTGGACGCGTGATGGTAGCGAGCCCGACCGACAGGCCGCTGACCGGCGGGTGCCGACGTGATGAAACCGGAACCGGCTCGTGACCGGCCCCGCCACACCGCCGCTGCGGCCGCGAGCGCGGGGTGACCGGGCGGTGACGGACCGGTGCGCCCGAGCTGTCGGCATCGTCCGCCCGGTGGGGCAGGCGGCGAGCGGTGCCGGTCCGGTCCCGGAAACGACGAACGCGGTGGCCGGACCGTCCGGGAGGGACGGTCGGCCACCGCGATCGCGGGGAGCGGCGGTGGTCAGGCGGGCAGGCTGGCCACCCCGCGCGGCAGGAACCGCTGGCCGGTGACCCGCTCGGAGGTGCCGGTCCGGTCCAGGTACGGCGTGACGCCGCCCAGGTGGAACGGCCAGCCGGCACCGAGGATCAGGCACAGGTCGATGTCCTGCGCCTCGGCGACGACGCCCTCGTCGAGCATCAGCCGGATCTCCTGCGCCAACGCGTCGAGCGCGTGCTGCCGGACCTGCTCGGCGGTCAGCGGCTGGTCGCCGACCACGAGCAGCTTGGCGACCTCCTCGTTGACCTGGTCGTCGACCACGATCGGCTGGCCGGAGTCGGCGATCCGCCTGAGGTTCTCACTGACCCCGAACCGGTCCGGGAAGGCGGCGTGCAGGGTACCGCCCACGTGGTACGCCACGGCCGGGCCGACCAACTGGAGCAGGGCGAGCGGGCGCATCGGCAGGCCCAGCGGGTCCAGCGCGCTGTTCGCCACGTCCAGCGGGGTGCCCTGGTCGACGGCGGCGAACACGGTGCCGAGGAAGCGGGTCAGCAGCCGGTTGACGACGAACGCCGGAGCGTCCTTGACCAGCACGCTCGACTTCTTGAGCTGCTTGCCGACCGCGAACGCGGTGGCCAGGGTGGCGTTGTCGGTCCGCTCGCCCCGGACGATCTCCAGCAGCGGCAGCACGGCGACCGGGTTGAAGAAGTGGAAGCCGACCACGCGCTCCGGGTGCTCCAGGTCCTCGGCCATCGCGGTGACCGACAGCGAACTCGTGTTGGTGGCGAGCACCGCCTCCGGCTTGACGATCTTCTCCAGCTCGGCCCAGACCTGCTTCTTGACGTTCAGGTCCTCGAAGACCGCCTCGATGACGAAGTCGGCATCCGCGAAGACGCCCTTGTCGACCGAGCCGCTGACCAGGCCGTACAGCTTGGCGGCGGTGCCCTTGTCCATCCGGCCCCTGCTGACGGCCTTCTCGATCTGGGTGTGTACGTAGCCGACGCCCTTGTCCACCCGGGCCTGGTCCAGGTCGGTCAGGACGACCGGCACCTGCAGGCGGCGGGCGAACAGCAGGGCGAGCTGGCTGGCCATCAGACCGGCGCCGACGATGCCCACCTTGGTGACCGGGCGGGCCAGTCCCTTGTCCGGCGCGCCGGCGGGCCGCTTGGCCCGCCGCTGCACCAGGTCGAAGGCGTACAGGCCGCTGCGCAGCTCCTCGGAGAAGACCAGGTCCGCCAGGGCCTCGTCCTCCGCGGCGGTGCCGGCGGCGAAGTCGGCGTCCTTCGCGGTCTCCAGCAGGTCCAGCGCCTGGTACGCGGCCGGGACCGCGCCGTGCAGCCGCTGGTCGAGCGTCTGCCGGGCGAAGTAGAGCACCCCCGCCCACATGTCCTTGTCGACCTCGGGCCGGGTCACGGTGACCTCGCCCCTGACCACGCCGGCGGCCCACTCCAGGGACCGCTCGAGGAAGTCGGCCGGCTCCAGCAGCACGTCCGCGATGCCCATCTCCGCGGCCTGCTTCGGCTTGAGCATCTTGTTCTGCATCAGCGGGTTCTGCAGGATCACCTGGGTGGCGGCCGGGATACCGATCAGGTTCGGCAGCAGTTGGGTGCCGCCCCAGCCGGGGACCAGCCCGAGCGAGACCTCGGGCAGCGCGAGGGCCGCCGCGCCCGCCGAGAGCGTCCGGTAGTGGCAGTGCAGGGCCAGCTCCAGGCCGCCGCCCATCGCCGCGCCGTTGACGAAGGCGAAGGTCGGGATCTGGCTGTCCTTGAGCCGGGCGAAGACCCGGTGGCCGAGCCGGCCGATCTCCAGGGCCTGCTCGCGGTTCGCCAGCAGCAGCAGACCGGTGATGTCCGCGCCCACGCAGAAGATGTACGGCTTGCCGGTGACCGCGATGAACGCCGGGTTCGCCGCGAGGGCCGCGGTGATCGCCTCGTCCAGGCTGGTCAGCCCGCCCGGCCCGAAGGTGTTCGGCTTGGTGTGGTCGAGACCGTTGTCCAGGGTGATCAGGGCGGCGGGCCGGTCCAGCCCCGGTACGTTCACCTGGCGTAGCAGCGCCCTGGTGACCACCTCGTTCGGTGCGGCTGGCGTGCTCACTTGTCTCCACCCTCCCGCTGAACCGGCTTGCCGGACTCCGTCCAGTGAGGGTTCTCCCAGATGACGGTGCCGCCCATGCCGATGCCGATGCACATGGCGGTGAGGCCGTAGCGGACCTCGGGGTGCTCGGCGAACTGCCGGGCGAGCTGGGTCATCAGCCGTACGCCGGAGGAGGCGAGCGGGTGACCGACGGCGATCGCGCCGCCCCACGGGTTGACCCGCGGGTCGTCGTCGGCGATGCCGAAGTGGTCGAGGAAGGCGAGCACCTGCACGGCGAACGCCTCGTTCAGCTCGAACAGGCCGATGTCGTCGATGCTGAGGCCGGCGATGCGCAGCGCCTTCTCGGTCGAGGGGATCGGGCCGACGCCCATCACCTCGGGCTCGACGCCGACGAAGCCGTACGACACCAGCCGCATGGCGATCGGCAGGCCCAGCTCGCGGGCGGTCTCCTCGGCGACGACCAGCGCAGCGGTGGCGCCGTCGTTCAGGCCAGCCGCGTTGCCGGCGGTGACCTTGCCGTGCGGGCGGAACGGGGTCTTCAGGCCGGCGAGCTTCTCCAGCGAGGTGTCCCGGGGCGCCTCGTCCACGGTCGCCAGGCCCCAGCCGGTCTCCGGGTCGCGCACCGCGACCGGCACCAGGTCGCCCTGGAGCTTGCCGTTGGCGTACGCCTTGGCGGTCTTCTGCTGGGAGGCGAGCGCGAAGGCGTCGGTGCGCTCCTTGGTGATGTGCGGGACCCGGTCGTGCAGGTTCTCCGCGGTGGCGCCCATGACCAGGGCGGACGGGTCGACCAGCCGCTCCGCGATGATCCGCGGGTTGGGGTCGACGCCCTCACCCATCGGGTGGCGGCCCATGTGCTCGACGCCGCCGGCGATGGCGACGTCGTACGCGCCCATCGCGATGCCGCTGGCGACGGTGGTGACGGCGGTCATCGCCCCGGCGCACATCCGGTCGATGGCGAAGCCCGGCACCGTTTTCGGCAGTCCGGCCAGCAGGGCGGCGGTGCGGCCGATGGTCAGGCCCTGGTCGCCGATCTGGGTGGTCGCGGCGATGGCGACCTCCTCGACCCGCTCCGGCGGCAGCTGCGGGTTGCGCCGCATCAGCTCGCGGATGCAGCGGATCACCAGGTCGTCGGCGCGGGTGTTGGCGTACATGCCACCCGCCTTGCCGAACGGGGTGCGGACGCCGTCGACGAAGACGACGTCCCGAACTTCACGGGGCACTTGGAGCCTCCTTTTCGACCACAATTCGGCCTCCGCGCGCCGACCGGCGGCGCCACGGGCCGAATGAAGGTCGCCGGCGCTGGCGTTTCCCCGGATGCTACTCGCCAGTAACCAACGCCGACACCACCCCCCGTGTGGCCAACCCCACACGCCGCCCGCGGCCCCGCGCATCGTCGATCATGAGGTTGACGGCGATGTGGATCTCCAAAAATGCCGTCAACCTCATGATCAACGCGAGATCAGGGGATCGTGAGGGCCTGGGGGAGGGCGGGGAGGAGGAGGGTGAGCTGCCATTCCCGGGCGCCGAAGCCGCGGAGGGTCTCCGCCACGGTCTCGTCGGTGATCTCCTCCGGCGGCTGCCAGGCGAGCCGGCGGACGTAGTCCGGCGCGATCAGGTTCTCCGGCGGCAGGTTGTGCTCACCGGCGATGCGTAGCACCACCTCCCGGCAGCGGGCCAGCCGGCCGGCCGCCACCGGATCCCGCTCTGCCCAGCGGTGCGGCGGGGGCGGCCCCTCCACCACCGGCGTCACCGGCAGCGCGTCGTCCGGCAGCTGCCGGGCGTCGTCCAGGGCCGCCAGCCAGGTCCGGGCGAGCCGGCGTACCGAGCGGCCGCCGAAGCCGGGGAGGGTGAGCAGCGTCTTCTCGTCCTTCGGGTCCAGCTCGGCGGCGGCCACGATCGCCGAGTCGGGCAGCACCCGCCCCGGGGCGGCGTCCCGCCGCGCGGCGATCTGGTCGCGGGCGTACCAGAGGGAACGGACCCGGGCCTGCGCGCGGGCGCCGCGGACCCGGTGGATGCCCGAGGTGCGCCGCCACGGCTCGGCCCGGACCCGGGGCGGTCGAGCGCCGTTGCGGACCAGCGCGGCGAACTCCTCCGCCGCCCACTCCGACTTGCCCTGCCCGCGCAACTCCTCGTCGAGGGCGTCGCGCAGGTC
Source organism: Micromonospora sp. CB01531 (assembly GCF_001905095.1). Classification (GTDB taxonomy): domain Bacteria; phylum Actinomycetota; class Actinomycetes; order Mycobacteriales; family Micromonosporaceae; genus Micromonospora. The sequence continues at coordinate 61,321 of NZ_LWLS01000065.1, forward strand.
GACCAGCATCTCCACGTCCAGCGCCGCGTAGGTGAGCCAGGACTCCGGCAGCGGCCGGCTGGACCAGTCCGCCGCCGAGTGGTGCTTCTCCAGCGTGTAGCCGAGCAGCTGCTCGGTCAGCGCGGCGAGGCCGACCCGCTCGAACCCGGCCAGCCGGGCGGCCAACTCGGTGTCGAACAGCCGGCGCGGGCGCAGCCCCAGCTCGCCGAGGCAGGCGAGGTCCTGACTGGCGGCGTGCAGCACCCACTCGGCCTCGGCGATCACCGCGTCCAGGGCGGAGAGGTCGGGCAGCGGCAACGGGTCGATCAGCGCCGTGCCCGAGCCGGCCCGGCGCAGCTGCACCAGGTAGGCCCGCTGGCTGTAGCGGTATCCGGAGGCACGCTCGGCGTCCAGGGCCACCGGGCCGATGCCCGCCGCGAAGCGGGCCACGACCTCCTCGAGCTCGCTCGGCACGGCCACCGGCGCGGGGGTGCCCTCGCGCGGGGCGGTCAGCGGCACGGGCCCGCCGGCGGTGGGTTCGGTCCCCGCGTCCGCCGGCTCCGACCCGGCCGACGACGGACGCAGTGCTGCCTCTCCCGTACGGCTTTCGGCGGCCCGACGGCGCAGGGGTGGTTCGTCGGTCACCTGACAACCCTAGTGCGCGCGCCCGACGCGGTGTGCGCAGCCGGTCCGGCGCGTGTCGGCCGGATGGCCGCCGAGTGTCGGGGCAGGTCGGCTTGCGCGCCCGTGGCAGGGTCAGACAACAGGGGAGACAAACCCCGTTCGCGCAGGTACGGTCCATCGAGCCGCAGCCGGGGTGTCGAGGGGCCGTCGGGCGGTGTCGGCGGGGCGTTCACGGGGGAGGACGAGCGATCATGACGGCTGCGCACGGCGGTGCCGAGGTGCCGGGGCCGGGCTCCGACGAGACGGCCGACCAGGCACGCGGCGAGACCGTCCGGCCGGGGCCTCTGCCGCCGCGGATGATCCCACCGGTCGCGCCCGGTCAGCCGGCGCCGTTCGGCGCGCCCGCCGGTTTCCCGGCCGCGCCCACCGGTGGCGTCCCCGCTCCCGAGCAGCCCGCCGGTGCGCCGGGCCAGCCGGCCGTGCCCGCGCCCAGAGCCACCTGGCCGGCGGTGCCGAACAGCGGCCAGTGGGGCCCGGCCGGCGGCTCGACCGCCCCGCGCCCCCAGGACGGATGGCCGCCGGCCCCGCCGGGCAGCGCGCCCGGGCAGCCGGTCGGCGCCGAGCCAACCGTCGGCTTCGCCGCCCAGCCCATCACCGCGCCCGCCCCACCGGCGTCCGCGCCCGCCCCACCGGCCTCCGTTCCGTTGCAGCCGGTCCCGGGGCCGGCGTTCGCGGGGCAGCCGGCCCCGGCGCCCACCCACCCCGGACAGCCGATCTCCACGCCGGCCCATCCGGCTCAGCCGACTACCGCACCGGTCCACCCGACTTCCGCACCCGCCCACCCGGGGCAGCCGGTCGCCGCGCCGACCTACCCAGGGCAGCCGATCTCGGGACCGGCCTACCCGGGCCAGCCCATCGCCGGGCCGGCCCTGCCGGGGCAGTCCGCCCCGGGGCCGGCGTACCCGGGCGGGGCCGCAGGCGGGACCGGCCGCGGGCGGCGGCTGCCGGTGGTGGCGCTCGTGCTGGCCGGGGTGCTGGCGGTGGTCGCGGGGGTGCAGGCGTACCAGATCCACCGGCTGGACGACCGGCTCGCCGCCACCGACCGGCGGTTGGCCGACGCCCAGGGCGCGGACGGCAGCCGGCTGGACGGGCTGGAGAAGCGGGCGGAGGGCCTGGAGAAGCAGGCCGGTTCCGCCTTCAACCCGGAGGCCGTGGCGAGTGCCGTGCTGCCCAGCGTGTTCCGGGTCAGCGCCGGCCAGTTCACCGGTACCGCCTTCGCGATCGGCAAGCCGCCGTCCGGCGGCGGCACCATGCTGCTCACCAACTTCCACGTGGTGGAGTCGGTCTACGACGGGGGCGGCCGGAAGGTCTTCCTGGAGCGGACCGGCCAGCGCTTCGAGGCCACCATCGTCAAGGTCGACAAGGACAAGGACCTCGCCCAGCTGCGCACCACGGCCCGGTTCACCGGGCTGGTCGCGGCCGGTACGCCGGTCAAGTCCGGGCAGCAGATAGTGGTGGTCGGCGCCCCGCTGGGATTGCAGGACAGCGTGACCACCGGGGTGGTTAGCGCGTTCCGCCCGGACGAGGGCGGCTCCGGCCCGGTGATCCAGTTCGACGCGCCGATCAACCCCGGCAACTCCGGCGGACCGGTGATCAACGGAGCCAAGGAGGTCGTTGGCATCGCCACCGCCAAGGCCCGGGACGCCGAGGGCATCGGCCTCGCGGTGCCGATCAAGACCGCCTGCGACACCTTCACGCTCTGCTGACCGGCCCGCACCCCGGTCGCCGTTGACCGCATCCGTCGACGCGTGGCCCGACCACGTCGACCCGCAGACCCCGGCCCTTCGGGGCCACCCCACGGGGACCAGCACACCCTGGAGGTACGTCATGTCCCAGCCACCGACCGGAGCGGAGGGCTACCCGCCCCAGCCGCCGGGCGGCACCGGGTACGGCAGCCCGTACGGCGGCCAGCCCGCGCCGCAGCAGTACCCGGCCGGCCAGCCCGACCCCACCCTGCCCCAACCCGTCACCCCGGCGCCCGCCCCGCCGGTGCCCGGCCAGTACGCGCCGAGCGCGGCCCCGGTCCCCGGGCAGTACGCGCCGAGCGCGGCCCCGGTCCCCGGGCAGTACGCGCCGAGCACGGCCCCGGTCCCTGGGCAGTACCCGCCGGCTGCCGCCCCGGTCTCGGGGCAGTACCCCCCGGCTGCCGCCCCGGTCTCGGGGCAGTACCCGCCGGCTGCCGCCCCGGTCCCCGGGCAGTACGCGCCGGGCGCCGCCCCGGTCTCCGCGCCCGGTTACCCGCAGCCGATGTCGGCGCCGCCGATGTCCGCCCCGCCCGTGTCCGGGCCGGGTTTCGGGCCGCAGCCGATGTCGGCCCCGCCCGGCGCGGTCCCGCCGTACGGAGCGCCGGCGGCGCGCGCCGGCAAGGGGCGGAGCACCCTGATCCTCGCCCTGGTCGCCGGGCTGCTGTTCGTCCTCGGCGGCGTGATGACCGGCCTCTACGTCACCACCAACGGGAAGCTGCACCGCGCCGAGCAGAAGGTCAGCCAGCGGGACGGCACCATCGCGGCGAACCGGCAGGAGATCGACAAGCTCAGGGCCGACCTGCAGACGGTCCGGGACAAGCTCGCCGACACCGAGCAGAACCTGACCGGCACCAAGAACGACCGGGACGAGCAGGCTCGACAGAAGAAGGTCATCGCGACCTGCCTGGACAAGCTCACCACCGCCATCGCGGCGGCGTCGGCCGGCAACAAGGCCGCCTTCGACAAGGCCAACAAGGGCCTGGACAAGGTCTGCGACGAGGCCGAGAACTACCTCTGACGGGATACCGCGCGGGCCGCTCCGGTCATCCGGGGTGGCCCGTCGCCGGCTTTCGGCCGCTCAGGCGGCGCCGGCGGGGCGGCGGGACGGCAGGGCCGTCACCCCGGGCGGCGGCAGCCCGGCCGTCGAGGCCAGCAGGGCGCACCAGCCGAGCAGGTGCGGGGACAGGTCGACGCCGAGCGGGGTCCAGGAGGCGCGGATCTCGATGTCCCCGGCGGCGGGCGGCCCGGCCAGCTCGCCGAACCGGGTGGAGAGGGTCTGGGTGACAGTGCCGCCGATGGCCCGGTGCCGGGCGTCCTGCGCGTCCAGCGCGTCGGTCAGCCAGGTCCAGCCCACCCCCGGCAGCAGCGGGTCGCTGGCCAGGTCCACCTCCAGCTCCGCCGTCACGTACGTGACCAGCCGCAGGGTGCCCTGCCACGCCTCGTGCCCGGCCGGGTCGTGCAGCAGGATCAGCCGCCCGGTGGCCACCTCGTCGTCGTCGCGCATGACCGCGGCGGAGAGCGCGAACGCGTACGGGGCCAGGCGCTGCGGGGCGCCGACCTCCTCCAGCAGGATCTCCGGGCGGGGGGTCACCGATCGCAACCCCGCGACCGCGCGGGCGAAGGTTTCCGGGAGCGCGATCGGGGGGGCCATGCGGGCAGCCTATGCCGCCGCCCGCCGGTACGGCGGGACGGCGCGCCGAGCGGCGGCCGCGATCATGCGTCGAGGAACCTGCCGTCCGGGGCCTTCGGGTGCCGGGGGCGTCAACCAGGGCCTTCCGTTCACGTCACAAAAGGTGACGGTGGCGGCGGGGGTCGCCCGCACGCGTGGCACGATTGCCGCGATGACCACCGACACCACGGGCACCGCCGCCCGAGACGGACAATCCCGCCGTGGCGGGCCGGCCGATTCGCCCTTCGTCCGCGCCTGCCGGCGCGAGCCGGCCCCGCACACCCCGGTCTGGTTCATGCGGCAGGCCGGTCGGTCGCTGCCGGAATACCGGGAGATCCGGGCCAACGTGCCGATGCTGGAGTCGTGCCGCCGTCCGGAGCTGGTCACCGAGATCACCCTTCAGCCGGTCCGCCGGCACGGGGTCGACGCGGCGATCCTGTTCAGCGACATCGTGGTCCCGGTGGCCGCCGCCGGCATCGACCTGGACATCGTGGCCGGCACCGGGCCGGTGGTGGCCGAGCCGGTCCGCGCCGCCGCCGACGTCGAGCGGATCCGGCCGATCACCCGCGACGACGTGTCCTACGTGGACGAGGCGGTCCGGCTGCTCGTCGCCGAGCTGGGGGACACCCCGCTGATCGGTTTCGCCGGCGCCCCGTTCACTCTGGCCAGCTACCTGGTCGAGGGCGGGCCGTCGCGGACCCACGCGAAGACCAAGGCGCTGATGTACGGCGACCCGGACCTCTGGCACGCCCTGTGCGCCCGGCTGGCCGAGGTCACGCTGTCGTTCCTGCGGGTCCAGGTCGACGCCGGGGTGTCCGCGGTGCAGCTCTTCGACTCGTGGGCCGGCGCGCTGTCCGAGGCCGACTACCGCCGCTACGTGCTGCCGCACTCGACCCACGTGCTCACCGGCCTGGCCGACGCCGGCGTGCCCCGGATCCACTTCGGGGTGGGCACCGCCGAGCTGCTGGGCGCGATGGGCGAGGCCGGCGTCGAAGTGGTCGGCGTCGACTGGCGTACCCCGCTGGACGTGGCGACCCGCCGGATCGGCCCGGACAAGGCCGTGCAGGGCAACCTCGACCCGTGCGTGCTGCTCGCCCCGTGGCCGGTGGTGGAGGCCGAGGTGCGCCGGATCCTGGACGAGGGGCGGGCCGCCCCCGGTCACGTGTTCAACCTCGGGCACGGCGTCCTGCCCGAGACGGACCCGGACGTGCTGACCCGGGTGGTCGCGCTGGTGCACGAGCTCAGCGCGCGGCCAGCCGAGTAGGGGAGGGACCATGGCGCGACCGTGGCGGGTGGCGATCGTCGGTGGCGGCGTCACCGGGCTGGCCGCCGCCGTCCGGTTGCGCGACCGCGCCCCCGCCGGCACCGAGGTCACCGTGTACGAGCAGTCCGGCCTCCTCGGGGGCAAGCTGCGTACCGGCGAGCTGGCCGGGCAGCCCGTCGAGTTCGGCGCGGAGTCGTTCCTGATGCGCGACCCGACCGGCGGGGAATCGGCCGCGGTGGCCCTGGTCCGCCGGCTCGGGCTGGTCGACTCGATCGTGCACCCGACCGTCGGGCAGGCGGCGCTGGTCGTCGACGGCGGGCTGCGCCCGGTTCCCGGCGGCACGCTGGTCGGCGTACCCGGTGATCTGGAGAAGGTGGCGGCGGTGGCGCGGCCGGCGGCGGACGCCGACCGGGACGCCGGCCGCCCGCTGCTCGGCCCGGACGCCGACCTGGCGGTCGGTGCCCTGGTCCGGGAGCGGTTCGGCGACGAGGTGGTGGACCGGCTGGTCGACCCGATGCTCGGCGGCGTCTACGCGGGCCGGGCCGACGGCCTTTCCCTGGTCACCACCATGCCGGCGCTGGCCCGCGCGGCCCGGGTCGAGCACACCCTGGTCGGCGCGGTCCGGGCCGCGCAGGCGGCCGCGCCGCGCACCCCCGGCGCGCCGGTCTTCGGCACCCTGGCCGGCGGGCTGAGCACCCTGGTCGAGGCGGCGGCGCGGGAGAGCGGCGCGACGATCCGCCGGGACGCGGCGGTCCGCGAGCTGCACCGGACATCGACGGGGTGGCGGCTCACCGTCGGCCCGACCCGCGAAACGGAGCACGTCGAGGTGGACGCGGTGCTGCTGGCCGTGCCGGCCCGCCCGGCCGCCCGGCTGCTCGCCGGCCCGGCGCCCGAGGTGGCCGCCACCGTCGGCGGGCTCGACTACGCCAGCGTCGCCCTGGTCACCCTGGCGCTGCCCGCGCCGGAGCTGCCGGAGCTCTCCGGCTTCCTGGCGCCGGCCACCGAGGGCCTGCTGATCAAGGCGGCCACGTTCTTCACCACGAAGTGGGGCCACCTGCGCCGGGCCGACGGGCTCGCCCTGCTGCGCGCCTCGGTCGGCCGGTACGGGGAGGAGACGTCGCTCCAGCTCACCGACGACGACCTGGTCGCCACCGTGCACCGGGAGTTGTCCAAGGTGCTGGGCGCCCCGCTGCCCGAACCGGTCGCCCGGCACGTGCAGCGGTGGGGCGGGGCCCTGCCGCAGTACACCCCCGGCCACGGCGCGCGGGTGGCGGCGGTCCGAAAGGGCCTGCGCGCCGCCCACCCGACGCTGGCCCTGGCCGGGGCCGGCTACGACGGCGTCGGCATTCCGGTCTGCGTCCGCTCCGGCGAGACGGCGGCCGAAGAGATCATCACAGCACTGGGAGGATCGGCAGCATGACCGAGCAGACCAACGCGGCCCGGCTGCGGGAGCTCAACGAGACCATCCGCTACACCATGTGGTCGGTGTACCGGGCCACCAGCCCGCTCCCGTCGCTGCGCGAGAACGTCGTCGACGAGGTCGAGTCCCTCTTCACCGAGCTGGCCGGCAAGGACGTGACCATCCGGGGCACGTACGACGTGGCCGGCCTGCGCGCCGACGCCGACCTGCTGATCTGGTGGCACTCCTCGTCCAGCGACGCGCTCCAGGACGCGTACCTGCGGTTCCGCCGGACCACGCTGGGCCGGGCGCTCACCCCGGTCTGGTCGCAGATGGCGCTGCACCGGCCGGCCGAGTTCAACAAGAGCCACATCCCGGCGTTCCTGGCCGGCGAGGAGGCCCGGGCCTACCTCTGCGTCTACCCGTTCGTCCGCTCGTACGAGTGGTACCTGCTGCCGGACGCCGAGCGGCGCGAGATGCTGGCCGAGCACGGCCGGATGGCCCGCGGCTACCCGGACGTGCGGGCCAACACGGTGGCCTCGTTCGCCCTCGGCGACTACGAGTGGATGCTCGCCTTCGAGGCCGACGAGCTGCACCGGATCGTCGACCTGATGCGGGACCTGCGGGGCTCCCGGGCCCGGCGGCACGTGCGGGAGGAGATCCCGTTCTACACCGGTCGCCGCCGGTCCGTCGCCGACATCGTCACCTGCCTGCCCTGACAGGAGGGGCCCCGGCCAACGCCTCGCGTCGTACCGCGGGCCCCTGCTGGCGCCTTGTTCGCGTCACCGCTCAGGCGGCCGGCCGGCCCTCCCGCCGCATGGGGGTGTGCGGGATGCCGTCCTCCACGTACCCGGGGCCGGTGATCGCGAAGCCGTGGCCGGCGTAGAAGTCGACCAGGTGGGTCTGCGCGTCCAGCACGCACGGACCCGCGCCGACCACGGCCAGTGCCTCGGTCAACAGCCGGCCGGCCAGGCCCGCGCCGCGGGCCGCCGGTGCCACCACCACCCGGCCGATCCGTGCCACGCCGTCCGGGTCGGCCAGGATCCGCAGGTACGCCACGACCACGCCGCCCCGGGTCAACCAGAGGTGCCGGGTGCCGGGTTCGACGTCCCGGCCGTCCAACTCCGGGTACGGGCACTTCTGCTCGACCACGAACACGTCGATGCGCAGCCGGAGCAGGTCGTGGAAGGTGCGGGCGGCCAGCTCGGCGAAGCTGGCGACGTGCGACTCGACGGGCATCCCGCGATGGTAGGCGTGGCCGGGCGGCGCCAGATCGCCGACCTGGCGATGTCTGGGCGCTCCGGATGCCGCCACCTCGCCCGATCCGAAGGCTGCGCGGGCGGATGCCACATCGCCGACCCGGGGAACCGCGCGGGGCGCCTCTCGGTCAGGACGGGCGGGCGCCCACCGCGTCGCGGACCTCGGCGCCCTGCGCGCCCTCTACCGCCCGTGCGCAGTGCGCGCAGCAGAAGAAGCGGCCGTTGACCTCGACGCCGTGGCCGGCGATCTTGATCTGGCAGTGCTCGCAGATCGGCGCCATCCGGTGGATGGCGCACTCGAAGGAGTCGAAGGTGTGCACCGCCCCGCTGGCCGTACGGACCTCGAACGCCCCCCAGTAGTCGTTACCGCATACCTCGCAGGTTGCCATTACAAATCCCCTCGATATGGACACGTCACCCCAGCGTCGAGCAGCCGACACATGCGGGCAACCGGAACCGGGGAATCTGGTCCGGCTCGACGGCGAGTCGCCCCCGGCGTGTCGGACGTTAGGCCTGGTGACCGCCCCGACACCCCCGGAGGACCACGTGATCAAGCGCAACAAGCTGTTCGGCAACCAAACCCGGGTCACCTTCTGCCTGCCGCGCGACACCCCGTCCGGCACGGTGAGCGTGGTCGGCTGCTTCAACGACTGGGAGCCTGGCCGGCACGAGCTGGTGCCCCGCCGGGACGGCACCCGGACGATCACCGTCCGGCTCGGCCCCGGCGAGCACCACTTCCGCTACCTCGCCACCGGCGGCGTCTGGCTGGACGACGAGTCCGCCGACGCGGTCGACGAGCGGGGCTGCCGCCTGCTGCTCTGACCGCCCGGCACGACCGGTGCCGGTGCCGCCGGGCGGCAGCTCAGCCCTGGTTCGGCTCCAGCCGGATCGAGACCGAGTTAACGCAGTGCCGGGTGTCCTTCGGCGTGAACCCCTCACCCTCGAAGACGTGCCCCAGGTGGCTGTCGCACCGGGCACAGCGGATCTCCGTACGCCGCATGCCGAGGGTGTTGTCGGGGATCTCCTTCACCGCGCCGGGGATCGCGTCGTCGAAGCTCGGCCAGCCACAGTGCGAGTCGAACTTGTCCTCGCTGCGGAACAGTTCCGCCCCGCAGGCTCGGCAGTGGTAGAGGCCGGGGGTCTTGGTGTCGACGTACTCGCCGGTCCACGGCCGCTCGGTGCCGTGCTCGCGGAGCACCCGGAACTCCTCGGGGCTCAGCCGGACCCGCCACTCTTCCTCGGTGGTGGGCAGTTCGCTCTCGGAAAGACTCACCGGACAACGGTACGTCGGGCGTCGGTGGCATCGCATATGGTCGCGCAATGGGTGGCACCAAGGCCGCCGCCGAGGAGATCGAGGTCGCCGGGCACACCGTACGGCTGAGCAGCCCGGACCGAGTGATCTTCCCGCAGCGCGGCTTCACCAAGGCGGACGTCTTCCACTACTACCTGTCGGTCGGCGAGGGGATCATGCGCGCCCTGCGCGACCGGCCGACCACGTTGCAGCGCTTCCCCGAGGGCATCGAGGGGGAGATGTTCTTCCAGAAGCGGGTGCCGACCCGGGGCGTACCCCCGTGGATCCGGACCGCGGAGATCAGCTTCCCCAGCGGCCGGAAGGCCGCGGAGCTCTGCCCGGCCGACCTGGCCCACGTGGCCTGGGCGGCGCAGATGGGCACGGTGGTCTTCCACGCGTGGCCGGTCCGCGCCGCCGACGTCGACCGTCCCGACGAGCTGCGGATCGACCTGGACCCGCAGCCCGGCACCGACTTCGCCGACGCGGTCACCGCGGCCGGCGAGCTGCGGGCGCTGCTGGACGAGCTGGGCGTGGCCGGCTGGCCGAAGACGTCCGGCGGCCGGGGCGTGCACGTCTACCTGCGGATCCAGCCTCGTTGGACGTTCGTCGAGGTGCGCCGGGCCACCATCGCGCTGGCCCGGGAGCTGGAACGCCGCCGTCCGGAGCTGGTCACCACCGCCTGGTGGAAAGAGGAGCGCGGCAGCCGGGTCTTCGTGGACTTCAACCAGATGGCCCGGGACCGGACCATCGCCTGCGCGTACTCGCTGCGGGCCAACGCGCGGGCCACCGTCTCCACCCCGGTCGACTGGGACGAACTGACCCAGGTTGACCCGGACGACTTCGACCTGCGCAGCGTGCCGGCCCGGCTGGCCGGGCGGGGTGACCCGCACGCCGGCATCGACGATGCCCCGTGGGACATCAGCCCGCTGTTGGCGTGGGCCGAGCGGGACGCCGCCGCCGGGCAGGGCGACCTGCCGTACCCGCCGGAATACCCGAAGATGCCGGGCGAGCCGAAACGGGTGCAGCCCTCCAAGGACCGCGACCGCAAGACCACCTGACGATCAGCGGGCGGCCGGCCTCAGGACCCCGGTCGGTTCGGTGCCCGTTGGTGGCTGGTAACGATCATGTAACGGGCGCGAACCTTTCCCGCCCCCCGACCGGTCTTCCTTTTCATCGGCCCGACCGGGGGCCAGGGGAGGGCGTCGGATGAAGTTGGTGTGGAGGCGGGCCGTCGAGGCGCGCGGGCTGCTGCTCGCCGCCGCCGTGGCGGCCCTGGTCGCGGTGGCACTGGTCACCGGGCTCTCCGACTACAACCGGCGGGCCGTCGACGCCGGAGCGCGGGCGGTGCTCGACGCCGCCCCGGCCGAGGAGCGCAGCCTGCTGGTCAGCGGCTCCGGCGGCCCGGACGCGGCCGCGTACGCCGAACGGGACCGGGCGGTCCGCGCCCAGTTCGCCGCCGGCCTGGGCGAGGTGCCGGTCACCGTCGCCGCCGCCCGCTACGGCACCGGGCGCGAGCTGACCGGGGACCTCGGCGCCGCCCGGGCCGGCGACGACGCGGTCTTCGCCAACCTCGGCACCCTCGACAACCTGGCCGCGCACGCCCAACTCACCGCAGGGTCGTGGCCGACGCCCGGGGCGAACCCGCTGCAGGTGACGCTGCCCGAGAAGGTCGCCGGCCAGCTCGGGCTGCGCACCGGCGATCGAGTGCCGCTCTACGACCGCAGCAGCGAGCGGGCCGGCGCGGTCGTGGTCGCCGGAATCTGGCGGCCCCGTGACCCGACCGAGGCGTACTGGCGGCTGGCTCCCGGAGTGGGCGAGGGTGACCCGGGTGCGGTCACCTCGTACGGGCCGTTCGCGCTGGACCCGGCCGACTTCGCCCGTACCTTCCCCGGCTCGGTGTCCGCGTCCTGGCTCGTGCAGCCGGACCTCGCGGTGGTCGAACCGAGCCGGCTGGTCTCGGTCAAGACCGCCGTCGCCACCATCTCGGCGAAGATCCCCGACGCCACCGGCCTCGGCTCGTCCGCGCAGGCCGTCACCAAGCTGGACCAGCTGATCGACCGGCTCGGCCGAGCCGACCTGGTGGGCCGGTCCGCCCTGCTCACCCCGCTGTTGCTGATCGTGGTGCTCGGCGGGTACGCGCTGGTGCTGGTCGCCGCGCTGCTCAACGAGGACCGGCGGGCGCAGACCGCACTGCTGCGCGCCCGGGGCGCCGCCCGCGGCCAGCTCGCCGGCCTCGCCGTCCGGGAGGCGACCCTGGTGGTGGCGCCGGCCATGCTGCTCGCCCCGCCGCTGACCGGGCAGGCCGTGCACCGGCTCGGCGCCGACCTGCGGCTGGCCGACGGCGGCCTCGCCCAGGTCTGGCTGGTCGCGGTCGCCGCCGCGATCGGCTGCCTGCTCGCCATGGTGATGCCCGCGCTGCGCCGGGCCGGCACCTACGTCGCCGACATGGCGGCCCGGTCCCGCCCGACCCGCGGCGCGGCGGTGCAGCGCGCCAGCGTCGACCTGGCCCTCGTCGTGCTCGCCGTGCTCGCCTGGACCCAGCTCCGGCAGTACTCCTCGCCGCTGGCCGGGGCCGGCGGGCGGCTCGGCATCGACCCGCTGCTCGCCGCCGCGCCCACCATCGGGGTGCTGGCCGGCGCGGTCGTCGCGTTGCGGCTGCTCCCGCTGGCTACCCGGGTCGCCGAGCGGTTCGTCGACCGGCGGCCGTGGACGGCCACCATGTTCGGCATGTGGCAGGCCGGCCGCCGGCCGCACGCCGGGCCGGTGCTGCTGCTCGCCCTCGCCGTCGGCGGCAGCACGCTCGCCTGGTCGCTGGTGGCCTCCTGGGAACGGTCGCAGCGGGACCAAGCCCAGCACACCGTCGGCACCGACCTGCGGCTGGTCGAACGGAGCGGGAGCGCCCCGGCCGACCGGGCGGGCCAGCTGGCCGCGGTGTCCGGGCTGGACCGGGTGCTGCCGGCCTGGCGCGACGACGTGCGGCTCGGCCGCGACAACCGGGAGGCGACCGTGGTGAGCCTGGACGCTGCCGGCGCGACCGGCATGCTCCGGCTCGACGACGCCGCCGGTGGGGCGTCCAGTGACGCGCTGCTCGACCGGCTGGTCCGCAAGCGGGCGGCGGCCGCCGGGATCGCCCTCCCGGCCGGCGCGCGGGCGCTCGCCGGGACCGTTCGCACCCCCGTCGAGACGCGGTTCGAGCAGCCGCGGGTGTCCGTGGCCGCGCTGCTCGTCACCGACTCCGGTACGGCCTGGCGGCTGCCGCTGGCGGTCGGCCAGGGCGACGGCCGGCCGGTGTCCTTCTCCGTGCCGCTGCCCGAGACCGGCGGCGCCCCGCTGCGGCTGGCCGGGTTCGAGGCCGACGGCGGCGAGGCGGTCGGCGAGAGCTACCGGCTGCGGATCAACGGGCTCCGGCTCACCGATTCCGCCGGCGGCAGCCGGCCACTGGCACTCGATGGCGAGTGGCGGATCAGCGGCGAGGAGGGAGCGCAAGCACCGGCCCAGGTCGGCGGGGACTCCGTTGACGCCACCCGCGGGTTCGTGGTGCCGGAGGGTATGCGGGAGTTCATCAGCGCGCCGTCGGCCCGGATCGCCGTGGTGCCCGTCGGGGACGACCCGCCGGTGCCGGCGCTGGTCACGTCCGGCGCAGCCGCGGCGCTGAACGTCCGCACCGGCGACACCGTCAACCTGTCGCTGTCCGGGGTCTCCCTGCCGGTGACGGTGGTCGGGCAGGTCAAGGCCGTCCCCGGCACGGCCGGCGACGGGGTGCTGCTGGACCTGCCCGCCGCCACCAACCTGCTGCTACGCCAGCAGGGCACGGTCCGGTCGACGGCCGAGTGGTGGCTGCGCACCGATGACAGCGGTCACGCCGCCGCGGCGGAGGCCCTCGCCGCGCTGCCCGGGACCGCCCTGCTCGACCGGCGCCAGGTGGCGGCGGAGGCAGCCCGGGACCCGTACTGGCGGGGTGCCCGGGTCGGGCTGCTGGCCGCCGCGCTCGGGTCGGCACTGCTCGCCCTGGTCGGTCTCGCCGTGGACGTGTGGGCCACCACCCGGCACCGGCTGACCGAGTTCGCCGTGCTGCACACGCTGGGCGCCAACGCCCGGCTGCTGGCCCGGGCCCTCCTCGCCGAGCAGGCCTTCCTGGCCGGCATCGGGGTCGGCGTCGGGCTGCTGGTCGGGTCCGGGGTCGCGGCCACCATGGTGCCGCTGGTGATCCTCACCCCGGCCGCCGGCCGGCCGGTGCCGGAGGCGATCTTTACGGTGCCATGGACCCCGATCGGACTGACCGCGGCCGGGCTGCTGCTCGCCGCGCTGGCGTTCGCCGCCGTCATCACCACCGGCATCCGCCAGCGGGTGGCCGCCGTGCAGCTGCGGATCGGGGGGGAACGATGAGCCTGTTCAGGGTGGCCCGGCGGGTCCGGGCGTACGGGGGCCATTTCCTCCTCCTCGCGGCGCTGACGCTGGTCACGGCCCTGCTGATCACGGCGGTGCCGCGAATCGCCGATCGGCTCACCGGGCAGGGGCTGCGGGAGCACGTGGCGGCCCAGGCGGTGGCCCACCGGGACCTGAACTACGCGACGGAGGAGGCGCAGATCCGGTCCGGGAGCCAGGAGCTGCTGGCCAGCCGAGCAGCCGACCTGGACACGTTCCAGGAGCGGATGCCGCCCGACGTGCGGCAGGTGATCGGCGAGCGGTGGTTCGCCGCGCAGACCTCGTTCGCCCGGCTGAAGGGGCCGGAGCTGACCGCCGACAAGGGGCTGATTGATCTCAGCGTGCGGACGGTGACCGGCATGGCGGACGCGGCGGCCCTGGTCGAGGGCCGGTGGCCCGATGCGGGCGTGGCTGCCGACGGCTCCGTCGAGCTGGCCCTCGCCGACACGGTCGCCGGCCGGCTCGGACTGCGTGCCGGTAGCCGGCTCACGCTGTCCACCCTGGACGCCGACGGCAACCCGACGAAGAGCAGGAAGATCACCGTGGTCGGCCTGTTCCGGCCGGTCGACGGGCAGAGCGGGATCTGGGACGCCCTTCCGTCGTTGCTGCGGCTCGGTGAGCCCGAGGGGGACGGAGAGCCGTTCCTGATGGTCGGGGTGACCGCCGACCGCGGCCTCGCCGCCTTGGCCGGGGCCGGCTGGCCGGTCAGCTTCAGCTGGCGCTACCGGATCGCACCGGATCGCATCACCCCGGCCCGGCTCGATGCGCTGATCGAAGGGTTGAGCAGCCTCGACCGCACGCCCAAGCCGACCGGACTCAGCTTCTCCCAGGGCGTCGACATCCCGTTGCGGCAGTTCGCCGACTCGCTCGCCGCCGCCCGTACGCTGCTCGCGATCATCGCGGCCGGGCTGCTCGCCACCCTGGTCGGCCTGACCCTGCTCGCCGCCCGTCTGGCGGCGCGTCGACGCCGGTCCGAGTACGTGCTGCTGCGCGCCCGGGGCGGCTCGACCGGCGCGGTGCTCCGCCGTGGGCTCGCCGAGTCGGTGCTCGTGCTGCCGGCCGCGGCCGGCTTCGGTTGGCTGCTCGGCGGCCTACTGCCCGGCGAGGGCACCGAGCTGCGCTGGGTGCTGCTCGTCGCGGTGCTGGTCACCCTGGTCCCGCCGGTCGCCGCGCTCACGGCCGCACGCGGTGGCGCCGGCCGGGCCGACCTGATCAACACCCGGTCCACCACCGTCCGGCTCACCGTCGAGGTGACCGTGCTCGGCATCGCCGTGCTCGGGGCGTTCCTGCTGCGCCGCCGGGGCCTGGCCCTCGACGGGTCGGTGGACCCGCTGCTGGTCTCCGTGCCGGTGCTGCTGGCGGTGGCCGCCGCACTGGTCGCGCTGCGCGCGTACCCGTGGCCGCTGCGGCTGCTCAGCCGGCTCGCCGCCCGGGCCCGGGGCAGCGTGGCGTTCCTCGGCACCGCCCGCGCCGGCCGGGCCGCCACCACCGGCCCGCTCGTCGTGGTCGTCCTCGCCGTCGCCACCGCCGCGTTCTGCGGGGTGGTGGCGGCCGGCATCGAGGCCGGCCGGGACCGGGCCGCCGTCCGGGCCGTCCCCGGGGACGTCCTGGTCAACGGGGAACGGTTCGCCCCGGACACCACCGAGGCGCTGGCCGCGCTGCCCGGCGCCCAAGCGGTGGCCCCGCTGCTGGTCGAGCCCAACGTGCGCCCGTACGCCGACCAGGCCGGCCGGTTCGGCGGGGTCGGCGACACCCGAGTGCTGCTGGTCGATGGCGCCCGTTTCGCCGAGGTGGCCCGCCGCGCGGGCGTACCGGTGACCGTGCCCGACGCGCTGCGCGCCACCGGCGACGGCACCACGCCGCTGCCGGCGCTGGTCTCCCCGGCGCTCGCCGACGAGTTCACCGAGGCCGGGCTCGCCGACCCGCAGGGCCGCCGACCCGCCTGGCTGGACGTGCAGGGCAATCGGCTGCCGGTGCGCACCGCCGCCACCGTCACCGAGTTCCCGCTGATCGACCGGAACGTGGACCGGTTCGTGGTGCTGCCCTGGCCGGCGCTGCCCGCGAACGCCCCGCATCCGGTCGTACCCACGGGTTTCGTGCTGGCCGGGGAGCGGGTGGACCAGGCCGCGGTGGCCCGGGTGGTCAACGAGGGGCAGCAGCGCTACCAGCGCACCGGGGCGGTCACCGCCGGGGAGCGGCCCCGCCAGCCGGAGCTGCGGGTCCGGTCGGCGGTCCGCGCCGAACTGGGCGGCAGCGGGGTGAACGGCCTGCTGGTCTTCGGCTTCACCATGGGCGCGGCCGGCGGCGGCGCGCTGGGCCTGCTCGCGCTCGCGTTCGCGGTCCTCGCCGGGGCGCGGGGGCGGGGGCAGGTGCTGTCCCGGCTGCGCACCATGGGCCTGTCCCGCCGGCAGTGGCGCGGGCTGCTGCTGGTCGAGCTGACCCCGCTGGTGCTGGTGTCGGTGTTCACCGGCGCGGTGGTCGGGGCGCTGCTGCCGATGCTGCTCACCCCGGTGCTCGGCCTGCCCGCGTTCACCGGCGGCGTCGCTGTGCGGGCGAGTTTCGAACCCGGCCTGGTGGCCGGTGTGCTGGGCCTCGCCGCACTGGCCCTCGGCTTCGCGATCGCCGTCGAGGCCCTGAACAACCGCCGGATGCGCCTCGGCGAGGTGCTCCGGCTCGGAGAGGAGAGCTGAGATGACAGCGACCGCCGAGGCGTCCGCCGTGCCGGACCTGGCCGCCCTCCAGCAGCGCGCCGCGCAGCGCGCCGCCGAACGGGCCGGCGGGCGGGACCGGTTGCGCGGGCACATCGTCTGCGACGGCCTGGTCCGCATCTTCAAGACCGAGGGGGTGGAGGTGGTCGCCCTCCAGGGTCTCGACCTGGTCATCGACCGGGGCGAGCTGGTGGCGATCGTGGGGGCCTCCGGCTCCGGCAAGTCGACGCTGCTGAACATCCTCTCCGGGCTGGACACGCCCACCGCCGGCATCGCCCGGGTTGCCGAGTACGACCTGCTCGCCCTGTCGAACCGGCGCCGGCTCGCCTACCGCCGGCAGATGGTCGGCTTCGTCTGGCAGCAGACCGGGCGGAACCTGCTGCCGTACCTGACCGCGCTGGAGAACGTGGAGCTGCCGATGCGGCTGGCCGGCGGGCGCAGCCGGCGGGCCCGGCGGGAACGGGCCCGCGAGCTGCTCGACCTGGTCGGCGTCGGCTACTGCGCGGACCGGAAGCCCGGCCAGATGAGCGGCGGCGAGCAGCAGCGCTGCGCGGTCGCCGTGTCGGTGGCCAACGACCCGGAGGTGCTCTTCGCCGACGAGCCGACCGGTGAGCTGGACGAGGCGACCGGGGCCGAGGTCTTCGCCGCGCTGCGGACCATCAACGCCGAGCTGGGCGTCACCATCGTGGTGGTCACCCATGACCACGCCGTGGCCAGCCAGGTCCGCCGGACCGTCGCGATCCGCGACGGCCGCACCTCCTCCGAGGTACGCCGTACCGCCCGCGTCGCCGCCGACGGCAGCACCGAGCTGGTCAGCGAGGAGTACGCGGTGCTCGACCGGACCGGCCGGATGCAGCTCCCGGCGTCCTTCGTGGACGCGCTGTCGCTGCGCGACCGGGTCCGGCTCAATCTGGAACCCGACCACGTCGAGGTGCGGCCCGGCGACCGGGCGCACGCCGAGAAGGAGCAGGCATGAGCGAGTCGACTTTGGCGCCGGCCCGCGTCGTCACCACCGGCGAGGTGGTCCGGGTCGAGGCGGTGAGCCGCACCTTCGGGCGGGGCGAGCATGCGGTGCACGCCGTACGGGACGTGTCCTTCTCCGCCGGGCGGGGCGAGTTGGTCGCGATCCGGGGTCGCTCCGGCGCCGGCAAGACCACGCTGCTCAACCTGGTCGGCGGCCTGGACCGGCCGGACAGCGGCCGGGTCCGGGTGGCCGGGCACGACGTGACCGGCGCGAGCGAGCGGGAGCTGCTCGCGCTGCGCCGGGGCACTGTCGGCTTCGTCTTCCAGACCTTCGGGCTCGTGCCGATCCTGTCGGCGGCCGAGAACGTCGGGGTGCCGCTGCGGCTGGCCAAGGTGCCGGCCGCGGAGCGGGAGCAGCGGGTGGCGGTGCTGCTCGAGCTGGTCGGGCTGGGCGGGCATGCCGCGCAGCGCCCGTACGAGCTGTCCGGCGGGCAGCAGCAGCGGGTGGCGGTGGCCCGTGCCCTGGCGAACGAGCCGGACCTGCTCATCGCCGACGAGCCGACCGGCCAGCTCGACTCGGAGACCGGGCGGTCCATCATGGACCTGATCCGGGCCGTGGTGCACGCCCGGGGCATGACCGCCCTGGTCGCCACCCACGACCCGGCGCTGATCGAGATGGCCGACCGCACCCTCACCCTCCGCGACGGCCGCCTGGTCACCGACTGACCGCTCGCGTGAGTCGTCCACGTCATCAAGTTCGTAGCGGTTCAGCCGCGGCCCAGCGGGCGGTCCGGGGGCCCGCCGGCGACACCACCGGTCGGGGTGGCGCGGCGTGGGCGACCAGGGCGGGCCCGCCCGCCACCGCCGGGCAACCGGTCAGTCGCGACAGCGGCGGCGGTGGTAGGACAGGGTGACCGCGAGCAGGAGAGGGCCCCAGAGGAGCAGCGGGACGTAGCAGGCCACCAGCAGCGCGAAGCCGGCCGGCGAGAAGCCCAGGCCATCGCCCTCGACGACGAGGTCCCGAACGATGATGCCCCAGGCCGCGTACGCCCAGACGAGGGTGACCCCGATGGCGCCGGCGGTGGCGGCGGTGACCGCGAACGACGGCGGCACCCGACGCCCGCCCAGCAGCGGCAGCCACCGGGGGAACACCTCGCCCCACGGGCGGACCAGGCCGAGCGCGAGCAGCGCCAGCGCCTCGGAGAACACGGTCAGCGAGACGACATAGACGCTCTCCCATCCGTGCGTGCGGACCGGCGCGCCGTGTTCGTACGCGCCGATCGGCACCCCGGCGACCAGGGCGAGCCGCCAGAGCCCGGACGGCAGGACGACCAGCGGGACCAGGTGGGCGGCGCGGACCGCCCAGGCGTGGGCGGGCCGGCCGTCGCGCGGGTGGGCGGCGGCCGGTGCGGTGGCGGTGGACATCTGACTCCCGTTCGTCGGCTGCCCGCCCAGCCTGCCCGTGCCGGCCGCCGGCGATCATCCCGCGCGGCGGGGAGTCGGCTCCCTCCGGCGGGGGAGCGGCCGGGGTCAGAGCGCCAGCTTCATCCCCTCGTGGCTGGCCACGAAGCCGAGGTTGCGGTAAAAACGGTGCGCGTCGGCGCGGGTCTTGTCGGTGGTGAGCTGCACCAGCGCGCAGCCCCGCGCCCGGGCCTGGTCGATGGCCCAGGTCATCAGCTGCCGCCCCAACCCCCGGCCGCGCAGGTCGGAGCGGACCCGGACCGACTCGATCAGCGACCGCTCGGCGCCGTGTCGGCCCAGCCCCGGGATGTACGTGATCTGCATGCAGCCGACCAGCTCGCCACCGGCCTCCGCGACCACCAGGTGGTTGCGCGGATCGGCGGCGATGTCGGCGAACGCCTTCTCGTACGCGTCGTCGACCTCGGTGAAGTCGCGGGCCTTGCCCAGCACGTCATCGGCGAGGAGGGCGATGATGGCCGGCAGGTCCGCGCGGACCGCCTCCCGGAAGATCGTGTCGGTCATGCCGGCAGCGTGACACAGCGACAGCCGGCGATGGGCGGTGGTCAGCGCGCCGGGCAGCGCAGCCCCGCCCGGGGCACGGTCAGCGAGATCAGGTACGCGTCGACGGCGGCCGTGATGCAGGCGGTCTGCGGGTATGCCGTGTGCCCCTCGCCCTCCCAGGTGAGCACCTGCCCGACGCCCAGCATCGAGGCCAACGCGGCGGTCTGCTCGTACGGGGTGGCCGGGTCGCCGGTGGTGCCGACCACCACGATCGGCGGGGCGCCGGCCGCCTTCCCGGTCGGGTACGGATCCCGCCCCCCGGGCCACTCGACGCAGCCGAACATGCCCACCGCCAGGGCCGGACCGAACAGCGGATACTTCGCCCGCCACTGGGACTGGAGCTGGCGGATCTGCTGCGGGCTCGGCTTCTCGGTCTCGTCCGCGCAGTTGACCGCCATGTTGGCGTCGAACAGGTTCGAGTAGTGCCCGTCGTCGCCGCGGCCGGCGTACGCGTCGGCCAGCTTGAACACCCCGGTCGGGTCGCCGCCCTGCAACGCGTCGATCGCCCGGGCCAGCTCCTGCCAGCCCGCCTCGGTGTAGAGGGACGAGATGACCGCGTAGAACACCCATCCCGCGGTGGCCTCCCGGCCGTCGCGGCTGCGGACCGGGGAGACCTTGGCCTTATCGATGGCGCTGGTGACGGCGGCCCGGGCGTCCGGCGCGATCGGACAGCGGCCGGCGTTGTCCGCGCACCAGCGGGCGAAGTTGTCGAAGGCCCGCTCGAAGCCCTTCGCCTGGCTCTCCGACCCGGCGATGAGCTTCTGCTGCGGGTCCACCGCGCCGTCGAGCACCAGCGCCCGCACCCGCTTGGGGTAGAGCTGGGCGTACACGGCGCCCAGCAGGGTGCCGTACGAGTAGCCGAGGTAGGTCAGCTTCTCGTCGCCGACCGCGGCGCGCACCGCGTCCATGTCCCGGGCGGCCTGCTCGGTGCCGTAGAGCGGGAGCTGGTCGCCGTACTTCGTGCCGCAGCCGGTGCCGATCCGCCGGTTGAGCGCGGCCAACCCGTCGAACGACGCCTGGCTCTGCGGGTCGGGGTCGTAGCCGAAGCTGGCGTCCAGGTCGGCGTCGGAGATGCACTTGACCGGGCTGGACCGGGACACCCCGCGCGGGTCGAACCCGACGATGTCGAAGCGGTCGGTCACCGCGGCCGGCAGCCCGCCGAACGCCGGGCCGAAGGAGAGGTAGACGGCGGTGTCCACGCCGGAGGCGCCGGGACCGCCGGGGTTGACCACCAGCGAGCCGATCCGATCGTGCTGCTTGTTCGACCGGATCCGGATCAGCGAGATCTCGAAGGTCTCACCGGCCCCCGGCCCGGCCGTCGCGCCGGTGGCGGCACCGTTGCCCCAGTTCCGGGGCACGGCGATCCGGGCGCACTCGTAGCGCATGCCCGGTGCGCCCCGGCCCACCAGCTCGTCGGGGACCTCCGGGCAGGCGCGCCAGGTCGGGGCGGTGCCCGGGGCGGCCGCCGGGCCCTGGCTCTCGGTGCGCGGGGCGAGGGCCGGCAGCGTGCAGCCGGCGGTGAGCACCACCGCGGCGGCGAACCCGGCCAGGCCGGGTCGGACCCGGCGGATCCGGTCGGAGAAGCGGGTCACGTGGCAGCCTTCCGTGATCATATCAACGGCCAGGCTACGCCCGACCGGACGCGCTGCCGATGGTCGCCGCCGGATCCCCGCGCAGCACCTGGTCGACGTCGTAGCGGATCGGGCGCTCCAGCTGGTCGTAGCGGCAGGAGCGGGGATCACGGTCGGGGCGCCAGCGGACGAACTGGGCGGTGTGCCGCAGCCGGTCACCCTCCATCGCGTCGTAGCCGACCTCGGCCACCAGCTCCGGGCGCAGCGGCTCCCACTCCAGGTTCTTGGTGCCGGTCCACCGGCTCACCCCGCCCGGGATGCGCTGGCCCCGCTCGTGGTCGCCGTGCACCCACGGGTGGTCCCCGCCGACGTCGCGGTAGGGCTCCAGCTCGTCCAGCAGCTCCTTGCGCCGGGCCGCGGTGAACGACGAGCTGACCCCGATATGGTGCAGCACGCCGGCGTCGTCGTAGAGGCCGAGCAGCAGCGAGCCGACCACCGGGCCGGACTTGTGCCAGCGGAAGCCGGCCACCACCACGTCGGCGGTGCGGGCGTGCTTGACCTTGAACATCAGCCGTTTGCCCGGCTCGTACGGCAGGTCGGCCGGCTTGACGATGAGCCCGTCCAGCCCGGCCCCCTCGAACACGTCGAACCAGCGCCGAGCCGTCTCCGGGTCGGTGGTGATCTGGGTGACGTGCACCGGCGGGCGGACCTTGGCTAGGGCCTGCTCCAGCCCGGCCCGCCGCTCCGGGTAGGGCCGGTCGGTGAACAGCTCGTCGTCGAGGGCGAGCAGGTCGAACGCGACGAAGTCGGCCGGGATGGTCTCGGCGAGCAGCTTCACCCGGGAGGCGGCCGGGTGGATCCGCTGGGCGAGCAGCTCGAAGTCGAGCCGGGGCTGGCCGCTCGGGCCGTCGCGGCGGATCACGATCAGCTCGCCGTCGACCGCGCACCGGGGCGGGAGTTGGCGCCGTGCCTGCTCGACCACCTCCGGGAAGTAGCGGGTCATCGTCTTACCGCCCCGGCTGGCCAGCTCGACCTCGTCGCCGTCGCGGAAGATGATGCAGCGGAAGCCGTCCCATTTCGGCTCGTACGTCATGCCGGGGGCGGTGGGCAGCTGGGGCACGCTCTTGGCCAGCATCGGCTCGACCGGCGGATTGATCGGCAGGTCCACGGCGACCAGTCAATCAGACGCCACCGACAGTGGTGAGGCAGATCACCGGTGGCGTCGGGCGGCGTGTCCCCGGACGGGCCGGTTCGTCACCCCCGACCGGATGGTGAAACCGCAGGTCAGGGCTACCGTTCGCCGCGTGCCGGAGTGGATCTGCGGATGCTGTGGACGCTGGCGGGTCAGTTTGGAGCTGATCCGCGGGCGGTACCGCTACCGGCTGGTGCACCGCTACCGCCCGGACCAGGGCGGCGGCGCCAACGTCATCGGCGAGGTCGCCTCGGTGGCGGAGCTGGAGGAGCTGCTCCGCCGGTACGCCCCGGTGAGCCTGGCCGACCTCCACGAGGCCGCGTAGCCGCCCGCCCGCCCGGGTGCGGGCCGTAGGCTGGCGCTGTCCCCGCGCGAGGAGGTGGCCGCCGTGCCGGAGCTGACGTACCCCGAGGTGGGGGCGACCCGCGAGGGCGCGCTGCCGGCCGGCTATCACCACCTGCGCCACCGGGTCCGGCTGCCGGACGGCGGCTTTCCCACCGCCGCCGAGGCGGTGCTCGACTGGCGGCTGCACCGGGCCGCCGGGGTGGTGATGCGCACCGACGCGCCACGCGCCGCCGCGGGCGTGCGGGTCACCCCGGGGCTCGGCGTCGGCCCGCTGCGGATCTGGGGCCCGACGGAGGTGGTCTGGACGGCGGACGAGCCGGACCGGGCTGGTTTCGGCTACGGCACCCTGCCCGGGCATCCCGAGATCGGCGAGGAGGCGTTCGTGGTCACCCGGGCGGCCGACGGGGTCTGGTTCGAGGTGACCACGTTCAGCCGCCCGGCCCGCTGGTACCTCCGGGCCGCCGGTCCGCTCGCCCAGGCCGTGCAGCACGGCTACGCCTGGTGGCTCGGCCGCACCCTGCGCCGGCTCTGCGCCCGGGGCTGACCCGCGCCCCGGCTCGTCGGGCCGGTCAGTAGCCGGCGAAGGAACGGATGGTGGCGCGGGGGCCGTACCTCGGCGCCTGGATGCCGGCCGCCTCCAGCAGCAGGCAGACCCGCCCCCGGTGGCCGCGGAACGGCTCCAGCAGCGCCAGCATCCGGGCGTCGTTCCCGCGCGGCTCCCCGGCGAGGGCCCAGGCCACGGTGTTCGGGATGTGGTAGTCGCCGACGCTGACCGCGTCCGGGTCGCCGTACGCGATCCGGACCACCTCGGCGGCGGTCCACGGGCCGATCCCGGGGATCGCGGTGAGCCGGCGGGTGGCCTCGACGGTGTCGGCGCACTGCTCCAGCCGTTCAGCGGCGGCGGCCGCGCGGCGCAGCGTCTCGGCCCGCCGCTGCTCCACCCCGAACGGGTGGAAGACCCAGTACGGGGTGGCCGCCACCGCCGCCGCCGGCGGCGGCAGGAGCAGCGACAGGGGTCCCGGCGCCGGCTCCCGGAAGTGCCGGACCGTCGCCGCGTACGCCCGGTACGCCTCCTTGCCGGTGACCTTCTGCTCCAGCACCGCCCGCAACAGGCGGGGGAAGACCTGGCCGGTGGCCGGCATCCGCAGCCCGTGGTGCTCGCGGGCCAGCCGGGCCACCACCGGGTGCGCGGCGGCGAGGTCGGCGAACCCGGTCAGGTCGTCCCGGAGCCCGGCGATCGCGTCGGCCCGCTCGACGACCCAGTCCGCTCCCGGCCCGTACCCCTCGACGACCAACTCGTCCCCGGCGGGGCGCAGCGCGAGCGTGGCCGGCCCGGCCGGGGTGCGGGTGGCCCACCAGAAGGCGCCGCCGGCGACCCGCGCGCACGGGTCGTACGGGCTGAACGTGAGCGACCGGACCGACCTGGCCAGCCGGTAGCCGGCCGGGGGGCGCAGCGTCCGGTGGGCGGCGGGGGAGGTCACCCGGTCACTCTGCCACGCGGACCATCAGCCGGCCCCCACGGGCATGGCCGCCGGGGCGATACGGAGCGGTCCGCCGGACGGATCAACGGCGCACGGAAAAAATCCCGGGTGGCGGCGGAGTGGAATCCCGGGCGTCGGCGTCCCGCACCACCGCAGCGCCCCCGGCGAACCGGTCCAGCTCGTCGCCCGCCAGCACCCGGCCCGGAAACCAGTCGCCGGCGGCCCGCCGGGACAGCTCCGCCACCGGCGGGTCGACCCGCGACGCGACCAGCACCAGGTTGCCGTAGCGGCGCCCCCGCAGCACCGCCGCGTCGCTGACCAGACAGGCCCGGG
Organism: Micromonospora sp. CB01531; assembly: GCF_001905095.1. Lineage (GTDB taxonomy): Bacteria > Actinomycetota > Actinomycetes > Mycobacteriales > Micromonosporaceae > Micromonospora. The sequence goes on from NZ_LWLS01000065.1 coordinate 85,651, forward strand.
GCAGCACCGCACGAACCGTGGCGACCTGGGCGCGGGCGTGCCGCAACGGCGGGCCGTCGGCGATGTTCGCCAGATAGAAACCACCCGGACGGAGCACCCGGGCCACCTCGGCGGCGTACTCCACCGAGGTCAGGTGCGCCGGGGTGCGGGCACCGGCGAAGACGTCCGCCACCACCAGGTCGTACCTGGCCTCCCCGCTGGCGGTGAGGGTGGCCCGGGCGTCCGCCACCCGTACCCGCAGTCGCGCCTCGGCGGGCCACGGCAGCGCCCGGCGGACCAGCTCCACCAGCGCGCCGTCCACCTCGGACACCCGCTGCGTCGAACCCGGACGGGTGGCCGAGACGTACCGGGGCAGGGTCAGCGCGCCCCCGCCCAGGTGCAGCACCCGCAGCGGGGTGCCGGCCGGGGCGACCAGGTCGATCGCCGCGGCCAGCCGCCGGACGTACTCGAACTCCAGGTGCGTCGGATCCGCCAGATCCACATGAGACTGCGGTGCGCCGTCGAGCAGCAGCGTCCAGGAACCCGGCCGGTCCGGGTCGGGCACCAGCTCGGCCTGCCCGGTGTCGACCTGCTCGACCACCCGGTCCGCACCGCGTCGCCGGCCCATCAGCGGCGGATCCCCCGGGCGGCCGCGGTCAGCACCCGGTGCAGCAGGCGGGCGTCGCCGAGCAGCCTGCGCAGCCGGCGCTCCAGGCCGGCGATCGGGATCAGGTTCTGCGGGGCCCGCGGATCCTTGTACGGGGTGGAGGCGAACCGGGGCAGGGTGACCAGGGCGAGGTCGGCCAGCTCGATCGCCTCGGCCGGGGTCAGCTCGGCGGAACACTCCATCCGGACGATGCCCGCCCAGGGCGCGCCCCCGGCCACCGGCAGCCGCAGATACCAGGAATAGCCGCCCCACGCGGTCTCCAGCCGGAACACCGGGCAGCGCTGCCCCGGGGCCAACCCGGTGACCACCGCGGTCAGCCGCGCGTCCAGGTACTGGCTGTGCTGCGTCTTGATGTAGCCCAGAGTGCGCGGCAGGTGCCGGCGGCTGCGCAGCGGGCCGTCCACCACCAGCAGGTCACCATCGGTACGCGCGGCGTCGGAGACCGCCACCTCCAGCGCCGTCAGCGGGGCCTGCACCGCGGCCGGCAGCTTGCTCAGCTCACCGGTGCCGCCGACCCGATGCACCGGGTAGCGGATCTGCCCGGCCACCACGTCCTGCGCGGAGGGGCTGGCGGTGAACAGGCCCCGGCCCACCTGGGCCCCGGCCAGCTCCGCCGCGCCGCGCTCCAGGTCGCAGCGCACCACGCCGGCGGCGTACGAGGCAGCGATGCCCGGGAACGAGCCGCCGTCGTCCTCGGCCGTCCAGACGCTCGCGTCGATCCGGCGTACCCCGTCGACCAGTAGCACCACGTCCGGGGCGAGCACGTCCCGCCGGGCGTCGATCGCCCGCCAGTCCGTCGCCGGCAGCTCGACGCCGACGTCGACCTGGGCGCTGCTCGGCGCCGCCGGTCCGCCCCCGCCGGCTGCCTCGAACGACGCCCCGTACGCCGGATCCCACGCGTCGACGTAGAACCGCGTCACAGGCCCGTCCGTTCCACCCGGGCCGTGCGGGCGTCCTTGCGGACCTCGAAGCGGACCGGGATCCGCTCGGCGAGGGCCGGCACGTGGGTGACCACGCCGACCATCCGGTCGCCCCGGGCGGCCAGATTTTCCAGGGTGGCGGCGACCGTGTCCAGGGTGGCCGCGTCCAGCGTGCCGAAGCCCTCGTCCAGGACGATCGACTCCAGGCTGGCCGCGCTGGTGGACATCCCGGCGAGCTGCTCCGACAGCGCCAGCGCCAGGGCCAGTGACGCCTGGAACGTCTCCCCGCCGGAGAGGGTCCGCACCCCGCGCCGCAGCCCGGCGTCGTGGTGGTCGACCACGAAGAACTCGCCCTTGTCGTGCACCAGGTCGTACTGGCCGTTGGAGAGTTCCCGCAGGATCCGCGACGCGCCGTCGACCAGCAGGTCCAGCGCCTCGGCCAGCAGCCACCGCTCGAAGTTGTTGGCTCGCAGGTGCCCGGCGAGCGCCCGCGCCACCCGGGCCTCCCGCTCGTGACCGGCCCGCTGCTCGTGCAGCTCGGCGGCCTGCTCGCGCCGCTCGGTCAGCCGGCGCAGCTCCGCCTCCGCGCGCTCGACCGCCACTGCGGCGTCCCGCCGCGGATCGTCGGCCACGGCCAGCCCGGCCGCGGTGAAGAGCCCGCCGATCCGCTCCTCGACCTCGGCCGCGGCGGCCTCGGCCGCGCCGACCGAGGCGGCCAGCCCGTCCCGGTCGGCCCGCCGCCGCTCGGCCTGCTCAGCGGTCCAGCCGGCGAGCGCCCTCCACGCGGCGGCCACGTCGTCGCGGTCGGCGGCCGGCGGGCCGAACCGGGCCAGCCCGTCCCGCGCCGTGTCGAAGTCCCGCCAGGCGCGGCGCAGCCGCTCCTCCGCGCCGTCGAGCGCGCCCCGGGCCCGGCGGGCGGCGTCCCGTCCGGCGCGGACCGCGCCGGCGGCCTCCTCCAGGGCGCGGCGCAGCCGGGCGTGCTCGTCCAGCGCCTCCCGCAGCGCGGCCGGCGCGGCGGCGTCGGCGAGCTGGTCGTCCAGCTCGGTCAGCCGGGTCCGCAACTGGTCGTGCTCGGCGCGGGCGCGCAGCAGCACCCGGTCCAGCTCGCGGGCGGCGGTGTCGCGCTCCTGCACCAACCGCTTGGCGGCCTCGCTGGCCGCCCGGGCCGCCTTGCCGGCCGCGATCGCCCGGGCCACCGCCGACCCGGCCGGCACCGCCGGCACCCGGGGCACGGCCTGCTCGCAGACCGGGCACGGGCCGCCCTCGACCAGGTGCGCGCGCAGCGCCACGGCATGGTCGGTGGCCTTCGCCTCCTCGTGCGCCCGGAACGCCGCCTCCAGCTCCGCCTCGGCCCGCTCGGCGGCGGCCCGGGCCTCCGCCAGGGCGCCGACCGCCGCGTCGTGCTCGGTCTGCGCCGCGGCCACCGCCGCCCGGACCGCCGCCACCTGGCCGGTCAGCTTCTCCCGGTCGGCGTGCGCCTTGAGCAGCAGCCGCAGCGCGCTCTCGTCGCCGGCCGCGGCCAGCTCGCCGCGCAGCTTCTCCTCCCGCTCCTCGGCGAGCCCGACGGCCGTGGCCGCCTCGTCGGCCGCGACCCGCGCCGCCGCCACCGCCCGGGCCAGCTCGGCGATCCCGTCCGGCGGCCGCACCCCGGCCAGCACGGCCAGCTCCGCGTCCCGCTCGGCCAGCGCCGCCGCCTGCTCGCGCGCCGTCGCCCGGGCCCGGTCCAGCTCGGGTACGGCGACCGCGACCGCCTCGGCCAGCCCGCCCATCCGGCCGACCCGCTGCCGCGCGTCGGCCAGCGTCTCGTCGTCGACGTCGGCGAGGCCGCCGAGCAGCTTGTCGACCGTCTCCAGCTTCGCCTCGACCTGCCCGGCGCGCTCGGTGGCCTTCTTCTGCACCTCCTCGTAAATGCCGAGGCCGAGCAGGTTGACCAGGATCTGCTGCCGGGTGGCCGGCTTGGCGTGCAGGAAGTCGGCGAACTGCCCCTGCGGCAGCACCACGCAGCTGGTGAACTGCTCGTACGGCAGCCCGACCGCGTCCAGCACCGCCTGCTCCATCTCGGCGGGGGTGCCGGCCACCACCTCGCCCAGGTCCTCCGGGCTGAGCCCGGTGTCGAGCTTGGTGACGTCGAACCCGGCCGGCATCAGCTGCAGCCCGGCGTTGGCGGTCTTCACGGTGCCCCGGCCGTCCCGGCGCACCACCCGGGTGGCCACGTACCGGTCACCGGCGGACTCGAAGACCAGCCGGACCCGGGCCTCGTTCGCCGACGGGGCGAGCGCGTTGGCCAGGCCCCGGGCGCCGCCCCAGCGGGGCACGGTGCCGTAGAGGGCGAAGCAGATCGCGTCGAGCACCGTCGACTTTCCGGAGCCGGTCGGCCCGACCAGCGCGAAGAAGTCCGCGTCGGTGAAGTCGACGGTGGTCTCCTCGCGGAAGACGGTGAACCCGGCCATGTCCAGCCGCATCGGCCGCATCAGTGATCGATCCCCTCGAGCAGCTCGTCGAAGAGTTCCTGGACGCCGTCGTCGCCGTGGCCCCGGCTGCTCAGGTAGTCGGCGAAGAGCTCCCGCGGCGAGCGGCCGGCCCGCTGGGCGGTGCGGGTGGCGCTGCCGGGGGCCGGCATCAGCTCCGGGTCGATCCGGATCTCCAGCGCCCGGGGCAGCAGCTCCTGCACCTCCTCCCGCAGGCCGGCGCGGGGCTGCTCGCGGACGTAGACCCGCAGCCAGCCGTCCGGCGGGTCGAGCTCGGCGAGCTGGGCCAGGGTGCCCCGGACGGTCCGCAGCGGCACCGCCCCCGGCACGGGCACCTCGCGGATCTGGGCGGCGGCCGTCGCCGTCACCTCGACCAGCGTCACCGAACCCACGTTCTCCTGCTCCCCGAAGTCGACGGCGAGCGGGCTGCCGCTGTAGCGGATCGGGCAGGGCCCGATGACCCGCTGGGAGCGGTGCAGGTGACCCAACGCCACGTAGTGCGCGTTGCCCGGGAAGACCGTCGCCGGCACCGCGTAGCCGAGGACGGTGTGCGCGTCCCGCTCGCCGCCGCCGGTGCTCGCCCCGACCACGGTCAGGTGGCCGGTGACCAGGTGCACCCGGTCGGGCTCGGTGAAGCCGTCGGCCAACCGGGCGAGCACCCGCCCGAGGTGGTCGGCGTACGTCTGGTTGGCCTCGGCGGCGGTCAGCTCGTACATCTCCACCGCGCGGACGGCGTAGCGCTGGGACAGAAAGGGCAGCGCGGCCAGTTGCCAGCGCTCGCCGCCAGCGGTGACCCCGTCGATGACGTGCTCGGCAGGATTGTCCCGGACGCTGCCCCGCAGGGTGATGCCGGCGGCCTCGGCCCAGGGCCGCAGCGCGTCGAGCGCCTGGCCGTTGTCGTGGTTGCCGCCGATCGCCACCACGTCCGCCCCGGTGCGCCGCAGCGCGGTCAGCGCCCGGGTCACCAGCCGGGTCGCCTCGGGGGTGGGCGCGGCGGTGTCGTACAGGTCGCCGGCCACGATGACCAGGTCGGGCCGCTCGACCCGGGCGATCTCGATCACCTGGGCGAGCACCTGCTTGTGCTCGTCGGCGCGGGACTGCCCCTTGAGGACCTTGCCGACGTGCCAATCGGAGGTGTGCAGGATCTTCACCGTGCCACCCTTTCGTTCGCGGCTGCGGGGCTCCGCCGCGCTGCGCTCCTCGCGCTCACCGGTCGCTCACGCCTCCTAGAACGGGATGTCGTCGTCGGAGGTGCCGGAGCCCACCACCGCGAACGGGTCGGCCGCCTGGGTGATCGAGCGCAGCGTTTCCGACGGCGCGCGGCCGGCCTCGGAGACCCGGGTGGCCCAGGCCGGGAAGGGAAACTCCAGGCAGAGCGGGACCGGGATGTCGGGCTGGTTGACGAACATGGTGCCCGGCTTGGCCAGCAGGGCACGCTGCCGCTGGGCGGGCGGGAGGAAGCCGTATTCCGGGCGGGACGCCTCGGCCGGGTCGAGCCGGCCGACCACCCGGATCGCCGAGTTGGTCACGATCCGCCGCTCCACCTCGCTGGCGGTCTGCTGCGCGCCGACCAGGATCACCCCGAGTGAGCGGCCCCGCTCGGCGATGTCGAGCAGCACCTCCTTGATCGGGGAGGAGCCCTCGCGTGGGGCGTACTTGTTGAGCTCGTCGAGGACGACGAAGAGCAGCGGCTTGGCGGTGCCGGCCTTCTCCTTGCGCTCGAACTCGCTCTTGAGCGTCACGCCCACCACGAAGCGCTGTGCCCGGTCCGGCAGATTGTGCAGGTCGACCACGGTGACCTGGGCGCTCTCCGCGGTGTTGATCGAGTGCGGGCGGCGGGTGGCCAGGTCGCCCCGGATCAGCCGGCCGAGGTCCTTCTTGCTGCCGATCAGCCGGCGGGCGAACGCGTTGACCGTGCCCAGGCCAACCGCGCTGCCCGCCCAGTCGCCCCGGGTCTCGTCGTCGTTGAGCTGCTCGACGATGTGGTCGACCAGGTCGGCGTACGACCCGAGCCGGACCCCGTCGATGCTCACCCCGCCGTCGGCGGGCTGGGCGTACCGGGCCAGGTGGGCGGCGACCGAGTGGACCACCATCGTGTACTGCTGGCGCTCGTCGTCGGCGTCGGCGAAGACGTAGGGCAGCAGCCGGTCGGCGCAGAACTCGCTCAGCGTCCAGTAGAAGCTGTCGACGCCGGTGAGCCGACTGCTCACGTCCGGCGTGCCGGAGGAGTCACCGACCCGGGGCGGCGCGTGGACCCGCACGTCGGGGAAGGCACCGGCGGCCAGCCCGAGCTTCGCGTACCCGGCCCGGGTGTCGTCGTCGAGCCGGGCGTTCGGGTGGTCGAGGAAGAGCAGGTCCTCGCCCTTGACGTTGAAGATCAGCGCCTTGGCGTTGACTGCGTCGCCGCCGAGCACGCCCGAGCGGAAGACCGAGTAGAGCAGGAAGGTGGCGAAGCTGGTCTTGGTGGCCACCCCGGAGATGCCGGAGATGGAGACGTGCGCGCCCCGGGTGCCGTCGAGGAAGTCGGCGTTGAGGTAGACCGGCACGCCGTCGCGGCCCATGCCCATCGGGATGCGCCGCTCCATCCGGTCGAAGTGCAGCGCCCGGGCCCGGGCGTCGCCCTCAGCCCGGTGCACCACCGCACCGGGGGTGGGCGGCACGTAGAACTCAGGGTCGACCCGGGTGGTGGTGACCTCGGCCGCCTCCTGCACCTGCGCGGGGAGCGTGCCGTCGGCGATGGCGAAGACGTCGGAGTCGAACTGCGCGCCCTCGTGTCGGGCCCGCACCTGGGTGACCACGCCGGCGATGGTCACCGGCTCCCGGTCGGGCAGCTCGCGGCGGGTGACCACCACGTCGTCGAGCTGCAGGTAGCTGCCGGGGGAGACGGCGGTCCAGAAGGTGAGCGGGGTGGCGTCGGCGGTGCCGAGCACCCGGCCGACCCCGTCGCCGGGGCCGTCGAGCAGGTCGTCGGTCATCGGCGTTGCGGCGTGGAAACCCGGCCGTTCAGGGCCGGGAAAAAACGCCGCTCCTCCTCTCGGGCGTAGGCCCATCCGTCGGCGCGTTGCAGCAGCCGGAAGTGCCGGTGATGGATGCCCTGCACAAGGGCGTGGCTGGTGCGGATGTTGAACTCTCCGGTGGTTCGCACAGCGACTCGACCAATGTGCCGGCCCTTGTTCTTACCGGCGGATACGACAGCGTGCACCAGGTCGCCGGTTTGGAACCCGTACACCGATTTGCTCCTTGGCAATCGCAGCCGGGGAAAGCCGTACCGGTCACAGCGTGTGCGGGCGTACGAGCCGCGTCCGGTCGCGGCGGCGACCAGCACCTCCCCCGGGCAGGACTGCACGCCAGCGAGGACCCCGACGTGCAGGGCGTCGAGGGAGTGGGTTTTCGGCGCGCCGGTCTGGTGCCGGTTCCACTTGGTGCGTCCACCCGTGCATACCTCAACCGGCAGGCCGGTGGCGGCCAGCGCTTGCCACACCGCCCGCCGGGTCGCCGACACGGCCCCGGCGTCCCGCAGCGGCAGTTTCGCTTGGAGTCGGATCCGGGCCAATACATCGTGCCGGTCCGCGAGGAAGACTTCGACCGGGGTGGCGCCCTTAGCCAAGTTGCACGGGACGCAGGCCAGGGTCAGGTTCGACACCCGGTCCGAGCCGCCCCGCGAACGCGGCACAATGTGGTCGATGTTCAGAGGCTCCCCGGACGCGCCGCAGTAGGCGCACTCGCGTCCCCACTTGGCCAGCAGATACTCACGCACCTCGTAGCCGTGCAGGGTGCCGTGCTGGTACTCGACACCTGCGATGTTCGGGTTCTGCATGAGTTGGGTGTCGAACGCGACCCGCTCCACATGCAGGCCGGTCACGGGGGCCCACCGACACAGCCGTTGGACCCAGGACACGGTGTTGTCGATCCGGTGCCGCAGCGACGGCGCTAGCCATCCATCCGACCGGCGGCGGTTGAGGAACCGGGGTGCCCGGTAGCGCAGGTTCCGCGACCGGCGGCCACGCCGGAATACGGCACGGGCGGTCAGCTTGTCACGAATCTGCCCGCCCCGATGGCGGACCTCGATCGCGAACAGGCCGGTCCGAAGCGTGTTGTCGGCGCGGAAGACTGCGATACCGGTGACCTTTGAACCCGGGTCAATGCCGAGTTCAACCCCATCCACCTGCGAGTCGGCGACCCCACGGTCCTTGAGCCGGATCACGAACGGAGTGTGCCGGTGCACCACCGCCCGCCCGGAGGCGAGCAGCTTGCGTGCCCGTGCCGGGGAACACGGCTGCAACGGACGATGGTGTCGGTCAACAACGAACACCACCGGATGGGTGTGGGCCTCACGGCCCTCGCCGGTTCCCGCCGAGGCAGGTTCCGGGTGACGCCGGCTCACGCCGGTCTCCCCTCGCCCATGTCGCACACCGGCTGCCTTGCGGCGTCCGTGTCCCGTTTCGTGGCTTCTCGGGGCCGTGTCTGCTGACACGGATTCCAGAGTCCGGAGCTGAGGAAGCACCCCGGAATTGGTCTTCACACCTGTGTACAACGTAGTCACCTCCCTTTCAGGGGTTTCTGGGGCTGGTCAACCATCCCGAAGAACCGAGCAAGCTCGATCCGTCAGGGCCGAGAAAGTTGACCGGCAGTCTCCGGTCGGCTGGTCGTCCCGTTCGCGGCGCACGAGGTGCATCCTGCCCGAGGGATGCGACAGGTTGCCACGCGACGCGGCGGACGCCACGGCCCGCGTCCGCCGAGCTTGCCCAGCGGGGTCGGATGGCCACGGACGGTACGCCTCTCCGCGCGATTCCCATCCCACCGGCGACTGATCCGCGAGATCCTCAGGAGGCCGGGGAAGCGGGGAGTGGACGTGGGATCGACACGGCGCCGGGTGGTCGCGCTGCTCGTGCTCGCCGCGCTGCCGCCGATGCTCGAGGGCGGGCTGCTGATGGCGTTCGGCTTCCGCGCCGCCCAGGGACTCACCCCGCAGGCCACCGCCGTCTGGCCCTACGACTCGTACCACGACCTGCGCTGGCTGCTGGTGTACCACGACTCGTGGGGCACCTTCCTGCTCGGGCTGGTGACGGTCACGGTGGCCCGCGGGCTGCTCTCCGCCGGGCTGACCGCGCTGGCCTGGCCGGCCGGCGCGGCGCGTCCCGCCTGGAATTGGCTGGTCCGGCGCAACCTGTCGGTCGCGGTGCTGGCCGCGCTGGTCATCTCGCCGTGGGCCGCGCTCTCGGTCGCCTTCTCCGCGGTGTCGCTCTCCTGGTACCTGTTCGCCTCGCTGGTCCCGATGCTGGTGCTCGCCCCCTTCCTGGCCCGGGCCGGCGTGGCCGCCGGCTGGTGGCGAGGGCTGCCCACGATCGAGCTGCTCGGCTGGTCGTCGCTGAACTTCCTGCTGCTGACCCTGGCCGGCGCGCTGATCTCCAGCGTCCCGGGCTGGTGGGCGGTCGGGGTGGCCGCGCTGACCGGGGTGGCCAACGGGCTGCTGTGGCGCGGGGCGGTGGCCGCCGCCGTGCTGCCGGCCCGGGTCCGGCTGCCCCGGCTCCCGGTCGCCCCGATCGCGATCGGGCTGGCCGTGGTGGGGGCGGTCTGGGCCGAGGCGCTGGTCGGGATCGCCGGAGGTGGCCGGCACGGCCCGTGAATGCCCCCGATCCTCAGCGACCGGCTGTCCGACCGGGTGCCGTACGCGATCATCGTCCTCAGCGGGCACGATTCGCGCTGGGACGGCGAGCCGTCCGCCGATCCCCGGGTCGAGCGCTTCTCCTACCGGGGGCTGGACGCGCACGGCCGGCCGCTGCCGTACCCGCCGGAGGCGACCCACCGGTCGCTCGACTCCAGCAGCGCCCTGCTCGCCGCGCAGGTGGACGCGCTGCACCACCGCACCGGCCGACCGATCGCCCTGTTCGGCAACAGCGAGGGTTCCATGGTGGCGCGCACCTACCTGGAGCGGCTGCCCCGTGGCCCGGTCAGCGCCGTGGTGATGTTCAGCCCGCTGGTCCAGGCGGGGCGGACGTACTACCCGCCGCCGGGGCACGAGGGCTGGGGGGTCGCGGCGGGCTGGGAGCTGCGGGTGCTGTTCTGGCTCGCGAATCTCCCCCGGCCGGTCAAGGACCATCCCGACGAGCCGTTCGTCCGCTCGGTGCTGGTCGACGCGCCGTTCTACCGCAACCGGATCCTCTGCCCGGTGCCGGGGGTCCGGATGATCGCTTTCCTGCCCACGGTCAGCGCTGCCGAGGCGCCACCCGGTGAGTACAGCCGCATCCCGGTCTATCAGGAGCCGGCGTTCCACGGCGGCCTGATCGGGCGGCGGGCGGTGGAGGACCGGGTGGAGGCCTTCCTGGCCGGCGAGCCGGTGGCGCAGCCCCGCCGGGAGTACGCGCTGCTCCAGCAGCTGGGCGCAGCCTGGCAGGCGCCCCCGTTGGTCCTCGCGCTCAACCCCCTGTGGTCGGCGACCCGGGAAGGGGATCCGGCGCTGACCGGCCGGGTCTGCGAGCCGCGCTGATCGCACCAGGTGGGCCACCGGCCCGGGCGTGCCGGAACCCGGCGCGCGCCACCGCGACGCCGATCGCGACGTGCGGCCAGGCCCACGCGACGATGTCAGCTGCGTACATCCCCTGCGCCGTCCGCGCCACCCACCCCGTGGAGCCCGTCGTCCCAGGCTAGGGCCCCGATCCAGCCCGCGTGGCCGGTCGCTCCCACGAACCGGTGGTGAACGGGCCACGAAAGTTCTGGAAAAAATCTTGGCACCAGGTCGTGACAGACAAGGGCCCCGCGGCGCAAGAATGTGCAACAACGCATCGAGGATCTTTCCTCCGTCGATACCTCGTGCGTCGTCACGTCCGGTCATCACCGGGCGTGCCGATCCGTCGCCCACCGGCGGGTCGCCCCGTCGGTCGGTACCCCCCCGACCGGCAGTCCTAGTGAAGGTAGGGACTTCATGCGTCGTAGCACTCTCCTCGGCAGTCTGGCCACAGCCGCGCTGCTGGCGGCCGGCCTGCCCGCCACGGCCTCCGCCGCCCCCGTCTCCACCGACGCGTTCACCCGCGCGGTGGCCCAGCTCCGGGCCCACTCGGGTGGCGCCCTGGTCGCCGACGGCCAGACGTTCACGCTCCGTAACGTCCAGGCCGACGTCGACGGCACCGAGCACGTCCGGCTCAACCGCTACCAGGACGGCCTGCCGGTGCTCGGCGGCGACACCGTCGTCCACCTGGGCAAGGGCAACACCTGGCGGGGCGCCAGCCACACGCTCGCCGCCGCCCCGACCCGGGGCGCGAAGGCCCGGGTCAGCGCCGCGGCGGCCGGCCGCACCGCACTCGCCGCCTCCACCGCCGCCGCCCGCCGCGTCGACGGCAGCCAGCTGGTGTACGACGCCGACGCCGCCGGCACCGCGCTCGCCTACGAGGTCGTGGTGGGCGGCGCGTACGCCGACGGCACGCCGAGCGAGCTGCACGTGCTGGTCGACGCCACCACCGGGCGGGTCCGCGACTCGTGGGAGGGCGTGCAGCGCGACGGCACCGGCAACACCTTCCACTCCGGCACGGTGACCGTGGGCAGCACCCTCTCCGGCACCACCTACCAGCTCGCCGACGCCACCCGCGGTGGCCACCGGACGTACGACCTGAACGGCGGCACCACCGGCACCGGCACCCTGGTCACCAGCGTCTCGAACGTCTTCGGCGACGGCACCCTGGCCAACCGGCAGACCGCCGCGGCCGACGCCGCGTACGGGGCCCAGATGACCTGGGACTACTACAAGACCACGTTCGGCCGTAACGGCATCCGCAACGACGGCGTCGGCGCGTACAGCCGGGTGCACTACAGCACCAACTACGCCAACGCGTTCTGGCAGGACTCCTGCTTCTGCATGACCTACGGCGACGGCAGCTCCGGTTGGTACCCGCTCACCTCGCTGGACGTGGCCGGTCATGAGATGAGCCACGGCGTCACCAGCAACACCGCCGGCCTGCGCTACAGCGGGGAGTCCGGCGGCCTCAACGAGGCCACCAGCGACATCTTCGGCACCCTGGTGGAGTTCTACGCGAACAACGCCAAGGACCCGGGCGACTACCTGATCGGCGAGAAGCTGCGCACCAGCGGCGCCCCGCTGCGCTACATGGACAAGCCGTCCAAGGACGGCGCGTCCGCCGACTGCTGGAGCCGGTCCGTCGGGCGGCTCGATGTGCACTACTCGTCCGGCGTGGCGAACCACTTCTTCTACCTGCTCGCCGTGGGCAGCGGCGCGTCGTCGTACGGCAACAGCCCGACCTGCAACGGCAGCACCGTGACCGGCATCGGCAACGCCAAGGCCGGCGCGATCTGGTACCGCGCGCTCACCACGTACATGACCTCGCGGACCGACTACGCCGGTGCCCGCACCGCCACCCTGTCGGCCGCGAAGGACCTGTACGGCACCGGCAGCGTCGAGTACAACACTGTGGCCGCCGCCTGGTCGGCCGTCTCCGTCAACTGACCCGCTGAACCGCGGCCGGCGGTCTCCTCCACCGCCGGCCCCGGTCCCGCCGCGTCGCCAGGGGCGCGGGCTCGCCCTCCCGGGTGTGCCCGCGCCCTTCGCAGTGCCGGACGGCAACTACCCGCGTCGCCGATCTGGCGGCATCCGGGCGCCGCGGACCCCACCACATCGCCGACCCGGGGTCGATCGGGTCGGTCCGGTCAGGCGGCGGGGGCGGACCCGGCGGGTGGTGACTCCTCCGGGTCGCGGGCGTAGCGCAGCATCAGCACCCCGTCCTCGGCGGCCAGCACGTGGCGCAGCGGCAGGTGGCGCGCGGTGCTGCCGGCCCCGGCGGTGATCCGGCCCGGGCCGGCCCCGGCGAGCATCGGCGCGACGGTGAGGCAGAGTTCGTCGACCAGATCGGCTGCGGTGAGCGCGCCGAACAGGTACGGGCCGCCCTCGCAGAGCAGTTGGCCGAGCCCCCGGCGGCGCAGCTCGGCCAGGCCGGCGGCGAGGTCGACCTGCTCCTGGCCGCACCGCACCAGCTCCGCCACGTCGGTGAGCCCGGGGGGCGGCTCGGCGGCGGCCCGGGTGAGTACCAGCGGCCGGACCGGGGCGTCGGCGAAGGCCGCCTGGGCCGGGTCCAGGTCGAGCGAGCCGGAGACCACCACCAGGGTCGGATATTCGGCCAGGCCGTGCTCCCGGCGCCAGGTCCGGCGCGCCTGGTCGAGCCGGACCGCCCGGTAGCCCTCGTGGCGCAGCGTGCCGGCGGCCACCACCAGCCCCTCGCAGAGCATCCGCAGCAGCCCGAAGACCCGCTTGTCCGGCTCTCCGGAGAGCCCGGCCGAGAACCCGTCGAGCGAAACCGCCCCGTCGGCGCTGGCCACGAAGTTCACCCGCAGGTGGGGCCGGGCGGCGCGGCCGTAGAGGGCAGCCAGTTCCGGGTCGGTCAGCGGCCCGGTCGCGGGTGCCGGCCAGACCCGCGAAATCGCCATCCCGTCGGTCATTCGCCGGCCGGACCGGTGACCGGAGGGGTGGGTTCGGGGGTACGGTGCTGGCAGTCGCACCACTTCCGGCCAGGACAGTCGTCGTGCCGCCGCTCCCGGCACGCTCGGCAGATCATGCTGGCAGCCTATGCCGAGGAAGGATGGGACAGCATGCCGCGTCAGATCTTCCAGCTGAAGGTCTCCCTCGCCGGGGTCCGGCCGCCGGTGTGGCGGCGGGTGCAGGTTCCCGGCGGTTACACCCTGGACCGGCTGCATCGGGTGGTGCAGCACGCGATGGGCTGGCGCGACTGCCACCTGCACTCGTTCGAGATCGACGGCTGCCAGTACGGCGAACCCGATCCGGACGGCGATCTGGCGCTCCGCGACGAGTTGGACGTCCGGCTGGACGAGGTGTTGGGCAAGGGCAGCCGGTTCCGCTACACCTACGACTTCGGCGACTGGTGGGAGCACGACCTGGTGGTGGAGGACTCCTGCACCGCCGACCCGGACGGGCGTTACCCGTCCTGCCTGGAGGGGGAGCGGGCCTGCCCGCCGGAGAACGTGGGCGGCCCGTCCGGGTACGCCGTCCTGCTGGCCGCGCTCGCCGACCCGGCCCACCCCGAGCACGAGGCGATGCGGGACTGGGTCGCCGACGGGTTCGACCCGGACTCGTTCGACGCCGCCCGGGCCACCACCCTGCTGCGCCGCTTCTGCTGACCTGCTGACCGCGCGCCGGCCGGGGCTGGTCGTCTCGGTCTGCCGCACCCCTCGGCCGGCTCGGTGGAGCCGTCGCCGGTAACAATCTGGGAACGCTCCCACAGGCCTGTTGACACCTCCTGAAGCGGATCGGCAAGCTCATGGGAGCGCTCCCGGCGTGTGTTCCAAGCCACATCGCTTGTCGCGGCGGCGTCCAGAACCGGCACAACCCCACCACGTGACCCGCCCCGCCGACGGGCGGCACGGGTCAATCACCACCACACGAGTTACCCACCTGAGAGGGGTCAGGGATGAGCGTCATCAGGCGCCGGCTCCGAACTGTCGCGGTAGCCGCGCTCGCCGCGGGCGTGGCTCTCGGCAGCACGGCGTGCAGCAAGAAGAGCGAGGACGAGGGGTCGACCGGCGGGGGCGGCCAGGTCAAGCTGGTCCTGCAGACCTTCCAGAACTTCGGCTATGACCAGGCCATCAAGGACTTCGAGGCGGCCAACCCCAACATCAAGGTCGAGCACCAGAAGATGGGCGAGTTGCGCGACTTCCAGCCGAAGCTGGTGCAGTGGCTCGCCGCGGGCAGCGGCGCCGGCGACGTGGTCGGTCTCGAGGAGGGCGTCCTGCTCGGGTACGTCCAGAACCACGACAAGTTCGCCAACCTGCTCGACCTGGGCGCCGGTGAGCTGAAGGCCAACTTCCCCGAGTGGAAGTGGAACAACGCCCTGACGCCGGACGGCAAGAAGCTGATCGGCCTCGGCACCGACGTCGGCGGCCTGGCCATGTGCTATCGCAAGGACCTGTTCCAGCAGGCCGGCCTGCCCACGGACCGGGACGAGGTCGCCAAGCGGATCAGCACCTGGCCGGACTACATCGCGCTGGGCAAGGAGTTCAAGGCCAGCGGCAAGGTCAAGGCGGCCTGGCTGGACAGCGCGACCAGCCTGATGCAGCCGTACGTCATGCAGAACTCGGAGACCTTCTTCTTCGACAAGGACAACAAGTTCATCGGCGACACCAACCCGGTGATCAAGCAGACCTGGGACCTGGGCCTGCAGATGGCCGCCGACGGGCTGACCGCCAAGGCGCAGCGGTGGAGCGCCGACTGGGACGCCGCTTTCAAGAACTCCGCGTTCGCCACCCTCCCCTGCCCGGCCTGGATGACCGAGGGCGTCATCGCCCAGCGCTCGGGCCCGGCGAACGCCGGCAAGTGGGACATCGCCACGATCCCCGGCGGTGGCGGTAACTGGGGTGGTTCCTACCTCGCCATCCCGGCCCAGACCAAGCACCCGAAGGAGGCGTACCTGCTGGCCAAGTACCTGACCAGCAAGGAGGGGCACCTGGCGGCGTTCAAGGAGGCGGGCGCCATGCCGTCCGACATCGCCGGCCTCGAGGACCCGGCGTTCAAGGACAAGACGAGCGACTACTTCAGCGGCGCGCCCACGGGCCAGATCTTCGGTGCGAGCGTCAAGAACATGAAGCCGGTCTTCCTCGGCGCCAAGCACCAGCAGATCTGGGAGACCATCGTCGAGCCGCAGATGCAGGCGGCCGAGCGCGGCCAGATCAGTTCGGAAGCCGCCTGGAAGAAGGCGATGGACGAGGCCAGGAAGGCGGCCAGCTGAGTCGCCGGTGACCCGCCGAGCCCGCGGGCGTCCAGGGCCCGCAGACCGGTGGCGGCGCCCACACCCGGCCCGGGTGTGGGCGCCGCCGCGAGGTCACCAACGCCCAACTCCCCGGAAGGACCCGCAATGCGTTCCACTGTCGGCGCGGTGCCATCGTCGCGTGCCGCCTCGCCACCCCCGCCCGCCCCGCCGCGCCGGCGCCGGTCGTACCGGCTCGGCCGTTGGGACCTCAGCTACTCCCCGTACCTCTACATCGCCCCGTTCTTCGTCCTCTTCGGGATCTTCGGCCTCTTCCCGGTCCTCTACACCGCCTACGTATCGCTCTTCGACTACGAGTTGCTCAGCGGCACCAAGGAGTTCGCGGGGCTGGAGAACTACCGGGAGCTGATGGCGGACGCCCAGTTCTGGAACGCGGCCTACAACACCGTCGGGATCTTCATCCTCAGCACCGTGCCGCAGCTCGTCGTGGCGCTGATCATCGCCAACCTGCTGAACCGGCAGATGCGGGCCCGCACGCTGCTGCGGATGGGCATTCTCATCCCCAACATCACCTCGGTGGCCGCGGTCGGGATCATCTTCGCGCTGATCTTCGCGGACCGGTACGGCCTGATCAACTGGCTGCTCGGCACCGTGGGCGTCGATCCGATCGCCTGGCGGGACAACCGCTACGCCTCCTGGTTCGCGGTCGCCTTCATGGTCGACTGGCGGTGGACCGGCTACAACGCGCTGATCTACCTCGGCGCCATGCAGGCCATCCCGAAGGACCTGTACGAGTCGGCCGCGTTGGACGGTGCCTCGGCCTGGCGGCAGTTCTGGGCGATCACCGTGCCGCTGATCCGGCCGACGATCCTCTTCACGGTCATCATCTCCACCATCGGTGGCTTCCAGATCTTCACCGAGCCTCTGATGTACGGGTTCGGCCTGGTCCGTGGTGGCGCCGACCACCAGTTCCAGACCCTGGCCATGTACATCTACGAGCGGACCTTCACCGGCAACGCCGAGTACGGGTACGGCTCGGCGATGTCCTGGTTGCTCTTCATGATGATCATCATCTTCGCGCTGATCAACTTTGCGCTCGTACGCCGGTCGGTGAAGGGGGAGCAGAAGTGACCACCGCGCAGACCCTGCCCCGGTCGGTGGCCCCACCACCGCCGGCCCCGCGACGCCGCCGGCGCACCCCCGGCGTACAACTCTGGCAGGCCAGCCCGCTGACCTACCTAGCGCTGATCATCGGCTGCGTGTTGTCGATCTTCCCGATCATCTGGTCGTTCATCATCGCCTCCCGGGACAACAGCGCGGTCTACGAGATGCCGCCGAGCCCCGGCGACCAGTTGTTCACCAACATCGACCGGATGCTCGCCAACGAGGACGCTTCGTTCGTCTACGGTCTGGTCAACTCGGCCGTCGTGTCGAGCGTGGTCACCATCTCGGTGATCTTCTTCTCCAGCCTGGCCGGCTTCGCCTTCGCGAAGCTCAGGTTCCGCGGCAGCAACGCGCTGCTGCTGCTCATCATCCTGACCATGATGGTGCCGACCCAGCTCGGCGTCATCCCGCTCTACCTGATGATGGTGGATCTCGGGTGGACGGGCACCCTGCAGGCGGTCATCGTGCCGTTCCTGGTGCAGGGCTTCGGGGTGTTCATGATGCGCCAGTACGCGATGGCCGCGATCAGCGACGAGCTGATCGAGGCGGCCCGGCTCGACGGCTGCTCCACCTGGCGGATCTACTGGAACGTGGTGCTGCCCGCGCTGCGGCCGGCGGCGGCGGTGCTCGGCCTGCTGACCTTCATGCAGACCTGGAACGAGTTCCTCTGGCCGTTCATCGTGCTCACCCCGGACACCCCGACGGTGCAATACTCCCTGAAGATCCTCTCGTCCGGGCCGTACCAGACGGACTACGTGGCCCTGTTCGCCGGCACCGCGCTCGCGACCCTGCCGCTGTTGGCCGTGTTCATCATCTTCGGCCGCCAGATCATCGGCGGAATCATGGAAGGCGCCGTCAAGTCGTGAGTAACCCAGCCAGCCCACCCGCCGTCGGGATCCTCGACCAGGGTCCGGAACGCACCTTCCCGCCCGGCTTCCTGTGGGGTGCGGCGACCGCGGCGTACCAGATCGAGGGGGCGGCGGCCGAGGGCGGCCGGACCCCGTCGATCTGGGACACCTTCAGCCACACCGAGGGCCGGACGGTGGCCGGGCACACCGGTGACGTGGCCTGCGACCACTACCACCGGATGCCCGCGGACGTACGGCTGATGGCCGACCTGGGCCTGAAGTCGTACCGTTTCTCGATCTCCTGGCCGCGGGTCCAGCCGGGCGGTACCGGACCGGCCAACCAGGCGGGACTGGACTTCTACCGGCGGCTGGTCGACGAGTTGCTGGCCCACGGCATCGAGCCGTGGCTCACCCTCTACCACTGGGACCTGCCCCAGCCACTGGAGGACGCCGGCGGCTGGCCGGCCCGCGACACCGCCGGCCGGTTCGCCGACTACACCCGGCTCGTCGCCGACGCCCTCGGCGACCGGGTGCGATACTTCACCACCCTCAACGAGCCGTGGTGCTCGGCGTTCCTCGGCTACGGCTCCGGCCTGCACGCGCCCGGCCGCTCGAACGGGTCGGACGCGGTCCGGGCCGGGCACCACCTCATGCTCGGGCACGGGCTGGCCGTCCAGGCGGTGCGGGCGGCCCGGCCGGAGGCGCAGCTCGGCATCACGCTCAACCTCTACCCGGTGACCCCGGCCACCGACTCGCCCGCGGACACCGACGCCGCCCGCCGCATCGACGGGCTGGCCAACCGGTTCTTCCTCGACCCGGTGCTGCGCGGGGCCTACCCGGCGGACCTGCAGGCCGACCTGCGCCAGGTCACCGACTTCGGGCACGTGCGCGACGGCGACCTGGGGATCATCTCGGCGCCGCTGGACATGGTGGGCGTCAACTACTACAGCCGGTACGTGGTCGCCGCACCGGTCCCCGCGGCCGGGGCGGAGGCCTACTGGCGGGCGCCGTCCTGCTGGCCCGGCAGCGCGGACGTCCGGTTCGTCACCCGAGGGGTGCCGATGACCGACATGGACTGGGAAATCGACGCCCCGGGCCTGGTCGAGACCCTGGAACGCGTCCACCGGGACTACACCGACCTGCCGCTGTACGTCACCGAGAACGGCTCCGCGTTCGTCGACACGGTGATCGACGGCCGGGTGGACGACCCGGACCGGCTGGCGTACTTCGACACGCACCTGCGCGCCGCGCACGCCGCGATCGGCGCCGGGGTGCCGCTGAAGGGGTATTTCGCCTGGTCGCTGCTGGACAACTTCGAGTGGGCCTGGGGCTACACCAAGCGCTTCGGGATGGTGTACGTCGACTACGACAGCCAGGCCCGGATCCCCAAGTCCAGCGCCAGGTGGTACGCCGAGGTGATCCGACGTAACGGCCTGGCCGCACAATAGGGCGGAAGGCCAGCCAGTAACGGGCGGCCCGGCACCGACGCCCAAGCAGGTGCCGGGTCCGTCCGACGTCGGAGGTGCAGACGATGACAACGCAGCGCACGCGGTCGCTCGGGCGCCCGACCCTGGACGCGGTCGCCGCCCGCGCCGGCGTGGGGCGCGGCACGGTCTCTCGCGTGGTCAACGGCTCGCCCCAGGTCAGCCCCGAGGCCCGGGCCGCCGTCCAGGCGGCGATCGCCGAGCTGGGGTACGTGCCCAACCGCGCCGCCCGGGCGCTGGTGACCCAGCGGACCGACTCGGTGGCGCTGGTGGTCTCCGAGTCGGGGGATCGGGTCTTCACCGAGCCGTTCTTCGCCGGCATCGTCCGGGGCGTCAGCTCCGCGTTGCTGGAGACCCCGATGCAGCTCTGGCTGGCCATGGCGCAGTCCCAGATCGAGCGGGAACGGGTCGAGCACCACCTGACCAACCAGCACGTGGACGGCGTGCTGCTGCTCTCCCTGCACGACGCCGACCCGCTGCCCACCCTGCTGGAGGAGCGCGGCCTGCCCACCGTGCTCGGCGGCCGGCCGGCCCGGATGCTGCACCCGAACGCCCAGCCGGCCTGGTTCGTCGACGTGGACAACGTCGGCGGTGCCCGGCAGGCGGTGGAGCACCTGTTCGAACGAGGCCGGCGGCGGGTCGCCACCATCGCCGGCCCCCAGGACATGGGTGCCGGCCTGGCCCGGCTGACCGGCTACCGGGAGGCCGTCCAGGCCGCCGGCGGCGAGGTGAACCCGGACCTGATCGAGTACGGCGACTTCAGCGAGGGCAGCGGCACGGCCTGCATGCGCCGGCTGCTGGAGGTCTGCCCGGACCTGGACGCGGTCTTCGTCGCCTCCGACCTGATGGCCTTCGGCGCCCTGCGGGCGCTCCGCGAGGTCGGCCGCCGGGTGCCCGAGGACGTGGCGGTGATCGGCTTCGACGACGCCCCGATCGCCCGGCAGGCCGACCCGCCGCTGACCACGGTCTTCCAGCCGGTGGAGGAGATGGGCCGCCAGATGGCCCGCCTGCTGGTCTCCCGCATCCGCGGCGAGGAGGTGTCCCCGCACGTCCTCCTCGACACCAAGCTCATCCACCGCGCCTCCGCCTGACCGTTGCTGATTCCGTAGTCGGATGTCAGCAATCCCAGCCTTTCGGCTGGGAGAGCCCGTAACGGTGTCACCGGAGCGCGGGTTGCGCTTCGGTGTCCTGATGACGGTCTCGCGTTTCCTGCTGCCGTTGGCGGGGCAGGGTTTCGCCACCTGCCCGCCCACCCGCGGCGTTGCGGCTGCGGGTGGTGGTGCGGGTCTTGTGGTCGGCTCCACGCGGTTTCGGCGCTTGCACGCCCGGGTCTCCGGCCACTCCGGTACCCGTTGTTGCTGCCGTCGCGAGGGCGGCGAGGTTGCGGGCTGCGTTCTCGTCCCGGTCGATAACCAGGTCGCAGGCGTCGCAGGTGAACACTCGGACGTGCAGTGGCAGCTTGGCTTTCACCGTGCTGCAGGCCGAGCAGGTTTTGCTGGAGGGATACCAGCGGTTGGCTACTATCCGCCGGCCGCCGTTCCATGCGGTTTTGTACTCCACCTGCCGGCGGATCTCCGCGAAGCCGGCGTCGGCGATCTTGCGGGCGAGGCGTCGGTTGCGGAGCATGCCGGCCACGTTGAGGTCTTCGACCACGACGGTGCCGTACTCGGCGGTGATGTCGGTGGTGAGTTTGTGTAGGGCGTCGGCGCGTAGATTCGCCACCCGATGGTGCACGCGGTTGCGTTCGGTGTTCGCGGCGAGCCACCGCCTGGACGGCTTCTGCCCGGTGCGCCGGTCCGGCCCCTGACGGCGGGAGACCCGCCGGGACAGCCGTTTGAGTTGCTTGACCGCGCCGTCGTAGTACGCCGGGTTCGGCACGAACCGCACTCTGCCCTGGCTCTCGGCGATCACCGCGAGGCATTTCACGCCCAGGTCCACACCCGCCGCCGCATCCGGACGTGCCGGAGTCCGGTTGGTGGCGCGCTGGATCTCGACCTGGAAGGAGACGAACCACCTGCCTCGCTCGAAGCGGACCGTGGCGGACAGGATGCGGGCGGTGCCGCCTGCGATACGGCGTTGCAGCTTGCGGGTGGACTCGTGGGTGCGGATCGTCCCCAGCCGCGGCAACGTGACATGCCGCCGGTCCGGCTCCACGCGGATGGCGCCGGTAGTGAACCGGCAAGCCAGCCGGGCGGTGTGCTTGGACTTGGGCCGGGGCATGCCCACCCGCTTGCCCTCACGCTGCCCGCGCTTGGACGTGGCGTAGTTGTCGAACGCCGCCGCCGCGTTCGCCAAACCTGTGCTGTACGCCTCCTTGGAGTTCTCCTGCCACCAGCCGGCGAAACGCGGGTCGGTCTTCTTGACCTCGTTGAACACCTTCCGCAACGCCAGCAGCGACCACGGCCGCCACGGCGTCAACTCCTCCTCGGCGATGCCGTACGAGGCCTCCGCCTTGCGCTGCCACCACGACGCCATCACCCACGAGACAGCCCAGTTGTAGGCGGCGCGAGCCGCACCACAGTGCGACCGCAGCCGCTGCTCCTGCGTGACGTTCGGATCCAACGCGAAACGAAACGCCTGGACCACGAAACCGGGCCGCGGCTCGAACTTCTTCACACCAACGGCTCCTCGCCGGTCACGGCGGCCAGAGCACGGGCGGCACGGATCTTCCCCGCCCGCTGCCCGTACAGCCGGGCACACATCGACGTCAACACGTCGGCCATGTCCTCGACCAGGTCGTTCGTGGATTCCTCCGGGTCCAGAACCACCAGGCGACGCCCGGTCGCAGCGAGCGCGGCTTGCAGGTGCTCCACACCGAACCAGGCCAGCCGGTCCTTGTGCTCGACCACGATCACCACCGCAGTCGGGTCGGCGAGGAGACGATGCAGCTTGCGGCGCTCGCCGTTCAGGCCGGAGCCGATCTCAGTCACGATCTCCGCCACGGCCAGACCCTGAGCATTTGGCCCCCTCCACAACCCGCACCGTCTGGCGGTCCAGGTCACCCTTCTGATCCCAGGAGAACACGCGGCAGTAGGCGACCACGCGACCGGCCGCGGACCGCACCTCTTCCACGATCCACGTACCAGACGGCGCCTGACGGACAGGAACGGGCATCTTGCCGTCCTTCACCCACCACCAGGCGGTCTGATAGGTCACGCCCTGCTCGCGTGCCCAGTCTGGCAGCTTCACACCCCACGATACATGTGAATGTTCGACTATGATTGCCCATAAAATCCCGAGCTGTCGCCAACCCCCTTGTCGGGCTGGGCGTAGCGGTCCAGGTAGGCGTCCGTGTTCGAGTGGGGAACGATCAGCAGCGGGGACTCGACCCGCGCCGCGAACCAGTTCTCGGTGCCCTCCTCGGGTCGTGCGGCGTCCCGGAACCTCGCGATGTCGGCCGGATTGTCGAGCACCAGGAAGCCCCAGCCCTGAGAGAAACCTGCCGACGGCGCCCGCAGCGCGTTGTGGACGATGCGCTCGACGACGTCGGGGGTACCCGCCGGTCCGGGTCGTAGCTGCGCACCATGCGTCGCCGCCGGACAACATCCTGAAAATCCATTAGCAACCTAGTTGCTCAGCCGGCCCGACGCGGCCCCACTCCGTCGGGGCCAGCGGCTGCTCGGGTCGCGCCACCTCATGACCGAGACGCTGGTGAGGCACCATATGATCATGAAGCCGTCGATCGGGTGGTCGGGCGGTGAAGCGATCTGCGGGGACGGGATGATGACACGAACGGGAACCCGTCGGCAGGCGGGGCTGACCGCGCTGTACCTCGGCGTCTTCGCGGCCCTCTGGTTCAGCGTGCCGAAGGCGGAGCCGCCGCTGCACACGGTGCTGCTCCTGGGCAGTGTGGCGGCCCTGCTGACCGCGGTCCTCGGCGCTGTCGTCGCCGGTGCCGGTGGTCGCGATGCCGGTGCGCCGCCGCGAGACCGGGCCGCCGACCGGCGCTACCTGCTCATCGTCGGCGTGGAGTTCGCCCTGGCCGGGCTCGGTGCCTGGCTGCTCGGGCTGGCGGGTTGGTCGGCGTTCATTCCGGTGCTCGTCAGCGCCGTCGTCGGCCTGCATTTCCTGCCGCTGGCGCCGGTGCTGCGCGATCGCCTGCTCCGGCCGCTCGGCCTCGCGGTGTGCCTCGTGGCGCTGGTCGGTCTGTTCGTCGGGTTCGGCTCGTCCGCGCTGGTGGGGCCGGTCGTCGGCACCGGCGTCGGCCTGCTGCTTCTCGGCTACGCGGTCATGGCGCTGTTCCGAGCGCGGGTGTCGCCCCGCTGACCGGTCCGTGCCGGTTGCCCAGTTCAGCCTGCTCTCAGCGTGGGCGTGGGAGTTTGCGGGCATGACCCTTGGCAAATCACCGCAAATGCGACAGATGCTCAACAAGGTCCCCGAGGTTACGGTCTACTTCTGGATCATCAAGGTCCTCTCGACCACGGTGGGCGAGACGGCGGCGGACTTTCTCAACGTCAACCTTCACTTCGGCCTGACCGGCACCACGCTGGTCATGGCCGTCGCGCTGGCCGCGGTGCTCGTCTGGCAGTTCCGGGTCCGGCGGTACGTGGCGGGGATCTACTGGCTGGCGGTGGTGCTGGTCAGCATCGTCGGCACGCTGATCACGGACAATCTGACCGACAGTCTCGGCGTCCCGCTTGAGGTGAGCACGGCGGTGTTCGCCGTGGCCCTCGCCGCCACCTTCGGGATCTGGTACCGCAGTGAGGGCACTCTGTCGATCCACTCGATTGTCACCGCCCGCCGAGAGGGCTTCTACTGGGCGGCGATCCTGTTCACCTTCGCGCTCGGCACGGCGGCCGGCGATCTGTTGTCCGAGGGGTTCGACCTGGGCTACTGGCGCTCCGGGTTGATCTTCGCCGCGCTGATCGCCGTGGTCGGGGCGACGTACGCTGGGTCGTGGCTGAACCCGATTTTGGCGTTCTGGATCGCCTACGTGCTGACTCGCCCGCTCGGTGCGTCGCTCGGTGACTACCTCTCGCAGGGGCGTGACGAAGGTGGCCTCGGCATCGGCCCCGTGATCACCAGCGGTCTGTTCCTGGCGACGATCGTTGTCCTGGTCGGCTACCTGGGCGTGACGAGGCGGGATGCGTCGCTCCCGCTCGTCACACGCGACGAGAGGGATCTGGCAGCGCGGCGGTGACCGCGGCGTCGCTGCCCCCACCATGCCCGGGGCCGGCGTCGCCCGGTGGTGCCGTCGGGCGGTACGGCGACGTCGGCCCGAGGGGGAGCCGCGGGTCTGGAGACAGGATGGGAGCCGAACTGGTGCGGGTGCTGGTGGTCGAGGACGAGACCGCTCTGGCGGAGGTGATCCGCGCGGGGCTGGTCGAGGAGGGGCTCGCCGTCGATGTGCAGCACACCGGCCCGGACGGGCTCTGGGCGGCCAGCGAGAACGCCTACGACGTGGTCGTGCTCGACATTATGCTGCCCGGTCTCAGCGGCTATGAGGTGTGCCGCCAGTTGCGGTCGCGCGGCGTGTGGACGCCGGTGCTGATGCTGACCGCGAAGGAGGGCGAGTACGACCAGGCCGACGCCCTCGACCTCGGCGCCGACGACTACCTGACCAAACCGTTCTCCTTCGTGGTGCTGGTGGCCCGGCTCCGCGCCCTGGTCCGCCGGGGTGCCCCCGCTCGCCCGGTGGTCCTGGCCGCCGGTGATCTGACGCTGGATCCCGCGCGGCGGCTGGTCGCCCGGGCCGGGCAGCCGGTCCGGGTCACCGCGCGCGAGTTCGCCTTGCTGGAGTTCCTCATGCGCCATCGCGGGGATGTGGTGTCCAAGACCCAGATCATCGAGAACGTCTGGGATGCCCACTTCGACGGCGATCCCAACATCGTCGAGGTGTACATCGGCTACCTGCGCCGCAAGATCGACCAGCCGTTCGGCCGGTCGGCCATCCAGACCGAGCGGGGGATGGGGTACCGGTTGGCGGCCGATGGCGGCTGACGGAAAGCGCACTACTGGCTTCTCCGGGCCTTCTCCCGCCGGCGGTGCCTACGCTGCGGAAATGGCGGGCAGGCGCGGGTCGTTCAGGGACCTGGTCCGGTGGGTGCGCAGGCGCCTGGGGGTGCGCCTGCGCTCGGCGTTGGCCGCCGCCGTGGTGGTGGCGTTTGCCTTTGCCGTCGGCGCGGCGGCCTTCGTCTACCTGGCCCGCATGGACCTGGTCGGCAACGTTGACGCCGCCGCCCGGCAGCGGGCGGCCGAGGTCGCCTCGGCGGTGGCGGCCGGCGACCAGGCGGCGATTGCCCAGACGTTGAGGCCCAGCCCGGGGGAGCAGACCCTGGTGCAGGTCCTCGGCCCCTCCGGTCGGGTTGAGGCCGCCTCGGCCGCGCTCGGCGGCGCCGCGCCGCTGTCTCCGCTACGCCCCCGCCCCGGCGAGGTGCTGCGCGAGCAGCGGCTGCTGCCGTTCGCCGACGAGGACCCGTACCGGGTGGTCGCCGAAGGGGTCGCCGTCGGCTCCGGCACGCAGACCGTGCTGGTGGCACAGTCGCTGCGGCCGGTGAACGAGAGCACCGAGGCGGTCGCCGCCATCCTGATCGCCGGACTGCCACCGATGCTGCTCGTGGTCGGCGCGGCGGTGTTCCTGTTCGTCGGGCGGTCGCTGCACGCGGTCGAGGCGATCCGTCGCCGGGTCGCCGGCATCACCGCTCGTGACCTGCATGCCCGGGTTCCGGTGCCGACGGCGCACGATGAGGTGGCGGCGCTCGCCGAGACGATGAACAGCATGCTCGACCGGCTGGACACGGCGGCGGCGAGCCAGCGGCGGTTCGTGGCCGACGCCAGCCACGAACTGCGCAGCCCGCTGGCCACCTTGCAGGCCGGCCTGGACCGGCTGGCGCTGAGCCCGCGGACCGCCACCACCGAGGAGTTGATCGGGCTGCTGCGCCTCGAGTCGGAGCGCCTCGGCCGCCTCGTGTCCGATCTCCTGCTGCTCGCGCGCATCGACGAGCTGGGCGCCACCGGGGGCCATGACGACGTCGATCTGGACGACCTGGCCTATACCGAGCGGAGCCGGATCGCCGCCCGCCGGCCCGACCTGACCGTCCGTGCCCACCTCGCTCCGGTACGGGTCAGTGGCGACGCGCACGACCTCAGCCGGGCGCTGCGAAACCTGACCGACAACGCCGCCCGGCACGCGCGCTCCCAGGTGGCGCTGCACGTTTCGGTACGGGACGGGTGGGGTTGCGTGGAGGTCGGTGACGACGGGCCGGGTGTCCCCGAAGACCAGTGGGAGCGCATCTTTGACCGGTTCGTCCGGCTGGACGACAGCCGGGCCCGCGCCGACGGCGGGAGTGGCCTCGGACTGCCGATCACCAGGGAGATCATCGCCGCGCACGGCGGCACCGTGCAGGTCGTGCCCGGACCGGGCCTGAGGGTCCGCATCCTCCTGCCGCTCAGCTGCGGCACCCGGTCGCACTGACCCTGCCGTCGTCCGTTTCAGGCTCTTCTCAGGTGCTGGCGGGCAGGCTGGCGGCAGCCGGCCGTACGGGGGAGCCGGGTCGACCAGGAAGTGTGGTCGGGGGATGAACTACCACCTGTTCGAGCTGATCAACGCCGCCGCCGGGCGCAGCGACCCGGTCGATGACATCTTCGAGTGGGCGGCGATGTGGCTGATCTTCGTCCTCGGCGTCGTGGCGGCGGTCCCCGTGCTGTGTAGCGTGCGGTCCCGACCAGCCGCCGTCGTGCGGGTCGCGGGGGCGCTCGCGGTGGCGTTCGTGGTCGGGCAGGTCGTCGCCGCCGTCAGTACCGAGGTGCGACCGTTCCAGACCCATTCGGTGCACCAGTTGATTCCGCACGCCGCGGGGCCGTCGCTGCCCAGCGACCACGCGACGGCGGCATTCGCGGTGGCGTTCGCGGTGGGGGCGTTTCTGTCCCGGCGGTGGGGGGTAGCGCTGACGGTGTTGGCCACCATCATCGGATTCGCACGTGTCTGGGCGGGGGTGCACTATCCGGCGGACATCCTCGCCGGGGTGTTCATCGCCGCCGCCGCCGTCGCCGTCGTGCACACCGGTGGTCGGGCGTACGACCGGTGGGCGCGGCAGCGGAGTTCGCGCCCGACCGTCGGCCAGTAGCCCGCAGGTTCCCGCCGTCTTGGAGGTGTCCGTGCCATCGCCCCAGCCGCTCCTCGCTGCGGGTCCCACCGTCCTCAACCCGGAATGGCTGATCTCCACCTTCGGACTGATCGGCATTCTGGCCATCGTGTTCGCCGAGTCCGGGCTGCTGATCGGGTTCTTCCTGCCGGGCGATTCGCTGCTGTTCACCGCCGGGCTGCTCGTCGCCGACGGTCGTTACCTGCACCAGCCGCTGTGGTTGCTCTGCCTGCTGGTGGCCGTGGCCGCCATCGCCGGTGACCAGGTGGGCTACCTGTTCGGCAAGCGGGTCGGCCCGGCTCTGTTCCGCCGCCCCAACTCGCGGCTGTTCAAGCAGGAGAACGTGCAGCGGGCCAACCAGTTCTTCGCCCGCTACGGGGCCCGCTCGATCGTGCTGGCCCGGTTCGTGCCTATCGTGCGTACCTTCACCCCGATCATCGCCGGCGTCTCCCGCATGCACTACCGCACGTTCCTGATCTTCAACGTCATCGGCGAAACGCTGTGGGGAGTGGGCGTCACCGTCCTCGGCTACTTCCTCGGCCAGATCGCCTTCGTCAAGTCCAACATCGAGATCATCCTCATCGGCATCGTCGTGGTCTCCGTCCTGCCCATCGGCATCCAACTGCTGCGGTCGCGCCGCCGGGCCGCCCAGGTTGATCCTGTGGACACGGCGAGGGTGCCGAAGGCCTGACCAAGGGCCCCGGTCGCCGCGCGTTGGTCCGGAACCCGGGCCGCTCCCTCCAGCCCTAATGGAGCCAGCCATTGATCCGTTCGCTAAACCGGTCTAGCATCTCCCAAACCGGTTTAGCGGCCGATTGGTCGCTCCAGGACCTGCAGGTACGGGAGGGAGGCCGAGTTGGTGGCCCAACGTCGACCGACGATCACCGACGTCGCCCGTGCCGCGGGAGTCTCCAAGGGCGCGGTGTCCTTCGCCCTCAACGGCCGGCCCGGGGTGGCCGAGGAGACCCGCCAGCGCATCCTGGCGGTGGCGAAGGAGCTGGGCTGGACGCCGAGCCACCGCGCCCGGGCGCTGTCCACCTCCCGGGCGTTCGCGGTCGGCCTGGTGCTCGCCCGTCCGCCGGAGCTGCTCGGCGCCGACCCGTTCTTCCCCGCCTTCATCGCCGGCGTGGAACGCGTCCTCGCCGAGCGGAACCAGGCGCTGGTCCTCCAGGTCGTCACCAGCCAACGGGCGGAGGAGGATGGCTACCGGCGGCTGGCCGCCGACGGGCGGGTGGACGGGGTGTTCCTGCTGGACCTGCGGATCGCCGATCCGCGGATCGCCCTGCTGGAGGAGCTGCGGCTGCCCGCCGTCACCCTCGGCCGTCCCGACGTGGCCAGCCCGTTCCCGGCGGTGCTCGTCGACGACCGGCCGGGGATCGCCGCCGCCGTACGGCACCTGGTCGAGCTGGGGCATCGGCACGTCGCCCACGTCGCCGGTCCGGAACACTTCCTGCACGGTTCCGCACGGCGGGACGCCTGGGAGGACGCGCTCCGGGATGCCGGGTTGCCTCCCGGTCCCTGTGTGCCCTCCGACTTCTCGGCGGCCGGTGGGGCTCGGGCCACCCAGCACCTGCTCGACCTGACCGACCCGCCGACCGCGATCATCTACGCCAACGACGTGATGGCGATGGCCGGCATGGCGGTGGCCCGGGAACGCGGCCTCGACGTACCCGGCCAGCTCTCCGTCACCGGCTTCGACGACACGGAACTGGCCGCCCACATCAGCCCGGCCCTGACCAGTGTCCGGACCGATCCGTCCGGCTGGGGCGGCGTCGCCGCCCGTACCTTGCTCGATCTCATCGACGGCACCGGCGGCCCGGACGTCGAGATGCCTCCCGCGCAGCTCGTCGTCCGCGCCTCCACGGCTGCACCACCACCCACACCACACCAAGCACCGTGACCACGCCGTCCGGGCATCGCCTCGGCCTGGTCAGCTCCGCGTCACGGCAGTCGAGATCGGAGACCGATATGAGACGTACCGTCCCCGCCGCATTCCTCGTCCTCTCCCTCGGCCTCACCGCGGCCTGCGGTGACGGCGGCTCCGGCACCAAGGCCGACTCCTCGGCCAAGGGGCCCATCACCATCTGGCTGTCGAACAACAAGGAGGAGCTGGCCTGGGGTAAGGCCATGGTCGAGGCGTGGAACGGCCAGCACGCCGACCAGAAGATCACCGCCCAGGAGATCCCCGCCGGCAAGTCCTCCGAGGAGGTCATCGGCGCCGCGATCACCGCCGGCAACGCGCCCTGCCTGATCTTCAACACCGCCCCGGCCGCCGTGCCGCAGTTCCAGAAGCAGGGCGGGCTCGTGGCGCTCGACAGCTTCGACGGTGCCGCCGACTACATCAAGCAGCGCACGGGTGCCGCGGCCGACCAGTACAAGTCCGCCGACGGCAAGTTCTACCAGATGCCCTGGAAGTCCAACCCCGTGATGATCTTCTACAACAAGGAGATCCTCGCGAAGGCCGGCGTCGACCAGGAGAAGCCTCCGCTGTCCACGTACGACGAGTTCCTCGCCACCGCCCGTAAGATCAAGTCGTCCGGCGCCGCGCCGGCCGCGATCTACCCGGCCCCGAGCAGCGAGTTCTTCCAGTCGTGGTTCGACTACTACCCGCTGTTCGCCGCGGAGACCGGCGGCAAGCAGCTGGTCGAGAACGGCAAGGCCCAGTTCGACTCGCCCGAAGGGCTGCGGGTCGCGGAGTTCTGGAAGAAGCTCTACGACGAGGGTCTCGCGCCGAAGGAGAAGTACAACGGCGACTCGTTCGCCGACGGCAAGGCCGCGATGGCCATCGTCGGCCCGTGGGCGATCGCGGTGTACGGCGAGAAGGTGAAGTGGGGGGCGGCCCCGGTGCCGACCTCCACCGGCAAGCCCGCGGGCGAGGTCAAGACCTTCAGCGACGCCAAGAACGCCGCCATGTACTCGGCGTGCAAGAACCGCGCCACCGGGTGGGAGGTGCTGAAGTTCGCCACCAGCAAGGAGCAGGACGGCGCCCTGCTGGAGGCCACCGGTCAGATGCCGCTGCGGGCGGACCTGCCGTCGACCTACCCGGACTACTTCACGAAGAACCCGGCCTACAAGAGCTTCGCCGACCAGGCCGGACGCACCGTCGAGGTGCCGAACGTGGCCAACTCCATCACGATCTGGCAGACCTTCCGCGACGCGTACTCCGAGTCGGTCATCTTCGGAAAGCGGCCGCTGCCGGATGCGTTCTCCGAGGCCGCGAAGAAGGCCACCGGGCTGGCCGGGCAGTCCTGATGTCCGGGCCGCTCAGTCGGGAAGTCTCCCGGCGCGGCCCGCGGCGCTGGGTGGCGGCCGTTCTCGGTCGCCACCCGGTCGGCGCGGTTCTCGTCGCGCCGTATGCGGTGTTCCTCGCGCTGGTGTTCGCCTACCCGTTCGGGTTCGCGGTGTGGATCAGCTTCCACGACTACTTCTTCACCGCACCGGGCGTGCCGGTCGACCGCCCGTTCGTCGGGCTGGCGAACTACACCGCCGTCCTCGGTGATCCGGCCGTCCGGCAGGCGTTCGGGAACATCATCGTGTTCCTCCTGATCAACGTGCCGCTCACCACCGTCCTGGCGCTGCTGCTGGCGAACGCGCTCAACGGCGCCATCCGCGGACGCACCTTCCTCCGGGTGGCCTACTACGTGCCGTACGTGACCGCGAGCGTCGCGGTGGTGGGCGTGTGGCTGTTCCTGTTCAACTCCGGCGGCCTGGTCAACAAGCTCCTCGGTCCGCTGGCGCCGGACCCGTCCTGGCTGGTCAGCGAGCACCTGGCGATGCCGACCGTCGCGGTCTACGTCGCCTGGAAGCAGCTCGGCTTCTTCATCCTGCTCTACCTGGCCGCGCTGCAGAACGTGCCGAACGAACTGTACGAATCAGCGGCGGTGGACGGGGCCAGCCGATGGCAGCGGTTCCGTTCGGTGACCGTGCCGGCGGTCCGCCCCGCCACCACGCTCGTCGTGATCGTGGCGACCATCACCGGCGCGAACCTGTTCACCGAGCCGTACCTGCTCACCGGCGGCGGCGGGCCGAACGGCGCGTCCGCGTCGCCGGTGCTGCTGATGTACCAGCGCGGCATCGAGCAGGCGCAGCCCGATGTCGCGGCTGCCATCGGCGTACTCCTCGTGATCGGGGTCGTCGTCGTCTCGCTGATCAACCGGCGGATCCTGGAGAGGCCCTGATGACACGCGTCGTGCCAGACATCGCGCCGCGTCCCGTCGAGAGGCGTGGCAAACCCCAGACCGGCGGACGGGGTTCCGGCCGCGGCTGGACCGTGCTGCGGCCGATCCTGCTCGCCGCCGGCGCGGTGGCGTTCCGCTTCCCCTTCTACTACATGCTCATCGGTTCGCTGCAGGCCGAGCCGGACACCTCACCGGCCGGCGCCCTTCCGTCGGCCGACCTCACCCTCGGCAACTACCGCGACATCAACGAGCGCATCGACCTGCTCCAGTCGCTGGTCAACTCCGGCATCTTCACCGGCGGCGTCATCCTCGCCACGGTGGTCTTCGGCGTGCTTGCCGGCTACGCCCTGGCCCGGCTCAGCTTCCGCGGACGGGGCGCGCTGTTCGGCCTGGTGCTGCTGGTCCAGGTGGTGCCCTTCCAACTGCTGCTGATCCCGCTCTATGTGCTCATCGTGCGCAGCTACGGCCTGGCCGACTCGTATCTCGGCATGATCCTGCCGTACGCCATCAACACCACGGCGGTCTTCGTCTTCCGGCAGTTCTTCCTGCAACTGCCCGACGACCTGTTCGCCGCAGCCCGGACCGACGGCGCGGGTGAGGTCCGCATCCTGTGGTCGATCGCCCTGCCGCTGGTCCGCCCGGCACTGCTGACCGCTGTGCTCCTGACGTTCATCGGGCCGTGGAACGAGTTCCTCTGGCCGTTCCTGATCACCAAGCAGGCCGACATGCAGCCGCTGGCCGTGTCGCTCGCCAATTACATGACCAACGTCGCCGCGCGGACCGCCAACCCGTACGGGGCGATCCTGGCCGGCCCCTGCGTCCTCGCCGCCCCGGCGGTGGCGCTGTTCGTCGCCTTCCAACGGCACTTCACCTCGACCAACATCGGATCTGGCGTAAAGGGTTGAATCGTTGACTGTCTCCACCGCCGTCCCGTACACCCTCACCCGGCTGGGCGTCGTCATGGCGCCCGAACCGGGGGAGCCGCTGGAAGCCGAGGGGGTGCTCAACCCTGCCAGCGGACGTACCCCGGACGGGAAGCTTCACCTGTTGCCGCGGCTGGTCGCCGAGGGCAACGTCTCCCGGGTCGGGTTCGCCGAGGTCGAGTTCCGCGACGGCGTACCGGCCGGGGTGCTCCGGCGCGGCGTGGTCCTCGCCCCCGACGAGGGCTGGGAGCGCGGGTTGAACAACGCCGGCGTCGAGGATCCGCACACCACCTGGGTGCCGGGCCTCGGCCGGCACCTGATGACCTACGTCGCCTACGGCCCGCTGGGCCCGCGCCTGGCCCTGGCGGTCTCCACCGACCTGCAAACCTGGCGCCGGCTCGGTCCGGTGCAGTTCGCGTACCAGCCGGGCCTGGACACCGACCTGAACCTGTTTCCGAACAAGGACGCGGTCTTCTTCCCCGAGCCGGTGCCCGGCCCGGACGGCCGCCCCTGCTACGCGATGCTGCACCGGCCGATGTGGGACCTGGGCTGGTTCCGGCCCGGTGAGGGGGTGCACCTGCCGGCCGGGATCACCGACGAGCGGCCCGGCATCTGGATCTCCTACGTGCCCGCCGAGGAGGTGCACGCCGACCTCCGGGCGCTGGTGCGGCTCCGCGACCACCGCTGCGTCGCCCTGTCCGAGTTCCCTTACGAGGAGCTGAAGATCGGCGCCGGCCCGCCGCCGGTGCGGGTCGACGAGGGCTGGCTGCTCATCCACCACGGGGTGACCGGCCACATCCCCGACACCTTCGACCCCAGCACCCAGCAGGTCGAGTACGCGGCCGGCGCGATGCTGCTCGACCCGGCCGACCCGGGCCGGGTGCTGGCCCGGACCGCCGAGCCGATCCTGGTGCCCGAGACCGAGGACGAGCGCTCCGGCACCGTCCCGAACGTGGTCTTCCCGACCGCGATCGAGGAGGTGGACGGGGTTCCGTACGTCTTCTACGGCATGGCCGACGCCAAGATCGGCGTCGCCCGGCTCGACCGTGTCCGGTGACCGGGTTGGTGGTGCCGGCGGGGCGGGTCCGGTGACCGGCCCGGCCGCGCTGCGCCTCGGCCTCGTCGGGGCCGGCGGCTTCGCCACCTTCCTCACCGGCGCCCTGCGGGACCTGCCGGACGTGACGGTGACCGTGGTCGCGGACCCGGACACCGACCGGGCCGGGCGGCTGGCCGCGAACCTGGGCGCCCGGCCCGTGCCGGACTGGCGGGCGCTGGTCACCGCCGACGACGTGGACGTCGTGGTAGTGGCCACCCCGCCGGCCGGGCACGCGGAGACCACCCTTGCCGCGCTGCGCGCCGGCCGGCACGTCTTCTCCGAGAAACCCCTGGCCACCAGCGAGGACGAGGCCCTCGCCATCCGGGACGCGGTCGCCGCCACCGGCCCCGTCCTGGTCGTCGACCACGTGCTGCGCTACAACCCCGTGCTGCGGGCGCTGGCCCGGCTGCGCGACCCCCGGTTCGCCGCGCCGCCCGGCAACCGGTCCGACCCGCTGCTCGGTCCGGTCCGGCGGCTCGCCTTCGAGAACGACGCCAGCGACGAGGACCTCGGCCCGGAGCACTGGTTCTGGGACGAGCGGGTCAGCGGCGGGATCTTCGTCGAGCACGGGGTGCACTTCTTCGACGCGGCCGACGCCCTCGTCGGCGCAACCCCACAGTCGGTGCAGGGCATGCTCGGCCACCGCCCCGGCGGCGACCTGGTCGACCTGGCGGTCGCCACCACCCGCTACCCGGACGGCGCGGTGGCGACCTTCGCGCACGGCTTCAGCCACGCCCACCGCTGCGAGCGACAACTGATGCGGATCGACTTCGGAACCGCCGAAGCCCGGGTGACCGGCTGGATCCCCGTCCACGCCGCCATCGACCTCTGGACCGACGACGCCGGCGCGGCGCTGGTCGAGCACCTGCCGGCCCGGGCCGAGGAACTGCTCGCCGTCGACGGCCACCGGTTGCGGGACCCGGCCGTCAGGGTGGCGGTGCACCGGCAGGCCGGCCCGGCCGCCGCCCGGGAACGGGGCCGGCAGCGGCAGTTGCCGCACCACTGCCGGATCACCCTCGACCTCGGCGGCGAGGCCGCCAAACCGTACGTCTACGCCGAGAGCGTGCGCGCCGCCATGCACGACCTGGTGCGCTGCGTCCGCACTGGCGGCCGGCCCGCCGCCGGAATCACGGAAGGCGCCACGGCGGTCACCGTCGCCGCCGCGGCCGCCCGCTCCGCCCGCGAGGACCGCACCGTCCATCTCGGACCGCCGACCACCGCCTGCCCGTCCTGACCGAGGAGATCAAGTGAAACGCCGATCGCTGCTGCTGGGCGGCCTCGCCGCCACCACCCCACTGCTGGCCGCCACCCCGGCCGGCGCCGCCCGCCCCGCCGGCGCGCCGAGCACGACCCCGCTGACCAACCTCGCCCACCTGGACTTCCTCCGGCAGGACGTCACGCCGCCGCAGCAGCCCGGACACACCACCTACCGGCTCGCCGACACCCCCGCGGTCGGTGCGCTCTGGACCTACGCCGAACCCGGGCCGGACGGCGCCTTCCGCCGGGTCGGCGGCGGCGCGTACGACCCGGACCGCGACACCTGGGGGCAGGGGGCGTACAACGCCGACGACATCTCCCGCGCCGCCGTGGTCTACCTGCGGCACTGGCGACTGACCGGGGCCGCCGCCAGCCGGGACGCCGCCTACCAGCTGCTGCGCGGCCTGACCTACCTGCAGACCGCCGACGGCCCGTACGCCGGCAACGTGATGCTGTGGATGCAGCCGGACGGCACGCTCAACCCGAGCGCCGAGCCTAAGGAGCTGCCCGACCCGTCCGACAGCGACGCGTCGTACTGGCTGGCCCGGACCATCTGGGCGCTCGGCGAGGGGTACGCGGCGTTCCGCGACACCGACCCGGACTTTGCCGGTTTCCTGCGGACCCGCCTCGACCTGGCCGTCGCCGCCGTGCAACGCCAGGTGCTCGTCCGCTACCGGCAGTGGCAGGTCATCGACGGGGAACGTACCCCGGCCTGGCTGATCGTCGACGGCGCGGACGCCACCGCCGAAGCGGTCCTCGGACTCGCCGCCTACGTCGACGCCGGCGGTGGCGCCACCGCCCGCCGGGCGCTGCGCCAACTCGCCGAGGGCATCGCCGCACTCGCCGGCGGTGACGTGCGGGAATGGCCGTTCGGTGCGGTGCGTCCCTGGGCGCTGTCCCGCTCGGTCTGGCACGGCTGGGGTGCGCAGATGCCCGCCGCGCTCGCCCGGGCCGCGCAGGCCCTCGGCGACCGGGCCCTGCTCGGCCCCGCCGTCACCGACGCCGCCGTGTTCACCCCGTGGCTGCTCACCTCCGGCGGCCCGGACAACGGCCGGCTGCCAACCCGCACCGACCGCACCCAGATCGCCTACGGCGTCGACTCGCGGGTGCAGTCGCTGCTCGCCGTCGCCGACGCCACCGGACGGTCCGGCTTCGCCCAGCTCGCCGCCCTGACCGCCGCCTGGTGGTTCGGCGCCAACCCGGCCGGGACGCCCGGCTACGACCCGCACACCGGCCGGGCGATCGACGGCATCAACGGCGACGGGCAGGTCAACCGGAACTCCGGCGCCGAGTCCACCATCCACACCCTGCTCAGCATGCTCGCCCTGGACGCCCGGCCGGAACTGGCCGCCCTCGCCCGCCGCACCGAGATCGTCGAACGGGTCGGCACGCTGACCCTGGAGGCCGAGGACGCCTCTCTCCAGGGCGGCGCCACCGTGGTCAGCCCGCCGTCGGCGTGGACCGGGGAATCGCTGATCAGCGGCAGCTACGTCGAGCTGCCTGCCGGGGCTGGGCTGCGCTGGCAGCTCCCACCGGCCGACCAGCCCCGGCTGGTGCTGCCGGTGGTGGACCTGCGCCCCGGCGTGCCGGCCCGGACCGTCTGGGGCAGCGACGCGGGACCGCTCGGCGAGGTCGACCACGCCCGGGTCGGCGCCCAGGGCAACTCCCCGGCGCCGGGCGCGCTGCTGCCGGTCACCCTGCCCCGCGAACTCGCCGCCGACGCCACCGAACTGACCGCGCAGGCCACCGCCGCAGGCCCGGCCGCCGTTGACGCGGTCCTGCTGGAACCGCTGGTCTCCCGACTCACCCTGGCCGGCGACGGGCACCGCACGACGCTGCTGCGCAGCGCCGCCCGGACCGCCCGGACCGTGGAGGTCACCGCCGGCGGCACCGGAGTGGCCACTGTGGAGGTGTACGACGCGGCCGGCGAACTCCGCTCGCGGCACACCAGCTCCGCCACCCAATTGCGGGTCACGGTCCTGTCCGGTGGTTTCACCCTGGTCCGTCGGTGACCCGGTCCACGCCGGGGCGGCCATGGTGGCGCGGCGGTGTCTGCTACCAGGTGTACGTCCGCAGCTTCGCCGACTCCAACGGAGACGGGACCGGTGACCTGCCCGGGGTGACCGCCCGCCTGCCCCACCTGGCCTCCCTCGGCGTGGACGCCGTCTGGCTCACCCCGTTCTACCCGTCACCGATGGTCGACGGCGGGTACGACATCGTGGACCATCGCGACGTCGACCCGCTCTTCGGCAGTCTCGCCGACCTCGACGCGCTCGTGGCCGAGGCGCACCGGCTCGGCCTGCGGGTCGTCTGCGACCTGGTACCCAACCACACCTCAGACCGGCATCCCTGGTTCCGGGCGGCGCTCGCCGCACCGCCGAGCAGCGCCGCCCGCCGCCGGTACGTCTTCCACCCCGTGGACAAGGACCACCCAGACCGGCCACCCAACGACTGGCGGTCGGCGTTCGGCGGGAGCGCCTGGCGGCGGGTGCCGAGCCCGGACGGCGGGCCCGACGAGTGGTACCTGCACCTGTTCAGCCCCGAGCAACCCGACCTGAACTGGGACGACCCGCAGGTGCCGGCGGAGTACGCGGACATCGTCCGGTGGTGGCTCGACCGGGGCGTGGACGGGCTGCGTATCGACATGGCACATGCCCTGTTCAAGCACCCGGATCTGGTCGACGCCGGCGCCGGTCAGCACACCGAGTTCCGCCGCAACCACCTCATGCCGTTCTTCGACCAGGCGCCGCTGCACACGTTGTACCGGCAGTGGCGGGCCATGGTCGACGCCATGCCGGGGGAGCGGGCGCTGATCGGCGAGGTGTGCCTCTTCGACGCCGACCGGCAGGCCCGCTACGTCCGCCCGGACGAGCTGCACCAGGCGTTCACCTTCGAGTTGCTGGAGTGCGACTGGTCGGCCCCGGCGCTGCGGGACACGATCGGGCGCACGCTCGAGGCGTACCGCCGGGTCGGTGCCCTCCCGGCCTGGGTGCTGAACAGCCACGACGCGGTCCGGACCCTCACCCGTTACGGCGGGGGAGAGCGGGGGCTGCGGCGGGCCCGGGCCGCCGCCCTGCTGATGCTGGCGTTGCCCGGCGCCGCCTACGTCTACCAGGGCGAGGAGCTGGGGTTGCCGCAGGTGGACCTGCCCGACGAGGCGCTGCGCGATCCGCTGTGGGAACGCTCCGGGCGGACCCTACGCGGGCGGGACGGCTCGCGGGTGCCGATCCCGTGGACGGTCGACGACGGCACGTACGGCTTCTCGCCCGACGGCGCCGACCCGCCGTGGCTGCCGCAGCCCGACGGCTGGGGTGCCTTGAGCGTGCAGCGGCAGACCGCCGACCCTGAGTCCACGCTGGCGCTCTACCGGTCGGCGATCCGGTTGCGCCGAGCGTTGAGCGACGGCGCGGCCGACGAGCTGACGTGGTGGGACACCGGGTCGGACGTGTTGGCGTTCCGGCGCGGCGACGGGTTCGGCTGCGCGGTCAACGTCGGCGACCGGGCGGCGCCGCTTACCGGAGTCGACCGGGTGCTGCTGGCGAGCGCGCCGGTCCCACCGGCCTGCCGGTCCCTCCTGCTGCCGCCGGACGCCGCCGTCTGGTTCGTTCCCGCTTGACCCGCGCCGCCCCGCCGGCGATGAGCCCGCCACAACCGTCCGCCATGATGGCGGGCGACGGGGTGCCGTGGCAGTCGGGGGTGTGACTGTCGGACCGCGCCGGCAGGGAAGGGAAGGAGACGACCCGATGGGACAGCTGGTGCCACGCGAGGCGGTGGCGTTGCTGGGACAGGCCCGGCGGGTCGTGATCTTCACCGGTGCGGGCATGTCGGCCGAGAGCGGGGTGCCGACCTTCCGCGACGCCCTCACCGGACTGTGGCAGCGGTTCGACGCCCAGGCGCTCGCCACGTCGCAGGCGTTCCGCGACGATCCGGCGCTGGTCTGGGGATGGTATGAATGGCGGCGCAGCATCGTCGGGCGGGCCCGGCCGAACCCGGGGCACCTGGCCGTGGCCGCGATCGAGGCCCGTGTCCCGGACGGCGCCCTCGTCACCCAGAACGTCGACGACCTGCACGAACGGGCGGGCTCGCCGGCGCCGGTCCACCTGCACGGCAGTCTGTTCGCGCCGCGCTGCGTGGCCTGCGCCCACCCGGCGCCGGTGCCGGCCGAGGAGGAGCCGGCGGAGGGGCGGCGGGTGCCGCCGCCCCGATGCGCGCACTGCTCGGCGCCCGTGCGGCCCGGCGTGGTGTGGTTCGGTGAGGCGTTGCCGCAGGAGGCGTTGGCCGCCGCGGTCGAGGCGACGTCCTCCTGCGATCTGCTGCTGACCGTGGGCACCTCCGGTCTGGTGTATCCGGCTGCGGAGATCCCCCAGGTGGCGGCCCGCTTCGGCGCCGCGGTGATCCAGGTCAACCCGGAGGAGACGCCGTTGGATGCGGTGGCCGACGTGAACCTGCGCGGCCCGGCCGCCCGGGTGCTTCCGGCCCTGGTGGAAGCGGTGTGGGGCGGCACCGACCCGGCGTGACACCTCCCGGTGCGCGACGATCCGGCCCGTTGCGGACACTGTCGACAATCCGACAGCTGCAGCGGTGAGCGCGGTAGTGATCGTCCCGCCTCGGTAGCCCGCCAATGTAACTCTGACCTGGGCATATGTTTGATTCATGCGGTGGGGAGCGGCAGTCGATCGAGCGGCTCGGCCGGCATGCGCGACCGGATGGTGTCGCTTCCACGGGCTCAAGCTGCCGGCATGCCGTTGGCGGCATCCCGGCCGCGTGTTCGATGCCGCGCCGACGGCGTCGTCGGGTGTGTGCCGGCTTCGGGTTCCATCAGCTTCCGGGCGTCGACCCTGGGCGCGCGCCCGCAGGAGAGGAGCACACCCGTGGGAAGCATCCATGAACGGACCAGCCAGCGGGTCTACGAGCTTGCCGTCCTGGTCACCGCGCCGGTGTGTGGCGTCCTGTTGGTCGTGCTGCGCGTCCGGCCGCAGTCGGTGGAGGTGGCGATGCCCGAGGCCATCCGGGTCTGCTGGGAGTTCGGCCTGATCGTGGTCGGCGTCGCGGGGCTGCTCGGCATGTTCTGGCCGGGGCAGCTCGGCACCGGGCTCGGCATCGAGCTCGCCGCGGTGCTGATGCTGGGCGCGATCGCCGCGATGTACGTCGTCGCGGTCCTGGTGGTCGCCGGCGCGCAGGCGGTGGTGGCCGCCTCGTTCGTCGGCGCGGTGGCGATCGGCTCGTGGCTGCGCTCGATGGAGATCGTGCGGTCGCTGCGCTGGATCATCCGCATGCATCAAGCCGGCATCGAACCGTGGCCGTAGGCGAAGACATGATCATTGCGCAGACGCCCAGCTCTCCCTACTGGGCGCAGGTTCTGATCTCGACGCTCGGACTGTTCGGCGGCGCGAGTGGCCTCGGGGTGCTCGCCACGATCGCCGTGCAACGGCGGAAGGTCAGCTTCTCGGCCCTGAAGGACTCCGTTGGG
>NZ_LWLS01000066.1 GCF_001905095.1 Micromonospora sp. CB01531
TGAACCGCCGCCCAAATGAAAGACCGAGGCTAGCCGAGGCATTCTTCACCACCCTCAAACGAGAGTCTGGGCCGAGGCCCAGCGCCGCCGCGAGCCGTCCCCGCACGGCCTGCGCGTCCAGCCGTACCGCAACCCGGTCGGCCGGACCGTCGACGCTGTCCCGGTCGGCCGTACCAGGCCGGTCCACCCGGGCCAGCGCGCGGTACCGCCGCGCCTCGGTCCGCTGGTGGCCGGCGATCAGATTCGACGCGATACCGAACAACCATGGCCGGGCGCTGTCGTGTGTGGTGTCGTACCGCTGCCAGTGGTCGAACGCGACCAGAGACGTCTCCGCCGCCACGTCGTCGGCCAGGTCGCGACCCAGCCGGCGGTTCGCGTAGCCGTGGACCGACGGGTAGTAGCGGTCGAAAATGGCGCCGAACCAAGCTGGCGCGCGTGCTCTATCCGGGGGGCTTCGCCTGGCTTGCCAGCCGAAGCCTGGACCTCGGCTCGCTTCGACCGCAGCGATGAAACAGGGCCTACGAGGTTCCCTCGCTTCCCAGTGGGCACTAGCGCCAAAAGGTTTCCTGTGCCAACCTATTGGCATGACCACTGATGCGGTACCGCCCGCCGGCGATCCCCACCGGCTGCTGTCCGACGTGCGCGCCCTCGCCCGCCAGGTGCGTCTTGACCAGCGGGTGACCTGGGTCGCGCTGCTGGTGCTGGCCGTGGTGACGTTCGCGGCGATCCCGTTCGACTGGTACTCCCTCAACGCCGACTGCGGGTCCGCGAGCGCGTGGATCAAGGACGTCAACGGCGGCTCCATGTGTCACATCACGGGCCGGGGCGCGATGTTCTACTGGCCGCCGGCGCTGCTGCTGGCGTACACGGCGATCGCCGTGTACGCCGCGCGGGTCGCCCGGGCGAGGGGGGTGGGCGTCCGGGCGCTGCCGTACGCGATCACCGGCGCCGCCCTGACCGTCGTCCTGTTCATCGGCGCGTGGTTGCTGTGGCGCATGTACTTCGCCAGCCATCCGGCGCCGACGCACCCGTTCCCGTACTGGGTGATGCTGCTGGACCGTCTAGCCGCACCGTGGGGCGCGATCGGGGTCGCGCTGCTGGTGCTGGCCCGGCTGGAGCGCAACGTCGCGCTGCTCCTGTTCACCGTCGGGTACCTGGCGGTGGTCCTGGTGCCGATCAACTTCGGCTGGCATCCCTCCTGGGGATACCGGGGGATCCTGGGGGCGTTCCTGCCGCAGCAGATCATCAACGGCACCGTGCTGCTGCTGGGCGCGGTCGGCTTCGCGGTGGCCCGCCGGGGGCGCCGGTGACCGCCGAGAACGGGACCCCGGACCCGCACGAGCCGCCCGTCCACCCGGTCACCGGGCTGGACGAGGTGGTGCACCAGCGGGTCCGGCTGGGGATCCTCGCCATCGCGCACGAGGCGCGCCGGGTCGAGTTCGGCTACCTACGCACCCAGCTGGACCTGACCGCCGGGAACCTCTCCAAGCACCTGAGCGTGCTGGAGACGGCCGGCCTGGTCGAAATCGAGAAGGGCTACGCCGGCCGGCGCGGCCGCACCTGGATCACGCTCACCGCCGCCGGCGCCGCCGCCCTCGCCGAGGAGATCGAACGACTGAAACTGCTCATCACGCGGCTCGAGACCACCGACACCCCGGAGGACCGATGACCACCGCACTGACCCGCCGACACCTGCTCACCGCCGCGCTCGCCACCGGGGTCGCCGTGCCGCTCGGCACCGGCCGCGGATGGGCGGCCCCGACGCAGGCCGCGCCTGGCCCGGCACGGCTTACGCTGCCC
The DNA here is from genome assembly GCF_001905095.1 of Micromonospora sp. CB01531. Lineage (GTDB taxonomy): Bacteria > Actinomycetota > Actinomycetes > Mycobacteriales > Micromonosporaceae > Micromonospora. The sequence continues at coordinate 1,801 of NZ_LWLS01000066.1, forward strand.
CCACCCACCGGGCCGCACCCTGTCGGCACCGTATCCCTGCACCTCGTCGACACATCCCGACCGGATCCCATCGCCGGCCCAGGGCACCACCGCGAACTGATGGCCAGCATCTGGTATCCCGCCGCCCGCGATGCCCGGCGCCATCCGGTGGCCCCGTGGATGCCCGCCGCGCCGATGCGCGCGCTGCTCATGTCCGCCGGGTTCGACGCCGATGCCGCGGCGGCGCCCCTCACGGCCGGCCACGAGGGAGTTCCGGCACTGCGGGCACCCGGCCGGCTGCCCGTGATCGTGTTCTCCCACGGCAACGATGGTCACCGTTCCGAGGCCACCATCGTGGTGCAGGAACTCGCCAGCCACGGCTACGTCGTGGTCACCGTGGACCACACGTACGACGCGTTCAGCGAGTTCCCCGACGGCCGGCTCACCGTCCCCAACGATCTGTCGTTCACGCCATGGGACCATGCCCACGACATCGGGTTCGTCCTCGACTGCATCGAGGACCTCGCCGCCGGCCACAACCCCGACGTCGAGCGCCGTCCGCTGCCGGCCGAGCTGGGCGCCGCGCTCGACCTGCGTCGCATCGGCATGTTCGGCTGGTCGAAGGGCGCTACCGCGACCGCCCTCGTCATGAACGAGGACCGGCGGGTGCGGGCCGGGCTCGGCTTCGACGGCCCGATGCAGTCGCTGCCACCGGTCACGGACCTGAACCGGCCGTTCATGCTGGTGACCGCGGAGTTCACCCGGGCCGCCGAGCCGAGCGTCGCCCAGTTCTGGTCACGCCTGCATGGATGGCGGCTCAACGTGCAGGCCGACGGCGCGCTCCACGGGGCGTACTGCGACCACCAGTGGCTGGTCCCGCAACTGGCGGCGATCGTCGGGATGAGCGACGAGGACCTCGCCAGCTGGGTCGGCACCCTCGACCCGGCCCGGGCGGTACGGATCCAGCAGGCGTACCCGCTCGCGTTCTTCGACCTGCACCTGCGCCACCGGCGGCAGCGCCTGCTCGAAGGCCCGAGCCCGGCCTTCCCCGAGGTCCGGTTCATCCCCTGAGGAGATCGCCTCGAATGCATCGCGGCAGGGTGGGGGTGTTCGCCTGCATGGCCGCTTGCGCCGCACTGTGACGCCCGATCGGCGGCATGAGCGCGCACCTGCCGCCCGGCTTTGGTGACCGTTTCCGTCAGGGCAGATCCCGGCGCAGGACGTAGTTGAAGCCGAACTCTGTCTCCGTGGAGCGGACGTCGATGTAGCCGAGCCGGCGGTAGAAGTCATGCGCTGTGATGCTCGCGCCGGTTTCCATGTGGTCGTAGCCGTCGATCACGGCCAGCGCCTCGATGTGGCGCATGAGGAGCCGTCCTATGCCGCGACCGGCGGCCCGGGGGTGCACGAACATGGTGTAGACCTTGTTGCCATCGCGGGACACCGTGCCGGCGATCCCGTTTGCTTCGGCGATGAACATCTGCCGTTGCGTGGCGAGTTCCTTGATGCGTTGTTCGGTGAAGTGGTCGCACATCCGCTCGATGACCTCGCTCGGATAGTCGCGACTGTTGACCTCACGCAGGCAGCGTTCGATGAGGCCCGCCACGGCGAGGGCATCGGCGTTGTCGAACCGTCTTATCGTCACCATCAATCCATCTTGCCTGCATCAAGCGCCAAGACCCCGGGGCGAAGCACCGGAGTGACCGGGCGCCATGATCGGGTGCACTGTATTCGACAGAGCCGCTCGTCGCCGCCGTCACGTTCTGGAGGCCATGTACGCGGCGAGGATGTAGTTGGGGTGACGGTCGAGGATCTTGCGCGCATGGTGGTGCGGGGATCGGCGTGACGGGCGGCGATCTGCACGTCGCGCAGGCTCACGCCGGCGTCGGTGAGCCCGGGATGGCAGCCCAGCAGGGTCAGCTGCGGACCGGGCGGCCAGGTCTCCGGCCGCCCGTGGAACTGGCCCACGATGTCACGGCACTCGCCAGCTTGGCGTTCCTCGACGGCGCCGCTCGCCGTCGACCACGCGAACAGCCGGTAGCCGAAGACGGCGGGCACGACGATGCCGCGACAATTGTTGTGGTCGTCACGGCGGTGGCCTTCGACGTCGATGTCAAGCAGACCGGACCCTTCCGCGGCGGGCCGGTGACCGACGACCCCGACGTCGAGCAACTCCTCCATGGTCTCGTAGGAGCCCCGGCACTGCTCCCCGCAAGCTGATCGGCCCGCCGTCCGTTGATGTCTTTCGTTCACCGATGGGCCCGGGACGTCTGCGCCCTCGAGAACGAAGTTGCCGAACCAGGCCGGCCCTGTGCCGTCGATCGCGGCGAGCAGCGGTCCGGACGGTGCGCAGCTCAACAGGGTGTAGCGCTCGTACAGCGGCTCGGACGGGAACACGCGGTCGACGAACAGGCCGTCTATGTCCGTGCAGTCGGCGAGGGTGGCGCCGGTCTTCTCGTCGAGCAGGCGCCAGCGCAGGGGGATCGACACGGACGGACCTTAGCGCCGGTGGGCGCACCTCACGACCGGCCATGCAGCCCGGGGCAGAGTCTTTGTCCGCTTCAGCTGAATGACACCCCTGTGCGGCCACTTCAGGGACCGACGTGAGCGAAGCCGGCGATGGACGGACGCTCAACCGAGCCACATTGCATGATCGGGAATCCGCTTCTCGGCACGACCGGAAGTCGAACTGTCCGCCCAACGACTACCGTGCGTGGCGCTCGGTCATCAGCACGACCGCACGTCGAGCGTTCGGCACGTCGATCACTCAACGTGACGCTCGGTCAGCGGCAGATCCGGATGTTTCGTGGCAGTCGCGACCTCGGCTGTTCTCTGTACGTATACCCCCCCGTAACCGAGAATCGAGCGCGGACACCCTACATGAAAATGCGCAGGTAACGGCCAGGCATCTGGCCGTGAGCGCAGAAGGTGCTGTCCGTTGGGGGATTCGTGTGCGGATCAGACTAGGCCGGATAGCAGCGCGGCAACCTCATCGGCGAGCGCGGCGTCGGGAGTACCCGGCCGGGAGAACGCCGATTCGACCGTGGCCGAAAGCAACCGCGCCCGCTCGTCACGCGTACCCGTTGAACCGACCGTGCGCTCGGCGTAGATGAAGCCCTCGAACACGGACTGGAAGGCGTAGGTCAGCTCCGGCGTCGCCAGATCCGTACGCACGAAGCCTCGCGCGGCTAGGACGTCTACATAGGATGCCATCACCATGTTGTGCCGGCCGCCGTCGTAGCCGGCCTCGGAGCCGACGAGCTTGCCCCACATCTGCACGTCGCCGATCACCATGCCGTACAGCAGCGGGCGGCGCAGGATCGCCAGGAAGAACTCCGCGGCGAAACGGTGCAGCAGCGCGACGGCGGGGTCGGCGCGCAGGGCGGTCACCATGTCGGCGATCGCGCCGCGGACCGCGCGGGCGAACACGGCGCTGAACAGCTCCTCGCGCGTCTTCCAATGCAGGTAGACAGTGCCCTTGCCGATGCCGGCGGCGCCGGCGACGTCGTCGATGGTGACGCGGCGGTAGCCGTGCCGGACCAGCATGTCGGCGGCGACATCGAGGATCTTCGTCTCGCGATCGGTGCGTGCAGTCACACCGACATGCTAACACTTGACCAGATTTCGAACTTGGTCATACGGTCAATGCGTGACTGCGAAGACCGTACTCATCTCCGGCGCCGGCGTGGCCGGCCCGACCCTCGCGTACTGGCTCGCCCGCAACGGATTCGCGCCGACGACCGTCGAGCGCGCCGCTGGCCAGCGCTCCAGCGGCAACCCCGTCGACGTACGCGGACCGGCATTCCCCATCGCCGAGAAGATGGGCCTGCTGCCCCGGCTGCGTGCGGCCGCGACGGCGACGACCGGCCTCGCCTTCGTCGACGCACAGGGACGGCGCAAGAGCCGCGTCGACTTGTCGGTCAACCGGGCCACCGAGGTCGAGGTGCCCCGGGCCGACCTGGCTGCGATCATCACCGACGCCGTGGCCGGTAGCGCCGAGTTCATCTACGGCGACTCCATCTCAGCCCTCACCCAGGACGGTAGCGGTGTCGACGTCACCTTCGAACGGGGTGCACCGCGCCGGTTCGACCTGGTCATCGGCACCGACGGACAGCATTCGATGGTCCGGAGGCTCGCCTGGGGACCGGAGACGGACTTCGTCAGGCACCGCGGGCTCTACGTGGCAACCCTGCCCGTCGAGCGCGAGCTCAATCCGACGACCGACGTGCTGCTCTACGGCATGCCCGGCCGCCTCACCTCCGTCCATCCGGTACGCGGCGACGGCGGCATCGCGGCGTTCATCTGGCGCAGCAAACCCGTGCCCGGCTACGACTACCGCGACACCGCCCAGCACAAGCGCATCGCCGAGCAGGCGTACGCGGGCGGCGGCTGGATCGTGCCCGAACTGATCGAGCGCGTACGCGATGCCGGAGACCTCTACTTCGATGCTGTCAGCCAGGTACGCCTCGACACCTGGTCCCAGGGGCGCATAGGGCTGCTCGGCGACGCCGCGTCCTCGGTGTCACTGTTCGGCGACGGGTCGAGCCTGGCGATGGCGGGGGCGTACACGCTCGCGCGGACGCTGGCCGAGCACCGCAACGACCTCGGGCAGGGCCTGAAGGCCTACGAGTACGAGCACCGCAAGCTCGTTGCACCCAAGCAGAACGGGTTCGCCACTGCCGCAACGCTCATGGTGCCGGCCACCCGATTCGGGGTGACCTTGCGTGACAACGGCGCCCGCCTGGTCACGGGCTGGCAGCGGCTGAAGGCCGGCGCAAGGTAAGATCAATTCACGGGGCACCCGCTGTTCGAAGACCGTTCGATCAAAGAACAGCGCCAACAAGAGATCGCGTCGCGAAGCGATGCGGGCCGTGAAGTTGTCCGGTCACCGTCCCCTCCATGGGCAACCTGACCAGCATCCGGACATCGGCATGAGCGTGCGCTTCGGCGTTCTCGCGAGGGCTTGGGCTGCGGGGCGGATGCTGCTACCGGCGTCACGCCGTGGCACGTTCGCACTGAGACAGATGCGGATGCCCGTGGATGTCACCGCCCGATGCTTCGTCGGTGCCGTACCGCATCATGTCGTGCAAGTCCTCGGCGAGTAGATCCCTCGCGGGGCCACGTTCCACGAACGCTGCTAACGAGCGGCCGGTCTTGTCTCCTGCCACGTCGGTCAGGTCCTCATCGTGTGCTCGTGATCGCCAGCAGCAAACCCACGATGGCAAACGTTCGATTGGTCGGACGCAAGTCTCGCCGCAGCAATCGCGCGAACTGGGCATCGGTGGTGACAACCAAATCACAGGCGTTCTGGAGGCCCACGCTGGAAGGTGTCGTCGTCGGCGATTACCGAACGTCCAGGGCGAGCTGGAGGACTTCCTTGTCCCGCACATCCGCGCGGGCCGCGTCCAGCCGACGGAGACGGTGGTCGACGGCTTCGACAACATCGTGAATGCGTTCCTGGGCATGCTGCGCGGCGAGAACGTGGGCAAGATGCTGGTACGCGCGTGACGCGGGCAGGAGCTTGGGGGCGATAAGGGCAGCGGCAGGGCGCGTTTGGTGAAGGTCTTCGCGATGTCGCGGTGCTATGAGGGAACAGGACGCTGCCGGTCGGGTACGACACGCCGGCGTACGGCGTCTATCCCGATGGGGATGGTCGGCATCGACTCCATGCTCAGCGAGCTGATCATGGTACACATTCTAGGCAGGCAATGGGACAGCAGCGACGCGTTGGCGGGCGCAGGGGGGCACACCATGACACGGATCGAGAAGGCGCGGTGCCGATGAGTGAGCCAGCCGACCTGGAGGCCCTGCGACGGCTTATGCCGCCGCCGTCGGACGGTGGTACGAGGGTCGACTGGGACGCCATCACCGTGTCCTGGGGCAGGCGGTTCCCGCCGGATTACCAGCGCTTCATGGAGGTCTACGGCGCTGGCATGGTGCAGGACTACCTGGCGATCAACGAACCTGAAGCCAGGGTCCCGTTGTCCGATGCTCAGCGGGACGGGATGGTGATCGAGACGGCGAATGCCGAGGCCGACTGGGAGACCGAGGACAAGGCGTCCGAGCTGGAAGGTACCTCTCCGGTGCTGATCAACTGGGGTGTCGACGGTACCGCCGACATGCTGTGTTGGGATGCCTCGGACAAGGATCCAGCAAAGTGGCCGGGCGTGGTCTACAAGCGGAACGGCTCGTTGTGGAGTCGCTACGACTGCGGCATGGTGGAGTTCCTCGTTCGGGTATTGCGGGCTGACTTTCCCGAATGTCCCCTCGGCGGCCTGTTCATGTGGGGCGTCGGTGAGGTGGCCTTCGAGAAGGGGGGCGGCTGACCGCAACCCTGTTCCGCACACGGGTGCTCAGGAAAGCCGAGACCAGGCACAGCCCCGCGCGCGGAGCCACTCGGCTGGCGGTAGCAGTCACGCCAGTTCGGCGATCACTGCGCGGACCATGCGGCGGCCGTGCTCGGCCATTCGGGGGAAGGTGTGCCGGTAGTAGTCGAGGCCGGTCAACGACGGTGCGAGGGCCCAACCGCAGGCGCGGCGCCAGGTAGCGTCGTCGTACCCGATCGCCTCCCGGTAGGTTTCCCGGGCCGTTCCGGTGAAGGTCCAGAGCGCCGGAGCCACGTCCGGCGCCGGATCGCCGAGACCGAGCGCGCCGAAGTCGATGACCGCGGCCAGCCGGCCGCGGTCGGTGATCAGGTTGCCCGGTTGCAGATCACCGTGGATCCATACGGGGTCCCGGTCCCACACGGGAGCAGCCAGACAGACGTCCCAGGCCGCCTCGGCCGCGGTCACGTCGAAGCCGTCGTCATGCTCGGCGAGCCGGGGCAGCACTCGGCGGACGGCTTCATCGGCGTGGCGCAGGGCGGACCCGCGGGTACCCGGTGGCTTGAGCGGGCCGCCGGCCGGCTCCACCCGGTGCAGGGCGCGCACGAAGGCCGCCACATCGCGGGCCAGGAGCACGTCGCCGCAGCCAAGCCGGGGAGGCGTGTTCCCCACGACCCACGGCACCACGGTCCACCGCCATGGATACCCCGCGCCCGGCTCGCCCACGTGCAGCGGAACTGGAATCCGCACCGGCAGGTGGGACGCCAGCCAGGGCAGCCACCGCGCATCCGAATCGGCCTGGTCGACCGCCCCGGCAATCTTGGGCATCCGGGCGACGAGTTCGTCGCCGATCCGAAAGAGTACGTGGTCAGTGCCCTCCAACGCGTCGGCTAGGGGCGCCACGGGAAGGCCTACCCACTGCGGACACTGGGCCGCGACCAGGCGGCACACCTGATCGGCGGTGGCTCGAATCTCGTCATCATGGATGGGCACGGCTGGCACGTTAGTGCGGCCAGCCGGCGTGGTGCCAACCGGTTCGGTGGCCAGCATGACGCCCGACGGACGCCGGCGCGGAAGCTGCTCAACAGCAGCAGGTCTGGACGATTTCGCCGGTGTTGACCCTTGCCATGTCCGCCCGACCGCGCGCTGATATGGGCTTATTGCCGCCTGCGACCCGAACACATAGCACTCCGATCCGTTCCCACCGGCCGTATTCTCACCGGCATGACGAGAACGCAGACGCACACCCTCGCCGCGCCCGGCGTCGATCTGGTCTACGACGTCCGCGGCCCGCTACCCCCGTCCGGCGGGCGCCCCGCATTGCTCATGATCGGCCAGCCGATGACGGCGGAGGGCTTCGAAGCCCTCGCCGCACACTTCACGGACCGCACAGTCGTCACGTACGACCCGCGCGGCCTGGGCCGCAGCATCCGCAAGGACGGCCGGTCCGACCACACGCCGCAGCATCAGGCGGCCGACCTGCACCTGCTGATCAAGGCGCTCGGCGCCGGTCCGGTCGACGTGTTCGCCAGCAGCGGCGGTGCGGTGACCGCACTCGAACTGGTCGCGACCCACCCCGGCGATGTCGTCACGCTCGTAGCGCACGAGCCGCCGATCAACGCGGTGCTCCCAGACGCCACGGCCGCCGAGCGGGCCCGGGCCGCCTTCCATGAGGCCTACCAAGCGAAGGGCACCGGCGCGGGAATGGCCGCCTTCATTGCGATGACGTCATGGCAGGGCGAGTTCACCGACGCCTACTTCGCCCAACCCGCGCCCGACCCGGCGATGTTCGGCATGTCGACCGACGACGATGGCAGCCGCGACGATCCGCTGCTGTCGAAGAACTCGTGGGCGATCAGCGACTACCGCCCTGACGCGAGCATGCTCAGGGCGGCACCGGCCCGGATCGTGATCGCGGTCGGCGAAGAGTCGGCGGGAACGTACACCGCGCGAACGGCCCTAGGCACCGCAGCGCTGCTCGGCCAAGAGGCCACCGTGTTCCCAAGCCACCACGGCGGCTTCCTCGGTGGTCAGTTCGGTTACGCGGGCAAGCCCGACGAGTTCGCGGCAAGGCTGCGCGACGTGCTGGACGCCAGCTGACCGTCGCGGGCATGCGCTGCCTGACACTGCTGATCTATGTCGGTTCTGCAGGCGCACTACGTTCAGCCCTGCCACGGGTTCGAGCGCCAACGCACGCTTGTCACACCTGCAACGCCCGGTCGACGGCATGTCTGGATGCCAGCGGGACGGCACAGGGATTGGAACTCGTCTTGGCCACGCCTGCGATGGCGGCGGCCTGGCGCCTGTGCGGCAAGAGTCCGGCCAGGGCGGACTTCACGGGCGACAACCTGAGCCGCAGCAGGGTGCTCGGGGTGGAGGACTCGTACTGCGCCAGAGCGCAACGGTGCCATCCGCGACCTTGACCCCACGTGAAGAATCGGCGGCTGATGCAACACCCGCCGACGGCACTGCACCCCGGCTACCACAGCGCCCCTTCGGACGAGTGTTGTCAGCCGGCTGGCGGTAGCAAGCGGAACGCCAGCATGGTGGTCCAGGCGAAGGCGAGGGTGACCGCGACGGCGAGTCGCATGCTCAGCCCATCCTGGCCGGGCCAGGCGACGAGTACGAGGGCGACGACGCCGGTGGCCGCGCTGTAGGTGGCCCAGCCGAGTTGCCGCAACATGACGGCCCGGCGGACGATCACGAGGCAGGCCAGCACTAGGGCGGCGAAGGCTAGCGGCGGGGCGACGGCGTGCACTATGCCGTGCCAGCTCATCGGGTCTGCGTTCCCCTTCGGGGTGCCGGGTGGGAAGCCGAGCGCCGGATCCGGCCGGAACGCCCCGCCCACGATCAGGCCGAGCCCGAAGACGCCCATCAGCGGCGGGGTCCAACTGCCTGCGGGTCCGGGGTGCAGCACCCGCCGCAGCCCGATGGCATACGCGGCGGTGAGCAGGCCGGCGACGATGAACGCGGACATCTGGATCCAGCCCAGGGTGCCGAGGGTGAGCAGGCTGATCGGGTGCCGGCGGAGGTCGAAGCCGTCACGGGTAAGGGCCTGCGCGGCCACCGTCACGACGAAGACCGGCCCGGCCAGGGCGCCGCAGATCAGTAGTCCCCGGTTGGTCCGGGAGGGCGGCGCGGCCAGCGGTTCCGCGCTGGCCGGCGGTGTGGTGAACTCTCTCGTCATCACCGTCTCCCTGGGGTTAGCCGGCCAGCGGTTTGCCGGTCTCCAGCAGCGTCTTGAGGTCGCTGAGCACCTCGCTCCAGCCGCCGCCGGCGTTGGGCACCTCCCCGGCGACCATCCCGGCCACGCTGGGCGCATCGGTGACGTCGTGGACGACCGTCAGTCGGGTGACGCCGGGGCTGCTCTCGTCGATCTCATAGGTGAGGCGGGTGGCAGGCTCGGCGGCGGCCTCTCGGCCCCATACGGGGTGCCAGGTCTGCACCAGCCGGCGCGGCGGGTCGACCTCGACGATTTCGCCCTCGACGGCCACTTCCGGCGCGCCCGCTGCTGTCATTTCCGGGCTTGCGAGGCCGCGGTACCGGCCGCCGGGGCGCAGCTCGAAGTGGGCGGGCGACCGGTAGCCGTACCGCTGACTCCACTCCGGATCGGTTATCGCGGTCCAGACCGCTTCTGGCGTCGCCTGGATGTAGATCCGGTAGACCTGGACGGTACGCGGCGTGGTGCTTGTCACTTGTCCTCCAGCTCGCTCTTGAGGTCGATGAGTGTCAACGCGTGGTGCGCGGTGTACTTGTCGATCCACCGGTCGTGGATCTGGCGGATCGGCACGGGGTTGAGGAAGTGCAGCTTTTCCCGGCCCGACCGGCGGGACACAACGAGACCCGCCTCCTCCAGCACGCGTAAGTGCTTCATGACACCGAAGCGGGTCATCTCCAGCTCGGACTCCAGCTCGGTCAGAGTGCGGCCGTCCCGGGCGAAGAGCAGGTCGAGCAGAAACCGCCGCGTCGGGTCGGCGAGCGCCTTGAACACGAGGTCGTCGTCGGGCACCACGTTAAGATAGGTGACCATTTGGTCACATGTCAATGGCGTCTGCACTGCGAACTCTCCGCCGCAGCTCGCGACATCTCGTTGACAAGCGTCCCCCGCCGCAGCACCACCGAGCTGAACCGCACCAAGGCCAAACACCAGATCACCGCCGGAACCGCACCCAGGTGTCGGCGTACGAGTTGCAGGGCAGGGCCGCGTACGCCACCGAGTACGCAGCGGCCATCGACATCCGCAAGCTCAGCGGCGAGCTGATGGTCGAGCCGCCACCCGCACACATATCGTCGTCTACACACAGTGACGTTCGCCGAGCCCCGGTGGTGTCCGGATCTGTCGAGAACAGTGCGTCCGACCTTGAGACGTGCGAAGCTTCGTCGGGTGATGATCTCCTCGGAGGTTCTGGCTTCTGCTGCGGCCGACCCAACCTCTTTAGCCTGGGACTTCATCTGGCAAGAGTCGTGTCATCAAGGCACCTGTGACCCAGCCAGCGCGGTCCTGCTGCCCTGGCTGGCTCAGACCTGCGCCGCCTTTGCCAGGGAAGACCGCGAGAAGGCCGTGGTGCTTGCCGGCTTCATCGCATTGGGAGCGGATGACGCCGGCCGCGCCGCATACGCGGACGAGATCACGACCTTGCGTGCGCTCGCCGTGGACCGCCTGCCCAGTGCATCAAGCGACAGCATGTTCGTATACCTACAGCAGGCCATTCTCGGTTTCGACGGTGACGAGATCTGGGGCAAAGAACTCGATCACCTCAACGATGGGGAAATCGACGTGCAATGCCCCGAATGCGACGAGGAGTGGCTGCTCGACTTGGAGTCCGAGGACTCCAGAATCGAATCGGGGCTGTCCTCGGGCCTGGCTAGACGTCTACATGCCGAGGCGGTGCAAGCAGGCCGAGGGTCCGTAGCCGCTCGCTTGACACGCCTCTTTGGTCGGTTCAGCTGTCCCGACTGCGGTACCCGTTTCAATCTGGCGGACCACTTGGCAGGCATCTCATACCAGTGACGCAGGCATCCGGATCTGCCGCTCCCGGCTTGCTGGCGTTCGTCACCGCTGGTTACGCAGGGTGATGTATGGCTGCATATTCTGCTCCGCTTCCAATGTCGTGCCGGCCGATCAACTCGTTCTGCGAGCCGCGGTGTCCGCCTTCCTGGGCCGCTACCGTGGCCAGACACGCGTTCATACCGAGTCCGACCTGCGCGTCTTCCTCCGCTGGTGCAGCGACCACGGCCTTGACCCGTTGGCTGCGGTGCGGGTGGACATCGAGCGGTACATTCGCTGGCTGCAGGACGTACGCCGGTATCAACCCTCGACAGTGTCCCGCCGGCTGTCGGTCGTGGTCGGCTTCTACCGGGTCTGTGTCATCGACGCCATCCTGGAGCACTCGCCGGCCGACTACGTCCGCCGGCCCACGGTGCCGGCTGAGTCGCCGACCCTCGGACTGGGTCACCTGCAGTTCGAAGCCCTGATCACCACCGCCCGAAAGTCGTCGAACCCGGACGACTTCGCCCTGGTCGCGCTCGTGGGCCTGCTCGGCTTGCGCATCTTCGAAGCCTGCGGGTCGAACATCGCCGACCTCGGAGAGGAGCACGGCCACCGGGTTCTGCGGGTGCGCGGCAAGGGCGGCAAGGTCGTCCTCGTCCCGCTGCCACCCGCGGTCGCCCGAGCCATCGACCGGGCCGTCGACGAGCGCACCAGCGGGCCGATCCTGCGCAACACCCACGGCGCGCGGATGGATCGGCACGCCGCCACCCGCCGGCTCAAGCACCTCGCCTCCATGGCAGGGATCCGGATGCTGAGGATTCACCCCCACATGCTTCGCCACACGTTCGTGACCACGATGCTCGACGCCGGCGTCAGCCTGCGCGACGTGCAGATCGCCGCCCGCCACGCCGACCCGCGAACCACCATGCGCTACGACCGGGCCCGCAAGAACCTCGACCGCCACCCCAACTACATCCTCGCCGCGTACATGGCCTCCGGGACGTAGCAAGCGCTTACGGCCTTGCCGATGTGCGCGTGGTGGAACCGGATCGTCGACCGGATCGCTCCGCCCGTCCGGCACGCGAGGCGTTTTGCTGAATGCTCGCGGCTCAGCGCCGGGTTGGGAACAGCGCGCTGAGCCGCGGTAGGCGGCGGCCCATCTCCGCTTCGTCGTCGAAGTCCCACTCGTCCCCGGTGGGCGCCGGGTCTTCCGGATATTCGTGGTGGAGTGCCCGCAACGCGTCGATGATGCCTTCGTTCTCACCGGTCACCGTGTCATACGCCTGCCGACTGACATAGTTCAGCGCTTCCCACTCCGGCCAGTCATCGTCAGTCCACCGGTCCATCTTCAGCCCGGCCAGCCGGCGCACCTGAGGGACGTCGGCGAGCGCGTCGGGGTCGGCCACCACGCGATCGAAGCTGTCCCGGCCGAGACCGACCAGCCACGGCAGGAAGTACCAGAAGCCGTCAGCGGAGCACAGGCCGGACATAATCCGGTAGCCAGCGGCCCACACCGTCCACGTCTCGGCCCGGCGGCGTGCGGCGGTGAAGGCAATGTCGAACTCCACGATCTCGGCCGGCGTCCGGGCCGCTAGCCGACGCTCGATCCACCACGCCCGGTCCGCCTGCCCCGCAGACTCCTCGATCAACACCCAGAAGCCGGTCACGCACAGACGATAGCTGTGATCAAGAAAGCAGCACGCCGTGGGATACTCCGAACGACCTGCCGTCCGTGATCGAGTCGGCGGAGTTCACGGTTGAGCTGACGACCATACGCACCGGGGACGGCCCCCGACGTCCGCATATGCCGAGATCAGTGCATCCGATCATGTCTGATTGAGTGCGCCGCTAGTTCGTCCGCCGATCACGGCCGGCGTGTCGGCCAAGATCCTCGCCGGACGAGGCGATCAAGGTAATCGAGCAGCTTCACCTCGCTGCGAGCCAGCCTCTCACGCTCGGGCGTCGGCAGATCGGCAAGCAGGTCCGGGAGACGTTCGTTCCGCGGTACGAACACCATGGAACCGGAGTACTCGCGGCAGATCGAGCACCACGCCAAGCCGACGCAGCGCTCGTAGAAGCTGTCGGAGGGCTCATAGAAGCGGTACCTGTAGGAGTAGATCTCACTGGCACACGCGACGGCGTCTCCATCACGGACCCCGTGAATCGTGCTGACTTTCGACCATGCCCACCGCGCAGATCTGTGCCCCATGACCTTGATCTTCCCTGACCGCGAGCCCACGCCCCGCCATCCGGATCTGCCGCTGACCGAGCGTCACGACATGTGACGGAGAGCGGCAGTTCAGCGCACCCTCGTGCCGAAAGTACTGCGCTCGGCGCGGGCTAGCTGACCCGGCGCTGGATGCGCCACAGGCCGACCGCCGCGAGCAGCGCGCTGAGACCGAGATACAGCGCCAGTTCGATCCATTGGAAGGGCCAGAATCGCTGGTTGGGCTGGGAGACTAGGTCCACGTGCAGGTCGAGCTTGCCGAGACATACCGCGGTGTCACCGAACCTGCCGGTGGCGCCGGTCTTCGGGGCGTTGTTGAGACACTCGTTGAAGGCGGCGTCGGACAGTTGCCGGCCGTCGGGTGTCAAGAGTTTGCTGGTATCCGTGACCCAGGCGTCCGGTACCTCCAGCCCCCCGATAACCGGCCCGCCGGTGATGCTGCCCAGCGACCGGGCCTGGTTGATGGCGTCGGCACTCATCGTCATTGCTCCGAACCACACGAGCTACATCCGGGTCCGCGCGTACGCTTGCAGTGCGTCGCGGACGAACGTCGCCCCTGCGGCGTCGTCGTACATGCCGGCGAAGCGGGGGTCGTCGACGTACATGTCCCCCAGGCATTTCACCATCTCGATCGAGCGCTCCCGGTCGCCCTCGGCCGTGGGGGTACCCGGGATTTGGCTCAGCCACTGGACGTGCCGGGCAGCCACTGACTGAGCGTGTTCCGATGTCGGAGAAACCCCGGCCTTCACTGCGGCGACCCATGCGGCGACGAGGTCCTCGGTGTCCTGCTTCCAGGCCCGCTGCTGGTCAAGGCTCTTGCCGTGCCACCAGTCATTACCCACTTGGAACGCGCGCTCGCCCCAGCGTGAGATCACCTCGTCCTTGTAGCCGTCGTTGAATCCCGCCAACATAACGTCCATCCGCGGTTCCGCCCCCGACTGCAGGGCCTCGAGCGTGTGCCGCACAGACCGGATCTGCCGTTCGATGCGGTCCCGTTCCTCTTCCAGTGCGGCGATGTGGGCACGGAGCCCGTCGCGCGTGTCCACCTCGTCGGCCAGGACCTCGGCGATGGCCGGCAAGCCCATGCCGAGCTGGCGCATGAGCAGGATCCGCTGTAGCCGGGCGACCGCGGTGGGGTTGTAGTAGCGGTACCCGTTCGCGCCGACCCGGGACGGGGCCAGGAGCCCGACGCGGTCGTAGTGACGCAGGGTGCGGCTGCTGATGCCGGCCCTCGTCGCGAGTTCCTGGATCGTCCACTCCATCGTTCCAGTGTTAACCGCGGCGGAGCGTGGTTGCGATGATCTCCGAGCTGTCGGCGTGCAGGGCCTGCGCCGCCGTCTGCCCGGTCGCGGCCAGGTAGGTGTCGACCAGCCGGTTGCCCGCGGCGTACCCGGCGCCCATCGGCAACCCCACCGGGGTGACACCGAGGTGCTCGGCGCCGGGGTCGCCGTGTACCCAGGCAGTGAAGTTCTGCATGCCTGTCACGTCGAGCCCGGTGAGCACCTTGCTGAAAACCGCGTCGTCGTGCAGGTGCGGCACGCCGATGCGGGCGGGGCCGAGCTCGTCGCCGTAGAGCTGGCGGGCGAAGGCGTCGGCCAGGCCCTCGCCAACGATGTGCTCGCCGACCGTGACGGTCATCGGGTCCCACACGACCCCGCCCGGGCTGTAGCGCAGGTTGTGGTTGAGCTCGTGCACGGCGGTGGCCTCCAGCCGCTCCACGTTCTCGGGGAAGGGCCAGAACGTGATGGCGATGTTGCCCGAGATACCGCCGAACCCGGTCAATCCTTTGCAGGGACCCATGAAGTGCTCGTCACCCGGATCGCCGAGCACGAACAGCACGGTGATGTCCGGGGCCTCCAGCCCCGGCGTCGCCTCCAGCAGTACGGCGAGAGCGTCGTCGAGCGCGCGTTGCATCCGCTCCCAGGCTCCGGCCGCCGCCAGGGTTTCGAGCGCGTCGAGGCAACGCTCCTCGTCGCGGTCGATGGGGAACCCGGACGATTGGAGGTGCACGGCCACCAGGTCGACCTCGCCGGGGTAGTAGCGGTACATGCCCCTGTTGGCCGCCAGCATCGGACGCAGCAGGTCAACGCGGTCCGCGACCGGGGCCAGCAGGATCCGCCTCATGGCGGAGTAGGTGTCAAGAACAGTGATCGACATGGCCCCGATGCTAGAAGTTGACGCAGCGTCAAGGTCAAACCAGCGGCGCTCGTCGTTAAGGTACGGCCGGTGTGCCGTCACCCAGTCCCGTGATGACCGGCGGTTCGCCTCTGCGATGGACTCACGCGACTTGGTCGGCCGCTGTTCCAGTGTGCGCAGCTCCTCGGTCTTGCAGTCGGCAGTGACGTAGTCCGGATGATGCCTGCATCGTCTGAGCGAGCACGCAACCCCATGATCAGGTGCACGGATCCGCCGCGATCCGGGCGCTAGCCCACGTCCACCGATTACCCATCGTGAGTAGCGGACCTGGGTCGTCGGGCCGGCCGCCATCGCAGCGTCCCGAATGCTTCGCGCCCCCGACCTCTGCACATTTGGCGTACCCGACTCTGCACCGGAATCCGTACGCCGACACCAGGCGCTAGCGTGGGCCGGTGGCCACGATGTCGCTGACCTATGCACCACCACGGGTGGGCTGTCTGCCGCGTGGCCGACCAGCAGGCGGAAGTCGAAGCCGTTGCATCCTACGTGACGGCCCCGAGCAACTACTTACCGCAGTCGCCAACATCGTCATCGGCGCGGAGACTGCACGCGCGGAGTTCGAGGCGGAGCCGGTCGTCTACCGATGGACCTTCCAGCGGCGCGGATCGGAAGTCGAGACCCGGCTTCTAGAGGTGCCCTCGGCCCGCCTACCCGACCAGGCCGGAACGGTCATCTGGGCCAGCAGCCAGTCCCTCGACACCCTCGCCCGGGTCCTTGTTCGCGCCTTCGACGCCGTCGCAGCCCAGCACGGTGAGGACGGCTACGAGACGACTTGGGGTCGTCCCTTCCCACGACGCGAGCTCAACGCCCTACGCGCAGCACGACACAAGGCAAAACAACCCGAAGAGACCCGATAGCATCAGCTCAAAGGGCACTACTAGTCGCGCTTGGGCCAGATGAGACCCTGATCGGTCCAAATGACACCCTTGTTGCGGCAGAGGCAGAAGGGGTGACCAATGGGGTCGGCGTAGACGCGGAAGCCGTAGCCGTCGGGGCCGACGCAGTCCCGCTGCAGGGTCGCGCCGAGGGCCAGGACGCGGCGCTGTTCGGCCTCGATGTCGTCGACTTCGAAGTCGAGGTGGAACTGCTTGGGGTGCTCGCTGTCGGGCCACTGCGGGGCGCGGTAGTCCTCCACCTGGATGAAGGCCAGTTCGATCTCGCCGAACTGGATACCGGCCCAGTTCTCGTTACTGCCCTCCTTGACCGGGAGCCCCATCACCCCAGAGTAGAAGGCTGCCAGCTTCATCGTATCCGGGCAATCGATGATGAAGTCGGTTAGTCGTAGCATCCCGCGATCTTGCCACAAGATCAAATGAGCCGGACTTGAGACAGGCCCTCGCCCAACCGATCATGACCTGGCGCCAATAGGTCGGTGCCCCCATCCAGGTCCACCGGCTCCCCCAGCTCGGGATGCGGCTGGTGGCGTCCGAAGCCCGGGAGCGGTTCATCGCAGCGCGGGTGCTGCGCCTGGCCGCGGTTGGCGTCGGGTCACCACTCGGGGATGAGCGGCGGGTCCGGTTCGTGCTGCCGCCAGGCTTCGGTGAGGCGGGCGAGGCGGGTGGGGGCGGCGATGCCGCGCACGGTTGCGATCTTGCCGCCTGTGATGTCGAACGCCATGGCGCCGACGACCTGGTCGCCGAGCAGGAAGAGGATGGCGGGGGCGCCGTTGACAAGCGCGTAGTGGATGGCGAGCGGGCCGCCGGCAAGTCGCCGTTTCGCGGGTGTGGGTTTAAAGCCGGCCCGTGCGGCGGCGGCGATGCGCTGCGGAGTGTCGTAGCGCAGCAGCGTCTGGGTCAGGCCGGCGCCGGCGCCGTCGGAGATCGCGGTCGCGTCGTCGGTGAGCAGCGCCACCAGCCGTTCGGTGCGGCCCGAGGAGGCAGCGGCGAGGAATTCCTCGACGATCCTGCGGGCGGATGCCGGGTCGACTTCGCCGCTGCCGCGGCGGCGAGCGGTGGTGATGCGGCGCCGGGCCCGGTGGAGGTGCTGCTGGCTTACGGACTCGGTGATGTCGAGGATCTCGGCGATCTCGGCGTGGCTGTAGGAGAACGCTTCGCGCAGGACGTAGACGGCCCGCTCGAGGGGTGACAGGCGCTGCATGAGTGTCAGCACGGCCAGGGAGACTGATTCGCGCTGCTCGAAAGTGTCGGCCGGGCCGAGCATCGGGTCGCCGGCGAGGAGCGGTTCGGGCAGCCATGCGCCGACGGTGCGTTCGCGGCGGGCTTGTGCCGAGCGGAGCCGGTCGAGGCACAGGTTGGTGACGACCTTGGTCAGCCATGCTTCCGGCACCTTGATCCGCTGCCGGTCGACGGCCTGCCAGTGCAGGAACGCATCCTGCACTGCGTCTTCGGCGTCGGCGGCGGAGCCCAGGAGCCGGTACGCCAGCGAGGCCAGCCGGTTCCGGCTGGCCTCGAACCGGCTGGTGTCGAAGCGATCAGTGGCGGTGCTGTCCACGCGGATCACCCTAGGCGGCTACGCCGACCGCCTTCTTGGCGGACGCATGCGGCGCGGCGGCCAGGCGGTGCTTGCGCTTGGGCAGGCCGAAGGTGGGGTGCGAGGTGGCCCACAGCGAGATCTTGAGGATGCCCGACTTGATCCGCGCGGCCGTTCGGCCGCCCACGTACTTCGGCTTTGCTTGCGCTTCGTTGTCGACCAGCTGCAGGATCCCGTCCCGCCGGCCGAGGCTGATGTGGTTGCCCGGGTAGACCAGCTTGGTGTTCGCGATCTTGCGGCCGGTCAGGCGTCCCACGATCGCCTCGATGGCCTGCTGGCCAGTGAAGCCGGCCGAAGCGCAGGACATCGGCAGCGGCCGGCCGTTGTCGCCGATGGCGTAGGCGCTGTCGCCGGCGGCGTAGACGTTCGGGTGCGACACCGACCGCATGGTGCGATCGACGACGATCCGAGCGTTCTCGGTGACCTCCAGCCCGCTGGCGGCGGCGATGGGGCCGACGGCGAACCCGGCCGTCCACACGGTGGCGTCGGACGCCAGGGCGGTGCCGTCGGCGCACAGCACCCGTGTCGCTTCGACGGCTTCGACGGTGGTGTGCTCCAGGACGGTGATGCCCAGCCGGGCGCAGGCCTGGCGCAGGTGGCTGCGGGCTCCGGCGGAGAGCCGGGCGCCCAGCCCGCCGCGGGCGACCAGCGCCACCGACAGGCCGGGCCGGGCTTCGGCGATCTCGGTGGCGGTCTCGATGCCGGTCAACCCGTCGCCGACGACCAGCACCCTCCCGCCTTCGCCCCGCCTGCCCATGCTGTCCAGGCGCTCGCGCAGGCGCAGCGCCGAGGGTCGGGCGGCGATGTCGAAGGCGTGCTCGGCCACGCCGGGGACGCCGCGGTCGTCGCCGTGGCTGCCGAGCGCGTAGAGAAGCGTGTCGTAGCCGAGCTCGCCGCCACCGTCGGCGTCGGCCACGGCGACGACCTGACGCTCGGGGTCGACGGCGGTGACACGGGCCAGGCGCAGCCGTATCCCCGTGCCCGCGAAGACGTCGGCGAGGTTCGGAGCCTTGATCTCATGGCCGGCCGCGAGCTCGTGCAGCCGCAGCCGCTGGACGAAGTCCGGCTCGGCGTTGACCACGGTGATCTCGGTGTCCGCCGGGGACAGCCGGCGGGCCAGGTTCCCGGCCACGTGGGCCCCGGCATAGCCGGCGCCAAGGACGACGATGCGGTGCTTCATGTGTTGCTCCTGTCGGTTCGCTTGCTTCCGTGAGTTGAGCGGAACGGCGCCCCGATTGCTGACAGGAACTGCATGTGGCACGGGTCACAGAGCGGCGGGAGCGCCGCCCAACGACGCCTCGCGACGTCAGGCGGCGCAGATGCAGGCCGTGCTGAACGAGGCGATCTGATGCCGATCACCGTCGACATCGACGTCATGCTCGCCAAGCGGAAGATGTCCGTGGGCGAACTCGCCAAACGTCGACATCACAACCCGCCAACCTGGCCGTACTGAAGAATTGCCCCGCCAAGGCCGTCCGCTTCACCACCCTCGCCGCACTCTGCGAAGCCCTCGACTGCCAGCCCTGCTGCGATGGGAGACCGCGGACTCCGCGGGCGCGTAACGGCCACGGTCACCGAGGCCTCGCGTGGGCCGTGATGCCATCCCGATGGGCCCTCGTCACGGACAACTCCGCGCCGCCGACCAGGTGGCTGCGAAGCGGGTGCCGGGCGCTGCAGTGAGCCGACTCTGGACACAAGATCAGACGCACTACTTTCGGCACGACAGGCACTCACGCCGGGGCCACCAAGTGGCGACGGGTGCACCGCCAAGCTGTCACAGTAGCGGCCTCATCGTTCGCGGCGTTGCCGGCGGTCAAGTGCGAGCCCGATCAAAAGGCCCACGCCGGCGCCAAGGAGGAGACTTCCCGCGGCGACGCGGCGCGATCTCTGGATCGGGACAGTAACCGGTTGCTCGGGTTCGATGCTCGCGCTGTAAACAACAGCTGGCTCCTCGGCAATCGCCGGCGGACCTGCTGCATCCGCCCGGCGGTACTCGTCGTCAACGATGGCGACGAACCGGCGGCCTCGTCGATTCGTCGCAGCAGAGGCAACCCAGGCTTCCCGAGCCATCAGCCAGTACCGCCTCGCAGACTCGCTCTGGAACATTCCAATCAACATGTCCCTGAGCCACGGCTCCGAGATCTCACCGACGTTGTAGCCCATGGAAGCGTAGGAGAACACGAGGTTGGTGTAAATGTGCCGCTGCTGCGCTGCCCGGCTTGGCAGATCGAGCGGCCCCCAACATGGGAGGTACGTTTGGAGGTCGTCCAACTCCATGCGGATGAGATCGAGATGGAATTGGCGCACCGCTTGGATCTGGCTAGCCTTTGCCTGCCTGGCTTGAATGGAAACCGACACAGCCACGGCTCCCAACGCTAGGGCCGAGAGGACGGCCGAGACTGCACCGTACGTCTGTCCAATCTCGCTGCGCCGCGACCAGTCCGAGATGTCGAAGGTGTTGAGCACGCCGAGCAGGAACGGCGACAGAATGACGATGGCCAAGGTAACGAGGACCGCCGCTATGATCGACAAGGGTCGCGTAGTGCCACGGACGCTCCCCGCGTGGAACCGGCTCCGCGCGGCCTGTCCACTCTGTGGTCCTGTTACCTCGGATGCTGGCACCGCATCTCCCTTCCCTGGCGGATCAGCGTAAGAGGAAGATCAGCGTAAGAGGAAGCCGTATCGATGGGCGAGAGCACGCACTCTCTTCGACAGTTCAGGATGCCCGCTCGACTCAGCAGCCAGCTACCGACCGTGACCGCTCTTGATCAGCCAGCACGCACGGACGGCGGCAGATCAGGATGCCGGACTCACCTGATCACCTGCACCTGCGGTCTGCCGGGCGAACTCGAATGGTGCTTGCTGCCGTTTGGAGCACGTACCACAACACTGCACTCAGGGCACCGCTTGGACGGCTGCGGAAAGCATCGTCGGCCATGCCCGAGCCCACCGTGGCTTCCCGTCGTGCCCGATGATCACGTCGCTGCTCATACGTGTTCTCCTGTTCGGCTGCGGCGACAGGCCGAGGGCAGGGAGAGTCGCTATGGCAGAAGTCCCAGGAGCGACGCAGACCGGTGGGCCGATCGCCGATGGACCAGACAGTCTGAGGGCGCTGAAGGAGGAGACCATCAGATGAGCGCCGAGGCGGTTTCGCCGATCGCTACTTACTTCCGAGTCTGCGACGGGGTGCGGGTGAGGTTCGCCGACAACAGAGCAGACTCGGATATCACGGTTCTGCTGCTGGCGCCGTGGCCCGAAACCCTTTGGGCCTTCCGTCGCATCTGGCGCCGCGTCTCAGCAGTCGGGCGGGTCGTCGCCATCGACATGCCGGGATTCGGCCATTCCGATGGCCGCCCGGGACTGATCGCACCGGACACTTCGGGAGCGTTCCTGGCCCGTCTGATCGACGAATGGGCCCTCGGGTCTCCTCATATCGTCGGTCCGGACGTCGGAACGGCAGCGGCGCTCTTCCTTGCGGCGAGCACGCCGGAGCGAGTGACGAGCTTGACGATCGGGAGCGGCGCGGTCCGCTTTCCGATCGAAGCGGGCGGCTCACTCAAGAACATCATCGAAGCGCCGAGTCTTGACGTCGTGCGCGGGCTGGATGCCAGGGCCAACATCGGTCACGCGGTCGAGGCGGGCGCCGCAAGCGACAGCGAGCCCGAAGTCCACGAGGACTATGTCAGCGCCTACGACCTCGGGCGCTTCGCCGAGTCAGCTCGCTTCGTGCGGCATTACCCAGAACAGAACCGGGTCTTGCGCGACCTTCTCCCGACGATCGCTACGCCGACCCAGATCCTCGCCGGACGCGATGATGACCTCGTGCCGTGGTCTAACAACCAGTACCTCCACGACCTCCTTCCTAACAGCGAGATTCATCCTCTCGACGCCGGTCACTTTGCGTGGGAGCAAGCACCCGAGGCGTATGGTGACCTGGTCGCCGAGTGGGTCAGCGGCGGATATCGGCGCGTCGGGGCGAGCTAGGCGAACTCCCCACGGGCAAAGGTCAGTCTGACCCGCGCCGCTTCACCGCAAACGCAAGTTTGAATGCAGATTGGTCCGATGCAAGTCTCGCCGCAGCAATCGCGCGGGCATCGGTGGTGACAACCAAATCACAGGCGTTCTGGAGGCCCACGCTGGAAGGTGTCGTCGTCGGCGATTACCGAACGTCCAGGGCGAGCTGGAGGACTTCCATGTCCCGCACATCCGCGCGGGCCGCGTCCAGCCGACGGAGACGGTGGTCGACGGCTTCGAAGGTAGGTTTCCCGGGCCGCGCCGGTGAAGGTCCAGAGCGCCGGAGCCACGTCCGGCGCCGGATCGCCGAGACCGAGTGCGCCGAAGTCGATGACCGCGGCCAGCCGGCCGCGGTCGGTGATCAGGTTGCCCGGTTGCAGATCACCGTGGATCCATACGGGGTCCCGGTCCCACACGGGAGCAGCCAGACAGACGTCCCAGGCCGCCTCGGCCGCGGTCACGTCGAAGCCGTCGTCATGCTCGGCGAGCCGGGGCAGCACTCGGCGGACGGCTTCATCGGCGTGGCGCAGGGCGGACCCGCGGGTACCCGGTGGCTTGAGCGGGCCGCCGGCCGGCTCCACCCGGTGCAGGGCGAGCACGAAGGCCGCCACATCGCGGGCGGAATTAACCTACCGGCAGGGGCCGATCTTCGAGGTCTCACGCCCACGGGCGGGAGTAGTTCGGTCAATCCTTGGTGGCACGCTCGGCCGCGGCGCGGTCGCTCGCCACGATGAGGTCGAGCAGGTTGGACAACGCCAGGATCCGTCCCTAACCAAGTGTCGGCGGGTGCTCTGCCGGACGGCGTCCCCAGGACGAGATCAGCGGCGCGAGAGTCAGGTCGAGTTCGCCGGCCTGGATGGCGGCCAGGTGCGCGTCGATCTCGGCGTCGTCGGCCAACCCGGCCGCGAGCAGCTCACCGCGCACGTGCCGTATGGTCGCCGCCTCCAACCGGTCACAGGCCAGCCCGCCGACCGGGAACGAGCCCACCGCGGCGACATCTACCAAGCCCGCCTCACGCAATGCTCGCGGCAGCGTCCGGCCGTAGCGCAGGTCCGCGCCGCGGCGCGTCAGCAACTCCCGGACCGCGTCGCGCAGCCGGTTGGCCCGCCGCTGCGCAGGGCCGCTGTCGTCCAGGCACGCCAGTGGCTGCAGAGCGGTATCGGCGTCCTCGACCAGCAGCCAACCGCCGGGCCGTAGCGCTGCCGCCATCGTGGCCAACGCTCGAGCCCGATCGGGTACATGGACCAGCACGAGCCTGGCGTGCACCAGATCGAACGTCCCCGGCTCCGGGGGCGGATCAGCGGCGACGTCGTGCTGGCGCACCTCGTACCCGTCGCCTGCCTTCAGCCACGACAGGTCGATGTCCGTCGCCAGCACGTGCCCGGTCGGACCGACGGCCGCCGCGAGCGCCTCCGGGATACTGCGGCCACCAGCCCCCACCTCCCAGCAGCGCGAGCCAGCCCTGACCCCAAGCCGATCAAAGTGCGCGCGCGTCACACCGTCGAACAGCTCGGCCAGCCAAACGAATCGCTCGCCCGCCTCGGCGCGCGCGTTGTCCAGCAGGTACCCACGGGCGGGTGCCGACTCCCCACCGGGCACGGTAGCCACGCCGGTCGGATCCAGTCGGCCACCGACGTCCGGCAGGCGAGGCGAGGAGGTCATCACCACATGGTCAACCTCCCCGGGCAACCAGGACACGACGACGAGAGTGGGACATCTCACACAGCCAGCGAACCCGAAGGCCGTACAGCACCGTCCGGGTGCGCGCTCATCGGCAGTTCAGGATGTCCGCTCTTGATCGGCCAGCACGCACGGACTGCGTCAGATCAGGCGGTGGTCGGCGGTGACGACAAGGCCCACCGTCCGGTCGGCACATGTACGACTGGGATGATCGTGGCCATGTGGTTGGAGTCGCGGTGACGGCTACGTCGGACCGTGGAGCAGTGCCGGTACACGGTTCGCTGGCGGTCTATCCCGGTACGTTCGATCCGTTCACCCCGGGGCACCGCGACCTGGTGGCCCGCGCCCGGGAGATATTCGACCAGATCATCGTGCTGCTGGCGGTGAGCGCCGACAAGCGACCAACCGCCGAAGCCACGACCAGGGCCGTACACGTGCGCGACGCCATGCCGGCAGCCTGGGGCAACGTCGAGGTGGACACCTGGACCGGCCTGACCACCGCCTACTGCCTGCGCCGCCGCGCCACCGTCATCGTCCGCGGCCTCCGTACGGCCACGGACCTACGCCACGAGTACCAACTCGCCGCGATGAACGAGCAACTCGGCATTCAAACCGTCTGGCTGCCGACCCGTCCACAGCTGGCCGCCACCTCGTCCACGGCCGCACGCGCATACCGCTCGGCACAGTCGGGCCCGTCCGTCCCCGAACGCTGAACAGTGACCCCACAGGTACTGGAACGGTGACAACGCCTCAAGGTGGGATGCACTCTTCTCGACAGGTCCGGACGTTCCTCCGGACGCCAGTGGTCACGATCCGTAACGCTCGGATAGCGGCAGAAGCGTGCACCCGCCCAGAAGCGCGGGCTCAAAAGACGGCCGGAAGTTAGGAACGAGTGGTCTGCGATGCGGTTGGGCTGAAGCAGCTTTTACCGGGCGATCGAGGGGCGCGACGCGACGTCGTCAAGGTGGAGAGCCAAAGCCGTCACTCATATCCCATGGCCGGGATGACCTTGCCGAGTTCTTCTTCGATGAACTCGCGGGTTTCATCGTCGAATTGGTTGGTGCGGTTCGTCAGCTTGTGCGCCTGAAACGTTGAAGAGGTGGCGAAGTCGTCGACGTCGAGCCGTTCGAACAGGGCGCGGCGCTGCCCAGGCCAGTCGACTGCGAGATCTTCTGCTTTCACCTCGATGTATCGCCTGCCCGTCAGGTCGACCGTGTTCTTCCAGGTGAGCCATCGGTGGTAGACCGGCTTGAGGTAGGCCAGCGCGCCGTCGACGGTGGGCGGTGCCCATGGCTGGGCCAGGTGGGATGCGAGCACTGAGACCGGGTGACGCTTGATGTGCACGATGGTCGCTTCGGGGACCAGTTCCCAGAGGAACTCCATGCACAGCAGGTTGAACGGTGTCTTCTCGCACCAGGTCGGCTTGCCCGCGTCGGCGGCTGCTCCGCCGAACATGGTGTCGATCAGGCCCCGCAAGATTCCGAGCAGTTCGCCCCGGTCGCTGAAATACCTGGGAAGTACCCGCCGGCGGCTCAGCGGCTCGAACGGCCCGGCAGGCCGGTCGGCGTTCCCGAAGCCCTCCGCGGGCGCAGGTTCGTCGTATGTGTCCGCGATCAACTGCGGCCACAGCTGTTGCACCGCGTCCCGGTAGCGCCGCTCGCCGACCAGCTCGGGAACGGTTTTGCCGCGATCGTCGCGCCGACCCGGCACCCGTACGGTGAGGAAGTCGCTCAGCCGGCGCAGGGCGTCCTCACCGACGGTGGGGTCGTATCGATCGGTGAGCGCGTCGGCCAGGTCCCGCAGGCCACCCGGATCGATGAGAAACCGGGTCTCCATGGGAATCCGATGGATCAGCGGATGTTCGCCGATGATGTCAGCGATCCGCGACGTTCCCGAACGACCCGTACCCGCAACGAAGATCGGTGAGGGGAAAGACACGGCGAGCAGTCAAACTCTCAGCCCGGCGCCTGTGCAAACCATTTATCCCCTTCACCCGCCGCTACGGGCCGGACCCACACCCGCCGCGCCGAGTACGTGCCGGACGGCCACCTCCAACAAGCGCGCAACGAATTATCGAAGCTTCCCGACGCGCCGCATCCCTCACACACTAATGCACTGATCTCGGCAGTTCAGGATTCCCGCTCGACCCAGTGGCCAGCTACGGATCGTGACCGCTCTTGATCGGCCAGCATCCACGGACGGCGGTAGATCCGTGCATCTGTCACGGCCAGGGATGAGGCCGCAGAGACGCTCCGGCGGACCGAACACAACCGCGCCGATGTACCTTCCGCGTGTGGACCGCGTTCACCTTGCCCGCATCCTGCACCAGCCCGACAGCACCCGGCCCAGTAATGCGAGTCGGCGAATCGCCAACGCTCGTCGTGCGGTGGCTCGGCGGGCGCGGGCTCGCCCGCGAAGTACGCCGCCAGCTCCGCGTCGCCTGCCCCGGCCAGCCAGCGCTCGGCCGCGCGCAGCGCCTCGGGGGACGGCACCGAGCCGCACGTTCCAGCACGCCCAAGAGCAGCTGATAGCCCTGCATGAGCGGCCACGGCAGGTCGGCGACCGGCCATAGGGTGCCGATCACGCATCCTGCGCCGGCAGGCAGGAAGCCTGCGGGCAGGCCGACCGTCTCGTTCGGCAGCCGCCGGACGTCAGTCACGGCCGTCTGGCATTCCCGATATCCGCCGCTTGCCACCGGATCTGATGAAACCCTAAACGCGGGGAGTGCGGTCGCGAGCCCAGGAGAGGCGGCATCGGGATCACGGTGAACGGCTTCTGATGCGTACCGCGTTGATCGTGTTGGCCACGCTGGCGGCGGCCGTGGTCGTGGACCTGGTCGCCCGCGTGCTGATCCGCCGGGGTGCCCGTGGCCGCTACAAGTGGCTGCTGGAGCCGCTACGGCACGCCTGCCGCCGCCCGGCGGCCGCGGTCCTGCTGGCCGGGGCGCTGTACTACGCGCTGCCGCCCGGACCGGCCGAGTGGCAGCGTTATCTGCGGCACGCCATCCTGCTGGTCCTGATCGCCGTCAGTGCGTGGCTGGTGATCAAGGCATTGCACGTTGCCGAAGCGGTCGCGTTCAGCCGGCTGCCGAGCGATTTGCTCACGAGCCGGCGGGTCCGGCGGGCCCGGACCCAGATCCGCCCGGTGCGGCGACTCACCGTGGCCGTCGTCACGGCTGCGTGGACAGGAGGCCGTGTCGTTGCACCGATGGCCACGCGGTCGCCGACATCGTGTGGAAGACCCGCGGATGGCGCGCGATCAGTTCCTCGACGTCCATGACGGTCATCATTCCGGACGTCCACGACTACGGGCCATCAGGGATCCGGTCGACGCTTTCCCATCACCTGGTCGACAGGTGGCCTGCAGCGCTGGTGCCCCTCTGCGCTATGCCTACGCCTGTCGAGACAACAGCCACCCTCCGTAGTGACCGACTCGCGGCAGATGTGCGCACTCGACCGCCGATAACCCCACTCCTCGAACGCGTTCTCAGACCGCTCGAACTTCGGCGAGCCGCCTGACTGCGTACTCGTCGTCCCAGCAGACGGCGGCTTCCCATGCGGCCGACGCTTGCCCGGCGATGTCGAGCGCGCCGTCGTCGAGGCCGGCGGCGTTGCCGGGCAGCACGAGGTCGAGGTCGGGAACGTCGATGTGCGACTCGTCCCAATCGATCAGCCCGACTTGACTCGCGGTCATGCGCACGTTGCCAGGGTTGTTGGGGTTGCCGTGGACGACGCATGTCTGACGCCCGGTGAGCCGCGCCCACGCTGCCCGGCATCGAGCAACGCTCTCCGGGGGCATCGCGCCGAGGTCGATCTTCGTTCCGGTCTCGGCGTGCAGGAGGTCGGTCGACGATCGCCACCCTGGGCGCTGCGGCCAGGCCTGCGTCAGCCGATGCAGCTCGCGGAGCGTGCCGGCGACGCGGCGCCAGTCGGCCTGCGTCTCGGGCGGTCCGCCCTCCAGGTAGGTCATCACCACCAGACCGTCGGCGAACAGCCGGCCGTCCGTAGTCGGGATCGGGACCGGCACGGTCAGACCTTCACGGTCGAGGTGTTGGAGGAGTGCTGTCTCCCACGCAAGATCAGCGTCGCTCCTGGTGCCGAGACGACCGACCGCGAGGTGCCCGTTGACGCGCACGCTCCACACGTCGTTGGCGACTCCGCCAGCGAGCGGTTCGATGCGAGCGACGTCTTCACCCCATTGCCCGAGCGCCTCCCACCCCACTGGCCGTATCTTACGGGGTTCCGAACATCACTGTTCTCGGCGCGAGGGGGCGCTGACCGGGCGCGCGGTCTGCGGCAGATCCGGACGCCGGGATCGCCCCTCGCGCGTCGTCGAATACTCCGCCGGACGGTTGTAGGTTCTCAGTGATCTTGGCGCCGTGGATCGCTGGCGAGTTGCCGGGTTGCACGGCTGTCTCACTGGCTTAGCGCTGGTTTGTCTCATCGATCTGGCGCTTTCCTCGGTCCGGCATGTGTTAGTGGCGGCCAGCCGTTTGATCCTGCCGTCCAAGCTTTGAGTTCGATTGATTCGTCGTAGCCGACCCGCCGCTCGCGCTGCCCTTGCCGTGCGGGTTAGTCGGTGTTCTACTGTACCGGCACAATCGGTGGGCGCAGGCGGATACCAGATGGAGGGGATATCGGACGTGATCACCTTTCATGTCGACCGGGCTGACAGCGTCCCTGCATACGCGCAGCTGATCAGGCAGGTGCGCGAGGCGCTACGGATGGGACTACTGCATCCCGGGGACCAGTTGCCCACCGTGCGCAGCGTGGTGACCTCGTGCACAGTCAACCCGAGCACGGTGCTGAAGGCCTACCGCGAGCTGGAGCTGGCCGGCCTGGTCGAGGCGAGGCAGGGGTCGGGCACCTTCGTCAGCGGGACGCTGGGCGATGCGGACCCCCATGTCATGGCCCGGTTGCGTAGCGGCCTTTCCCGGTGGCTCGGTCAGGCCCGCGAGGCAGGGCTCGAGGCCGAAGATGTCCAGGCGTTGATCGCCTCGGTGATCACAGAGGACTCACTGCGCCAGGCGCAGGCCGGCAACGGCCCGCCGCAGACGGAACCGGTGGCGCGTGCCGCGTTCGGTAAGGAGGGAGACGCCGCATGAACGGCCAGTCCATCGCCGTGGAAGCCCGAGACGTGAGCAAGCGCTACGGCAACGTGTGGGCGTTGCGGGAGTGCAGTTTCCATCTGCCCGCGGGCCGCATCATCGCCCTCGTCGGCGCCAACGGCGCGGGCAAGTCGACGCTGATGAGCATCATCAGCGGCATACTGCCGGCCACCTCTGGCTCGCTGTTCGTCAACGGACAGGCCGTGGTGAGAGGCATGGCCTCCGGTAACGGGGGAACGGCCGACGCTGGGAGCCGGGTCGCGATCCTGGCACAGGACAAGCCCCTCTACCGGGACTTCACCGTGGCCGACATGCTGCGCTTCGGACGGTCCACCAACCACGTGTGGGACCAGCAGCGAGCGCTGTCCTGGCTGGAGCGCTTCGACGTGCCGTTGGACCGCCGCTGCAGCAAGCTGTCTGGAGGCCAGAAGGCACAGGTCGCACTCGCGGTTGCCCTGGGGTCCCGCCCGGACGTGCTGCTGCTGGACGAACCGCTGGCCAACCTCGACCCGGTGGCCCGCACCGAAGTAACCGCCGAACTGCTGGCCGAGACGGCCGACAGCGACATGACGGTGATGCTCTCGACCCACATCGTGGCCGAACTCAGCGGCGTCGGCGACCACCTGCTGCTGCTCGACGCGGGCCGTCCCGTGCTGACCGGCGACGTCGAGCAGCTGCTCGCTCGCCACCTCCGCTTCACCGGACCCCGAGCGGACCGGCCGCCGGCCCCCGGCACGATCCTGCAGGCGCAGCACGCGGGCCGGCAGTCGGCCTTCGTCATCCAGCTACCCGACGCAGCAGTCGCGCCCGCCATCGTGGCACCCGGATGGACCGCCCAACCGATCTCCCTGGACGAGCTGATTGTCACCCACCTCAAGGCGTCACAGCGGGCGCGAAAGGATCTGGAGGCAGCAGCATGAGCGCGCTCACCCATCGATCGCTGGCCGCGAACCGTCGGAACAGACGCGAATCCACCACCCGCCGCGCTGGCGGCGTCGCCGGCATGGTCTGGCTGACCTGGCGCCAGCACCGCTGGACGCTGCTCGGCTCCCTCGTCCTGACGCTCGTGCTCGTCGGCTGGATGACCTACCTCTCCATCGACATGATGAGTCTGTACCACCAGTGCCACGACACGCGGTGTCCGCCGTACTCTCCGCAGTACGCGGCGCTCTTCGCCGACTACGGCCCGATCTTGCAGGCCGAGATCCTGGCGCTGGTGGTGCAGTACACCCCGCTGCTGATCGGCGTGTTCATCGGCGTTCCGGTACTGGCCCGCGAGCACGAGCAGCGGACGCTGCTGCTGGCCTGGAGCCAGGATGTCTCCCCGGTGCGCTGGCTGTGGACCAAACTGGCCCTGCTCGGCCTGTTCGTGGCGGCCCTCGGCGCGGCATTGGCCGCCGTCACCGACCATCTTGCCCACGTGCACGCCACCATCGTCGGCAACAGCCTGTTCGGCGACAGCGTGTTCCCGGTCACCGGAATGCTGCCGCTGGCAAGTAGCGTCTGCTGGTTCGCGGTCGGCGTCGCACTCGGCGCCGCCATCAGACGTACGCTCCCCGCCATATTCGGCATCATCGCGGCGTTCATCGGCGTCATGCTGGGCATCCAGTGGCGCTACCCCACCCTGATGAAGCCACTGTCCCTCTACCTGCACCCCGACCAACCAAGCCCCCTCGTCTCGGACCACAACGGCCTGGTCGTCGACGGCCTCATCCAAATCGGACCCGACTCGGCATCGAACTTGTTCCACTCTCCCGGGCACGAAGTCACGTATGCCGACCTGCTACGCATGTGCCCTGACCTCAGCAATCCATCTGGATCTATGATCCCCGACTGCGTAGCCCGCAACGATCTCCTCACCTACGTGACCTATCAGCCGAGCAGCCGGATCCCCGTATTCCACCTGATCGTCGCCAGCGGCTACCTGGGCCTCGCCGCGGTTGCCCTCGCCGCCGTCTGGCTGATCGTCCGCCGCACCAACCTCAGCGCGGGATGAAGTCCCTCACGCCGGCAAGCGGTTCAAGAGCAAGCAGGGCGCTTCCGACCGTTGCCGCTCCGGAGCCGCGGGGTCAAGTCCCAACTCCCGATCGGCGGCCCGACCCCGTCAGGGTCGGCGATGGAGTCGGGGCGTTCACCTTCGTCGCCGGTATCGGGCCGGCCCTGACCTTTGTTCGCGCCGGGTTATGAGCGCCCGGGCGCGGACGGCTGCGTGATGCAGTCCGGGGCAAGGCCACCTTGCCTTTCGCCCCAGCTCAGGCCCACGGCGGCTCGTAGCCGGACGAACGAGAAATCCCTGTGAGTCCTGCGGTTCGGCGGAATGCCGATCTTGGCACGGCGAGCGATCTCCCCGCGGCTGATGCCCAGCCGCTGGGCGATGAGCTGTTCGGGGCGCAAGGGGCAGGGGCTCGTCGAAGTTGACCGAAACCTGGACGGGCCAGGGGCTTTCGGGAGGGGACGGGGCGAGCAGTTCCCAGCATGAGTCCCGCTTTAGGGCGAACCGGTTGCGCCGGGCGATCAGCGGGTCGAGAAGGACGCGGGCGATGAGGGTTGAGGAGTTGCCGGAGTAGTCCTCCAGAAGGTTCGGATCCAGGTACCGGACCGGGAGGCGATCGGGAAGGGTGTTCTTGCTGGTGCGGTCGCAGGAAACGCAGGCGACCAGGAGCCAGATGTCGGGGAGTTTGCCGTTGGCATTGACGCGGAACTTCCCGTCGCCGATGGCGGCGAGGCCGGAATGGCAGTGGACGCAGCGGAACACGAGCAGGGGAAGGCGCGTGCGCGGAAGGGCCCAGGGCAGCACGATGTGAGGACGCGTAGACATGATCTCTCTAAGAACCTGACGGTAGGCATGGGCAAAGAGCCGACGGCGACGTCGGCGACCGATGCACGGGGAAGGTGTCGGGTCTAGAGAGCAGGCGGCGTCACGCGGGGTGAAGTCCTCTCGTGAGTGGGTCAGAGAAGAAGATCCAGTTACAAGGTACGGCGGGACGGGCTGGCGAGGCGACCCATTTTGTCCTGGTGGCGAGCACTGAGGGGCGGGGTCGGCGAGCCGGGCGTCGACCATGCGCCGGTCGCCTGAGCATCGCCGCCTTCGAAAGTGCGACGTTAAGCTTTCTGGTCAACAGGGCATCCGCATCAGCCGTCGCTCAGGGAGCGCTCTGACGGGCGAAACCGGGGGGCGGAGGGATCGGCCGCGGCGAGAGATTTCTCCGGGGCCGTGTCGATCCGCGGGCCGCTCGTTCGACGTTAGGGTGCGAGGGTCGAGAGGCGGCCCCGCCGAACGAGGAGAACGCGATGCCGAAGTACCTGCTGATCATGCGGGGCACCGACGAGTCGAACGCGGCCATGATGGCCAACATCGACGAGATGATGGCCACGACCCGCCAGTTCATCGAGGAGATGGTCAAGGCCGGCGTTCTCCTCGCGGCGGAAGGGCTGGACGATCCGGGCCAGGGCGTCGTGGTCGACTTCAGCGGCGAGGCCCCGGTGGTCACGGACGGGCCATACGGCGAGACCAAGGAACTGTTCGGAGGCTTCTTCCTGCTCGACGTCGCCTCGAAACAGGAGGCGGTCGAGTGGGCCAAGCGGGTCCCGGCGGCCCGCGGGTCCAAGATCGAGGTCCGGCGGGTGCCCGGGAGCGACGAGGTCCCGCAGGTCCACGAGTGATCGTCAAGGACTGGGCCGGGCGCGAGAGCAACGGCCAGATCTGATGGATACGGCCGATGTCGAGGCCGTCTGGCGGATCGAGTCGGCGCGGATCGTCGCCGCGCTGACCCGGTTCACCGGCGATTTCGGGCTGGCTGAGGACGCGGCCCAGGAGGCGGTGGCCGAGGCGCTGGTGTCGTGGCCGCTCGCCTCTCCGGCGAATCCGGCCGGCTGGCTGATGGCCACGGCCCAGCGGCGGGCGATCGACGCGATCCGCCGCCGGACCGCCCTCCAGGACCGATACGCCCTGATGGCGGCCGACTTGGCGGTCAACTCGACGGTTGACGAAGAAATCGATCCCGACAAGATCGATGACGACGTGCTTGCGCTGATGTTCATCAGCTGCCACCCGGTGCTCTCCCCCGAGGCCCGGGTGGCGCTGACCCTGCGCGTGGTCGCCGGCCTGACCAGCGAAGAGATCGCCCGCGCGTTCCTCGTACCCGTGCCGACCGTGCAGGCCCGCATCACCCGGGGCAAGAAGACGATCGCGGCGGCCGGGGTGCCGTTCGAGCTGCCGCCGGCTGCCGAGCGTCGGGAGCGGCTGGGCGGTGTGCTCAGCGTCATCTACGTGATCTTCACCGAGGGGTCGACGGCCACGTCGGGCGACCGGCTGCTGCGCCCCGACGTCGCGTACGAGGCGATCCGGCTGGCCCGCACGCTGGCCGCGCTGCAACCGGACGAGCCGGAGGTGCACGGCCTGCTCGCGTTGTGCGAGCTGACGGCCGCGCGCTTCCCGGCCCGGACCGGCCCGGACGGCTCGCCGATCCTGCTCGAGGACCAGGACCGGCGGCGGTGGGACATCTCGGCGATCCGCCGTGGGCTGGCCGCGCTGGCCAAGGCATCGACTCGCGGCCTCGGCCCCTACGGCCTGCAGGCCGCGATCGCCGCCACCCACGCGTCGGCACCGTCGGTCGAGGCAACCGACTGGGACCGGATCGTCGTGCTCTACGAGGCACTCGGCCGGGTCGCACCCTCGCCGGTGGTCGAGCTCAACCGGGCCGTCGCCGTCGCCATGGCCTCGGGCCCGGCGCAAGCCCTGGCCATCGTGGACGAGCTGATCGCCTCGGACCGGCTCCCCGGTTCGCATCTGGTCCCGACCGTACGCGGTGAGCTGCTGGCCCGGCTCGGACGGCGACCGGAAGCGCGCGCCGAGCTGGAGCTGGCGGCCCGGCTGTGCGCCAACCAACGCGAACGCTCAGTGCTGCTGCGCAAGGCGGCCACGCTGAGCTGACTTCTCCAGCTCGGCCAGCCGGGACTCAAGCGCCGCCCGGATGCCGTCGATCGCGTCGGCCATGTCGCGGCTGATCCCCGAATCCGGACGGCGGGAGCGCGACGAACCCGGGCCTGACGACGAGGACTTCGTCGTCCAGACGGCCACCACCCGCCCGACCAAGCTCAGCCAGCCCTTCACCCGCTGGTCCATCCGCAAACTGCTCGCCTACCTGCGCAAGGTGCACGGCCGGGTGATCCGCATCGGCCGCGAGGCCCTGCGCTAACCCCGGGCCCAGTTGCGCCCGCAGGAGCGCGCGCACAACCGACATGCGTCACAAGTGCGCGTTTTACGCGTTCGGGTCCCAGTCTGCGAGCTGCTCCATCGGCTCGGTGTCGCCGGTGGTCTCCAGGCCGTCGAGCGGGACGCGCGCGTAGAAGTAGAGGACCAGTTCGCTCGCTGCGCCTCGCATCGCCATGTCGCCCGGCTCCGCGTCGGCGGCGAGGTCGTCGCAGCGGACGCCGTCGGCGTTGAGGGTCAGGCGCCAGGAGCGGCCCTCGGTCGTGTGCAGGTCGATGGTCGCCGGCTTGAACGGCCAGGGGACGGTCGTCGCCGAGACGGTCGTCAGGAACTCGTCGACGCCCTCGACCGCGACGTCCGTCGGCAGCGGCTGTGCGGCCCCCTGGGTGAGCTGGGCGTCGTAGGTGTGGACGGCGATCTCCTGGATCTGGTGCCGGGCCACGGCTCCGCTGGTCTCCGGGGCCTGCGAGCGGCCCCACCAGGTCCAGCAGCCGCGGTCCGGGCCGGCCTCGCGCATCGCGTCGAGCATGAGCTCGGCCGACTCGGCGAGCCAGGCGTCCAGGGCTTCGCGGTCGCGGGGCGCGGTCGGGGCGCCCTTCGGGTCCGTCCTCGCCGGGGGCTCAGCGCCCGGGCCCGCCGCGATGATGGCGGCCTGGCGGCGGCGGCCGTCACCGAGGTGCTGCGCCAGTTCGCGCAGCGTCCAGTCCGGGCAGGTCGGGACCTGGACGTCAAGGTCGGGGGCGGACGCGATCGCGGCGCGGAACGCGGCCGAGCGGTCTTCGATCAGCCGCAGGACCTCGGGGAACTCCAAAATGTTTTGCACCTCGGTTGTGTATCACTGCGCTCCGGCCGCCGGGTAGCGAATTTGTCGGACGAACGCGTCGACAGCCGGACGGAGCGCCGGCGCCGAAGCCCTGAAACTCCGCGCACTGCTCGCCGACGGCCGACCCTGGTGATGAGTTGTCGCGCCCGCGCCCGTCACACGTACAGCGGGACACGACGAGGCGGAAGGATGACGTGATGGGTGCGGACACGCGGCTGGAGGAGCTGGGGGTGAGCGGGTTGGGCGGGAGCGGCCTGGGTGAGGTCGACGAGCCGGCGTTCTCGGGGCTGGCGCAGCGGCACCGGCGGGAGCTGCACGTGCACTGCTATCGGATGCTCGGGTCGTTCGAGGACGCCGAGGACACCGTGCAGGAGACGTTTCTCCGTGCGTGGCGGCGGCGGGAGACCTTCGAGGGGCGGTCGACGTTCCGGGCTTGGCTGTACCGGATCGCCACCAACGCCTGCCTGGACCTGCTCGCCAAGCGCCGCCCGGAGCCTGCGACCGGCGGTGAGGTGCTGTGGCTGCAGCCCTATCCGGACCGGCTGCTCGACGAGCTGCCCGCGGGCGACGCGGACGAGCCGGAGACCGTCGCCGTCGCGCGGGAGACGATCGAGCTGGCGTACCTGGTCGCAGTCCAGCACCTCGCGCCGCGCCCGCGGGCCGTGCTGATCCTGCGGGACGTGCTCGGCTGGCCGGCGAAGGACGTCGCGGAGCTCCTCGGGGATTCCGTCAACTCTGTGAACAGCGCGCTGCAGCGGGCCCGCGCCGGCATGCGGGAGCACCTGCCCGCCGAGCGGCAGGACTGGACCGGCGGCGAGGAGGACACCCGGACGCGCGAGCTGGTGCGCCGCTACACCGACGCCAGTGTGGCCACGGACGTCGACGGGCTCGCCGCGCTCCTGCGGGACGACGTCCGGTTCTCGATGCCGCCCATGCCGGGCCTGTACGTCGGCCGCGACGCGGTGGTGAACGACTGGGTCGAGGACGGCTTCGAGGGCATGAAGCACATGCGCGCCGTCCTCACCTGCGTGAACCGGCAGCCCGCTGTCGCGTTCTACCTGTGGCGGAAGCGGGAGGGTGCGTACCTGCCGCTGACGATCGACGTCCTGCGTATCAGCGGCGGGGCGATCACCGAGATCGTCACGTTCCACGACGACCAGTTCCCGCGGCTCGGGCTACCGGAGCGCCTACCAGCGCAGGGCACGGAGTAGGCCCGGTGTGGACGCGCGCGCCGCGGTGGCGCGCGTGTCGCGGTGGTCGCGGCGCAGTGGTGCGACGCGTTCGTCACCCGCGGGCGGGTGCAGCTGGAGCTGCGCGACGGCGAGCCCGGGCCGGTCCTCGGACGCGACGCCGGGTTCTGGCCCCGTGGCACCGGCGTCCGCGCCCTGCGGACCCCGGCCGTCGCACGGCGAGGGCGCGCATCGTCGCCCCCAGGGCCAGGACCGTCACAAGCCGGTCAACACACCCTGTACGCCAGTTACCGAATGATGGAGGAAAGGACATGGACAGCATGAATGACACCGGGGCCGTCGCAGGCCCGGCATCGGGCCAGGCCAGCCACACCCACCGACTCCGCGGGCTCGCCGTCACCGGCGTCATCGCCACGCTCGCAGCGATGGTGGCCACCACCCTCGCCGCTGCGCTCGCCCAGGCCGTTGGCGTCGACTTCGAGGTGCCCGATGGTGGCGAGACGATCCCGTTGCCCGGGTTCGCCGTCGTGACCGGCTTCTTCTCGGTCGTGGGCGTCGTCATTGCCGCCGCTCTTCTTCGTTGGAGCGCTCGCCCCGCCGAGCGATTCGTCTGGACGGCAGTGTCGCTGACCGCGATCTCGTTTGTCCCGCCCCTCCTCTCGGAGGCAAACACCGTCACCACCACCGTCCTCCTCGGGCTACACCTCGTCCCTGCGGCGGTGATGATCCCCACCCTGACGCGGCGCCTCCGCACCCGGACCGCTTGACGATCCGGCAACGGGACAACGCGCGCCGCAAGGGCGTGCGCGAGCGCACTAGAGATCTTGAATGGTTGGGTTGAGTCGGGCTCCGGGGTGAGGCCGGTGTGGGCGAGGAAGTCGGTAACTGCCGTTGGCGGCCCGGGGTCTCTCGGCGGGCCACCTCTGGCGCGGTCACACCCTCGGCGAACCAGTCAGCCGTCTGATGCCGTACCACCTCTCGTCTGGCCCGCCCTTGCGCGGTCAGGCCGCCAACGTCGGGATACCTCATCCCTCCGGCCCGCAAGAGGCCATCGGAGCGCCGTTACGCAGACATGCCGGAGCGATATCGATCAACCCGACGATCTGTAGTCGGCGAAGCGGCCAGAGGCCGGTGTCGGATCACGTCCGACACCGGCCTTCACCGGACAGATTCTGCGCACGTCCTGTGATTATTCAGGGTTCGAAACGACGGCCTTCGAGGCTGCCCGACGCTGCGCCTGAGCGAACACGCCGGTGGCGGCCAGGGCCATCAGACCAGGTAGCCAGTACTGCCAGGCCTGCGAGAGCTCGGCGAAGACGGCAGTCGTTTGGGTGACCTGGAGCAGCACCACGCCGAGCAGTGCGCCGAAGAAGCTGCCGCGACCGCCGAAGACTGAGGCACCTCCCAGGACGATGGCAGTGATGCTGGCCAGCGTGTAGGACGTGCCGGCGGTGGGGTCGCCGACGCCGATCTGTGCCATCAGCAAGAACGCCCCAAGCAGCGTGCACAGCGCGGACGCGATGTACGCCGAGAGGTACACCGCTCCCACGGGCACACCGCGGCGGTGCGCTGCCTCGTGGTCGGAGCCGGTGCCGCGCAGGCGCAGCCCGGCGAGTGTGCGTCGGGAGGCACGCTCAAGCAGGAGCAGCATCGCGACGCCGGCCAGGATCACCCAGGGGACCGGACCGATCTTCGCGGTCAGGAACGACATGATCGGAGCTGCGATGGTGCCGCCTGGGGTGTCGCGCATGAGCAGCGACAACCCCTGCAGGCCGGTGTAGGTGACCAGGGTCGCCACGACCGGCGTGACTGCGGCGAACCTGACCAGGGCGCCGTTGAGTAACCCGACTGCCAAGGCGAGCGCGACCATCAATGCGATGCCGATGAGCCACCATGTCAGGCCCACACCGTCACGTAGGTAGAAGGAGGCGACGACGACGAGGGCGCCGCAGAGCGGTCCGACCGAGAGGTCGATTCCGCCGGTCAGCATCACGAACAGCTGTCCTGCTGCCAGGAAGATCAGCGGTGCGATCAGGCCCAGCATGCTGGAGATGTTAAAGCTCGACAGGAACCGGTCGCTTTGGCCGATGCCGACCAGTGTGAGCGCTGCGATGGCCAGCAACAGGAATGCGCTGGGGCCCTGCTCGCTGGTCAGCAGCCTGGTCAGCCGGCCGACGCGCCGCTTGTCGGAGCGTGGTGCGGAGGCATCGCGGTTGGACCCGGCTTCGGTCAGTGAGGCAGCGGTGATGGCGTGGTCGGTGACCTCGTCCCCGACGAGCTCGGCGACCACCGTTCCCCGGGAGAACACCAGCACGCGGTCGCAGAGGCCGGCGAGCTCCACGTTGTCGGAGCTCAGCACGACCACTGGCACGCCGGCATTGGCGTGGCCGCGAAGGCGGTGGTAGATGTCCGAGCGGACGCCGACGTCGATGCCCTGGGTGGGCTCGTCGCAGAGCAGCACCGTGGGCTCGGAGAGGAGGGCACGCCCGAGCACGACCTTCTGCTGGTTGCCGCCTGACAGGGTCTTCACGGCGGTGTCTGCCGACGGGGTCTTGATGCCCATCTCGGCGATTGTCCGGCGCACCAGTTCGTGCTCCTGCGACAGCCGGATCACGCCCTTGTTGGCGGATTGTGCAGTTGCGGCGATCGATAGGTTCTCCCCCACCGAGTGGATCGGTGCCAGGCCTTCGACGTGCCGTTCCTGGGGCATCAGCACGATTCCGGAGGCACGTGCCGCCCGTGGGGTGCGAAGATCAGCGGGTTTGCCGTCCACCTGTACGTGTCCGCTGCCGGCGATGGCGCCGCCGAGGGCACGGATGAACTCCCGCTGGCCGTTGCCTTCGACGCCTGCCAGGCCGAGGATCTCGTTGCGCCGGACGTCGACGTCGACGCCCTTCAGTCCGGGGGCACGCAGGCCGCGCACGTGCAACACCGGCTCTCCCAGCGCCTGCGCGCGGTCCGGGAACATCGCGTCGACCTCTCGTCCCGCGACGCGCGTGATGATCTCCTGCTCGGTGACCTCCGCGGCGTTGTAGGTGCCCCGGATCTGCCCGTCTCGCAGGACGGTGATGCGGTCGGCCAGGGCGAGCACGTCTGGCAGCCGGTGGCTGATGTAGACGATGCCGACGCCGGTGGCTGCCAGTCTCCGTATCTGGGTGAAGAGCTGTTCGGTCTCTGCTGCCATGAATGGTTCGGTCGGCTCGTCGAAGATCACTACCTGTGGGTCGCAGGCGAGTGCGCCGCAGATCTCCACCGCCTGCTTTTCGGCGAGGGTGAGGGTCTCCACCCGCGCCTCGGGGCGGATGGGCATGCCCATTGGTTCCAACCGTTTGCGTGCCCATTCGGTCGCCTTTGAGAACGGTGGCCGCTTCCGGGTCGGCACGGAGAGCATCAGGTTCTCGGTGACGGTGAGGTCGGGCAGCAGCGCGGGATGCTGGAACGCGATGGACAGCCCGAGTTCCCGCGCGGCTACCGGCGATACCTCGGTGATCTTTTGGCCGTCGATCTGGATCGAGCCGCTGTCGGGCACGAGGGCGCCGGATGCCACGCTCATGAGCGTCGACTTGCCGGCTCCGTTGCCTCCCACGAGCGCGTGGATCTCACCGGGCCGGACATCGAAGTCGACGGAGTTCAGTGCCAGTACGCCGGGAAAGCGTTTGGTGACACCTTTCATCACCAGCAACGGCGTGCGCTCCACCATGTGGGTCCGTCCTTTCCTCCGTGCCGGCCGCGAGCGGTGTTGCTGTCGCGGCCGGCAGGAGACCTGATCAGTTGTAGATGCGCTTGAACTGTTCGTCGGTGAGGTCAGCGCTGAGGATCGCGCTGCTGGGCAGGCCCGGTTCGCAGCGCGGCTGCTTGCTGGCGTCGAAGGTGTCCTCGTGGATGGGGATGTTGACGATCTCCGGCTCGTCGTTCTTGATTCCCTGCTTGGCGGCGATCGCCTTGCGCAACGCCAGCCGCACCAGCCATGTCCTGCTCGACACGGTCACGGTGTTGAAGCTCTGGTGTTGCTTGTGCAGGCGGTGCCACTCACAGGCGAACCCGTTGAGGTCGTTGGCCGTCCACAGCGGTAGCTTGCGGCCGGCGGAGAGGAAGGCACGGATACCACCGAGGGAGCCGTCACCCGAGTCGGAGATCACCGCGTCGATCTGCGGGTACTTCGTGAGAAGGCCGGAGACGACCCGCTGGGTCTGGGCTGGGTTCCAGTCGGTGTCGATGGGCTTTCCGGGCTGGTTGAGAAGCTTGACGTTGGCGCACGCCTTGTTGGATTCGAGTTCTTCCTGGATGCCCTTCATCTCGGTGGTGCTCTGTGTGTTGCCTGGAGTGCCGCCGAGGAAGATGACGTTCCCGCCTGCGTCACCTAGGTGCTGGCAGGTCCAGCGAGCCCAGGTACGGCCGTCGTTGACCGTGTTGTGGCCGACGAAGGTGGTGTAGTCCTTGCCCGGGGTGCCGCCCGGGTTGGCCGTCCATGGCACCATCGCCACGCCGGCCTGGTATGCCTCGCGAAGCGTGGGCAGAAGGGCCTCGCCCGCATCGGGGAACACGACGATCGCGTCGGCGCCCTGTGAGACGATTGCCTTGATGTCACTGATCGCCTTCTGCGGGTTGTTCTGCGCGTCGGAGTACGGCATGACGGTCAGGTTGGGACATTTGCTCGCTTCGTCCTCGAACTCTGCGCGCGCGGTCTTGCGCCAGGCGTTGTCTCCGGTGCCGTCTGCCAGAGCGACTTTGAGCGGCTTGTCGCCGCAGAACTCGTCGATCGACTTGAGGTCGCTCACCTCACCGACACGTGCCTTGTCGGCGTAGACGTCGGCGGCTTTGCTGCCGCCTCCGGAGTCGTCCGCTGGGGCTGCGCAGGCCGAGGCGGTGAGCAGTGTCGCCATCGCGAACGTCGCCGCGGCGAGGACACGGTTGGTTGCCATGCCGGTCTCCAATCTGAGGAATGCGTGGAACGTCGAGTGATCGGGGAAGCTTCGTCAGCGTCGGTGTGGGCGCTTGCGCAGTCCGAGGAGAGCGGTCACGGGAATCCGGTGCAGCGAGACCGCCAGCGCCAAGACAACGGCCTGCACCAGCAGTTGCATTGAGGTCGGAGCCCCTGCTGCCAGGACGACCTGGTTGAGCTGAGTGAGGAACAACGCCGCGACGGCCGTGGCGAGTGCGTTGCTGATGCCGCCGGCGAGAAGGCTCCCTCCGAGGACCACCGCCGCGATGGACGACAGCTGGTAGGAGTTGCCGAGCAGGATGTCGGGGGTTCGCAGGTATCCGGCCAGCAGCATGCCGGCGAGCGAGTAGAGGACGCCGGCGGCGGCGTAGGCGCCCACTTGGTACAGGCGGGTGCGGATGCCCACGAGGCGGGCGGCATCGACGCTGGCTCCGACAGCCATGAATCTGCGTCCCACCACGGTGCGGCGACGCATCCACTGCACCAGGAGCGTCAACGCGAGGGCGACGAGGAGCAGGTTCGGGATGCCGAGCACCGAACCTACGGAGAAGCTGCTGAAGTCGGGGTTGGCTGATCCGGGGAAGCCCTTTGAGACGGCGAAAACGACACCGATGAGGATGGAGTTCATCGCCAGGGTTGCGACGAAGGCGGCGATGCGGACGTGCACGACGACAAACCCGATGAGCACTCCGGCGCCGGCCCCGACGAGCAGGCCAAGCAGCGCGGCAACAGGCAGCGACACACCCAGCATCTCGGGAACCTTGGTGACGAACACAGCAGCCAGGGCCACGGCACCCGGCACGGAGAGGTCGATGCCGCCGTGCGCGATCACGAGCGACTGCCCCAGCGCGGCGATCATCAGGATCGCCGCGAAGGGCAGCATCGAGGCCAGCGCGGATCCGGAGAGGCTCCCGGGGGCGAGCAGAGGGCTGATCACGAACAGCGCCGCGGCCATGATCCAGACCGTCGTGAACGGGTTGGGGCGCAACATGGGACGCCGGGACGACAGCTTGCCCGTCCGGTCCGGTTGCTGCACGTCGATCGTCATCGAATTGGTCCTTTCACTGCTCCGGGCAACAGGCGGCTCAGACAGCGGTGTAGCCGCCGTCGACGGGCAGGTCGGCTCCGGTGATGAAGGCCGCCTCAGGTCCGAGGAGAAACGCGATCACGCCGGAGATCTCGGCCGGCTCGGCGATTCGCCGCAGTGGATGCGCCGCGATCAGCTGATCTTCGGCCGCAGCGGGATCGGACTGGCTAGCCAGGTAGCCCCTCAGCTGGGCCGTCTCGACCGATCCAGGGCTGACGACGTTGCACCGGATGCCGTGCTGGGCGTAGTCCACGGCGATCTGCCGGCTCAGCTGGACGACCGCACCCTTGGACGCGCAGTACGCCGGCTGTTTGGGTAGCCCGACGTGCCCGGAGATCGATGACGTGTTGACTATCGCGCCGCCGCTGTCCTGCTCCAGGAACGCGCGGACTGCGTGCTTGCACGTCAGGAATGTGCCGGTCGCGTTCACCGCCATGACCTGCGACCACTCCTGCAGGGTGGTCTCGGTCAGGGCGCGGGAACTCATCGTCGCGGCGCAGTTGACGAGCCCCGACAGAGTGCCCCAGCGCTGGCGGGCCTCCGCCACGAACCCCGCAACGGCGGCTTCGTCGGTCACGTCTGCCGGCCTTGCGAGGACATCGAGCCCGCGTCCGGCCAGTTCGTCGGCGGTGCGGCGGACGCCGTCACCGTTGCGGTCTACCAGCAGCACGCCGCTGCCGCGCTCGGCCAACAGCCGGGCGGTGTCGGCGCCGATGCCACCGCCGGCTCCAGTCACGATCACGCCGGTCATGCGGCTTGCTCCTTGAACATGCGGGGAAGATTGACATGCTGCATGCAGCATGTCAATACTCATGCAAGTCGCCTTCAGTTCCGTCCCCGAACGAGGAGCCCCAGGTGGAGACCAAGACCAACTCGCTGGTCAGCGTGGCCGTGGCGCAGGTGCCGTCGGCCCCGGGTGCTCTCGACCGCAACGTGAGCATCACGGCAGCCCACATCCGCGATGCGGGCCACCGGGGGCACGACCTTGTCGTCTTCCCCGAGTGCACGCTCAGCGGCTACATGTTTGACAGCCCGGAACAGACGCGCGCGGCCGCCCTCACCACCGCGGATCACCGTCTGGCCGCCTTGGTGGAAGCCTGCGGCAACGCGGACGTGCTCGCCGTGGTGGGCCTGCTGGAGCTGCAGGGACCGGACGTCTACAACTCGGCCCTCCTGATCAGCGGAGACGGGATCCTCGGCCGCTACCGGAAGGAGCACCTGCCGTTCTTCGGAGCCGACCGGTTCGTGTCGCCCGGCGACGACCGCGCCCCCCGGGTGATCGACACGCCGATCGGTCGCATCGGCCTGATGATCTGCTTCGACCTGCGCTTTCCGGAGTCAGCAAGGGTCCCGGCGTTGCAGGGGGCCGACGTCATCGCCATGCCAACCGCCTGGCCGGCTTCCGCCACACTTCTCGCCGAGCACTTCACACGTGTTCGAGCGGTCGAGAACCTCGTTTACCTGGCGGTGGCCGACCGCGGTGACGAGGAGAACGGCACGACGTACCTCGGCGGCAGCCAGGTGGTCGCTCCGACCGGAGAGGTGCTCGTCCGCGCGGACCAACGCGAGGGCATCTTCGGCACCGACGTGGACCTCGAGGTGGCACGCACCAAGCGGCTCGTCTTCATTCCCGGTGAGTACGAACTCGCGGTGTTCGACCAACGCAAGCCGCAGCAGTACGGCGTCCTCACCCAGACCCCCGAGAACTAGGCCGGAAGAGAGGCACCGACATGTGCGGACCGGAGATCATCACCGACGAGGTGCGCAGGAAGATCGCTGCGTACGCGGCGAAGTTCCGTGAGGTGACGAAGAGCCCCTTCGGGCCCGACGACGAGATCGGCATGCTCAACCTGTTGTCGCCGCAAGCCGCCCGCAAGGCGGTGCAGCGTGCCGACGGGGGCGCCGCGATCGACCTGTCGGTCGACATGTTCATGGGCATGCCTTCCTGGATCAAGGCGGGCGACCCGGCATTCCAGCAGTGGATGACGCACACACCGCCGGGCACGGTGCTCGACGACCTCACCGGGGCAGGCCCAGACCAGAACGAGCTGGTGGCGTACTCGGGCGACGCCGTTTCGATGTACACCCACACCGGCACACACATCGACACCCTCAACCACTTCGGATACCGCGGGAAGATCTGGAACAGCTTCTCCGCCGACCAGCACCTGAGCTCACGCCACTGGATCAAGTGCGGAGCAGACAAGATCCCGCCGATCATCGGCCGTGGCGTACTGTTCGACGTCGCCGCGCTGCACGGCGTGGACATGCTTCCGGACAACTACGGCATTAGTGCCCAGGACCTGCAGGACACCCTGCGCCGCCAGCAGCTGGAGTTCCACCCCGGCGACATCGCCCTGATCCGGACGGGCCGGATGACGCAGTGGCCCGACCCCTCGCGGTACATCGACAACAGCCCCGGCCTCAATCTCGATGGTGCGCGTTGGCTGGCGCGGGCCGGTGCGTCGGTCATCGGCGGTGACAACTCCGCGCTCGAGCAGATGCCGGCCGACGACGACGAGAACTGGCAGGTCGTG
This sequence comes from Micromonospora sp. CB01531, assembly GCF_001905095.1. Lineage (GTDB taxonomy): Bacteria > Actinomycetota > Actinomycetes > Mycobacteriales > Micromonosporaceae > Micromonospora. Next base: position 46,595 of record NZ_LWLS01000066.1, read on the forward strand.
CACACCTACCTGCTCGGCGAAGCGGGTGTCCCGATGATGGAACTCGTCGACTGCGAGCAACTGTCCGCCGAGAACCTTTACGAGTTCGCCTTCGTGGGTGCCTGCCTGAAGATCCGCGGCGCGACCGGGGCCCCGATGCGGCCCCTCGCCATGCCCTTCACCTCCTGACGCCCCGACGGCGCCCTAGTACACGAGAAACGAGGCACCACATGCCCCCCAAGTCCGCTGGCTCGGCCGTCGACTCCAGCCGCACCGCCTACGGCGACGAGGAGTTCAGCCGTTTCCTGCGACGCGGCTTCCTGGCGTCCAGTGGCTACGACGACGTCGACCTGGAGCGGCCGGTCATCGGCATCGCGGTCACCACGTCCAGCTACAACACCTGCCACCGTGACATGCCAGCATTGGTGGAGGCGGTGAAACGCGGCGTCCTGGAGGCCGGCGGGCTGCCGATGACGTTCCCGACCATCTCCCTCGGGGAGATCCTCACCTCCCCCACCTCGATGCTCTACCGCAATCTGATGGCGATGGACACCGAGGAGATGATCCGCGCGCTGCCCATGGATGCCGCCATCCTGCTCGGCGGCTGCGACAAGACCGTTCCGGCGCAACTCATGGCGGCGGCCTCGTCGGACAAACCGGTGCTTCTCGAGGTCGTAGGGCCGATGATGACCGGCAGCTGGCGGGGCGAGCGGATGGGTGCCTGCACCGACTGCCGACGGCTCTGGGCAAGCCACCGCGCCGGCGAGCTGGACACCGACGAGATCACCGAGGCGCGCGGCGAACTGGTCACCACCGCAGGCACGTGCGCGGTGATGGGCACCGCTTCCACCATGGCGTGCATGACGGAGGCTCTCGGCATGATGCTGCCCGGCGGCGCCACCCCGGGCGCCTCCACAGGTGAACGGCTGCGCCACGGTGTGGCGACCGGACGCCGCGCGGTCGCCCTAGCCGAGCAGGGCGGCCCGCTCCCCCGCGATGTCCTCACGCGCGCAGCCTTCGACAACGCCATTCGGGTGCTCGCGGCACTGGGCGGATCCACCAACGCGCTGGTGCACCTCGTCGCCGTCGCTCGCCGCGCGGGCGTGGACCTCAAGCTCGCGGACTTCGACACCGTGGGCGCCAAGGTGCCGCTGCTGGTCGACTGCAAGCCCTCGGGACAGAACTACATGCAGGACTTCCACCACTCCGGCGGCCTGCCCGCACTGCTCAAGGTCCTCGAGCCCGAACTCGACACGACCACCATCGGAGTGACCGGCCGCGCCCTTCACGAGCTACTAGGAGACGTTCCCGCCAGGCAACAGTGGCAGAGCACGATCCGCTCACTCGAGGACCCGCTCGGGCCCCCCGGCGCGCTTGCGGTCCTGCGCGGTTCGCTGGCCCCCAACGGTGCGGTGCTCAAGACCTCGGCCGCCAGTCCGCACCTCCTGCAACACACCGGGCCGGCGTTCGTGCTGGACGCGGACCAGGACATCGCCTCGGTGCTGGACGACCCGGATCTCGACATCACACCCGAGCATGTGCTGGTGCTCCGTTCCGCCGGTCCGAAGGCAGCGGGGATGCCGGAGGCCGGCGCGCTTCCGATCCCCCGGAAGCTGGCCCGTCAAGGGGTGCGCGACATGGTGCGGGTCTCGGACGCCCGGATGAGCGGAACGTCGTACGGCACGGTCGTACTCCACTGCGACCCGGAAGCAGCAGCCGGCGGGCCCCTCGCGGTCGTCCGCAACGGTGACCTGATCCGCCTCGACGTCGCCGCACGTCGTCTGGACCTCCTCGTCGACGACGATGAGGTACAGCGCAGGCTGCGCGACTACGTGCCTCCGGCAGCACCGCAGCGTGGTTGGGGGCGCCTATACGCCGAGACCGTTCTGCCGGCAAGTCAGGGCGCTGACTTGTCCTTTCTTTGATAGAGGCACTATGAAGAACAATCGGACCGGGCAACAGAGAAGGATCGTGTCGTGAAGCCACTGGTGATCGATCAGGCATCCCTGACGGAGCGCGTGTTCGAGCAAATCCGTGACGCGATCCTCGCCGGCGAGCTGGCACCAGGGACGCTGTACTCGGTCGTAGAGCTGTCCAACCAGCTCGGGGTCTCACGTACCCCGGTGCGCGAGGCCCTTCTCCAGCTGGCCAGCAACGGGATGGTTCGATTCGAGCGCAGCAAGGGCGTGCGGATTCTCGAGCTCTCCACGCAGGACATCGAGGAGATCTACATGTTGCGGATCTTCCTCGAGGCACCGGCCGCGTACCGCGCTGCCCAGCACATGCCTCAGGAGCACCGGGAGGCGTTCCAATCGGCGTTCGCCGGAATGCGCGCGGCATGCGAGGCCGGCAACGAGCGGCAGTTCCAGAAGCACGACCTGACCTTCCACGAGGCGATCCTGCGGGCTGCGGGGAACTCGCGGGTGGTCGAGGCCGTCGCGAAGGTCCGGTCGCAGATGCACTCCCTGGGTCTGTCCACCACCAGGACGCGCACGCTGTCGGACATCCTGTCAGTCCACGAGCGCATCTACGACGAGGTTCTTGCGGGCAACCCAGCGGGAGCGGCGAAGGCGGTTCAGGAGCACCTGGTCGGCACACTACGCATGCTCATCCGGCAGTCGACACGTGACACCACCGCGGAGGAGTACCAGCCGCCCGTGATCCCCACCTTCCCTGACTGACGGAGTCTGGTGCGCTGGCATGCCCGGCCACCCGCAGGCGACCGCGCCCCGGACCGGCCTGCCGGTGAGCTGGCCGGGCACTTCGGCGCCCTGCGGGTGCGTCCCGCCGGCCGGACCATCCAGCGCGGATCCAGTGCGGTGAGGACGCTGTCCTGCCAGAATGCTGGCTGCTCCTGCAGTCCCGACCAGGACGAGCCCAGCGATTACTGGCTGTGCGGCCCGCCTGCCGACACATCCGTTGAGTGAACTGGTCCGCCTGGCCAAGAGCCGCTGGCGGTCGAGCACGACTACCCCGAACTCAGGACCGCCCTCGGGCTCGACCACTTCGAAGGCCGCTCCTGGATCGGCTGGCGCTCCCAAAGCAGTGGGCAGACCTGACCCCGTACGCCGCTAGGCCGGCGCGGCGATGGCCCCGGATGCTCCTGGCGCTCGTGGCGGTCGTCTGCGCCGGCCTTGTTACTGTGCGCGCGCCGCGGGCGGTGCGGAAGCAGTCTGCGGTCTTTGGCTTCTCTCAGGCCGACCACAGAACGACGGGGTTGGCTTCGAGCATGAACCAAGGAGGCAGCCGTATCGACGCCATCCGCTCATCGGCATTCCGGACACCCCGGCAGCTGTCGGCTCGGCCACGGCATGTGACCGCCTCGCCGGCAGTCACGTTTCGCGCCAGTACGCCAGCCCAGAGGCACCTCGGTCTGACGAATTTGCCCGGCTGTTCGCGAGAAAGGTTGTGCGCACGCCGCCAGACGGTCCCCCAGCAATCGTCCGAGCGGATCTCGTCCCGCGTCGATGGATCCGCTTACCGTGGGGTAGGTGACGATGCCGGGGGGTAACGTGGGAGAGCCTTACCAGCAAGGGGAGATCGTCGAGTCGGCCCAAGCTGCCGCCACTGATTCGGTGGTGCTGGGCGCAGTCCCGTCGCCACGGCCGGCACCGGAGCCGGCATCAACGGTCACCCCGGCGGACGCGCCCCACCCCGTGACGGCGGAGGCCTCTGGGGGTGGGGACGGCGGCTCGCGGCGGCAGGAACGCGCGAAGCCGCGGACGGGCCGCGTGCGACACGGTGCGCTCAACCGTCTGATCATGGTTCGTACGTCAGCCTGGCGCATCCCGGAGATCGAACTGCTGCGGCGGGACCCGGACCGCTCCCCGGACAGTCTCGCTACCGAACCAGGCGGTGTGGAATTCGCCGCGCATCGTCGCCTACTCGACGCTCTCCTCCGGACGGACGGGGTGCCGGACGGGGCGGCCTGGCTGGGGCGGGTCCGCGATGGAGACGATGCCGTCGACTACAAACGTGCCGACAGTGAAGCGGGCCGGTCACTGATGACCGAGCTGGTGGACGAGGTGCGGCAGGGGTGTTTGGCCGCATTGGACAAAGACCGGCAGGCCTGGGGTCAGCTGGCCGAGCTGCGGCATCAAATATTCCTGGAGCCGCGGCGGCTGCAGTCGCTGCGCGATCCGGCGGATCCGGACCGGCCCCTGTATGCGGTCGTCGACATCTCCTTTTCCTACCTCGTGAAGCGGCCGCTGTGCCGAGCCAGCGTCTCGGTTTGGACGTCGCTGCCCCGTAGCCGTCGGCATGTCCCTGAGGAGCTGCTGGCGGTGAACGGCGCGCAGGACGTGCAGATCCCCGCTGAGCAGCTACCCGCCTACCGCGCCTATTTGCTGCGGGTCGGTGAGAGCCTGCAGCGGTTGCTTGCCGCACAACTCCTGCCGGTCCAGTTCCGGATCTTCGATTGGCAGTACGACTTACCGACGTTCTGGGTGGCCGTCCCGGCGTCTCTGCGCAGCGACGCCTACCGCTATCTGGAGCAGAGCGACCGGGTCGGTGATCGGCTCGCGCGCGAGCTGCTACTGACCGGCACCGCTCGGGACTCCGTGGTGAGCCGCGCCGTGATCAACGGCGACTTCATGGTGCTGCGCCGGTTTCGGCGGGAGGACGAGACCTACACTCCGCACTACCTGATCCTGCCATCGCGCAACGGCTACCCGGCCCGTGACGCCGAAGGCCAGCGGGACTCGGACCGGCAGGCGGCCGCGATCCGCCGCCAGGAGGAGAACGCCGCGGGGATCGTCACCGCCCTCAGTGAACTCGAGGCGAAAAGCGGCAGCGAGCTGTACACGGTGGAGCGTGACCTGGAAATTTGGAAAAACCATCTTCAGGTCTACACCGCGATGGCTGAACGCGGCGCGTTTCTGTGGGACGCGCTCTCGACCCACCTGCCGATGCGGCGCGGTCGAACGCTCAACGAAGCGCACCGCGCGGTGCAGTTGCTGCACCAGATCCTGCTCCAAGGGGTAGCCGACCTCGGCCATCTGCGCGCACTGACGCGGGCCTCCAGTGCCGACATCGACGCGGCGGCCGAGCAGTTGCAGGACGACTTCGACGCGAAACTCACCGAGTTGCACGGGCGAAGTGTGCGCGGACTGCGCGGAGCGATCACCGAGACCGGACTGTTCGCCCGGGTACGCCAGCACGGCGCGGAAATCGTCGAGCAGTCCTCCTGGGTCAAGTCTCGGTACGACGACCTCGTGGCCGCGATCACCTCCGCGTTCGACGAGCGGCGGGTCCGCGAGGCGGACGTGATCCAGAAGGGCGGCGTGGTGATCAGCCTCGCGGTGGGACTGGTCAGCCTGGTGACAGTCCTGGACGCGACGACGGACATGAAAACCCCCAAGGACATCGCGCCGACCCCCGGCGCGCCGGCGGATGGCAACTGGCTGCGCTGGCTGCATGACCAGGCACTGGGGTTGCTGTCCCGGCACGCCGACGAGGCGGCGCTGTTCAGCCTTGCCTGCGGAGTCGCCGTCCTGGGCGTAGCGGTGTATGTCTGGGTCAGGTTCAGGTCCTCGGGTCGGCTGAGCTCTCGGCAGTTTCGCCGGCTCTATGACGGGTCACGCCGCCGGCTCGTCCTGCGCGACGGCCACGGGGTGTGGCACTTCCTAAGGGACGCCTCGACCGACAGCCTCGAGGATTTCCTCGGCAGCACGCGGCGCCCGCCAGCCAAACCCGAGGAAAACCGACCGCCCGGAACACCCGCGTCCAGGGCACCTCGGGCGGACGCCCCGAAGAACCGGCAGCGTTGGGCCGAGCACGATGACGCCCTGGCCGGGCGCTTCGCCGACCTGTGGGATCGGGCGGCTCCGATGAAGGTGCGGCGGCAGGACCGGGTCCGTTCCGACATCAAGGCACTGGCCCGACGAATCGAACACTGGGGCATTCACGGCCTGCTACTCACCGAGCGTCCTCGCCAACTACATGAGTACGTGCTGCCCCGACTCATCTGCCTCTACCGGTTCTGCATCCCGTGGCCGGACTCGTTCATCGAAAAGGTGGGCCGACAGAACCGCCCGAAGAGCCTCGTGCCGGACAGCGAGTTCGTGCGGGCGATGCAGTGGCTCGGCTTTCAGCGCGACCAGGCAATGGAGTTCGACAGGCACCTACACAGCTGGCAGAAGCGCCAGATCAACGAGACCCAGGACGCCGCCGAATCCGCCGGAAAATCCGTACCCGCTCAGTACGCTCGGCGACTTCTCGATCTTCTGAATGAGTTGGAACTCTCCGCGTACTGCACGGCGGAAAACGTCGAACGGCTGCTGGTCCATTCGGAAGCAGCGGCCGCCGAGAATCGACCCGCGCCGCCGGAGGCGCCTCCGCGGGTATGGACCCAGGTCGTAGTGCAGCCCGGCGACCTGAATCCGAACGGCGAACCGACCCACCAGGCGCTCGAGCGCTACTGCGTACTGGCTTTCGCCGAGTGGCTCCAGGCCGAAGGGGTGCGGGTCGAGCCGCTCGCCAGCGGAAGGGTGACCATAACGGGCAAGGACGGTGCCACCGTCGAGCCGGTGGTGCTGGATCCACGCGCCAGCCGATCACTCCGACTCACCGCAGGCGACACCATCGAGGTGAGCTGCGCCGTACACCAGACCGAACTTCGCGGATTCCCCACTCGCCACCTGCTGCGACCCGCCCCCGCGACGCTGAGCCAAACGAACGACGACGCGCACGATTCGGCCACCGTGCTGCAAGGCAGCGCTCCGAATGACATGAAGGGCGAGGGCGGCGAGTCCGACGAACCGGTGACTGTCGACGGCATCGCGCTCCTGCGCGACACTGCCACCGGCCGCTTCACGCGCGAGCCGGCGCTCTGGCTACGCCGATGATCGATCGCTTGGTGCCAGACGTGGAACGGGCTCCTACCGGCCGGTGGCACCGTCGACAAGCTCTCGCAGGATGTCGGCGTGACCGGCATGCCGGACGGTCTCGCTCGTCATGTGGGCAAGCACCCAGCGAAGCGTACGAGGCGTGTCGCCGACGGGTTGCGCGGTGAGGACGTCGGGGCCAGCGGCTGCGATGATGTGGGCGTCGCTCTCGGCGATCGCGGTCCGGTAGCCGGCGATGATCTGATCCGGGGACCGGTCCGGCTCGACCACCATGTCGAAGTCGACGTCGGCGTAGCGTGAGTCGCCGGCGAACGTGTAGCCGAACCAGTACCGTTCGGCGTCGGTCAGATGCTGGACCAGGCCCAGCAGGGTGGTGTCGGAGACGACCAACCGGCGCCGCAGCTGCTCCTCGTTCAGCCCGGCAACTTTCTTCAGCACGCATGATCGAGCGAAGGACAAGAAGGCGAGGGTGGTGTCGAGCTCGCCATCGTCGTTGCGCGGCACGGCTTCACGTTGGGATTCGATCATTCCCGGACCTTACGTGCCCGTCATCCGGGCGAGCCGGGCGGGGACGTCATACCGACAGCCGCAGGTGACCTGCGATTGAGGGTTCCGACGGCAGGTGAGCAGACGACAGGTCGCAAGGCCTCAACCGGGCGTTCAGGGATACGATTCATGGACATGGCACAGAGCGCGCGCACCGTATCCGGAGACTTCGACCTGACGATGGACGAGCTGCGCGTCGTGGCGCGTTACGTGGTCCGGCATGCCGAGGACGTCCTGTCGGTCTTCGAGCGGGCCGTTCCCGATGATCCGCGCCCCCGTGCGGCCATCGACGCGGCCTGGGCGTTCATCAACGGCGCCAACAGGACCAAACTGCAACGCGTCACGTCCCTCGAGGCTCACCGGGCCGCCGGGTCCGCCCCCTCCGAGGCCGCGCGGCTGGCCGCGCGATCCGCCGGTGATGCCGCATCGGCCGCATACCTGCACCCCATTGCCAAGGCCAGCCAGGTCGGCCACATCCTGCGAGCGTCCGCAAGCGCTGCGCGCATCGGGGAGATCGAGGCGGGCGGTGACCCCACGATCGGGGATGCCCTGCTGGAACGGTCGCGGCAGCGCGCGACACCGGTGCTCATCGACGTTCTCAGCCGCTACCCGATCGCGCCAAGCGGCGGCAATCGTGTTGCCCAGCTGATGAGCACACTGGACCGTTCCCTGCGTCAGGCGGCTGACCGGCCACCAGGGCGCACTGCGCTGAGTCGCGCCGACCCGCGTGGGAGGGAGTGCAAGTCATGATCCTCCCGAAGGTCCGGGACCCTCGCTTCGTGACGATCCGCCGTAGGGGGACTCTCACCGATGGCGATCACCGGCTTCTCGCTCTATGGGCCGCCTCGTGTGCAGAGCACGTCCTTGGCCTCTTCGAGTCGGCTCAGCCGGGGGACCCGCGACCGCGTCACGCGATCGAGCATGCCCGGGCCTGGGTCCGCGGCGAGGTCAAGATGATGCAGGCTCGTGCGGCGGGCGGCCACGCGATGGGAGCAGCCAGAGACCTGCGTGGGGCGGCCCGGCATGCCGCGTACGCCGCCGGCCAGGCCGGGGCCGTCGCCCACGTAGCCGCGCATGAGCTCGGCGCCGCCGCCTACGCAATCAAGGCTGTGCGCGCGGCGGCACCGGACGCTCTGAGCGAGGCCGCAGGGGGGCTCGAGTGCCAATGGCAACGCGACCAGCTCCCGGAGGCGATCCGCGAACTCGTACTTGATGACCAGAGATTACGCAATGACATCTGCTGGTCGGTGTTTCACTGACGAAGCCGAGCCTTGCCGCGAGCGGTAACGTAACCCTACGTAGCGCGCGACTCGCGGCATGACCGGCTGTTCAATGCCGACCTTGGACTGCCTCCTCATTCAGTCCGGGCAGCGTGGGCGATGGCGCGGCTCGGTCACCGGGGAGTTGGCAGCCTGGCGATGTTGACCGATGGAGCCCGTCCAACCCGTCCCGTAAGACGATCCGCTGCCGGACACGGTGTACGGGTCACGATGCGGCTCGGAGGGAATCGAGCCGGCGCAGGTCGTCGTCGGACAGGCTTAGGTCGGCCGCGGCGACGTTGGAACGTAGGTGGCGGACGCTGGTGGTCCCGGGGATCGGGACGACCGGCACGCCGTGTGCCTGCTGCCGGTGGTGTACCCAGGCCAGTGCGACCTGCCCGCTCGTGGTGTCGTTTCTACTGGCGATCTCGCCCAGTGCGGCGCGTAGGCCGCTCGCTGCTTCCTCGTCGGCTGTGCTCGGCGGCTGGTGGAGGAGTCCATGACCGTTTGGGGAGTGGGCCACGACGACCACTCCGAGGTCGGCCACGGTAGGCAGCAGCTCCCGCTCGATGTCGCGCTGCACCAGTGACCACTGCTCCTGTAGCGCCGCGATCGGGTGAACGGCGTGTGCGCGGCGTAGGTCGTCCGCCGTCACGTTGGACAGGCCAAGGGCGCGCACCTTCCCCTGGTTGACTAGTTCGGCCATGGCTTCGACGGTTTCCTCGATCGGGACCTTTTCGCTGCGATGGTGCAGGTAGTAGAGGTCGATCACGTCGACACCGAGCCGTCGCAGGCTCGCCTCGCTCGCCTGCCGCACGTATGACGGGTCAGCCCGTACGTCGAAGCCGCCGGCGAGCTCATCTCGCCAGACCAACCCGAACTTGCTGGCCAGCAGCACCTCATCACGGCGTCCTCGGATTGCCCGGCCGACCAGCTCTTCATTCTGGTAGGCATCTGCGGTGTCCACCATCGTGACGCCCGCATCAAGGGCGGCGTGGACCACCGCCACCGGGTCGCGGTCGGTGCCGTCGTCGGTTCCATCGCGCAACCTCATCGCGCCGAATCCCTGACGGCCGAAAGTGTCCCGACCCATGGATAGACGCGTCCCCGTCTCAGCAGTTGGCATGACCCACCCTAAAACCTCAACCGCAATTGAGGTCCAGTCCATTAGCGGTGCTGGTCTGCGTCATCTCGAACAAGGACCTCATACGGGACGCCGCAGCTCAGATGGCCTGAGCGCGGCAGGGTGTCCCGTATGACCCGGCCGGTGAACGTTTCCGCACAGGGCCGCTATCCGGGACACCTACGCTCATTGGTGGCCCGCGCCGACCGTTCGCGTGGCGTGAGTGTCGGCGTCCAGCCTCGACGACATGCCTCGGTCCGACGCGCCACCAGGTCAAGTGACATCGGTTCCATAAGGCCAGTGCATCGACAGCAGAACAGTCAACGCACGCACGCTCATCGGCATGAGAGCGCGCGGGAGCGGCTCCGTCATGCGTTCGGTCGGGGCGTTCGTCGACTCAGCTGCGCACGCGTTAGTAATTCTGCTGGTGCCGCCTTTGACTTCGCTTGTCGGATCGGCGGTTCGGCGTTGGGCGGTGTGGGCGTCGGTGAGGAAGCGGTCGCGGTCGTCGCCGTGGGCGATTGCCGCGTTGTAGACGGCGTCGATCGCGGCGACCAGCGGATCGTCGTTCGCCAGGGCGATCAGGGCGGGCAACGCGACGGCCTGCTGGAGCACCTCGGTGACGCGACATGTGCCGGACGTCCTCGCGGCCAGGTGGAGCGTGATGGTGGTGTGCAGCACAACAGCCGGTTGAACGCGGCGGTGCCGCTTTGCTCGGTGAAGGGTCGGGGCAGTGGGCGGTCGGCCTCGGCGGCGGCGAGCGCGTCGGCGATCCACCGATCCGTTCCAGCCCGGCCACCCGCATCGCGCGGCGGGCCGCCCAGATCACCGACGGGGACGGCCAAGGAAGGTCTCTAGTCCAATGAAGAGAGCTGGTCGGGACCGTCGCCGCCCAGATCGAGCAGGAGACCAACCAATCGATCGAGTGGATCCAGATCGACTCTTAAGAGCACTGCGGTACGTGACGGCACGCCGCACGCGACCGGCGGATGTGCGGATGAACCACTGTCATGGCCATGCTCGCTGGGTGCGGCGCCATCGCTGCGGGGTGATGCCGTAGCGGTCGCGGAAGCGGCGGACGAGATAGGTGGCGTCGCGCAGGCCGGTTCGGACGGCCACGGCGTCGAGCGACAGGTCGGTCTCGCGTAGCATTCGCCGGACCTCGGTCATGCGCCGTTCGGTGATCCATTCAAGCAGGGGGCGGCCGGTGCGCCGGCGGAGCACGGTCGTGAGGTGCCCCGGGGTGTAGCCGAGCGTGCGGGCGACATCGGCGGCGGAGACCGGTTCGCGGAACGTCGCCTCGATCTCGGCGAAGACCCGCTCGACGAGTGGGTCCGGCGTGGCCGGAGCGCTGGGTGCCAGTCGCGCGGCCGCGACCAGAAGCCGGGTGAGCAGTGCGGCGACGGCCTCGCGGGCACCGAGACGGCCTGGGTCGGCGAGTTCCTCGGCCAGGTCCGCCAGCCACGCCGACCAGTTCGCCTGGTCGGGCTCTGCGATCCGACCGTGCCCCGCGCTGGAGGCGAACAGGGCGAGGAGGGGATGGTGCGTCCAGGCCAGTGGGGAGACCGAGGCCAGGGCGGGAACGGCGTCCGGTGTGAACGCGACCGACCACGCGCGGCCGCGGGCGAACTCGGCCGCGTCCGCGACGCCGATGACCTGCCCGGGCGATACAGCGTGGATCTCGCCAGCGCGCATCGGCCGTTCAGCGCCGTCGACGGTGAACGAGCCCATGCCCTCCTCGACATAGACCAGGACGAAGAAGTCGTGGGCGTGCCGGTGCTCCGGCGGGAGGCTGGGGTGGGCGGCTTCGGTGTCGAAGCGGGTCACCGAGACAGGAGGCAGGCCGGGGCGCTGCCGGTAGCGGTAGACCGGCGTCCCGTCGGGCCGTACCGTGCGCAGCCCCGACGGGCCTCGCGGCGAGTCACTGACCGAAGAATGTCCCATGGTTTCCAAGTTAAATCCTGCTTGGTTACCGCAGAATATCCAAGACTTGGAGGTGACGACACCGGGTCGGTCAGGTGCCATCGAGGCAGACCCGCCACCGCGTGCACAGGAGGCATCCATGGCAGCTTCGATCCACGTACGCATCCTCGACCAGCGAACTCCGCAGGAGCGGGACCGCCCGTTCCTGCCGGGTGCGGGAAAGACCTGGCTTCTCCCGTTCTACGACGCCTTCACCCGGGTGGCCGGCGTCCGCGCACTGCACGAACGTGCGGTCGAGCTCGCCGGCATCGAGCCCGGCCAGACGGTGGTCGACGTCGGCTGCGGCACGGGCAACCTGTCATTCGCCGTGCTCGCGGCCCAACCGAGCGCGCGGGTGACCGGCCTCGACCCCGACAGAGACGCCCTGCGCAGGGCAGCGCGCAAGGCGCGCCGCCGCAGCGTCGCTCTTACCCTCGTTCAGGGATACGCCGACCGGATCCCCGCCGAGGACGCCTCGCTCGACCATGTCGTCTCGTCGTTGGCCCTGCACCACGTCGATGACGACGGTCGGATCGCGTTCGCGCGCGACGCGCTGCGTGCTCTCCGGCCGGGAGGAAGGGTCACCGTCGTCGACTTCGGCGGCCCAGCATCCAACGTCGAGGACGCCGGGCACCCGACACACCGCCATGGCCACAGCCCTGTCCACGCCCTCCGGCACCTGACCCGCCTCATGCGTTCCCGGGTGGCGCACAGCCCGGTCGTGGCCCGCAACCACGGCGATGGCATCGTCACGCTCCTGGCCGACGCCGGGTTCGGCGACGCCCGGGAGGTCGCGCACGCCGACCACAGGTTCGGCCGGGTCACCTTCATGCAGGCGACTCACCCCTTGAGCTGAACATGATGGGGGTGTTGACAGACGCCAATCGGATCAGTGCGTTGCCAGGGCTGTTGTGGGCGCCGATCAGCCGTTGGGGCGTGACTCGATCGCCTGCAGCGACCACCTGTTGCCGTCAGGATCGCCGAAGTAGACGAAGTTGCCCCATGGCTGCACGTCGACCTCGCTGGCATCGACGCCGGCGTCGAGCAGTTGCCGACGCGCCGCCTCGGCGTCGGCGACCACCACCTGGATTTCCTGTGTGCCGGGAGTCTTGTCGGTGATGCCTTCGCCGATCACGATGGAGCAGGCCGAGCCGGGTGGTGTCAGCTGGACGAACCGCAGGCCCTCGTGCACCCTGTGATCGTGGTCGGCGTTGAAGCCCACCTTCTGGTAGAACGCCTTGGCCCGGTCGACATCGGTAACCGGTACGGGGATGAGTTCGATCTTCCAGTCCATGGTCCCACCGTAGGACGTGGCTACGACATACGGGCTCACCGCACCATCTGTGGCAGTGAGCGGATGTCGCATGCATGGATAGACCGACCTTGGTTGATGCACTTCAGATGCATGTCTAAGGACGGAGAGTTCTCCATGGGCGCCCCCGCGACCGGGCACGCTGGGCTGCCGCGACATGAGCGATGGGGCGCGTTTTGCAGCGCTCGATCTGCCGTCGGCGGCCCTCGATGCTCAGCGGCGTTGTCGTGGCTCATGCGTCCAGCGCATAGGACCGGGCCATCAGATCAGTCATGGCCTGCTGAAAGTCGCGGCGCCGCTCCTCGCTCCAGTCCGCGGTCAGCTGATCGAAAACGTCCTCCTGCCAGCGGTGAGCTTGCGCCAGCATGGACCGGCCCGCAGGGGTGAGTGACGCTTCGCGTCGCCGGCCATCAGTGGCAGATGCCGCGATGACCAGGTATCCCGCCGCGGTCGCGCTCTTGATCAGTCGTGAAGCCCCGCTCTGATCGATCCCGATCTCGTGCGCGATCGCGTTGACCGTTGCAGCGGCCCCGCGCTTGGTCAGGGAGTGGACCGCCTCGCTGACCAGCACGAGTCGCCCTTGGTCGGCTATGGCAGGATCACCAGTCACGGATCTGCGTGACCAGTGCCGGACGAAGCCGAACAAGACGTGGCCCGGCCCCGGGCGGGTCACTCCGATGCCGCCATCTCGCGGCAGATGTAGGCGAGTTCGAGTGCCGACTTCAGGTCGGACAACCGCAGTGCAGCCGTCACCTTGCCAGCGGATGCGCGGAAGACCGTTGCTACACGCGTTGGCGTGTTGCTCTCGGGCCAGGTGGCGTCCTCCTCGACCACCATGAGTCGCTCACTGATCGGGTGCCACGACCGCGGGACCAGCTTGATCCCTGAACGCTTCACCCAATCCGCGAACTGCGCAGGCGTGATCGGGCCGACCCCCTTTGGCCCCAGCACCACGATCGGATCACCAACCGCTTTCGCCGACCGCTGCAGGTCTCCGTCGTTCACGCTCGCGTGCCACTCGTTGATGGCTGCTTCAAGGTTCGACTCCATGCGGCAACTATATGCGAAACGCATACGCCTACCCAGGGTCTTCGCAAGGTTGGGACCAGCGCGAAGGACCGCGCTCGTGGAAGCATCACCGTTGATTGGTGACTTGTCCGCACGTCTGGGTGCCGTGTCGGATCAGGTGGAACGGGAGGCGCCGGGCCTGTTGCGGGCGTTGGCGAGGGTGCCGGACCCGCGAGACCCACGGGGACGGATCCATCCGCTACCGGGCCTGCTGGCGATCACGGCCGCGGCGGTGGCTGCCGGGCAGAGCACGGTCACCGAGATCGCCGAGCGGGCTGCAGACCTGCCCGATGCGGTGCTGGCCCGGTTGGGTGCGGCCCGGCGGCAATTCACCCCACCGGGACCCGTCATGCCGGGTCCGCGGCCCGCAGCCGTGGCCACCGCTGCTCGGTCCAGGCCCGCAACAGCCACTCCAACGGTCCGTACCGGAACCGGGCCATCCACGCCGCGCTGGCGGCGAGCTGAACGCAGTAGATCGCGACCGCGATGAGTACGACGACCGGGGGTGCGACGGCACCGGCGAGGCCCAGCCCGACGCCGGTGAAGACCAGGACGCAGAGCAGCGACTGGCCCAGGTAGTTCGACAGGGACATCCGTCCGGCCGGCGCGAGTACGGCGACGACCCGCCGTCCCCGGTCGGTCTGGAAGAACTGGAGCAGGGTGGCGGCGTACGCGGCGGCGAGTAGCGGCGCGGTGAGCACGCCCGCCGTCAGCCCGGTCAGGTTGGCGCTGCCCCCGCCCGATGCGAAGATCACCGCACCGGCCAGGCCGACCGGATAGCCCAGCTGCTGCACCCGGCGCAGGAGCTGCCGGTTCCCGACGACGTCGGTGAGTAGCCGGCGCCGCCCGGCCGCGTAACCGAAGAGGAAGGCCGAGAGGGCGAGCGGCCCCTGCACGAGGAGCGTGCCGAACATCGCCGGCAGCTGGCGTACGTGCTCGGTGATCAGCGAGCCGATCCCGCCCTGTAGTGCCTCGGTGGACCGCTGCCCCGCCGCGAGTGCCGTCGCCGGATCGGTGACCAGCTGGGTCCCGCCCGTGGCGGCGAGCGCGAGGACGAAGCCGATCCCGCCGGTCAGCAGTACGGCGGCGCGCACCGCGGTCCCGACGCTGACTCGCCGCATGGCGAGCAGGACCAGACCGAGCAATGCGTACGTGGTCAGGATGTCGCCCTGGAACAGC
Organism: Micromonospora sp. CB01531; assembly: GCF_001905095.1. Lineage (GTDB taxonomy): Bacteria > Actinomycetota > Actinomycetes > Mycobacteriales > Micromonosporaceae > Micromonospora. The sequence continues at coordinate 61,868 of NZ_LWLS01000066.1, forward strand.
AGCACTGCGTGCAGGATGCCGAGCACGAAGAGTCCGGCCAGCCGTCGCCGGAACCGTGGGGCGAGGTCGACGCCGCGCCGCGCGGCGGAATCGAGTTGGAGCGTGAAGCTGTAGCCGAACAGAAAAGAGAAGAGCAGGTACGCCTTCATCGCGAGGAGCAGCTCGACCAGCCACCGGACCGCGTGGTCACCCCACGAGTCGTGCGCGGGGTCCGGAACCAGGTGGAAGGAATAGCCGGTGGCGAAGAAGGCGATGTTGACGACCAGGATGAGGAGCAGCGCCACGGCGCGCAACGCGTCGACGTCGACGATCCTGGAGAGCGTCCCGGACGACGCTCGATTCCCGACGGGCGGGTCTTCGATGGAGAAATTCACGTGACTACCCCCGGAACGGACAGGAATCGTGTTCGATGACTTTCCTGCGACCCTACGAAGCGTTCTGTCCAGACGACAGCCGGTGAGGGTGAAGATTGCCGGTGGCGCAGGCCCTACCCCAGCGGTGGGGCACGCCCTACCCCAGGGCTCTCGCAAGGTAGCTGCATGCCCGTTTCAGGTGATTCCGAGGAGTTGTAGGGATCGATGCGGTTGAGGGCTGTTGCTGCGTAGGGCTTGGCGATGGTGGTGATACCGGCCAGGCGGAGCAGGCTGATCGCGATGTTGCGTAGGGTGGCCAGGGCGCGGGGTGCGTCGCCGGTTCGGACGCGGACGGTGTCTTCGCGGTAGGTGGTGTCGCGGATGTGATGTAGGACTTCGATGGCCCAGTGACCGCGTAGCCCGTCGGCCAGGTCGGCGGGGCGGGCCTGGCGGCGGTGCGGTTGGTGAGGGCGTACACGTTGACGGTGGATCAGCGTCCGGTGGCCGGGTTTGAACCGGCGCCGGCGGATCCGCAAGCTTGGGTCCCTGTACGCCTGCCTGCGTCCGAGACGTCGTCACCGGCCTGCCCCGCAACAACGCCAGTGCTTTCGGCGGCCGTCGACCGTCCCGCAGAGCTGGCGATGCCCCGCTGCGGTTCACCGACGACGCCTGCGGGGATTTCAGCGGCTCTGGGAGGCCTGCGACTCTTGCCAGCGGCGGTGCGCTGTGAGGACGTTTGTCCAGAGTCGATCACGCGCCTCCGGGGTCATGGTGTGCAACCGCAGATCGAATAGGTCCGCGAGCAGGTCAAACCACTCCGCCCGGCGAGTGACGGGCTCTGCGGTGCGGGCGCCGTCGCCGATCCGGCTCAGAACCAGACCCCGGATGACATCTACCCCCGTGGCGTCGCGGCGTTCGGCCATCGCCACCTGGACGAACCCCGACTCCGGCGAGGTCGACAACCAGTGATGCTTCGCCTCGAACTCGGCCCAGCGCGCGTGAGCCAAGGTCCAGGTCATGCCGGTGAATCCGCCGCCTGGGTCATGGGTCAGATGCCACCCCGATTTGTCAGCAGCCCGCTCGAGGGAGAGTTCGAAGGGCGGCTGGTCATGCCTTCCCGCGACCAACGGCAGCGGACCGTGCAGAGCATCGCCCAACCCGGCGTCCACGTACCAGACCCCGCCAGGGTTCGTGTCGCTCGGCAACAGCTCCACCGTCAAGACCAAGTGGTTTCCCATCGCGGCGGCGTTGGAGCCTTCCGGGCCGTGAACTCCTCCGACGTGGCCGCATACTGCGTAACCGAGCGAACTGAGCAGCAAGCCCAGCGCCCCGTTCATGTGATAGCAGTAGCCGCCGCGGCCGTGCAGTGCGATACGCGTTGCGGACTCGTACGGGTCGATGTTCCAGGCCTCGCCGGCGTGGATCCACAGGGTTTCGTACGGCACGCGCTCAGCGTGCCGCTGCACCAACAGCTGAAGGCCTGCCGCCGAAGGCGGTTCCGCCGCAACACCGAGCCGGGCGAGATACGCCCGTTGGACATCTAGATCCAATCGGGGCATCGATTCGAACATGGCCCCATTATTCTTGGCCGTCGGAAGATGTGAACCGTCCTGGGCTCGTAGAGTCCGCTGCGAGCCGGGCTGCATCCTGCCCAGCCGCGAGCGGCGCGCGGTCCGCCAACGCGGATTGCCGTCGGCCGAAGCCGCGCCACATCGGTCCGTCCCGCGCAATCGAAGTCGGCAGGGCACCGAGATCGACCGTGTCGGCAGTCGGCGATCTCGCCGCCTGGGCGGACCGCGTCCTGCTGCCCTTTGATCCGTGTATGCCGGTCGACGCGAGACGGCTGATGATTGTTCGATCATGGCTGAGGATCAACTGAGCGCGGTTCGGCGCAGACTTCCAGAAGGAACGCGGGTCCAGGAAACGGTCATCGGGTTTCCCGCGGGTGTCGGCCGAGCGGGTAGGACGGGGCAGGACATGGACAAAGGCACCCGCGACGAGCTGCTCGGCCGCCTGGTTGACGCAGTCGGGTCCGTCACAGTCGCACACCCGACGCGGGTTGCCATCGACGGACCGCCCGCCGCAGGCAAGACCACGCTCGCCGACGAGCTGGCCGTCGTCTTGCGCACACAGGGCCGCGACGTCATCCGCGCGACGATCGACGATTTCCTCTTCCCCCGGGCACAGCGCTATCCGCGCGGCGAGTACTCGGCCGACGGCTGCTACTTCGACACCCACGACTACGATGCGCTGAACCGGGTGCTGCTCGATCCGCTCGGCCCGGGCGGAGATCGACGCTTCCAACACGCGGTCTACGACCGCACAGCGGATACTGCGCTGTCCCCGCCGGTCACGGCTGCCCCCGCCGACGCCGTGCTGGTCTTCGTCGGCGTCTTCCTCATGCGCCCGGAACTGATTGATCGGTGGGACCTGCGCATCTTCGTGTCGACTGCGCTCGAGAAGACCGTGGATCGTGCCGTGATCCGAGAGCACCGGGTGTCATCTCGGGCCGAAGTCGAACGGCGCTGGTGCGAGCGTTACATTCCCTCCCAACAGTTCTACTTCGCTACGGTCCGCCCGACCGATCACGTCGACATCGTCGTGCACAATGACGAACCCCAGCAGCCGGCCTGGGAGACCCAAACACACTGACCGCACTCAGTTCGGCAGTTGCGGATGCAAGCGGCTCAGGTTCAGGCGACTGTTTCAAGGCGTGACTGCAGCGGATCCGGAAGCACCTTCTGCTCATCAGCAGGCCCGCGGATGCCCACCCCGGGTCGCCGATGTAGCCCCTCCTCCTCGCCGAGCAGCAGCGGCACGTCATAGACCGACAGGTCCGGCCGGGCGCCTGGCGGTGCGCAGTATTCGTTACCTGCTGTATTCGCCAGCCGCCAGGACGCGCTGTCATCGGCACGACCGCGTTCAAGTGCCTCCGCTCGTCCGTCGCACTCTGTAAAACGCGGTCGGCCGCAGATGAGGACGTCGGTCCATTACGGGGCGCCGCTGATCGGCATGGCTACCATCCCTTTGTGATCGAGGACTTGATCAGGAGGACGGCCGCCGAGGACGACGATGCGGTCGAGGAGTTGTGCGCGATCGCGGACACCGATCCGCGGAGGTTGACTCCGCACCACGGCCTCCTGCTGGACCTCGACGTGTTGTGGCCGGGGAAGTTGTACCGGGCGGCAGGTGCCGACGTGGTCCGCCGGGTCATCGAGCAGATCGACGGTGGGCGGACGCCGGAGCGGCTCAATCACCTGCTCCTTGTCCTGGCGCACAGTGCTCACCCGCTCGCCGAGAGCGCCATGCGTCGCTGGTCGACCCAGCCGCCGCCCGGCGTGGACGAGTTGCACGTCGGGCCGCTGCACTACGCGCAGGAGGGCGGTTGGGTGGTCGGCCCGGACGGCGTCCGACGTGACCTGTGCGGTGACACCGCGTACCGGTGGGTCATGCGGGAGACATCACGACGCGTGGAGCGTTCCCACTGTCCGTGGTGCGCGTCGCCGCTCTGGACTGCCGCGGACCTCGACACCGCAGACCCCGCCATCGGTGCCGCCCTGGCGCACACGGGCTGGTCCGGCCGGTTGGTGATCGAGAGCTGTCACTTCTGTGCCTGCTATACGACGCTGTACAGCCGGGTCACACCTGCCGGTGCCGCTACCTGGTGGGCCGGCAACACCCGCCCCAGCTACCTACCGGATGCGGCCGAACCGGAGGACCCGCCGGCGCTGCTGCCGGTCCCAGGACCGGCTCTGCCCGGCCCCTACCAGGCCAGCGCCTGGAATCGGGGCGGCTCGACCCTGGGCGGCCGCCCCGACTGGATCCAGGACGCCGAGCACGCGGACTGCCCAGGCTGCGGACAACCGATGGACTATGTGGGTTTGATCGGCGGCGCGGACTTGGACGAGTTCGGCGAGGGCGCCTACTACCTGCACCTGCACCAGCCGTGCGGGTTCGCCGCAGTGAACTACCAGCAGAGCTGACCGCCGCAAGCCCTGTCGCCGGATGCTGCCGGGCACCACGCCGCATGTTGCAGCATTGCCACCGAACCATGGCGGTTCTGCTCCATCATGCATGAAGGACGAGGTCGTCCGCCTCGTCGGACAACACTGTTCTCGGCTACGACCGGGCGCTGCGGCACCGGGGACATCACGCTCCGTCCGCGTCGGCGGCATGAGCGAGCAGCCGGTCACGAAGTCCCGCCGGGAGTGGGGCCGGCGGCGGTCCTGGCGAGGCGGCGGGCGAGGTGGCCGAAGGCGTCGACAAGCTCGGCGGGGCCGACAACCTCGATCTCGGTGTCGAACTGGGCGATGGCGGCGGCGAGGCTGGACCAGGACCAGGAGCCGAGAGTGAGCCGGCAGCGGTCCGAGCCGAGCTCCTCGACGATCCCGTCGCGCGTGTAGAGGGCCACGGTGGCGGCCGGCAGGTCGAGGATCGCGGTGCCCTGGCAGGGCCAGCCGATGGTGCCGTCGTCAGCGCCGCGGAAGCTGCCGGTGACGAAGGTGGTCACGTCGCCGCCGGGCAGTTCCCTGGGCGTGAAGCGCGGTCCGTTGGGGATGCGCAGGGTGATCCGGTCGGCGCGGAAGGTGCGCCAGTCCGACCGGTCGAGGTCCCACGCGACGATGTACCAGCGTCCGTCCCAGGTGATGACGTGGTGCGGCTCGACGCGGCGCGGGGGCTTGTCCGCGGTCTCGGAGCCGTAGTCGAAGCGGAGGATCTCGTGGGCTTGCACGGCGGAGCTGATCGCCAGGAGCACGTCGCCGTCGATCGGGGCGGCCGGTCGGGTGGCGGGCCGGTCGACGGCGGTGATCTGGAGGGCGTTGATGCGGTGCCGGAGCCGGGACGGCATGACCTGCCGGATGGTGGTCAACGCCCGTGCTGCCGCTTCGCCGGTGCCGTCGCCCAGTGTGGTGGCGGCGGTCTGCAGCGCGATGGTGAGTGCCACGGCCTGCTCGTCGTCGAACAGCAGGGGCGGTAGTTCGGTGCCGGCGCTGGGCCGGTAGCCACCGTCGGGACCCTTGACGGCGGCGATGGGGTAGCCGAGCTCGCGCAGTCGGTCGACGTCGCGGCGCACGGTCCGCAGGCTGACGTCGAGCCGCTCGGCCAGCAGCGTGCCCGGCCAGTCGCGGCGCGTCTGCAGCAGCGACAACATGGCCAGCAGTCGACCAGAGGTTTTCGGCACGAGTTCGAACCTACCCGCAGTAGGTGCCACAACCTGTCACCTACGCCGTCGAACCTTGGTGACGACGCCGGCCGGACACCGTGACCGGAAACAACTTCCACCAGGAGCCTTGGATGAGCATCACCACCACCGCCCACCTCAACTTTCGAGGCAACGCCCGGGAGGCGCTGGAGTTCTACCACTCGGTGTTCGGCGGCGAGATCATGGTCATCACGTACGGCGACTTCGGGATGCCGAAGGACCTGCCCGACGCCAGCAAGGTCGTCTGGGGCCAGGTCTCGGCCGACGACGGCTTCCACGTCATGGCCTACGACGTGCCCAGCCAGGCCGGAGCCGGCATCGCGCCGGCGCCCTCCACGCGGCGCGAGAACGGCGTGACCCTGACCGGCGAGCCGTTCTTCCTGTCCGTCCGCGGCGAGACCGTCGAAGAGGTCGGCGCGCTGTGGGAGAAGCTGGCCGATGGCGCCACCGTCGTCGAGGCGTACGGCCCGGCGCAGTGGGCGCCGGCGTTCGGGATGCTGACCGACTGCTTCGGCATCACCTGGATCCTCGACGTCGCCGCCCAGTACGCCAACGCCTGATCCTCCCCCACTGGCAACGGGACGAGACGCCCAGCCCGGCGGCCTCGTCCCGTTGCCAGATCCCCCGGCCTAAAGCCCGACCACGACGACTGCACGCGGCATCAGCCCGGATCGCTCCTCGGTCCGCCGTGTCGGGCGAGGGTTCGGCGAGCGCTCGCTTCAGGCGCACATCAACTATGCGGCGGCGGCGACGCTGGGCGGACACTTCCGCGCCCAGCTCGTGGTGACCGCGTTCCGGACCGGCGTGGTCCTGCCGTAGCAGCTTGGAACAGCGCGGCTGTTGACCTGAGGTGGGCGATCAGCTCCGCTGGACCGCTGACTTCGAAGGGCAGCCCGATCGACGCCAGCCGGAGCGTATGCCATTCGGGGGTGTCCGGCGGCGCCTGCCACCGGCAGGTGCCGTCCGGCTGGTCGGTCAGGGTGCCCGGCGGCGGCGCGCCGAGGCGGTCCACCACGTCGGCGGCCGGTGCGTGGATCACCACGTCGGCCGGGTATGTCGGGGCCATCTGCATGGTCCGGCTGGCGACGAACGCGGCGGCATCCCCGCCGGGTACCTCCCTCGTGGCCGCCCGGGCACCGGTCGCGGTGAGGTCCGTGACCCGGTCCAGTCGGAAGGTCCGCCAATCGTCGCGATCGAGGTCGAAAGCGAGCAGATACCAGCGCCGCCCGGCCGTCACCAGGGCGCGCGGCTCGACGTGCCGGCCCTCGCCGCGGTACCGGAACCGCAGCCGCTCGTGGTTGGCGATCGTGGAGGCGGCGACGACCAGCGCGTCGGGGTCCACCAGCTCGGGGGCGAGAGAGAACGGGTGGGCCACCGTGGAGGACATTAGGGTGTCGACCCGACGGCGCAGCCGGGCCGGGAGGACCTGAAGCAGCTTGCGCAACGCGCGTACCGCCGCGTCGTCCGCCCCGGTCACCGCCTGCACCGCCGCCGTACGTAGCCCGATGGCCACGGCGACCGCCTCGTCGTCCTCGAGCAGCAGCGGCGGCATCGCGCCGCCGGCCGTCAGCCGGTAACCGCCCAGCCCGCCCTGCTCGGCGTGCACCGGGTAGCCCAGCTCGCGCAGCCGGTCGATGTCGCGCCGTACGGTCCGGCCGGACACCCCGAGCCGCTGCGCGAGTTCACTTCCCGGCCACAGCCGAGGTGTCTGTAACAGCGACAGCAGGGACAGCAGTCGGGCACGCGCGTCGGACATGGCCGCCATTCTGCCGCTCGACTAGGACGAGAACTGACCTATACGGGATCTACCGTGGGGCGCACTGCTACGACCGAGGGAGAATCACCATGAGCAGCACCGCACCCGCCGGGTACACGACAGCCGCCCCGTGGATCGTCACGCCGGACACCGGGCAGTTGCTGGACTTCATCACCGCGGTGTTCGACGGGGTCGAGCAGGGGCGGGTACGGCTGGAGGACGGGACCATCGGCCACGCCGAGATCCGCGTCGGCGACACCGTCCTGCTCGCCTTCGACCAGCGGGCGGACTGGCCGGCCATGCCGTCGCTACTGCGGGTCTTCGTCGCCGACGCGGACGCCGCGATGGCGCGCGCGGTCGCTGCCGGAGCCCGCGTGGTCACCGCGCCGGCCACCCACGCCTTCGGCCAGCGGGGCGGCCGGGTACGTGACCCGTTCGGCAACATCTGGTGGGTCAGCGCGGTGGTCGAGGACGTCGCACCCGAGGTAGGAATGCGGCGGCTCGCCGAACCGGCGTACGCCGAGGCGATGCGCGACGCCCAGGAGACCCTGGACCGGGAACTGAGCGGCCGCACCGACAGTGTCGTCAGCCGCCCGCTGATCGGCTGAGCGACGTCGGCGTGTTCCCCAACCCCCAAGCCCTGCTCCGCCTCGCCGGCGCCGTCCTCGTCGAAGCCGACGACGAATGGCAGACCGGCGACCGCCGCTACCTCGCCCGAGGCACCAGGGCACTGATCACCACACCCGCCCTCACCCGCGCAACAATCGAACTGGCAGCCGCATGTCCACCATCGCCTGGCCCGACCGCCGAGCCGACATCATCAGCGCCCTGTCCATCCTCGCGACCCTGCGCCACACCAGACCACGTCCTGGCCCGGCCTGACCGAGGCCGTCCACTGGCTCATCGACGACACCTTCTGGGACCAGCACCATCCCCGCAACGACATCGGCACCATCCTCGCGGGGCAGCAGCCAGGCCATCGCGATCACCGCAACACTCGAACCGTTCCTATGGGCTGAGCATGAGTTGCACATGCTCAGCCGTGTGCCCGGAACGGAGTTGGGCACACTGGCCCCCCGCGTTCGCTCCGTGTCCGGCCCGGGTTGACTCGTTCGTCATGCTGGAACCGGAAGCCCACGCCCGCATCACTCGAGGGGGACCTATGCGCAAGCCGGCCAGGACTGCTGCCGTCCTTTTCGGGCTCGGCGTCGGCGCTGCGGTCGGTCCATCCCTCGGGCCGGCCGCCGTCTGGTCCGGTGTTGCGATCGCCGCGCTCGGCGTCGTGCTCTCCCTGGTCGGTACCACGGAATCCGACCTCGCCGGGGACGGTCTGGTCGACCGCGACGAGGATGCCGGGGTGGCAGGCGACGGGACAACCACAGGAACAGCGGTCGTCCCGGAACGACGACGGCGGCCAGCCCTCAGCGGCCTGGGCACCCGGGTAGAACAGATCCTCAAACTCGCCGAGGAACAGGCCGACGACCACCGCGCCAAGGCGCGGCTCGAAGCCGAAGGGATCGTGACCGCCACCCGACGGGAGGCGGAGGCAATCCTGAACCGGGCGCACGAACAGGCGGCCGGGATCACCGGTACCCGCCAGGATCTGTCTCCTGTACCGCCCACCCGGGCACCGTCACCGGAGGAAGATCCGAGCCCTCACAACTGACAGAAGCGGAGCGGCCGGGAGTCCCCGAGGTGCACCGGATCTGCGCCTCGCTCTCTCATACAGCCCTCGAGCTGGACCGACAAACCCAAGCTCGACCCATACGGCAAGGACGTCCAGGTTGAGCGCACCACGGAGGCCAAGCGTCGCCGCGGCAGCATCTAATGATCCCGCCGGTCAGCTTTCTAGCGGCGCCCTCGCCCACGGTGGTTCACGCTACGAGCAGGCGGAGACCGAGCTCTGCCGTGTCGAGGGCGACGATGTCACGGTTACGCTCGGCCCACCGGCCTGAGGAAAGATCTTCGCGCAGTGTGCTGACTGCCCGCTGCTCAGCCTGCGGTCCGACTCTGGTCCATACCGAAACCGCGCGGCGTACATGTTCGTCCAGGTACGCCTCAGGCCGACGCCAGTATGCCTCGAAAAAGCCGTCAGCACAGTCCCACGGAACGAGCACCGGCTCCGCGCGTCCTCCGATCGCGCGGGTCAGGTCGGCCAAGGACGGCCAGCCGACAAGGAGGTCGGCGAACTCAGGTAAGTAGTCGCGGGTGAGCCAGAACCGCTGACGCCAGCCGGTGTCAGCGGCGTCGTAGGTGAACACCACCACACGGCGGGCCACACGCCGCATCTCACGCAGCCCGGCGACCGGGTCCGGCCAGTGATGGACGGTGCTGACCGCCATCGCGGCGTCAAAGGACTGGTCCTCGAACGGCAGACTCTCCGCAGCGGCGGCCACGCACGGCGCCGCGCCCACGGGACGCTGCGCCCGCATGACCGCCGACGGTTCTACCGCCGTAACCTCGCGGTCGGGTGGTTCGTAGGAGCCGGTGCCAGCCCCGACGTTCAGCACAGTTCGTGCGTCCCCCAGCGCATCCCAGATGCGCGCGGCGATCCGCGGCTCGGTGCGCCTCGTCGCTGGGTAAGCGGATCCGATGGCGTCGTACAGCTGCGCGCCGAACACTTTCAGTTGCTCCTCTGGCGTCGTCCTGATTCCCATCGCTCGGCCCTCCAGTTCCCTGTCTATGGCCGTCACCATGGCAGCAGCGCGGTCGCGCTGGCCCATCAGCAGGCCGCGCAGCCGGCACAGGTGCGCGACTGCGTCGGTGGCCGGATCGTCAACCAGATCCGCGATCTCCCGTAATCCGAAGCCGAGCCGCCGGTAGGCGAGCACCTCCCGGAGTCGCTCCACGTCGCCTGCGGAGTAGGCCCGGTGCCCAGCCGCGGTCCGCGTGGACGGCTCCAGGAGGCCGATCTCGTCATAGTGATGCAGTGTGCGGACGCTGACGCCGGCCAACTCCGCCACACGCCCCACGGTCAAGTGCTCCTCCACACCACCGACTATGTGGCATGACGCCGCGTGAGGAGCAAGCGATTCGCTGCTGGCGTCAGCTTCTCGGCCCTGAAGGGCCGAGCTTGCAGATCGTGCTCGATGCTGGCTGTATCGGTCACGCCGCGTTTGGCAGGCTGACTGCTGCCCAGTCCACGACACCGCGTGTGGCGATGTTGCGGGCTGCGTTCACGTCGGCGTGCTCAGCGAAGCCGCAGGACGTGCATCGGAAGGTGGTCTGGTTGGGGCGGTTGGCTTTGGCGATGTGCCCGCAGGCGGAGCAGCCCTGCGAGGTGTACGCCGGGTCCACATGAACGAGCGCGACTCCTGCTCGTGTCGCTTTGTAGGCGATGAACTGGCCGAGCTGGTGAAACGCCCACGAGTGCAGAGTGACCCGCTGGGGCCGTCGGAGCCGTACCGCGGAGACCTACAACAAGGGCCAGCAAACGCTGACGCCGACACAACACCACGTGCACGGTATTCGGCAGTTCAGGTAGCCCGCTCGACCCAGTGGTCAGCTACGGACCGTGACCGCTCGTGGTCGATCAGCATGCGCGGCATGACAGTGCGTTGCGATGGAGCCGTCGACTTGACCTCAAGCAAGGTTAACGTTTGAGGATTGCGCCATGAGCGATGGCAAGAAGTCAGCACCTGAGGTCGCGGTCATTGGCACGGGGGCCATCGGTAGTGCGCTTGTACATCGGCTGCTGGGAAGCGGGTACGACATTACGGTGTGGAACCGTACCGAAAGTCGTGCAACCGAGCTGGTGGCCGCGGGGGCGCTACCAGCGCGGTCCGTGCGGGAGGCGGTGTCATCCAGCACCCTCGTCTTCCTGACCCTCAAGGACTACACAGCGGTAGAGCAGTGCCTCACCCAACTCGACATGGACCTGTCCGGGCACACGATCGTCGGGATGTACACCGGTACCAGCAGCGAAGCGCGGCTGGCCGCCCAGCGGGCCACCACCCTGGGCGCGCACTACATCGACGCGGGGATTCAGGCCTCGCCCGAGATGATCGGCACCGATACCGCAACGATCTTGTATAGCGGCTCCCGGCACGCGTTCGAGCAACACAAGACGACCCTCCAGCTGCTGAGCAAGCCACGGTTTGTCGGAGAAACGCCGGAGGCGGCCGCGGTCTGGGACCTTGCCCTCTTCGGGGTGTGGTACGACGCCCAACTCGGCCTGCTACGAGCCCTTGGTGCAGCACATGAGGCCGGCATCGACGTGGTGGAATTCTCCCACACGGCGAGTACCCAGCTCGGCCACGTGGTCACTGGAGTGTCCGCCACCGTCTCGGAAATGCAACAGGCCACCTACCCCCCAGGCCCCGCAGACCTCACCGAGCACCTGGCGGTCGTCCGCCACCTCATCGAACTGCGGTCCGGCCGACGCCTCGGCAACGGCGGACTACCAGAGGTAGCGGCGAGAATCGAAGCGCTCATCGCAGACGGCCGCGGAGACGAGGGCTTAACCGCAACGGTCGGATAGCGTTCGACCAGCCGACACCCGCTCATCGGCACCTCCGCGCGTCGCCACCCGTCAACCGGCCGCACTCCACGGTGCGCGATCTGCGGCAGATCCGCGCGCCTGCTGGATACGTCCCGCGGATCGAAGTCTGACCCGAGGACGAGCATCCTTGTGTTCACAACCCCATGTGGGTCCTTGTTCGATGGCTGGTTCTGGCCGTTCCGACAAGCTGGGGTGAGCCCGACGCATCTCGCCGGGACCAAACCACAACTTACGGTGATGCTCAGTCGGCGGCAGATCCGCATGGCGGCCGCACCACTTCATTGAGGATGTGAGCCCGTGGGCGGGACCCCTTCGGGCCGTCCCACCTGCGCTGCCCGTACGGAAGGTCGAGGTGGCCGAGCGCGACCACGACGAGCGCTCAGAGCGCGGCGAGTTGTTCCAGGGCTTGCCGTACCTCTGCGCCAACGCGGTCCAGGTTCCATCGGGCGATCTCGGGCAGCGGATGGTCCTCCCGCAGCCGGCGGACCACCTCGAGTCCGACCAGGTAGCCACAGCGCTTGGGCAGGTCGCCGGCCAGCGGCGAGTCCCGCATGAGGAAGTATGGCGCATGCCGCGCGGGGTCGATCCCGTCGAGGTCATTCCCGATCCGCTCCAAGATCTCCGACCACCGCCCTCGGCACTCGTCAAGCCACGCCCGATAACCCGGACGGCCGAACCAGAGATACTCCTCGTCGGCGCGCCCGGGTGCCGTCTCTACCGAGACCTGAGTGGCCAAGCCCTCGGTGAGCAGACAGCTCGCCAGCCCGTGCGGCGGCCAACCGCGGATCCCGGCGAGCCGGTCGTGCACCACATGCGCCACCTCGTGAAGGACGAGCAGGCGGTCGTCGTCGGCCACGCCCAGCTGCTCTACCGCGAGGAACAAGGCGTACCGACCGTCGAGGGCGTCGGCCCAGCCATTGGCCCGCTGCAACCCCACCAGCACGATGCAGTCAACCGGGCCGCCCTCCCCCGTCCAACCAAGAAGTTCCGCGACCGCCGCGACCCCGAGCGGCAGGAGCGCCCGCACCGCTGCGGAGCGGGCCATGAGGTCAGCGCTGTCCTCGCGCAGCCGGCCCAGAATGGCGGCGAGGTCGTCAGGACGTGACCACTTCCCCTCCCGGTCCAGCTCCCTGAAGATCCGCGGGTGACGGTCAAGGTAGCGAGACCGCCAAAGCCCCGGCCAACGCGCACGATCCAACGCCCCGCACTCATCGGCGTACGCCTGAAAATCCGGCACCAGATCTCGTATTCGCAGCAGCTCCGAAGACGACATGCGCCGATACTGCCCGATGCCCTTCCCACCCGCCGCCCCCGCCAAGGGCGGCAAGGATAGGCGCGCGCGGGGTAACGCTGCTACCAGCGAGCGACCCGACGGTAGGTACGGCTGGGTGATGTGCGCGCTCAGGGACGCCGCGCCTTGTCAGCGGCCCAGATGAGGATGTTGTCCGGACCACGTCCTGCTGCCCTTTGATCCGTGTATGCCGGTCGACGCGAGACGGCTGATGATTGTTCGATCATGGCTGAGGATCAACTGAGCGCGGTTCGGCGCAGACTTCCAGAAGGAACGCGGGTCCAGGAAACGGTCATCGGGTTTCCCGCGGGTGTCGGCCGAGCGGGTAGGACGGGGCAGGACATGGACAAAGGCACCCGCGACGAGCTGCTCGGCCGCCTGGTTGACGCAGTCGGGTCCGTCACAGTCGCACACCCGACGCGGGTTGCCATCGACGGACCGCCCGCCGCAGGCAAGACCACGCTCGCCGACGAGCTGGCCGTCGTCTTGCGCACACAGGGCCGCGACGTCATCCGCGCGACGATCGACGATTTCCTCTTCCCCCGGGCACAGCGCTATCCGCGCGGCGAGTACTCGGCCGACGGCTGCTACTTCGACACCCACGACTACGATGCGCTGAACCGGGTGCTGCTCGATCCGCTCGGCCCGGGCGGAGATCGACGCTTCCAACACGCGGTCTACGACCGCACAGCGGATACTGCGCTGTCCCCGCCGGTCACGGCTGCCCCCGCCGACGCCGTGCTGGTCTTCGTCGGCGTCTTCCTCATGCGCCCGGAACTGATTGATCGGTGGGACCTGCGCATCTTCGTGTCGACTGCGCTCGAGAAGACCGTGGATCGTGCCGTGATCCGAGAGCACACGGAGTCGGTGACGCGTGCGTTCATCGTCGTCGGGCTAGCATGCATGTCGCTGTGGGTGCACATCGTCTTGCACGAGTGCGGGCATCTCATCATGGCGTTGCTGTTGCGTTTGCCGGTTGTCGCGGTTCGTATCGCGCCCTTTACTGGTTGGCGCAGTGCGGTGTTGGTGCGGCCGGTGCCGTCGGCGACTGCGTTGCCGCTGCGGATGGTGTTGTTGCACCTGGGTGGTCCGATGACGAATCTGGTCACCGCGGGGGTGCTCGGTGCCGCAGCGGCGTGGACGGGCACCACGTCGGATACGGCGCTGATGCGTGTCGCGCTAGTCGCTGCCGCACTTGTTGCGGCCCTGCTCGAGGTGGTCAACCTCATCCCCGGGTTAGACCCCCACAGCGACGCCAGCAACGTTCGTCGCTGGCTGTTGGCCCCGACGGCCGCCCGCGCCGCGCTACGGGCCGGCTGCCTCGCGAAGGGGGTGAGCAGGACGGTGCGGACGATTGCAGGCGGGGAGGGTGACGACGGTCGTCTCGCAGATCCTCCTGACGACCAAGGCGACCCGCGACGTGCCCTCGCTGCCTTCCGTCGGCGCTGGATCATGGGACCCGCGCAGTCGGCGGCAGATCTTGTCGCCGACGCCGCTCAGGAAGAAGCCAGAATGCTCAGCCACAACTACGTCGGCACAGAGCACATTCTGCTCGGCCTCATGCACGAGGGCGAGGGTGTGGCCGCCAAGGCGCTGGAGAGCCTCGGCATCTCTCTCGAGTGTGTCCGCCAGCAGGTTCATGAGATCATTGGCCAGGGCCAGCAGGCGCCGAGCGGGCCCATCCCCTTCACCCCACGCGCCAAGAAGGTCCTCGAGCTGTCGCTGCGTGAGGCGCAGCAGCTCGGCCACAACCACATCGGCACCGAGCACGTCCTGTTGGGCCTGATCCGCGAGGGCGAAGGCGTCGCGACTCAGTTGTTGGTCAAACTCGGTGCCGACCTCGATCGGGCACGGCAGCAGGTCGTCCAGCTCCTGTCTGCTCCGTGATCCTGAGGGATTCGAAAATGAAGGCGCCGTCGACAGCGAAGTAGTCGCAGTTGTGCGCCTACTTCAACGCGGCCAAGAGAGTGCCCTGGTGCCGGCCCCCCGGGACGCAGCGAAGCGACGCACCCGGATGCCGGGCGACGTCGCGCGAGCGAGGGAGGATTCAGCGGGCGGGCACCGGCTCAGACGACGGCCGCCACTCCCGCCTGATCAGCCCGTAGACCCACGAGTCAGAGACCTCGCCGTTCACGACGCAGTCTTCCCGCAACGTCCCTTCACGCACGAACCCGAGCTTGTCCAGCACGCGGGCGGATGCCACGTTGCGTGTATCGGTCTCGGCCTGGACGCGATTCAGGTCCAGTGTGTCGAATGCCCACCGCAGCAAGGCGCGCGCGGCCTCCGTCGCGTAGCCGTGGCCCCACGCTGCATCGTCGAAGCAGTAGCCCAGCGATGCGCTGCGGTAGTCCGGATTCCACCGGTTCAGGCTGCACCATCCGATGAACGCCCCGTCGGAGTCACGTTCCACGGCCAGCCGCGTCCCGGTGCCTTCCTCTGCCATCTGCCGGCAGGCCGTGATGAACCGCTCGGCGCGCATGCGTTCGCTCCACGGTGGCGCGTCCCAGTAGCGCAGCACGTAGGCGCTGCTGTGCAGCGCGAAGAGGTCGTTCGCATCCGCGTCGTCGAAGGGACGCAGTCGAAGGCGAGGGGTGTGCAGCGTGGGGGTGGGCAGCGACATGTGCGTCATGTTTCCTCCTGTGATTGATGCCCGATCAACCAGACATCCGGTGCCGGCCACTCGCAATGGGTTTTCTCGCGGGGCGGGCGGAACGACGTGCTCGCTCATCGGCTTCCGGTCGTGCCGTCGGACCCGCCCGACTCGCGGCAGATCAGGATGTCGGCGGTGGTCGGCGGTGACGGCAAGGCCCACCGTCGGGTCGGCACCTGCACGGCTGGGATGATCGTGACCATGAATCCGCCGAAGCTCTGGCCGAGCGTCTACCACCGCGCGCCGCCGAAAACCCTCTTTCGGCGCAGGTCGACGTCGGCGACGATCGAATCGGCGCGGAAGTTCAGCAGATAATCACGTGCGCCGGTGATGCGGCGATCGATGCGGCCTGGACGGCTGAGCTGCGTCCCGTGACGCGCTGGTCGACCAGGATCAGCCGGTGCGTCGTCAAGACCGTTCCGATCCAAACTTCGGAGAGCACGGGACGGGGCGCCTTGCCGCCGGGTCCGCCCTCCAGATCGACGAGCAGCGAGGGCTCATCGCGAGCGCGCCAGGATCGACGACCTTCCCGTGGGATGAGCTGGATGGTGCAGCCGTCGTCCGACGACCGCCAGTCCAGCGCAGTTCAGGACGTGGTCCGTGATCCTCATGCCAGGGATCGTGTACTCGGTCAACTCCATCGTGATTCCTTCCGCACTTGCCCTCGGTCAGGCCTCTGGCGCAGCGGAGCCAGGGCTCGGCTCGCTCTCGGCTGCCGTCGCTCGCCTCCGTCGCGCCTCGCTCGGGCCCATCGCGGGGATCGCAGCGAGCAGTGACCGCGTGTAGGCGTCCGCAGGATGCGCGAACACCCGCTCCGAGGTGCCCTCTTCCACGATCCGGCCGCGGTACATGACCGCCACGTCGTCGGCGATGTGGCGGATCACCGACAG
This sequence comes from Micromonospora sp. CB01531, assembly GCF_001905095.1. Taxonomy (GTDB): domain Bacteria; phylum Actinomycetota; class Actinomycetes; order Mycobacteriales; family Micromonosporaceae; genus Micromonospora. The sequence continues at coordinate 78,512 of NZ_LWLS01000066.1, forward strand.
GTCGTGCGAGACGAAAAGATACGTGAGCTGCAGCGACTGCTGCAGATCCGCCAGAAGGTTCAGCACCTGCGCCTGGATCGATACGTCGAGCGCCGACACCGGCTCATCCAGGATCAGAATGTCCGGGCTCAGCGCAAGCGCCCGAGCGATGCCGACCCTCTGCCGCTGGCCGCCTGAGAACTCCGACGGCTTGCGCCTGGCCATTTCCGCGGTAACCCCGACCCGATCGAGAAGGTCGGTGACCTCCTGCGCCCGGTACCGTCCGGCGAGCCGAAGAGGCTCCGCGACGATCTCGTGCACCGTCATCCGCGGGTCGAGAGCCGAATACGGGTCCTGGAAGACCATCTGCATTCGGCTGCTCAGCCGGCGCCGCGCCCGGCGTCCGCTGCCCGTGACGTCCTCACCCATCACCTTGATCGAACCGCTGACGATCGGAGTGAGCCCGAACAGCGATCGCATCAGGGTGGACTTGCCGCACCCCGACTCGCCCACGAGCCCGAGCGTCTTGCCGCGCTGCAGACTCAAGCTCACCCCGTCGACAGCGGTGAGGACCGTCGATGCGCCAAAGAGCCGCTTGCGCTTGTACTGGACACGCAGGTCGTCGATCTCCAGCAGCGGGGTTTCGGAGCCGCTCATGATGCCGTCCCCACCATGAGCAGCTCCTCTGCGAAGTGGCATGCCGACAGCGAGCCCGAGACGGTCGGCCGGAGCTCCGGCCGTTTCTGCGTGCAGACGTCCCGGCCCGCGTGCAGCGCGCATCGCGGCGCGAAAGCGCAGCCCTGCGGCCGGTTGCGGGGAGAAGGCGGATTACCCGGGATCGCCGGTATGCGCTCACGGCCACCGGTGACCAGGCTCGCCAGGAGTGCGCGCGTATAGGGATGCGTCGGCTGCTCGAATACGGTCGCCACGTCGCCGAATTCAACGATCCGGCCGCTGTACATCACGATGATGCGCGAGGCGTTTTCGACGGCGAGCCCGAGATTGTGCGTGATCAGGATCATGGCCGAGTCATGGGCCGCGCGCACCCGCGCAAGAGATTGCATCACCTGCGCCTGAATCGTCACGTCCAGCGCCGTTGTCGGCTCGTCCGCTATCAGTAGATCCGGATCGTTCGCCATCGCCATCGCAATCATGGCCCGCTGGCGCATTCCCCCCGACCACTCGTGAGGGTAGGCGCGCGTGCTGCGCTCGGGCTGCGTCACGCCCACTTGTTGCAGTAGATCCTGGATCCGGGCGGAGGCGTCCTTCCGCGACGCACGGGGATTGTGCAGCCGGACCGCTTCCGTTAGCTGCGGGCCGATCCGGCGAAGCGGGTTCAGGGAAGTCATCGGGTCCTGGAAGACCATGCCGATTCCGCGTCCGCGGATGCTGCGCAGTTCCCGCTCCGGAAGGCCGATCATCTCCCTGCCCTGGAACAGGATGGAGCCGCCACCGATGCGCAGAGCGGGCGGGAGCAGACCCATGACCGCAAGAACGGTGAGGCTCTTGCCCGAGCCGGACTCACCTACGATGCAGAGCGTCTCCCCGGGGAACACGTCGAAGGAGACGCCGTCGACGAGAACGATTTGCTCATCACCCGAGTCGGACACGATCCGAAGGTCCCGCACGCTGAGCAGCGGGACGTCGGCGCGGATGCTGTCGTTCATGCTGTGCGTGCCCTCCTGAGCGGGATGGAGCCTTCCGCAGTGAACCGCTGGCTCAGCAACTGGGTGCCGGCCACGAGGATGAAGATCGAGAGACCGGGGAGGATGGACTGCCATGGGTTCGTACTGAGCACGGGCTGGCCCTGCAGGATGAGACCGCCCCACGTGGGCGCAGGCGGCTGAACGCCCAGCCCGAGGAAGTCGAGTCCGGCCTGTAGCAGCATGACCACGCCCACATCGGTCACCGCGAGGATCAGCACGGGCGGTACGACGTGCGGTAGGACGTGTCGCCGAATCGTCCAGCTCGCACTCGCCCCGAGGATCTGGGGCGCGACGATGAAGTCCCGGCCGCGTAGCGACAGCGTCACCGCCCGCGCCACCCGGGCATAGCCCATCCAGAACGTGCAGCCCAGGACGACGACCATCAGCGTCGCGCTCGGGCCGACGATGGCGGAGATCGCGATCAGCAGCAGCACCACGGGCAGGGAGAGGATGGCGTCGCTCACCAGGCCGATGAGCCTGTCGATCCACCCGCCGAAGAAGCCGGCGAGAAGCCCTATCGTGGCGCCGATGATCACGTTGATCACCACGATCGCCAGCGTGATCGCGATCGTGGTCCGGCCGCCCTGCGCGATCCGGCTCAGCGTGTCGCGGCCGAGCGAGTCGGTGCCCAGCAGATGCGCGGAGTCTGTGAACGGCGGGAGGTTGGCATGGGAAAGATCCTGGGCGAGAGGATCGACGCCAGGCAGCAACGGGACGATGATCACGAACAGGAGCATGCACAGCAGCAGCGTGCCGCCGATGATCGGGAGGACGCTCTTGCGCACCCGCCGGCGTGGTCGGACGACGACGGTCTCCACGGGGATGTCGATGAGCTGCTCGGTCATGCCAGCCGTACCCTCGGGTCGAGAACGGGATAGAGGAGGTCGACGGCCAGATTGACGACCACGAACATGATCGCCACGACCAGGAGCCCCGCCTGCACGACGGCGAAGTCTCGAGTGCTCACCGCCTGCATGAGGACCTGGCCGACACCCGGCCAGGCGAACACCGTCTCCACGATCACGGTGCCGCCGAGCAGGCCCGCGAGATTCATCCCAGCCATCGTGAGGATCGGCAGGAGCGCATTGGGCAGCATCTCCCCCACGACGACAGCCGCCTGCGACTTCCCGCGGGCGTAGGCGGTCACCACGTAGTCCTGCGTCGACTGCTCGCTCAGCGCCGAGTCGAGTAGGCGCACGTAAAGGACGAACTGACCCGTCGCTATCGTGATCACCGGCAGCACGTAGGACAGCGGGCCGGTGAACCCCAGCGAAGGCAGCGCGTGGAGTCCCACCGACAGGATCAGCACCAGGACGACGCCGAAGAAGAAGTCGGGCATCGCCTGCCGAAGCGACCCTCCCCAGACGAAGGTCGCCCGCAAGCGCGTGCTGCCGGTGATGTGGATCAGGATCGCGGCGCCGATCGCGACAGTGAGGCCGATCGCGAACGAGATGAGCGCGAGGCTGATCGTGGCGGGGAGCCGCTCGGCGATCAGGGTGATGGCCGGTGCGCTGGGGTTGCGGTAGGACACGCCGAAGTCCCCGCGCAGCAGGCCTCCGAGGTAGTCGAGGTACTGCTCGCCTAGGGGGCGGTTGAATCCCAGGCGCCCGTTCAGCTCGTCGATCTGCTGCGCGGTGGCGCCCTCGGTCAGCAGAAGCGCCGCGGGCTTGCCGCTGGCGCGCCCGAGCACGAACGCGATCGTCACGACGCAGAAGAGGGTGAGCACTCCCTGCAGTAGGCGGCGTACCAGATACCTGATCATTGTTCTCACCCTGAGGTTCGAGTCATGTGGCGGACTTTCGCGGTGGCCTCCGTCGGAGCCACCGCGATAGTCCGACCGACTACTTGGAGGAGATGTCTGTCAATCGGTAGATTCCGTCGGCCGCGGGAGTCCAGGTAAGCGACGAGTTGACGGCGTAGGAGTAGTGCCCGGTGTACAGCGGCAGGTGGTAGGCCTCCTGCGCGTTCTGGGTCCAGATCTGCTCGAACACGGCTGCCCGAGCGTCCGCCGCGGCCGACTGCTGCTGGGTGTAGAGCTGAGTCATCTTGGGGTCATGCGGGTAGTCCTCGGGTCCGCCGGCCAGCAGCTGGCTGACCACGACGTCGCCGTCCATGCTGGATGGCGCCCAGCCCTGGAGGTACAGCCCGGTGATCTGGTGGTTGGCGATCTTCAGGCTCAGACTCGTCTGCTGCTGCCCGATCAGGCGGACCTTGAGGCCCACCTTCTGCAGGTAGCCCTGCACCGCCTGTGCCAGATCGGGCGACATCGGGTCACCCCCCGTGCTCGCGAAATCGAAGGTGATCTCCTCACCCTTGTAGCCGGCCTGGGAGAGCAACTGCTTGGCGCGGTCGGGGTCGTACTCCGGTGCCGGGAAGTCCGGCACGAAGCCCTGAACGCCCTTGGCAACGAGCTCGCCGTTGGCGACGCCCTTGCCGCCCAGCAGGTTCTTGATCAGCGAGTCGCGATCGATCGCGAGCGAGATCGCCTGGCGGACGTCTTGGTTGGCCAGCACACCCGCCGTCGTGTTGATCCCGATCTGCATGACCTGGTTCGAAGGCTCGGAGACCGCCTTGGCCTGGGACGAGCCGCTCAGCGAGGTGATCTGGTCTGCCGAGATCGGTGCAATGTCGAGCGTGCCCGACTGCACACCCGTCAGGCGGGCGTTGGTGTCGCCGACGAATGAGATCGTCACGTCCTTGATGCTGGGCTTGGTGCCCCAGTACTTGTCGTTGCGGGTGAGCTGGTAGCTCACCCCGTGTTTCCAAGAGACGAACGAGTAGGGTCCGGTCCCCACGGGATGGTTCTCGAAGTCGCTGCCATCCTTCTCGTACACGCTTTGCGGGACGATGCCGATCGTCGCGACCTGGTTCAGCCACGCACTGAACGGGCTCTTCAGCACGAACTCGACGACGCCGGGCTTGACCTCGGTGACGCTCTGCACCATGGCGATGGCGACGCGGTTGGTCGACTTCGGGGAGTCGAGGATCTTCTGATACGTGTATACGATGTCGGACGCCTTTAGCGGGTCCCCGTTCTGGAACGTGACGTCCTTGCGGATGTCAAAGTCCCACACGGTGGAGTCCTTGTTGTGCGTCCAGGAGGTCGCGAGACCCGGCTCGATCTTGCCGCTGGCGGTGATCCGGGTCAGTCCGTCGTAGAGCGCGTAGTAGATGTTCCAGGACCCGATGCTCCGGGTCATGATCGGGTCGGTGTCCGACGGCTCGGTTGGCAGCGCGACGGTGATGCTGCTCGTCTTCGTGCTGCCGCCACCGGGGCTCGTCGTCGACACGCAGCCAGTCAGGGCCAGCCCGCAGGCGACCGCTGAGACCAACGCTGCAAGAGAACGCTTCTTCACTGTTCCTCCGCTGGAGTGCGCCACGCTCTTGTTCGGATATCTCCACCGCTCGACGACCGGGAGCAACTCGTCACGTTTGGTATACGAAAATGGCCGCGCACAGTCTGACCCGCCGCCATGACGATGTCAACAGGTCGCTGACGGGTTCGCGGACGGCCCACCGGGCGCCTTCGCAGTGAGCGTCAAGAGATGCGGGAGATGGAACGTATCCCCAGGTAGACGGGCTTTCGTGCAGGCTGGCGCGGGGGCTTGACCACGATGAGGGGGGACGTGGCAGGCTACTCCGCATCGAGGGCAGCGCCTCGTCGCTTTGTATACCTTCGGCAGACGGAGATCGGGTGGCTGTGCGCAGTGCCGACACGTTCAGACCGGAGGCCGATCGCGTCGCCGGCCTGATCCGGGAGCAGATCATCGATGGCATCCGGCCGCCGGGCAGCAGGCTCGTCGAGCGGGAGATCTCCGAGGAGATGGGGGTCAGTCGCGTGCCCGTGCGCGATGCGCTCAAGATGCTCATCGCCGAAGGGCTCGCCGTCTCCCGTCCGTTCGCGGGGGCACTGGTCTGGCAGGCCACGGAACGCGACATCGACGACCTCATCGAGGTGCGGTCCGGCCTCGAGACGCTCTCCTTCAGTCTCGCCGCCCGCCGTGCCACGATCTCGGATCTCGCCGAGCTCAGCGCCGATCTGGCGCGGGAGCGCCGTGCGGCGCAGGCCGGTGACGTCATCGGTGCCCGCCACGCGGCGGCGGACTTCCACGCCACCGTCACGCGGATCTCGGCGAACCAGCTACTGAGCGAGCTCTATCGCGTCACGGACGGACGGATGCGCTGGCTGCTGTCTCAGCATGACGATCTCGGTGCAATGCTCACCGAGCACGAGTCGCTCTTCCAGGCAATCGCAGACGGCGACGAGAAGCGCGCGGGCAAGACGGCGCAGCGCCACGTGAAGGCGAGTCGTAAGGCTGCCGTGGCGCATCTGGCAGCGCTCGTGGCCGGATCCGATCGGCGCGAGAGCCCGGAGCACGTTTGACGTTCACGATTTTGTATACCAAAGTCGGCTAGCGTCGGCGGACGACCGCTCACCGTGGGCGATCGGCAGACCGCCGAGGGGAAGGGACACCATGAACAACGAAAGCGCGGACAGCACCCGGGCGACCGCACATGCGCCGATCGTCGTGGTCACGCAGTCGTGGTCGGACGGGATCTGCTTCGTCGACGCCACCCGGACGGATGCCTCCGCCGTCGTGGCCCGGACCGAGGTCGGCGCGGCTCCGTGGGGGGTCACGGTCCACGCGCCCTCGAACCGCATCTATGCGGCTACCGCCGAGGGTCTGGCCGTCGTCGACCTCGATCGCCGGACGCTGATCGCGCTCGTCTCGTATGCGAACCAGCCCGATCGCATCGAGTACGGCGAGGAGCGTCCCGGAGGCACGGGGCTCGTGGTGACGCCGGATGGGGAGCGAGTGTATGTCGCCGTAACGCGGTCCGGGGAGAACTCGGTGATCGAGGTGTTCGACGTCGCGCAGTCGCGATTCATCGAGTCTGTCGAGGTCGGCTTGCGGCCTTTCGACGTGCAGATCTCGCCCGCGGGCGACGAGGTCTACACGATCGACCACGACTCGTTCACGCTGCACACGATCGGCCTGCCCGACCACACGGTACGCCGGGCCGAGGTCTCGCCGTTCGGCACGGAAGGTGGCTTGATGTCGCATCAGAAGCCGCACTACGCGGCGGTGGCCCCCACGGGCGAGCTGCTGCTCCCCTATCAGGGGAAGGGCCTGGTGACCTTCGACCCGCGGCAGCAGAGCTACACGACAGCGCCCATGACGGGCGACACGCACCAGCACGGCGTGTCCCTGACCCGCGACGGGCGGCTGCTCGTGGTGGGCGTCGGCGCGATCGGCGGTGCGAAACTGGGTCCGAGCCTGACGATCCGGGACACGGACGGGGAAGAGGTCCTGGTCGAGCTCGACAAGGGGCACGAGAACGTGGTCGAGTGGATCAGTCCCGTCGACGGTCGCGCGAAGGCGCTGCTCACCGGCGGATCGACGAGCCGCGGTCCGTGGAACGGCCTCACGATCATCGATCTCGACAGCCTCGAGCGCTATGAGGTCCCGGTGCCGGGACGACCGCAGGGTGTGGCCCTGCTTTCCCGCTGAGCATTGTGACCGGCGGCCTGCGGGGCCGCGACGGGGGGCCCATCACGTCTCTGCGGTCGAGACGCGGGTCCCCCACCGAATGTGAGTCGCCGGCGCGCGACCGCGTCTGCGGCACGTGCCACGGATTGTCGTCGCGCAGGAGCCGGGCAAGCATGCCTGCGGCGGGTCATGGTAGGCCAGGGGGCCCAGGAAGCGCGTGATCGCCCGGTGCCCACCGACGTGATCGAGTCGGTCGTGGTCGCGGCCAGGGGCCGGCGTGCTGCATCGCCAGGGTCTCCGCGACGCCGGCCGGCCATCCGTCGAAGAGACGCGCCCCGCGACGGCCGCCAGAGCGGGGCCGAGCCGAGCGACGTCCTCGTCCGGGCTCTCTGATCGCGTGGTGGACGGTCGCCGTCAGATAGCCCGGAAGAGGACGGGGACCGCCTCCGCGGCACCGACGTGCGATGAGCACTCCACGAGGATCGTGAGCGGGCCGAAGCAGTCCTCGAGTAGGCCTGAATGCGCCCGCAACCCCTCCATCGACACGGCGACGACGGTCGGTGTCACCCAACCCTGCCCGTCCTCCTCAATGCGCATCGAAACCGGAGGCCACCTCGCGCACGCCCGGGGCCGCCACAATTGCCGACCGGCGTTCCGCATAGGCCCGGGCGATCCGGACGCGGACCGGTGCGGTGGGACGCTTGCCGCCAGGTCCGCGAGCGCGACGTCAGGGCCGGCTCCGGCGTCGAGCAGGGCACGGGCGATCTCTACCGGTCGGCCTTGGTGGCGGCGACCAGCGGTGTGCGTCCATCCTGGTCGCGGCTCTCCAGGTCGGCGTTGTCGGCCATGGCCTGCTTGACGCCGTCCAGGCCACTGCCGGCGGCGGCCCTCGTCAGTCGGGCCGTGGCGTCGGTGTTGGTCGGCGGCTGACTGGTGATGGGCCAGTTCTCCCCGTTGGACGTCCGCGACTGTGCCGTGTCGGCGCCATCGGATGCCGTTGTGCCGGTGCAGGCGCCGAGGAGGCGGGTGAGCTCGCCGAGCAAGGCGACGCTAGTGTGCATCGCGATCTTCCGGACGCCAAGTGCCTTCTTTCCGGCGACGAGGTCAGGGCATGGGAAGGTCCTCCGCGGTTGCGTCGAGTCCACTTCATGCTACGGTGGTATGCCAAAATTCGTAACTCTTCAGCGGGCAGTGACCATATGGCAGAGGCGGGGGGCTTCGAGCCGGAGTCGGAGCGCGTCACGCGGCGACTGCGTGAGGAGATCCTGGATGGGGTTCGCGTTCCGGGAGACCGGCTGGTGGAGCGAGAGCTGGCAGACGAGCTGGGCGTGAGCCGGGTGCCGGTGCGTGAGGCGCTGCGGGCGCTGGTGACCGAAGGGTTGGTGACACCGCGACCACGATCCTGGGCCGTGGTTCGGGAGTTCACCGCGTCCGACATCGCGGACCTGAACGAGGTCCGCGCAGCCTTCGAGTCGTTGACGTTCCGGTTGGCCACGCAGCGGCGAACCCGTGACGGCCTGAAGCGGCTTCGCGGCGTGCTGGATGACGAGCTGATGGCAGCGCGTGCGGGGGATGCGGTCCGGGCCCGTCGTGCGGCTGCGGACTTTCATGAGGTAGTGACGTTGTTGGCGGCGAACGAGCTGCTCGTCGAGCTCGAGCGCCCCTTGCGCAGCCGGATGCGATGGCTGCTTGGGCAGCACGGTGACCTGATGGCGGTCGCAGAGCAGCACGAGGGGTTGTATGCGGCGATCGCCGACCGCGATGTCGCCCGCGTCGAGCGTCTGGTGGCCGAGCACCTCGCGGCTGGGCGGCGTACGGCGATGGCCCACCGGCAGGGTCATTCCGACGCGGCGACGAGAACCTGACCCACGCGATGACCCGGCTCAACAGGAGTCGGGTGCGGCGGCTCGGGCGCGGTCGCTGATGCCGCGCAGACGAGCGCGCAGTGCACAGACTTGGTCAGCCAGCTCCGGATCCGGGCCGGCGACCGAGACCGGTGTTGTTGGGGTGCGGTGCGACGGCGCCGGGCTACGCCCGTCGACGTCGACGAGTAGCGAATCGAAATGGCTCGTCACCGGCGCCCAGTGCCTCGCGGGCAAGGTCGACGCGCCGGCGCAGATGCTGGCGGACCTGCTCCGTGAGGGCGCGTGGGTCGTCGGGTTCCTGTACGTATCCACTACTGCACTCTGGTATACCATCAGAGTATGACGTCTCTGATCTTGACTAACGTGCGCCCATGGGGCGCCGACCCGGTCGATGTGGCGATCGCCGACGGGCTGATCGCCGATGTGGTACCTACCGGCACCGCGGATGGTGCCGGCGAGCGCGTCGATGGGTGCGGCCTGTTGGCACTGCCCGGGTTCGTCAATGCGCACGCGCACGTGGACAAGAGTTGGTGGGGCCAACCGTGGGTCTCCTACGACGGCGAGGCCACGACGCAGGGACGGATCGCGCACGAGCGTGCCGAGCGGGACAAGCACGGCATCCCGAGTGCCGCGAGCACGATCGCGGTCCTGCGGGAGTTCCTCCGCCACGGTACGACAGCCACCCGTACACATGTCGACATCGACCTCGGCGTCGGGCTGCGCGGTATCGAGACGGTTCACGAGGCGGCCGCCGCGCTGGACGGGGCGGTCGAGGTGGAGATCGTGGCATTCCCGCAGGACGGCGTGATGCGCCGGCCCGGCGTCCTAGAGCTGCTGGACCAGGCAGCCACGGCCGGCGCCACGAGCATCGGTGGTATCGATCCGGCGTCCATCGACCGGGACCCGGTAGCTCAGCTCGACGGGCTGTTCGAGATCGCCGAGCGCCGCGGCGTCGGTATCGACATCCACCTGCACGACGGCGGCGAGCTTGGCGCCTTCCAGTACGAACTGATCATCGACCGCACTGTCCGGGCGGGCCTGCAGGGAAAGGTCACGATCTCGCACGGATTCGCCCTCGGCGAACTCCCGGCGCAGCGTCAGGCCGAGCTACTGGTCCAGTTCGCCAACGCAGGCATCTCCTGGGCCACGGTCGCGCCGGTGCGCTCGGCGCCGTTGCCGTGGCGAGCCATGCGGGACCACGGCATCCCGATCGGGCTGGGCACCGACGGCATCCGCGACCTGTGGTCACCGTACGGCGACGGCGACATGCTCCGCATCGCCCTGGGGTTCGCCCGGCTGCACGGCCTCCGCACCGACGATGACCTCGCCTACGCGATCAAGCTCGCCACGACCGACGGCGCCCCGTTCGTGCAACGTGCCGGGCACGATCTGGTCCCCGGCGCGCGAGCCGACATCGTCCTGCTCGACGCCGAGAACCTGCCGGACGCCTTGATGAGGGCTCCCCGGCGCCAGGCCGTGATCGCCGGCGGGCGGCTGGTGGTCCGGGACGGCGAGCTGCTGATCTAGTGCGGTGTCCACTCACGGTCACCGGGTTTCCGCTGATGAGGATTGCAAGGCCGCGTTCGCCCCTACCAGCGCAGGCCGCGCAGCAGGCAGTTGTAGGCCCGATTGTCGACAGCGAGGCGGCTGCCGTCGGCGGGCTGCTTGATCGGGGTCTTGATGCCGTGGCCTTTCGTAGTCCAGAGTTGCCCAGGGCGGGCAGGTCGAGTTCGGCGGCCGACCAGTTCAGCGTGGCGGTGACGCCGAGCTCACGGGCGCAGTGACGGGCGTATTCGCCGAGTGTTCGGCGTAGGTGTCGGTCACCGATGATGAGCATGCGATCTCGTCGACGCCGGTCAGCCGCCGTTGCCGCTTCTTGACGATCTGCGGCTCTAACGTGCCCGCCCGATCACGCGGCACGGCGATCTCGACATGGTTCGTCGCGTCGGTAAGCACCGTCTTCGGCCTGGTCCCGTTGCGGATGTTTCCTGCCCCAGCACCGGCAGGGTCATGCTTCTCAAAGCCGAGGTGCTCAGTTATCTCCTCATTGAGGGCAGTCTCCCGCAATCCGATACCGGCCGGACGCGCATGTAGCCGTTTCGGCCGACGGGTTCAGGAGCTCTCGCGATCCTCCAGCCCGACCGCGTCGCGTAGCTCGGTTACCGCGTCGTGCAGTCCCCGGCGATCGTGGATGTCGGCGGTATGGGTCATCAGCTCTGCGACCGCCTCGGCCAAGGCGTTGAGCTTGTCCTGGGTCGACTGGTCGTTGCGGGTCTGGGTGTTCTGCAGGAGTGCCACCAGCAGGAAGGTGACGATGGTGGTCGCGGTGTTGATGATGAGCTGCCAGGTGTCGATGTTCTGAATCACCAGGATCGACGGCGCCCAGATCAGCACCAGCAGCAGACAGGCGGCGAAGAACCAGGCCCGTGAGACAAACTGCGCAGCATGGGTGGCGAATTTGTCGAAGAACGACAGCTGGGGCGTGACATCGCTGGGCATGTGGGGTGCCGGCCGCTGATTGGCCGCGACAGGCTGGCTGGTACTCATGTGCCTGCTGTACCCGAGCATGGGCCGCCGCGAAACGGCGCCCGTGAGTAGGCGGAAGTTGCGTGGTGAAGCAGATTTCGTCACCTACGCCGCCACCGGTGGTTTGTCCGTCACTCACGGGCGCCAGATGTTGCTGAGTTCGAGCGCCGGCGAGATCTTGTCGGCCTCGATGTTGTCAATTTCGGCGCCACCATGGTGCGTCGGTCGCCTGCCGCTGGCCGAGCCTCACGCTCGCGCACGGTGACGAGCGTCAAGAGCCAGCGTGCGATGTCTGCGGCAGATGTGCGCACGTGATCTTGGCTGGCCGGCGCGTTCAGGGGCAGGAGCGGTGCGGTCCGCTTGGACTTGCACGGGAGCAGTGACCTTTGGCGACCCGAGACGTCGGCGCGTCGGCGGGGCGTGTGTCCATACGTACCAGCGGGAGACTGCGACGGACGTACGGACGGTGAGGAAGGTGCCGGCGGCGCACACCCGCTCGGCTATGAGCGGGCGTCGGTGGAAGGCGCGCATGAGCACGGCTTGATCAGTGCTGATCGGTTTCCTCGCCGGTCACCTTGTCCTCGGAGCCGACGGACGGGGCCGTGCCGTCGCGGAGGTCGTGGGCGGCGCCGGGCGCGGCGAACTCCAGCAGTCGGGCGCCTTCGGTCTCGATCTCGGCGCGCTCGGTGGCGGTCAGGGGCCGGAACGGGTCGATCTCCAAAGTCGCTGACGCCTTGCCCGGATGGAGCTTCCAGGCGCCCGTCACCTGCCCGTCCACCAGGAAGGTGGCGCGCATCCCGTTGCGCGTCATGACCCGTTTGCGGGCCTCCTCCGAGATCACGCGGGTGCGGTCGGTGTGGGAGGCCAGGAGGTTGTCGTATTCGGGCAAGAAGCGAACCGGAGCGCAGGCGTCGGCGTCGGGGCGTGGCGCATCAGGCAGGTCGAACAGCTCCACCCCGTGCTCGTCACGGAAGACCGCCAGCCGCGGCCGCAGCCTCTCCAGGACGAGACGCAGCCGGGTTCGTCCGGCCCACGTCTGCACGTCGGTGACCGAGGCCGGGCCGAACGCGGCGAGGTAGCGCAGCACGATGTGTTCGGAGTCGGCGGCGGGGGCGGGCTCGGCTCCGGTCCAGCCGGCCGCCGTCGCGTACCGGGTGGTGCCGCCGACGCCCCAGATGGCGCGTGGCGGCACCTGCACCACCGGCACCAGGTTCCGCACTACGGTGGCGAGCGCGCGGGGCTCGCGATCGGGCCACCGCTGGTGCAGCGCCGCCCCGAGCTCCTTGGGGGTGAGGTGTCGGGTGCCGAGCAGCGCCCGGCCGGACTCCGCCACGGTCGCACGGTCCAGACCGGTGAGGGTCGTCTTGAATGCGGTGTCCAGCTCACGGTCGAGCGCGGGCTGCGCCCATGGCCGCAACGAGCGGTAGTCCGCCGTGGTGACCAGGTGGACGGTGCTGCGCATCAGCGCGACCCGCACCAGGCGGCGCTCGGTTAGCGCGTCGGCCAGGTCGGCGGTGGCGAACTTCCGCAGTCTGCTCCAGAGTCCGAAGTAGGGCGCGTACGGCGCCTGCGCCTGCATGCCGACCAGCCGGGTGACCGCCTCCTCGGCGGTCGCGTCGGCCCGTTCCAGCAGCATCTGACGGGCCAGCAGGGCGCGCCCCAACTCCCGTCGTCCCAGCACCTGTGCCACCGTGGCGTCCTTTCCGTCCAGATGGCAGGGGCGGCGGATGCCGCCCCTGCCTCGTTGATCAGCCGCCGAAGTCGGCCCGGTGATCCGCGGCCCACTCTGCGTAGGTGCGGGCGGGGTGCCCAGTGATCTGCTCGATGACGTCGTTGACCGGTGCGGGCTTGCCGACCGCGTCCGCCATGAGAGCGAACAGCGCCGCCAGGAACTCGGGGTCCATGAACTGGCTCATCTGCTGCAGCACGGGCTCCGGGTCGAGGTCCTCGACGGTGAGCGGGCGCCCCAGCGTCTCGCCGAGGATGCGGACCTGTTGTGCCTGGGTCAGCGACTCGGTGCCGGTCAAATCGTAGGCCCGCCCCGCGTGCCCGCCGCCGATCAGGATCCGCGCGGCCACCTCGGCGACGTCCCTCTCGTGCACGGCGCTGAAGGCCGCTTCGGCGTACGGCGAGCGAATGACGTCACCGCCTTGGAGCTGCATCGCGAACGTCAACGAGTTGATGGCGGGGAACAGCAGCCGCAGGAACGTCCACTCGATCCCGGACGCCTCGATGGCCCGCTCGACATCGCGGTGGTACTGGGCGATCACGTCGGGCTGCCGCTCGGCGCCCGGGACGACCGCCCCCGAGGACAGGAACACCAGCCGCCGCACCCCGGCCCGGCCCGCGGCCGCCAGCAGCGGAGCGACATCCATCCCGTACTGCAGAACCAGGAAGACGGCCTCGACGCCGGCCAGCGCCGCCGGCAGCGTCTCGGGCTTGGTCAGATCGCCCCGGACGACGTCGACCTCCGCCGGCAGCCCGGCCTGCTCCGGGGTACGGGTCAGCGCCCGCACCGGCGCACCCGCGGCGACCAGCTCCTCTACCGCCTGACGTCCGAAGTGAGCCGTGGCACCGATGACGAGATACATGAGGGTTTCCCTTCGTGCGAAAACATGGGGATCTGATGGGGTCCGCCGACAATCGGCGGCGGATTAGCGAACCTTGCGGAAGAACTGCCGGATGTCGTCGACGAGCAGATCGGGCGCGTCGTGGGCGGCGAAGTGGCTGCCCCGGTCGTAGACGTTCCAGGAGAGGATGTTCTTGTGGTCGCGGTCGGCGAACGTCCGGATGGACTGGAAGTCCCAGGCGAAATTGGCCAGGCCGAGGGGCACGGTGGTCGGCTCGGGCACGGACGTGCCCCGGCCGTTCGACTTCTGTTGTACGGGGGCCGCCGCCGCGTCCTCGTAGTAGAACCGGGCGGCTGAGGCGGCCGTGTTGGTCAGCCAGTAGATCATCACGTTGGTGAGCACGTAATCCGGGTCGAGCGAAGCGCCGAGCAGCTGCGCGTGCCAGCCCAGCAGACCGGCCGGGGAGTCGGCCAGGGCGTGCGCCAGATTCTGCGGCTCGGTGGACTGGAGCTTGTCGTACGCGCCCCGGTTCTGGGTGAACCACTCGGCGAACGCGAGCTTGCCGCGCTCCTCCTCGGACAGACCAGCCAGCTCGGCGGGGTCACCCGACGGGAACGAGAAGACCTGCGTCACGTGCACGCCGCAGACGTGCTCAGGGTCGACCCGGCCCACCTCGGGCGAGATCAGCGATCCGCCGTCGTTGCCGACCGCGCCGTACCGGTCGTACCCGAGCCGGCGCATCAGCTCGGCCCAGGCCCGGGCCACCCGGTACCGGTCCCAGCCGCGCTCCCAGGTCGGCCCGGAGAAGCCGAAACCCGGCACCGACGGAATGACGAGGTGGAACGCGTCCGCCGGGTCGCCGCCGTGGGCCCGCGGGTCGGTGAGCGGGCCGATCACGTCCAGCCACTCGACCACCGAGGTCGGCCAGCCGTGGGTCACGACCAGCGGCGTCGCGTCCGGCTCCGACGACCGCACGTGCAGGAAGTGGACGTTCTGGCCGTCGATCTCAGTAGTGAACTGCGGGTACGCGTTCAGCTTCGCCTCCCAGGCCCGCCAGTCGTAGCTGGTGCGCCACCGCTCGACCAGCTGCTTGACGTAGCCCACCGGTACGCCGTACTCCCAACCGGGCGGCACCGGGCCGGCCGGCGCCGACTCGCCCGCGGGCAGTTCCTCCGCCCACCGGGTCCGGGCCAGCCGCTGCTGGAGATCGTCGAGGTCGGCCTGGGGGATGTCGATGCGGAACGGGGCGATCGTGCTGTCGTTCGTCATGGTCATCAACGTAAGAGACAATTAGGCAAGGATCGTTCCTAATCGAGTGGCAGACTCCGAAGAATGTTGGAAACCTCGGCGCGGCTGCTGCGCCTGCTCTCGCTACTCCAGACGCCACGCGAGTGGACCGGCGCCGAACTGGCCGAGCGGCTGGCGGTCAGCACCCGCACCGTCCGCAACGACGTGGAACGCCTGCGAAACCTCGGCTACCCGGTGCACGGCACCCGAGGCGCGGTAGGCGGCTACCGACTCGGCGCCGGCGCCGCACTGCCGCCCCTGTTGCTCGACGACGAGGAGGCGGTCGCGGTGGCGATCGGGCTCCGCACCGCCGCCGGGGGCACCATCACCGGGGTCGAGGAAACCTCGCTGCGCGCACTGGCCAAGCTGGAGCAGGTGCTGCCAGCCCGCCTCCGGCGTCGCGTCGACGCCCTCAAGCAGTACGCCGTCGCGGTGCCGCGGGACGACCTGGGCCCGCGGGTAGACGCCGACACGCTGAGCGCCCTCGCCGCCGCCTGCCGGGACCACGAGCGCCTGCGATTCGACTACCGAAGCCACGACGGCTCCGAGAGCCGGCGCGAGGTGGAACCGTACCGGCTGGTCAACTGGGGACGCCGGTGGTATCTCGTCGGGTTCGACGTCGAGCGGGCTGACTGGCGAACGTTCCGGGTGGACCGGCTCCACCCACGCACCCCGACGGGCCCCCGATTCATCCCCCGCGATCTCCCCGAGGAAGCCGTCGACCAGGTACGCCGGGGCGTGTCGTCGGCCGCCTGGCGGTACCGAGCCCAGGTCGTCGTGCACGCGCCGGCCGAACAGCTCATCGAGCAAATCAACGCCGCCATCGGCACCATCACCCCGGTCGACGACACCCACTGTCTGCTGGACACCGGCGCGGACAGCATCGAGGCGCTCGCCGTCCACCTCGGCCTGCTCGGCGTCGACTTCACCGTGACGGAACCCGCGGAACTCGTCGAACTCGTGCGTACGCTCGCTGGCCGCTACCACCGCGCCACCACCAAACCGCGTCCGCAGGACACCTAGGCCAGGGCCGCCTCGGACCGCCCAGCGCGACCCATCTTCACCATCAAGGTCGCACGGATTACCGCAGACCGACAGGACGATCCGCACACCCGAGGCATGCACTCTTCTCGGCTAGATGAGGACGGCGGTGGCTTGGGTGGATGGGCAGCTGGGCCGTAGCGCTTCGCACCAGGTTGCGTTCAGCTCAGGGTCGGCCCCAGCCCACTCCACGACGACATTTGTCCAAGACTGACGGTCGGCAGCCCATGCATCATCCCCTGCATGAGTGAGTACGACGTTGAGCACCCGCATGGGATGCATGTGGTCCACGACGGCCCGCGGCAGGCGCCGCCCCTGTTACTCATCCACGGGTCGGGGGCCTCGGGCGCTTCCTGGAGCCCGGTGGTCCCGGCACTGGCCGCCCACCATCACGTCATCCGGGTCGACCTTCCGGGCTGCGGCCAGTCCCCATCCGCGCTGTCATACGACGTGCCCGTGCAGGCGGGCCGGGTGGCGGCGGTGCTCGACGACCTCGGCCTTCGTCCGGTCACAGCGGTCGGGCACTCCAGCGGCGGCTACGTCGCCACCGCGCTCGCCGAACAGCGCCCCGACCTGGTGAGGTCGCTCGCGTTGATCAGCACCGGCCCGAGCGCCGATGCGCTCCTTCCGCAGCCGGTCCTTCTTCGGGTCCTGCTGGCCCCGCCTTTCGGCCCGCTGCTCTGGTCGACGCGTTCGGACGCGATGATCCGCAGGGGCATAAGCGTGACGTGCGCCCGCCCGGTGGAGGTCCCGGACGACTTGGTCGCCGACCTACGGGGCACCACGTACCGCGCGATGAGGACGGTGCTGCGCCGTAACACCGCGTACATCGCCGAGCGGCGGGTGCCCGAGCGTCTCACCGCCCTCGATGTCCCCGTGCTGGTGATCTTCGGCGCTGCCGACCGCCGCTGGGAGCCGTCGTCGGCGCACCAGTACGACGCGGTGCCGAACGCACGGGTCGAGCTGCTGCCCGGCGTCGGGCACATACCCATGCTCGAAGCGCCCGAGACGACCAGCAAACTGCTGCTGGGCTTCACGGCAACAGCCGCTGACACCTTGCCCGTGATCCCTCAGGCATAGACTGGTCACGTGCTGTCGACCGGGACACCACCCGACTGGGCGTCGGTGGAGATCGCAGTCCCGCGCCCGTCAGGTCGGCTGCCGGGGATCAGCATGGCCGGGTTCCGCCACCGTGCCCCCGCACTCGTGGACATCGCCATGGTCGCGCACCCATCCGTCACACTGCTCGTCGACCTGAGCGAGGGAGAAGGCGCCGCCTACGACACCCATGGCCGGCAGGAACGCGGCAGTGTCGTCGTCGGGCTCCTCCCCGGCGATCTTCGGGCAACTGGCCGGAGGGGCGAGTGCCTCCAGATCCGGCTGGAACCGGTCGCGGCGGCAGCGGTGCTCGGCGCATCGACCGAACTCAGCGGTGCGGTCGTATCCCTCGAAGACGTCTGGGGCCGCGACGCCGGACGAGCCGAGGACAGGCTGCGCGCCGCCGCGTCATGGGACGAACGGTTCACGATCGCGCAGGAAATCCTCGGCCGACGGCTGGGCGCCCGCCCACCGGTCGATCCGGAGGTCGCCTACACCTGGCGGCGGACGCTCACCAGCCGGGGGCGGGTGCGGGTCGACGGCCTGGCGGACGAGGTCGGCTGGAGCCGCAAGCGCCTGTGGTCCCGCTTCCGGTCCCAGCTCGGCATCACCCCCAAACGCGCCGCCCAACTGATGCGGTTCGACCACGCCGCCCACCTTCTCGCCGCGGGCCACGCCGCCGCCAGCGTTGCCACCGAGAGCGGCTACGTCGACCAGTCCCACCTCCACCGCGAGGTTAAGGCGTTCACCGGGCTTACGCCCACGGCCGTGGCCGTCGCACCATGGCTCGCGATTGACGACGTTGCGTGGCCGGCCTCATCGCCAATCCGGAACCCCGTGACGGGTGGCGAACGCATCCCCGACCTTCGTTGAGCAGCCTGCCTGACACGATCCGGCTCCCACGCGCCGCGCAGATTGAGAAAGCCCGCCGCGTCAGGGCGGACTTCGTCCGCGGCCGCTGCAATAGCGACCGCAAGGCGCGCTCTCTCTCATCGGCTGCCCGCGCTGGTCGTGTGGCTCTCATTTGGCCTGCGCAGTCCCGGGCGTCGCCCCAAGGGCGGGGAGAGGCTCAAGAGGGGTTTGCTCGGCTCGAAGTAGCGTTGCCCTCCCGGCTCGATGAACCAGGTGGATCGAGCATCGGAGGACTCGTTGAGCGTCATGTCGGATCGTGTGGTCATTGGTATGGACCCACACAAGCGTTCCGCAACGATCGAGGTCATGGCCGGCGAGGAGACCGTCGTCGGTGTGGGCCGCTTCGGCACCGGCCGGGACGGCTACGCGGCGATGACAAAGTACGCCAAGCAGTGGCCGAACCGGGTCTGGGCGATCGAGGGCTGCCAGGGCATCGGCCGGCACATCGCCAACCGGTTGCTGGCCGGTAGTTCGCTGGCAGCCGGTGCGGGTGCCCGGCTGCGGAGGATGGTCATGGCCTCACGTCTGACGAGAACGAATGCGGTCACGGTCAACGACGTGCTCGACGGGCAGAAGCTGCTGGAGATCGACTGCCTGGACCGGGTCTATCTGACCTTGTCCGTGCCGAACCTGGTGGTGGGCGGGCAGGTGGTCAGCTTCCTTAACCAGCACGAGGGCATGCCGGTGCCGTCTCCTGCGCTGCTGGAACGCCGTGGGCAGACCTTCCGCCGGGCGGTGATGTCCTTCGCCGGGGCCAACGACATCCCGGTCATCAACTTCACCGGCAAGAAGGAGAAGACCCGGCCGGGCGTGCTGGCGGACAGCCCCTGGCCGGAACGCAAGATCGACCAGGTGATGCCGTTGATGCGCCAAGCCGCGGCTACCGGCCGGTCCCAGGTCGTCGCGATCGGCGTGGCGCAGGAGTACCAGCGCGTTTTCACCGGATCGAAGTCCGCCACCGACACCGGAGCCGTGTGGTTCACCTACCAGCGCGTCGACCGGCGGGTCACCTGCTACTACTTCTACCTGTGGGACACCGACTTCGGCCCGGCGTTCATCAAGATCTGCGCCTACTTCCCCTACCCGGGAAAGATCTGGTTCAACGGGCACGAGTGGGCCAAACGCCAAGCAGCCAAGGCAGGCATCAGCTTCCGTGAGCTGTCCAACGGCTTCGCCGCAAGCCAGGACCCGCACGGGCTGCAGGACATCTGTGACCGGCTCGGACCCGGCACCATCACCAGTCGTTGACCTCGAAGGACACGTTGCGCAATCCCAGCTCGTTGGCCATGGCGGCCGGCGACCCCGGCACGGAGTCGGGCCGCACCAAGCGCGCCAGCTCCGATCCGCCGCTCCGGTTTCCTGATGACGTGGCTGATCCGGCCGGTCGTCACGCGCAGGCGTTCGGCGGTACGGCCGAAGTGCAGCTCGTCGGCGAGCGTCAGAAACGTCTCGATCTCGTGTCGCTCAGCATCCCGCCGCTCCTTGTTGAATCCGGGTCAACGATCGTAGTCCGATCATGGCTTGATCGGCGTGGCCGGTTCGCGAATCGTTAAGGGCGTGGCCGGGGCCCACCGGACAGGCCGGGAGCGGCAATGATGGGACAGCGCCGGCCCCGTAACGAACAATGCACCTCAGACCAATCAAGGAGCTACCAATGCGCACCCTGATCGCCACCGCGTTCGTCTCGCTCGACGGCGTCATCGAGGCGCCCGGCGGGGAACCGGGCTACCGCAACTCGGGCTGGACCTTCCAAGACATCGAGTTCGACGAGGCCGCATACGAGATTAAAGGCCGTGAGCAGGACGAGGCCACCGCCATGCTGCTGGGCCGGGTCAGCTACCAGGCGTTCTCCCCAGTGTGGCCGGACATGACTGCGGAGTTCCCCGGCTACAACGCGATGCCGAAGTACGTCGTGTCGACCACGCTGCAGGAGAAGGACCTGGTGTCCAACTGGGGCGAAATCAGCATCCTCCGATCACTGGACGACGTCGCCGCACTCAAAAAGACCGAGGGCGGGCCGATCATCATCCACGGCAGCGCCACCCTCAACCGCAACCTGGCCGATGCCCGCCTGATCGACCGCTACCACCTGCTGGTCTTCCCAGTCCTGCTCGGCGCGGGCAAGCGGCTTTTCAGCGACACCGACAAGGACAAGCAGAACCTCCAACTCATCGACAGCGAGTCATACGCCAACGGAATCCAGAAGCTGGTCTACGACGTCATCCGCTGAACGACCCCGACGAACACCGTTACCCGCTGCCCGGACAGCTGTTCCGGCAGCTCCGGTTGGGTCTTCAGCAGCTTGCTACAGCGGACCACCACGCCGAACGAAGACGCTTGTGATGAGCTTCCTGGCAAGCGCACCTGGACGACGCCCGCTATTCGGCAGTTCAGGATGCCCGCTCAAAAGCCAGCTACGACCGTGACCGCTCGCGATCAATCAGCAAGCACAGGCGGCGGCATAGGGCGTTCGATCAGCAGTTGCGCCCTGTCCATCCCGGCAGTTAGCGATCTACCGTTGGTGGCGCTACTGGCTCGCAGGTGCCCGATGCCCGTAGTGGTGCTGGTGTAGCAGCGGGTCGGTCGCCACGACGAAGTCGATCACATCCCAGAACTCGCTGAGTTTTGGGTGGGCCAACGCCTCGGCTCGAGTGAGCTTATGACCATAGAGGGGGTCATCCGGCGCCACCGATGCTGCGTCTACCGCGGTAGCCCCAGGCAGATCGCTGCCGGCGCCTGGGCCGAAGCGGCAGCCGAAAGTGAGGTGATCGTCGTAGTCGGTGTCCTGACCCCACGTACCGAATACCACGTCGATCCAGCTTTCGGCTACGCCGTCGTGGTTGTAACACGCGGCGAAGAACACCCCGTACGGGAGGCCGTCACGAGTCACCATGCACCAGGTGCGGCGGCTGGGTTGCCCGCAGCACTCACAGGTCTTCTCGGCACCGCCACGGTACGACTCATCAGTCTTCAGCACGGCAAGATCGTCCCAACCGCGGCGCTGCGCCCGCAACACTATGATCAGCTGGCCGTGAACATCCTCGACCCGGCAGTTCAGAGTGCCCGCTCGGCCCCGCGGCCAGCTACCGACCGCGACCGCTCTTGAGCTAGGCGTCGACCTCGCCACGCACTGTTAGGCGTGACCGCAAGAGCGTCGCCGCTCGTCTGTCACTGGCCGTGACGCCCGGTCGGCCAGATCCGTGCAACTTCTTGTGTGGTTGATGCGTCAGCTGCGATTGCTGTCTTGCTCGGCGGTTCCGCTCGTCGTGGTGCCGTATGCGGGCTGTAGGCCGTTGGCGGCCGGTCAGGTCGACGTGGATTGGAGGGCGTCCGCGACCGGGCGCCGGGTGGCGGCCAGGGCGGGGATGGCGGTGAGCGCGGCGACGGCGAGCAGGACCGCGAGTGCCACGGCGAACATCCAGGAGGCGGGTGCGTACTGCTGGTCGCCTGGGCTGGCGACCAGATACAGCCCGATGCCGGCCGGGACCCCGAGGGCGACGCCGGGTATCGCGGGAAGAAGCTGGGCTACCGCCATGCCCGCGGTTACCTGTGCGGGTGTGGCGCCGAGTGTGCGGGCGACGGCCAGGGGGTGGCGGGCGTCGAGGACCGCGGTCCAGGTGCTCACGATGGCGTTGATGAGCGCGAGGACGCACAGCACCACGATGACGAGGAACATGGCCTCGAGGGTTCGCGTGCTCTGGGGGTTGGCCAGCTTGGATTCGCCGAGCTTGACCCGCGGGTCCTGCGCCAGGCCCATGAGCAAGGCGGCGAGCCCGGTCGTGGTGATGAGGGTGTTCACCATGACGAGGCGGGCGCGGCGGGGGCGGCGGGCGTTGATGCGTACCCCGATCAGCAGGGCGGTGGGCATCCGGCGGGACAGCCAGACGCGCCACCCGCGGCGGCGCGGTGGTGTGGCGGCGTCGGCAAGCGCGTGGACGGTGTCGGTGGTGACGGCGCGTAGCACGGGTGCCAGCGTCGCCGCGGCGGCGATAGCGAGGGCGAGGACGGTGGCGGCGAGCACGGTGCGTAGCGCGGGCGGGTGGGTGCCGGTGGAGCCGAGGAGTCCGGCGCCGGGGCTGGTGAGTGCCGGTGCGGCGAGCCAGCCGGCGGTCAGGCCGGTGCCGGCGGCGGCGAGCCCGATGACGAGGTATTCGGCGAGGTGGACGGCGGCGATCATGGCTGGTCCGGCGCCGACGGCCTTGAGTAGTCCTACCCGGCGGCGTTGGTCGACGACGCGGCCGGCGACGATGTTGGCGACGCTGGCCACCGCGAGGGCGGTGAGCAGCCAGCTGCCGACCAGTAGGGCCAGGCGCGCCTGTTTGACGAGCTTGCCGTCCGCGTCGGCGATCCCTGTCCAGCTGGTGTATTCGATCCCGCCTTCGCGCTTGTGGGTGAATGAGGTGCTGGCCCGCGGGTCCGCGTATCTCAGGTTCAGGGTGTATGACAGCGGTCGTGTGCCGGCCAGCGCGCCGATCTGGCTACTGTCGACCCAGACGAGGCCGGCGCTTTCGGTCAGGGGGCTACCCGCGTCAATGCGCCAGTCGGCGCGCGGGTAGACGGCTCTGGCGGCGGTGACCGCGGTCCCGACCACCCGCAGGGGGTGGCCGTTGATGTCGACGGTGTCGCCGATGTGCACGCTGAGGGCGTTGGCGAAGGTGGGCTCGATGACGATGCCGCCGGGGTGTACCCAAGTACCGGCGGTCACCGCGGGCCGGTCGAGCGCCGCTGGGGAGTTGTCCCGGCCCTGGACGACCGCGGGCACGGTCGTGCCGCTTGCGGTCAGCATCAGATAGGCCATCGGGTACGGCCCGCTGTGTGCGGTGACACCGGGCGCGGTGGCCAGCGGCGCGAGGGCGGCCAGTGCCTCCGGGCCGGTCGCTCCCGGCATCGCCACCACGTCGGGGCCTGCGGTGGCGGCCCGGGTCCGCTCGTACGGCTGGGCGAGAGCATTGTTCAGGGCGAGGCCGAGGGTCAGCGTGCCGGTCGCGGCGCTGATGGCGAGCAGCAGCAGTACGGTCTCGGTGCGCCGCCGGCGCAGGTCCCGCACCATCAGCCGGCACACGAGTAGCAGACGTCCGGCCATCTCAGCGCCACCCGCCGTAGACCGTGCCCGTGCCGGAGGTGGTGGTGCCGGTGAGGCGGCTGTCGTCGGCGAACGACCCGTCCCGCATGGAGATCACCCGGTCGGCGACCGCGGCGATGCGCGCGTCGTGGGTGACCACTACCAGCGTCTGCCCCGCCGTCCGCAGCTCCTCGAACAGCCGCAGCACCTCCAGGGTGGCGGCGCTGTCCAGGTTCCCGGTGGGCTCGTCGGCCAACACGACCAGCGGCTCGTTGCTCAACGCGCGGGCGATCGCGACCCGCTGCCGCTGGCCGCCGGACAATGCCGACGGCAGGTGCCTGGCGCGGTCGGCAAGCCCGACCCGGTCCAACAGATGCAGGGCACGTTGCCGGGCCCGGCGGGGAGACTGCCCGGCCAGCAACGCGGCCAGCTCGACGTTCTCCACGGCGGTCAGTTCGTCCATGAGGTGGAACGACTGGAAGACGAAGCCGATGTGATGCCGCCGCAGCCGGGCCAAGGCGCGCTCGCTCATGGTGTCGATCCGGTGCTCGGCCAGCCAGATCTCGCCGTCGGTGGGGCGTTGCAGCCCGCCGAGCAGGTGCAGCAGGGTCGACTTGCCGCAGCCGCTGGGACCCATGATTGCCAGAGTCTGCCCCGCGGGCACCTCCAGGTCGATCTCGTCGACCGCGCGCACCAGGGCGCTCCCCCAGCCGTACCGCCTGCTCACACCTCGTGCCTTTAGCAGCGCCGATCCGGTCATACTGCGCCACCGGGCATGACCTCGCGGCCCTCGCTTCGCTCGGTGCGCTCGCTCATGGGCTCGCCGTCCCTCCGGTCCGGTCGCGGTTGATCCACATGCGTTCGCACGCCTCCAGCCACTCCAGGTCGGCCCGCAGCCGCAGCACGACCCCTTCCAACAACAACCCGACGACCGGATCCACCGACCGCTCCAACGCAGCCCGCTGGGCATCCCGCAGCCGACGCAGCACCTCACGCCGCTGCGCGTCGACCAGAGTCACCGGATCGGCCAACCGGGCGGCAGCGGCGGCCACCAGCTTGAGGTGAAACTCGGTGAGGTCGGGCCTCGGCCAGCTCACCTCGGTCAGCCAGGCGGCGACCCGCTGCTGCCCGGCCGGGGTCAACGCGTAGACCCGGCGGTCGGGGCGGTCCGGCAAACCCTCGGCGTGCTGCGAGGTCACCAGCCCCGCCTTGGCCAGCCGGGCCAGCGTCACGTAGATCTGCCCGGCGTTCATCGCCTCGCCGAGCGGGCCGAGCGCGCTACGCAAACGGCTGCGCAGGTCGTACCCGTACGCCGGCTCCTTCGCCAGCATGGCCAGCACCACGTCCTGCACCCAACACCCCCGGTAGATCGACTATAGATAACCGCTAGCTATAGCAATGTCAAACCGAAGGGCGCAGCAGACAGAGTCCGCTGCCTACTGGGTGGGGTTCCAGCTCGGTGTCGACCAGCCGATCCACGTGGCAGCCGTGCATGCGGGCGGCGGGAGCGGGTCAGCCGGTTGCGGAGTCGCCGTTCGGGATCGGCGCCTCGGCCGCGGCGTCCTCGTTGGGTGAGGGTGGTTCGGTGGCGGACCTCGGTGACGGCCCGGTTGGCCAGTTGCACGACGTGGGAGTGGTCGACCACCAGCACCGCGGGTGGCAGCGTCTGCCGGGATCGCTGACGACCGGCGTCCCGGAAAGTTCTGAGAAGAAATCCGGGAGGCGGTGTCGGATCGGGGCGGTGGTGTTCGTAGCAGGGGTGAGGCCGCCCACGAGGGGCGGCGCCAAGGTAAGGAACCGCGATCATGAAGCTGACGACCATGACTCAGGTCACCATCGATGGAGTGATGCAGGGAAACGGCGGCGCGTCGGATGAGGACCGCAGGAACGGATTCGAGCGCGGCGGATGGGCCCTGGGCAAGGGCGACAACGAGACCCACGCGTTCATCAACCAGACCTACCAGCGCGCCGACGCGTTCCTGCTCGGCCGGCGGACCTACGAGCTGTTCGCCAGCTCGTGGGGGTCCGGGACGGAACAGGATGTCCCTGGCTGGGAGCCCGTCATGCGGGCGTTGAACACACGGCCCAAGTACGTGGCATCGACCATGCTCGCCGACCCGGCGTGGTCGGGCACCACCGTCCTGTCCGACGACCTGGCGACCGCCATCGCAGACCTGAAGGCCAAGCCGGGGGGTGAGCTGCAGGTGCACGGCAGTGGCACCCTGATCCGGTGGCTGCTGGAGAACGATCTGGTCGACGAGATGACTCTGATTGTCGTTCCCGTGGTTCTCGGCCAAGGCGCGCGGTTGTTCCCGGAGGCCGGTCCGGATCTTGCGCTCGACCTGGTCGAGTCGCGGGTCGACTCGAAGGGCGTGACGATCCAGGTCTACCGGCCGGCCGGGCGCCCGCGGTATGCAACGGCCTGAAGTCCCTGACCACCGAACCACGCTGTCTTGACCCCAGAGGAGATGATCTTCAGATGCAGTACCTGGTTTCCGTGATCGATGACAAGAGCAATCCCGGCAGCACGGACAGGCAGCCTGCCATCAGCGCGTTCAACGAACGACTGATCGCCGAGGGCTACTGGGTTTTCGCGGGCGGACTCGCGGACACCGACGCGGCAACGGTCATCGACAACCGGGGCGAGCAGGTGGTGTTCAGCGACGGGCCTTTCGTGGAGTCGAAGGAGTACCTCGCCGGCGTCTGGGTGTGGGAGGCCCCCGATCTGGATGTGGCGCTCAAGCTCGCCACCGAGGCGTCGAAGGTCTGCGATCGGAAGATCGAGGTGCGGCCGTTCCAGTGATTGACGTCGAGGAGGCGGTCACCCGGGCCCACCACGAGGAGTGGGCGCGGGTGGTGGCCGCCCTGACCAGGCGCTTCGGTGACCTCGACATCGCCGAGGAGGCGGCGGCCGAGGCGTTCGTGACCGCCGTCGAGCGGTGGCCGGCCGACGGCGTACCGCCCAATCCCGGCGCGTGGCTGACCACCACCGCCAACCGCAAGGCCATCGACCGGATCCGGCGCGAGAACAAGCGCGACGACAAGCAGAAGGAGGCTCAGATGGTGTACGACAACACCCCACCCGAGCCTCTCGGCGCCATCGACGACGACCGGCTCCGGCTGATCTTCACCTGCTGTCACCCGGCGCTGGCGATGGAAGCCCGTCTGGCGTTGACGCTGCGCATGGTCGGCGGTCTGACCGTGCCCGAGATCGCCCGCGCCTTCCTGGTGGCCGAAAGTGCCATGGGGCAGCGGATCACCCGCGCGAAGGCCAAGATCAAAGCGGCTCGCATCCCCTATCGGATGCCGTCCGCCGAGGATCTCCCAGCCCGGGTCTCCGGCGTGCTCGCCGTCCTCTACCTCGTGTTCAACGAGGGCTACCTGGCCAGCGGCCCCGACACCGATCCCGTACGACACGACCTGACCGCCGAGGCGGTCCGGCTCACCCGCCTGCTCCGCGCGCTCCTGCCGGACGACGGAGAAGTGGCCGGGCTGCTGGCGCTGATGCTGCTCACCGAGGCCCGCCGCCCCGCCCGGGTCTCGGCCAGCGGCGAACTGGTCGCCCTCGACGAGCAGGACCGCGGGGCCTGGGACTCGACGCTGATCGCCGAGGGCCACCGGCTGGTCCGCGAGCGCCTCGCCGCTGCCGCCGCCGGGGTCGCTCCGGGCAGCTACCAGATCCTCGCGGCGATCAACGCCGTGCACACCTCCGCCCGCGACATGCGCGACACCGACTGGTCACAGGTCCTCGCCCTCTACGACCAGCTCGTCCGCCTCGACCCCTCCCCGATCATCGCCCTCAACCGGGCCATCGCCGTCGCCGAGCTCGACGGCCCGCAGGTGGCACTGGCGGCCGTCGACCGTCTTGAGCGCAGGTTGGCCGGCTACCACGCCTACCACGCCACCCGCGCCGACCTGCTGCGCCGGCTGGGTCACAGCCAGGAGTCACGCGCGGCCTACGACAAAGCCATCGACCTGGCCGGCAACACCGCCGAGACCGCCTACCTGACGCGCCGCCGCGACCAGTTGGGGTAGCCGGGATCCCGATCGAAACCCCGCGCAGCGGCGGCCGAACCCGGGGTGCCCTGCCGAGGCATTCCGCAACCTATCGCGCCAGCGGCGGGCCTCTCCACTGGGAGCCGAGCCCCAGCATGCCCGACGACACCCCGCCCGTCAGCGGTGGCAACGATCCTCGGGCGGGACCCGGTAGCCTGCATTCAGCAAGTGCTCTCCGCAGCGAATGGTTGAGTACCTATGCAAGTCCATGCTTCCGGCCCAGAGGGCAGTTCTACGTTTTCGACCGGCGAGCACAGCGAGCCGTCGTGATGGCGCGGGGGTTAGCCTCGATGAGAAGAGAGGAGTCGATGTGACAAGGCTCCTCCCGGATGGGGTCCCAGTGGCCCGTGGCCAGCCGGCCTTTCAGGACCGCTTGGTCAACATGTTCCTGAGTGCCGACGGCACGACTACAGGGCTGATAGAAGCCTGGACGGGTGAGAAGCTGGTCGCCGATGTGCGACAGCAGGCGCGTGCAACTTCCGCAGAGTCCGCCTTGTGGCCGCTTGAAGAACCTGGGGGTCCGCTACTTGCGCGCTACGTTCGCCTATGTGGAGCCACGAGCGGCCGGGCCTGGCTGTATGGTCGATCGCTGCTAGATTTGACTGCATTGCCGGTCCAGATGCGCGAGGAGATCCTATTCGACATGATGCCGCTTGGAAGGTCACTCGTGCGACATCGTGTGGAGACCTTCCGAACGCTTCAATCAGTTGATTGCACTGCCCCGCCCTCTGCCGAGTTCGGAGGCACACCAATCAACTTGCCTTGCCGGACGGTGCTAATCCAAGCCGGCGGTGTATGCGCCGCCGTTATCACCGAGTGGTTCGACTCAGACCGATTGTTCGCCCTGGCAATTCCTGCCCACTGACGAGGTTGTACCCAGGGGGCTGGACGCGTGCGGCGTAGCGGTGAGGGGCGAGTTCGCCTCTGGCGCGCGGTGCAGTGGTCGGTCTTAGTGCTGCTCGGCGTTAATTCGTCGGGGGT
>NZ_LWLS01000067.1 GCF_001905095.1 Micromonospora sp. CB01531
GCAACTGGTGAAGTTCCCGGACGCTCACTAAGAAACTTAGGGAGTCGGGGCAGGATGATCTTGTCGATGGGGCTTCATCGGATCGCGATCCCGCAGCTCAGCCACCTGACAACGCATGTCAGCAAGGCTCGTTTGGGGCCTCGAATCGCCGACACCCCCAACCGAGCACCCAATGCCGTACCCAGCCGAGCCCCCACACGCGAGCAGACAACCACAGGGCCGGCTCGGCCGCGACGAGCGCCCAGGACAGACCCTTTTCGACCCGGCTCGCAGGGGTCGCCGCATAGCCGCAGGCCACCGCGACGGTCCGGGATTCCACACCGCTGATGCACCCTTGTCAGCCTTCGTCAGGGCCGACGGCGCCGCCGACCTGAACTGCCCCGGGTTCCATGGAAACCAGCTGCTGGCCCACCCGTCGGGTCAGGTCCTGTGAGGTCGCGTCAGGTTCTGTCAGACAGCGGCTTGCTGACAGCAGCGCTCGCTCGCCTCACAGAGACGGCGCACTCTGACCGGAATCGCGGGCCGTGGTCCCGTCACGCGGAATCCTGCCCGTCAGCGCGTAGCTGTCAGGCGAGGGCCATACGGGACAGCGGCATCCATGAGCGGTCAAGGCTTGGGCGGCGGTCCGGGCGGCCGGGACCAGACCGACGATCTGCAGGCCTCGGTCCCGGACCGGTGTGTGTCGCCCGCCCGCCCGTCCGGGACCGTCGAACGCCGTCCGGGACCGCCGAGCGCTGGTCCGCCGAGGCGGGACCGCGACGGTGGTGTCCCGGACTGCGGGCGTGTCTGCGCGGACCCGCAGAGCCGGTCCGGGGACCGGCCCGCTACAGCCCAAGATCGACTGCCAACGATGAGCGCCCGGTCTCCCCGGGTAGACCGAGCCGTAGCTCTGCATGCCGGCGCAGCCTGCGGACCTTGCTGTCGCATACGGCGACGGTCTCGGGCAGGTTGTCGGCCACCTCGACGCTGTTGCCACCGTCGTCGCTGCTGCGGGCGCAGGTCCACCCGGTGCACGTCAGCTCAACTCAGGGCACTGTTCAGGCACCTAACGGCGCCGGCCGACGAACTAAGCCAGACTGCTCCGGAAGCAGTGCCAATTCCGCAAAGTCTTCCCGTGCCCTCCGATAGTCGCCTGTGAGCATGAGCAGATTCGCCGGGTCGAGGCGGGATCGCCACGACCCGGCGATCTTGGGCGCGGCTGCCCGATCGCCGGCGCCCGCCAGGGGCGGGCGCGGCGTGGGTGGGTGTGGCGGGTCAGCTGGAATGGGGCGCCTCGTCCCGGGAGTGCTGGGTCGGGATCGGGTGGGTGGACGTCGCCGGCCAGGGGATCTCCGGGGCGGGATGGAAGGCGATCCCGGCGGCGGTCCAGCGCGGGCCGTGACCGGCCAGCCGGTCCCGGAACGCGGCCCAGTCGTGCGTCGACCGGGGGGACCAGCCCAGCTCGGCGATGGCGGGCAGGCGCGGGAAGAGCATGAACTCCACCTCGGCCAGCGTGGTGACCGTCTCCGTCCAGAGCGGTGCCTCCACCCCGAGCACGGCCTCGGCCGGTACGCCGGTCAGGTGCGTCCCCGGATCCCAGTCGTACGCCCGCCGCACGTCGATCAGGCCGGCCCAGTCGTGCCCGATGGGAGTGTCCGGGGCGTACTTCATGTCCAGGTAGACGCGGTTGCCGGGGGAGAGGATCACGCGGGCGCCGCGGCGTACCGCGTCGGCGGTCTCGGGGTCGTCGCCGTTGGTGCCCCACCACTGGAGTACCCGCCCGTCGGCGTGCCCGGTCGGGGCGAGCTGGTGCCAACCGACCACGGTCTTCCCGGTCGCCGCCACCAGCGTCTGCGCCCGCTCGATGAAGCCGCGGTAGGTGTCGGCCGGCACCTTGAACGCCTCGTCGCCGCCGAGGTGCAGCCACGGCCCGGGGGTGAGCGCGGCCACCTCGCCGACCACATCGGCGACGAAGGCGTACGTCCGCTCGTCGGCGGGGTCGACGTAGCTGAAGCCGACCTCGGTGCCGGTGTACGGCGGCGGCGGGGTCTTGCCGGGCGCCAGCTCGGGGTATGCGACCAGCGCCGCGTTGGTGTGCCCGGGCAGGTCGATCTCCGGCACCACGGTGACGTGGCGGCGGGCGGCGTACGCGACGATCCGCCGGTAGTCGTCCTTGGTGTACCAGCCGCCGGGCCCGCCGCCCACCTCGGTGCTCCCGCCGACCTCGGTGAGTCGCGGCCAGGAGTCGACCGTGATCCGCCACCCCTGGTCGTCGGTGAGGTGCAGGTGCAGGTGGTTGAGCTTGTACCGGGCCAGGTGGTCGACCACCCGCAGCACGTCGTTGGCGGGGAAGAAGTGTCGGGCCACGTCGAGCATCGCCCCTCGGTACGCGAACTGCGGCCGGTCGACGATGGTGCCGCCGGGCACCACCCAGCGCTCGGCGACCGGGGTGGCGCTCTCCACCGCCGCCGGAAGGAGCTGCCGGAGGGTCTGCACGCCGTGGAACAGGCCGGCTGCGCTGCCGGCGGTGATCCGGACCTCGGCGCCGGTCACGTCGAGCCGGTAGCCCTCGTCGCCGAGCGCCTCGGCAGCCGCGCGGCCCGTCCCGGCAGCGTTCGCGCCAGCCGGCGCCGATGCCGCTGCGCCGACGGGGCCCGCCGCGTCGGTGGACGTCGCCACGCTGGTCAGGGTGAGCACGAGCGAACCGTCGGCCCGAGCGGCGGAGTCGGTGACCGGGAGCGGGTAGCCGGTCGCCGGGCGGAGCAGCTCGGCGAGCTGTTCGGCGACGTCCCGGGCGGCCGGGTCGGCGTCGACGCGGATCACCGCGTCCTCGGCGAGCCCGAAGTCGGCCGCCGGGTCTGGCGTGACCAGCTCGGGGGCGGGCACCACGTCGGCCAGCCGTACCTGCGCGGGTGGGGCGAGCAGCTCGCCGGCCGCGCGGGCCGCGGTCCGGGCCAGGTCGGCGGCGGCCGGCTGGCGGGAGGACAGGCCGACCGGGTCGAGCGGCTCGGGACCGGTCTCGGACGGGGCGGCGGGGGTGGTCGGCACGGTGACGGCTCCCGGGTGTATTTGCGCGGGATATGGCAAAGGCGAGGTTCGGCGGAACCAGTGCCGTCAAGAGTACGAGAGGAATTGGAATTGCGTGATCCTGCGCATGGAAGCGTTCCCAAAAGCCGGTACGGACGCGGATAGTGGTGACGGCTGTGCCGATTGTCACCGAACGGTCCCAGCCCCCTCGATGTTCGCTTAACCTTCGCCCACCGGCCGCTGACCACACCGGGATTACCGGTGGTCGGTCTCGGGGTATGTCCGAACTGAACCTTCGTTAAGTGTCAATTCCGGCGCGCGTGGGAGGCTCTGGTGGCAGCGCAAGAGACGGTCGATCACAAGTACGTCTACGACTTCGCCGAGGGCAACAAGGACCTCAAGGATCTGCTCGGCGGCAAAGGGGCCAACCTGGCCGAGATGACCAATCTCGGGCTGCCGGTGCCGCCCGGCTTCACCATCACCACCGAGGCCTGCAAGGCGTACCTGGCGACCGGCCGGGAGCCGGACGGGCTGGCTGGCCAGGTCGAGGCGCACCTGGAGGCACTGGAGCGGGAGATGGGCCGCCGGCTCGGCGACGCGGACGACCCGCTGCTGGTCTCGGTCCGCTCCGGGGCCAAGTTCTCCATGCCCGGCATGATGGAGACCGTCCTGAACGTCGGCCTCAACGACCGCAGTGTCATCGGACTCGCCACCCGGGCCGGCGGCAACGACCGGTTCGCCTGGGACTCCTACCGCCGCCTGATCCAGATGTTCGGCAAGACCGTCTGCGACGTGCCGGGCGAGGAGTTCGAGCACGCCATCGACGACGCCAAGCGCGCCAAGGGTACGGACAACGACCTGGACCTGGACGCGGACGACCTGCGCGGGCTGGTCGACACGTTCAAGAGAATCTTCGCCAAGCACACCGGCCGGGAGTTCCCGCAGGAGCCCCGGGAGCAGCTCGACCTGGCCATCCACGCGGTCTTCGAGTCGTGGAACGCCGAACGCGCGGTGGTCTACCGGCGGCAGGAGCGCATCCCGGCCGACCTGGGCACCGCGGTCAACGTGGTGGCCATGGTCTTCGGCAACCTCGGCGCCGACTCGGGCACCGGCGTCGCCTTCACCCGCGACCCGGGCAGCGGCGCCCAGGGCATCTACGGCGACTACCTGGCCAACGCGCAGGGTGAGGACGTGGTCGCCGGCATCCGCAACACCGTGCCGCTGGAAGAGCTGGAGCGGATCGACAAGAAGTCCTACGACGAGCTGCTCGACTACATGGCCCGGTTGGAGGAGCACTACAAGGACCTCTGCGACATCGAGTTCACCATCGAGCGCGGCAAGCTCTGGATGCTCCAGACCCGGGTCGGCAAGCGCACCGCGGCGGCGGCCTTCGTCATCGCCGGCCAGCTCGTCGACGAGGGTCTGATCGACCTGGACGAGGCGCTGCACCGGGTCAACGGCGCGCAGCTCGCCCAGCTGATGTTCCCCCGGTTCCAGCTCGACCACGATTACGAGCCGGTGGCCAAGGGCATCGGGGCCTCACCCGGCGCGGCGGTCGGCAAGGCGGTCTTCACCTCCGCCCGGGCGGTCGAGCTGGCGGCCGAGGGCGAGGCGGTGATCCTGGTCCGCCGGGAGACCAACCCCGACGACCTGAACGGGATGATCGCCGCCAAGGGCATCCTCACCTCGCGCGGCGGCAAGACCAGCCACGCGGCCGTGGTGGCCCGGGGCATGGGCAAGACCTGCGTGTCCGGCGCGGACGAACTCCAGGTCGACATCCCGGCGAAGCGGTTCACCGTCGCCGGGCAGACCGTCAGCGAGGGGGACGTCGTCTCCATCGACGGCACCACCGGCAAGGTCTACCTCGGCGAGGTGCCGGTCATGCCGTCCGAGGTGGTGCAGTACTTCGAGGGCACCCTCGACGCGGAGCGGACCGACCACCCGCTGGTCCGGGCCGTACACCGGATCATGACCCACGCCGACGCCAGGCGGCGGCTGGCGGTCCGGGCGAACGCCGACACCGGTGCGGATGCGGCCCGGGCCCGGCGGTTCGGTGCCCAGGGCATCGGCCTGTGCCGCACCGAGCACATGTTCCTCGGCGACCGGCGGGAGCTGGTGGAGCGGCTGATCCTGGCCTCCGGTGACCAGGAACGGCAGCAGGCGCTGGCCGCGCTGCTGCCGTTGCAGCGGGAGGACTTCGTCGAGATCTTCCGCGAGATGGACGGCCTGCCGGTCACCGTGCGGCTGATCGACCCGCCGCTGCACGAGTTCCTGCCCCCGCTGGAGCAGCTCGCGGTCAACGTCGCCGTCGCTCAGGAGCGTGGCGAGGACGTGGCCAAGGAGGAGGCGCTGCTCGCCGCCGTCCGGCGGATGCACGAGGAGAACCCGATGCTGGGCCTGCGCGGCGTACGGCTGGGTCTGGTCATCCCCGGCCTGTTCGCCATGCAGGTCCGCGCGATCGCCGAGGCCGCCGTGACGGTCGTTCGGGCCGGCGGGTCGGCCTGCCCGGAGATCATGGTCCCGCTGGTCGGCGCCGTGCAGGAGCTGGAGACGGTACGCGCTGAGGCCGAGAAGATCATCGCCGAGGTGGTCGGCGACAGCGGCGTCGAGGTGCTGATCGGCACGATGATCGAGGTGCCCCGGGCGGCGCTGACCGCCGGGCAGATCGCCGAGGCGGCGCAGTTCTTCTCGTTCGGCACCAACGACCTGACCCAGATGGGCTGGGGCTTCTCGCGGGACGACGTGGAGGGCGCCTTCTTCTGGCGCTACCTGGAGCTGGGCATCTTCGGCATCTCGCCGTTCGAGTCGATCGATCGGGAGGGCGTCGGCCGGCTGGTCCGGATCGCGGCCGAGGAGGGGCGGGCCGCCCGGCCCGGGCTGAAGCTCGGCGTCTGCGGCGAGCATGGCGGCGACCCCGACTCGGTGCACTTCTTCCACGAGGTCGGGCTTGACTACGTCTCCTGCTCCCCCTTCCGCGTCCCGGTGGCCCGCCTGGAGGCTGGCCGAGCCGCCGTGGAAACCCAGGGCTCCGACTCCCGCTGAGCCCGGTCGGGGGGCCGCCGGCGCGCCGGTCGGCGGCCCCCCGACGGGTTCCCCGCCTCGCCCGGCGCGCCGTCCGGCGGCTCCGGGCGTAACCTGGGCTCGCTCGTGTCGATCAGCAGAAGGGTGGCCGCATGACCAGCGTCTGGGAGAACCTGACCGTGGACGCCCAGGACCCGTCGCGGCTCGCCCACTGGTGGGCCGAGGCGCTCGGCTACCAGGTGGTGAGCGAGAAGCCGGACGAGGTGGAGATCCGCCGGGCGCCGGACCAGCTCCCCGGCATCGTCTTCGTCCCGGTCACCCAGGCGAAGGAGACCAAGAACCGGCTGCACCTCGACCTGCGCCCGGCGAACCAGGAGGCGGAGGTCGAGCGGCTGGTCGACATGGGAGCCCGGCACGTGGACATCGGCCAGGGCGACGTCGGGTGGACCGTGCTGGCCGACCCGGAGGGCAACGAGTTCTGCGTGCTCCGTGAGCGCGAGGAGTGAGCCGGTTTTGCGAGCCCGCAGTCGCGAACAGAGGTGGCGCGGGCGAGAGGATGACGGTTGAGCGCGCGTCCCGGCGCTGAGGACGGGGCGCGCTTCGTCGTCGAGCCGCCCAAGGACACCGGGTACGGGCGGTCGCCGTACGAGCGGGACCGGGCGCGGGTGCTGCACTCGGCGGCGTTCCGCCGGCTCGCCGCGAAGACCCAGGTGCACACCGCGGGCACTGACGACTTCCTGCGTACCCGGCTGACCCACTCGCTCGAGGTGGCGCAGATCGCCCGGGAGATGGGCGCCCGGCTCGGCTGCGACCCGGACGTGGTGGACACCGCGGGACTGGCCCACGACCTGGGGCATCCGCCTTTCGGGCACAACGGCGAGGATGCCCTGGACGTCATCGCCGCCGGCTGCGGCGGCTTCGAGGGCAACGCGCAGACGCTGCGGGTGCTCACCCGGCTGGAGGCCAAGGTGCTCGGGCCGGACGGCCGTTCCGCCGGGCTCAACCTGACCCGGGCCTCCCTCGACGCGGTCAGCAAGTATCCCTGGGAGCGCCGGCCGGGTGAGCGCAAGTTCGGCGTGTATGCCGACGACCGCCCGGTCTTCGACTGGCTGCGCGCCGGGGCTCCGCCCGGCGGTCGGCGCTGCCTGGAGGCGCAGGTGATGGACTGGGCCGACGACGTGGCGTACTCGGTCCACGACGTCGAGGACGGCATCCACGGCGGGTACGTCAGCCTGCGGCCGCTGCTGGCCGACCCCGAGGAGCGGCGGGCGCTCTGCGCCGACGTGGCGGCGACGTACTCCGGGGAGGCCCCCGAGGACCTGCACGAGGTCCTGGTCGAACTGCTCGCCGAGCCGGCGCTCGCCCCGCTCGCCGCGTACGACGGCAGCCATGGGGCCCTGGCGGCGTTGAAGGCGACCACCAGCGTGCTCACCGGTCGCTTCGTCGCCACCGTGGTGGCCGCCACCGAGGACCGGCACAGCCCCGGCCCGCACCGCCGGTACGCGGCCGATCTGGTGGTGCCGCGTCGGATCCGGGCGCAGTGCGCGCTGCTCAAGGGCATCGCGTTGCGCTACGTCATGCGCCGCCCCGGCGCCGGCACCCGGTACGCCCAGCAGCGGGAGATCCTCGCCGAGCTGGTCGCCGTCCTGGTCGACCGGGCGCCGGACGCGCTTGACCCGGTCTTCGCGCCGCTGTGGCGGGAGGCGCCCGATGACCTCGCGCGGCAGCGCGTGGTGATCGACCAGGTGGCCTCGCTCACCGACCCGGCCGCCCTGGCCTGGCACGTCCGCCTGGTCCGCCGCTGACCCGCGCCGCGCCCGCGGCCCGCGGCCCGCGGCGAGATCCGCGCAACATGCCGGAAGTTGCTGCCTTTCCGTGTCGGCAAGTGCGCACATCCCCGATCCTGTCCGGATCCCGCCGGCCCCGGCCTGGGCAGGGGCACGGGCGGAGGTGGCGGGGCCGGGGACTTAGGCTAGCCTAAGTGGCATGACGCAGCGCCCGAAGAAGGTCACCGCCGCCACGGTCGTACGGACCGAGCGGCCCACCCCGCACCTGGTCCGGCTGGTGCTGGGCGGGGAGGAACTGGCCGGCCTGCCGGTGGGCGCGTACACCGATCACTACGTCAAGTTCGTCTTCCCGCCGGCCGGGGTGAGCTATCCGCACCCGACGGACCTGGCCACCATCAAGCGGGAGTTCCCGGCCGCGCAGTGGCCGCGGCTACGGGCGTACACGGTGCGGGCCTGGGACGCGGCGGCCGGCGAACTCACCGTTGACGTGGTGTACCACGGCGACCAGGGGCTGGCCGGGCCGTGGGCGGCCGGCCTGCGCCCCGGCGACCGGGTGCTGTTCACCGGCCCCGGCGGGGCGTACGCCCCAGACCCGACGGCCGACTGGCACCTGTTGGTGGGGGACGAGAGCGCGCTGCCGGCGATCGCCGCCGCCCTGGAGCGGCTGCCGGCCGGCGCGCCCGCGAAGGTCTACCTCGAGGTCGGCGGCCCGGCCGACGAGCTTCCGCTGACCAGCCTGGGTGCGGTCGAGCTGTGCTGGCTGCACCGCGCCGGCCGCCCGGTGGGCGAGGCGCTGGTCGAGGCGGTCCGGGCGCTGGACTTCCCGTCCGGCCGGGTGCACGCCTTCGTCCACGGTGAGGCCACCGCCGTCAAGGAGTTGCGCCGGCTGCTGCGCGTCGAGCGCGGGGTGCCCCGGGAGGCGTTGTCCATCTCCGGCTACTGGCGGCGCGGCATGGACGACGAGGGCTGGCGCTCCACCAAGGCCGCCTGGAACGCTCAGGTGGAAGCCGAGGAAGTCACCGTCGCCCTGCCCGCCTGAGTCCGCGTCGCGCCGCGTGGGGGCCGTCGTCGATCAGGTGGGCCGCGGTCAACGCTCGTGATCAACCAGCCACCCGCGAGGGCGAGGTGAGCGAGCGGGTGGTGAGGACGGTGTCCACCTGGGCGGCGGAGCGGGCGATGCGGCGGCGGATTGCGCGCAGGTGCCCGGCGACCGAGGCGGCCGCGACCACCATCGCGACCAGTGCCGCCACCCAGACCGGCACGCCGAGCAGCAGCACCGCCATGGTGGCGGCGAGGGCGACCAGCACGCTGTTCACCAGCGCGATCATGCCGGCCTGGCTGACCAGGTCGCGGAACCAGTGCCGGTGGAACGGCTCGGGCGCGAACGGACCCGCGTCGTCCAACGTCGGCATGATGATGAACGGGATCAGGCTGGGCGCGCGGCGGGCCAGGTAGGTGCGGAGCACGGTGGCCGCGACCGCGTACCGGCGGCCCCGGTCGTTCAGCTCGACCTGGCGGGCGAAGACGAAGACCCCGAGCAGCAGGACCAGCAGGCCGAGCCCGGCCAGCACCGCCGGGCGGATCTGGCCGTCGGGCCGGCCGGTGCTGATCAGCCCGGCCGATATGGCGGTTGCTCCCGACGCCACCGCCAGGAAGAAGGTGAACCGGGCGGTGGACTGGTCGTGCACCGTGCGGCTCAGCTCGCGCAGGTGCTCGTACTCGGCGAGCGCGATGCTCAGCTCCGTGTCGTCGGCCATCTGGCGCTCCCCTCCCCGATCGATCGCGGGTATCACCGTAGCCAAGATCGGCGAGAGTGGTGGCGGTGACCTGTCGCGCTTCCGACGGGGAGCGGGTGTGCCTCGATATATAGTAGGGATGCTACATTTCGCGGTATGACTGCGGTCGAACTGCCGGGAGTCGCCCCGACTCCCCACCCGCCCGACGAGGAACTGGTCCTCGACGTCCGCGACCTGCGCATGCGGTACGGCACCGTCGACGTGCTGCACGGGGTCGATCTCACCGCTCGGCGCGGCGAGGTGCTCGCCCTGCTCGGGCCCAACGGCGCCGGCAAGACCACCACCATCGAGATCCTCGAGGGCTTCCGGATGCGCTCGGCGGGAGAGGTCCGCGTCCTCGGCGTCGACCCCGGCCGGGGCGACGAACGCTGGCGGGCCCGGATGGGGGTGGTGCTCCAGTCCTGGCGGGACCACGGCAAGTGGCGGGTCCGGGACCTGCTGGCCCACCTGGGCACCTTCTACGCGCCGTACGCCACCGACCGGATCATCCGGCCCTGGCCCGTCGACGAGTTGCTGGACGCCGTCGGCCTCACGCCGCACGCGAGCAAGCGGGTGCACCAGCTCTCCGGCGGCCAGCGCCGCCGGCTGGACGTGGCGGTCGGCATCGTCGGCCGCCCGGAGCTGCTCTTCCTGGACGAGCCGACGGTCGGCTTCGACCCGGCCGCCCGGCGCGAGTTCCACGACCTGGTGCACCGCCTCGCCGACCTGGACGAGACCACCATCCTGCTCACCACGCACGACCTGGACGAGGCGGAGAAGCTCGCCGACCGGATCCTCATCCTGGCCGGCGGCCGGATCATCGCCGACGGCTCGCCCGACGAGCTGGCCCGCCGGGTGGCCGGGGACGCGGAGATTCGGTGGACCCGGGACGGCGAGCGCTTCGTGCACGTCGCGGCCGACGCCACCGGCTTCGTCCGCGACCTGCTGAACGAGCACGGCGACGGCGTGCAGGAGCTGGAGATCCGCCGGGCCAGCCTGGAGGACGCGTACATGGCACTGGTCTACGAAGAGGAATCCGGGGTCCGGGCCGGCACGGCGGCGGCCTCGGTGTGGCGGCAGGGGAGTACGTCATGAACCCGACCACGGCGGCCGTCCGGGCCGGCGTCCAGCGCGGCGCGATCGAGCTGCGCAACAGCTTCACCAACGCGCAGGACCTGTGGAACTACTTCTTCCCGACCATCATCCTGCTGGTCACCATGTTCTTCATGCGCGGGGCCTCCGTGCCCGGCACCTCCTTCTCCCTCGGCGCGCGTACGCTGCCCAGCGCGCTCGGCATGGGGCTCGCGTTCGGCGGGCTGCTCGGGCTGTCCCAGCAGCTCATCGTCGACCGGGAGGACGGCACGCTGCTGCGGGCCAAGGCGACGCCGAACGGCATGCTCGGCTACCTGATCGGCAAGATCGTCATGCTCTCGGCGGTGGCGATGATCGGGTTCGCCCTCCAGCTCACTCCGGCGCTGTTCTTCCTGGACGGGATCCGGCTCACCGATGGCGGCGCCTGGCTCACGATGGCCTGGGTGGTGCCGCTCGGGCTGGTGGCGACCCTGCCGCTGGGCGCGGTGATCGGCTCGCTGATCGAGAACCCCCGAAACATGGGCCTGGTGGTGCTGCCGATCTTCGGCCTCATCGCACTCTCCGGCATCTTCTACCCGGTCAACGGCTACCCGGGCTGGCTCCAGGCCGTCGCCCAGGCCTTTCCGATCTACTGGCTAGGGTTGGGGATGCGCTCGGCATTGCTGCCGCCGGAGTTGGCCGCCGTCGAGCTGGGCGGGTCCTGGCGGCACGTGGAGACGTTTGGCGTGCTGGGTCTCTGGGCCGTGCTCGGGCTGACCCTGGCCCCGGTCGTGCTGCGCCGGATGGCCCGCCGCGAGTCCGGTTCCCGGGTCGCGGCCCGCCGGGAGAAGGCCATGCAGCGGGTGGTGTGAGAGGGCATCGATGAGTGAGACCGTGCACAACCGGATCGCCGTGCTGCGCGCCGAGCGGGGCATCTCCCGGCGGCAGCTCGCCGACGCGCTGGGCGTGCACTACCAGACGGTGGGCTACCTGGAACGGGGCGAGTTCCGGCCCAGCCTGCACCTGGCACTGCGGATCGCCGCGTACTTCGAGGTGCCGGTCGAGGTGGTCTTCTCCATCGAGCCGTTCCCGCGGATCGGGGAGGGCGCGGGGGCGGGCCGGTCGGCCCGACCCGCCCGCTCCGGCCCGGCCGGCTGACGGACACCGGCGCAGCGGCCGACGAGATCGCCGACGCCGGGCCGTCCGGTCACGACGCCTTCGCCATGCCGGTGAGGTGCCGGGTGAGCAGCACCGCGTAACCGCCGAGCGTCGCGGCGACCAGCAGCAGCATGGGGAGCGGGCTGGCCACGGCGGCGGCGATGGCGGTGACCGACCCGATCCCGCCGCCGGTCAGGGCGAGCCGGCGGGCGCCCAGCCGCCGCAGCGACAGCCAGTGCAGCCCGAGGCCGCAGAGCATCCACCCCACCAACGAGCCGGCCAGGATCAGCCGCAGCGCCGGCGGGATCGTCGGCGCCTCCGCGTCGATCTGCCGGATCACCTCCCCCAGCGACCAGCCGAGCAGCAGCAGCGCGCTGCTCATCGGGAGGTGCAGGTAGGCGTACGCCTGCCCGCCGCGCAGCCGGGCCAGCGCCAGTCCGGTGTTGACGAAGGTGGTGTAGACCCACCACACGGCCGCCGGTACGGCGAACGCGGCGGCCGCGGCGACGGCCAGCCGCGGCCCGGGGTGGATCGGGACCGCGGCAAGCACGTTCGCCAGGGCGCTGCCGAGCACGATGATGGAGAACTGGCCCATCCGCTCGGGGAGGTGCACCACGTCGACCGGAGACCGGCTGAGCCGGCGCAGCCCCAGCCAGGGAGTGGCCAGCTCGACGGTCATCGCCACCGCCCAGACCGCAGGCCGGACGGGCGCCGGTACGGCCAGCGAGGCGAGCCAAACCACCCAGCCCGCGCCGAAACCGGTGAGGTAGACGTTCGTCACCTCGCGGGCCGCGTCACTGCTCGGCCGGACCCGGAGTAGAGCAGCAGCAGGACGCCGCGGACCACAAGGTAACCGACCGGCAGCAGGACGGAGTGTGGCGCCCCGGCCACGCCCAGAGTGAGCGCCCCGGCGCCGGCCACGGCCACCAGCACCAGCAGCCGGTGCTGGGTGTCGTCCGGGTCGTACCGGGTGTCGTAGAAGACCTGGCCCGCCCAGGCGAACTGCAGCACCACGAAGAGCCCGCCGGCGGCCAGCAGTGCCGTGGGGCTGGGCACGAGCCGGTGGCCGAGCCGGCCGACCACGGCGGCCGTCGCCAGGACGAAGACCAGGTCGAAGAAGAGCTCCAGCCAGGTTGCGTGCCGCTGGCCGGCTTCGTCCGGTGCACGGCGCGAGGGCCGGAGGACGAACCGGGCGGCCAACCGGCCCCGGCCACGGCGCACCGTGGGCGCGTACCCGTCGCACGTCTTCGATGATCGCGGACGCGGAGCGGCCCGCGGGACGTAACCGCCGAGCCCACGCGGCATTCGCCACACCTGCCGTCCCCCGGTCGCCGGATCGTCGGTCCCGCAGGGCAGGATGTACGCCGAGGGGGTGGCGGAGATGGCGGGGCGGATCCGGGACGAGGACATAGCGCTGGTCCGCGAGCGCACCTCGATCGCCGAGGTCATCTCCGACACGGTGACCCTCAAGTCGGCCGGCGGCGGCAACCTGAAGGGGCTGTGCCCGTTCCACGACGAGAAGAGCCCGTCGTTCAACGTCTCGCCCGCCCGCAACGTCTGGTACTGCTTCGGCTGCGGGGCAGGCGGCGACGCCATCAAGTTCCTGATGGACGCCGAGCACCTGAGCTTCGTGGAGTCCGTCGAGCGGCTGGCCGACCGCGCCGGCATCCAGCTCCGCTACGTGGAGGACGACCGGTCGGCCCCGCGACGTGACCGGTCGCAGCAGGGGCAGCGGCAGCGGCTGGTCGCCGCGCACGCCGCCGCCGTCGACTTCTACCGCGCCCAGCTCAGCACCGCCGGCGCCCGCCCGGCCCGGGAGTTCCTGGCCCGGCGCGGCTTCGACCGGGCCGCCGCCGAGCGCTACGGCTGCGGCTTCGCCCCCGACGCCTGGGACCTGCTCACCAAGCACCTGCGGCAGCAGGGCTTCACCCACGACGAGCTGGTCACCGCCGGGCTGTCCCGCCCGGCCCGCTCGGGCTCCCTGATCGACCGGTTCCGCCGCCGGCTGCTCTGGCCGATCCGCGACCTCACCGGCGACGTGATCGGCTTCGGCGCCCGCAAGCTGTTCGACGACGACGACGGCCCGAAATACCTCAACACCCCCGAGACGCCGATCTACAAGAAGTCGCACGTCCTCTACGGCATCGATCAGGCCAAGCGGGAGATCGCCAAGCAGGGCAAGGTGGTCGT
Source organism: Micromonospora sp. CB01531 (assembly GCF_001905095.1). Lineage (GTDB taxonomy): Bacteria > Actinomycetota > Actinomycetes > Mycobacteriales > Micromonosporaceae > Micromonospora. Next base: position 14,009 of record NZ_LWLS01000067.1, read on the forward strand.
GGTCGAGGGCTACACCGACGTGATGGCCTGTCACCTGGCCGGGGTGAGCACCGCCGTGGCGACCTGCGGCACGGCGTTCGGCGCCGACCACATCGGCGTGCTGCGCCGGCTGCTGCTGGACACCGACGCGGTGGCCGGCGAGATCATCTTCACCTTCGACGGGGACGCCGCCGGTCAGAAGGCCGCGCTGCGCGCCTTCGAGGACGACCAGCGCTTCGTCGGCCGGACCTTCATCGCGGTCAGCCCCGACAACATGGACCCGTGCGAGCTGCGCCTGGCCAAGGGGGATCTGGCGGTCCGCGATCTGGTGGCCCGCCGCGAGCCGCTGGTCGACTTCGCGCTCCGCCACGTGATCAACCGGTACGACCTGGACACCGTCGACGGCCGGGTGGAGGCGATGCGCCGGGCCGCCCCGCTGGTCGCCAAGATCAAGGACCGGGAGAAGCGCCCCGAGTACGTCCGCAAGCTCGCCGGCGACCTCGGCATGGAGATCGAGCCGGTGCAACGCGCGGTGCTGACCGCCGCGTCCGGGCACCCGGCCGGGGAGCCTGCCGCTCCGGCCCGCTCCGGCCCGGCCGCGCCGACGGTGGACAGCCCGCAGTCGATGGTCGAACGGGAGGCGCTGAAGCTCGCCCTCCAGGAGCCGGTGCTGGCCGGCCCGATGTTCGACGCGGTGGAGGCTGGCGAATACCGGCACCCGGTGCACGTGGCGGTGCGGGCGGCCATCGCCGCGGCCGGCGGGGCGGCGGCGGCCACCGGCGGCGCGGTCTGGATCGAGCAGGTCCGGGACGCCTGCGACGACCTGGCGGGCCAGGCGCTCGTCGGCGAGCTGGCCGTCGAGCCGTTGCGCATCGACGGCGAGCCCGACCCGCGCTATGTCACGGTGACCCTGGCCCAGCTCCAGTGGGGCTCGGTGACCGGCCGGATCAAGGACCTCAAGTCGAAGATCCAGCGGATCAACCCGGTGAGCAACAAGGACGAGTACTTCGCGCTTTTCGGTGAACTGCTCTCGCTGGAGCAGCACGCGCGGGCGCTACGCGAGCAGGCCGCCGGAGGGCTGTGAATGGGACTGTTCAACCGCAAGCCGAAGCTGCCGCCCGCCGCCCGCCCGCCGCTGGCCGCCGAGGAGCGGGTGCTCGCCTGGGCCGCCGCCGGCAACGGCGAGGGCGACGGCGTGCTGGTCGCCAGCAACCTCGGGCTCTGGCTGCCCGGCCGGGGGCACCGGATCGGCTGGCACGACATCCTCAAGGCGGTCTGGTCGGGGCGCGAGCTCACCGTCACCCTGGCCGAGCGGGTCGCCGAGCGGGACGGCTACCTGGTGGTGGCGGACTGCCCCGCCGAGACCTACCTGCTGCTCGACCCGGGCGACCTGCCGCACCAGGTGCGGGCCCGGGTCACCCGCTCGGTGGCGTACACCAGTCACCACCCGGTGCCTGGCGGCGCCGGCCGGATCGCCGCCCGCCGGGTGCCCGGGGTGGACGGGCTGACCTGGACGGTCCGCTACGACCCGGGCACGCCCGCCGACGACGAGGCGGTGGCCGTCGAGACCGACCGGCTGGTCGCCGCCGCCCGGTCGGCCACCGCCCCCGCCGACGTCTGAGCCTCACCCGGTGCGGTAGTAGCGGGCCGCGCCCGGATGCAGCGGGATCGGGTCGGTGCCCGCCGCGCTCTCTCGGGTGAAGTTGGCCGCCTCGGGATGCACCATGATCAGCTCGTCCTGGTGCGCGAAGAGCACCCGGGTCAGGTCGTACGCGAGCTGGTCCGGCATGTCCGCGGCGACCAGGATCACGTTCGACACGGTGATGGTCGGGGTGGCCGCCGGGGTGCCGTAGGCCTCCTTCGGCAGGGTCGCCGTGGTGTAGACCGAGCCGTACCGGGCGGCGAGCGGCTGGACCAGGTCGGTGAGCGGGAGCAGTTGGAACGTCCCCGGCGCGCCGGCGAGCAGATCCTTGATGCCCGGCGTGGGCAGGCCGCCGGAGAAGAACATCGCGTCCAGGGTGCCCGCCCGCATCCGCTTCACCGTCTCCGGCAGCGACAGGTTGGCCCGCTGGATGTCCCGGTCCGGGTCGATCCCGGCGGCGGCCAGCAGCCGCCCGGCGATGATGTCGGTGCCGGACTTCGGCGAGCCGGTGGAGACCCGCTTGCCGCGCAGTTGGGCGAAGCGGTCGATCTTCCCGCCGGTCCGGACGATCACGTGGGTGTAGTTGCGGTAGACCCGGGCCAGCGCCCGTACCGGCAGCGGTTGGCCGTCGAACACGCCCCGCCCGTTGACCGCGTCCGCCGCCGTGTCGGCCAGGCTGAAGGCGATCTCCATGTCGCCGCCGGCGAGCCGGTTGATGTTCTCCACCGAGGCGCCGGTGGGTTCCGCCCATGCCTCGTAGCCGGGCAGGTGCCGGCTGATCATGTCCGCGTAGCCGCCGCCGAGCTGGTAGTAGACGCCGGTGGTGTTGCCGGTGGCGAGGAAGATCCGCCCGCCGTGCCACGCCCGCGGCCCGGGGTCGGCCGTACCGCAGCCGGCGACCAGAGCCGCCAGCAGCAGGGCGGCCGCCAGCCGAAGCGGGCGGCCGGTCACGGGCGGGCCGCCGGTTCCAGCGCCTCCGCCACCCGCTGGACCAGTATCGCCGTCTCGTAGCCGACCTGGCCCAGGTCGCAGCCGGGCGCCGCGAGCACGCCGAGCAACGCCCGCTCGCCGACCGCCATCACCAGCAGCACCCCGCCGTCCATGTCGAGGATCTGCTGGCGTACCCGGCCGGCGGACATCAGCCGGGCGGCGCCCACGCCCAGGCTCGCCAGCCCGCTGATCACGGCGGAGAGCTGGTCCACCTGCTCGACGGAGAGGTCGGGGGAGGCGGCCAGCCGCAGCCCGTCCTGGGACACCGCGAGGGCGTGCGACACGTCCGGCACCCGCTCGGCGAAGTTCGCCAGCAGCCAGTCGAGTCCGGCGGTCACGGATGAGGTCATGGGTTTCTCCCGGTGGGTGTGGTGTTCGGGGTACGCCGCATCGCGCTGGCCACGCCCTCGGCGAGCGCGGACAGGCGGGCCCGCACCACCTCCGGGTCGAGCAGGTCGTCGGCGGGCCGGGGCGGCGGGCTGGTGGCGGGCAGGGCTACGGGCAGCTGACCGCCCCGGGTCCGGCGCGGCAGCGCGGCCCCGGTGGCCGGTGGCGGCGCCGGCGAGCCGCCGGCCGGGCGGACCGGGGTGGCGCCGGGCGCCAGGATGGCGGCGCCGGGCGGTGGCACGGCGGCGACACCGCGCGCGGCCGGCGGGCGGGCCCCGCTCACCGGTACGGCGATGGTGGGCGCGTCGGGCGGGCCGGCCGGATGCGGCGGGAGGGTGACCAGATCGCGGGCGTCGGTCACCGGCGTGGAGCCGGCGGGCTCGGACCGGAACCAGGGCGCGTCGCGGCCGGCGGTCGGCCGGCGGTCGGCCCGCCGGGTCGCCGACTCGACCCGGGTCAACGCGGACTCGGGCACCTCCACCTGGGCGACCGTGCCGGTGTCGGTGTGGTGCAGCTGCACCCGGATCCCGTGCCGGGCGGCCAGGTGGGCCACCACGTGCAGGCCCATGCTGCCGGCCGCGGCGCTGGAGAGCGTGGCCGGCGCGGCGAGCCGTTCGTTGATCTCGGCCAGCCGGCTCTCGCCGATGCCGATGCCCTGGTCGTGCACCCGCAGCGTGACCCCGTCGACGGTGCGCCGCCCGTCCACCAGCACGGGCGCGTCCGGCGGGGAGCAGACGGTGGCGTTCTCCAGCAGCTCGGCGAGCAGGTGCACCAGATTGCCGACCGCCGCGCCGTGCACCGCCGCGGTCGGCACGTCCACCTCCACCCGGGGGTAGTCCTCGATCTCGGAGGCCGCCGCCCGGACCGCGTCGTCGAGGAGCAGCGCCCCCTCGTGGCCGCGGCCCGGCTCGCCCCCGGCGAGGACCAGCAGGTTCTCCCCGTTGCGGCGCAGGCGGGCGGCGAGGTGGTCCAGCGCGAAGAACCGGGCCAGCGCGTCCGGGTCGGTCTCCTCGCGTTCGAACTCGTCGAGCAGCCGCAGCTGGCGGGTGATCAGCGTACGGATCCGGCGGGCCAGCGCCTCGGCCATCCGGGTCACGTCCAGCCGCAGCTCGGCCTGCTCGCCGGCGAGCCGCAGGGCGGCCTTGTTCACCGTGTCGAACGCCTCGGCCACCTGGGCCACCTCGTCGCGGCCCCGGCGGATGCCGGCGGTCAGCCGGGTCGCTGTGCCGTCGCCCGGGCAGCCGTCGCCCGCGGCGATCGCGGTGATCCGTTCCGGCAGTTCCCGGTTCGCCATGGTGAGCGCGGCGACCCGCAGCCGGCGCAGCCGGCGGCTGGTGCGTACCGCCAGCAGCACGGCGGTGAGCAGCGAGGCGAGCGCGACGGCGGTGCTCCCCCCAGCGGTGAGCAGGGCGCGCTGCCGGGCGGTCCGGGCCAGCGCGGCGGCGTCCCGGTCGAGGCCCTCGGAGAGTTCCCGGCCGAGCAGGTTGTACCGGCGGATCGTGCCGCTCTGCGCCACGTACCAGGCGTCGCCGTCGGTCTTCAGCGCCTCCGGCCCGCCGTCGGTGTCCAGCACCTCGTCCCGCATCCGGCGGGCCGTCTCGACGTCGCCGCCGGCCAGGCGGTACCAGGCGGCGCGTGCCGGGCCGGTGGCGATCCGGAGGAACTCGGCCTGGCGCTGCTCCCGGGCGCCGCGCAACCGGCCGAGCCGGACCAGCTCGCCCCGGGCCAGGACGCCCCGGACGAAGACACCGCGCAGCAGGTCGCGTTCCAGGGCCGCCAGGTGCTCCTGGGTGGCCATCGCGGCCACCTCCCGGGCGCCGTTGGCCAGCTGGCGTCGCGCAGCTGGGCCGGCAGGGCGTCGGCGACGGCGAGCAGCGAATCCACCAGCGTCACGTACGCCGGGTCGCCGCTGTCCCCGGCCAACGCGAGCCGGCGAGTGGGGTCGAGCTGGCCGAGCTGGCCGTCCGCGTCGTTGAGCGCCGGAGCCAGGTCGGGGGCGGCCCGGCGGGCCTCGCCGCTGGCGGACCGGTAGTGGTCGACGGCGGCGTCCACCCGCCGCCGTTGGGCGTCGACCAGCGGCCGGCCGGCCGTGCCACCGCGCTGGCGCAGCGCCGCCGTCTCGCCCAGCTCGCGTTCCAGCTCGTGCACCAGCCGTACGGTCGCGGTGGCCGTACCGGCGAGGACGCGGGCCCGGTCGGCGTCGGCGGAGGCGGCCAGCGCGGCGTCGGTCTGGACGGCGCCGAGCACCAGCAGGCCGACCGTCGCCACCAGGATGGGCGCGAGCAACTGGGTGCGCACCGACCAGAGCCGGTGGGTGTGGCCCGGCGGGCGGTGGTGCCGGCGTACGCGGCCGGGGAGGGGGAGCGGCACGGGGTCTCCCGGTCGGGGTAGGACGCCGGACCCGGACGTGGCGTCCGGGCCCGGCGTCGTCGGGTCAGCTCGCGCCCAGGTCCTTGAGCGCCTTGTCCGCGCCCCGGTGCAGCGGCACCGGTTCGGTCTTGCGGGCGTTCTCCAGGCCGATCGCCTTGGCGGCCGGGTTGGCCTGGGCGAGGGCGTCCTTCTTCTCGAAGACGGTCCTGGTGATCGCGCAGGCCACGTTGGCGTCGAGGTTGTCCCGGACCAGCAGCACGTTCGGCACCAGGATGGTCGGGGTGTCCGCGGCGGTCCGGTAGACGTCCTTGCCGATGGTCCCGGCCTGGTACGCCGGGTTCAGCTCGGCCATCTTGGGCAGCAGCGGGCTGAAGTCGAGGAACTTGACCTTGTCGCCGGAGGTGGTGAAGAGGTCGGTGAGGCCGCCGGTGGGCAGGCCGCCGGACCAGAAGAAGCCGTCGATGCTGCCGTCCTTCATGCCGTCGACGGTCTTGGTCAGGTCGAGCCGCTGCGCCTGGATGTCCTTGGCCGGGTCGAGGCCGGCGGCGGTGAGCAGCCGGTTGGCGATGACCTCGGTGCCGGACTTGGGCGAGCCGGTGGAGATCTTCTTGCCCTTCATGTCGGCGACCGAAGTGATCCCCGCGTCGGCCCGCACGACCACCTGGGTGTAGTTGTCGTAGATCCGGGCCAGCGCCTTCACCGGCTGCGGGGCGCTGAAGCTGCCCTTGCCCTGTACCGCGTTGACCGCGGTGTCGAAGAGCGAGAAGGCGACGTCGTACTGGCCGGCGACGAGCTGTTCGACGTTCTGCACCGAGGCGCCGGTCTCGGCGGCGGTCCCGGTGAGCTTGCCGTCGGTGGTGGCCGAGAGCTGGCCGGCCAGCGCGTTGCCGACGACGTAGTAGACCCCGGTGGCGTTGCCGGTGGCGATGCCCACCCGGGTGTCCTTGGTGACCTTGCAGGTGACCTCGCTGGCGGCGTCGTCCGTCGCCGCCCCGTCCTGCCGGCCCCCGCACCCGGCGGCACCGGCCGCGATGAGGGCCAGCACGCCGATGCCCGCGGCAACCCGCGAGTTGATCCGTGTCATTCTCTCTCCTCCCCAGGAACCAGCTGTTTCGGCACCGACGGGCCGCCGGCGCGGCCGGCGGATCCACGTCGGACGAGCACACCCGCCACGGTCAGCGCGGCCAGCACGGCGCCGATCGTGACGGGCACGGGTTCGAGCCAGAGCAGCACCAGCCCGGCGACCGCGCCGACGATCCGCTCGGGCACGCCGGCCGGGCCGACGCCGGGCAGCCAGCCGCCGGCCGCCACCGCCAGCACGGTGACGCCGAGCGCGGAGACCATGCCGGCCACCAGGATCCGTTCCGCCCCGCCGATGCCGAGCAGCCCGAGACCGGTCGGCGTGATGACGAAGGCGATCGGGATCAGGTACGCCGGCAGCGCGTACCGGAGGGTCTGCCACATGGTCGGGACCAGCCGGCCGCCGGTCACCGCGGCGGCGGCCACCGCGGCGAGCGCGGTCGGCGGGGAGACCTCGGACAGCACCGCGAAGTAGAAGACGAACATCGCCGCGGCGGGGGCGGCGACGCCGAGGTTGAGCAGCGCCGGGCCGATGATCACCCAGCCGATCACGAACGAGGCGGTGACCGGCACGGCCAAGCCGAGCAGGCTGAGCGCGACGGCGGCGAGCAGCGCGGTGAGTGCCAGCACCACGGCCGGCTCGGAGCTGACCGCCTGCGCCCCGCTCACCAGCAGTGCGGCGGCCTGCGGGCCGAGGCCGGTCTTGGTGGTGGTGGCGGTGATGATGCCGGCCGCGGCGCAGACCGCGCTCACCGCGAGCACCCCGCGTACGCCGCCGCGCAGCGCCTCGACCAGGCGGGCCGGGGTGAGCCGGTGGCGTCGGTCCAGGAAGGACAGCGCGGCGGCCAGCACGGTGGCGATCACCACGGCGCGGGTCGCCGAGGCGCCCGTCGCGAGCACCACGATGATCACGATGAGCGAGAGGAAGTGGTATCCGAAGCGGGCCAGCAGGCGCCAGGCGGAGCCGCTGTCGATGACCACCGCGCGGACGCCGGAGCGCCGGGCGTCGATCTCGACGGAGAGCAGGATGCCCAGGTAGTAGAGGATCGTCGGCACGGTCGCCCAGCCGAGGACCTGCAGGTAGGACACGCCCAGGTATTCGGCGATGATGAAGGCCGCCGCGCCCAGCGTCGGCGGGGACAGGATCGCGCCGACTCCGGCGGCGGCCAGCATGCCCCCGGCCCGCTCGGCGGGGTAGCCGGCGCGACGCAGGATCGGCCAGGTGACCGCGCCGATGCTGACCGTGGTGGCCGCGCCGGAGCCGGACACGGTGCCGAGCAGGAAGCCGGAGGCGACGGCGGTCCGGCCGGCGGCGGTACGGGAGCGGCGGAACGCGGCGGCGGACAGCTCCACGAAGAACCGGCCGGCCCCGGACAGGTCGAGCACCGCCCCGTAGATGGTGAAGAGCACGATGTACGAGGCGGCCACGTCCAGCGGGGTGCCGTAGAAGCCGCTGTCGGAGTTGTAGAACGCGTCGATGAGCTGCCCGAAGTCGAGCCCGGCGTGGGCCACCGCCCAGGACTGCGGCAGCAGCCCGCCGTAGTAGCCGTAGGCCAGGAAGAGCAGGCAGACGGCGGGGAGGATCCAGCCGGTGGTCCGCCGGCACGCCTCCAGCAGCAGGAGCATCAGCACGGTGCCCATCGCCACGTCCAGCGGCACGAGCAGGCCCTGCCGGTCGAGGAACGCGTCGTACCCGCCGCCGCCCGCGCCCAGCGTCACCGGCAGCACCGGGTAGAGGCAGCTCACCAGCGCGGCCAGGGCCAGCAGCCAGTCGACGAGGGTGAGCCCGCCGCGCCGCGCGTCGTCGGCGGCCGGTGGTGCGGTCGCGCCGTCCGCCACCGGGTCGCCCGCCGCCGGGGCGGTCGCGGGCCGCCGCCGCGGCGGCCGCACCCCTGACGGGTACGCCAGGAAGACCATCGGCAGAATGCCGGTCAGGAAAATGATCAGGTAGTACTTGCTGCCCTGAGGGAGCGGAAAGAACACCTGCCAGAGGGCGAGCAGTGCGACGGCGACCGTGACTCCGGTGAACAGCAGCCCGACCGGTCCGGACAGGACCCGTCCCGGCTTTTCGTCCTCGAACTGGGCGGCGAGTTCCCGGGTGTCGGGGGGTGCCGCGAGCGATGCGTCGTCGGCCCGCCGCGGCTCGTCGACTGCCCCGTCGTCGGGCGGGAGCGAAACCGGGACATTGTCCAACTTGGACGCGCTGTCCTGCGGGTCCGTGGGCAGGGGCGTCGGCGCGGAGCCGTCGGACGGGCGAACGGGCGACACGAGGGGGCATGATACGCGAATAGTTCACATTATGGAACCATTGCCCGACGTGATTGCGCCAAGTAACGAGAATGCGCGGCAATTACTCGCTGCACGCTTGTTTCGGAGCGATTTTCACGAATGTGTAGGCGGTCGACATTGCCGAGGGCTGGCTTTTGCCTGATGATCGGAGCGATCTGTCCGCAATGGCGGGTGATGTCCAGGTGAACGGGCTGGCGGTGCCGGCCGCTGCGGCCGTCACTCCGAGTGATCGACGCTACGCCCAGTGTCCGGCATCCGTGGCGGCGGTTAACCGGTCGAGTCTGTCGGACCCGGCCGCTAGGGTCGGCCGGTGACCAGTGCTCAACCACTCATCCAGGCGCGGGGGCTGGTGAAGCGGTTCGGCGACTTCACCGCCGTCGACGGCATCGACGTGGCGGTGCACCCGGGCGAGGCGTTCGGCTTCCTCGGGCCGAACGGGGCGGGCAAGTCCTCCACCATGCGCATGATCGGCTGCATTTCCCCGCCCTCCGACGGGGAGCTGAGCATCCTCGGCATGGACCCGGTCCGTGACGGTCCCGCGATCCGGGCCCGGCTGGGCGTCTGCCCGCAGCTCGACAGCCTCGACCCGGAGCTCACCGTCCGGGAAAACCTGACCACCTACGCCCGCTACTTCGGCATCCCGCGCCGGATCGCCCGCGAGCGGGCCGCCGAGCTGCTCGACTTCGTCCAGCTCGCCGAGCGGGCCGAGAGCAAGGTGGAGCCGCTGTCCGGCGGCATGAAGCGCCGGTTGACCATCGCCCGCGCGCTGGTCAACAACCCGGAGATCGTGCTGCTCGACGAGCCCACCACCGGTCTCGACCCGCAGGCCCGGCACCTGGTCTGGGAGCGGCTGTTCCGGCTCAAGCAGCAGGGCGTCACGCTGGTCCTCACCACGCACTACATGGACGAGGCGGAGCAGCTCTGCGACCGGCTGGTGGTGATGGACGGCGGCCGGATCGTGGCCGAGGGGTCGCCCCGCACCCTCATCGAGCGGCACTCCACCCGCGAGGTGGTCGAGCTGCGCTTCGCCGCCGAGTCGCAGGAGATGTTCGCCGGCAAGCTGAGCGGGCTGGGGGAGCGGGTCGAGGTGCTGCCCGACCGGATCCTGCTCTACGTGGCCGACGGCGACGCGGCGGCGGCCGAGGTGAGCGCCCGCGGCCTCGTGCCGGCCAGCGTCCTGGTCCGGCGCAGCAGCCTGGAGGACGTCTTCCTCCACCTCACCGGCCGCACCCTGGTCGACTGAGGCGCGTGCCGCCGATCGTTGACGCCCAGACCGCAGTCGTGGCGGCGTGTCGAGCTGCTGAGCTGTCAGCGATCACGGTTCGGCTCAACGGGCTCTGGCCCAGGTCAGGAAGCGGTCGGTCAGTCGCTGCGGCGGGAGCTGGCCAGTCAGGTCGGTCATGGCCTCGTGCATCAGCGTGCCGAGGTAGATCAGCAGGCCGGTCCGGTTCTCGCGGTACTCGCCGAGCAGCGCCAGCCGGGCCGGGGAGCACGGCCACGCGGCGCCGCACACCCGGCATCGCCAGGACGGGCGCGCCGCGACGTGCGGGCGGTAGCGCGGCATCAGTGCGTACCCTCCTCGGGCCCGCGCGGCGACGGTAGCCAGCGGCCCCCGTTCGCCCGCCACTCCTGGGCGCGAGTCAGCCGGCCCGGGCGGCCCGGGCCGTCAGTCGGGAACACCTCGGTCGGTGCGGTCGCCCACGTCGGGCGCGCGTTGGGGGTGCGCCGGGGGAGCGTGGTGGGCGGTGTCGGGCGGCAGCGCCAGAACCTGAGTCGCATGGGTGAGCCTCCGTCGAGGTGGGAGGAGGCGCCCTGGACCTCGTTGTCCGCAGGGCGCCCCCGGCCTGGTTCCGCCCGCCGTCCGATCCCGTGAGCGGTTCCGCTGCGTGACAGTCTGCTGAGGACACGACTACGGTGGGAGGTCCCGCGCGCCGACGACCAGCGCGTACGGCGGCCGGCCCGAGGCGGTACGAAGATGTACGGAGGGTGTCCGTGGAAAGCTCGTCCATGCTGGACCACTTCGCGGAGGAACTGCGGCTCGCCCGGGCCACCAGTGGCATGTCGCAGAGCGCGCTGGCCGAGGCGTTGAGCTATTCGGGTGCCCTGGTCGCCAAGGTGGAGACCTCCGAACGCCGGCCGAGCCTCGACTTCGCGCGCCGGTGCGACACCGTGTTCGGCGCGGACGGGCGGTTCGAACGCATCCAGCGGCGGATCAGCCGGGAGACCGTGGTCCCGTGGTTCCGCGACTGGGCCGGGATCGAGGCGGAGGCGACGGCGCTGCGCTGGTTCGAGCCGTTGTGCGTGCCCGGTTTGCTCCAGACCGAGGAATACGCTCGCGCGTTGCTTTCTGGCGGCGGGCTGTTCGCGACGGACGAGATCGAGCAGCAGGTGGCGACCCGGCTGGACCGTCAAGCGGTCCTCACCCGCGACAGGCCGCCACTGCTCACCGCCGTCGTCGACGATTATGTGCTGCGCCGCCGGATCGGTGGGCCCGACGTGATGCGTGAGCAGTTGCAGCACCTGGTGAAGCTGGGATCCACGCTGCCCCGGGTCCGCATCCACGTCGTACCGGTGTCGGCCGGGGCATACCCTGGACTCGCTGGACACTTCGTGATCGCCACCTCCCCAGCCGGGGAAGACATCGTCTACCTGGAGGGGCAGCGGCACGGGCAGGCGGTCGACCGGGCCGACTTCGGGCAGGAGATGGTCGAGGTGTGGGAGTCGATCCGCGGTGAGGCACTATCGCAGCAGCAGTCCCTCGACTTGATAGCGAAAGTGGCGGAGACATGGAGTTGACCGGCGCCCGGTGGCGCAAGAGCACCCGTAGTAGCGGCCAGGGCGGGGCGTGCGTGGAGGTGGCCGACAACCTCCCCGGCCTGGTCGCCGTACGTGACTCCAAGGACCCGAGCGGCCCGGTGCTGGCCTTCGGCCCCGAGTCCTGGCGCGCGTTCGTCGCGCGGGTCGCCGAGCGGCCGTAGCGCGGCCGAAATCGACAGCGGTCGCTTCAAGGGCGTCCAGGGTAGGTGGAGTCTGGGATGGCAGCGTTCTTAGATCCGTCCGCAATTCTCGCCGAGCGGTACCGCTTGGAGAGAGTCAACCTGGAGCAACTGAACCAATCGTCCGGTGGCCGCTTCGCGCGCTTGCGCTACTGGCTTGGTCGAGTGCGATTGGAGATCGTCTTCAACCGACTGGCAAACGTGTCGGTCTGGTTCGCGTCACGTCGGTAGTCCCGCACGCCATCACCTGTTGCCTGACTGACGATCCGAGAAGCCGCGCAGGTCGCCATCGACCTGTCAGCTCGGCGGGTCGCCAGGCGGAGGGGCCATGGGTCTCAGCCCTGGCCTGGTTCTTCTGCCCGTTTCGGGGACCAGCCTGCCGTTCGCCAGCTCTGCCATTGCGCAGGGGACGCTACGAACTTGATGACGTAAACGATTCAGCCGGGAGGGTCCGCCGGCAGAATCCCGGCGGTGAATCGTCTGCGTCATCAAGTTTGTAGCCGGAGCGGGATCATGGCGCGGGACGCGGTCGGCGCAGCCGCCGGCAGGCGCCCGCAGCCACCGGCAGGTCTCGCAGCCAGCCGCAGCTGCCCGCACGCCCGCAGCCAGCAGCAGCCGGACCCACGCCGCCCGCAGGTGCCGACGGGCCTGTGCAGGAGCGGAGAAACCGGCGCGACATCAGCGATGACCCGTCATAGGGTGGCCGGCGGTCTTGTCGTACCCGAGCGGTAGGAACGACGTGGACGGCGGACGGGGGTGGTCGACGTGAGCGTGGCGGAGCGGGCCGGGCCGGCGGTGCCCCGGGTGCCGGCGCTGGCGGTGCTCGCGCACTACCTGGTCGGCTACCGGCGCACATGGCGGGCGAGCGTCTTCTCGTCCTTCCTGCTGCCGGTGCTCACCGTGCTCGGCTTCGGCGTCGGCGTCGGCGCGTACGTCGACCGGGGTGTCGGCGGGGTGCCCTACCTCCACTGGCTGGTGCCCGGCCTGATCGCCTCCACCGCGCTCCAGATCGCGGTCGCCGAGTCCACCTGGCCGGTGCACAGCAACTTCCGCTGGATCCGGACCTACCACGCCCAGGTGGCGGCGCCGCTGCGGATCGGCGACATCCTCGCCGGCCACCTCGCCTACGTGCTGTTCCGGGTGCTCACCAGCACGGCGGCGTTCCTGCTCGTGACGGCCCTGTTTGGGGCGCTGCGGTCGCCCTGGGCGGTGGCCGTGCTGCCGGTGAGCCTGCTGCTCGGCCTGGCCCTCGCCGCGCCGACCTTCGCGTTCAGCGCCGCCGTACCCAGCGACAGCTACCTGGCCCTGCTGTTCCGCTTCGCGATCATCCCGATGGCCCTCTTCGCCGGGGTGTTCTTCCCGGTCGAGTCGCTGCCGGCGGGGCTGCGCCAGGTGGCCTACGCGACCCCGCTCTGGCACGGCGTGGACCTCTGCCGGGCCGCCACGCTGGGCGTCGCTCCGCAGTGGTCGATCACGGGTCACCTGCTCTACCTCGCCGCCTGGGCCGCCGCCGGCGGGCTGCTGGCCCGGCGTGTGTTCCGCCGCTCGCTCGTCGTCTAGGGGAGGATGTCGTGGTCAGTCTCGTCCTGCCCCGGCTGGTCAGCTTCGAGGGGGCACCGCGCCGCTCCGCCTCGGTCGCCGAGCGCAACCTCACCGCGCTGCGGAGCGCGTACTGGCTGGTGCTGCTCTCCGGTTTCCTGGAGCCGGTGCTCTACCTGTTCTCGATCGGGGTCGGGGTGGGCGCCCTGGTCGGCGACCTCACCCTGCCCGGCGGGCAGGTGGTGTCGTACGCCGCGTTCGTGGCCCCGGCGATGCTCGCCTCCTCGGCGATGAGCGGTGCGCTGTCGGAGACCACCTTCAACTTCTTCGGGAAGATGAAGTACATGAAGCTGTACGACGGGATCATCGCGACCCCGGTGCAGCCGTTCGAGATCGCCCTCGGCGAGCTGGGCTGGGCGATGATCCGGGGCAGCCTCTACTCCGCCGCCTTCCTGGTGATCATGGTGGCGATGGACCTGACCACCGCCGCGCGGGCGGTTCTCGCCTTCCCGGCCGCGGTGCTGATCGGCTTCGCGTTCGGCGCGCTCGGCATGACCGTCTCCACCCTCCTGCGTAGCTGGCAGGACTTCGACCTGATGGGATCGGCCCAGTTCACCCTCTTCCTCTTCTCCGGCACCTTCGTGCCCGCCGAGGCCTATCCGGCCGCGCTGCGTTGGGTGGTCGAGGTGACCCCGCTCTACCGGTCGGTGCACCTGATCCGGGAGGTCTGCGTGGGGATGTCCGGCTGGTCGTGGCTGCCGGACGTGGCATACCTGCTGGCGCTGACCGCCGGGATGCTCGCGCTCGCCTCCCGGCGGATGGGGAGGTTGCTCTACAAGTAGGCGGTTAGCCGGCCTGCCGTCGGGCACTCGTGGGGACAACGCCGACCACGAGGGAGGGCCGATGGCCACCGACGAGTCTTCCGCCCGGAGCGGGCGGGACCGTGACGATTCGGGCAACACCTCGGGCGGACGGGACGGCTCGGGGCGGACCGGGCCGGTCGGCCCGGACGAGGGCCCGGAGCGCCCGGCGCAGTTGCCGGGCGCCGGGTGGCAGGCGGCGCTCAGGCGCACGGTCCGGGAGTTTCAACAGGACAACCTGACCGATCGGGCGGCCGCGCTCACCTACTACGGGGTGCTCGCGATCTTTCCCGGCATGCTGGCGCTCATCTCGGTGGTGGGCCTGCTCGGCCCGGGTGCCGTCAAGGGCGTCAGGGACACCCTCGACCAGACGGCGCCGCAGCCGACCATCCGGCACATCATCGACATCGCGATCGCCCAGGCGGGCAGCTCGGGCGGCCTGGCCAGTATCGCCGCGGTCGTCGGTGTGCTGGGCGCCTTCTGGTCGGCCTCCGGCTACATCGCCGCGTTCATGCGTGCCTCCAACACGATCTACGACGTGCCGGAGGGCCGGCCGATCTGGAAGACGCTGCCGATCCGGCTCGGGGTGACCGCCCTGGTCGGGGTGATGCTGCTGGCCGCCTCGGTCATCGTGGTCTTCACCGGCCGGCTGGCCACGCAGGTGGGCAGCGCGATCGGCCTGGGCTCGACGGCCGTGACCGTATGGAACATCGCCAAGTGGCCGGTGCTGCTGATCCTGGTGAGCCTGATGTTCGCCATCCTCTACTGGGCCTCGCCGAACGCCCGCCACGGTGGCTTCCGCTGGGTGAGCCCCGGCGGCGTGCTGGCCGTGGTGATCTGGCTGGTCGTGTCCGCGCTGTTCGCCCTCTACGTGGGGAACTTCGGCTCGTACAACAAGACGTACGGGTCGGTGGCCGGCGTGATCGTCTTCCTGATCTGGCTCTGGCTGACCAACATCGCCATCCTGCTCGGCGCGGAGTTCGACGCCGAGCTGGAGCGGGGCCGCGCCATCGCGGCCGGGCACCCCGCCGAGTCGGAGCCGTACGTCGAGCTGCGCGACGACCGCAAGCTCAGGAAGAAGCGCACGCCCCCCACCGGGCGCTGACTCCGCCGCGCCGTCCTTCCGCCGCTCCCGCCGCTCCCGCCGCGGCCCGGGCCGGCGGCGGTCGGGCGCACCGTGGTTCGGCCAGATGGCCGACCAGGCGCTGTCGGGCGGTCACGCCACGCTGTCCATTGATCTGAAGAGGATCACGCTTTTCGTGATCCACACCCCGGCTTTTGTTCACATGGACAAAAGTTTGGATCAGATGTGCCGAAGCTATGGACACGTGACCCGGAAGACTCCTACTGTGTCGGACACGACACGTCGCCGTTGCGTCGATGTGAACCACTCCGATGCGGAGGTGTGCCGGTGCGGACTGTGGACCCCCTGCACGTACGACTCCTGCGACTGCTCCGGGACGAAGGGGCGGTGTCCCGGGCCGAGCTCGGCGACCGCCTGCAGATGCCCCGCCCCCGCCTGCTCGCCGAGTTGGAGCGGCTGGTCGGGCTCGGTTACGTCGCCGAGGCGGGGCTGGCCGCGTCCCGTGGCGGACGGCGCTCCACGCTGGTCGAACTGAGCCCGCACCTGCGCTTCGCCGCGGTCGACCTGGGCGCCAGCTCGATCGACGTCGAGGTGGTGAACGGCCGGCTCGAGCCGGTGGCCGCGTACACCGAGGCGGCCGACATCCGCTCCGGCCCGAAGGTGATCCTGCAGCGGGTCAGCGAGCTGCTGCACAAGGCCAAGGTGGACGGCGCGTACGAGCGGCTGGACGCGGTGGGCATCGGCGTCCCCGGGCCGGTGAGCTTCCGGGACGGCGTGCCCGTCTCGCCGCCGATCATGCCGGGCTGGGACCGCTTCCCGGTGCGCGAGGTGCTCACCCGCGAGCACGGCTGCCCGGCGGTGGTCGACAACGACGTGAACATCATGGCGATCGGTGAGCGGCACGGCGGCGTCGCCCACTCGGTGGACGACTTCCTGCTGATCAAGATCGGCACAGGTATCGGTTGCGGCATCTACCTCAACGGCGAGGTCTACCGGGGCACCGACGGGTGCGCCGGCGACATCGGCCACATCCAGGTCGACCCGAACGGTCCGATGTGCTCCTGCGGGAACCTCGGCTGCCTGGAGGCCGTCTTCAGCGGTGCCGCGCTGGCCCGGGAGGCCACCGCGGCGGCCCGGGCGGGGGTCTCCCCGGCACTCGCCGACCGGCTGGCCGCGCGGGGCGCGGTGACCGCGCTGGACGTGGCGCAGGGGGCGGTCGAGGGGGACGTCACCTGCATCCAGCTCATCCGCGACGGCGGCCGCCGGGTCGGCAGTGTGCTGGCCGGGCTGGTGAGCTTCACCAACCCGTCGATGATCGTGATCGGCGGTGGGCTCGCCCAGCTCGGCCACATCCTGCTCGCCGAGATCCGCAGCGTGGTCTACCGCCGGTCGCTGCCGCTGGCCACCGGCAACCTGCCGGTCGTCCTCTCCGAGCTCGGCCACCGGGCCGGGGTCGCCGGCGCCGCCGTGCTCGCCAGCGACCTGGCCTTCGGGGAGGCGTCGTGAGCGCGAGGAGTGAGCCGGGTTTGCGAGCCCCGCAGTCGCGAACTGAGGAGGCGTCGTGACTCAGCACGAAGACGGGGCCGTTCCGGGACGGCGCGGGGCCGGTGGGGCCGGCCAGGGGATGCGCGCCGTCCCGGAACCGCCCGCCGCGCCAGCGGACAGTAAGGAGGCCGACGTGACAAAGCCGCTGGTGGCGGCCCCCGCAGACACCGTCGCGGGCGAGGTGGTCCTGCGCCTCACCGACGTCGTCAAGACCTTCCCGGGGGTACGCGCGCTGGACGGGGTGCAGCTGGAGGTCCGGGCCGGCGAGGTGCACTGCCTGCTCGGTCAGAACGGCGCCGGCAAGTCCACCCTGATCAAGGTGCTCGCCGGGGTGCACCGGCCGGACTCCGGCGAGGTCGAGTGGCGCGGTGAGCCGGCGAGCTTCGCCAACCCGCAGGCCGCGATGCGGGCCGGGATCGCCACCATCTACCAGGAGCTCGACCTGGTCGAGGACCTGTCGGTGGCGGAGAACGCCTTCCTCGGCCACGAGCCGCGCCGGCTCGGCTTCGTCCGCCGCGGCCACATGGCCCGGCGTACCCGGCAGATCCTGGCCCGGCTCGGCCACCCGGAGATCCCGCCCGGCCGGCTGGTCCGGCACCTGCCCGCCGCCGGCAAGCAGATCGTCAGCATGGCCCGGGCGCTCTCCCACGAGGCCCGACTGATCATCATGGACGAGCCGAGCGCGGTGCTCGCCCACGACGAGGTGGGCAACCTGTTCCGGATCATCCGGGAACTCACCGCGCAGGGCATCGCGGTCATCTACATCTCGCACCGGCTGGAGGAGATCCGCGAGATCGGCGACCGGGTCACCGTACTCAAGGACGGCCGGACCACGGCGGCGAACCTGCCGGCCCGCGACACCCCGACCAACGACCTGGTCGCCCGGATGACCGGGCGGACCATCGAGTACGTCTTTCCGGAGCGCCCGGCCGACGAGACCGCCGGCGCGGAGCTGCTGCGGGTCGACGGGCTGACCCGGTCCGGGGAGTTCGCCGACGTGTCGCTGGCCGTGCGGGCCGGGGAGATCGTAGGCATCGCCGGGCTGGTCGGTTCCGGCCGCTCGGAGCTGTTGGAGACCATCTACGGCGCCCGGCGGGCGCACGCTGGCACGGTCCGGATGGGCGGCCGGACGCTGCGCCCGGGCAGCGTAGGCGCGGCGGTACGGGCCGGCATGGGCATGGCCCCGGAAGAGCGCAAGAGCCAGGCGCTGCTGCTCGGCGAGCCGATCTATCGCAACGTCACCCTGGCGACCTTCGGCCGGTACGCACGCCTCGGCTTCACCGACGCCCGCCGGGAACGGGCCGAGGCGGAGCAGATCGCCGACTCCCTGGAGCTGCGGCCCCGCGACGTACGTCGCCCGGTGCGCACCCTCTCCGGCGGCAACCAGCAGAAGGTGGTGGTCGGCCGGTGGCTGCTCGGGGACACCCGGCTGCTGCTGCTCGACGAGCCGACCCGGGGCGTGGACGTGGGCGCCCGGGCCGAGCTGTACCAGGTCATCCGGGCCCTCGCCGCGCGGGGCGTCGGGGTGCTGCTGGTCTCCAGCGAGGTGCCCGAGGTGCTCGGCCTGGCCGACCGGGTGCTGGTGATGCGGGAGGGCCGGGTGGTCCGGGAGGCCCCGGCCGGCGAAATCGACGAGAACACCGTGCTCGACCTCGTCATGGCGGGGTCCCTCATGGAAGGCGCGCCGGCATGACCGAGACGACACCTACGGCCACACCGGAACGGGCGGCGGGTCTGCCGGCCCAGTCGCCGCCGGTCGACCCGGCCGGGACCGCGAAGTCCGAGCCGCCGGCCCGGCTCTCCTGGTGGCGCGGTGACGGGGGCGAGGGAGCCCGGCGCAACCTCGGCCTGCTGGCCACCCTGCTGGTGCTGGTCGTCATCGGCATCCTCACCCGGCCCGACCTCTACGGCAACGCGAGCTGGGTGTGGGGCAACACGCTCACCATCCTCAAGCTCGCCTCGGTGGTCGGGGTGGTCACCGTCGGGATGACCTTCGTGATCATCGGTGGCGGCATCGACCTGTCGGTCGGCGCGATCGTCGCGCTGGCCGGGGTGTGGTCCACCACGCTCGCCACCCAGAGCTACGGCGCCGGCGGCATGATCTTCAGCGCGCTGACCGTCGGGCTCGCGGTCGGCCTGGTCAACGGCCTGCTCATCTCGTACGGGCGGCTGGTGCCGTTCATCGCCACGCTGGCCATGATGGTCGCCGCCCGCGGCCTGGCGGCCGAGATCTCCGACAAGCAGACCCAGGTCTCGAACGACACCTTCATCAACGGCATCGCCAGCACGAACGTGCTCGGCATCCCGCTGCTGGTCTACATCCTCGCCGCGGTGGTGGTGGCCGGCTGGGTACTGCTCAACCGCACCACCTTCGGCCGCCGCACGGTGGCGGTCGGCGGCAACCCGGAGGCGGCCCGGCTCGCCGGCATCAACGTCCGCCGGCACACCCTGCTGCTCTACGCGCTCTCCGGGCTGTGCTGCGGCATCGCCGCGGTCATGCTCACCTCGCAGGCCACCTCCGCGCAGGCGGCCATGGCCAACCTCTACGAACTGGACGCGATCGCCGCCGCGATCATCGGCGGCACGCTGCTCAGCGGCGGGCGGGGGACGATCGTCGGCTCCCTGCTCGGCGTGATCATCTTCTCGACCATCACCAACCTCTTCGCCATCAACGGCCTCTCCACGGAGGCTCAGAACATGGTCAAGGGCGGCATCATCGTCGCCGCCGTCCTGGTCCAGCAGGTCCAGTTCGGCAGCCTCACCCAGTTCCTCCGCCGCAACCGGGCCACCAGCACCACCTGATCCGACCGCGACACCGGCGGCCACCTCGACAGCGACGGTGGCCGGGCCCAGCACACCCATTTTCACCCCACCACCTCATCCAGGAGGCCGTCATGACAACGCAGGGTCGCGACCTGTCGCGCCGCCGGCTGCTCTTCGGTGGAGCAGCGCTCTCCGCCGGCGTCGTGCTCGCCGGCTGCACCAGCAACGAGAAGGCGCCCACCGCCGCGCAGACCAAGGCCGCCGCGACCGGCGGCAACAGCGAGCCCGGCAAGAAGGTGACCATCGGCTTCTCCGCGCCGGCCGCCGACCACGGCTGGATCGCCGCGATCACCAACAACGCCAAGGCGCAGGCCGGGGCGTACTCCGACGTGGAGCTCAAGTCCGTGGAGGCCGGCGCCGACGCGGCGGCCCAGCGGGCGGCGCTCTCCACCCTGATCTCCCAGAAGCCCGACGTGATCGTGCTGCTGCCGCACGACGGCAAGGAGCTCAACGCGTTCGGCCTGGAGGCGATGAAGGCCGGCATCCCGGTGGTCAACCTGGACCGGGCCTTCCCCGACGCCCGGGCCTACCGGCTGCAGATCAAGGGCGACAACTACGGCATGGGGGTGGCCGCGGCCACCTACATCTACGAGCAGCTCAAGGCCAAGGGCGTCAGCAACCCGGTCATCGGCGAGATCCCCGGCATCGACTCGCTGGAGCTGACCCAGGAACGCTCCAAGGGCTTCGCCGACACCCTGGCGTCGTACGGGCTGAAGGTGGCCAACCGCCGGCCGGCCGAGTTCACCGCCGACTCCGGCCAGCAGGCGGCCACCGGCCTGTTCCAGGCGCTGCCCAAGATCGATGCGCTCTGGAACCACGACGACGACCAGGGCATCGGCGTCCTCGCCGCGGTCAACCAGGCCAACCGCAAGGAGTTCTTCATGGTCGGCGGCGCCGGCTCGAAGAAGGCCATGGAGGACATCCAGGCCGACAACACCGTCCTGAAGGCGACCGTCACCTACAGCCCGTCGATGGCCTCCTCGGCCATCTCGCTGGCCCGCCTGATCGGCCAGAACAAGGGCATGTCGGACCTGGTGGAACTCCAGGTCCCGAAGGAGATCGTGCTCGCCTCCGAGACGATCACCAAGGAGAACGCGGGCGACTACCTGAAGCTCGGGTTCTGATACACGGGGGGAGACCCACCTTGTCCAATCACGACAAAGTCCTGCGGGTCGGCATGGTCGGCTACGCGTTCATGGGCGCCGCGCACTCACAGGCGTGGCGCACTGTGAACCGCGTGTACGACCTGCCGGCGCGGGTGCGGATGGCGCTGATCTGCGGCCGGGACGAGCTGAAGGTGGCCGACGCCGCCGGCCGGCTCGGCTGGGAGGGGCACACCACAGACTGGCGGCGGCTCGTCGAGTCCGACGAGATCGACGTGGTTGACATCTGCACACCGGGGGACAGCCACTGCGAGATCGCCATCGCCGCGCTGGCCGCCGGCAAGCACGTGCTGTGCGAGAAGCCGCTCGCCAACACCGTCGAGGAGGCCCGGCAGATGGCGGCCGCCGCCGCTCAGGCCCGGGCTGCCGGGACCCGGGCGATGTGCGGTTTCAACTACCGCCGGGTGCCAGCGGTCACCATGATGCGGCAGCTCGTCGCGGACGGGCGGCTCGGCGAGATCCGGCACGTGCGCGCGGTGTACCTGCAGGACTGGATCGTGGACCCGCAGTTCCCGCTGGTCTGGCGGCTGCAGAAGGACAAGGCGGGCTCCGGCGCGCTGGGTGACATCGGTGCGCACATCATCGACCTCACCCAGTACGTCACCGGACAGCGGATCACCGGGGTCAGCGCGGTGACCGAGACCTTCGTCAAGGAGCGGCCGTTGCCGGCCGGGTCGAGCGGCCTGGCCGCGCAGGCCGACGGCCACGGCCAAGCGATGGGTCAGGTCACCGTGGACGACGCGGCGGCGTTCGTGGCCCGGCTCGACGGCGGGGCGCTCGCCACGTATGAGGCGAGCCGGTTCGCCACCGGCCGCAAGAACGCCCTCCGGGTGGAGATCAACGGCTCGCTCGGCACCCTGGTCTTCGACCTGGAACGCCTCAACGAGCTGGAGTTCTACGACGCCACCCGGCCCACCGCCGAGCAGGGCTTCACCCGGATCCTGGTGACCGAGGGGGACCACCCGTACATGTCGGCCTGGTGGCCGCCCGGCCACATCATCGGCTACGAGCACTCCTTCACCCACCAGATGCGCGACTTCGTCGAGGCGATCGCCACCGGCACCGACCCGGCGCCGTCGTTCGCCGACGCGTTGCAGGTCCAGCTGGTGCTGGACGCGGTGACCCGCTCGGCGGAGCTCGCCAGCTGGACGGAGGTGGAGCCGGCGCTGGCCGAAGTGGCCGCCTGACCCACGTGGCGCCTCGCGTTGGCTGGGGTGCCGCCTGACCCATGCGGCGCCCGTAGGGCGTCGCCCGAGGAGGTTTCCCGGAACCTGACCGGCGAGGGCCCGCCGCGGTTGCGCCCCGCGGGGGGGGATGAGGTCGGATTCCGGGGAACGTGCCACCGGAGCCCCTCCGGCGCGGCACGACCAAGCACGGCCCGCCGGTGCGGCCGGACCGGGATTCCCCGGCCGCACCGGCGGACCGACCCGACCCTGGGGAGGGAGCACGATGCGTACGGGTGTCTGGCTGGTGGGAGCGCGCGGCTCGGTCGCGACCACCAGCATCGTCGGGGCGCTGGCCCTGCGGGCCGGGCTCACCGACCCGACCGGTTGCGTCACCGAGCTGCCCGAGCTGCGCGGGCCCGCCCTGCCGGCCTTCGCCGACCTCGTCCTCGGCGGCCATGACGTGGTGGCCTGCCCGCTCAGCAAGCGGGCCGAGTCGCTCGCCGCCGCCGGGGTGCTGCCCGGCCGGCTGCTGGACGCCCTTGGCGGGGAGTTGGCCAGTGTCGAGGCGGCGCTGCGCCCCGCCCCGACCGAGGGCACCCAGGCCGAGCGGGCTGCCGTCGTGGCCCGCGACCTGACCGACTTCCGGAGCCGGCACGCTCTGGACCGGGTGGTGGTGGTCAACGTCTCCACCACCGAGCCGGCCGCCACCGCGCACCCGGCCCACCACGACCTCGCCGCGCTGCGGGACGCGCTGGCCGGCCCCGCCGAGGTGCTGCCGGCCAGCTCGCTGTACGCGTACGCGGCGCTCACCGCCGGCTGCCCGTACGTCGACTTCACGCCGTCCACCGGGGCCCGGCTGCCCGCGCTGGCGGCCTTGGCCGAGGAGCGCGGCCTGCCGTACGCCGGGAACGACGGCAAGACCGGGGAGACCCTGGTCAAGGCGGTGCTCGCGCCGATGTTCGCGATGCGGAACCTGGCTGTGCGCTCCTGGTCCGGGCTGAACCTGCTCGGCGGCGGGGACGGTGCCGCGCTCGCCGAGCCGGCCGCCAACGCCGCCAAGGTGATCAGTAAGCAGCGGGTGCTCGGCGAGACCCTCGGCTACGTCCCGCAGGGCGACACCCGGATCGACTACGTCGAGGACCTCGGCGACTTCAAGACCGCCTGGGACCTGATCACCTTCGCCGGCTTCCTCGGCACCCGGATGCGGATGGAGTTCACCTGGCACGGCTGCGACTCGGCGCTGGCCGCCCCGCTGGTGCTCGACCTGGCCCGGCTCACCGCCGCCGCGCACGCCGTCGGCCGCCGCGGCCCCCTCGCCGAGCTGGCCTTCTTCTTCAAGGACGGCATCGACGCGCCCGCCCATTCGCTCGCCGAGCAGTGGACGGTGCTGTGCGACTTCGTCGCAGGGCTGCACGCCGGAGCCGGGCGATGACCCGGCTGGCCGACCTCGCCGAACTGGTCCGGGCGCCGGCCGCGCTCTCCGTACCGGGGGACGTGGTGGCCGGCGCGGCGGCGGCCGGCGCACTGGACCGCCGGACGCCGGCCCTGGCCGGGGCGTCGGTGCTGCTCTACTGGGCCGGCATGGCCGCCAACGACTGGGCCGACCGGCGGTTGGACGCCGTGGAACGCCCCGAGCGGCCGATTCCCTCCGGCCGGGTGCACCCCGCCGCCGCGTTCGGCGTCGCCGCCGGCCTGACCGCCGCCGGGCTCGCCGTGGCCACGGCCGCCGGCGGCCGGCGGGCGGCCGCCGTCGCGGTCCCGCTCGCCGGCGCGATCTGGGGGTACGACCTGCTCGCCAAGAACACCGCCGCCGGCCCCGCCGTGATGGCCGCCTGCCGGGGCCTGGACGTGCTGCTCGGCGCGAGCCCCGGCGCCGGCCGGAGCGCGCCGCGCGCCGCCGGCCGGGTCCCCTCGGCCCGGCGGGGGTTCGTCCGGGCGCTGCCGGCGGCGCTGACCGTCGCCGCGCACACCTGGACGGTCACCGCGCTGTCCCGCCGCGAGGTGTCCGGCGCCGACCGGCGGCTGCCCCAGGCCACCCTGGCCGGCACCGCCCTGGTCGCCGCCACCGCGCTGAGCCGTACCGAGCCGGTCCCCGCCGTGCTCGCCGCCGGCTACGCCACCAGCTACGGGTCGGCGCAGGTCCGGGTGCTCGCCGATCCGTCACCGGCCCGGGTCCGCGCCGCCGTCGGCGCGGGCATCACCGGACTGCCCGCGTTGCAGGGCGCGCTGACCGCCCGGGCCGGCGCCCGACTGCTCGGCCTCGCGGTGGCCGCCGCCGCTCCGCTCGGCCGCCGCCTGGCCCGACTGGTCTCGCCGACATGACCGGCCGGCCGGCGCCCAGCCCGCCATCCCCGTCCGTGCCGCACGGCGCCCCGCCGACGGCGGACGCCGGGGCTGCGCCGGCCGGCCGCGGGGCCCCGTCGGACCCGGCCGGGCTCCGCTTCGGGTACGGGACCAACGGCTTCGCCAACCACCGGCTCGACGACGCGCTCGGCGTGCTCGCCGGCCTCGGCTACCAGGGGGTGGCGCTCACCCTCGACCACGACCACCTCGACCCGTTCGCGCCGGAGCTCGGCCGCCGGGTGGCCGCGGTGCACCGCCGGCTGACCGCGCTCGGCCTGGCCGTGGTGGTCGAGACCGGCGCCCGCTACCTGCTCGACCCGTGGCACAAGCACGCCCCAACGCTGCTGCACGACGAGCCGGCGCTGCGGATCGAGTTCCTCCGCCGGGCCGTGCGGATCGGCGCGGACCTGGGCGCCGAGGCGGTCTCGTTCTGGGCCGGCGTACGCCCGCCGGAGGTGCCGGAGTCGGTCGCCTGGGACCGGCTCGTCGCCGGCTGCGCCACGGTCTGCGCCGAGGCCGCGGCGGCCGGCGTGCCACTCGGGTTCGAGCCCGAGCCGGGCATGCTGGTCGAGGACATCGCCGGCTGGCACCGGCTACGGGACGCGCTCGGCGCGCCGCCCGGCTTCGGCATCACCCTCGACATCGGACACTGCCGCTGCCTGGAGCCGCGGCCGGTGCCCGACTGCGTGACTGCGGTCGCCGACCACCTGGTCAACGTGCAGATCGACGACATGCGCCGAGGCGTGCACGAGCACCTGGAGTTCGGCACCGGCGAGATCGACTTTCCGCCGGTACTGCGCGCTCTCGCCGACGCCGGCTACCGCGGCCTCGTGGCCGTGGAGCTGCCCCGGCACTCGCACGCCGCGCCGGCGGTCGCCGCCCGGTCGATCGAGTTTCTGCACGCCGCCGCCGGGACCGACCGGCCCCGGAAAACCGACTCGGACCCTTTGCTATGCAGCCACGGAGGCAACACGTCCGGACCGCGGGTGCTGCGTAAGGGGCTGCAGAGCAAAGGCGGTGGCTGAGCACCTGCCACCCGGCTCAGAGGGGAGACGGAATGACACCCGACCGACTGCGCGCCGCGCTGCGGGGCGCACCCGATCCGCAGTGGCTGGACGCGGCCCTGCGCCGCGTCGCGACCGAGCCCACGGCGATCGCGCGCCTCTTCGCCACCGCCGCCCGGCGGTGCGGTCGGGGGCCGCTGCCCGATCCGCCGGGCTGGACGGTCGACGAGGCGGCCCGCGCGCTGCTGCTCACCGCGCTCCCCGCCGACCACGCGGCGGTGGCCGACTCCCTCTACCAGCACGGCGACGCCGCCGAGAAGCGGGCCGTGCTGCGAGCGCTGCCGCTGCTGCCGATCGGGGCGGCCTGCGTGCCGCTGCTGCACGACGCGATCCGCACCAACGACACCCGGCTGGTCGCCGCCGCGCTCGGCCCGTACGCCCGGCACCTGGAGCAGCCGGCCTGGCGGCAGGCCGTGCTCAAGTGCGTGTTCACCGGCGTACCGCTGGCGGACGTGGACGACCTGCACGGCCGGGCGGACGGCGAACTGGCGGCGATGCTGGCCGCGTTCGCCGCCGAGCGGAACGCGGCCGGCCGGACCATGCCCGCCGACGCCACCGCCCTGCTCGACCGGCTCGGCGCCGGCTCGCACCCCACCACCGCCAGGGAGGCGTGATGCGCATCTTCGACCCGCACATCCACATGACCTCACGCACCACCGACGACTACGAGCGGATGGCCGCCGCCGGGGTACGCGCGGTGGTGGAGCCGGCGTTCTGGCTCGGCCAGCCGCGCACCAGCGCCGCCTCGTTCGTCGACTACTTCGACTCGCTGATCGGCTGGGAGCCGTTCCGGGCCGGGCAGTTCGGCGTCCGGCACCACGCCACCGTGGCGCTGAACCCGAAGGAGGCCAACGACCCCCGCTGCCGCCCCGTGCTCGACCTGCTCCCGCGCTACCTGGACAAGGACGGCGTGGTAGCGGTCGGCGAGATCGGCTACGACTCGATGACCCCGGCCGAGGACGCCGCCTTCGCGGGGCAGCTCGCCCTGGCCGTCGGGCACGACCTGCCCGCCCTGGTGCACACCCCGCACCGGGACAAGGCCCGCGGCGTCGAGCGCACCCTGGCGGTGGTCGCCGAGTCCGGCATCGACCCCGGGCGGGTGCTGATCGACCACCTCAACGAGGTCACCGTGAAGCTGGTCCGGGACACCGGCTGCTGGCTGGGCTTCTCGATCTATCCGGAGACGAAGATGTCGCCGCCGCGGATGGTCGAGCTGCTGAAGACGTACGGGACCGAGCGGATGGTGGTCAACTCGGCCGCCGACTGGGGGCGTTCCGACCCGCTGCTCACCCGGGCCACCGGGGAGGCGATGCTGCTCGCCGGGTTCACCGAGGACGACGTGGACCGGGTGCTCTGGCGCAACCCGGTCGAGTTCTACGGCCAGTCCGGAAAGCTGGACCTCACCGACGTGGACGCGCCCGCGCCCACCTTCGCCGGCAACTCCATCCTGCGCGGGGGCGAGTGATGCGCTTCCACCATGCCGACGGCAGCACCGTCCACCTCGGCTACTGCACCAACGTCCACCCGGCCGAGGACCTGGCCGGGATCCTCGCCCAGCTCGACACGTACGCCCTCCCGGTCCGCCGGGCGCTCGGCACCGACCTGCTCGGGCTGGGGCTCTGGCTGGCCGCCCCGGTGGCCGCCGCGCTCGCCGCC
This sequence comes from Micromonospora sp. CB01531, assembly GCF_001905095.1. GTDB lineage: Bacteria > Actinomycetota > Actinomycetes > Mycobacteriales > Micromonosporaceae > Micromonospora. The sequence continues at coordinate 40,985 of NZ_LWLS01000067.1, forward strand.
GACCCGGCGGCCCGCCGCCGGCTCCGGCACGAGCTGACCGTACGCGGGCTGGAGGTGGTCACCCTAAACGGCTTCCCGTACGCGGCCTTCCAGGCGCCCGTGGTGAAGGGCGCGGTGTACCACCCGGACTGGACCACCCCGGAGCGGCTCGGGTACACCCTGGACCTGGCCCGGGTGCTGGCCGACCTGCTCCCCGAGGACGCGGCCCGCGGCTCGATCTCCACCCTGCCGCTGGCCTGGCGTACGCCGTGGGACGCCGCCCGGGCCGACGCCGCCCGGCGCCGCCTCGACGAGCTGGCGGCCGGGCTCGCCTCGGTGGAGCGGGAGACCGGGCGGACCATCCGGGTCGGCTTCGAGCCGGAACCGGGTTGCCTGGTGGAGTCCACGGGACAGGCGCGTGAGATATTCTCAACCATGGATTCGGACCGGCTCGGGATCTGCCTCGATCTGGCCCACCTCGCCTGCGCCTGGGAGGAGCCGGTCGAGGCGCTGGACCGGCTCCGGGCCGCCGGGCTGCCGGTGGTCAAGGTGCAGGTCTCCGCCGCCGTCGAGGCGGCCGATCCGGAGGGTTCGGCCGAGGCGCTGCGCCGTTGGGTGGAGCCGCGCTTCCTGCACCAGACCCGAGCGGCCGGCTGCGCTGAGGGTAGCGACCCGGCCGACCCGGCGTACGCCGCCGACGATCTCGACGCCGCCCTCGACACCCGGCTGCCCGGGCCGTGGCGGGTGCACTACCACGTGCCGCTGCACGCCCCGCCCGAGCCGCCGCTGCGGTCCACCCTGCCTGTGCTGCGGGCCGCGCTCGCCGCGTTGTACGCCGGACCGGTCGCCGGCTGCGAGCACCTCGACGTCGAGACGTACACCTGGGGGGTGCTGCCGGCGGCGCGCCGGCCGCGTACCGACGCGGAGTTGGCCGCGGGGATCGCCGCCGAGCTGGCCTTCGCCCGCGACGAGCTGGTCGGGCTCGGGCTGGCCACGACGGCGGGGGTGGCGGCATGAGCGAGGGTCAGCGAGCGAATCATCGACACGGTGCCGTGGTGTCTCATGGCGGTGCCGAGCGAAGCGAGGTGCCGGCATGAGCAAGCGGCTAGTGGTCATCGACGTGGTGGGGCTGACCCCGCGCCTGCTGGCGCACATGCCCCGGCTGCGCGCGGTCGCGGAGTCGGGCTTCTCCGCCGAGCTGGGCACGGTGCTGCCTGCGGTCACCTGCTCGGTGCAGTCCACCTTCCTCACCGGAGAACCACCGGCCGGCCACGGGATCGTCGGCAACGGTTGGTACTTCCGGGATCTCGGCGAGGTGCTGCTCTGGCGGCAGCACAACGCCCTGGTCGGCGGGGAGAAGCTGTGGCAGGCGGCCCGCCGGGTCGAGCCCGGCTACCGGGTCGCCAACGTCTGCTGGTGGTACGCGATGGGCGCCGACGTGGACTGGACGGTGACGCCGCGCCCGATCTACTACGCGGACGGGCGCAAGGAGCCGGACTGCTGGACCGATCCGCCCGAGCTGCACGACGCGCTCACCGACGCGCTCGGCACCTTCCCGCTCTTCACCTACTGGGGGCCCGGGGCGGGGCTGCCGTCGTCGCGGTGGATCTGCCGGGCGGCCGAGCGGATCCTCGCCGAGCACGCCCCGGACCTGACCCTGGTCTACGTCCCGCACCTCGACTACGACCTGCAGCGGTTCGGCCCGTCCTCGCCGCAGGCCGCCGCCGCGGCGGCCGAGCTGGACGCGGTGCTCGCCCCGCTGCTGGACGCCGCGCGGGAGCGGGACGCCACGGTGGTGGCGCTCTCCGAGTACGGCATCACCGACGTCTCCCGCCCGGTCGACGTCAACCGCCTGCTGCGGTCCGAGGGGCTGCTGCGGGTCTACACCCAGGACGGCATGGAGTACCTCGACCCGTGGACGTCCCGGGCCTTCGCGGTCGCCGACCACCAGGTCGCGCACGTCTACGTGAAGGACCCGGCCGACGTGCCGGCGGTGGCGAAGCTGTGCGCCGGGCTGCCCGGGGTGGCCGAGGTGCTGGACGCCGCCGGGCAGGCCGGCTACGGGCTGGACCACGAGCGCTCCGGCGAGCTGGTGCTGGTGGCCGAGCCGGACGCCTGGTTCACCTACTACTACTGGCTCGACGACGCCCGCGCGCCCGACTTCGCCCGCCTCGTGGAGATTCACCGCAAGCCCGGCTACGATCCGGCCGAGCTGTTCTTCGACCCGGCCGCCCCGGGTGCCGCGAAGCGCCGGGCGGCGGTGGCGCTGGCCCGCAAGAAGCTCGGCATGCGCTACCTGATGAGCGTGGTGGGGCTGGACGCCGGGGCGCGGGCGGTCCGCGGCTCGCACGGCCGGCTGCCGGCCGACCCGGCCGACGGGCCGGTGCTGCTCTGCTCCGACCCGACCGCGGCCCGGGACCGGGTCGCCGCGACCGACGTGAAGGCCCTGCTGCTCCAGCTCGCCGGACTGGCCCGGGAGGCACCATGACCGTCACCGTCGCATCGACCGACCCGGCCCTGCTGCGGGATCGCTTCGACGCCGCGCTCGCCGCGTTTCTGAGCGAGCGGCGGCCGGGTCGGTCGGACGACGGTACGGGGGCCGTCCACGCCGTGCTGCGCCGGTTCGTTCTCGCCGGTGGCAAGCGGCTGCGGCCCCTGTTCTGCTACTGGGGCTGGCGCGGCTTCGGCGGCCCGGACGGCGCCCCGATCGTGGTCGCGGCGGCGGCGCTGGAGCTGTTCCACGCCTTCGCCCTTATCCACGACGACATCCTCGACGGCAGCGACCTGCGGCGGGGCCAGCCGTCGGTGCACCGGGTCTTCGCCGAGCTGCACACCCGCTCCGGCTGGCACGGCGACCCCGCGGCGTACGGCCGGGACGCCGCCCTGCTCTGCGGCGACCTCTGCGCCGCCTGGTCGGGCCAGATGTTCCACGACTGCGGGTTCGAACCGGCGCAGGTCCGCCGCGGGCTCGCCGTCTTCGCGCGGATGCGGGCGGAGGTGATCGCGGGGGAGTATCTGGACGTGGTCTCCGCGGTCGGCGACGGCTCGGTGGCCTCCGCCCTCGCCGTGGTCCGGATGAAGACGGCCCGGTACACGGTGACCCGCCCGGTGCAGATCGGCGCCGCCCTGGCCGGCGCCGACCCCGCCGTCGTGACGGCGCTGGCGGAGTTCGGCGACCCGCTCGGGGACGCCTTCCAGCTTCGCGACGACCTGCTCGGCGTCTTCGGCGACCCGGCCGTCACCGGTAAGTCGAACCTGGACGACCTGCGGGAGGGTAAGTCGACCGTGTTGCTGGCGCTGGCCCGGGAGGCGGCCGGCCCGACGCAGGCGGCGCGACTGCGGGCGCTGGTCGGAGACCCGGAGCTGGATCACGGGGGCGCGGCCGAGGTGCAGGGGATCATCGAGGCCACCGGCGCGCGGGAGCGGGTCGAGGGCATGATCCGGGCCCGCGTCGACCAGGCCCGCGCCGCGCTGGACCGGACACGGCTGGCCGAGCCCGCGCGGTCGGCACTGGTCGAGCTGACCTCCCGGGCCGCGCACCGCCGGCACTGAGCCGGAAGGTGGGGCGCCCGGTTGGACACCCCGGTCAGGTAGGGCCTTCCGCGAGCGGGGCGGCGGAAATAGAGTGGGGGCGGCGACCGCGAGGTGGCCGGTGACCCGACGGGAGGCGCAACCCGTCGGGCCTCAGGCGCGACCGCGCCCACCGGTGCCCGTCGGGGTCGTCAGCATCCGGTCGCCCTCGCCCGGCCTGCAACGGAATCCCCCATCACACAGGGGAGAAGGACAATGGCGCGACCCATCACGCTCTTCACCGGCCAGTGGGCCGATCTTCCGTTCGACGAGGTCTGCCGGCTCGCCGCCGAGTGGGGGTACGACGGCCTCGAGATCGCCTGCTGGGGCGACCACTTCGAGGTCGACAAGGCCCTCGCCGACGAGTCGTACGTGGACCGGAAGCGGGCCACCCTCGCCAAGCACAACCTCCAGGTCTTCGCCATCTCCAACCACCTGGTCGGGCAGGCGGTCTGCGACCACCCCATCGACGAGCGGCACCAGGACATTCTGCCCGCCCGGATCTGGGGCGACGGCGAGCCGGAGGGCGTCCGCCGCCGGGCCGCCGAGGAGATGAAGGACACCGCCCGGGCGGCGGCGAAGCTGGGGGTGCGGACGGTGGTCGGGTTCACCGGCTCATCCATCTGGCACACGTTGGCGATGTTCCCGCCGGTGCCGCCGGCGATGATCGAACGCGGTTACCAGGACTTCGCCGACCGGTGGAACCCGATCCTCGACGTCTTCGACGAGGTGGGGGTCCGTTTCGCGCACGAGGTGCACCCCAGCGAGATCGCGTACGACTACTGGACCACCAAGCGGACGCTGGAGGCGATTGGCCACCGCCCCGCGTTTGGGCTGAACTGGGATCCGTCCCACTTCGTCTGGCAGGAGCTGGACCCGGTCAACTTCATCTTCGACTTCGCCGACCGGATCTACCACGTCGACTGCAAGGACGCGAAGGTCCGTACCGGCGACGGGCGGCGCGGGCGGCTCTCCTCCCACCTGCCATGGGCGGACCTGCGGCGGGGCTGGGACTTCGTCTCCACCGGCCACGGGGACGTGCCGTGGGAGGACTGCTTCCGGGCGTTGAACGCGATCGGCTACGACGGCCCGATCTCCATCGAGTGGGAGGATGCCGGCATGGACCGGCTGGTCGGTGCGCCCGAGGCGCTCCAGTTCGTCCGCCGGCACGCCTTCGACGCCCCGGCCGCCGCCTTCGACGCCGCCTTCAGCAGCAACCGCGACTGACCGGTCCGGCCGCCACGAACGGGCGGGAGGCGACCGAGGTCGCCTCCCGCCTGTTCAGGTCAGTGCCGGTCTGGTTGGCCGGACGGTTACTGCGTGACCTCGTGCTCGTGGTCGTGCAGGCCACCGCCGCCGCTGTCCCCGGCACCCGGTCCCTTGCCCTGGACCGGCGCGCGCAGGCTGCTGATGTCGAAGGCGTACGTGATCACGGCGTGCGCGATCGCGTCCGACATCTCCTCAAGCGCCTGCTTGTTGATGTTGTTGATCGTGTCGCAGGCCTGGTGGTAGCACGAGTCGTACGGCATGCCCGGGGTGCCACCGAAGACCGCCGCCTCGTCCGCGGTCTTGATCCCTTCGCCGCCGGTGAACAGGCCACCGGACGGGATGTCCACGCCCGCGGCGATGAACGGCCCGTAGTCGCTCCGCCCGGAGAACGGCGTCTCCCGCGATGCCAGCCCCTGCGAGGCGAAGTAGTCGTGGAAGAGCTGCTCGATGGCGCCCGAGCCGGCCGGCCCGGCAGCGGACCCGGTGCCGACCGGGAACGCCGAGTTGTTGCCGTCGTACACGAAGCGCACGTAGTTGGGCGAGCCGACCATGTCGAAGTTCAGGTAGAGAGCGATCTTCTTACGCTCCGCGGCCGACAGGTTGGCAACGTAGTGCTCCGAGCCGACCAGGCCGGACTCCTCGGCCGCCCAGAGGGCGAAGCGGACCTTGTTCTTCGGCTTCACCTTGTGCATCTGCGTGGCGATCTCCAGCAGGGAGGCGCTGCCCGAGCCGTTGTCGTTGATGCCCGGGCCGGCGGAGACCGAGTCCAGGTGGGCACCGGCCATCACCACGTTGTTCGGGTCACCCGAGTCCGACTCGGCGATGAGGTTCTCCGCGGTGGCCGTACCGCGGAAGGTGCTGGCCTTGACCCGCAGCGTCAGGCCACTGGGGACCTGCGCCACAAGCTGCTGGCCGAGCTCCTGGGTGATGCCGGTCGCCGCGAAGTCGAGCGTGAAGTCCTCGCCCAGCGTCCCGTTCAGACTGCCGGTGGTGTTGTTGTAGATGATGGCGGCGGCCGCCCCGGCGTTGAACGCGTTCCTGGCCTTCAAGCCGAAGCCGCAGGAAAAGGTCTCGGTGCTTCCGCCGCGGCTGATGAGGACGATCGTGCCGGCGTTGGCCGGGCCGAAGTCCGTCGAGTTGCAGCCGAAAGCGGAGCCGGTCGGCACCGACGCCCGCGCGGTCACATCGCCGCTGCCCGAGTAGCTCATCAGCACGTTCGGCAGGTCGGCGGCCGGCGACGGGGACACCCGCTGCAGCAGGCCGGGACCGTGCGAGATGAACGTCTGGTACTGGAACGACTGCCGGCTCACCTGGAGGCCGGCCGCGCGGAGCACGCCTTCGGCGTAGTCGACCGAGCGGTCGTAGCCGGCCGAGCCGGCCACCCGCGTACCACCGTTCTCGTCGGCGATTCGCTGCAGGGCCGTGAGGTGCTTGATGATGCCGTCGGCGGTGACCGCCGCCCGCAACTTCCGTGAGTTGTTGTTGTTCGGTTCGGCGTGCGCTGCGGGCGCCGCGCTGGCGACGCCGACCAGCACCGCGGTCGCGGTTGCCAGCACGCCGCGCTGCCAGGCATTTCGGGAGACCACGTTGTCCTCCTATTGGCCAACAGGCTCACCGGATGCCGGTGAGCCCTGGGAGAGTCCGGTGAGCATAGCCACGGAAGTGATTTTCCGCACGCCCTCGGGACGTGAATGTGCCCTCCACCCAGGCCGTCGGGCGGGGCAGCCGAGCCGGCGGTGCTCAGCAGGCCGCGAAGACCTGGTCGCTGATCAGGCGAGCGCCACCGATCAGGGCGGCCCGGTCGTCCAGGTCGGAGAGGACGATCGGCATGCTGCCGGTGGCCAGCGGCGTCGAGCGTCGGTAGACCACGCCGCGGATCTCGGCCAGCAGGACGGGGCCGATGCCGGGCGCCGCGCCGCCGATGATCACGATGGCCGGGTTGACGAAACTGACCAGGCTGACCACCACCTGCCCGAGCCGGCGGGCGGCGTCGCGGACCAGCGTCTGCGCGACCGGGTCCCCGTCGGTCACGGCCCGGCCCACGTCGGCCGTGGTCAGCGGGCCGGTCGCCGCCAGCCGGTCGCCGAGCGCCGTCGAGCGCCCGGCCCGCGCGGCGGTCACCGCCTCCCGCACCAGCGCGGCATCCCCGCAGTACGCCTCCAGGCAGCCGGTCTGGCCGCAGCCGCACAGCGGCCCGTCCTCGGCGAGCGGGAGGTGACCGACGTCGCCGGCCCCACTGGCCGCGCCCCGGTAGAGCGCACCGTCGAGGATCAGCCCGCAGCCCACCGCGTTGCCCAGCTTGACGTAGAGGAAGTCGTCGAATGCCCGGCCGGTGCCGGCGTGCAACTCGCCGAGCGCCATCACGTTGGCGTCGTTGTCGACCTGCACCGGGCAGCCCAGCTCGGCGGCGATGGTGTCGCGGACCGGGAACTGGTGCCAGCCGGGCAGGGCGGGCGCGACGGCCGGCGCGCCGGCCCGGACCGTGACCGGCCCGGGCAGGGCCACGCCGACCCCGGCCAGCTTGGCCAGCCCGGCCTCGGCGCGGAGCTTGCCGAGCACCTCGACCGCGCGGCTCACCGCCGCTTCCGGGCCGACCCGTACGTCCAGCGGCTCGGCGTACCGGGTGAGCAGGGTCAGCTCGCCGTCGGTGAGCGCCACCTCGAGCCGCCCGTCACCGACGACCACCGCGCCGAACCGGACCTGCCCGGCCATCCGGAGCAGTGACGACCGCCGCCCGCCCCGGGACGCGGCCGGCCCCGCGGTCTCCACCAGGCCCTGCGTGGTCAGCCGGTCCACCTCCGCGGCGAACCGGGCCCGGGGCAGGCCCAGGGCGTCCGCCAGCTCCACCCGGGAGCGCGGGCCGTCACGCAGCAGCCGCAGCAGCCTTGTCTGGTCCGCGATCTCCGGTCCCACCATCGTCATCGCGATCACCCCCCGCTCCGAATGTGCCATACGTGCGTCACGGCGGCGTGACGCGAGGGGGCCGCCCCCGGTTTCCCGGGAGCGGCCCCCCTTGCGGTCGAACAGGTCGGGTCAGCCCCGCAGGCTCGACATGTGCCGGTAGCTGATCTCCGCGTAGCGCAGCGACCGGCCCGGGTCGGCGCTGCCACCGGGCGCGGTGTCCTGCTCCCACATCGGGTTGTGGTAGCCCTTGGCGCCCATGTTGGCGAAGAAGCCGCCGTAGTCGATGTCGCCCTGGCCGAGCGGCACCATGTCGTACCCGTTGGTGGTGCCCGTGTTGATCTTGCCGTCCTTGGCGTGGAACAGCGGGAACCGGTTGGTCCGGGCGGCCACGGTGGCCAGCGGGTCGAAGACGTTGGTCTGCGTCACGCCGTCCGGGTCGGTGTAGCTGCGGTACCGGTACTGGGCCACGTGCGCCCAGTAGATGTCCATCTCGAACCAGACCCACTCCGGGTTGGTGAGCCCGAAGAAGTACTCCAGCTTGCGGACGCCGGAGGACCGGGTCGGGCGGCCCAGCGCGTCCAGCGGCCCGCTGTCCAGCAGGAAGTTGTACGCCGCGTCGTGGTTGTGGGTGTAGAGCTTCAGCCCACGCGCGGCGGCCATCTCGCCGAAGGTGTTCCACCGGTCGGCGGCGGCGTCCCAGTCGGCCTTGTAGTTGCTGCCGGTCGGGTCGCTGCCGGTGCCGATGTGGGTCATGCCGAGGATCTCGGCGGTGTCCAGCGTTTGCTCGAACTGGGCGATCGTGGTCGGGGTGACCGTGCCCGGGACCGAGGCGTGCGAGCCGTTGGCGCGCAGCCCGTTGTCGTCGAGGATCTTGCGGATCTCCGTCGGGGTGATCTGCCGGCCGAGGATCGAGGTGTGCTGGGTGTAGCCGGCGAACTCGACCTCCTTGTAGCCGATCTCGGCGAGCCGGCCGAGCACCCGCTCGAAGCCGAACGGCACACCGCTGCCGTCGTCGGCGGCGCTGATCCGGTCACGGACGCTGTAGAGGATGATGCCGCGCTTGCCGGGCGGGACGAGTACGCCGTTGCTCGCCGCGGTGGCCGAGGGGGCCCAGCCGGCGGCGCCGACGGCGACCGCCCCGGCCGCCCCGGCGATGGTGCCGAGCATCCGTCGGCGGCTCATCCCTTGTGTGCTGTCGTTCATCTCGGGCTGCCTTTCTCAGGTGATGGGTGGTGTTGGAAGGGGAGTCGGGCCGGGTGGGGCCGCCCGGTGGACGGCCCCACCCGGGCGTCACGGCGTGACGCCGATGCCCTGGCCGGTGAACTCGACCCAGTTGAGGTTGCCGAAGCCGCTGGTCGGCCCGCCGGAGACGGTGGTGAAGACCAGGTAGAGCTTGTGCGTCCCGCCCGGGTCGGTGATCGGCACGGTGGTGCTGGTGAAGGCGTTGTTACCGCTGGTCGCGTTGACCGTGGCGGTGGTCAGCAGCGGGCCGGTGGGGGAGTCCAGGCGGAACTGGACGCCGAACCGGGGCTGCCCGGCGGTGGCGGCACTGCCGCCGGAGGTGCGCAGCGTGATCGACTGCATGTTCTTCAGGTTGACGGTGTTGTTGATCGCGATCCAGTCACCCGGGTCGAGGCCGCCGCGCTGCTGCCCGCCACCGGTGTCGGCGGTGGTGGCGACCGTGGTGCCGGACTCCTCGGTGGCGAACTCGACCTCCTGCCGCTTGGCCTGGATGATCTGCTGGTCCACCGTGGTCAGCGCCGGCTGGCCGTTGGCGCCCTTGTCGGTGTACGACGCGCTGACCACGCCGTAGATGTAGCCGCCGTGCGAGGCGTCGTCCGCCTCCGTGGGCAGCACGCCCGAGCAGCCGAACTGGTTGGCCTCACCGTGCCCGTGGGTGTCGTGGCCGAGCACGAAGGTCACCTCGACCTTGCTGCAGTCGATCGGCCCGTCCTCCGGGTCGGTGACGGTGACCGTCCACGGGATGTCGTCGCCCCAGCTGAAGAAGCCGCCCTCGAGCGGGGTGTTGACCGTGACGGTCGGCGCGGTGTTGCCGACGGTGATCGTGGTGTTCGCCGACGCCGTCTTGCCGCTGGAGTCGGTCACCGTCAGGCGGGCGGTGTAAACCCCGTTGGTGGTGTAGGTGAACGACGGGTTCGGGTCGATCGAGTCGGTGGTGCCGTTGCCGTCGAAGTCCCAGGCGAACCGGATCGAGTCGCCCGGGTCCGGGTCCTTCGAGCCCTCGCTGGAGAACGAGACCGTGAGCGGCGCGCGGCCGTTGGTCGGGGTCGCGTTCAGCACGGCGGTGGGCGCCCGCAGGCCCTTGACGTAGCTGAACTTCAGCATGGCCGCGTCCGGGTTGATGTTGAAGAATCCGTCGCCGTAGGTCAGCAGGTAGAAGTTGCCGTCCGCGCCCCAGCGCATGTCCATCGGGTTGTCGCAGAGGAACGGCTTGGCCGGGGTGGTGGGCGCCTGCCCGCAGTTCAACACATTGTTGATCTTCAGGATCTCACCCTGGTCGTCCAGCCGGATCTCCTTGAGGGTGTCCCGGGTGAACTCGCCGAAGAAGATGGCGTTGTCGTAGTACTCGGGGAACTTCGTCTCCGACCTCAGCTCCGGGTCGTAGTCGTACTTCGCCGCACCGTGCGGGCCGACACCACCGGTGCCCAGCTCCGGGAAGAGCACCGGGCAGGTCTGCGTCGGAGTCGACAGGTAGGACTCCGGGCAGGGGGTCGGCGCCTGGAACGAGTACCACAGCTCAGACTTCTCCACCTTCGGCAGGTCGGTCAGGCCGGTGTTGTGCCGGGAGGTGTTCTTCGGCGCCGCGCAGTCGAACGGCGCGACCGGCGAGATGGGGTTCGTGGTCCAGTTCATCTCGATGTACGGCAGGTTCGGCTGCACGCACATCGGCCAGCCGTAGTTCGCCGGCTTGTCGACCACCATCATCCGACCCGTGCCCGCCGGCCCGCGCCCGACCTGGGCGACCGAGGAGTCGGGGGAGTAGTCGGTGATGTAGGCGACGTCGTTCTTGTCGAGGGTGATCCGGAACGGGTTCCGGAAGCCCATCGCGTAGATCTCGGGCCGGGTCTTCGCCGTGCCGCCCGGGAACAGGTTGCCCGCCGGCACGGTGTACGAGCCGTCCGCGCCCACCGTGATCCGCAGGATCTTGCCCCGCAGGTCGTTGGTGTTGGCCGAGCTGCGCCGGGCGTCCACGAAGGGCGCCTGGTAGACGCCGGTGGCGCTGACCGAGTCGTTGTGCGGCGAGAAGCCGCCGGAACCGCCGCCGCCGGCCGGGGTGTCGTCCCCGGTCACCAGCCAGAGGTTGTTCTTCGAGTCGAACGCGATGTCACCGGCCACGTGGCAGCAGGCGCCCCGGTCGACCGGCACCTGCATGATCTTCTGCTCGGTGCTCAGGTCGAGCGACGGGTTCTCCCCGTCGACGAACTTGAACCGGGAGAGCTGGAAGTAGCCCTGCCACACGTCCCAGGCGTGCGGGTCGGTGCTGGTGGTCGGCGCGGCCCCGGTGGGGGTGTTCAGCGGGGGCGCGTAGTACAGGTAGACCCACTTGTTGGTGGCGAAGTCGTTGTCGATCGCCGGGCCGTACATCCCGTCCTCGCTGTGGGTGTAGACCGGGATCTGGGCCAGGATGGTGGTCTGGTTGGTCTCCGGGTTGTGCAGGCGTACGCCGCCGCGCCGGTCGGTCTGGAGCACCCGGCCGTCGGGAAGGACGTCGAAGCCGATCGGCTCGTTGACGTTGGGCTGCGCCCCGACCACCGTCATCTGGTAGTTGGCCAGCACGGTCGCGCCGCAGTCGCCGTTGGTCACGCCGGCCGCCCACTGGATCGCGCCGCCCAGGTGGGCCCGCAGGTCGGTGCTGTTGTAGCTCTCCGGGGTGGCGCCGAGTCCGGTGTAGAACGACCGACCGCCCTGGTAGTCCTTGCACCAGGTGACCGGGTGGTCGAAGCCCATCGTGCCGCCGGTGTACGTCTTCTCGTCCACCGTGGCCAGCACGTGCGAGACGCCGCGGACGTTGGCCGCGAAGTTGTACCACCGGTCGGTGGTGTTCCACCGCTGCGGCAGCGTCTTCGAGGCCGGGTGGACCCGGTCGGCGACGGTGACGGTGGCCTTGCTGCTCGCCGACGGCGCGCCGGTGGCCCGGGTGCCCAGCACGTCGGTGAGGAAGGACCAGGTCGGGTTGGCCTCGATGGCGGAGTGCACGCCGACGAAGCCGCCGCCGTCGCGGTAGTACTGCTCGAAGGCCGCCTGCTGGGCGTCGTTGAGCACGTCGCCGGCGGTGTTGAGGAACACCACGGCGCGGAACTGCTTCAGGTGTGGCTCGTCGAACTTGCGGGCGTCGTTGGTGACCTCGACGGTGAAGCGCCGTTCTTGCCCGAGTTGCTGGATGGCCTGCACGCCGGCGGCGGTGGCGGCATTGTTGCCGCTGGCCGACCGGGTGAAGACGAGCACCTTGTACTGCATGCCGTTGCTGTTGGGTGCCGGGGCATTGAGCACCGGCGCGGCCTGGGCCGGGGTCGGAGCCTGCTCGGCCGTCGCGACGAGCGTCGCGCCGACGAGGGCGAGCAGGCTGAGGTGGGTGGCGGCCCTGCGGCCGAAGGGTCTGCGCATCGAACCTCGCTCTGGTCGGGCGGGTCCGCCTCAGCGCGGGACGAGAGCTGAGGAGGTCGCTGATGTGGTGACGAGAGCCTGGCCAGGTTCTACGCGAGACGATATTTGCGGACGCGATCAAAGAGAAGAGGTCGGAGCCAAAAGTTTTCTATGAATCGCTCCGACTTTTGTTCAGGATCAGCAAAAGTGGGAAGGTTGGGTCCCGTCCGGACAGACGAGAACGGGCCGGTCGCCCGATGGCGACCGGCCCGCTGCCCTGATTGCGTCAGGAGCTGCTGCCGGACGGCTTGGTGCTCCCGCTGCTGGTCGACGCGTTCGGCCCGCCGCCCGATCCCGTACCGGCCGAACCGGACTTGGCGCCGACGGAGGCCGGCGTCCCGGCGAACGGCTTGTCGGCCGAGGTGAGCCCCGGCTTGCCGCCGTTACCGCTGGTCAGCTTCTCGCCGAGCTTCGTCTGCCCCAGCCTGTCCTTGCCCTCGGCATAGAGCCGGTTCGCCTGGGCCTGCGCCACCCCCGCCGCCTCCTGGACGGTCGGGTGGTCGAGCACCTTGCGGCCCCGAACCACGAGCTCGTCGTACTTCTCCCGACCGGCACGGGCGCCCAGGACGAATCCCGCAGCCAGCCCGCCAAGAAACATGATCTTTCCGCGCATGGCGGCTCCTTCCGTACCTGACGCGCCGCCGTCCCCGATCGGGCGTTGCCGACCGGGACCGACCATCTCGCGCCTGCGTCCTCTGTCGGCGGCTAACTACCCATCCTGCTCTCCGCTCATGCCTCCATGTGCCCAGATGGCGATTTGTCCGTATTGATGGTTGATCGTGTCGCCCGGAAATGCCGCTGCGGATGGCGGTAACCCCCTGGCGCGCCACCCCCGGATGTCCTGTACTCTTGTCCCCGTCGCCCGGCGCGGAGAGATCCGAACCGGGTGATCTGCGGTCCCCCGTAGCTCAATTGGCAGAGCAGCCGGCTGTTAACCGGCAGGTTTTTGGTTCGAGTCCAAACGGGGGAGCTTCGCTCCACAGACGCCCGTCGACCCCAGGTCGGCGGGCGCTTCTCGTTTCCCTGCCCCGGCGTCGCGGGCAGTTTCCGCCCGAACGGTGCGCTCTGCCCGGCAGGATGGAGGTCGACTGGGACTCCCGCTGCGTCGGTTCGTGCGTCGGTTCAAAGGTGGGTGGAGATGGCCGGAGGACCGCACCGCTGGGCGGCAACGCTGATCGCGGCGGCGGTCGTACTTGGTTGGCTCGTCATCGGGGCGATCGCCGGACCGTACTCGGGGAAGCTCGGCGACGTCGCCACCAACGACAACGCGGCCTTCCTGCCGGCCGATGCCGAGGCGACCCGGGCGCAGGACCTGTCCGCCGCCTTCGTAACCAGGCAGACCACCCCCGCTCTGGTCGTCTACCAGCGCACCTCCGGCATCACCCCGGCCGACCAGCAGCGCGTCCGGGCGGACGTGGCCCGCTTCGCCCAGGTGCCGGGGGTGGTCGCCCCGCTACCGCCGCCGATCGTCAGCCAGGACGGCCAGGCGGTGCAGGTGATCGTCCCGATCGCCAGCGCCGAGGGCGAGCGGATCCGGCAGGTCGTCGACCAGTTGCGCGGCATCGCGGGCGCGGACCGGGACGGGCTCTCCGTGGACGTGGCCGGGCCGGCGGGCCTGCTCGCCGACCTGATCGAAGTCTTCACCGCCATCGACGGGCCGCTGCTGCTGGTCACCCTGGTGGTGGTGCTGGTGATCCTGCTGATCGTCTACCGCAGCCCGGTGCTCTGGATCTGCCCGTTGCTCGCCGCCGGCATGTCGTACGCGATGGCCTCGCTCTTCGTCTATCACCTCGCGAAGAGTGACGTCATCAAGCTGAACGGGCAGGCGCAGGGCATCCTCACCGTGCTGGTCTTCGGCGCCGGCACCGACTACGCGCTGCTGCTCATCGCCCGCTACCGGGAAGAGCTGCACCGGCACGAGCGTCCGTGGGACGCGATGCGGACCGCCTGGAAGGGCGCCGGCCCGGCCATCATCGCCTCCGGCGCCACGGTCATCCTCAGCCTGCTCTGCCTCCTGCTGTCCAGCCTCAACTCCAACCGCGCGCTCGGCCCGGTCGCCGCCGTCGGCATCGCCGCCACCCTGCTGGTGATGCTGACCTTCCTCCCGGCCCTGCTGCTGCTCGGCGGACGCTGGGCATTCTGGCCGCGGCGGCCCCGCTACGACCACGCCGACGCGCGTACCGAGCACCGCGTCTGGGGCCGGATCGCCGGCTTCGTCGCCCGGCGCGCGCGGCCCGTCTGGCTGGTCACCGCGGTGGTCCTGGCCGCCCTCGCCGGTGGCGTGACCCAGCTCGACGCCAACACCCTGGGCCAGTCCAGCCTGTTCACCCACCGCACCGACTCGGTGGCCGGGCAGGAGGTGATCGACCGGCACTTCCCGGCCGGCACCGGCAGCCCGGCCACCATCTTCACCACCGAGGCCACCGCCCGGCAGGTCGCCCAGGTGGCCCAGGGCGTACCCGGGGTGTCCGCGGTGCGCCCCGTCACCGGCCAGGGGCCGGGCGGGCCACCCGACCCGAACGCGCCGCCCAAAGTGGTCGACGGGCGGGTGCAGCTGGAGGCCACCCTCGCCGACCCGCCGGACAGCCACGCCGCCGAGCGAACCGTCCGCGACCTGCGCGAGGCGGTGCACAAGGTGCCTGGCGCCGGCGCCGTGGTGGGCGGCTTCACCGCCGTCAACGTGGACACCGCCGACGCCGCCGTCCGGGACCGCAACGTCATCATCCCGGTGGTGCTGCTGGTCATCGCGGTGATCCTGGCCCTGCTGCTGCGTGCCCTGCTCGCCCCGCTCCTGCTGATCGCCACCGTGGTGCTGTCGTTCCTGGCCACGCTCGGCCTCTGCGCGCTGATCTTCAAGTACGGCCTGGACTTCCCCGGCGTCGACCAGTCGTTCCCGCTCTTCGCGTTCGTGTTCCTGGTCGCCCTCGGCATCGACTACAACATCTTCCTGATGAGCCGGGTCCGCGAGGAGTCGGTCCGCCGGGGCACCCGGGCCGGGGTGCTGGCCGGCCTCGCCGTCACCGGCGGCGTGATCACCTCCGCCGGCATCGTGCTCGCCGCCACGTTCTCCGCGCTCGCCGTGCTACCGCTGGTGGTGCTCGTCGAGCTGGGCGTGGCGGTCGCCATCGGGGTGCTGCTCGACACCATCGTCGTCCGGTCCCTGCTGGTGCCCGCACTCGCGTACGACATCGGGCCGAAGGTCTGGTGGCCGAGCCGGCTGTCGCGGGCCAACCGGGACGGGGACCGGGCCGGGGCGGAGGTGAGGCATGCCCGCTGAGACCGACGTGGTCATCGTCGGTGGCGGCCTGGCCGGCCTCGCCGCGGCCCGGCGGCTGCACCGCGCCGGCGTGCCGTGGCGGCTGCTGGAGGCCGGCGACCGGCTCGGCGGGCGGGTCGCCACCGACGAGGTCGACGGCTACCTGCTGGACCGCGGCTTCCAGGTGCTCAACACCGCGTACCCGCGGCTCGGCGGCCTGCTCGACCTGGCCGCCCTGAACCTCGGCTGGTTCAGCGCCGGCGTGCTGGTCCGCCGCGGCGACCGGCTGGACCGGCTGGCCAATCCGCTACGCGAGCCCGCCGGCCTCGCCGGCACGCTGACCGCCGGGGTCGGGTCGCTGTCGGACCGGTTGCGCTTCGCCGGGCTCGTCACCGGCTGTGCCACCCTGCCGGTAGGCCGGCTGCTCACCGCGCCGGAGACCACCACCGAGGCGGCGCTGCGCCGGTCCGGCCTCTCCGACGCGATCATCGAGGAGCTGCTCCGGCCGTTCCTCTCCGGCGTCCTCCTCGACCGGGAACTGGCGACCTCCAGCCATGTGCTCGCCGTGACCCTGCGCTCGTTCGCCCGGGGGCGGATCGGCCTGCCCTCCCGGGGGATGGCGGCGCTGCCCCAGGCCGTCGCGGCCCCGCTGTCCACCGAGCTGATCGACCTGAACAATCCGGTCAGCGCGGTCGCGCCGGGCCGGGTCCGCACCCGGGCCGGCGACCTCCCCTGCCGCGCCGTCGTGGTCGCCGTGGACCCGCCGGCGGCGGCCACCCTGCTGCCCAGGCTCAACCGGGTACGCATGCACGGCTACACCACCTACTACCACAGCACCGACACCCCGCCCCTGGCCGAACCGATCCTGCTGCTCGACGGGGAACGGCGGGAACTGGTCGCCAACACCGTCGTGGTCAGCCGCGCCGCGCCCACGTACGCGCCGGCCGGGAAGCACCTGGTGGCCACCTCGGTGGTCGGGCCGCAGGCCCCGCCCGAAGCGGTCATCCGGCGGGAGCTGGACCGGCTCTACGGGCGGTCCACCGCCGACTGGACCCACCTGACCACGGTCACCGTCCCGGACGCGCTGCCCGCCGCGCCACCGCCGCAGGGCCGGCTGCGCAAACCGGTCGCGCTCGGCGACGGGCTCTACGTCGCCGGCGACCACCGGGACAGCCCGTCCATCCAGGGGGCGCTCGCCAGCGGCTGGCGGGCCGCCGGGGTGGTGCTCGCGGAGCTGCGCAGCGAGGGCTGAGCGCAGTGGACCATGCGGGCACCCGCCGATCCGCTGCGCGCTGTTATCCTCGCGTTGCCCACCGTGCCGGTCGGATCTTGAGCCCGGCCGTTCGGGTGGTGGCCGGTGATCCGTTGAGCGGGTTACGATCCGGCGCGGTAGCGGGGCGGTAGCTCAGCGGGTTAGAGCAGGGGACTCATAATCCCTCGGTCGCGGGTTCGAGTCCCGCCCGCCCCACCTCAGAAACGCCCAGCTCAGGCGTGGTGCCGACGACCCGGACGAACGGCTTCAAGATCGGGACCAACGCCCTCAGTCCGCACTGAGTCCGCAGCAGCACGAGCCGCCGCCCGGTCGAGGCGGTCCGCCACCTGGTCCAGGTCGTCCTCGAACAGGTCCGCGTAGACGTCCAGAGTCATGGCCGCCGAGGCGTGCCCGAGCGTCCGCTGCACGGCCTTGACGTTTGCGCCCTCGGCCCCCGCCAGACTGGCCGCAGTGTGCCGTAGCTCGCGCGGTGTCAGGCCGACGAGACCGACCGACTCCGCAGCCAGTTCGCCGAGAGGCGTTGGGCGCGACGTCACCAGGTGTGAGCGCTCCGGACGAGCCAGACGTCTTCTTGTGCCGATGAGGGGTCGTCAGTAGAGGATGCCTTCGTGGCCGCCGATCGGAGGCTCACCGGGTGGTGACCATGAGCGCGATGGCGCCGAAGTTCATCCGGATGATTGCCGGGCCTGCTCCAGGTTCGACTGGTGGGGGCCGGAGAGCCAGTCTTGACCCAGACGCGCGTCGACCGGTTCCTTTCCTCGCCGCAGCGCGTCGATGTAGGCATGATCGGCGGCGAGGCGGGCCGCGACCTCGGGACCCTCGGCAACGGCCCCGTGGCCGGGGATCAGGACCTCGATGTGGCTGGCGGCCTCACCCAGCCGGTCGAGTGCCGTCTCGTAGGCGCTCACCTGATCGGGGCGGCGCGGGTCGAGGAGCGGGATCAGGACGTCGGAGAGCATGTCGCCGGCAAGCAGGACGCCACGGTCCGCGAGGAGGATCGCGGCGTGGCCGATGGCGTGCGCCTGATGCTCGACCATCTCGCCCGGCACGGGTCGCCCGTCCGCGGGTAGCGGGGTGAGGAGACCGATCAGCTCGAGAGGGATGCCCGATGCGCTCTCCGCCGCCATCTTCTGCGCCCGCTCTCGGGCTTCACTGGCAGCCTGGGCGCCGACGGTGGTGGCGTAGCGCGGCACGTCGCCGAACCGGGGATGCCAGAGCAGGTGGTCCCAGTGGGGATGGGTGGAGAACCCGGCGACCACCGGAATGCCGAGCCGGTCCACGTCATCGGCGAGCTGGTTCAGATCGGAACCGTCGATGCCGGGATCGACCAGGATCAACCCGCTCTCCCCGCGCACCACGACGGCGTTGCTCCAGACCCACTCGCTCTGCCGGACCCAGACGCCGTCGGCCACCTGATTCAGCATCGGTTCACATTGTCAGGCGTCTCCGTCCGGCGCTAGTTGCCACGCCCCTTCGGGCCCGGATTTGGGACCGGCGGGCGTTCCCCGAAACGCAATCCCCAGGCCCAGCCGACCTCTTTAACGGGGCGGATGATCGTGGCAAGGTTTCCTCTGTGCAGGGTGGCGGGGAAGGTGCGACGGCTGGGCCGCGGCCCGGTTGGTATCCGGATCCCTCTGGGCGGCAGCCGATCCGCTGGTTCGATGGCGACCGGTGGACAGCGCACGTGATCGACGGCCGGCAGCAGCCACAACTGGACCCGCTGCCCGATGGCGCCGCCCCACCGCCCGTTCCGCCCGGCCCGCCGCCGGGGGTGTCCGGTGCGCCGGCCCCCGCGCCGGGACAGCCGTCCGCGAAGCTTCCGGTCGGATCGCTGGTCGTACGGTGTCTGGTCCTCGGCATCGTGGCGGTGCTCCTGGCGCTCGGCTTCTTGGCGCTGCCGTACGCCGGGGTGGACAGCCCGCCCCGGGACTTCAGCTACGCGCCGGTGCGCTATCTGGAGCTGGGTGCCTGGCTCAACGTGTACGACACGAAGATGAGCGCCTGGGGACGGGCCTACTCGCAGGGGCTCGGTCCGCTGATCGCGCTGGTGGTGTGGGCCGCGGTCGCCGGCACGGTGCTGCTGGTGGCGCTGGTGCCCCGCTACCGGACCCGCGAGCCGTGGTGGACGATGGTGGTCTTCGCGCTGGCGGTCGCGGCGGTGTTCGGGGCGATGGTCGCCTCGCCCAGCAACGACACCATTTTGCTGAGGTCGGCCTCTGGTTACCTGACGGTGCTGGCGGCACACGCGCTGCTGGTGATTACCTGCCCGCTCAAGAATCGGCGGCGGCGACCTCGCTGATCACGGTGCTTCCGCGCGCGCGGCAGCTGCCGAGCACTCCGAGCTGTGGACAACACCTGGAACAGCCAGGGTAGACGGGGTGGCGGCGGGCATCCGTCGCCAGGGCGGGTGGTTCGGGGCGGCGCCGGTGGGTCCGGCGCCGCCCCGAGCCGAGGCGGAACTGTTTCCCGTCTAGCACGTGGCGAGGAACTCGTTGATGGCGATGGTGACCTGCTGGCCGGTGGTGTGGCTGCGGACGATCGACATCACGCGGTCGTGCAGGTCGGTGGTGCCGGAGCGGTCGTAGGTGTCGGAGATGACCAGGTCGAGCCAGGGTCGCTGGATGGATTCCGGTTTGCCTTGGACGGGTTTGGCGAAGAAGTCGGCGAGGGCGTCGGCGATGCGGCGTTTCGCGGTGGCGAGCTGCTGCGGCAGGTCGCCCTGCCGGTCGGTGGGCACCTTTGCCAGGGTCATGGTGGCGTCGGTGAGGTCGGTGACGGCGGCGTCGAGTTGTGCGGGAGTGGTCAGGTCGGTTGCGGCGATGCGGTTGAGCAGGTCGCGGGCCTGGAGGAGGTGTTTCACGACGGTCAGTCGCTGGGTCAGCGTGGTGGCCTGGTTGGCGTCGGTGACCTTGGCGATGGCCGTCTCGGCGGCCGTGATCGTCTCCGCCGACGGGTTGGCCTCGGCGGCGGCGACCGCGTCCTGCGCCGCCTTCAGCAACTGCGCCTGCTGGTTGGCGAGTTGCACGCTCATCGAGCCGATGATGAGGGGCAGGTTGTTCGCGCCCACGATCCGCATGTCGGCGTTGCCGTTCTGCCGGTTCCGGAACATCACCTGGGGCAGGTCGAGGGTCGCGGTCTGCCAGGTGTTGACCATGGCGGCGGTGATGCTCACGCGGGTGGCGCTCTGGTACGCCGACCCGGTGGCCGCGGAGTCGTACTGGAGGACGAACGAGCCGGTGACCGGGGAGAGGTACTCGATGGTCGCGGTGGCGTCGTACGGGCCGCCGGTGAGGTAGCGGTCGTCGACGGCGAGGTAGAGGTTGTTGCCGGAGTTGAACGTGTTCCGGTCGATCTGCAGGGCGCGCCGACCGTCGACGACGGTCTCGTGTGCGGGGCCGCTCTCGTACGGGATCCAGGTCAGCCCGTCGGGCTCACCGGAGAAGTCCATCGAGACCCGGGTCGCCGATGGGGCCGGTGGGATCACGTCGAGGCGTACCGCCGAGATGGTGAGCGGTAGGTTGGCGACCGCGTTCAGCCGCAGGTCCGCGCCGCCGTTCTGCCGGTTGGTGAACCGGACGTCGGGAAGGTCGATGGTCGTGGTCTGCCACTGGTTCACCTGGTCGGCGCCGATCGTCACCGCGGTCGAACGCTGGTAGGCCGAGCCGCTCTGCTGCGAGTCGTACTGGATGGCGAACGAGCCCGGGACCGGGGAGCGGTAGCTGATCGTGGCCTTCACCTGGTACGGCCCGCCGGAGATGGCCGCGTCGTCGACGAACATGTACAACTGGTTGGCGCCGCCGAAGGGATTCTTCTGCAGCTCCAGTGCCCGGCGGCCGTCGACCTCGGTCGTCAGGAACGGGCCGTCCTCGTAGTTCCGGTAGGTCAGGCCGTCGGCCTTGTCCGCCGCGACGTCGAACGAGACCGTGTATCGGTTCGGGATCGGGTTTCCGCCCGGGTCCGGGTTCGGGTCCACCCAGTCCGACCGCTCGGCCAGGTATGCCCGGCCCTGCGCGTCCTTCTTGAGCAGGAAGTAGTAGTCGACGGTGCCCGGCAGGGACAGGTACTCCGCCTTCAGCGAGTCCGGGGTCACGGTCAGCCGCATCGCCCCGAAGTGCGCGGCATCCCGGAACTTGCTGCCCGGCGCGACGCTGAACAGCGGCGTCAGGCCGGCGCCGCCGTTGCCGGAAATGGCGATGTGGTAGCCGTCGGCCGTCTCGATGTGCTCCGCGTGGTGATCGTGGCCGGAGAGGATCAGGTCCACGCCCGGCGTCATCAGCCAGGCGCGGTCCAGGTTGTTGCCCGCCTTGCCGGAGGAGTAGATCGGCTGGTGGCCGCCGACCACCTTCCAGACGGCCGAGCTGTTCGTGAGCGTGCTGCGGTACGCGTCGTAGATCGGCGGCTTCGCGCTGCCCGTCGCCGTCTGGCAGTTGGCGTCGGGGTTGACGAAGTCGAGCAGCCCGTTGCCGAAGCCGGCGACGAAGGCGGCGGGCACCTTGAAGTGGTCCAGGCTCGGCTGGACGCTTTCCGGCGAGCAACCGTTGCCGTAGTCGTGGTTCCCCATGATCGGGAACATCCGGCCGGCGTCGATGTCCGCCTTGTACGGCGCCTGGGCCTTGACCACCTCTTCGGGCAGGCCCTGCTGGTAGGTGTTGTCGCCGGTGGTGAGGATGGCCGCCGGGTTCCAGGAGTGGACCATGTCCGCGACCTGGTACTCCTCCGCGCAGGTGCGGTCAACGCCGCAGCCGCCGTAGTCGCCGATCACGGCGAGCACCAGGCGGTCCTGGGGCGGCTGTTGGGTATCGACCGGCGGGGTGATCCGTTGCAGCTCGCTGGCGGCCGCGCCCGCCGTGGTGGCGAGCCCCGCCGACAGGGTCAACGCAGCGACCGAGGCCAGGGTGAGGGCGAGTTTTCGTTTGGCTAGCACGTCCAGCTCCTTGCGGGTGTCGCGATCAACGACGCCGGAGGCTAGGCGGTTGTGGTGATAGCCCGATGAACCCGAGACCAACCGGACCGGGCCGGCCCCTGACCAGGGGTCGGACGGCCAGCGAGGGGCGGTGCAGCCCGGTGTGCCAGCCGGACGCGCTGCGCCGCCCGGTCCGCGGCGGTCCGCGAGGGGACGTTGGCCGAGTACGGATGCTCATCCGCCCGGCCGCCGGGACCGGCAGGATCGGGCCGTGACCACAACGATGCGTACTCTGCTCGGCGGGCTGCTGCTGGCGGCGGCGACGGTCGGCGCCTGGTGGGCCTGGTTGGGCTGGGAGAGCGGCTACACGGTCGACCCGGCGACCGGCGCCACCAGCGGCCCCTACGCGGTGTGGCAGGTGGCCGGCTGTGTGCTGACCCTGGCCCTGATCGCCGCGGTTGGCGGCTGGTGGCGCGGCCCGTGGCTGGTGGCCCCGGTGATGACGGTGGCCTTCACGGCCGCCTGGGCGCGGCACGCCGCGTCGACCGATGCCACCGGGCTCTGGGCGGTCGGGGCGGCGCTGGTCGCCATCGGCACCGCGATCGGGTCCACCCTGGTGAGCGCCGGTGCCGGGTGGCTGCGGCGCCGCCGGCGGCCGGCCCGGTGAGAAGTGACCCGGGCCCCTGACCCGGGGGCCCGCCGGCAACGCGGCGGGCCCCCGGTCACGGGACGGGTCAGGCGAGCGCCTTCAGGTAGTCGGGGTTGGCCTTCAGCCACTCCTCGACGGCCTTCTTCTCGTCACCCTTGTGGGTGTTGAACATCAGGTCCTCCAGGGACCCGAGCTGCTGGTTGTCCATGGTGAACTTCGCCAACATCTTCGTGACCTCGGGGAAGTCCTTGCCGAAGCCCTTGCGGCCGAAGGTGTTGATCTGCTCGGCCTGGCCCAGGGTGCCCTTCGGGTCGGCCAGGTCCTTCAGCTCGTATTTCGCGTAGGCCCAGTGGGGGTGCCAGAGGGTGACCACGATCGGCTTCTGGTCGGCGATCGCGGCGTCGAGCGCGGCCAGCATGGCCGGGGTGGAGGAGGTCTTCAGCTTCATGGCGCCGGCCAGGCCGTAGCCGGGCAGCACCTTCTCCTGGGTGGCCTTGGTGAGGCCGGCGCCCGGCTCGATACCGATCAGCTGTCCGCCGAAGGTGCCGGCCTTGCCGGCCAGATCCTCGAGCGAGTCGACGCCGTCGACGTACTTCGGCACCGCGATGCTGAGGCTGGCGTCGTCGTACCAGACGCCGATCCTCTCCAGCTTGTCGCCGTACTTCTCGAGGTAGGAGGCGTGGGTCTGGGGCAGCCAGCCGTCCAGGAACAGGTCGATGTCGCCGCCGGCGAGCCCGCCGTAGACGAGCCCGGCCTCCAGGTTCTTGAGCTGGACCCGGTAGCCCTTCTCCTCTAGGATGTGCTGCCACAGGTGGGAGGCGGCGATCGCCTCGTCCCAGGCCATGTAGCCGATGGTGATCTTCTTGCCGTTGCCGGACCCGCCGTCCGACTTCGCGCTGCAGGCGGCACCGCCCAGCGCCAGGGTGGCGGTCACGGCGAGCGCCAGGACGCGCCTCAGGGTCGTGAACACGGATTGTCCTTCCTTCTCTGAACAGCCGGCGGACCCGCGTATGCGGGCACAGGGGTGCCGGCGGAGGGCGACGGTCAGGCGGCCTGCCGCGCCAGGCGCTGCGCCCGTGCGGAGGGGAACCGGTCGCCCACGGAGTCGGTGAGCCGGTCGAGCACCACGGCGAGGACCACGACGGCGATGCCGCCCTCGAAACCGCTGCCCACCTCGACCTGGGAGAGCGCGAACATGATCACGTCGCCGAGGCCGCCGGCGCCGACCATGCCGGCGATGACCACCATGGACAGGGCCAGCATGATGACCTGGTTGACCCCGGTCATGATCGTCGGCAGGGCCAGTGGCAGCTTGGTCCGTAGCAGCACCATCCACGGTGGCGCGCCGAACGACTCGGCGGCCTGGACGATCTCCTTGTCGACCTGCCGCAGGCCGAGCTCGGTCAGGCGTACGCCGGGCGGCATGCTGAACACCAGCGTGGCCAGCACGCCGGGCACGGTGCCGATGCCGAAGAAGAAGATCGCCGGGATCAGGTAGACGAACGCCGGCATGGTCTGCATGAGGTCAAGCACCGGCCGGGCCACGGTGGACGCCCGCCGGTTCTCCGCGATGAAGATGCCCAGTGGGATCGCCAGCAGCAGGGCGAGCACGCTCGCCACGAGCACCTGGGCGAGGGTGCTCATGGTCTCCTCCCAGTACGGCATCCCGGCCACCACGCCGAGGCCGACCGCCGTTCCGAGGGCGAACTTCCAGCCGCGCAGCCACCAGCCGAGCCCGGCCAGGACCAGCACGACCGCCACCGGCGGTACGCCGGTGAGCAGCTCGTCGAGCGGGCGGACCAGGGCGTCGACCACGGCCGCGACCGCGTCGAAGACCGGGCCGAGGGCGCCGGTGGCCCAGTCGACGGCGGATTCGGTCCAGGCGCCCAGCGGCACCCGGGGCAGCTCGACGTCGAGCGGGGACCAGGTGTGACTCATGCCGGCTCTCCCTTCGTGCCCACCAGCTCGACCTCGGCCAGGTCGGGTGCCGGCTCGTCCACCGGGGCCACCTCGTCCGGGGTGGCGCTGGCCAGGGCGCTGAGCAGGGTGATCCGGGGGATCACCCCGGTCAGCCGGCCCCGGTCGTCGAGGACGGCCACCGGATGCTGGCTCTCCGCGCAGTCGGCGAACAGGTCGGCCACCGCGGTGTCCTCGGTGACTGTGCGGACCCGCTCGGTCGAGACGTACCCGTCGAGGCTCGGTCGGCCCTCCCGCAGCGCCCGCAGCACGTCGTCCTCGGTGACCGTGCCGAGGAACTTCTTCATCGGCCCGGTCACGTAGACCGCCGAGGTCTGGCTCTCCCGCAGCGCCTTCGCGGCCACCCGGGGACCTGCGTTGACGTCCAGGACGTGGTGCGGCTTCTCCATCACCGACGCGGCGGTCAGGATCCGGGTCCGGTCGACGTCGGCGACGAACTGCGCCACGTACCCGTTGGCCGGGTCGGTCAGGATCTCCTCGGCGGTGCCGATCTGGACGATCCGGCCGTCCCGCATCACCGCGATCCGGTCGCCGAGCCGCATGGCCTCGTTCAGGTCGTGGGTGATGAAGATGATGGTCTTGCCCAGTTCGGCCTGGAGTTCCAGCAGTTGGTCCTGGATCTCCCGGCGGATGAGCGGGTCCAGCGCCGAGAACGCCTCGTCCATCAGCAGGATGTCGGTGCCGGCCGCGAGCGCGCGGGCCAGCCCGACCCGCTGCCGCATACCGCCGGAGAGGTCGTGGGGGAGCTTGTCCGCCCACTCCTCCAGGCCGACCATGCGCAGCGCGTCCAGGGCGCGCTCGCGCCGCTCGGCCTTGGGCAGGCCGGCGACCTCCAGGGCGTAGCCCGCGTTCTCCAGCACCGTCCGGTGCGGCATCAGCGCGAAGTGCTGGAAGACCATGCTGATCTTCTCGCGCCGCAGCTTGCGCAGCGCGGCGGGTTTGAGCGTGGTCAGTTCGACCCCGTCGACCTGCACACTGCCCCGGGTGGGCTGGAGCAGACCGTTGAGCATCCGGATGAGGGTGGACTTGCCGGAGCCGGAGAGACCCATCACCACGAAGATCTCGCCGGGGCGTACCTCGAAGTTCGCGTCGATCACGGCGGCCGTGGCCGGCAGGCCCGCCAGCGCCTCGGCGCGTGGGGCGCCGTT
Source organism: Micromonospora sp. CB01531 (assembly GCF_001905095.1). GTDB lineage: Bacteria > Actinomycetota > Actinomycetes > Mycobacteriales > Micromonosporaceae > Micromonospora. The sequence continues at coordinate 66,578 of NZ_LWLS01000067.1, forward strand.
CGCGAGGCGCCTCATCGCCTCGTCAGCTCGATTGCCGAATATTTTGTAGAGCGACTTCACTGCGAGTGCGGGCACGATCCCCTCTCCGATGGAACCGGTGGCGTATCGCGCCATCGGTGGCCATCTTCGCGTCTCGTCCGTCGATATCAACATCGGTCACGTTCTGGGGGCCGCAGGGGCCGGCCCGGAAACTTACCGACGTCATCGGTGAGAATCCAGTCGCAACCGGGGGGGCTGTGGAATTAACCACAAAAACTGAATGCTTTTCAGCGCCGAATTCGGTCGCCGGTACGTACTGGGGACGTGCCGCACGGGGGCGTGCGACGGGTGGTTGGGCCCGCGCTGGGCGCTTTGTTCGGTCCGGTGCGGGTGCCGGTGTCGAGCGGTCCGCTGCCGCCGTTCGTCCCCGAATATGACGACGGCGATAGAGAACGGTCATGCGCTCGTGATTTTCCGTCACGCGATTGTCATATTCGGACGGCGATCTCGACCCGTCGGGCGGCGCGGTTCCGCAATCGCGTCGGTCGCCTTCCGGAAATCGCCGAACATGGATCGCCCGCGTCCCCGAGAAGCCGAATCCAGCGCGCTCGTGCGGCACGGCGCCGCAGGCTCGCCGGATGCCCGGCGGTGTCCTCCCGCGGCCAGCCGGCCGATCGGATCGCCTGGACTCGCCAGCCGATCGCCGCCACGATCCGGCCGTGCCGAGGCAAGGCTCCGACCGGGCAGGGATGCCGCCGCGGCGGCAAGCTGATCAAGGACAGACCGGCCGACGGATTGCCGACAGGACGTCCGACCCCCGACCGGCGCATTGTTGGTGCAGTGGAGGCTTTGGATGGCGGGCCACATCCCATCCCTCCGGCCCCGGCGGCGACTCCGTGTCGTCGCCGGACGCCGCCAGCGCCGAGCGCGGCCGTGACGCCGCCGGCGGGCCCGGCCACCGCCCGGTCCACCGCGCGCCGCCCGGCCGAGACCCGGCCCGGCGCCGTCCTGACCGGACGGTGCCAGCCAGTCAGGACACCGACGTCACCACCTCCGGCCGGCCTCGCCGGGATCCTCGTCGTGAACCGCGGCGCCCCGCCTGACCGGCCGGGCGTACCGGCGGATGCCGGGCGCAGAGCAAGGAAGGAGGGGGCGGAGATGGCCGCTCCCACCGTGACCGCCAGCCTCAACCGCTCGACCTACTCCCCAGGCGACCAGATGACCCTCACGGTCACCTACGCCGACCCGGATACCCGGCCCGTCACGGTCACCATCGTGGTGACCGACTCCAGGGCAACAGCAGCGCCCCGGTCAAGGCCACGGCGGTCATCGACCCGCTCACCGTGAGCGTGACCGACGATTCCGGCCGGACCTGGACGAAGGTCTCCGACACCGGGTCGGTGGCCGTGTACCGGGCGGTGGCGTGATGCCCCGGGTCACGGTCACCGTGCGGGACAACGGCGGGCACACCGCCACCGCGACCGCCGACTACACCGTCGCCCCGCCGGTGCTGGGTGGCTACTACCTCGCCGGGAACGCCGACCCGACGGCCGACCTGGCCGGCGGCAACTTCCGCTCCCTCACCCAGTACCGCAGCTTCGCCGACGGCTACACCTTCCCCGGATACAACCAGTCGTGGCTGACCACCCTGGGCCGCAAGGGGATCGCGATCAACATGGTGCTCGAGCTGAAGTACTACGGCGTAACCAGCATCGGACCGCAGACCTTCACCGTGGACGGGGCCAGCTACACCGTCCCGGCCCCGGTGATGACCATCCAGCAGCGCCCGGGGACGACCTGGCCGAAGGCGTACGGGTATGGGCAGGTGCTCGCCGGCCTGTGCGACGGGCTCTTCGCGAGGGCGCTGTCGCAGTACCGGACCCTGGGCTTCCCGGTCAACATCCAACTCGCTTCCGAGCTGGACACCGACCACGAGTTCGGCACCACCGAATCGGGGGTGGCGTACGACTGGGCCAACTCGGATGCCCGGGCCGTGCAGGCGATGACCTACATCGTGAACTGGTTCAAGGCCCGCCCGCTGCCCGCCGGCACCACCTTCTCGGTCGGCTCGGGCGGCTTCGACCGGGCCGCCTACCGGCGTACCCACCCGGAGTCGCTGATGGCGAAGCTGGACTTCCTCCAGTGGAACGTCTACGCCACCGACCCGAGCGGCACCGCCCTGGGCCGGTTTCGGTGCACGAAGGACTGGGCGGTGACCGACCTCGGCCCGGTGGCGCTCTCCCGTCCGGTGCTCATCGCGGAGTGGGGGGTACGGGTGGCCGAGTTCCCCGATCAGGCCGCCTGGATCGCCACGGTGCCGGCGGCCATCGCCCAGCTCAACGCCGAGCGGAGCCCGCGGATCGTGCGCACCAACTACTTCAACTCGGGCTGGGGCACCCTCACCCCGAAGGACGCCGGGCTGGCCGCGCTGCGCTCGGCGTATGCCACCCGGCCGTACGTGTGACTAGCCGGCCCAGCGTTTCGGCTACACGGGTGGGGGCCGGCCGCCGAGCCCCTCGGCGGCCGGCCCCGCGCGGGCCGGCGGACCCCTCTGCACGCCGGCCCCTGGGCCGGGGGACCCCTCCACCCACCGGCCCGGGTCAGTTCAGTACGCCAGCGCCACCGGCCGGCCCAGCAGCTGCGCCCCGTTGTTGCCGAGCCAGCCCTCGGCGGCTGCGGCGTGCTGCGCGAACGTGTGGATGTCCCGGAACCGGCGCTGGATCGGCGAGGAGTCCCGGGCCGCACCGCCGCCGGCCGCTCGGTAACAGGTGTCCACGGCGGCGATCGCCTGCTCGGTCACCCAGGGCAGCGAGGCGGAGATGGTCGGGTGCAGGGCGGCGATCCGTCCCGGGTCCTCGGCGCAGGCCGCCCAGAGTTCGTCGGCGAGCGCGTCGAGCAGGGCCCGCGCGGCGCGGACGTTCAGGTCGGCCCGACCGAGCTGGACCCGGAACGCGGGTGAGTCGGCGAGCGGCTGCCGGGCGTAGAGGCGCTGCCGCCCGTCGCCGAGCAGCGCGGTCATCTCGTCCAGTGCGCCCTGCGCGATGCCTACCGCGACCGCACCCAGGTGCAGCACGAAATGCACCAGCGGCGCCACGAACCCCGGCCCGGGAATGCACGGCGTGCCGGTGAACAGGTCGAAGCTCTCCTCCGCCGGGCAGAACGCCGACTCGACCAGCACGTCGTGGCTGCCGGTGCCACGCAGGCCGAGCACGTGCCAGGTGTCCACCACGGTCACCCGGTCGGCCGCGAAGAGCATCGAACGGGTCTCCGGCGGCTGCCCGTCCGCCCCGGGCAGCGGCTGGCCGTCCGCGGTGACCAGGCAGTTGCCGAAGATCCAGTCGGCGTGCCGGCAGCCGCTGGCGAACCCCCAGCGCCCGCTCACCTGGAACCCGCCGTCGGCCAGCTCGGCTCGGCCCTGTGCGGCGAAACCGCCGGCCACCACCACGTCCGGGCCGGCGGCGTAGAGCTTGTCGAACCGGTCGCGGGGGAGCATGGCGAGCAGGTGCGGGCTCTCCGCGCCGATCATCACGGTCCAACCGGTCGAGCCGTCCGCCCGCGCCAGGGTTTCCAGCACCGCCATCCCGGTGCGCAGGTCCACCTCGTACCCGCCGTGGCTGCGGGGCACGAACATCCGGAAGCAGCCGGCCGCGCGGAGCCGGTCGAGCAGGTCGGCGGGCAGCTCTCGGGCCTGCTCGATCTCCTCGGCCCGGGCGGTCAGCTCCGGCGCCAGCTCGCGTACGGCGCTCAGCAGGTCGTGGCGGTGCTCCATGGCGGCCTCCTCGTCGGTGTGGCGGTTCCACCGTGGCGGGTGTGCCGTCCCGGTCGCCAGGGACACCGGTACCGACCGTCCGGGAGGCCGGTGGTGTCCCGGGCCGGCGGCGGAACCGCCCGGACGATCGGGACGCCGCGCCCCATGCGCCCGGGACGCCGGGACGGCCACGCTTCGCCTGCGGCGCTTCGCCGCGGCCCCGACCGGAGGAGGAACCATGACCAGCGCCACGCTCGACGCCACCGCCACCCCGACCGCCACCGACCGTCCCCGCCGCGCCTGGGCGGTCGCCGGGGTGCTCGCCGGGCTCACCGGCGTCGCGCTCTTCCTGTTCAGCCCGGGGCTGGCCGATGTGGACCGGTCGCTGCTCGCCGACAACGCCCGGTACGTGGCCGCGATGGACGGCCGGGAGGCGTACGTCTGGGCCTTCCAGGTGCTGTCCGGGCTGGCCGCTGGTTGCCTGGCGGTCTTCGCGGCCGGGCTGCGGCGGCGGTTGGCGGCCCGGGAGCCGGCCGGCGGCCTGCTGCCCGACGTGGCGGCCGGCGGCCTGCTGCTCACCGCGGCGCTGCTGCTGGTCGGCGGCGGGGTCTCCACCGAGCTCTACTGGGACCTGCTGCACCTGTCCGAGACCGACGCCGACACGGTCGCGGCGCTGGCCACCGGCTACAACACCTTCCCGTGGGTGTGGGCGGGGGCCGGGCTCAGCGCCGGCGCGGTGGCGGTCGCCGGGCTGCGCCGCCGGTCGGTGAGCCGCTGGCTGGCGGTGTTCAGCCTGCTGATGACCCTGCTGGTGGTGGTCACCCAGGCGGTGCCCCTGCAGTATCTGGCGCTGGCCCCGGCGGCGCTCTGGGCCACTGTCGCGGGACTGACATTCGCGCTGGAGCGCCGGGGTCTCGGCAACTGACCCGGCGACTGTCAGGATCAGCCCATGTCCGCCGAGCCGACGACGGCGCCACCGGGCGGCGACCGGCGTCATCCGGTCGCCGCCCGGCTGGTCGCCGTCGGCTGCGCGCTCCTGCTCACCGGTACGGCCGTCTGCTGGGTCCTCGCCCGCCGGCCGTGGGGCCTGTCCCAGCTCTTCTTCCTGGTCGACTTCACCGACTGCGCGGTTTACGGCACGGTCGCGTGGCTGGTGCTGCTGCGGCGCGGGCACCCGGTCGCCTGGCTGCTCGCCGCGACCGGAGTGGGTGGCGGCCTGTCCGCGTTGAGCGCGCAGTACGTGGACCTGCTCGCGGTACGGCCCGGGCTGCCCGCCCCGGTGCTGCTCACCTCGGCCCGTGACTGGGCCTGGGTGCCCGGGATGCTCTCGCTCATCACGGTGGTGCCGTGGTCCGCTGCCGGTGCGGAGGCTGCCGGGCCGGGCCCGGTGCGGCCGGCGGTGGTGGGGCCGTGAGCGGGGAGACGATCCGGGTCGCGGTGGTGGACGACCACCCGGTGTTCCGGCTGGGCATGACCGCGCTGCTCGCCTCGACGGCCGGGCTGGCGGTGGTCGGCGAGGCCGCCGACGCGGACGGCGCGCTCCGCGTCGCCGACCAGCAGCGGCCGGACGTGATCATCATGGACCTGCACCTGGGCGGCCGGTCCGGGGTGGCGGCCACCCGGGAGATCGTCACCCGGCACCCGGGTATCGGGGTGCTGGTGGTGACCATGCTGGACGACGACGACTGGGTCTTCGCGGCGCTGCGCGCGGGTGCCCGGGGCTACCTGCTCAAGGGTGCGGCGCCGGCCGAGGTGGAGCGGGCGGTCCGGGCGGTCGCCAACGGCGAGGTGCTGCTCGGCCCGGTGATTGCGAGCCGGGCGGTGAGCTACCTGTCCGGGGCCCGGGCGTCCGGGGCGGCGCCCTTCCCGGAGCTGACCGACCGGGAGCGCGAGGTGCTCGACCTGGTCGCCCAGGGGTTGAGCAACGTGGTCATCGCCCGCCGGTTGACGCTCAGCCCGAAGACCGTCCGCAACCACCTGTCCAACGTGCTCGCCAAGCTCCAGGTGGCCGACCGCGGCCAGGCCATCGTCCGGGCCCGGGAGGCCGGCCTCGGTCAGCCCTGACCGGCGCGGAACTCGTCGGCGACGATCCGCAGCGCCCGGGTCAGCTCCGCCGCCGACGGCGCCACCTCCGGGTCGACCAGGTACTGGGCGGCCAGGCCGCCGAGCAGCGCCTGGTGGAAGGCGCCGAGCGCGAGCGCGGTCGGCTCGTCGGCGGCCGGGTCGACCCGGTGGAAGACCTCGGCGAGGCCGATCCGGGCCTGGTGGTTGGCGGTGGCGAACGCCGCCCGCAGCTCCGGTAGGCGGTCCATCTGCGCGATCAGCTCGAACTGGATGGCCCAGAGCGGGCGCAGCCGGGCGAAGGACTCGATGATCCGCTCCCAGGTCGCCTCGAACCGCTGCTCAGGCGTGGCCGTCGCGCCGGTGTCCTCGGCGAGGGCGCGGCCCAGCTCCTCACCCCATTCCGCCATCGCCTCGATCAGGGCCTCGTTGAGCAGGGCCTTCGTGGTGCGGAAGTGGTAGCCGATGGCGGCCAGGCTGGTGCCGGCCGCGGTGGCGACGTCCCGGGCCGTGGTGCCCGTGTATCCCTTCTCGATCAGGCAGCGCTTGGCGCCGGTGAGCAGGTCCTCCCGATTTCCCATGCCGACAGGGTAGCGGATCTCTTGAACAAGCGTCTTGCACATCTGTCTAACACGCTTGTACAGTCGTTGGCATGACCGATGTGCTGATCTCCGGCGCCGGTGTCGCCGGCCCCGCTCTGGCCTGGTGGCTGCGCCGTCACGGCTTCCGTCCGACCGTCGTCGAGCGCGCCCCGGCGCTCCGCGCCGGGGGCTACAAGGTGGACATCCGGGGTGCGGCCCTGGCGGTCGTCGACCGGATGGGCCTGGGGGACGAGGTGCGGCGGCACGACACCGGCATGCGGCTGGCCCGCTTCGTGGACTCGTCGGGCCGACAGCTCGCCACCATGGACGCCGCGCTCTTCGGCGGCCGGGAGGGGGACGACGTCGAGGTCATGCGCGGCGACCTGGCCCGCATCCTGGTCAACGCCACCCGCGACGTGGACTACCTCTTCGACGACTCGATCGTCGCGCTGGACCAGCGGGCCGACGGGGTGGAGGTCGCCTTCGAGCGGGCACCGAGCCGCCGCTTCGACCGGGTGATCGGCGCCGACGGGCTGCACTCGACGGTGCGGCGGCTGGCCTTCGGCCCCGGCTCGGCGTACCTGCGCCCGCTCGGGCACCACATCGCGATCTTCGCGGTGCCGGCCGAGTACGGCGAGGAGCGGGTCGAGCTGATGCACCCCGCCCCGGGACGCACGGTCGGCGTCTACCGGACCGCCGGCGCGCCGGACGCGCGGGCTCTCTTCCTCTTCCCCTCGCCGGCCGAGGAGCCCGACCGCCGGGACGTCGCCGGGCAGCAGGCGGCACTGGCTCGGGCGTATGCCGGGGCCGGCTGGCGGGTGCCGGAGTTGCTCGCCGCGATGCCGGACGCGCCGGACTTCTACTTCGACGCGATGAGCCAGGTGCGGATGGACGGCTGGTCGACCGGGCGGGTCGGGCTGCTCGGCGACGCCGCCTATGGTGCCTCGCCGGCCTCCGGGCAGGGCACCAGCCTGAGCCTGGTCGGCGCGTACGTGCTGGCCGCGTCGCTGGCCGAGGCGGCCGGCGACCCGGCCGCCGGGTTCGCCACGTACGAGCGGCGGATGCGCCCGTTCGTGGCGGCGAACCAGCAGCTCGCCGAGCGCAACCTGAAGGGCATGGTGCTCGGCTCGGCCGCGCAGATCCGGTTCCAGACGCTGATGCTGCGGCTCATGCCGCACCTGCCGGGCCGGGAGGGGATGATCCGCCGGGTCACCGAGTCGATCCGCAAGGCGGCCAGCGCGATCACCCTGCCGGACGTCCCGGCCGGCGCGCGCTGAATCAGGCGGGCGTGGGGGTGGCGCTCCGCCGCCCCCGCCCCGTCTGCGTCAGGAGTCCAGCCGCTCGGCGTACGCGTCGCGCAGCCGTGCCCAGCCGAAGTCCAGCGCCTCGCCGCCGCGGATCGGGCCGACCGGGTCGCCGTCGAGCAGGTGGCCGGCCACGTCCAGGCAGAGGTGCCAGCCGGCGGCCATGATCGGGGCCTGGTCGGCCTTCTCGATCCGGTGCCGCAGGGTCAACCGGGTGCCGGGGCCCGTCGGGGCCAGCTCCCAGCGCAGCAGGTCGTCGCCCCAGGTGTACTCCAGCAGCGACGGGCGCTCGGCGCGGACCACGGTGGCCGGCGCCTCGAAGGTCCGATCGCCGTCGACCGTGCTGAGCGTGGCCTCGCCGGGCGTGCCGAGGTCGCGGCTGGCGAGGAAGGGTGCCCACTCGCCGAGCTGGTCCGGTTCGGTCAGCGCGGCCCACACCTTCTCCGGCGGGTGCCGCAGGTCCCGGACGAACACCAGGTCCCACCGGTCACCGGCCGGTACGCGGGCGACCTCGGCGAGCGGGCCGGGCCGGAAGTTGTCGCGCTCCATGGTCACTCCTGACTGTCGAGGTGGCGCTCCAGGGCGTCGAGGTGGTCCGCCCACATCCGCCGGTACGGCCCGAGCCAGTCGTCCACGGCGCGCAGCGGGCCCGGGTCGATCCGGTAGATCCGTTGCTGGGCCGCGGTGCGGCAGGTGACGAAGCCGGCCTCGCGGAGCACCTTGAGGTGCTTGGAGACGGCCGGCTGGCTCATCCCCAGCGCGTCCACCAGGTCACCGACGCTGCTCTCGGTGCGGCGCAGCCGGTCGAGGATGCGGCGTCGGGTGGGCTCGGCCAGGACGGCGAAGGTGTCGACGGGCACCGCCCCAATATGCCTCATCGATTATATGCCTGTCAAGGAATGCAAGGGTCGGCCATCGGGCCGATGGGTAGGTCCCCTACTTCCCCCGCGGCCGGGTCCGGCGGCTCAATATGCTCGGGCCATGGAACTGCGGATCTTCACCGAACCCCAGCAGGGCGCCAGCTACGACCAGCTGCTCGCCGTGGCCCGCTGCGCGGAGGAGACGGGCTTCGGCGCGTTCTTCCGCTCCGACCACTACCTGAAGATGGGCTCGGTGACCGGCGAGCCGGGTCCGACGGACGCTTGGACCACGCTCGCCGGCCTGGCCCGGGACACCACCCGGATCCGGCTCGGCACGCTGATGACCGCGGCCACCTTCCGGCTCCCCGGCCCGCTCGCCATCACCGTGGCGCAGGTCGACCAGATGAGCGGCGGCCGAGTCGAGCTGGGCATCGGCACCGGCTGGTACGCCGACGAGCACACCGCCTACGGCATCCCGTTCCCGCCGCTCGGGGAGCGCTTCGACCGGCTGGAGGAGCAGCTCGCCGTCATCACCGGGCTCTGGGAGACCCCGGCCGGTCGGACCTTCGACCACCCCGGCAAGTACTACCCAGTGAGCGACTCGCCCGCGCTGCCCAAGCCGGTGCAGCAGCCACGGCCGCCCATCCTGCTCGGCGGGAAGGGGCCGAAGCGCACGCCCCGCCTCGCCGCCCGGTACGCCGACGAGTTCAACCTGCCGTTCGCCGCGCTCGAGGACTCGGCGGCCCAGTTCGAGCGGGTGCGGGACGCCTGCGCCGAGGTCGACCGGGACCCGTCCACCATGGTCTGGTCCAACGCCCTGGTGCTCTGCTGCGGGCGGGACGAGGCGGAGGTGGCCCGGCGGGCCGCGGCGATCGGCCGGGAGCCCGCCGAGTTGCGCGAGAACGGCCTCGCCGGCACGCCCGCCGAGATCGTCGACAAGCTCGGCCGGTACGCCAGGATCGGCAGCCAGCGGGCCTACCTCCAGGTGCTCGACCTGACCGACCTGGACCACCTGGAGCTGGTCGCCGCCGAGGTCATGCCGCAGCTCTGACGATCGACCACGCCCGCCCGGCGGCCGTTCGAGGCGCCGGACCGGGCCCCGGCGGCTCCGGCTCGGGCTCCGGGATCGGCGCCGGCACCGGATGCCCGGTCGGTGCGGCGCCGACCGGGCCGGGGCCCACGCCGGTCGGGTCGAGCTCCTCCTCGGCCGGGCGCACAGCCGGGCGGCGGGTGGGGGCCGGGTCGCGGTGGCTGGTCACCGGCACCGGGTTCCCCGTCCGGGCCGAATCAACCGCGCCTTGACAGGTGGGCGGAAAATGCACCCGGACGACGGCGTCGGATCGGGGGTACGACATGGAACTGCACCGCAGCCGGGGGACACTGCCGCTGGCCATCGTCTGCGTGTTCGGCGGGGTGATGGTGCTCGTCGCCGGCGAGGGCTGGCTGCTGCGGACGCTGGTGGCACTCGGGGTCGTCGTGGTCGGCGGCGCGGCGCTGGTCGGCGCGGTGCGGCCGTTCCGCTTCGTCATCGGGCCGGACGGGCTGGACGTGCGCCGCCCGGGCCTGCGCGGGACGTACCGCTGGGAGTACTTCGACGCGCTCGCCCTCGACGACCGGGGGAGGCTGGTCGGGGTGCCCGCCGTCGGCCTCGGCCTGCGGACCACCGCGCGGCACCCGCGTGACGGGCGGCCCGCCGTCGAGCTCCTCCACCTCACCCAGGTACGCGAGAGCCCGGACGAGGTCGCGGCGGCGCTGACCCGGTACTCCGGTGGCCGGTTCACCGACGCCCGCCCCCCGGTGGCCACCCAGCTCCCCGGGACGGAGATCGCGTTCACCGTCGCCCTGCGCGGCTACGGGACGGCGCAGGTCGACGAGCTGGTGGGCCGCGCCCAGGACGCGCTGGCCCGGGGCGGCCCGGCCGAGCGGCGGGCCGTCCGCGCGGAGATCGAGCAGGCCCGAGCCGCCGGTATCCCGGTCGGGCTGCGCGGGTACGACATGGGCCAGGTCGACGCCGCGCTCGCCGCGCTCCACACCGCCCTCGCCGAGGAACCCACCACCGACCGGGAGACCACCGCGTGACCGACGCCGGCCGCAACTGGGCGGGCAACGTGCGGTACGCCGCCCGGGCCCGCCACCGGCCGTCCAGCCTGGACGAACTGCGCCGGCTGGTGGCCGGTGCCGACCGGGTGCGGGCGGTGGGCACCGGGCACACGTTCAACCGGCTCGGGGACACCACGGGCGAGTTGGTCTCGCTGGCCGGGCTGCCGCCCACCGTCGTGCTGGACCGCGACCGCGGCACGGTCACCGTCCCCGCCGGCCTGCGCTACGGCGACCTCGCCACCCGCCTGCACGCCAAGGGGTACGCGTTGGCCAACCTCGCCTCGCTGCCGCACATCTCGGTGGCCGGAGCGGTCGCCACCGCCACCCACGGCTCGGGTGCCGCCCATGGCAACCTCGCCACCGCCGTGGCCGCCCTGGAACTGGTCACCGCCGACGGTGACCTGCTCACCGTGGACCGCGCGGACCCGAGGTTCGCCGGGATGGTGGTCAACCTCGGCGCGCTGGGCGTGGTCACCCGGCTCACCCTGGACGTGGTGCCCGCCTTCCAGATCCGCCAGTACGTCCGGCTCGGCCTGCCCCGCGCGGCGCTCGACGCCGCCTGCGACGCGGCGTACAGCGTGAGCGTGTTCACCGGCTGGCGCTCGTCCCGCCTGGACCAGGTGTGGCTCAAACAGCGGGCCGACGCGCCGCCACCCCCGGCGGACTGGCTGGACACCGTCGCCGCCGACGCGCCCTGCCACCCGGTGCCCGGCATGCCGGCGGAGCACTGCACCGCCCAGTTCGGCGCGCCCGGACCGTGGCACGAGCGGCTGCCGCACTTCCGGCTCGGCTTCACCCCGAGCAGCGGTGACGAACTCCAGTCGGAGTGGCACCTGCCCCGCTCCTCGGCCGCCGCGGCGCTCGCCGCGCTCGGCCCGGCCGCCGAGCGGATCGCCGCCGTGCTCCAGGTCTGCGAGCTTCGTACGGTCGCCGCGGACGGGTTGTGGCTCAGCCCGAACCACGACCGGGACAGCCTAGCGATCCACTTCACCTGGATCGGTGACGCGGCGCGGGTGGCCCCGGTGCTCGCCGAGGTGGAGGAGCGGCTGGTGCCCTTCGCCCCGCGCCCGCACTGGGGCAAGCTCTTCGTCCGGAACCCGGCCGCCACGTACCCCAGGTACGACGACTTTCGTGCCCTGCTGGCCGACCTCGACCCGGCCGGGAAGTTCCGCACCGACGAGCTCGACCGTTACTTCCCCCGCGGCTAGGCGGCGGCAGGACCCGCCGCGGTGGGCGTTCGGGCCGCCACCTTCGCGCTTTCACAGCACATCTTCGACACCGTCGAGCTTGCCCGCCGGGGCGTGTCCAGTTGGCGACATGTCGCCTCTGTGGCACCTGGCACCTAGTGACCACCATCGTGTCGGCAATCAGACTCCGGTGGTGTCAACAGTGGTTGCCAGCTTCGCTGAGCAAAGGAGTAACACGATGAACCGGCTCATACGCTGGACGGCCATGGCGGCGGTCGGCGTCCTGGCGGTGGGCGTTCCCGCCGAGGCAGCGCCACCGCCCCCGGCAGAAGCTAGCGGAGCCGCCGCGACCGCCAGCCCGTCCCGGGTCACTCTGATAACGGGCGACGTGGTGGAGTTGGTCGAGGCCTCGCCCGGCAGGTACGCCGCCTCCGTCCGGCCGGCGCCGGGCCGGGAAGCGATCACCTTCCACACCCTGGAAGTCGACGGCGGCCTGCGTGTACTGCCCAGCGACGTCGTGCCGTACGTGTCCACCGGTGTTCTCGACGGCGACCTGTTCGACGTACAGGAGCTCATCGAGCAGGGCTACGGGGACGAGGCGGCACCAAACCTGCCACTGATCATTCGCTACCAGGAGACCGGCCGGCAGACGATAGCCGGGGCACGGAGTGTCTCCAGGCTGGACAGCATCGGCGCCGCTGCGATCGTCGAGGACAAGGACGGGCTGACCGGGTTCTGGCGGGCAGCGGCCGGCAGCAGCCCAGGCGTCCGATCGCTCGGCGTGGACACGCCGCAGCTGGGGTCCGGCATCGCGCAGATCTGGCTCGACGGGCGGGTGAAGCCAACCCTCGACCGTAGCGTGCCGCAGATCGGCGCTCCGGCAGCGTGGGCGTCGGGGTACGACGGCGACGGTGTCACGGTGGCGGTACTGGACACCGGCATCGACGCGGCACACCCCGACGTCGCTGGAAAGATCAGCGCGACGAGAAACTTCTCCAACAGCGCCACGACCGCCGACAAGTTCGGACACGGCACGCACGTTGCCAGCACGATCGCCGGCACCGGCGCCGCCTCGGACGGCCGACGCAAGGGCGTCGCACCCGGGGCGAACCTGCTCATCGGCAAGGTGCTGAACGACAGTGGCTCCGGCAACGAGTCGTGGATCATCGCCGGAATGGAGTGGGCGGTGAGTTCCGGAGCCGACGTGGTCAACATGAGCCTTGGCGGAAGTGCTACCGATGGCACCGACCCGTTGAGCGAGGCGGTCAACCGGCTCACCGCGAGCAGCGGCACCCTCTTCGTCGTCTCGGCTGGTAACGAGGGGGAGGAGTCGACCGTGGGCACTCCGGGTGCGGCCGACGCTGCGCTCACTGTCGGTGCGGTGGACCGCGACGAGAGTCTCGCGAGTTTCTCCAGCCGAGGTCCGCGGTTGGGTGATTATGCGGTGAAGCCGGAAATCACCGCACCGGGTGTCGGGATCGTCGCGGCGCGGGCCGCCGGTACCGCGATGGGAACGCCGGTCGACGCGTACTACACCGCGGCGTCCGGCACGTCGATGGCTGCGCCGCACGTGGCCGGCGCGGCGGCGATCCTCGCCCAGCGCCACCCCGACTGGAACGCCGCGCAACTCAAGGACGCGCTGGTGAGCACGGCCCGCACCAATCCTGCCCTGACGGTGCACCAGCAGGGCGCCGGCCGGGTCGACGTGGCACGGGCGACTGCCCAGCAGGTCCACGCGACCGGAGTGCTCAACTTCGGGGTGCACACCGACACCACGCCGGCCGAGGCGCCGATCACCCGGCAGGTCTCCGTCACCAATACCGGGGACAGCGCGGTGACGCTGTCGCTCGCCGCACGCCTGGAGAACCTCGACTCCCACGCCGCGGACCAGGACGCTGTCGCGCTCGGCGCCGACCAGATCGTCGTGCCCGCAGGCACGAGCCGGCAGGTGCCGGTCACGATCGACCCGGCCAAGCTCACCCGTGGACGGCACGGCGGTTGGCTCACGGCCAACGGCGCTGACGGGGCGCTGACCACCACTGCCCTGGCGGTGACCCTTGATGGCCCCAAGCACACCGTGACCCTGCACGGGGTGGACCGCAGCGGCGCGGACACGAGCGTGTCCGTGGTCGCCCTGCACGGTGCCGACCCGCGCTCGGACGTGGTGAAGTGGATTCAAAAGGGCAAGCCCCTGACCGTCGAGGTCGAGGAGGGCAACTACCTGCTGCACGGCCTGATCTCGGACGGTGGGCCACTTGACTCACAGGCCACCCTGATCACCGACCCCCAGCTGAAGGTCACCCGGGACCTCGAGGTGGTCATCGACGCCCGCAAGGGGACCCCGATCACCATCGAGACACCGAAACCCGCCGAGCAGCAGGCGGTGCTGAGCTACTACGTACACCGCACCTTCGGTAACGGCCGGAGCATCAGCCACGGGGTCATGCATTTCAGCACTGTGCAGCAGGTCAACGTGACGCCCACCGACCCCGTCACCGACGGAGACTACGAGTTCGCCTCCCGGTGGCAACTCGTCGCGCCCATGGTGAGCGCCCACGTGTCCGGCGTGTCCGGGCCGCTCGACATCAACCTGCTGCACCGCTCACCGGCCTTCGACGGGGTACGCAACTTCCCGCTCGTCTGGGCCGGCACCGGCACCGAAGCGGAGTTGACCGCAGCGGGCGTACGCGGAGCCGCGGTGCTCATGGACAGTGCGAAGGGCCGTTCCGAGAGCACCCAGGTGGCTGCCGCGGCAGCGGCCGGAGCCGCGGCCGCGCTGATCGTGCGGCCGGCCACGCAATCCGCATGGACGGTGTGGCGCCCGATCGCCACCCGGGAGCCGATCCCGGCGATGGTGGTCGCCAACGACGACGGCCAGCGCCTAAAGGCCGCCGCCACGACGGGAAAGCCGATGCTCAGCCTCACCCTCACCGTGTCCAGTCCGTACCTCTACGACGTGTTCCATGTCGAGCGGGGCCGGATCCCTTCGCAGGTCGTCCACAAGGTGACCGCGGAGAACTCGGCGCGGATCATCACCAGGTACGCCAACACCGGCGGGGATGAGTGGGCCAAGGAGCAGCGCTTCGGCTGGCGCCCCTGGCAGACGTACTCGTGGAACGACACCCAGCGCATGGTGCGCACGGGCGGGGAGCGCGAGGAGTGGGTTTCCGCCGGTGACTCGGTGTGGCAGCACCGGGTGGCGCACTACTACACCTGGGACGAGATGAATCCGCTCGGCCTCGGGATGCGGGACGCTCCGCGCAGCTACCAGGGCGACAGCCGGCTCCGCGAGGACTGGTTCACCCCGGTGGTGCGTCCGGCGGCGCCCCGCGGTGTCGCGGGCCTGGTGTCGACCCGCCGTGGCGACATCCTGGCCCTGCGGGTACCGGAATTCGTCGACGCCGCCGGCCACTACACGCTGTCGGGCGGCGGCGGTGAGCGCGACCTGGTGTCGGCACGACTGTCGCGCGACGGCGCCGTGCTCGCCGAGTTGCCCGATGCGCGGCGGGATGTGCCGACGGTGGCCGCCGACGCCTCATATCGGCTGGAGTTGACCACCGAGCGGGCGTCCAAGGAGTGGCAGTGGGCGACGCGCACGCAGACGGCGTGGGACTTCCGGTCCGGGCGCCCGGACGGTGACCCGGAAGAACCGCGGCCACTGCCGCTGCTGCAACTCGACTACACCGTTCCGGCCGACCTGGCCGGAACGGTGCCCGGGGACCACCCGCACAACATCGGTATCGCGCTGCGCAACCAGGACGGGTTGGCGGCTCCGGCCGGGGGCAGCGTCGGGGTCGAGGTGTCGTTCGACGAAGGGGCGACGTGGCGCTCGGTGAAGGTCGCGGGCGAGGACGGCGTCTTCCACGCGCTCGTGCCGCCGGGCACCGGCACGGTCTCGCTGCGGGTGCACGGCGCTGACGCCGACGGGAACGAGGTCACCCAGACGATCCTGCGAGCGTACGGGCTGCGCTGACCGCGGGTTGATCAGGGCGTCCGGCACGTCGACGCCCTGATCAACCCCGGGCGACAGGGGCTCGTCCACACCGGGGCGGTACGAAGGGCAGCGGTGGGAGTGCTGTCCGGGGATCCTGCTCAGCTGCCGCGGCCGCCGGTCATCTGTTCGCGCATGCTGCCGCGCTGCACGGCCCGGCTGATGTCGCTGGGCGAGACGATGCCGACCAGCCGCTGGTCGGACACCACCAGCGCCCGGCCGTCGGCGCACTGACTGAGCCGGGGGAGCAGCTCGGTGAGCTGCTCGTCCGGGGAGGCGAGCACCAGTTCCCCGGCCCGGCAGGACACCTCGCCCAGGGTGGTCGACTCTCGACGGTCGGCCGGGATGCCCCGGACCCGGTCGAGGGTCACCAGGCCGACCGGGTGGCCGTCCTCGGTCAGCGGCAGCGCCGAGTGCCGGTACGCGAAGAGGTAGTGGTCCACGAAGTCCGCGACGGTCATCTCCCCGGAGGCGGTCTGCGGCTGCGGGGTCATCACGTCGGCGACGCGTACCCCGCGCAGGGCACTGCCCATCCGGGCCTGGCGCTCCTCCGCTCCGGCGGCCCCGATCAGGAACCAGCCGATCAGCGCCAGCCAGAGCCCGCCCACCCCGGCGCCCCTGAAGAACTGCCAGATCCCGACGGCGATCAGCACGATGCCGAGCCCCCAGCCGGCCCGGGCGGCCACCACCGACGCCTTCGTCCGGTCGCCGGTGGCCCGCCACACCACCGCACGCAACAGCCGTCCGCCGTCCAGTGGCGCGGCCGGCAGCACGTTGAAGATCGCCAGCAGCACGTTGATGCCGGCCAGCCAGGACAGCGCGCCGACCAGCAGGCCGCGCCCGGTGGCGAGCGAGACGAGTAGTGCGATCACCCCGAAGAAGATGCCGATCAGCAGGCTGACCAGCGGCCCGATCCCGGCGATCCGCAGTTCGGCACCGGGGTCCCGGGCCTCGCCCTTCAGCTTGGACACCCCGCCGAAGAGCCAGAGCGTGATGTCCTCGACCTCGATCCCGTTGCGCTTGGCGATCACCGCGTGGGCGACCTCGTGCGCGAGCAGGCCGAGGAAGAAGACCACCGCCGCGGCCAGCCCCGCCAGCCAGTACGCGAAGGCCGAATGGCCGGGGTAGGAGCGCGGGAACAGACTGGCCGACAGCGCCCAGGCAATCAGCACGAAGATGACCAGGACGCTCCAGTTGACCCCGATCGGTACGCCCGCGACCCGGCCAAGCCGGAAGCTCGCCCTCATGACTCGCACATACCCCTGACGAGGGCACCTATGCCAGCAGGGGACGTCCCGAGGTTGTTGAACTCAGTGCGGGGGAGCCTCGCTGACCACGGTCGGCGAGAACTCGTTGGCCGCCTCGACCGCCCATTCCAGCGCGTAGTCGGCCTCCTCCTCCCAGCCCGGCTCGCCGCCGACGAAGTGCGACCGGTGGGGGTTGCAGCGGAACCCGGTGAGCGCGGTCGAGCTCCGGTAGAGGTTGACGTTGGCGACCACCACCGAGGGCGGCACCACGTGGTCGGCGCCCCCGGCCGTCAACAGCAGCGGGGCGCGTTCGTCCCGCTTCTTGTCCACCTCGGTGGCCGCGTCCGGGTCCAGGTTGGCGAACGCCGCCTCGAACAGGACGCGGCCGGCGCCGGGTACGGCGTACCGCTCCCAGGCCGCGTCGGACTGCTGTGGGCTCAGCGTGTTGCCGAAGGCGAACCGGAAGTCCTCCTTGGTGAACGGCACCGCGCGGTTTCGGTTCGCCGGGCTCCCCAGGATGGAGAACGCTGAGCGCAGCGTGTTGAGCGGCAGCCGCAGCACGCCCTTGACCGGGGCGGGATGGAGGGCGACCCCGGCGGCGCCGAGCTTCCGGTCGAGCAGCAGTTGCGTGATCAGGCCGCCGAACGAGTGCCCCATGATGATCGGCGGCCGGGGCTGCTCCCGAACGATCCGGGCGTAGTGCTCGGTGATGTCGGCGATCCGCTGCCCGGCGATCGGCGTCGGGTCCGCCCGCAACTCCTCGACCTCGGCCTCCATGCCGGGCCAGGCCGGCGTGAGCACCCGGAAGCCCCGCGCCCGGTACCGCTCGGCCCAGTGCTCCCAGCTGCGTGAAGTCATCCAGAGCCCGTGGATCAGCACGATCGTGTCGACCCGTCCCGTCGGTGCCGCCATGGTGACCTCCCGGTGTCGCGGTTGCCCGGCCCGGCGGTTACCCGGCCCGGCGGCGGTCAGTCACCGGCCCGGACGTGCCCGGCGACGCCCCGGATCAGCAGGTCCAGGCCGAAGACGAAGCGCTCGTCGCCGCCGCCGGCCAGCAGCTCGTCCACGTGCCGGTGGATGTTCGGGTACGACTTCGCGGGCAGGCTCAGGTAGTAGCTCCGCAACTGGGCGGAAAACCGATTCCAGTAGGTCGCCCGGTCCTGCCCGGACGCGTGGATCTTCTCCGCGTACAGGGCGCCCTCGTAGGCGTCTCCGGCGATGTAGAGGAAGAGCCGGTCGAGGAACCAGGCGGCCTGCGGGGGCGGCACCCCGCCGGCGAGCAGGATGGCGAGCATGCCGTCGGTGACGCGCAGGGAGTTCGGGCCGGTGGGGATGGTGGCCAGCGAGGCGAGAGCCAGGTTGGTGTGGGTGGCGTAGACCCGGTACGCCTGCCGGGCCACGTCCCGGATCTGCTCCGCCCACCGCTCGGGGTCCGGCGCCGGCACGGAGATGTCGGCGCTGGCCCGGTCGACGAGCAGCTCAAGCAGCTCCTCCTTGCCGGAGACGTGGGCGTAGAGCGAGGCCGGGCCGGTGCCCAGCTCCTGGGCCACCCGCCGCATGCTCAGCCCGCCCAGCCCCTCCCGGTTGATCACCGCGAGCGCGGCGTCGACGACCGCGCCCTGGCTCAGCGGCTGCTTCGCGGGGCGGGTCCTGGGGCGGGTACGCCAGGGCGGGCTGGGCGGTTCGCTCACGGATGACCTCCAGATCCGGGGGGACCCGAACATCGTACTTGCTGCGAACGTCGTTCGTTGATAGAACATTGTTCGTTAACGAACGGCGTTCGCTCATCTTTGGGAGTATCGATGTCGCATCAGGCCATGACCCTCGCTCCGGACCGCGCCGGGCCGGCGAAGACCGGCCACCGCTGGCGCTGGACAGCCCTGGCTGTGATCCTCGCCGCCGAGGTGATGGACCTCCTCGACGCCCTCGTCACCAACCTCGCGGGCCCGGCGATCCGCGCCGACCTGGGCGGGTCGGCCAGCCTGATCCAGTGGCTCGGCGCCGGCTACATCCTGGCCATGGCCGTCGGTCTGGTCACCGGCGGCCGCCTCGGCGACCTGTACGGCCGCCGCCGGATGTTCCTGCTCGGGGTGCTCGGCTTCACCGCCGCCTCCGCGCTGTGCACCCTGTCCGGCACCCCGGGCACGCTGATCGGCGCCCGGGTCGCGCAGGGGCTCTTCGGCGCGCTGCTGCTGCCGCAGGGCCTCGGTCTGATCAAGGAGATGTTCCCGCCGCACCAACTCGCCGCCGCCTTCGGCGCGTTCGGCCCGGTGATGGGGATCTCCGCGGTCGGCGGCCCGATCCTTGCCGGCTGGCTGGTCGACGCCGATCTCGCCGGCACCGGCTGGCGGGCCATCTTCCTGATCAACGTGCCGCTCGGCCTGCTCGCCGCCGCCGGTGCGCTGCGGTTCCTGCCGGAGTCCCGCGCCACCCACGCCAGCCGCCTCGACCTGCCCGGCGTCGGGCTGGTCTCGCTCGCCGCGTTCCTGCTGGTCTTCCCGCTGGTCCAGGGCCGGGAGCGGGACTGGCCGGCGTGGACCTTCGCCATGATGGCCGGCGCGGTCGTCGTCTTCGCCCTCTTCGCCCGGTACGAGGTGCGGCGCGAGCGGTCCGGCCGGGATCCACTGGTGGTGCCGGCACTGTTCCACCGCCGCGCGTTCACCGGCGGCCTGGTCGCCGGCCTCGCCTTCTTCACCGCACTGACCGGTTTCTCGCTGGTGTTCAGCCTCTACCTCCAGGTCGGGCTGGGCTGGTCGCCGCTGCGCGCCGGGCTGGCCGGCGTCCCGCAGGCGCTCGGCATGGTGGTCGCCTTCGTGCTCGCCGGCGCCGGCCTCGCCCAGCGCCTGGGCCGGCGGCTGATCCACCTCGGCCTCGCCGTGGTCGTCGCGGGGGTCGGCGGCCTGCTGCTCACCCTGGCCGCGACCGGCAGCACGGTCGGCCCGTGGCGGATGGCACCCGCCCTGCTGGCCGTCGGCTTCGGCATGGGGCTGGTGATGGCGCCGTTCTTCGACATCGTGCTCTCCGGGGTGGCGGAGTCCGAGACCGGCTCGGCCTCGGGGACGCTCACCGCCGTCCAGCAACTCGGCGGGGCGCTCGGCGTCGCCGTACTGGGCACGGTCTTCTTCAGCGGTCTCGACCACGGCGTTCAGCCGGCCGTGGAGATCACCCTGGCCGCGGAGCTGGGCCTGCTGGTGGTCACCTTCGTCGGCGCGTTCCTGCTGCCGCGCCGGGCCCGCGAGGGCGGCGCGCACTGACCGGTGTCCACCGCCCTGACAAATGTCACGGGTGGAAGATGACGGACGCTCCGGGGACGGCCCAGCCGTTCCCCGGAGCATCGGTGTCATGACCGACATCTCACCGGCCGTCGAGCTGGCCGGACTCACCAAGACCTTCGGCCCGGTGACCGCCGTCGACGGGCTCAGCCTCCGCGTCGAGCCGGGCGAGGTGGTGGCCTTCCTCGGCCCCAACGGCGCCGGCAAGACCACCACCGTGGACATGCTGCTCGGGCTGGCCCGCCCGGACGCCGGCACCGTCCGGGTCTTCGGCGGCCCGCCGTCCGACGCCGTCCGGCTCGGCCGGGTCGCCGCCGTGATGCAGACCGGCGGCCTGCTCAAGGACCTCACCGTCGCCGAGACGGTACGGCTGGCCGCGCACTTCCACGCGCAGCCCCGTCCGGTGGCGGAGGTGCTGGAGCGGGCCGGCATCGCCGACATCGCCGACCGCCCGGTGGGCAAGTGCTCCGGCGGCGAGCAGCAGCGGCTGCGCTTCGCCCTGGCGCTGCTGCCGGATCCCGACCTGATGGTGCTCGACGAGCCGACCACCGGGATGGACGTCGAGGGGCGGCGGGACTTCTGGCAGGCCATCCGGGCCGACGCCCGGAACGGGCGGACCATCATTCTCGCCACCCACTACCTCGACGAGGCCGACGCGTACGCGGACCGGATCGTGCTGGTCCGGCAGGGCCGGGTGGTCGCCGACGGCACCACCGCCGAGATCAAGAACCTGGCCGCCGGCCGGATCGTCCGGGCCACCCTCCCCGGCGCCGACCAGGCCGCGCTCGCCGTGCTGCCCGGCGTCCAGGCGGTCGAGGTACGCGGTGACGCGGTGCTGGTGCGGACCGACGACTCGGACACCGTCGCCCGGCACCTGCTCACCCGCACCGCCGCGCGGGACCTCGAGATCACCTCCCGCAACCTCGAGGACGCGTTCCTCGCCCTCACCACCGGCACCCTGACCGCCGACCCCGCGCCGATCGGAGCCTGAGATGACCGTCGCCACCTCCGCCACCACGCCGGCCCGCCCCGTCGACCGGCGCCCGCCCGCCCTGGGCGGATTCTCCGCCGCGGTGCTCGGCATCGAGATCCGCCGCGTGCTGCGCAACCGCCGCACGCTGATGTTCACCCTGATCATGCCGGCGGTCTTCTTCCTCCTCTTCGGACTGCCGCAGCGCGGCCAGGAGTTGCCCAACGGCCAACCGGTCACCGCCTGGATCATGATCAGTCTCGCCGTCTACGCGGCCATGGTCGCCACCACCAGCGCCGGCGCGGCGGTCGCCACCGAGCGGGCGCTCGGCTGGAGCCGCCAGCTCCGGCTCACCCCGCTGCGCCCGGCCGCGTACGTGGCCACGAAGGTGGTCACCGCGATGGTGCTCGGTCTGCTCGGCGTGCTGGTCGAGTTCGCCGTCGGCGCCGCCGCCGGGGTGCGGATCCCGGCCGACGTCTGGCTGGTCGCCGGGCTGGCCGCCTGGCTCGGCTCGCTGGTCTTCGCCGCCTTCGGGCTCTTCGTCGGCTACCTCGCCCCGGCCGAGAACGTCATGCAGTTCATGGGCCCGGTCCTGGCCATCCTGGCCATGTTCGGCGGGCTCTTCGTGCCGCTGGAGCTGCTGCCGCACGCCTTCCAGCAGATCGCCAAGTTCACCCCGGTGTACGGCGTCGGCCAGCTCGCCCGGGCCCCGCTGACCGGGGCCGGCCTGGACTGGGTGGCGCTGGGCAACCTCGCCGGCTGGACCGCGGTGTTCGGGCTGGGCGCGGCGCGGCTGTTCCGCCGCGACACCACCCGCGTCTGACCCGGGACGGCGGCGGCTAGCGTGTTCCTGGTGAGCACCCCGCCCGACCCGCACCGGCCGGTGAGCCGCCACTGGCGGTTCACCGGCTGGCTGCTCGCCGCGGTCTGGCTCTTCTTCCTCAACATCCCGCTGCTCACCGCCCTGCACCAGCCGGAGGTCTGGCGGCGGGTGGTGGGGGCGACGACCCTGGTCGCCTTCGGTGTCTGCTACGTGTGCGTCTTCCAGTGGGCCCGGGCCTGCCGGTTGGCCCACCGGCCGATTCCGCTCGTTCG
The DNA here is from genome assembly GCF_001905095.1 of Micromonospora sp. CB01531. Taxonomy (GTDB): domain Bacteria; phylum Actinomycetota; class Actinomycetes; order Mycobacteriales; family Micromonosporaceae; genus Micromonospora. The sequence goes on from NZ_LWLS01000067.1 coordinate 88,973, forward strand.
GGCCTGGGCGGCCCTGGGGCTGCTGGTCGGGCTCGGGCTCGCCGGCATCCCGGGCACCGACGGCGACTGGCTGACCACCCTGGTCTTCGTGGCCGCGGCCGCGGTGTTCCTGCTGCCGAACCGGCAGGCGCTGGTCGTGGTGGCGCTCGCCGCGCTGACCCCGCCGGTGACGGCCGCGTTGGTGCCCGGCTGGGAGGCGGAGGGCACCGTGGTCTTCGCGGTGCTGCTCGCCTCGTTCGCCATGTTCGGGGTGACCCGGCTGACCCAGCGCAACACCGAACTGCAGGCCGCCCAACAGGAGATCCGCCGGCTCGCGGTGGCCGAGGAGCGGGCCCGTACCGCCCGCGACCTGCATGACATCCTCGGCCACTCGCTGACCGTGGTGACGGTCAAGGCGGAGCTGGCCGGGCGGCTGCTGGAGCTGGATCCGGCCCGGGCCGCCGCCGAGATCGCCGACGTGGAGCGGCTGGCCCGGCAGGCCCTAGCGGACGTGCGGGGCACCGTCGGGGCGTACCGCGAGGTGCGCCTGACGACGGAGCTGGCCGGTGCCCGCTCGGCGCTCGCCGCCGCAGGCATCGTCGCGGAGCTGCCGGAGACGGTGCCGGCGCTGCCGGCGGAGCGGGACGAGCTGTTCGGCTGGACCGTACGCGAGGGCGTGACCAACGTGGTCCGGCACAGCGGCGCGCGGCGCTGCGAGATCCGGGTGAGCCCCGGGGCGGTGGAGGTCCGCGACGACGGCCGGGGGCCGGTCGGGGAGCCGGACGCGGCCGGTCACGGTCTCGTCGGGCTCCGGGAGCGGGCGCGGCGGTTGGACGCCACCGTCACCGTCGGCCGCCGTCCGGGCGGCCGCGGCTTCCTGCTGCGCGTCGCCCTGCCGGCGGAGCGCTGACGATCGTGGGGACGGAGGAGGCGCGGTGACCGAGCCGATCAAGCTGCTGCTCGCCGACGACCAGGCGCTGGTCCGGGGCGCGCTGGCCGCGCTGCTGTCGCTGGAGCCGGACCTGACGGTCGTCGCCGAGGTGGGCCGGGGTGACGAGGTGGTCCCGGCGGCTCGGCGTACCCGACCCGACGTGGCCCTGCTCGACGTGGAGATGCCCGGCCTGGACGGGATCGCCGCCACCACCGCGCTGCGGGCGGCGGTGCCCGGCTGCCGGGTGCTGGTGGTGACCACCTTCGGCCGGCCCGGCTACCTGCGCCGGGCGATGGAGGCGGGCGCGAACGGCTTCGTGGTCAAGGACACCCCGGCCCGGCAGCTCGCCGACGCGGTGCGCCGGGTGCACGCCGGCCTGCGGGTGGTCGACCCGACCCTGGCCGCGGAGACCCTCGCCACCGGGCCGAGCCCGCTGACCGAGCGGGAGACCGAGGTGCTGCGGACCGCCCGGGGTGGTGGCACGGTGGCGGAGCTGGCGGCGACGCTGCACCTGTCCGAGGGGACGGTCCGCAACCACCTCTCCGCGGCGATCGGCAAGACCGGCGCCCGCAACCGGGCCGACGCGGTACGGGTCGCCGAGGAGAACGGCTGGCTGCTCGGCGAGTGAACCGGCTCAGGCGGCCGGTGGCGGGGTGGCGAGCTGGTCGACCACCACGACGCTGGTGCCGGCGGGCAGTTCGGCGAGGAGCTGGCGCTGGCCGCTGCGGGTCAACCGGATGCAGCCGTTGGTGACGTCCTTGCCGAGTGCCGCGTCGGTGTACCAGCTGTGCAGTCCGATGTGGGCGCCGCGCAGCCCGGTCGGCACCGCGTCCGGGTCGTCGGGGATCGCGCCGAGGGCGAAGATGTCGACCCCGCCGTAGACCGACTGGGGCGGGGGCGTGCGGCCGAGGATGAAGGTGCGGCCGAGCGGGGTGGACTGGCCGGGCTTGCCGAGGCTGACCGCCCAGGAGCGGACCAGCCGGCCGTTGCGGTACCAGGTGAGCCGGTGCGAACGGCGTTCCACGACGAGTTGGTCGGGCAGCGCGACGGTGGCCCAGCCGCCGGCCGGCAGCCAGGCGATCCGGCGGTTCGCCGAGGGGAGCAGCACGGCTGTCCAGCCGGCCCGGCGCTCGACGATCGGCGTGGTCAGCGGGACGCCGCTGATGCTGGGGGCGAGGAAGGCCAGCGGCCGGCCACCGGGCGCGTCGTACGCGGCGACCCGCCGGCTCGGCGTCAGCCCCTCGTTCAGCGGCCGGAGGTCGCCCGTGCCGGGGTCGGCCGGGAACCCGCCGGGCGCCGGCTCGTACGTGACCACCGGCAGATCGGCCGGAGCGGGCGCCGCCGGCGGCACGGACTCCGCCGCCGTCCGGGTCGGGGCGGGTGGCTCCGCCGGAGTGTCGACCGGCCCCCACGCCGCCCGGCGCGCCGGCCGGCGTGGGGGCCGGGCCGCCGGTGAGCGCGTACCCGACCAGCAGCGCGGTCACCAGCAGCAGCGGTACGCCGAGCGCGGCGAGCAGCCAGCCGAGGGTCAAGCGCGAGGTGAGTCGACGAAGCAGCATGAACCCGACTTTAGTGGACAGAAGTCCCCCGCTCCGCGAATGGCGGTGCGGGGGACTCCGGTGCGGCGCGGACCGCGGGTCGTCTGTCGCGGACCGGCGAGTCGACGTCGCGGGTGGCGAGCCGGCGTCGCGGGTGGCGCCGGTCAGGGCAGCTTCGCTCCGACGTGGATGGCGACCGCGTCGTGGGCGGGGATGTCGGCGGCGAACCAGCCGTTGCCGTCCACCGTGATCACCGGCCCGCTGCACGAGCCGTTGCTGAAGTCGCCGTGGATGACGTCGCAGTAGCGGCCGGCGGGCAGGCCCGCGTAGTACGAGCGACCGGTGATCGCGAAATCCTCGTCGTTGAGGGTGAGATAGCCCTTGCCGGCCCGGCTGAACGCGATGTGCTGCCAGCCGTTGTCGTACCAGTTGGCGACGCCGGCGCCCTGGGTGGCGTTGTTGAAGGCGACCATGTTGGCGATGACCCGCCAGCGGTGCTCGCACTCCCAGCCCGAGTAGCAGGTGGTGTTGAGGGTCTTGTTGCCGGCGTCCGAGGGCGGGCCCTGGTCGCGGTTGCTGTACGTGAAGCTCGACATCACCGCCGGGGTGCCGTACGGCCAGGCCAGCATGAAGGCGTTCGCCAGGGCGTACTCGCCCCGGTCGCGGTAGGTCAGCACGCCGCCGTCGCGCTGGGTGTCGTGGTTGTCGGTGAAGACCACCGCCTGGCTGCCGGGCAGGTAGCCCCACGACTCGCCGAAGTTCCGCAGGTACGCCAGCCGCTCGCTGTTGAACATCCGGGCCAGGTCCTTGCCGTACCGGAACTCGTGCACGTCGCCGTTGCCGGTGTACTCGGTCGGCTGGATCGGCTCACCGGCGCCGTAGATGACCTCCTGCACGAGATACGCCGAGCGGGAAAGCTTGCTCTTGATCGCGGCGATGTCGGCGGCCGGCATGTGCTTGCTGGCGTCCAGCCGGAACCCGTCCACGCCGAGCGAGAGCAGGTCGTTCAGGTACGTGGCCAGCCGGGTGCGTACGTAGTCCGACTCGGTCTTGAGGTCGGCCAGGTTGACCAGCTCGCAGTTCTGCACCTCGTACCGGTCGTTGTAGTTGACGATGTCGTTGTTGCCGTTGCGGCCGCAGTAGTGGAAGTCCTGCGAGCCGTAGTTGCCCGGGTAGCTGTAGTGGCCGTACGTGGTTCCGGCCCAGCCGGTGCCGCCGTTGTCCTGGCCGGACATGTGGTTGACGACGGCGTCGACGAGCACCTTCACGCCGGCGTTGTGGCAGGTGTTCACCATCGCCTGGAACTCGGCGCGGGTGCCCTTGCGGGACTCGATCCGGTAGCTCACCGGCTGGTAGGCGACCCACCACTGGTTGCCGCGGACGTGTTCCTGCGGCGGGGAGACCTGGACGTAGCCGTAGCCCTTGGGGCCGAGCACGGTGGTGCACTCGTTGGCCACCGAGTTCCAGTTCCACTCGAAGAGCTGGACGATGACCTTCTTGCTGCCGGGGGTGGCTGCGGTGGCCGGGGGTGCGGCCGGGCCGGCCGGGACGAGCAGGCCGGCGGTCAGGCCGAGGGCGAGGGCCGCCGCGACGGTGCCAGATCGCGGCGCGGCGTCAGACGCGCCGGGCTGAAGCCGTTGTTGCCGGCATCGGCGTCGATGCATCGGGACTCCTGAGGGGTGCGGGCGAGGAGGCCGATGCCGTCAAATTGCAGGCTCGGCCTGAAATTTTCGGCAAGGTTACAAGCGTGCTGCAAGACCTGTCAACGTATGGACATGCGTCGTTGCGAATCGCGCCACACGCCCGCCGTCGAGGAGCGGTCGAGGTCTGCCCGGAGCTCGCGCTGCCCCTGGTGAGGGCCGAGTGACCGGCGCGGAGGCCGCGACGTACTCGGGTTGCGGCGGCGGAGGTCGGTGGGCCGACCCCCGCCGCTGGTCGTCAGCGGGTCAGCGGACCGGGGAGAGGCGGTCGGTGCCGAGCCGGTCGCGGAGCACCTCGGGCACCAGCACCGAGCCGTCGGGCTGCTGGAACTGCTCCAGGATGGCCGGGAAGAGCCGGCTGGTGGCCAGCGCCGAGCCGTTGAGCGTGTGCACGAAGCGGGTCTGCTTGCCGCCCGGCTCCCGGTAGCGGATGGCCGCCCGGCGGGCCTGGTAGTCACCGCCCCAGGAAACCGACGACACCTCCTTGTACTTGCCGGTGCTCGGCATCCAGACCTCGACGTCGAAGGTCTTCTTCATCGCGGCGCTGGCGTCGCCGGCCGCGAGCAGGCTGGTCTGGTAGTGCAGCCCGAGCTTCTCGACCAGGCTCTCCACGTGGGCGACCATCTCCGTCAGCGCGGTGTCCGCCTGCTCGGGCAGGGTGAACTGGAAGATCTCCACCTTGTTGAACTGGTGGCCGCGGACCGTGCCCCGCTCGTCCGAGTGCGAGCCGGCGGCCTCCCGTCGGTAGCACGGGGTGTAGGCGAACGCCTTCAGCGGCAGCTTCGCGGTGTCCAGGATCTCATCCTGGAACGCCCCGAGGATCGCCGTCTCGGCCGTGGGCAGCAGGAACTGGCCGCGCGGGGCGGACTGCTTGTCCAGGTGGTAGACGTCGTCGTAGAACTTGGGGAACTGCCCGGCGGCGAACCCGGCGCTGTCCAGCAGCAGGTGCGGCGGGAGCAGGAACTCGTACCCGGCCTGGATGTCCTGGTCGATCAGCCAGTTGAGCAGCGCCCACTCCAGCCGGGCGCCCATGCCGGTGTACATCCAGAAGCCGGAGCCGCCGAGCTTCACGCCACGCTCGTGGTCGACCAGGCCCAGCGCCCGGGACAGCTCGACGTGGTCCCGGACCTGCTCGATCGCCGGCGGCTCGCCGAAGGTCTTGACGACCCGGTTGGCCTCCTTGCCGCCGGGGACCACGTCGTCGGCGGGCAGGTTGGGCAGCTCGCTCATCCGCTCGCGCAGCCGGGACTGCACCTCGTCCAGCTGGGACTCCAGCTCGGCAAGCTGCTTGCGCTCGGCCTCCGGGGCAACCGGCTCCGGCTCCTTGCCGGCCCGCTTCGCCTGCGCGTACGCCCGCGCCTCCGCCTTGCGGCGCTGCCGCTCGGCGTCGATCTCGCTGATCAGGGCGCGGCGTTCCTGGTCGAGCCGCTGGATCTCGTCCAGCGCCCGGTTGACCTCGGCGGGATCCAGACGCTTCGCCAGCGCGGTCGCCACCGCCTCGCGATCCTTCCGGATCAACTCCATGTCGAGCATGCTGCTCCGTACGCCTCCGTCCAGGCAGTCAGGTGGGACCCCCAGATGCTACCGTCGCGGCCCCGTGCGGCCGGCCCGGGCCGGGTGGCGCCGGTCGGGATCGACCCGCCGCGGCCGCTGCGGCGTCGGTGGCGTGAGCGGCGTGCGGGTCGACGTTCGGGCGTGGTGCCGGGCGGATCAAGGGGGCGGTCAGAGCCGGATCGGCATGAGGATGGAGAACGCGTCCGCGTCGTCCGGCCGGCGGACGGCCAGCGGGGCGATCGGGCCGTCCAGTTCCAGCACGAGCTGACCGCGGTCCCCGGCGTCCAGGGCGTCGAGCAGATACTCCCGGTTCACCCCGACCCGCACCGCGTCCGGGTCCGCCGCCTCGTCCGGCCGGACCACGCGCAGCCCGCCCCGGTCGTCCAGACCGAGCACGGTCACCTCGACGGCTACCCCGGCGTACTCGCGGAGCAGCAGCGGGACGTCGTCGGCGGTGAGCGCGCCGCGCAGCGCGACCACGTCGACCGGGATCCGGTACGCGGGCGCGCCGCCGACCTGGCCGTGCAGCAGCCGCCGGTAGTCCGGGAAGTCGTACGGCAGCGCCGCGGCGGCCACCGCGCGGCCGGCGACGGAGACCTCGACCCGGTCCGTGGCGACGGTGAGCTGCGCCTCCGGGGTGATCCCGACGCCGGTGTCGAGCAGCGTGCGCAATTCGTCGACCGCGTCCGCCGGGAGCAGCGCCCGGACCTCCGGACCGTCGACCCTTCCGCCCGCCCGGGCCACGGCCAGCCGGTGCCGGTCGGTGGCGACCAGCCGTACGCCGTCCGCCTCCACCTCCAGCAGCACGGCGGACAGCACCGGCAGGTCCGGGTCGCTGCCGACGGCGAACCGGACGGCATCGACGGCGGCGGCCAGGTCGGCGCGGGGCAGCACGAGACGGGTGGTCATGGGGATCTCCTCGGGATCGATCAGGGTACGGATCCGGGAGAGCTCACGGCGGGCGTCGGCGAGGCCGTCCTCCAGCCGCCGCAGGTGCGCGTCCAGCAGCCGGTGGACCAGCGCCGGCTCGTGCCGGTGCCGCAGCGCGTCGGCGATCCCGGCCAGCGGCATCCCCACCCGGCGCAGCCCGGCGACCAGCCGGGCCGGCGCGATCTGGTCGTCGCTGTACCAGCGGTAGCCGGTGGCCGGGTCGACCAGCGCCGGGACCAGCACGCCGGACCGGTCGTAGAACCGCAGCGCGCTCACCGTGAGGCCGCTGGCCCGGGCCAGCTCGCCGATGCTGCGCAGTTCGCTCTCCACGCCGCCGGATCCTGGGCCCTCAACCCGCTCGAGGGTCAAGTCTCACCGCTCCAGTACGCGGAAGGTGATGCCGGCGCGGGCCAGCCGGTCCAGCAGGGCGTCGCCCATCGCGGTCACCGTGGTCACCTGCCCGGCGGTGGGCGGCAGGTCGTCGAACGCCAGGCACAGGGCCGACTCGGCGAGCATCTTCGCGGTCTCGTCGTACCCCGGGTCGCCGCCGGCCACCTCGGTGTGCACCGTCCGGCCGCCGCCGGTGCCGACGAACCGGACCCGGAACCAGGACTTCGCCCGCTGCCCGGCGGTCGGCCCCTGCCCGGAGGAGAGTCGGCCGAGCAGCCAGCGCCGGGTCGGTGGCAGCTTCACCAGCCCGAGCAGGCCGGCCAGGCCCACCCCGGCGGCGAGGACGGTGGGCAGCCGCTTCACGGCCGCGAAGTGGCGGTAGCGGAAGTCCGGGCCGTACTCCGGGCGAGCGGCGGCCGACCGGCGGACGATCTGCGGGTCGATGGTGGGCAGCGGGACCGCCCACATGCCGACCTCGGCCGACCGGCCCACCTTCCCTGGTACGGCGCGGACCCGACGCCCCGCCGGCCGGGGTTCGACCGCCTTGCGCGCCCGCGCCGCCCGGCTCGTCTCCCCGGCCCGGGACAGCGCGGTCAGCGCCGAGTGGTACGTCCCGGCGGAGAAGCGCCCGCCGGCCCGGACGAAGCCGTCCACGGCGACCGGCCCGTCCGTGGGGAGCTGTCTGACGGTGAACCAGGCGCCCAGGTCGTGCGGGGCCGAGTCGAATCCGCAGGCGTGCACCAGGCGGGCGCCGGTACGCACCGCCTCGGCGTGGTACCGGACGTACATCAGGTCGACGAACTCCGGCTCGCCGGTGATGTCGACGTAGTCGGTGCCGGCGGCGGCACACGCCGCGACCAGCGGCTCCCCGTGGTGGATGTACGGGCCGACGGTGGTGGCGACGACCCGGCCACGCTCCGCGACGGCGCGCAGCGACGCCGGGTCGGTGGCGTCGGCGGTCAGCAGCGGCAGCTCGGCCAGCGCCGGGTCGATCGCGGCCAGCCGGTCCCGTACCGCGGCCAGCTTGCCCGGGTTGCGGCCGGCCAGCGCCCACCGCAGCCCCGCCGGGGCGTGCCGGGCCAGATACTCGGCGGTCAGCCCGCCGGTGAACCCGGTGGCGCCGAAGAGGACGAGGTCGTACGGCCGGTCGTCGCGCATCCGCCGAGTGTGCCATCCACCGCCGTCTCGGCTCACGGGGAGAAGACCGCCCGGACGCAGCCGTCGGCACGCTCCCGGAACAGCGCGTACCCGTCCGCGGCGCGCTCCAGCGGCAACCGATGGGTGGCCAGGTGCTCGGTCCGCAGCTCGTCGCGGGCCATCCGGTCCAGCAGCATCGGGATCCAGCGCTGCCCGTGCTGCCGGGCGCTGCGGACAGTCAGTCCCTTCTGCATCACCGCGCCGAGCGGGAACGTGTCGACGACCCCGGTCCAGGTGCCGAGCACCACCACCGTGCCGGCCTTGCGGCAGGCGTGCACCGCCTCGCGCAACGCCAGCGACCGCTCCGCGCCGCCACCGAGCCGGCCGGCCAGCAGCCCCGGCGGCTCGGCCGCCATGCCGACCGCCTCCACGCACACGTCCGGGCCCCGGCCGCCACTGCGTTCCCGCAGCTCGGCGAGGACGTCCACGAAGCGGTAGTTGAGCGGTTCCGCGCCGACGTGCTGCTCCACCATCCGCAGCCGGTCGTCGTGGTCGTCCACCACGACGACCCGGTCCGCGCCGCGCAGCAGCGCCGCCCCGGCGGTGAGCTGGCCGACCGCTCCTGCGCCCCACACCGCCACCACGTCACCCGGCCGCACCTCGCCCAACTCGGCGCCCAGCCAGCCGGTCGGCGCGGCGTCCGAGGCGAAGACCGCCCGATCGTCGCTGACCTCCTCCGGCACGGCGAACGCCCCGACGTCGGCGTACGGCACCCGCACGTACTCGGCGTGGCTGCCGGCGAAGCCACCCAGCGGGCCGGGGTGGCCGTAGCAGCCGCCGGTGGGCTGGCCCCAGGCCGACTCGGCCGCCGACGCGCCGGTGGTGCCGTTGTCGCAGCAGGCGAAGAGCCCCTGCCGGCAGAACCAGCAGGCCCCGCAGGCGATCCCGGCGCACACCACCACCCGGTCGGCGACCCGGTGTCGGCGTACTTCCGGCCCGACCTCGACCACGTCGCCGAGGAACTCGTGCCCGAGCACGTCTCCGGCGGCCAGGTACGGGATCCGCCCGGCGAGCAGCGGCAGGTCCGCGCCGCAGGTCGCGCTCCGTCGTACCCGGACGATGATGTCGTGGGCGTTGCGCAGCTCCGGGTCGGGGACCTCGCGGACCGCCACCGCGTTGGCGCCCTCCCAGCAGAGGGCCCTCACCCGGGTACCCCGGGGCGGTCCCAGCGCGAGCAGTCCGCCCGGAGCACCTCGCCGGTCTCCGCGAGCTGTTTGGCCTCCCGCAGGGCCTGCCGGATGAACCGGCCGGGATCGTCGCCAACCAGGTGGGCCACCATCCCGCGCAGGCCCGGCGCGTTGCCGAGCAGCCGGGCGGCCAGCTCGGTGCCGCGCCCGCCGGGCGCCGGGCGGGCGTACAGCTCCACGGCGCCGTACAGCCGGCGCAGCGGCTCCGGCCACCGGCCGCGCGGCAGCACCTCCTCGGGCCGGCCGGCCACGGTCACCACCTGCCAGCGCCCGGGCCGCGGGTCGGTGCCGGCCGCGTGCGGCCAGCGCTCCCGCCGGCGTACGACCAGCGTGCGCGCGGCCCTCGCCACCTTGCTCCCGCCACCGGCCAGCCGTCCCATCCGTGCCACGGGCCCCTCCCGTCGTCGCGGGTCGTCGGGCGGCCGGTCACGCGCGGCCGGCCGCCCGCGTGTCTCCAGGGTGCGGCCGGGCCGGGTGAAGCGGGTTCGCCCCGAAGGGGTGAACCGGTCCGGGCCGGGTAACCGCTGCCCGCACCGACCGGGGGAGCGGACGCGACGGGGGAGGGGCCGCATGCCGGAGGAGGCTCACCACGTCGAGGTCGCCGAGACGCCGGAGGACGTCACGGTGCCGGCGGGCCCGGCGCCGTCCGGGGGCGCCGAGCCGGTGACCGGCGCGGACCCGGCGGCCCTCCCGCCGCTGCTGGCCTCCCGGCTCGCCCCGGCCGCCCTGCCCGAGCCGGTGCTGGTCCGGCCCCGGTTGCTGGACCGGCTGGCGCAGGGGGTCGCGGCGCCGGTCACCCTGGTCTCCGCGCCGGCCGGCTGGGGCAAGACCACCCTGCTCGCCTCGTGGGCGCGGGCGGTCGGCGAGGTGCCGCCGACGGCCTGGGTCAGCGTGGAGGAGGGCGACACCGGGACGCGGCTCTGGTCGTACCTGGCGGCCGCGTTGCGGGCCGCCGCGGAGGGCGTCCCGGACGAGGGTCCACAGCCGCCGGTGCCGGACCGCCCGCCCCGCCCGGACCAGCTCGAACTGCTCGCCGCGGCGCTCGCCGCCCGGGACCGCCCGGTGCGGCTGGTCCTGGACGATCTGCACCGGATCACCGACCCCGGCGCGCTGACCGGGCTGGAGTTCCTGCTGCGGCACGCCGAGGGGCGGCTGCGGCTGGTGGTCGGCGCGCGGTTCGACCCGCCGCTGGCCCTGCACCGGTGGCGGCTGGCCGGGGAGCTGACCGAGGTCGGCCCGGACGAGCTGGCCTTCACCGCCGAGGAGGTGGCCGACCTGCTGGTCGCGCACGGGGTGCCGCTGCCCGCCGCGGCGGTGCCCCGGCTCCACGAGCGGACCGGTGGCTGGCCGGCCGGGCTGCGCTTCGCCGCGCTCGCGCTGCGCGCCCAGGCCGATCCGGCCCGGGCGGTCGAGCGGTTCACCGGTGACCAGCCGGACGTCGCCGGGTACCTGCGCGACGAGGTGCTCGCCCCGCTGCGCCCGGACGCCCGGGACGTGCTGCGGCGCACTGCGATCGCCACCGCCGTGTGCGCCGACCTGGCCGAGGCGGTGACCGGAAAGAGCGACGCCGGGCAGGTGCTCGCCGACCTGTCCCGGGCGGGCGGCTTCGTCCAGCACGACGGGGGTAGCCCGCCCTGGTACCGGTGCCATCCACTGCTGGCCGACCTGCTCCGCGACGAGCTGGGCCGGATCCCCGCAGAGGAGCTGCGGGACCTGCACCTGCGCGCCGCCGGCTGGTACGGGGACCACGACCGGCCGGCCGAGGCGCTGCGGCACGCGCTGGCCGCGGGCGAGTGGAATCGGGCCACCGAGCTGCTGATCGCCCGGTGGCCGGAGCTGGCCCCGTACGACCGGCATCGGCCGGCCGCCCCGGCGCCGCTCGAGCCGCCTGCCGAGGCCGTACGCCGGGACCCGGAGCTGGCGCTGGCCTGCGCCGCCGAGCGGGCGTACGACGGTGACGTTGACGCGGCGGCCGGGTACCTGCGGCGCGCCGTGGACCAGGCGGGTGCGCTGCCCGAACCGCGCCTGGACCGGTTCCGGCGGCTGGCCACCGCACTGGAACTGACCCTGGCCCGGCTCGCCGGTGACCACGCCGAGGTACGCCGGGCCGCCGCCCGGCTGCTCGCCACCCGTACCGCCGTCGGCCCCGGGGACGACCCGCGGGCCGGGGCCGGCGAGGACGCCGACGCCGGGGCGGTGGCCGGCACCGCGCTCGGGCTGCTGGGGCTGGTCGAGGGGAAGTTGCCGGTCGCCGCCGAGCGGTTCGCCGCGGCGCTGGACGCGGCCCGGCGGGCGGGGCGGCCGCGTACGGAGCTGGTCTGCGCCAGCCGGTCGGCGCTGCTGACGGCGGCCCGGGGCGGGTTGCGGGCAGCCGAACAGACCGCGCGGGAGGCGCTGGCGATGCCGCCCTGCCAAGGCTGGTCGTGTCGGCTGGACTGCGGGCACGCGTACCTCGCGCTGGCCCTGGTGGCGTGGCATCGCGACGAACCGGCGGAGGCGGCGGCGAACCTGACCCTCGCGGGACCGGCCACCACGGCGCCGGGCGCGGCCGCGCTGGCCGCGCTCTGTCGGGCCGAGCTGCTGGCGGCGGACGGCGAGCCGGCCGCCGCCCTGCGGATCCTCGCCGAGGCCCGGGAGGTGTCGCCCGGCCGGGAGTTGACCGCCGCGCTGACCGCCGCCGAGGCGCAGCTCCGCGCCGCCGTCGGCGACGTGGACAGCGCCCGCGCCCTGCTCGCTGACGCGATGCGGGTCGAGGCGGGGTCCGCCGGCGCGCTGCCGTCGGAGCGGGCGGACGACGTGGCCGGGTCCGGCGGGGAGGTGGCGGCGCTGGGGGTGGCACTGGCCCGGGTGGAGCTGCGGGCGGGGGACCGGCGGGCGGCCGGGCGGGCGCTGCCCGACTGGTCCGGGCCGGGGGCGGAGTCGTGGCCGCTGCCGGTCCGGCTCGCCGCCGGCGTGCTCGACGCGGTCCTGGCCCACGACAGCGGCGACGACCGGCGGGCCGGGCGGGTCTTGGAGCAGGTGCTCGACCTGGCCGAGCCGGACGGCTACCGGCGGGTCTTCACGCGCGCCGAGCCGGGCGTACGCGACCTGCTCGCCGCCCACCTGGACTCGGGCACGGCGCACTGGGCGACGGTGAGCGACCTGGTACGCGGGGCGGACGAGCGGCGCTCCGTCGAGCCGCCGGAGCGCTCGCGAGGGCCGGAGCGCGCGCTGGACGAGCCGCTCACCGAGCGCGAGCTGACGATCCTGCGCTACCTGCAGAGCATCCTGTCCAACGTGGAGATCGCCAGCGAGCTGTCGCTGTCGGTCAACACGGTGAAGACCCACGTCCGCAACATCTACCGCAAGCTCGATGCGACCCGCCGCCGCGAGGCCGTCCGCCGAGCCCGCGAACTCCGCTTGATCTGACGCGCCCTCGTGCCCGGAAAGAGTGCCCATCCGACCGGGACTGGGCACTCTTTCCGGGAATCCCGTCGCCCGTGTCAGGCGGTGGCGGCGGCGTCGACCGCGGCCAGCAGCTCGGCGACGTCGTAGCCGCCCTCGTGGCGGACGTCGTTGACGAAGAGTGTCGGGGTGCCGGTCACCCCGCTGCGGATGCCACCGACGAAGTCCCGCCGGACCCGGTCGGCGTGGGCGTGCCCGCCCACCTCCGTGTCCACGTCGTCGGGCGATAGCCCGAGCTGCTCGACGCCGAGCGACAGGTGCACCGGGTCGAGCTGGTCCTGGTGCTGGTAGAGCCAGTCGTGCATCTCCCAGAACCGCCCTCGCCGGCCGGCGGCCTCGGCCGCCTCCGCCGCGCTCTCGGCGTACGGATGGACGTTGGCGATGGGGAAGTGCCGGTAGACCAGCCGGACGCTGTCGCCGCGCTGGCGCAGCACCTCGGCCAGGTTCGCGTACGCGGCCCCGCAGAACCGGCACTGGTAGTCGCCGTACTCGACGATGGTGACCGCCGCGTCGGCCGGCCCCCGGGCGTGGTCCGTCTCGGTCACGGGGAGGCGCAACCGGGCGCTGGTGACCTGCAGTGGCGTCGTCATCAATCCACCTCCGGCCGCCGCAGGATCCGCCCGGCCGGGATCGCCGGCCGGGGGTACCCGGACGCGCCGCGCCCGGGCGTGATCAACCCGTTCGGATCAGTCATGGTTCCCAGCCTCGTCCGCGACGGGGTGAGCCGGGCTCACCCGGCCCGGGTCATTTGTCTCACGGCGATACGGCCACGTGGTTGTGCACCTCCCGGATGCCCGGGGCCGACCAGACGACCCGCTCGATCTCCTCGCGTTCCGGGATCGAACGGACCAGGCCCTCCAGGACCGCCTCGTCGCCGCCGTGGATCCGGACGCTGATCCCCTCCACCTCGGTGGCGCCGTTGCGGGCGAGCGCGTCCACGATCCGCTCGGCCAGGTCCCGCGCGTCGGTGCGGGTGCCGGGCCGGACGGTGATGCCGTTGCTCACCCCGCGTACACCGGTGAGCCGGCCGACCGCCCGCTCGGCGGCCCGGCGCTGGTACTCCCACTCGACCTGGCCGTGCAGGGTGACCCAGCCATCGGTGACCGTCACGTCCAGCGTCTCGACCGGCACGAACGCGTCCCACTCCAGGGCCCGGGTGGCGGCGGTGGCGATCTCCGGGTCGCTCTTCTCGGCGGAGGTGGCGATCCGCACGGCGAGGTCGTTGGCGACGGCCCGTACCCGGGACACCCGGTGTGCGGCCCGCTCGGCGGCCCACTTCTTGGCGTAGCTGTCCACCCAGCCGGTCAACGTCACCACCCCCTCGGTGACGGTCACCCCGATCTCGTTGGGGCGTACCCGGGGCTCCCAGGTCAGCTCGTCGAGGACGTCGGACTGGATGTCCTGGTCGGTCCGCGTGATCGTCCCTGCGGCCATCGGTGCTCTCCCTCCCGGATCGGTTCGCGGCGCGGCGGTGCCCAGCACGGATCCGCGCCGGCTCCGATCGTGGCCGCCCCCCGGGTGACCTGCCCTCACCCGCACCGAATGAACCGAGCTGTTGGGAGCGTCTCCAGATGCGGTGGCCGTCCCGTCCGCGGGGCGGCCACCGCCGCATCCGGGGCCCGTGCCGTTGTCGATCTTGGTGAGTAGGCTCGGCCTTTCGGACCCGTGACGAGAGGGGTACGCCCGATGCACCCGATCAGGACTGCCTACCTGACCGCCGCCCGCTCGGCCGCGGCGCTGCTCGCCGACCCGGCCGTGGCGAAGCAGTGGGACGCCCCGAGCGCGCTGGCCGAGTTCCGGATCGGCGGACTCGCCGGCCACCTCGCCTTCCAGATCCTGGCCGTGCCCACGGTGCTGGCGGAGCCGGTGCCGCCGGTCGAGCCGATCGGCCTGCTCGACCACTACACCCGGGGCACCTGGATCGGCGCGTCGGTCGACGACGAGGTGAACGTGGGCATCCGCCGGTCCGGGGAACGGATCGCCGCGGACGGCCCCGAGGCGCTGCTGGCCGCGGTCGGCGCCGCGGTCGACGAGCTGGCCGTCGCGCTGTCCGCCGAGCCGGACGGGCGGGTGGTGCACCTGGCCCGGGGGCCCTGGTCGCTGGCGCTGGACGACTACCTCACCACCCGGCTGATGGAGCTGGCGGTGCACTCCGACGACCTCGCGTTCAGCCTGGGCGTACCCACCCCGGAGTTGCCGGCCGACGTGCTGGACCCGGTGCTCGCCCTGCTCTCCCGCCTCGCCGTACGCCGGCACGGCCAGCCGGCCGTGCTGCGGGCACTCAGCCGGGCCGAGCGCACGCCGGCGAGCGTCACCGCGTTCTGACGCGCCGACGGCGGTGCCCCGACTCGGGACACCGCCGTCGTGGCGTGCGGGTCAGCGGTCCAGGCCGGCCGCCGAGTCCGGCCGGTCGACGTCCACGAACTCGATCTCGCCGAGTTCCCGGGCTCGGCTGCCGGCCGCCCGGGCGAAGGTGCCGGCCGCCCAGCCGACCGCAGCGCCGGCCAGCGCGGCGCTGATCAGCAGCGCCCAGGGCAGCGCCGGCCGCCGGCCGGCGAGCGCGTCGAAGGCCAGGGTGGCCCGGCGGCGGGCCTCCTCGGCGGCCGAGCCGACCAGGTCGCTGGCGTCGTCGGCGAGGCCGGAGCCGTTGCGGCGGGCGGACCGCGCGGCGCCCCGGACACTGTCGCCGGCAGCGTCGACAGCGGAGAACAACTGCTGCCACGCCTGGTCCGCGATCCGCTCGGGCTTGCTGCGACGGTCCAGCAGGGTGGATCCGAACATGGTTACCTCCTCGGGGTGCCGAAGGCCGAGGCCACTTCGGACTCCGGCGACGGTCGGGCGCGGGACGGTCCGCCCATCCGGCCAGTGCCCGGAGCGGACTCGGCGCAAACCACCCCGGCGCGCCCGGTCGCGGCCCACTGGGGCAGGATGGGACAGACCACCCGAACGCGCCGAGGGCCGGGTGCGGGCCCGGCGAGCGGGGGGCGGCTACCCTGGGTCGGCGGATCTGCGGCCCTCGTCGGTCGTTGAATAGTGAGAGCCTGTCGTAGGGAAAATAGGAACTGCAAGGTCCGGATTGGGATGCCCAGGTGTGCCCAGTCCGCGAATTGCTCATCCCGAGGGGTGGCGACCGAGGCCGTCGGAGGAATACTCTCGGTCGCGGCCCGCGTACTGATGAGGCGCCCGTACGGGCGAGTGGAGGTGTTCGCGTGAGCCTGTCGATCGTGAAGTCTGTTCAGCCGGGTGGTGCCGTCCAGATCGCCCCGCGGGGCGAGATCGACGTCGACACCGCGTACGAGGTGCGGGAAGCGATCGCCGAGGTGCTTGCGAAGGGCCGGCCCGCCCGCATCGAGCTGAACATGCGCCTGGTCACCTTCATCGACTCGGTCGGCATCAGCGCCATGGTCGCCGGCTTCCAGACCGCCGAGGTGAGCGGTGTCAAGCTGGTGGTCACCGAGCCGAGCCGGTTCGTGCACCGGCAGCTCTGGGTCACCGGCCTGCTCGGCCTCTTCGGCGCTCCCGAGCCGTACTTCGCCGACACCCCCACGCCCGAGGTGCTCCCCGGCGCCTGAGCCCGGCCCGGCGGACCGCTCGGACCCGGGTCTTCCGACCGTTGCCAGCCGGCCCCCGGTACGGGACGATCGTGCCCACCGGCGACGCCTAGGGGAGTACGGCTTGCTCAGCAGCGACAGTTTCAGCTACACCGTGCAGGCTCGGTGCGCACGGGCGGAGGCGGTCGCCCTGCTCAGCGACCTGACCCGCCAGGGCGAGCTGCATCCGCTGATCGTCCGGGTCCGCCAGCTCCCGCCCCGGCCCGGCGCCCTGGCCAGCTACGCGATCACCGACCGGCTGGCGCTCGGGCCGCTGCACTTCCCGGTCACCTACCAGGCGGACGTGCTGGTCGCCAACGAGGACGAGGTGGTGACGGTGGCCCGGCAGCAGCCGGCCACCACCGTACGCAACCACACCCGGCTGCGGGACGAGCCCGGCGGTGTGGTGCGGATCGACGTCGAGATCACCCTCTCCGCCCCGGCGCCGCTGTTCGGGTACGCCTTCCGACAGGCCCGGGCGGCCCATCTCGGCCTGGCCAGCCGGCTCGGCGCGACCCTCGAGGGGCACGCCGACTAACGATCTTGTGCGCAATTGCGTAGAGCCGTGAG
>NZ_LWLS01000068.1 GCF_001905095.1 Micromonospora sp. CB01531
TACAACAACACAACATAACAAAGCACTACTAGTCGACTTCTGGGTCGCCCACGGGTTCTGGTCGTCCAGCCCACCCATCTCGACTCGCGGACCCTCGACGTCACGCCCGACGATCCCCGCTACCCGCGGATCTGGCGCGTCCGGGTCGAGGACCTGACCCGGGTCCTCGACCAGCTCGACCTCGTTCGAGACCGCCCTGCCCGGACTCGCCGGGCGCCTCGACCGCAGCCGCATCGCCGCCGCCGGACACTCCTGGGGCGCCCAGTCGGCAAGCATGCTGCTCGGCGCGCGGGTCCGCAACGCCGACGGATCCCCAGGTGAGGACCTGTCCGACCCCCGGATCGCCGCCGGAGTGCTGCTCGTCGTGCCGGTCACCGGCGGGGCGGACCTGACGCCGTTCGCCGCCGGGCGCTTCTCGTTCATGAGCCCGAGCTTCGCGGAGATGACCACCCCGGACCTCCTTGTTGCGCGACACTGAAGATCACAACCGATGAGGCGTTCACGGTGCCGACGAAGGCTGGCGTCCCGGCAGTAAACGGATCTGCCGAGTTATGGCGAGATTCTCCGGGTCAGTCGGCGGCGACTGCGGTCTTGGTGCTGCCGCCGTGTTCGGTGATCCGCGGCCGGATGTGTGCCTTGACGGCGCTGCGGCTGAAGGCTGGGTCGGTCGCCTTGCCTGACCAGATGTAGGCCTCTCCTCGTCCCAGCGCTGCCATCTTGGCCGGCGTTAGATCGGCGAGAGCAGCGTTGGCCTTCTGCAGATGCTTTAACCAGGCTGGAGAGGTGAACCGGTGCAAGATGAGTTGGTTGGAGAGCTCGATGAGGGCTATCGGCACTGATGCTGGTTCCTGGCTCGCCACCAGGATGCTCATCCCCTTGTGTCGCATCTCTCGCACGCTCTCGATCAGCCCGGCGGCGAGATCCGGGCCGTCGATGAACTTGTGTGCCTCGTCGAAGACGACGAGTTTGTTGAACCGACGCCCGGCGCTGGTGGCTTCCGAGAACAGCTCCATGAGTACGACGAACAGGCCGAGAGCCTCGTCCTTCTCAATCAGTTCGTCTCGAAGATCCACAATGATTACCCGACCGGGGCGGACCAGGTCCTGGATGCGGGCCGTGTCGTCGATGTAGTCGGCGGCGAGGTCCAGACGCTGGTGGGCCAGCTGTTTGATGGGATCCGACAACGACGATTGGTCGACCCCAGCGCGCAGAGCGTCGATGGACAGGTTGTTGCGGTGCGCCTTCATGATCCGGCCGAGTTGGCGGATGTAGGTGGACTGGTTGCCGACAGCTCCCATCAGAAAACGCCAGTGTGCGGCCCGTAGCTCCGTCGAGCTGAATTTGAGTGCCCGCAGCTCGATGCCGGGATATTCGTTCCGGCGTTGCTCCAGTTGGTCTTCGGGGACCAGCATCAGCACATCGTCGAGCCCGGCCGACGCTACGCCGTAGCGGTCCCGCAGACCTTGGACCTGCGTCGCGTCGGAGTTGGGGGCGACCAGGCTGGTGAACTCAGGTACGTAGCTCAGGATCGGACTGTAGTGGAAGATGATGGTGGCCAGCGGCTGCGGCAGCCGGTTGACCGGTGGCGTGGCGAGGGAAGCAGCTTCGACGATGGTGCCCAGCGTGTAGCTCTTCCCAGCGCCCTGCACGCCGAACAGGCTGATGGTGTGGGTCTCGTTCAGGTCGAGAGCTATATGCCGCCCGCCGTACTCGCCGATGATGCCGTACTGGGGGGACGGACCGGCTGCGCCGATGTAGATGTCAGGCTGAACCGATGGAGCCGGTGGGTCGGGCACCGGCTGTTCTAACCGGTCTGTCGACTCCAGTAGTTCCGCTGGTCCGGTGGATTCCACCGGCTCCGGCCCAATTGGCGTTGCATCGGTGATCGCATCGTCTCGGTCGTTTGGGGTCTCGGGGTCGCGGTCGCTCGGTGGCCGACCCTGCGGCACGACATGGTCGCGGGCAGGTGCCCGGAACGCGGCCTGTGGCAGACGTGCGACGGTGGACTGACGTGTTCCGAAGGTCCCCTCGGAGTGGGTGTCGGTCGGCGAAGCCGCCGCCAGGACCGGATCGGTGGCGATGCCGCCGAGTAGTTCGCTGATGACGTCGCGGCCGACGCGGTGAAACTCGACCTCGCCCTCGTCGTCTTGGTCAGTTCCGCTGCCCCGCAGGTCGAAGATGAGTCCGGTCTGGGTGAAGCTCAGCTGATATCCCCAGTCGAGGTGATCCAACATCCAGTGAGCTTCTTCCGCGATCTCACTGGCACCATCGATGATGCCGTGGCGGACCGCCCGGCCGAGATAGAAGCGCAACAACGCGGCGAGCTCCGCGTTGCGGCTCGCCCGGTCAGGACGATCGGGCTGGTAGTACGCGGGGCCGAAGCCCTCGGCGAGCACGTCTCTGCTGCGGCTGAGCTGCTCGGTGATCTCGTTTCGGACCTTCTGCAGGTCCGCGATGCTGGTCAGCGTGCTGTGACACTTCACTTCGACGAGCCGGCAGGTGATGGCGCGTCGCTGCGCGTCGAGACTGAAGAGGGCAAGGTCGGTGCGTCGAAGTCCGACGCTTTCGGCGACCTCGTCGGCTCTGCGGCGAGCGTCGCGGTATAGCTCCAGGTGGGAGTCGAGGGGGACGAGGATCTGGTCGCCCAGGACTGCCTGGTGCTCCAGGTAGAGCCGGGCGAGCGCCAAGCCCAGGACTTCGGTCCGCTGGTTCGGTGCGGTGGACGCGATCTTGAAGGCCAGCCTGCCGGACAGTAGCCGAAGCTGGTCGAAGAAGGTCCCAGCGTGTCTGCGGTCGACCTGGAATCCGTGCTGATCCAGCATTGGACGCAGCAAGGAGCGCAGCTCGTCGACAGACCTGGAGCTGACCACCAGTTGGTGGCCGAGGCTGTCTGGTCGGGTGCTGGCGAAGTCGATGATGTAGTCGGGGCGGCGGGAACTTCCTGGGCTGTCGAAGTACTCGACGCCCAAGGTGCGGTCCACGGTGATGACCCAGTCGCTGCAGCGGTGTGCCTGATGTAGCAGGCTGGCGTCGGCGGCGGTAAGGTTCAGCGTTATCCGTGGCACCAGCCCGGTTCCTGCTTCGCCGGTGGCCACCGTCGCTGTGGCGACCGAGATCGCCTGGGGAAGTGCGGTGAGCGCGTCGGAGTATTCCTCGGACCCTGGAATGTCCCGGCCAGGGCCGTGCCGGGGCTGCTTGTGCCAGGCCACGATACCGTCGGTGGTGTCGACGTAGTCGACGGTCAACTCCTGGACCAGCCCGTGCACCGGTGCTGTCGAGTCGGGGCGGGCCGGACCGACACCGAGATCTTCGCCGCTGAAGGCATCGAAAAGCAGCGTGAGGTGTGCCGTGTGCCGGCTTGTCGCCGAGCGGAAGTCGTCGAGCGGCAGCACCGCGACGGCGAGTTTGGGCGCCAACCCGGCGCTTGTCGGTGTGCAGAACGTCTCCGCCTCGGCGGTGGTGCTCCACTCGCCGCTGAGCAGTTGAGCGAGCGCCACACCGGTGCCGGTCTGCTGCGGGTCTGCCGCGAACAGTCGCAGGTCGTACGAGAGATGCCGAAGGTTCTTGCGGCGTTCCAGCTCGATGAGGGTGTCCGCCAGCTGCTCCGCGCGCCCCGGGTTGACCACGCACAGGACCAGGGTGGCGACGTAGGGGTGCATCCGGACGTAGCGCTCGATCCGGTCAGCGAGTTGTCCGGCGGTGACCGGCAGGGCCGCGCTCGGACTGTCCGGCACGCCGAGCGCCGATGCCACGTCGGCCAACAGGGTCTGCGGGTCGCCCGTTTCCGCCGGTAGGTAGACCCCCCAGTGGGTGGCGAAATCGACGGCAGCGGCGCTGAGCCGGCGGTCGGTGCCGACGGCGGTCAGCGGGAAACCGGTCGGTGCCAGGGCGAACAACCGCTCGGCCGCCGCCCGTACCCGGTCCTTGTCACCCGCCGCTACCGCGTGAACGAGCGGGGCGACGGACGAGGCTTCCGCGAGCCAGTGTCGCCCAAGCCGGGCCCAGGTGACCATCCACAGCAGACGCAGTGGGTGGGTGGGGGCGACCAGGGTGAGCTGGTGCAGGTTGCCCCGGATGTCCTGGTGCTCCACCACGACGGTGTCGATCTGCAACAACGTCGTCAGTTGCCGCGTCAGCTCGGTGTCAGCGATCCGCCCGGTGCTGTGCAGCGATCCGTTGAGCAGCTCGGTGTATGCCTCCGCGTAGGCGAGTACGGCGGTGTCGATCCGGCTCAGATCACGGCCGGCGACGACCATGCCATCGTCGCCACTGATCGCGGTCAGGACGGCGGCCCGGGTGGCGAGGAACGTGTCGAGCCGTTCCGAGGCAGCCAACGGTGGGTGCTGATGCTCGACCTCGACAAGGCGGGGCGATTGCCCGGCCGCTGTGCTCAACTGACGGCCGGCGAGCCGGGTGGGCTCGGCCAGGATCTGCCGTTCCAACTCGGCGAGGATCGGAGCGAGCGGCACCTGCGCGATGCCATGCCCGCCGAAATCGGCCTCGACGATGGTGCGGGCCGGATCCTTCCATGACGTCTGCTGGCAGCTGACCTCCTGCCAGTCCCGCCCGTCCGCCGACGCCTCGAACGCCAGCCGGAGCAGCTCCTGGGTCACTCCGGCGGTCCGGCGGTTGTTGGGTTGGCTGGGCGGCTCGTCGAGGTCGTTCTCCGCGACCACGTAGAACCGGTGACTCTCGTTGTCAGGGTGGCTGGCCGGAAGCTCGGATTCCGGCTGGTCGCGGCGGCTCGCGTGCTGGGACGTCTCGACCGGCAGCGGCACGCCCGCGCTGTCCATCGGCGTGACCCGGATGTAGTGCCAGCCGTGGTCGAGCCGGGCGGGGCGCAGCCGCTTCAGCATCGCCTTGTACGTCTGCCGTCGGTTGGTGCCGACCTTGACGGTGGTGTGTATTCCAGTCGGGCCGGACTCCTCGGACATCAGTTGGACGGAGAAACTGGTCAGGCCACGGACCTGTCGGGCGTCCGGGGTCACCCCGAAGACCACCGGCAGCTGGTTGTGGCCGGATGTGCCGCCTGGCAGGTAAGCCTGGCCGGTGATGCTGCCCAGGACCGGGTGGTCGCGGTGCTCAGGTCGCCCGCCGGCGCGCGGCAGGGGCAGCTCGTCGATGGTGATGCGTACGGCCGATGCGATCCGGTCCTCCGGCAGCGGCCAGCGGTGAAACGACAGCCCCCAGTTGGCGCGGTCGACGACAATCCGGCGGGTCCAGTCCAGGGAGGTGTCCCGGCCGGCGTCGGTCAGAAACTCGGCCACCTTGGTGCGGAACGCGGCATCGGTGAGCCGCAGGTCCACGACGCGTTGCCGGACCGACCGGTCGGCACGGTTGAGCGCCTGGATGGTCCGGGCGTTGCGGGTGGCCCGGGTGCGCACCTGGGCGGGGTCGGCGAACAGCTCGAAGTCGGGGATGAGCCCGAGCTCGAACAGCGCGCCGCCAGCGGCCTGCGGGTCCCGATCGTTGTGTTCGACGGTGAGCAGGAACCGGGCCCGCTGCAGCGAGCCGGCGACGACCCCGTACGGCTCGGCTGCCTGGTCGTCGAGCACGCCGAACAATTCGCCGATCGCTGTGCGCAGCTCGTCGGGCAGGGCGGCTTGTAGTCGGGTGACGAGTTCCTGGTAGACGTCACCGGGTTCACTTTGCTCGAAGGTGGCGACCCCGAAGGAGTCTTCGGCGCTGGCGTGCGTGCCGGGTGGGATGAACACGAGCAGCGGTGGGCGCTGGCGGCCGTCGGCGTCGGGGTTGCGCAGCTCGACGAGCTTGGTGCCGCTGATCGCCACATCGTCGGACACCTGAGGCGGTTGTCCGAGGACGTGGATCTGGGCGGCGGCGCCGGTCGCGGCGCGTAGCCGGCGGCACAGCTGGGCGGCCAGCGGCGCGCCGAGGTCGGTCACCCGGACACAGTGCCCCGGTGCGCGGGCGGCGAGCAGCGCGGCGAACCGGGGCACCAGGACCCGTTCGAGGGCTTCGTCGAGGTCGGTGTCGGTGACTTCGCGCAGTCCGGTGCTCATCGTGGCGCTCCGTCGGGCCCGAGGCGATAACGCGGGGTGATGGTCTGGGTGAGGTAGGCATCGGAGAGGTCGGTGTAGAAACCGATCTCCCGCAACCGGGCGACGAACGCGGCCCGGTTCTCCCGAAGCGCCCGGTGGTCGGTGATGCTGGGCTGGCCAAAGCCGTCCCCTGGCGGAAGCTCGTCGATGTAGAGCCCATACCGGTCGCGTAGCACCGCGAGGAATTCGTCGACTCGGATCGCGGCGGTCCGCAGCGCCCCGGCGCCGTCGGGGCGCAGCAGGGCCAACTGGAGGAGCACTTCGAGTAGTCGGCTATCGAGCACGAAGCGGCGCTGTCCGCGACGCGGCTGGGTGAGCATCGCGCCAGGACGGTGTTTGAGCAGCAGGCTGTCGAGGCAGTCGGTCAGGTAGCCACGGTGGAACTTGATTCGGTACGCGGTGATGATCTCGATGTAGGTGGCGAACGGGTCGAGCTTCAGCTGCAGCAGGTCGGCGATCTGCGGGTCGAGGCCGTTGCCCTCGCCGGATGCCGCCTCCACGACCCGGGCCAGCCGGGCTTCGGCGAACCGGCCCCGGTCGGCCTTGTGCGCCGGGCCCAGCAACGACAACAGCTGCTCGACGAGGAACATGTCACCAGCCGGCTTGCGAAGCTTGCCGATCTTCACCAGGTGCCAGCCGAAGTCGTCGAGCTTCTTCACGGTGAAGGTCGCCTGCACGAACGCCGGGATTCGGTCGTACCAGACCTGGGCGCTCGTTTCGGCCAGCCGGGCGGCGGGTGTGCCGGGCACGCCCGCGACGTCGAGGAAGAATCCGCCACCGAATCCGACGCGGTCGCCGGCTGTCCAGATCGGCAGCGTCTTCATGATCCGGAAGTGGTACCGCGCCAGGTGGAAGGCGAACAGGATCTTCAGGTGGTCGACCAGCACCGACCGGGGGACGACCCCTCGGTGATAGAGCAGGCGGGTGACGTCCTGGGTGAGGAGCTCGGCGGCGGCGGTGTCCAGCGGTGGGTAGATCTTGCGAACCCGGCTCCGATCCTCCCGGTCGGTGACGGCCCTCTTGGCGGCCTCGCAGAGGTTGATCAGGGTCTGGGTCTCGACGTCGATCTCGGTGGCGTCGCCGACGCCACCGACGCGGTGGTCGACGCCGGCGAAGAAGAAGTTTTTCAGCAGTCTCAGTACGGTTTCACGAGACTTGGAGCCGTGGTGGAGCATCCAGTAAAGCTGTTCGTCGGCACCGTAGGGCCGGGATCGGCGCCCCACCCGGAAGCGGTAGGTGAAGCCATGCAGTGGCCGCAGCCCGGCGACGGCCTGGCCGGGTTTGCCCCGGTTGACCAGGTCGAGTAAGTGGGTTTCCAGCCAGCGGGCGGTGACGTCCGGGTCGAAGCCAACGAACCAGTCAGGAGACTCCGCGATCTGTTCGACGAAGGCGTCGACGCTCAGATCCGCCCCCGAGCCGACTATGACGCTCGGCGAGCCCTTCCACCGCAGCCGGGGCAGCAGGGCGGTGAGCACCCGGTCCATGTCGAGCTGTTTGTAGTCGAGGTAGCTGACCGCCGGGTGGCGGAACTCCTTGTCGTCCTTGTGTAACCCCACTACGACTCCTCCCGCGGGGCCACCGGCTCCATCCGGACCTGCCCAGCTGGCTCCCGCAGCACCCGCCACAGCTCCCGCCCGGTTACGGTGAGGAGCAGTTCCTGGTACGGGGCGGCGGACAGCTCGTGCTTGAAGATGGTCAGGCCGAGATGCAGCCCTTGGCGTTCGGCGATGCCGGGCAGGTAGCCGTCCCGCAGCCGGGTGAGCAGCTCGAACAGGTCGAGCCGGATCCGCAGTGCGGCGTACTGGTCGGCTGCGCCCCGGTAGCCCAGCACCAGCTCCTGGGCACCACCCTCCAGGTAGGGCGACTGCGGCGCACCGTCCGCACGCAACGACAGCTGCCCGGCGGGGAACAGCCGGTAGCTGCGGATCCTGCCGTCGGGCACCGCTCGGACCTGCAACGCCAACGCGTCGGCGATCCGGGCCGCGTCGCCGAGTCCTTCGCCGCGGTTCAGTGCGCCGATGAGCTCCGGCAGCCGCGACGGCAGCTCGTCCGGGCGGGCCAGCAGGTTCAGGAAGTCCGATGCCGAGCGGTACGGCAGCATCCGTCGCGACCGTTCGTCGTCGACGCACTCGAAGTAGAACCGGCGACGAGCGGCGGCGAGGTAGCGGCGGTGCGCCTGGCCGGTGGCCGAGCTCAGCGCCGTGCCGCGTGGCAGCTCGTCTACCAGGCGTTGCAGCATCTGCAGGTCGTATTCGCCGCGCCGGTCGACCGTCATCAGGGCACGGCCGGCGTCCGGTCCGACGTAGTCGAGCCGGCGGTCCAGGCCCGGGTCGGCGACCGCAGCGACATCCACCTGGGTCAGCAGGTTCAGTAGCCGGTCGGCACCGCCGGCCGGCCCGGCCCAGCTGTTGAAGTAGAAGCCGTCGAGCACTTCGGTGAGCTGGTCGCTGGCGTACAGCTCGTGGATGTCCGCGCAGTCGCGACCGGAGGTGAGCATGAAGGCCAGCGCCGACTGCACGTCGCGGACGGTGATGTGCGCGATGCCCCGCAGCTCGGTCAGGCGGTAGAGCATCCGCAGCCGTGCGGTGATCTTCGGCCCGATAGCCGGGTGCGCGAAGGTACGGGCGTTGTGCCGGGCGTAGCACTTGTCGACGAGCACGCACCCGTCGCAGCCCTCCCACCGTCGGGGGTGGGTCATCCGGCCCAGCATCCGGTCGAAGACCGCACCATTGAGCTCGTCGGAGTCGTCCAGCAGGCTGCGGCGGTTGAGGTTGATGACCACGACGCCGGACCCACTGCCGCCGGGACCAGCGGCACCCGGATCAGCAGCACCCGGACCAGTGACGGCGGCCGGCGCGCCCGACCGGTCGTGCAGACCGGCCAGCACCTGGTCGGCCAGGGCCGGGAACTCCGACCGGTGGGTGTCGAGGAAGTCGACCAACCGACCTTCGTTGATCGCGATCAGCCGGGTCTCTCCGGCGACCCCGGCCAGGTCGGCACCGGCGAACGGCGCGAAGAAGTCCAGCAGGACATCGTCGTTGTGCTTGTCCGACTCGTCCTGGCTGCCGTCATGGTTGGTCCGCAGGACCAGGCCGGTCGGGGTCTCGAAGTCCGCTCCGTTGCTGCGCCGCACGGGTGTGCGCGGCCCGTCCTTGGTGGCGACCGTCAACAGCCGTTCCAGGAACGCGGTCTTGCCGTCGCCAGCGTTGCCGGTGATGACCACCAGCCGGTAGGTGCCGGCCAACACGTCGGAGGTGAGCCTGTCGTCCAGCGCCGTGGTCACGTACAGGTCGAACGCCGGGTTGCCGCCGGCGCGGGTGCCGGCGTTGCTCCGGACGCTCTGGCTGTAGAGCGTTTGCAGGTGCCCGACGAACGGGTTGCTGTCGGCCGACGACGGCGTGGGCGGCGGGAGCAACGGGTCGGCGGGCTCCGATCGCACCGGCTCGAACACCTGGTCGCCGAGGTCGCGCAACGCGTCGCGTAGCTGCTGGGCGCTGGTGTACCGCTCGCTGCGCAGCGGGGCGATGGCGGTCGACAGGGTGTGGACAAGCCGCTCGGAGAGGTTGCCGAGCCCAGACACCTGGCGCGGGTCGTCGGGCCGTCGACCCATGGTGGCGGCGCGATCCGAGAAAGGCCACTGGCCGGTCAGCACCTCGTAGAGGGTCAGCCCGAGCGCGTAGACGTCCCGGTCGATGAGGTCGGCTCGGGTGACCGGCCCGCCGGTGGCGAAGTCCGGCGGGGCGTAGCGGGCGGTGCCACCGGTGCGCGACAGACTGGAGTCGTCGGAGACCGCCACGTTGAAGTCGATGATCTTGCAGCCGTTGTCGGTCCGCAGCAGGTTCGCGGGCTTGATGTCGCAGTGGTAGATGCCGTTTTCGTGCAGGTAGACAAGCCCATCGGCGACATCGACGCCGAGCCGCACGGTGTCCGCAGGCCCCAGCGCCCGCTGACTGACCAGGTCGGCGACCTGCTGACCGTCGACGTATTCGAAGACCAGGTACGGGATGTCGCCGCCGTCGAGGAAGTCGGCGCTCTCCACCTTGACCACGCTGGGATGCGCCGGTAGCCGCAACAGCAGTTGATACTCGACCCGCAGCCGCTCGACCACCGAATCCCGGTCACGGTGCACGATCTTCACCGCCCGGTCGAGGCCGGCAAGGCGGTCGTACGCCTGGTAGGCGGTGCCGTAGGAGCCCGGCTTGCCGAGCCGGCGGCGGATGGTGAACTTGTGAGTCAGCTGATAGCCCGGCGGCAGGTCCCGGAAGTCGGGCTGCGGCGGCGTCGGCGCGGAGGTCGCCTCGGCCCGCCTGGTGTTGCCCGGTCGGATCAGCCACGCCAGGTCCCGCAGGGCCTCGGTGGCGGTCGGCCGCGCCGATGGCGCCAACGCGCACATCCGGCGCAGCAGCTCGGCCAGCGCTGGGCTGAGCCCGGCAGCGGTCATCACCTGCGGCGGCAGCACACTGCCCCGGCGGGTCTGGTCATCGGTGGTGGCGAACGGCAGCTCGCCGGTGAGTAACCGGTACGCGATCACTCCGGCGGCGTACACGTCGGACGCCGGGCTCATCGCCTGGGCCCGCCGCTGGCATTCGGGGGCAACGTAGGCCGGGTCGAGTACGTCGGCCAACCGGTCGATCACCGAGTGGTCCCGTGGCCCCTGCGGCCGAGCGTAGTCGAACCCGGTGAGCACGCCCCGGTTTTCCCGGGTGACCAGCACCGACGCCGGGGTCAACGCCCGGTGCAGCACCCGGTGGGTGTGCGCGTGGGCGAGCCCACGCAACATGTCCGCGACGACCCGCAGCCGCACGTCGGCGCTGAGCGCCTGCCGTGGGTCGGTCAGGTGTACGGTCAGTGGCTGGCCGTTGACGTCGTCGAGGACAAGGACGAACTGTCCTTCGTCGTCGGCGGGGAAGAAGTCGCGCCGGCCCACGATGTGCGGGCTCGGCGGCATCTTCGTCAGAACCTCGTACGCGTTGCCGATCGCGTGGCGCTGCGCCGCCCGCTGATCGGCGGGCAGGAACGGGTCGGCCCGGTAGACCCGCAGCAGCACGGTTTCCGACGCGGCGAAGGTGGCGTTGCGGGCCCGATATTCGGTGACCTCTTCGTCGCCGCCGAGCCGCTCGCAAACCTGCCAGTTGCCGAAGTGTCGCGGCCCGGTTCGGCGCCGGACCCCGTTACCCAGGGCGTTGAGGACGGTCGCCTGATCGGATCGGATGTCGCGGATCATGCCGGCCCGGATCCGGGACGGGTCGTCGAGGGCCGGGATCAGGCCGGGTAGGTCGACGACGTCGATGGCGTCGGCGTCGGGGCGGTCGCTCGGGTCGACCAGCCGGGCGTCGCGACCGACCAGGACCACCAGGTGGCCCACGTAGACCTGGGACAGCTCGGGTCGGGCCCGCTCCAACATGCCCTTGAGGGCCCTGGCGTGCCCCCGGAGTTTGCGCACCGGCGAGGCGAACGAGTCTCGACCCTGCGGATACCACCGGACGCCTGCGACGTCGATCCGCCCGGCGGTGCCCTTCACGTCGATCAGGTGCACCGCGCGGGTGGTCACCACCACGAGATCCACTTCGTATGCGGAGCCGCGCACCGGGATTTCGATGTTGTGCAGCACGAACCAGTCGCCGGGAGCGTTGTCCCGCAGGTGCGCGATGACCCGGCGTTCCCCGTCGTTGGCCGGGGTGGACCCACCAACGATCTCAGCCACGATCAGCGAGCCGCCTCTCGCACCGCCTTGTCGAGTAGAGCAAACGCCTCGTCCTCCTTGCGGTCCGCATCGTCGCGGTCACGATACGCCTGCCGCACAACCCCAGCGATCCGCTCCCGGTCCGCCGCCGTGCACGCCGGTACGGGCAGAGCGGCGCGTAGTATGGGATGAATGTCTTGTTGCTTCCCTCCTGCGCCCATGGAACGCAGTAGGCGAAACACTGGTTCAGACCGGAGGTAGGCAAAAAGGTAGGGGTCGGGGAACGAGGCATCCCCCGACTTGATGCGCAGGAAATGGTCGGAATACGCATTCTTTCTCCAGCCTGCAGTAACAAAGATTGCTCTGCAGAACGCCTCCGTCTCGCCGAGGGTGCCCGTCGCGGCGACAAGGCTGGTCTCGTCGTTCACCGTTGTCTCGTTGAGATCCTTCTCGGAAAGCGAAATCCATCTTCCTTCTGGTCGGACCCAGAATCCCTGTCTCTGGTTGATCAGCTTTATCCCGTGATTTTTGTCGCTGTCAACTCTCTTGAACCGGCCTCCGCGAGCTAGAAGCCCACCAGCGCAGATGTCGCCGAGGGTGCGATGCGGGACCTGGGAGATTAGGTCATGTAGGCGGCGGGCGCGGGGGGAGTAGTTGAGGGCCCGCAGGGACAGAGCGGTGGGCCGCTCGATGGAGAATCCGAGGTCACGCTCCCGGTCGTGCCAGCGCAGGTCGAGCAACTCGGGGATGCCGGCGCTGACGAAGAGATCGCGGGTCGCCTCCCGTACCCCGTCTTCGTAGTGCTGCCGCAGCTGCATCGCCTCGGTGATCAGGGCGTCGATCCGCTGCTCGACGCCGCCACCGAAGCGGGGCACCGGCAGGTCGGCGATGTGGCTCGGCTCGATGTGCTTGACGCTGGTGCCGTAGATGCCGCCCTTGATCACCGGAATGCCGAATTGGCTGGCCAGGAAGGTGTAGAGGTAGCCGGCCGGGATCCGGGTGAGGTCCGGCACCACCCGCATGACATCTTGGCTGCACGCGGCACCGGCCATGCTGAGCCGGGCGTAGGTGACCCGGCCGGCGGTCATCCCGGAGCAGGTGACCAGGGTCCAGCCCGGCTCCAGCGGGAGGTTCGGGATCTTCGCGAACGACCTCTTGGTGATCATCCGTTGGTTGGACAGGTCGGCCTCGAAGATGTCGGCGCTGCCGAGAAACGGCACCCCGTGCGCCGGGTCGGTGGTCCACTCACGGCGGAACCGGCCGGCGTGGAAGACGCGCGCTGTGACGGCGTGCAGCGGCTCGCTGTGCGGCATCCGGTGCAGGTATTTGCGGGCGGCGTAGGCATCGGAGACGTACGGCCCCGGGTCGAGGCGGAACCCCTGCTCGGCCAGCCAGCTCGCCTGGACGGAATTGTCTGGGCTGGCCAGCTTCACAGCTCCTCCTCGGGGAACCAGTCGCGTAGAGTGTCGCGCAGTTTCAGGAACGCCGGATCGACGCAGCCCCTGACGGAGATCCCGGCCGCCAGTCGCTTGAACAGCGCCGGTGAGCGGTCCACCTTGTGCCCGTCGCGGCGCAGGTCGCGGTAGCGATCGCGCAGATGTTCGAGGGCTTCCTTCGGTCGCGCCGGTTTGGCCCGGTCGCGCGGCCAGTGGCCGCTGTCGGCCAGGATCTGCCGGAAGTTGGCTGGGCAGTTGAGTGCCTGGGCGACTCGAGGGTTGTCCTGCCAGACCCACGCCTCCAGCTCGGGCTCGATCACGATCACCGCGAACTCGGCCCAGGTGTCGCGCATCCGTTGGTTGAGATCGTTGTAGATCTTTTCCGGCCCGGGGGTGCCCTGCCAGTCGTTGTCCAGCATGATCACCGCACGGTCGTGGCTGCGCCGGAATCTGCGCAGCAGCTCCGGCCCCTGCCGGTAGACCCCGGGATCCTTGGTGGGGGAGACGACCACATCGTCGCGCGGGTCGAAGGCGAACCGCTGGCAGCCCACGCTTCGGTGGAACTCGGGTCGCCCGAGGAACCCGTGCAGCAGCTGCTGCATCGAGCCGTCGGCGACCAGGAAGATCACGTCACGCATGGGTGGGGGCATCCGGGGGTGGGAGGGTCACGAGAGCACTCCTGAGGCGAAGAGGGTGCCGATGTCGACGCTGCCGTGCCAGTCCTGCATCCGAGGATGCGCGGTGCCGGGGATGACCTCGACCGCGCCGTCGCCGTCGAGCCGGGCGAGCACGATGTTGGCGAGGTCGGTGTTGGCCAGCACGATCGGCGACTGGGTGGAGATCCACACCTGGTCGTCGGTGAGGGCGGCCAGTGACTGCACCACGGTCTCGATGGCCCGTGGGTGGATGCCGTTCTCCGGCTCCTCGGTAACCAGCAGGCGGGGCCGCGCGGAGCTGGGCAGGTAGGGCAGCAGCGACAGCGACAGAATCCGCAGGGTCCCCTCGGACAGCCCGGACGAGGTGACCCGGTAGCCGCCGACGTACTCCACCGACAGGTAGGCGTAGTGGTCATCGGCACGCTCGATCGCCGTGACCCCGGTGATCTGCGGCAGCGCCGTCTGCAGATGATCGATCCAGTAGGCGAACCCTTGTGGATCTTCCTGTTGCAGGTGCAGCACCAGCCAGGGCAGGTTGCGCCCGGAGGGCAGCACCCGCAGCGGGTCACCGGGCGCGGCGGCCTGGCGCAGCTGGGCCCAGTCCGGATCGAAGAAGACGGCACCTTCACGCAGCAGGTTGGCGAACCAGAGCGCCGCCGGGAACAGCTCCGGGTCCGCCGGCACCGCGGCGAGCGCGACCTGACTGGCCGGCACTCGGAAGTCCGGCACCTTCGGGCCTCGGGTGGTCGTCTCGGCGGTGAACGCGGTCGGCTCGCCCGGCCCGCGTTGGATGACCGGCTGGGCGGCTTGGCGGGCGGACCGGCCGCGCTTGGGCAGGTTGGCTCCCTGCATCGCGATGCCCGCCGCCGGGCGCCGCCGGTCGACGGCGGAGAAGAGGTAGAGGTATTCCTCGTCGACCTGCAACTCGTCGTTGAAGATCCGTAGCCGCAGCTCGTACCGCAGATGATCCGGGATCCGGTGCATCATCGCCGCGGTGCTGCGGCCGGCCATGGTGTTGACGATGTCGGCGGGCAACGCGGCCTCGATGGTGAAGGCCACGCTGTCGCCGCGCCCCTGGTGCACCAGCTCGGTGAGGGTGCGCGCCCGGGGCACGCCGCGCCACTCCGGTGGGCGGAGGAAGGCGTCGGCCACCCGCTGCTGGGCGAGCAGGTCACCGAGTAGCACCGGGATGTCCAGCAGGGTGCTCTTGCCGGCACCGTTGGCGCCGGCGAGCACGTGGAACTCGCCCAGGTCGATGCTGAGCTGTGCGAAGCAGCGGTAGTGGTAGGCCTCGATCCGGGTGATCATGTGCGCTCCCCTGGCTCGGGGTGCTCCGCGCGAAATCGCCGGTAGGCTTGGACGATCTCCGGCAGGTCGTTGTCGACGACCTCCTTCTTGCGGGTGACGTCTCGATAGCTGGTGCCGCCGTTGCGATAGACCGGGATCCGCTCCACAGTGTCCTGCAGGATCGGCACGCCGTCCGGCCGGCACTTGTAGATCTTGTTGCCGCGCCGGTCCACCCCGACCTTCTCCGCCACCGCCATGAAGACCGGATAGTCGGGCTGCTCGCCCAGCTCGGCTGCCAGCTTCTCCCGGTCGGTCTTCTTTTTGAGCAGCAGCACCGAGGTGAGGATGTTGACGTGGGCGTCGACGATGAAGGTCTCCACCGGCAGCTCGACGCTGGCCAGGATCCAGCAGTTGTCCAGCACCCAGCGGCGGATCCCTTCGTCCACCGGGCCGGGGTTGGACAGGATGCCATTGGGCAGCACGATGCCGATCCGCCCGCCGGGCCGGACCCATTCGACCGCCCGTTGGATGAACAACTGCTCCGGCGACATCGCCGACACTCGGCCCGGCCCGGCCTCGACCTGGCCGGTCTGCCGGTTGCGGGCCCAGGACTGGGCCACCCCGTCGCGGTACGCGTCGAGGATGTCCGCGTCTTCGATCTTGATGTCCGAGCCGAACGGGGGGTTGGTCATCAGGACGTCGATGCTGCCCAGCGGGATCTTCTCGGCTGCGGCGTGCCGTTCGGTCAGGTGGCCGCCGGGGAAGGCGAGGGAGTCCAAGTGGAAGACGTTGCCCTCTTCGCCGGTGGAGAGCATGACGCTCATCTGCGAGGCACGCACCAGGAACGGGTCGAAGTCGGCCCCGAACAGATGCGTCCGCGAGTACTGGGCCAGCCGCTCCTGGTGCTCGATCAACTGTGCCTCGGTGTCGGGCAGACCCCTGGTGCCCGCCGCTGCACGCCACTGGTCGAGCAGGTAGCGCAAGGGCTCCCGGAGGAAACCACCGGTGCCACAGGCCGGGTCGAGGATGGTTTCGTGCTCCTTGGGGTCGAGCATCCGCACCATCAACTCCACCGCGCCCTTCGGGGTGAAGTACTGCCCCCGGTCGCCGCGCAGGTTGATGCCGACCAACTCCTGATACGCCATGCCCTTGACGTCGATGTCGGTGCCGGCCAGGTCGTAGGAGGCGAGCTCGCCGACGATGAAGGCGAGCGCACGCGGCGAAAGGCTGATCTGGTCGCGGTCGGTGAACAGCGGGTAGTTCTTCTTCACCTCCTCGAAGAGCTCATGAATGCGCCCGGCGATGTCGGCGCGGCCTTCGTTGGTGAAGGGTTCGGCCGGCAGGGCGTAGAACCGGGGAGCGCGGTGCTGTCGGCGGCTGATCCGCTCGTCGTGCACCTTGGCGAAGATCAGGTAGAGGAACTGCCAGAACGCGGCGTCCTTGGGCAACCCTTCGTTGCCGTGCACGTAGTTGTGGCAGCGCCGGAAGGCGGTCTTGAGCATGGCTGCCTCGCCTCGGCGGAGCCGGGCTGCGGAGCCGCTCGCGGCGCCGAAGCTGGCGGCGTCGATCGGCCAGTCGGCCCGCGCCGGGAATTTGACACCGAATCGGGTGTTTTCCCGCTGCAGGAAGAAGAAGTCCAGGCCGTTGGTCCACAGGCCGTACTGCGCGTTGGGGGTGGCCGGCGTGCCGAGCAGATCCTCAAGCTCCTCCAGATCCTGCCTGGCCTGCTCATGTGTCCTGATCTTGGTGACGGCCCGGCTGACCTTCGGCTCCGGTTTGCAGATCACCACCCGTTGCAGGTTCTCCAGGGTCTGCGGCGCGCCAGGGGTGAAGACCGCGATATCGGCCTTACGGATGCGCCGGCGTCGCCCCTCGATGTCGACCGGGATCGGGAAGTCGCGCGCCATGTCGTCGACCGAGATGCCGTACTCCACGGCCAGGGCTCGGGCGATGCGCTGGCGGACCTCTTCGTTGCCGCGCAGCCGGACCGGCTTGTTGGTGATGAAGTCGATGGTCTCGTCTGTTGCCAGGGACTCCGGCCCAGCTCCGGCGACCGCTGCCGTGCTGGATTCGTCGCCCGACGCAACGTCGTGGCCCCTGTCGTCAACCATCCGCTGTGCCAACCCCTCTGAGCCGATCAAGTCTCGATCATTGTCGCCTGTGTGACCGACACTCCCGCGCGACACCCCCGACCTGCCCGGGGTGGCGAGGGCAGATCCGAGGGTGCGCTGGTGTTCAGAGCAGGAGGTGGCCAGCGCAAGAGGTGGTCAGCAGTGGGTGCTGACCTGGGTAACGAGGGCCGACCAGGCGGTCGGGCCGAAGGTGAGGGTACCGCCGGTGCGGTCCTTGATGTCGCGGACCAGCACCCGGCCCGGCAGGTTGTCGGCGGCCTCGAGGCAGTCGCCGACATTGCTGCCGCTACGGGTGCTCTTGTGCCAGTTTGGTGCGTCGCTCATGCTCATGGATCACCCTAAGGATCAAGTCACGGGACAGATCACAGGGTAGCGCTCGCGCGCAGATGGCTTCCCAGACAGTTGCCGCGTAGTGCACGTCCTTCATCCTGGTGCCGATCTCACCCTCAACCAGGGTGTCGAGGTATACCACCGGCGATCCGTCCAGAAGAGTGGCGATTGCAAAAGCGCCCGTGAGCCCCGCGTGCACGCCTGCCGTGAACGGGCTTCCCGACTCCGCTACCGTATGACGGAAACGATCGACGCACAAGGACGCCTACACCCATCGCTTGAGTGGTCCGGCAGGCGGGTGCTCGTCGGGTGCTCGCCCGCCGTGGACAGGTAGGCGTCAGGTGGCACCCGGCGGCTGCAGAAACCGGATCAGTGCGCGCGTGTAGGACCGTCGGTGCCGCATGGGACCGATGAACATGACATTGACGTGGCTCTTAATCCGCGGGTTCGGGGTTCGAGTCCCTGGCGGCGCACCAGCAGCCAGGCCCTGGCCTGGGGTTTCATCCATGGGCCGGGGCCTTTCTCGTGTTCCGGCGACGACTCGGTGCTCGGCGGGTGCTCAAGCGCACCTGGGAGGCCACCCCCGCTGCCCTTCAAGCCGAGCTGGTTGCGGAGCTGTCTCGGCTCATGGAGATCGACGGTCGCAGCCCTCTGTACGAGGGCTTCCCGATGGCAACCAAGATCACTGAGTTGGCGCTCATCGGCATCCGCCACCCTTGACGTCATCTGAGGGTCGTGGGCATATCGTCGTCAGGGGCAGGGCGCGACACGGTGGATGCCTCGTTGCGGTCAGGCGTGGCCGGAAGCGGCCGTTCGAGATTCGTAGGCAAGGTGGGCCGCTGTCTCGAAAGCCACTGTCCAGGGGAAGGCTTTCTGCCGCTCATCGCCGCTGCCGGGCGGGTGCGGTTCCCATTGGTCGTCAGGGCCGAGCAGGACACGTACCCCTTCGCCGCGGAGGCTGGCCACGGCGTGCCGGAACGGCGCCCGCGCGGCGAGGGCGGCGTTGACGAACGGGACGATGACGGTCGGCACCTGCCTGCCGATCAGCTCGGCGACGGAGGTCATGGCGTAGTTGTCGGCGAGGCCGAGGGCGATCTTGTTGATCGAGTTGTAGGTCGCGGGGGCGATGACCAGGGCATCGGTGGGGGGAAGCGACCGGCGGGTGCCGGGCGACGACTGGTACGTCGACCGGACCGGTTGACCGGTGAGGATCTCGAGCGGCTGCGGTTCGATGAAGTCCATCGCGCTCGGCGTCGCCGTGACCGCCGCTGTCCAGGATCGCTCCTGTGCGGCCTTGACGAGTTGGGTTACGTCGAGGGCCGGACCGGCGCCGCAGACGACGATCCGGAGGTGACCCCCGGTCACAACCGGATCCCGGCATTTTGGGCGAAACCGACAGCGACCGCGCGGACAGGGCCGGTGGCGAGCATAGCGAGGTCGCTGGCGATGCGCTGGACCGCGGGCCGGCAGCGGATCTCCTCGGGTGCCACCTCGTACGCGGTGCGCAGCGCGCTGAGGCCGTGCTCGTAACGGCCCCACTGGGTGTAGGCGCGTGCCACGTCAACGAACAGGGACGCCTTGCGCTCAGCCAGCGTCACTTTCTCCAGCGGCACCGTGCGGGCGATCGCGATGGCTGTGCCGGCATCGCCGAGGGTCAGTGCGATGTTGACCCGGTGCAGCAGGACGTTGGTGGCGCCGAAGCCGGTCCACCGGTCGTTGCCGTCGTAGCCTAGGCGGGTTGCAGCGCGGGTTGCCTCTTCGAGCATCGCGTGTGCGGTGTCCCGGTCGTCTCGGCGGGCGGCGGCGATGGCCCCTCGGAGGACGAGGGCGCCGTAGACGGCCACCGCATCGGTTGATGCGAGGCGAGTGTCCCGGTCGAGGGAGTCGGCCGCGTTCCCGGCGAGGGTCACCGCCTGGGCGTCGTGGCCGTTGCCCATGAGCGCGTGGGTCATGATCCGGGCGCTCGCGGCGATCGCCACCGGGTCCTGACTCGCCGCAGCGGCGCGGGTGCTCCGCTCGGCCGCTACCAGGGCCGTCCCGCGATCGCCCACCTTCAGCAGGACGCTGCCGACGACGTGGTACAGGTCGGCGGCCAGAACCTCGACCCGTTGCCGCCGCTCGCCATCTGCGCCGGACTTCACCGGTTCGAGGGACGGCAGCAGCGTCACGAGCCGGTCGAGTACGCGCTCGTACCGGCAGGCCTGATAGTCGACCTTGGCGGCAGCGACGGCTCGAGTGAACTGCGGAAAGTAGAGAGCCGCACCGTCCAAGTTCGGTGGCGAGAAGAGCGCGTCGAGCAGCGGAGCGACGTTGGGTGCGGCGGCTACGCCGATCGCCGCTCCGCGTAGGAGGTCTCTGCGTCTCACGTCACCATCCGAGCCCGAGTCGCCGTCTCCGTCATCGCCAGTATCCGCATGCGCGCCGGCATCCGGCCGCGTGGCACCCGCCTTTGTACCGCTGGTGCCAGCCGTCCGCAGCGCCTCGAAGCGTTCCCGTACGTCAGGCGTGGCTCGAGCCAGCACGGTGTCCAGCGCGGCCTGCATGTCCGCGCGGGGGAGCACCCTGTCGCCCTGGCTGCTCCACTTGGCCACGGTCCGCCGCGCCGCGCCGAGGTGCTCGGCGAAGGCGGTCACGCTCATCCGCAACGCATTCCGGAGCGCGTTCGCGTCCTGGCCGGTCCAGGTTGTCACCGTAGCCATCGCACGTCCTTCCGGAACGGACAGTCACCGGTGGAGGTGATGGTAGCCGCACATGGGGTGACGGCAGGTGCACCGCGGGTGCACCGGCGAGACATTCCGTCCGTGCACCGCCCAAGCCAGCCTGGATGTGCCGACGCGCCGATCCCCAGCGGAGCGCCGGTGGGCCAGCGGCAACCTCACGCCAGGGAGATCCAGATGGACGTGCCGATGGGCGACAGGTCGGAGTGCGACCCGACGCACCGGCAAGTGCTCGCGCCGGGCACTCCGTCGGTCGCACGGGTGACTCCCCGTTCGCGTACCGCCAGCAGGGCTGCGTGGGCGGGTGGCCGGCGGTCTGCTCCCAGCCGCTGGCCGATGGCGGTGGGCTTGCCGGGATGCCGGCAAGCCCACCGCACACGGAGGCCAGCGCCGGCCTGGGGCCGACCATGACGGTGTATGTGTCGCGGTATGCCGCGACCGGCGAGCTGACGACAGACCGAGCAGCGGCGTTTCCGGCGTCGGCGCGGCCGGGCTCGACCGATCCGCCACTGCTGACGCACGTCTGGCGGATCGTGCTCGAGCGGCAGGCGCGGGAGAGCGACCGTCGATGAACGGCGACGGCGTGGCTGCCGCTGGTGCCGACGGGTCCGTGGCCGCTTCTTCAGGGCACTTGCCACTGCGTCCGCTCTGGCTGTGCCGGGCGTGCGGTCAGCCTTGGCCGTGCGGACGGGCCAAGCTCGATCTCCTCGGCAGCTACCAGGGCAGCCGGCTCAACCTGCTCGTCTACCTGGCTGGCCTTCTACACGAAGCGATCGACGATCTGTACCGCCTCAACCCGAGCACCGGCGGCGACGTCAGGGATTTGTTCGACCGTTTTCTCGGCTGGCCGACCCGCAACCGTGGCTGCCACCCGTCCTCCACCTCACACCCGCAGACACCGGAGGAGACATGAGCGTCCGGGACATCGGCATCATCGCTGCCACAGGACGGCCCGTCATCGCCGGGACCTTCCACACTCTGGTTCTGCAGCCCACCAGCTTCTGCAACCTGGATTGCAGCTACTGCTACCTGCCTGATCGGCGCGCGCGCCAGCTCATGTCCGTCTGCGTTACGACCGCCTGCGCCCGGTCGATCGAGCAGCAGGGCAGCGTTCATCCGGTGAGCGTGGTGTGGCACGGCGGTGAGCCCAGCGCCACAGCGATCGACATCTTCCGTGAATTGCTCGCCCCCTTCGAGGCTCCACGGCGGGCTGGGCGGGTGCGTCACGAGAGCCAGACCAACGCGACGCTCATCCACGAGCAGTGGTGCGATCTGTTCGCCGCCTACGACTTCGAGATCGGCGTCAGCATCGACGGGCCCGGCTCGCTCAACCGAAACCGGCTCGACCGGGCCGGAAACGCGACGACGGCCCGAACGATCCGCGGCACGCGAGTACTGGCCGAGGCCCGCCTTGCCGTACTCAGTGATCTGCGTCGTCACACCCGAAATCATCGATCACGCAACGACCTCGCCGAGTTCTTCACCGCCTTGCCGGGCTGCGAGTCGGTGGGCTTCAACATCGAGGAGCAGGAAGGCGCCGCCCGCACGCCGGTGCCGGAGGAAGCCGTGTACCGGTTCTGGAGCCGACTTCTCCGGCACCGGCTTGCCGGCAGTCCGCTCCGGATCCGCGACCTAAGTCGCTTCGCCGACTACCTCGGCGTCACCCGCGCCGGCCTCACCGACCGCGGCGCGCACGAACCGATCCCCGCAGTCGCCCACAACGGCCAGGTGGTCTTGCTGTCACCGGAACTGCTCGGCATCAAAAGCCCCCAGTACGCCGACTTCATCGCCGGCAACGTCCTTCGCGAGCCGATCGGCGACATGTTGGCCCCGTGCCAGCGAATTGCGATACGTCACCGAGTTCGTGACGGCGCTCAACGACTGTGCGGACCGAGCCGTCTGAACGAACCGATCCGGTCCGGCGACCGGCTGGCGGTCGCGCTGTTGACCGTCAACGTGCACGAGCGGCGCCGCTGTCCCGACTGCCCACCCGAGGGGTTCTGTGACAACGAGACGCACGAGCACGGCCGCTGTCTCAACTGCCCATCCGAAGGCCCCTGCGGTTGGGAGTGGTGGGCGCTGCTGGAGCTCGACCGACATCCCGGGCTCCACCGTCTCCGCACCGACTCCCCATCTGACCAGACGACGTAACCCGAGAGAGGCCAGCCGTGGTGATTACGCCCTCTGGCGCAGACGACCGCCCGACCATGCACGTGCTCCCGGAACCGATGCTCGACCTGGCCCACGTGAGAGTCAGGAGCGGCCCGCACAAGCCGGAGCTGCTCGCCGACGAGTTCTTCATGCTCGCCCACGACGATCAAAGCGGGAGGCCGCGGCTGCCCCACAGCTCGATCACCTTCGGGCTGGCCGCCGCGTTGCTCGCCGAGCTGGGCTCCGCCCGCTGGATCCACTTCGAGCGGGGGGATCTGACCATCCTGGACCGTCGTGCGCCGGACGACTGGCTGCAACACCAGGTGTTGGCCCAGTTGATTGCCTCGCCGCAGCACACCGCCACTCGCACCTGGCTGGCCTACCTCGCCGCGACCTCCTACGACCTGGTGGCGAAACGGCTGTTGCAGGCCGGGATGGTCCGGCCGGTGCCCTACCGGCGGATGTTCAAGACCGTCACGGTGTACGAGCCGACGGACATGAACGTGGCCGCGTGGTCGTGGGCACGGCTGGTGGGGTCGCTGCGCGACCTCGAACCGTTGGACACGTTCGACCTCGCACTTGCTGGGATCGCCCGGGAGGTCCGGCTTGATCAGTGGATCCTCCAGGGCACGTCCCATGCCTCGACCGCGTACCTGAGACAACTGTTGGCAGAGGCTCCACCGCCGATGCGGGACCTGCTGGCTGCCCTCAACGCCGCGATCGGGAACGCCGTCATGAGCCACCGCACCTGAGGTGCGGCCTGTGTCACCCGCACCCCTCGGTGCGGACGCTTCACCCTTTCCACCTCCACCTCCTGGGAGAACTTCCCCCATGTCCTCATCTCCTCCTGACGCCGTATCGGCTGTGCTGGCACGTGGCCGACTCGGCACGTTCGCTGTCGTGTTCTTCGTGATCGCCGCCGCCGCCCCGCTCACGGTGGTAGCCGGCGGCGCGACGACCGGGTACGCCGTCACCGGTGTGGTTGGCATCCCGGTGTCGTACCTCGTGGTCGCTGCGGTCCTCGCGTTGTTCTCCGTCGGCTATGTCGCCATGAGCAGGCGAATCGTCAACGCGGGGGCGTTCTACACCTACGTCACCCGGGGCCTCGGCAAGCCCGCTGGCGTGGCCACGGCCCTGATCGCCGTCGTCGGCTACAACGCCATGCAGATCGGCCTCTACGGCGGATTCGGCGCAGTCCTGGCCGCCTACCTCGACGGCCGTGGCTGGCACACCACCTGGTGGCTATGCGCTCTCGCCGGGTGGGCGGTGGTTTCTGTGCTAGGGGTGCTGCGGATCGACCTCAACGGCGTGGTCCTCGCGGGCATGCTCGTCGCGGAGGTCGTCATTGCGCTTGTCTACGACGTGGTCATGGTCAGCCATCCGGCCGGCGGGACCGTCACGTTCGACACCCTCGCCCCCTCCCACATCCTGGCCGCCGGCATCGGTGCCGCCCTCGTCACGGCCATCACGGGCTTTGTGGGGTTCGAGGGCACAACCGTATTCGCCGAGGAGACGAAGGACCCGAAGCGGACCGTGCCCAGGGCGACGTACGTCGCGGTGGCCATTACCGGCCTGCTCTACGGCGGATCGGCATGGGCAATGTCCGTGGCCACCGGCCCTGACAAGATCGTGGACGCGGCCAGCACGGACGGCACCGACCTGATCTTCAACCTGGTGTCCCCGCACCTCGCGCAGTCGATCATCACGGCCGGCCGGATCCTGTTCATCACCAGCCTCTTCGCCGCTCTGCTCAGCTTCCACCACACCGTGGCCCGGTACCTGTTCGCCCTCGGCAGGGAACGGGTGCTCCCGGCCGTGCTCGGCCGGACCAGCCGGCGTACGGGAGCCCCGAAGTGGGGATCCATCACGCAGAGCACCCTGGCCCTGGCCGTCATCTTCGCGTACGCGTTCGTGGACGCGGACCCGATCGTGCACCTGTTCTTCTGGGTCACCGTCACCGGTGGGTTGGGCGTCTTGATCCTGATGACGGTCACCTCCGCCGCAGTGGTCGCGTTCTTCGCCCGCGCCCAGAACACGGACGGGCCGTGGCGGACGATCCTCGCGCCGATCCTGGCGACCGCCGCGCTCGGCACGATCCTCACCGTCACGATCAGCCAGTTCGACACCCTCCTCGGCGTCGAACCGGCGTCGCAGCTGAGGTGGCTGTTTCCCGCCGCCTATGGGGTCGCCGCGCTGATCGGGCTGGTGTGGGCGCTCGTCCTGCGCTCGTCTCGCCCCGACGTGTACCAGGTGATCGGTCTCGGCGCGGACGCCGCGACAGCCGCGCAGCACGTCTCTGATCCTGTCCACCAGCCCGCATGAGGAGCACCATCATGACCGTTCGTACCGGGCTCGGAGTCCGTCGGGCCGCCGCGCCCGACGCCCGCCCGCTGTTGCCCATGCTGGTCGACGCGTTCCTTGACGGGCCCGTCGCCGACTGGCTGATCCCGAACCGCACCGAACGCCGCGTCGTCTACTACCGCTACTTCCGTCTGATGCTGGACCTCGGGCTACGGCACGGCTGGGTCGACACCACCACCAACCTGTCCGCGGTAGCCATCTGGTACCGGCGTGATGCAGAGCCCGCCCCGGCCGACCCGGCACACCGGCAGCAGCTGGATCTGGCGTGCGGAAAGTACGCGTCGAAGTTCCACCTGCTCGACGCGGTGTTCGCGGCGAACCACCCGCCCATGCCGCACGACTATCTGGCGTACCTCGCCGTCGACCCCGCATGGCAGGGCCGTGGGGTCGGGTCGATGCTGCTCCACCACGCGCACAAGGCCATCGACGAGGAGGCCCGGCCGGCGTACCTGGAGGCGTCCAACACCCGCAACCGGGACCTGTACCTGCGGCACGGCTACCAGGCCGGCGAGCCAATGCAGGCGTCGTTCGAGGCACCGCCGCTCTGGCCGATGTGGCGCCCGCATACCGACGGAGGCGTCGGTGAGCAGGTGCGTACGGTCATGCTGCCGCACCGGCGGTCCCGGTGAACAACACCCTGGCCGCCCCCTCGCGGCGGGCGAGACCCTCCGACGTCGCCGCTGTCACCGCGCTGCTGGTTACTGCAATGGAGCATGACCCGGTCGCCGAGTGGCTGGTACCGGACCCGCAAGAACGGCTGCGGGTCCTGCACCCGCTGCTCGCGGTCGACGTCGACCACGCAGTCGAGACCGGCCGCGTCGAGGTGGCGCTGGACTGGTCGGCAGTCGCGGTGTGGCGCACCCACGCCCCAAACACCGATCACTGGATGCTCGGGGACCACCACCTCACAACGTTCGCTGGGCGGACCGCTTCCCGATTCGCCGAACTGAACGCCGCAGTCCATAGCTACAGGTCCGCCGCGCCGCACCACTGGCTGTCCTGGCTAGCCGTGCATCCCAACTACGGATGGCGCACCGCCGGCGACCTGCTTGACCGTCACCACGATCTCGTCGACGGCACCGGCCTTCCCACCTACGCCGTCACCACCACCGAGGGCGCCCGGGACCTGCTGAGCGCGCACGGCTACCGGGCGGACCTGCCGCTGCATCTGCCAAGCGGGCCAAGGCTGTGGCCGCTCAGCCGTGCGGGCCGCACAAGCCCCCGACCAGGCCACGCCACCCGATGACGTGACCCGGCCAGGTGCACCACGGCACGGAGAGCGACTCTCCGAACTCACCCCCTTGAAGGAGGGGTCTTGACCATCACCGCAGACAGGCCGGCCACGGCCGCCGCAGATTCCCGAACCCTCGTCTCCGCCGAGACGTTCGACAAGATC
This sequence comes from Micromonospora sp. CB01531, assembly GCF_001905095.1. Classification (GTDB taxonomy): domain Bacteria; phylum Actinomycetota; class Actinomycetes; order Mycobacteriales; family Micromonosporaceae; genus Micromonospora. The sequence goes on from NZ_LWLS01000068.1 coordinate 26,209, forward strand.
ACCCGCTACTTCGCCGCCAAAGCAGGAGGTCACCCAGACCTACGCCGAGCGTGCAGTCGAGCAGTTCCTCGTCTTCCTCAAGGCGCACGCCGACGCGCAGGACGCAGGACATCCCCGACTTCGGGCTGCTGCTGCCGACCTGCGAGTCCTACCGGGTCGTCCCGACCCGTCCGGTCGATGCCGTCTGGCACGCCGCCCTCCAGATCACCAAGCCCTACACGGCCGCCTGCATGGAGATCGCGGGCCACTACGTGCACCACCGCCCGAACCTTACCGAGGCCAGGCAGGACGGCACCGCCATCAACTACACGCTGGCGGCGTTGCACCGCACCGGCTACCTGGTCGACATGGGATTCTGGAACGGTGAGGGTAAGTCCTGCCGTCCCCCGAACCCGCCTCAGCCCGGTGTTGCCTAGCCGATCGGAGCACCGATGCGCAGCGACTGGACCGCTCTGCCGGACACCGTCACAGCGGGGATCGCCGAACGGGTCGGCGGCGCCTTCGACGTAGTCTCGGCTCCGAGCGGCCACCATGCGGAGATCGCATCGACCCTCACCGCGGCAGGCGGAAAGGTCTTCATCAAGGCGGCCTCTGCTCGGTTGACCTTCCAGTCACTGCGCTACGAGCTGGCGGCCACCCAGGCCGTCGGCTAGTACCCGCCCGCAGTCCTGTGGCACTTCGAGCGCGACGGCTGGTTGGTGGTGGGGAGCGAACATCTCGACGGTCCCCACCCCGACCTGTCGCCCGGCAGCCCGGATCTCGACCTGCTCGCAGTGGCACTGAAGGGACTCCAGGAGACCCCCGCCCTAGGCGAGCCGAGGTTCACCCCGGCGGCCCGGCTCGGCTTCGCGCATCCGGCGATGGACGGCGGGATGCTGGTCCACTCCGACCTCAACCCAGCTAACTTGATCATGACCCCAGGCGGCCTGCGGATCGTCGACTGGGCATGGGCGACCAAGGCGGCCCCGTGGGTCGAACTGGCACTGCTCGTCCAATGGCTGATCGGCAGCGGGCACACTCCCGAACAGGCGGAGGACTGGCTGGCGCAGTTCTCCACGTGGACTGCGACCGACCGCGAGGTCTTGGACGATTTCGCATCGAGGAACGCCTCGAAGTGGTCTGCCAAGTCCCGGCAGAGCACCGAGGGATGGGTGCACGACCTCGCGGCCTGGGCCGGCGAGTGGGCGGCCCACCGAACGGCGGCGACCGTCCGAGACCTTGAGTAACCACCCTGACCCGTTCTACACACGACCAGGCCCCGGCCGCCTACGCAGAGGTGACCGGGGCTCGTCGTGTGCGAGCGCCGAGCCGGTGTTGCGGCGGCACCTGGGCCCGGCAGGTCGCAGAATGACAATTATTGATACACGGACGGCGTAGGCGGCTGAGGCGCCTCTGATCATGCCGGGCCAAATCATCAGTTTGAGGCGTCACGGGATATCGGCCATCAAAGGCACCTCGTGGTGCAACCCTCGCCAGGTCATGGCCTCGCGAGGCGGCCGATGACGTGCTCAGTGACTAGAATATTGCCGCCTGTACATATGTTTGTGGTAACGAGTTCGCAGACGAATAGACCGGTGCAGCGGGCAGCGCCTTGTTGATGCCCCATTTCGGGGGGAAGAACAGACCAATGGGTGTCGGGGTCGGAGTGAACCGGGCCTTGATCCTGCTTCGCGCGCTTGCTAGCTCCGGAACTGCTTCGCGGCAGTACTTGTCGGTTTCGCAGAACAGGCCCTGGCAGTCGACCGCGTGTAACGGTCGGCCGTACAAGCCGCGGAACGGTAACCCAAGCCGGTCCATTTCTTCGACCTGGTGCTCGAGCATCCACAGGATCACGTCGGCTGGAGAGTAGTCACCGAGGTCCGCGAAGCACTTCCGGATCCCACGCAGCGCGCCCGGGCCGGCCTGGGTGAACTCGTTCTCGCTGAAGTTCAGCAACGCTGAGTAGTTCAGGTCGATGGCGGTCTGGTACGACATGAAGTCGCCCATGAGCGGGTAGCCGTGAAGCAGGTCGTAGACTTGGCGCAGGCTGGTGGCGTCGAGGATACGATCGGCGAGGTCGTCGGCGAGGAACATGTGCCGCCACAGTTCGACGTGATTGAGGTGTTTGCGGCCTTGGCCGTAGGCGTCGGTGGCGCAGAGGATGAATGCGCCGGTATAGAGGCCGCCGTTGACGACGACGGCGCGGTCGAGTGCTGTGGTGAAACCGCCGTCGGCGAGGTCCTCGAGAGTGGGGTACCGGCCTAGGTGGTCGCGGACGGACCGCCACGTATCGATCTTGCTGAAGGTGCGGAACGCAACGATCTGGAAGACACGATCTTGCGGGGTGCAATCCTCGTCGTGGTAGCACACGTCGCGGATCATGTATTGGCTGACGCGGTCGGCCGCGCGGTAGACGTTGCAGAATTTGTAGGCGGCTAGGATCGGATCGTCCGTCCACGGCGGAGCGTCTCCGGCGACGCGTCGTTCGAACATGGCCTGGCGTTGGCTGGCCATGTACCAGTACAGCTCGTACACGCCTTCTCGGGGCGTGGGTGGTCGCCGGGTCATCACGTCAACTTAACGGTGTTGACAAGCCCCCTGGTTACCGCTGCCGGTAGAACACTCCAGTGTTATGCAGATGGAAGTAGCGGGGGTCGTCCAGCAGGGGTAGCGCCGCGATGCGCTCACCGAGGGTGTAGCGGAACCGGTCGACGCCGGTGAAGTGATCGAACACGATCGCACCGCCGATCAGGGTGCGTTCTTGGACGACTTCGATCGCGGCCCGCGCCGGGGTGTAGTTGTCGGTGTCAATGAAGGTGCAGACCAGGTCTTCGTCGGCCAGCCGGCGGGCGGTGGTCACGATGTCGCCGGGAACGATCTCGACGGCGCGGTCGGCTAGGTACCGGCGCACGGCGGTTAGGTCCGTGAAGACGCAGTCGGGGTGGTCGTACATGTCCAGTGGGCTGCGTCGCGCTGGGAAGCCGTCGAAGGTGTCGAAGCCGATGACCGGCCAATCGACGCCGAGGCGCTCGATGATGCGGGACAGGAACATGGTGGTGCCGCCTTTGAACATGCCGAACTCGGCGACCACACCGCACAGGCCGATGCGGGCGGCGTTGGTGAGACATTGGTGCAGGTGGGGCAGGGTGTTCGGGTAGCCATTGGCGAGTGACGGCACGAGCAGCCCGGCGAGTTCCTGACGGTAGCCCGAGTCGCGGTAGGCAAGGTGACCGTAGCCAGCGACGATGACCTTCGGAGTGCCGTTCAGATACGGGAGAGCGGCGCTGAGCAGGTGCTCCTTGTTTTCGTCGTCGGCGACAGCAACCACTTCGACGGGATCGCGGCGCAATTGCTGCAGCGACCGGACCGGGACCCGCAGCGGCAGGGCTGCGGGTTGGTCGGTGTAGATGCCGCGGAGGCAGGCGTCGAGCCCGATGCCGGCGAGTCGCGCGGTGAGTCGCAGTGCGGTGGGGGTCGCGCCGAGGATCGCGACCTTGGTGGCGCCGCCGAGCATCTCGGCTTCGAGATCCTCTGCGAGCTTGACAAAATCGTTGTCCTGCATGGCGGCTCCTTTGACCAAGTGCATGAGTGGAAGGCTGTAAGCGCCCACTATGACGCCCAGTCGCCCACACGGCCCGGCGGCTTGTGTCGGCGGGCAATCCGCGGAGCCGGTGCCAAAGGTCGCCGAGGACAGGCGTAGGCCGGGCCGACCGAAGCCGGTCTTGCCTAGCTCGGCTGGGCCCGCTGCCTGCCGCGGTGGCGTACCGCCGGTAGCTCATCGGAGTCCGGCGCCGCCCGGGTCAGATCTCCAACCTTGAGTTGGCCGAGGTACCGACGAGCGATTTTTGCCACCGTGGGGCCACTCAGGCTCGCGTTCGCAACGAGCGCCGACAACATCTGCGCGCGGCTGATCGGAATCCCCTCATCCGCAGCCAGCCGGACCAGGATGTCGAGATGGGCGTCGACCTCGGCCGGCCATTGGATCGAGGTCGTGCGGCGTTGCGAATCCTTTAGCAGACCCACGCGCCACCCGCCCTCTATCATTAGTTACGTAGCTACTATATAGTAGGGACATGTCAGGGGCTGTACTCGATCATGCGGTGCGCAGCTCAACGGCCTGCCGTGAGGCAATCACGGTTGCGGGCCGACGCCTGGCGCCAACTCCGGTCTTCGACACCTACTGGCGGTTTGCGGAGGCCCGGCAACGGATCTACCTCGACCGTCTGCACGAGGTGCCTCACCCCTGGACGAACGACCCGATCCTTGCCCAGTACCGATTCACCAACTGCTACCGCGCCGCGGACCGGGTCAGCCAACACCTGATTCGCGACGTCATATATAGCGGCGACCAGGCCTGGGACGAGGTCTTCTTCCGGACCGTGTTGTTCAAGCTGTTCAATCGCTCGTCAACTTGGCGGCGGCTGCATAGGACAGTAGGCATACCCACCTGGCGCGGGTACCGGTTCGAGGTCCTAGAGCGCGCGTTGAGTGAGGCTCTCACGGCCGGAGAGCGGCTCTACTCCGCCGCGTACGTGATCCCGCCGCCGCATCTTGGCGAGGCGCGTAAGCACCGCAACCACCTCCGCCTGATTGAGGTGATGATGGCAGCATCGGCGCCGGCTCGGATCGCGGATGCCCGGAGCCTGGGCGAAGTGTTCGAGATCTTGCGGTCATTCCCCGCGTTCGGGAACTTTCTGGCCTACCAGTTCGCGATCGACCTCAACTACGGGACTGCACTTGACTTCGAAGAGATGGAGTTCGTGGTTCCCGGGCCAGGTGCCCGCGACGGTATCCGCAAGTGTTTCGGTGTGGCCGCTGACGGCATCGAAGCCGACATCATTCGCTACGTCGCCGACACGCAGGAACAGCACTTCGCGCGGCTGGGACTGTCTTTCTCGACCTTGGGTGGCCGGCGCCTCCAGTTAATCGACTGCCAAAACCTCTTCTGCGAGGTCGACAAGTACGCCCGCATCGCACACCCGGGCATCGCCGGCATCAGCGGCCGGACCAACATCAAGCAGAACTACCGCCAGGACACCGAACCACTGACCGCCTGGTTCCCGCCAAAGTGGGGAATCAACGAGCACATGGCGACTGCGGCCGCCCCGCTCACGGCATGATCACACCTTCACCCGCACACAGGACCCGCCCACGCGAGGAGAGCATGATGTCCCCAGACCTGCAGGTCGGCGCCGACGTGGCGTACGCCGACGCCGTAACCGTCCTGGCCGCCGCGCTGGACCGGCTCGGAGCCCGTATCCACCGCGACCTGCACGTCGAGAGCAGCCACATCGACGTCAGCGCCGACCTGCGGTTGGCCAGCACGCTGACCGGGTTCTCGGCCTATGCGGATGAGTGCCTCGCCGTGTTGGACGACCCCGCCGTCACCAGCGCCCTCGCCGCTGCTCGCGCCAGTCACATGCGGTAACCACACTTGCCGTCAGAGCTCCAGCGCATTGTTGGCGAAGCGAGCCAGCAAGCTGCGCACCGGCATGATCGGGGGCTCCAGATGCGCGAGTCCCGCTACCACGGTCAGGTGGCCGACCTGCAGGTCGGTCTGTCCTGCGACGTGGGCAAGTAGCCGACCGAGCCCCAGATAGTTGCCGTAGCCGCGCTGGACCATGTACTGACTGCGATACGTCGCCAGCAGGTGTACGTGGCCTTCCGCGTCCAGCTGAAACGAACAGTGGCTCAAGCACGGGAAAGCCATCGCGTTGTTGTCGCGGCCCGGGACGTAGACCGGCACGTTCGTGGTCATGTCGTCGGGAAGAGCCAGAGTGGCCTCGTAGCGCGCATGCTTGGGATTGCCGCCATCTCGTTCGATGCCGACCCGCGTGATGACGGCGCCGATTTGGTCGAACGGCTCCTTACCGGTCGGGTATTGGACCAATCGACCGAAGTAGGTGCCGCGGCTGTTCTGGGAGTAACGCTTTCGCAGAAATGGGTACATCCGCACGTACCGGGCCACGAGTTCCGCGTGGTCGCGGCTCGACTCGGCGATCGCGACGGGAAAAATTGTGTTGGCGACCGTGTCCACGCTTTGAAGATCTTGGGCTGCTAGCAGTTTGTCCATGGCCGCCCGTACTGCAGGCGTCTCGGCCACCGGGTCGGCGATCCGGACCACGGTGTGGACCGCCTTCCGTTTCGGCTCGTGGTCGAGGCTGGCTGCGGCCGCCAGCCACGCCGTGGACACGTTGGACGCCTCTAGGCTAATCATGCTCACCGTCGCGCTCCGCTCATCGGCCCAATAAGGATCTGAGCCCGCGCGCTGGCAATGAGCCCGCGGTGGTCGTCGGGCGTGGGCATGAGAGTGACAGACCAGGTCTCCTTCCGATCTCGCGACGTGACGGTCAGCATCGACTCGCTGTCGATGTATCCGGTGACGTCGAATTCGACGCCCTCGCCGGGGGCGACGGCGTGTGGATCGGCGAGCATGGTCACCCCGTCGGGGCCGGTGAACTCAGGGTCGTCGCCCAGCCAGGGAGCGCGCACGATGAGGCGGTCGCCCTGCTCCACCGGCAGATAACTACCTTCGGTCAGACCAGTCAGGTCCCAGACACGGGCGGGGGGCTGGCCGTCTTGGCAGCTGAGGAGGGCGCGCAGTCGCGCAGGCTGAACTGCGGCCCAGCCCCTCGCGGCATCCGGGGTCACCATCCTGAGATGCTGGACGTGCCGCAACGTCCCGCGATACGACGTCGCCAGGTGCAGCGACAGCTGGTAGACATCCATCGCCTCGCGTGGAACATCCAACCCTAGCCGGATCAAGGTTGCTTTGACCGCCCGGATTGGCATCAGGAACCAAGCCGCGAACGCCTCCGCCTGCTTCTCCTCGTCCGGCCACTGCTGCGGTGCTGTCCCGCTGAGCGGATCGAGGCACTCGGCCAGGCACCGTCCATGCCCCAGCTCCGCGTGACCGAGCTCGTGTGCAGCGGTGTGCCGAATCGTTGCCTCACCCATGGTGCTGTTCAGGAAGATGCCACCGTGTCGGTTCGGCCCTGCCGGAAAGTACATGCCGAACAGATTCGGCATTTCCTGTCCTGCGACCATGAGGCCACAGCGCCGTAGAGCCGCGAACACGTCAACGTAGCGGTCATCGGGCAGATCGAGGCGGCGGCGCAGATTGGCTGCGGCGATGCCTGCGACTCGGTGGGCCGTCAGCCAGTTCACGATGACGCTCCTCGGCGGTCCGGTGCCGAATGGTCATCCTCTCCGTCGGCCTCGGTGTCCGCCTGGTAGGCCAACTCCAGGAACTGGGCGAACTTCATCACCTGGTTGAGGTCCTCTGGCTTCAGGTTGGTCAGTCGGCGAGGCAGTCCAGCCATGGCGTGCTCGGCGGGGATGGCGCCGAGGTCCTCATCCAGGAAGTAACTGACCGGATACCGGTACAGCCGGGCCAGCTTCTTGAGCTCCAGACTGTCGACCCTCCGGGCGCCCCGCTCGATCTCGCTGATCGCGGACCGCGGAATGCCCGTCCGCTCAGATACCCACTGCTGAGAAAAGTTGAGGTACTCGCGGACCTGCCTCAGCCGCTCGCAAAGAAGGGATGACTCGCTGGCGCGAGCGGACGCGGCTTCTGGTGTCGTCGTCATGATGGGCTCCTGTCGCTGGTGGTGCAGGCGGCTCGAACAACTTCCGCGAAGGCTCGAACCGAGCGCATCGAACGAGCTGAGTCCACATCAGCCGGAACCTCAACGTCGAAGTCCTGCTCGACCCTGGTCAAAATCTCGACGATACGCAAGGAGTCAATCGGCAGCTCCCAGCCGCCCTCCTCCAGCTCATCGCGTACATCCGCCTCGGACATGCCACACTCGTCGGCGAGGAGGCGGACGACCACGTCGACGATCTCGGCCACCGTGGGACTGGCCACGCGCTGCATGAACTCGCCTCGACTCTGTTGTCGGGAAATTCGTCGTGCTGCTGGACTCTACGACAATCCATGTGGGATAGTCAATCAGGGTGTGGTGAAAGCGGTCATCGACAGGATGGAGTACTAGGTGGAGATGAGGGCGTACCAGCGCTCTGCGGCAAAGACGATCCAGCCGCTCCAGGCGGGCGGCGACGATCTCTCGGTCGCCCTGCTCGGCCTCGCCGGCGAAGCCGGAGCAGTCCTGACCGCCTACAAGAAGCAGCTGCGCGACGGTCCGTCGGATCCGGAGTTCCGCGCCCGCATGCGGGAGGAACTCGGAGACGTCCTCTGGTACCTGTCGACTGTCGCACACCACCTCGAGCTCGACCTCGACGACGTGGCCACCGCCAACCTCGGAAAGATCGCCGACCGCTGGCGCCGTACACCCGCCGAAGCGATCCCCTTCGACAACGATCTCGAATCCGGCGAGCAGCTTCCACGGCGTGCCGACTTCGTCTTCACCCTGACCCGGGGACCCGAAGATCGCGAGATGTCGGTGCTCACCTGTAACGGTGTGCAAGTGGGAGACCCGATCACCAACGCCTCGCACATTGCTGACGGGTACTGCTTCCACGACATCTTCCACCTCTCCTACGCCGCGGTACTCGGCTGGTCACCGGTCATGAGGTCACTGCTGAAACGCAAGCGCCGCAGCAACCCACAGACCGACGAGGCAGAGGACGGCGGCCGGGCGATCGCTATCGAGGAGGGCATCTCCGCCCTCGTGTTTTCCTACGCCAGCCGCCACCGCTACCTTGAGGGCAAAAATCATGTCGACAACGATGTCCTCGATACGATCCAGGGCATGGTGGCCCACCTCGAAGTCGGTGCGCATCGAACGGCAGACTGGGAGAAAGCGATCCTCACCGGGTTCGCGGCCTGGAGGAAGCTGCGCCGCGTTTGCGGCGGCACCGTTCACCTCGACCTCGACAGGCAGACCCTTACAGTCGTCGAACCCGACCCACCCGCCGGCGCCGCCGAAGAAACCTCCGCCGCAGAGACGTTCAAGGCCGTGGTAGCCGGCCTCCACCGGCGTAAGGACGCCTCCTACGGCAACTCCTGGAAGCGCCGTGGCGAGCTGATCTCGATCATGGCGAACATCGCACGGAAGGTCGACCGGCTCAAGATTGTCGCGGTCACCCTAGAGTCGACGGCGGACGAGAATGCCCTCGATACTGCTGTCGATCTCTACGTCTATGCACTCAAGTACCTGACATTCCTAGCCGATAAGGATCCGGTCATTCTCGCCGAGGTTCTTCCTGCACGGGACGACGGGATTGGATGGAGCGATGGACCCGAAGGAGTCGAACGCCTCCTTGCAATCGCCGACCTCGCCGTTCTCGACACTGGAGTGGACGAGGCAATCGAAGATCTTGTGGCTGCCCTGGACGGCACCTTTGCCGAGCTGGAGGATTGCTTTACCGCTGCTGACGGACCTGCCGTACCGTCCACCCGTTCCCGCTTGACGGCAAGGCTTGCGGACCAAGCCATCCGATGCGTATCCGCCCTCCGAGCAGATCATCCTGGACTCTACCGCAAATTCTTGCAGACCTGGCAGAAAGATCTGTAGTAGACAAGGCATGCGACCGTGACGAAGAACTATCACTTATGGCACGCCCAACCTGACAGGATTGACACGGAAGCCTGTTAGCTTCGATGATTCACGACTGATGCCGGCTCCTTCGGGCCGGCAGGTCTGATCGCTGTTTGTCGATGTGGCCTGGCTCGGGGCATGGTGGTGGCCGTCCGTCGCGGCGGCGGGCGTGGTCTCCTGAGTCCTCCGGGTTGTTGGGGCAGCGGCTGTGCTGGTGAGCCGTGGGCGGGGATGGCCGTGATCCGGTTGAACGCGGCGGTGATCTGTTCGGCCCAGGGCCAGGTGGCGGGGATGCGGGGCCAGCGGCGGTGTTGGCCGTGCACGAGGCGGGCGGCGGTGTGCAGGATCCGGTAGCGCAGCCGTTACGGTTCGCCTTTGGCCAGGTCGCCGTTGGGGCCGATGAGCTGCAACCAGGCGATCAGGTCGATGGCGATCGCTGCGGCGGTGCACCAGGCGGCGTTGATGGCGAACTCGCGGGAGGGCAGCAGGCGAAGGCCGGTGTCCTTGGCGCAGCGGATCCGGTCCTCGACCCGGGCGTGGGCCCGGTGACGGGCCTCCAACCACTGCAAGGCTCCTGTCGGGGTGTTGGTGACGAACGCGGTGTAGCGCCAGCCCTCCTGGTGCTCGAACAGTGTCAGTTGGGCGCCGGGGTGGGGGCGTTCCCGCCGGACGATGACCCGCATCCCGGCCGGCCAGCCGGGCAGGGGCAGCAGGCCGGTCAGTTCGGCGACGGCGGCGCCGTCACGCACACCGCCGTCGGCATCGATCGTCGTTGACCACGCCTGGGCGGGTAGGCCGGTGATGGCGGCGCGTTCGGTCTCGCCGATCGACCAACCGAGGGAGTACTCCACCCGCCGGCCGCGCTTGTTGTCCTGCTCGGTCAGCCAGTCGAGCACGGCGTAGGTGGCCGCGGCGGCGTCACCGCGGATGAGCAGGTGCCGCCGGTGTTTCGCGGGGACCTGCGCGATGGCTTGGGCGAGCACGTTGAGGTGATCGGCGGCGGTGTTGGCCCCGGCGTTGCCCGGTCGCAACGTGATGGCCAGCAACTCCCCAGTGTTGTCGCAGGTCACCAGGATCGGATGGAACCCGAAGCTGTGCTTGTAGGTGGCCGCAGCGCCCTTCCTTGTCGGTGTGCGCGACCACGATCGTGGAGTCCACGTCCAGGACCACCACACCGGTGCCGATGTCCCGGCCCGCCGCCCGCGCCGCCGGTGGACCACCGAACAGCTGCCACATCCGGGCGCGTACCTTCGCCCTGGCCCGGATGCGCCGCAGCTGCACCACGCCGATCTCGTCCAGGGCCCGCCACACCGTGGTGTCCGAGGCCACCGGCCCGAACACCTCCCGCTGGTGGCGCAGCACGTCGATGTCCGCGATCGCTTCCCCGCCGTCAGCGATCATCACCGCCAGGTCGACCAGCACCCGACCCCGACCATGCACCGGCCACCAGCAGGCCCGGGCCAGCCCCACCGACAACGCCCGGTCAACCCGGACCGACCAGCCAGCAACCGCAGCAACGCCGCACCAACGTGCGACACCACACCCGACCACCCGCGGTGACCCGCAGATCCCTCGACCACGCCGTAAGCTGCACCTCGGAAGTGCCTCCCCCAGAGAGAAACCTGTAGATGTCGCAATGACAAGTTTCCCTTGCAGGGCAGGCACTTCCGCTCATCTACACGCCGACGAACAGCACATCCCGGCGATAACCATGAATCACCCAGGTTAGGGCCTGTCTGCATGTGCAATAGCGGCGCATGGCAGCTTTGACGAGCCCAAGCGATGAAGGCCTCATGCTGGGTCTTGCAAAGATACTCTCTTGATGTGGCCCTTAGATTTCCTGAAGGGAAGCCGTATTCGCTGGCGTTGCCGATCATGCGCAATCCGTCGCAACTCCTCAGTGAACTGGATTATGCCGGAGTTGACCTTATGCAGGTCAGCCAAAAGTTCCTCGTAATCCGGAAACTGCCGCTGAGTCTCCTGCGGGGTCATCGAGGCAAAGCGCGGTTCCGTTAGGCTGGTGTCATACCAGCGCCGAAAGCGGGCCTGCCACTTGGTGAGGTGAGGGCGAAGTCCGTCGTTCAGTGCCTTCATCAGTACCTCGGCTAGGACAGGTGCGTCGCCACTGGCCCGAACAGATTCTGGCGGGATCGCTTTTGCAAGGTCGCGTAACGCGCGAAATAGTTCGTACCAAGAGTTGTAGACCTCGACGATGACGTCATGCTCGGGGTCGAAGGGGATTGCCGCCTTCCGGGAGCAAAGCTCTACCCATGCATTGTGTGCAATCTTAGCGACCTCGTTGTCGGGGCAGATCTCGATCTGTCCCAGACCGGCAAATGTGAAGTTGGCCTTGGTGAGCTTCCATGGACGGGTGCCTTTACGGAGCAGTTCCGCCCCGATGGCGAGGCCAATGAGGGCGCCGATTAGGCCGCCTCCAACGTGTACATCGATGCCCCACCCTTTGATCTGGATGTGGAGCAGGTCGCGCCAGGTCATTACGAGACCCCCACGAGGTCGGAGGGGTATGCCCCCTCTTTAAAACCCGCTAATACGATGCCCGAGGTTGACTGCCGAAGATGTTCAGCCTTTTATTCCGGCCGTTACTCGCAAGATTAATGCTGCGCTCGCGGCGCACTCGACTTTGCCGTCTAGCGCCGCCTGCTCAGCTGATTGGACGGTAAGCCGTACGACGCGAAGATCTCGTTCTGCCGACTCGGGCGAGGCTGGTCCCTCCGTGATATTGCGAACTGACCATAGGTGGACCTGCGCCGTGGTCAAGCCGGGTAGTGGGCGTACGGACCCATGGTTGGTCCAAGTGCCATCGCTAAAACCGGTTTCTTGCTGGAGTTCGCGCCTGGCTGCAACCAGGCTTTCTTCGCCGCGTTCAAGGCTTCCACCAGGAAGTTGAAGCGCCTGCCCAGCCAAATAGTGGTATTGGTCGATTAGGAGGATCGAGTCGCCTGCAAGGGCAACCACTCGCACCTGATCTGGAGCGGCGACCCAGTCATAATGACCAATGCTGCCGTCGGGACGCCTAACTTGGTCGCGGTATACGTCGAAGTGTGGTGTGTGGAGGGTGCGCTCGCTCGCGAGCTTGTCCCAGGGGCCCCTGTGTGGCATGTAGAGAGGTTAGACGATGTCGGGCAAGCTGTGAATGCTCGAGCGCCGGGAATCTGTGGCTAGGCCACGCTCTCAGGTGTACGGTGAAGTGGGGTCGGGTGGATGCCAGCGGCAATCATCTGCGGAGGTGGTCCCACGCGTATGGATCTGCTTGGAGGCCCATACCAAGGTCGTCCCGGATCCAGTTGATGACATCATCGCGCATTATGTTCGGGAAGTTGACTCTGTACGACGGGGCGCCATGGATTAGATCGATCCCGTAATCAATCCGGAAGCGCTGTGGAATGATGGGGCCGCTGCCGCCATAGTAAACGAAGTCGCGGGATGCAAGTACACGGTCAGCTTTTGTGTCCCGCTCAATGTGACCTGGGTTGGGTGTTCCATCGGCAAAGCTGTGCCGCGAGTCTGCTTGCTGCCAAATGCCATTCGAGTCACGATGGTAGATGTTGTCGCCGTAAGCCATCTTTAGGCTGCCGCGGAAGCTGGGGCGCTTACGGGCGAAGCGGCTGTCATTCCAGTAGTCGTCGAAGGCGAAGATCTCCTCGACCCGCATGGCATAGACCAATCGGTTACCTAGGCCGTTCTCTCGCGAGCCAGTGCCAACGATCCAGTCCCCGATGCCAGCTCGGGCGCGGATGTCTTGTTTACACGTCGCAAGGGTGCACCATCCGTAGAAGGGGTTGGGTGCGAAGCCGATGTCGTATCGCACAACGTAGCTATAGAGCCTCACGCCAACTCAGCAGCCAATCCGGCTGATTGTGCGCGCCGACGCATCGCTTCCGTTGGGTGCCTGCCAATTGTTCTCGCCGTTTAATGCTCGGATGATGGCATCGGCTCTCCAAGCGACTACAGCGTCAGCGTGGCGCTCGAGCGGCTCAGGCAAGTCACACCCGTGGGCGTTTGGCGCCCATACGCCGATGATGCGTTTATCGGGGTGCCGATTTGCGTACTCGATCTCCCAGTCGACCCAGTGGTGCTTCTTCGTATCAGGTGAGACAATTACTACTATCTTGCCCGCCCACTGAATGCGCTCCGCGAGAAGGCTCTTGATGTAGTCGGGGTCCTTTGCCCTGTTGGGCGTTTCCGACGTCACTGACGAGTCGCGGACGTTGGCGCCCTGCCGCTTGAGTAGATCCTTGAGCCCCGCCACTAGGGCGTCGTCCTCGTGGCGGTGGCTGATGAATACGTTGTGCTGGTTCGACATGTGCATCCTCTCCTGGCTAGAAGAGGGTAGCGGATGGGTGCGACACTTCCTCGCCTCTAGATTGAAGGCTGCGCCGACACCTGGTCGGCTTGACGTACCGGAGAGGAGTGGCGCCGGGCGATTCCCCGTGGCTAGGTGTCCTGGGCGGATTCATACTCTACGAGAGCCTGGACGGGCGTGAGTTGCTCGGACCACTTCGGACGGCGTCATTTCGGCTCTTCGAACTTGAGCGGGGTTCGCGGGTGAGTCGACCCGAGCGTGAAGGGCTCGCAGCCCGTCACTGATCATCCGAGTGTCTAGTTCGGATGGTCAAAGTGAAGAGCTGCGAGCATGGTCAACGATACGACTCGGCTGCTGGGCCTGGACGGCCTGGTCGCTGGGCGGCTCGAGGTGGACGTCACCGGCGTCCCGGTGGTGGACCTGTCCACCGGCTGTGAGCAGGCACGATGCTGCCCGCAATGCGGGCAGCGGGCGCTGAAGGTGAAGCAATGGACCACAACCCGGCCACGGGACCTGCCAGTCGGAGGCCGGACGGTACGGCTGCGCTGGCGCAAACGTCGCTGGTACTGCCCGACGCCAGGCTGTCCGCGTAAGTCGTTCACCGAGCAGGTCGCGCAGGTCCCGGCCCGTGCCCGGCTGACCACCCGGCTGCGGCAGGCGGCCGGGGGGGGGGGGGGGGGGCGGTCGCCGACGCGGGGTCGCACGATCGTGCAGGCCGCCAGGGACCACGGCATCTCCTGGCCGGTCGTCGCTGCCGCGTTCACCGCCCACGTGAGCGCGGTGTTGCCGGCCGAGCCGGAGCCGGTCGCGGTGCTGGGCATCGACGAGGTGCGTCGCGGTAAGCCGCACTGGATCTGGGATGAGCAGGCCGGTTCGTGGACCACGACCGCGGACCGGTGGCACGTCGGCTTCTGCGATCTGTCCGGTGGTCAGGGCCTGCTGGCGCAGGTCGAAGGTCGTAGCACAGCGGCGGTGACCGGCTGGCTGACCGCCCGCCCTCAGGCCTCGCGTGAGCAGGTGAAGGCGGTGGCGATCGACATGTGCACCGTGTTCAAGTCCGCGATCCGGCAGGTGTTACCGCACGCGGTGCTGGTCGTCGACCACTTCCACATCGTGCAAGTGCGCCGTGAGGCGCTGTGTTTCCGAGAGGGGTGCAAGGACCCTACGTCGGGCTGTCGCAGCAGTTCGGTGACGACCTTGCGCTGCACGATGGAGAAGTAGATCTCCACTTGGTTCAGCCAGCTGGCGTGCAGCGGGGTGTGCACCATGGTCGCGGTGGGCCACGCAAGCAAAGACGGATACGAAGACTCGTTCCTGCCCAGCGGCCACACCGCCGGCACCGCCGAGGAAGCCCTCGACTGCGCCTGCGGCCTCTACCTCAACGACCCCACCGCCTGGACCCAACCCCCGACGAATTAACGCCGAGCAGCACTTAGCCCCAGGAGGCGACGTGGCCGCCTTCCTAGCCGTTCGGTCAGGATGGGAGCGCTGGTAAGTCGTCAAGTTGTCACTGCCGTCGGGAAAGAACGCGAGCGACCAAGAGGGCCGGCAAAGAGCCCAGGCATGCCACCGTCATCCAGGTAGCCCACACCTGCCTGAGCCATGGAGGCGCGAGGTCTGGGTTCTGGGAGAAGAACCCGATCGTCGTGGCACCGACAAGGCACATCAGCAAGGGTGTCAGGAGGATCGCCAAGCTGACAGGGCCTGAAGGCTTCAGCGCGGGTTGCGACCCCCACGCATCGGGCGCAGCCGTGGTGGCTGGCGTGAACAGGCGCGCGGATGGAGGCGGATCGGTTGAGGCCTTGGCTTCGGCTATTGGTTCTTCGGAAGGTCGAGGGTATTGGGTGCTGAGGCGCCAGGCGCTGGGGTTCACAGCGGCCATGGAGCCGTCGAGTGAGTAGACGAACAGAGCGATGTCGTGTTCGTCGGCGTACGTGACAGCAGTTGAGGTGTAGTTGCTGCCGGTGAAGAAGATCAGCTGCTTATGGATGGCATGGCCACGGGCACCGAACAGCAGCTGCAGCGCGGGCCGGCCGACAGCGATCGCCTGGTACTTGACCTGAGCGAGTGCGTCCGAGGCATGGACGTCGATCCCGCCATCGGCGCCTCCCGGTTTCGCCTGTGCATCTCGGTAGCCCCAGTACCGCATCCAGGCGGCGGCGTTGTGCTCGGCATCCTGCCACGTCTGGATCTGCCGGGGGGCCGGGCGTTGCGGCCCGCTGCCCGTGCTGTTCACGGCCGGCAGTATGGCAGGAAGCAGGTTGTGCCACACGTCGAGGTCAGCCGGCCCGCCAGTGGTATTCATCGAGAGCCGCTACCCGCTGAGGTAGGTGTATCCATAATGACGCTTTGGTAGGTGTCGCGGGTCAGGGTGGTGGTGGAGTGGCCGAGTTGTTCGGAGACGACTTTGACGTCGACTCCGGCACTGAGGGCGATCGTGGCCGCGCTGTGGGGCAGGTCGTGCAGGCGGATCGGGGGCAGCCCGCCTTGGCGTACCAGGCGGCGGAACCGTTGGGTGACCGCGTTGGGATGCCAGCCGTGACCGTCAGGACGGACGAAGAACAACCCGGTGTGTGGCCATGAGTCGCCGACGGCGAGCCGCCACTGGGTACCCGGGCCCGGTACTTGCACGAGCAGTTCGAGCTGACGCTCGCCGGAATCACCGCCCCGCACAGCGGTTAGCCCATCGATCTCCCGCAGACCGTCGGCGTCTGCCAGTCTGCGGGTGGTTGCGTACGCAGTTCGAGCCTGGCCTAACGGTCCCACCGATCGGCGTTGGGCTGGGCAAGTAGCCGCACGTGGTCGTGCAACTCGGCCGACGCGTCGGTCTCCCGCAGTGCGGCCGGCGCGTGTTGTAGCACCCACAGCGACAGCGCGGGGCACCACGTGTCCTCGTTGTGCCAGCTCGGCCAGGGGAGCGACGTCTGTCGCTCGTCAGGCGCCGCCCGCCGCATCCATGTCAATAACTGTCAGTGCTGAGGTGGATACTGCAAGCCACTGGTGGTGTCCCTGCCGGAGACCCTGCGCCGGCACGCCACCCGCCCTGAGGTCAGCGAGTTCACTGCCGAGAACATGACCAGTTGGTACAGCGCGCACGACATCCTCGGCTGGCCCGGCGAACTCGTCATCGACGAGACCGGCGGCAGTAGACCGCCGGAACGGCTGGACAATCCGCGGGCCGTCTACAACGGATGGCAGGCCGGCGTAGATCCGACTCGCCGGCAGTCGACGCAGATTGAGGAGGAGCGCAGATGGATTCCATCGTTCGAGGGGTTCGGCGAGGCGCCCGTCGAGTGGGCGCAGCGTTGACCGCCACGGTGATGGCCGCCGCCGTGATCGTCGCCTTTCAGCAGCCGGCACACGCGGACAGCGTCTGGGCCATGGGCGGGTCCGTGATAATCAACGTCCAAACCGGTGCTAAGAACACCAGCAACGGCACCCAGTGGGTCAGTTCGATTTACATCCAGACTGGAACCGCCGCCAAGATGTCCTACGGATGCGGCAAGTTCGAAGCCTGGACCCAGGGCTTCTACGCCCAGGCCGAGCGCTGTGAGACCGGGTACTGGACGATCAATCGCTGGGTGGGGACCGGCAACTACGTCTGTGGGGCGTTCGACGACTTCGACGGGTGGCCCCGGCAGATTGCCTGTATCGCGATCCGTGTGTGACCTGCGGTGCTGCACGGTGGTTCAGCGTTGGCTGGACCACCGGCGGTACGCTGGTGTCACCGGTCGTGATTGCACAGTTACGACAAGGGTTGCTGGTCTTGGCCCTGGTGGTGCCATACGTACAGCAGGGAGCGGTCATGCCTCGCCCGGAACGGCCCCTCTACCCGGATCTGGACCCACTGCACGCGTTCGCACAACGGCTACGAGATGCCCGGCGCGAGGCCGGCAACCCCAAGTACGACGCCATGGCCCGCCAGACGGGCCGGTCGAGCACCGCGTTGTCCGAGGCAGCCGGCGGTGATCACCTGCCGACGTGGGAGACGGTGGTTGCCTACGTGTCGTCCTGCCGGCAGGACCCCAACGCGTATCGGTTGGAGTGGGAGCGGAACCGGGACCTTCGGGACGGGACGACGGCGCCGCCACGGTCCAGCGAACTCGCCCGCTTGTCGAATCTGCCGCGGCGACCAGCCGGCGTGTTTCTCGGCCGAAGCAGGGCCCTGGACGCCCTGCACCGGCTTCTTGAGCCCAGTGGTCAGCGAGTGGGTGCCGCGGTGTACGGGTTGGGTGGTGTCGGCAAGACCGAACTGGCCCTTCAGTACGTGGAGAGGAACCGCTCCCGATACGCGCCGCTGTGGTGGGTGACCGCCGACACCGAGGAAAACCTGACCAAGGGACTCGCCGAGTTCGCCCGCACCGTCCAGCCGGACTGGCCGGCCTCGGGAAGCGCCGCTGACGCTGCGGCGTGGGCTCTGCGCTGGTTCGCGTCCCACGACGACTGGCTTCTCGTCCTGGACAACGTGACCGAGCCGGGCACGGTGGCGGCCACGCTCGCCGCCGCCGTCCGCGGTCGGGTCATCGTGACGAGCCGTCGCGAGTTGGACTGGGACGCGCTGGCGCTGGCGCCCCTGCGGCTCGACGTGCTGCGGCGGGAAGACAGCGTCAACGTGATCCTCGAGCGGTCGACGCGCCACGGCGAACGGGCCGAGATCGAGCAGCTGGCGGCCGACCTGGCAGATCTGCCGCTGGCGCTCACGCACGCCGGGGCCTATCTAGTGGAGCGCGGCCACGTCACGGCGGCGGAGTACCAGCGGCGGCTCGCCGAGCAGCCGACCGCGGTGCTCGGGGTACGCGCGTTGGCTCACCCGGCAGACGCCCCGGTCGCCCGTACGTGGCTGGTGACGATCGAGGCGATGCGGGCTGACGACCCGCTCTCCGTCGCATTGCTGGATGTGATGGCGTATTTCGCGCCGGAAGCGGTGCCCGTCGAGGTCCTCAGCCGGGCGGGCGGGGATGCCGTCGCGGTCGACGATGCGCTCGCCGTGGCTGCCTCGTACAGCCTCATCGCCCGCTCGGGGCCGGAGGTCAGCGTGCACCGCCTCGTGCAGACCGTGATCCGAGCGCACCACACCGGAAGTGGACACCGCGCAGCCGCCGTCGACCTTCTGCTGGCCGCCCTCCCCACGGGAGATCCGGAAAGCTCGGTCAAATCGTGGCCGCGGTGGGGCCGACTGGTCCCGCACATCGAAGCGCTTGCCGGCCTGCTGCGCATGCTGCCGAGCCTGCCGGACGATCTCGTCGTGCGTGCCGCCGAGCTGTTCGGCCTGTGCGCCCTGTATCAGCGGGGACAGGGCAGGTACTCCTCCGCGCTCGCGCTGCTGCGACAGGCCGCGGACGCTCTGAACCGAATCCTCGGCCCGGAGCGTCCCGACACGGTCACTGCCATGTACCGGCTCGCCGGCGGACTGTGGTCCGCGGGAAGGTATGCCGAGGCGATGCAGTTGGGGGAGTCCACCTGGCACGCCCGCCGCCGCCTGCTCGGCCCGGACCATCCAGACACCCTCGCCAACGCCAGTTATGTGGCGCTCGGATACCGCGAAACCGGCCGGTACGAGGAAGCCCTCACGCTCACCGCTTCGACACTCGCCGCCCGCGAACGGGTCCTCGGCGCAGACCACCCGGAGACGCTGCAGTCCCGCAACAACCTCGCAGGGTGTTACCGAGCCCTCGGCAAGCACGACGATGCGCTGGCGCTGTACGAGTCGACGCTGGGCAGCCGTCTCCTGGTGCTAGGCCCCACCCATCCCGACACGCTGCAGTCCCAGCACAACCTTGCTGGCGGATACCTGGCTGTCGGCCGCAGCGAGGACGCTGTCACCTGCTACGAGGCGACGCTGGCGAGCAGGAGAAGCATCCTCGGCTCGGAACATCCTGACACACTGCACACCCAGCACCTGCTGGCCGGCGCCTACGAGAAGATCGGCCGCACCGCGGATGCCGACACCATGTACCAGGCGACGCTGCGAAGCCGTCGTCGGTTGCTGGGCCCCGCCCACCCGGACACCCGCAGGTCCGAAGCAGCCCTGGCACAGGCTCGCGGCGCGGCCGCTGGCGATCCCACTTCAGCAATCGGGAACGACCACGTTCAGGAACCCGGACACCGCCCCGAGCCACTGCGCGGGCCGTGACCGGTGCAGGCAGTGCCCACCGTCCAGCTCGATGAACCGCTCGACACCGACAAGAGCCCGCACCGTCGTGCGCCCTTCGCGGAGCGCACCGCCCACCGGCGGGGTGAGCACCAGCACGGGTACTGCGGCGGCGGCGACCAGCGCGGGCAGGTCCCAGCGCAGCCCCGGCCCGAGAAGCGCGCTCAGCCCGTCAACATCCGCAGCGAGGTACCCGTCGACGGTGTGGGCGACGTCGTGGTGGGACCAGTCGGGATGCTGTAGGCGAATGCGACGGGCCGCGGCGTTGCGATCGCCCCGCACCATTCCCACATCCCGTCGCAGGTCAGTCCGGCGTCGTGCCGGGTCGGTACCGGCGCCGTCCGGCGGGTCCTCCAGCACCAGGGCCTCGGCCCGATCCGCGAGCATGAGCCCGACGACGGCACCGAGACTGTGGCCGACCAGCACGTCCACCCGCTGCGGGATCAGGGCAGCCGTCAACGCTACGAAATCAGCGACGCCATCCGATGCCCGCAGCCGTGGCCCAGCGCCATGCCCAGGCAGGTCCACTGCAGTCGTCCACCAACCGGCGGCGGCCAAGGCCGGGCCGATTCGCCACCATGTCGCCGACGAGGCCATCGCGCCGTGCAGCAGCACCGCCGTGCCCCGCGGTTGGCGCGCCGGCTTCCAGATCAGGGTCATCCGCCATGATCGGAACGGCAACGGGTTGTCCGCCGGTGACGGCGGCTTACCCGCGTAATCCGCCGTCCGGCACGGACAACCGACGGGGCCCGTAGAACCGGAACCATGACATTCACGCGCCTTCTCATCCGGGCTCTCCTACCGATCCTCGTCCTCGCCCTGATGCCGGCGCCGGCCTTCGCTTCGAGCCTCGCTGCGGAGGACGGTGCGCGGGTGCAGTGGGTCGCCCTCGGCGACAGCTTCTCAGCCGGCGTCGGCGGCATGGCGGCCGGGCAACCACCCTGCCTGCGCGAACCCGACGAGTCGTACGCGGGGCGGGCACGCCGGATCATGGAACATCACGGGTACGGGGTGGCGTTCGTCCACGCCGCCTGTAGCGGTGCACGGACCGCGGATGTTCGCACCGGTCAGATCGCCACGGTCACTCGCGCGGACCTGGTCACCATGACGATCGGCGGTAACGACGCCGGATTCGCCACCTGGCTCACCCACTGCCTCGCCCTCGGTGGCTGCCCGTCCAGCGACACCGTCGACTGGGACGCTTTCTACCGCCAGCTCGTCGCCACCTACGTTGCGGTCCGCGTTGCAATGCCGGCCAGCGGGCGCCTCTACGTGCTCACCTACCCGGTGTTCTACGCCGACCCGGCAGGCTGGACCGAACGCCAGTGCCCGAAAGAGGGGTACGGCGTGCACCTGGTCGCCCGCCGCGCCAACGAATCCTCGGTCCGGCTCGGCGATACCACCTACTGGGCCGTCCGAGAGGCGAACCGGCAGGTCGCCGTGCACGGCCGACCCGGCGACATCGCCTTCGTGGACGTCCGACCTCCGATACGCGAGGAACACCTTGACGGCCGCATGCGCCGCATCGCCTACGACCCCACCGGTGTCTGCTCGACCACACCGGAGGCGATCCAAAGCATGAACGGCCTCGTCTCGGGCAGCGGCGGCCAACTCAGCGATGCCTTCCACCCGAGCAGTACCGGCTATCTCACCATGGCCGGCACCCTCTGGAACCACATGCGGGGCAACTTCCCGAGCCGCAGTTGACCCCTCGTCTCCGAACCCCGACGCACCCGGGCTCTGCCAGCTCGAACGCAATCACGCCAGTGAAGGACAGCACCATGCAACGACGCACCCGAACCCGACGAGTCGGCCTCTCCGCTCTGCTCGTCACGCCAACGATCCTCGTCGGGCTCACCGCCCCGGCGAACGCCGCCACCGTCCTGAACCGCTTCGAGCGCAGCTGCTACTTCAGCTGCAGCCCGTGGGTCCAGGTCAACGGACCCTACAACGCCTCGGTCGGCAGCGACTGCGTCACCAGATCCTGGACCGGCACCACGACCGTCCGCAAGCCATGGCCCGGCGCCCGGTGCTGACGAACGATCCCGCGCCCGCAACTCATCACCACCGCCGTCGTCCCGTTACACCCGCCGGCCGTCGCGAACGGCCCAACCCAGAAGGAGCAGTGATGTCCCCTCGAAGCACGTGGCGTTCCCTCCGCGCGATCGGCACCGCCGTCATCGCCGCCATCACCCTGATCCTCTTTTCGGCCGCCACCCCGGCGTCGGCGGCAACCGCACGTAGTTCGGTGTGGGTCGGGTCGCCGATCAACGGTAATTGGGCGGTGTGGGACAGCGCCTGCAACGGCGCGATATACCCCTCCAGCGCATGCAGCTGGCCCACCGTCCACCACACCTTCCGCAACGGCATGCCCTACGCCGGGGACTGGAGCGTCGACCTCGGCGTGAGCGCCGGCCAGGACGTGCTGCTGTACGCAGCGCCAAACGAGACCTGGCGCACGATCAGCGCCAAGGTCGAGACCGTGGTCCTGGCCTGCGCGGCCCGCAGCGGCGAGACGTACGAGCAGACGCGTGCCCGCGGCGGCAACGCCGTCGTCGTCGGCCTGTACGAGGGCAGTAGCCGCATCGGCTGGGTCACCTACACCCACGTCAACCCGACCGTCGGCGCCGGGCAATGGATCGGCCGGTGGGACACCCGCGTCGGCACGGTCGGGAACTACACCTCGAACAGCTGCTGGACCGGGGTTCACCTGCACGTCGAAATGACCAACGAGACGAACTACTCCTGCTTCAACCGGGGCTGGGGCTCGGGACAGGCCATGAGCCGGACCAACTTCATCGGCTTCCTCGGCGGCGCATACCGTACCGCCCCGCGCCAGGCCTGCCCGTAACAGCTTCGGTACCTACCGCCGAGAACGCCGTGGGGCTTGCCGAAAGGAAGCCTCACGGCACGGCAACGTCGCCCACGGCGGCCCGCGCGCCGCCGATCGGGTGTTGCGGAGCGGCGTGGACCGGCCAAGCCCGCTTTCGAGGCGTTGGGTCGGCGGGTTTTCTACGATGCCGTAGCCGATCAACCCGGCTAACAGCAATGCCAAAAGACCGAGTCGCGTCATGGCGAATCCACGCCGTTGACCCGGCGGGCCGCGATGAACGCCGGCTCGCCGTCTCTGTGAGTGATTCGTGCGTGACGTGAATGTGAGCCACGCTTGGCCACCAGACGGACCAGCCGACGGAACTGGGCAGGCGTCAGCCCGGTGAACGGAAAGATCCACTCCTGACGCACCGCCCAGATCACCTGCACCCCGACATCCTCGACGAACGTCCTCAACAGACAGTCGTCGGGGTTACGAGACGTCGCTTAGCTACCGAGTGCCGTCACCGTCTTCGCCAAACGCAACGGCCTCCCGCCCATCTTCAAAGTCCACGCCCCTCTCGCGGAAGACGTCCAACGGCCGATGGCCTTCCTCCAGCATGCCGCGTACCATCATTTCCGCCACGTCCACGCTCCGGAATTCATTCTGCGGAAATTCCATGAGGCGCTTGATGGTAATACCCTCGTACGAGACGTCCAGATCTCCAACTCGGACATAATCCATTGCTCGTTCGAAGCAGCTGTCGGCCCAGTTGGGGAATTCTTTGAGCGCGGTGAGGACGTAGAGCATGTCACCATCACATCGCCTCAGAATCCGCTCCAGCGTTCGGTAGTCGATAATTGTTCCTCGGTCAGCAAAGAACGCACCTGCGTTGTCTGATGTAGCCACGACAGTCCAGATCAGCATGGCAAACTCGTCAAAGTCCGGTATTCCGGCCCGAGGTAGTTGGTTGCATAGGAAATCGACGCCTTCATCTGATCCGAGAAACGCGGTTATGCGTTCAACCTGCCCGAAGGACTTGGCAATACTGTCAGGCTCCAGGACCCTGAGCTGATCCTTTGCCCAGCTAGGCGGTAGCGGGGCTTTCACCTCACAAGCAAGAACTGCATAACCAAGCGTTCGCTCTTCCGAGATGACCAGCAAGTCGATATCTGGGAGCTCTGCACTGTAGGTAGCCAGGGGGGTATTCGTGCGTACCCGGAAGCCGGCGCCCTCGAAGCTGTTACCTAGGCGCCGCACAAGGGATTCCCCGATCTGGCCACTAAAACTTCGCAAGAACACTTGCGGATCGCGGAGCGCCACAAGCCTCAGGAAGCTGATATATCCTTCCCATACGGCGAAGTGGTGCGGCAGCATGAGAATTTCGTCGGTCTCGGGAAGATGATACAAGGAGAAGTAGACCGGATTGAGGCGCTTTCGGCGCGCCGTCGAGCCGTATGCAATGTCGGTCACTACTTGTCTCGCGGTAGCCGCGGGAACACTTGGCGCCGACGCTTCGAGGTCGCTCACGAGTATGTCTAGCGGCATCGACAATGCGCCTCGCGCACCATTCGCGTCCGAATGGTAGCGATGATAAAGCGCCTTTGCGAGCAGCGCTCTATACACCGCGACAAAATCTCGATAAGTGTACTCGCCGACCGTCACCGTCGAGTCGGAGATAAGATCGAAGTACAGCCGGACCTTCTGTTGCACCTCGGCTTCGATGAGTTCTGCCGCTTCAAGCACCTCCGGTGTTAACTCGAACTCGGGTTGCCCGCGCAGGAGCTCCTTTGTTTTTTCCGCACGAGTCTTGTCGGAAAATGCCTCCATCGATTCCACAAACCAACTGTTGGAGGAAATGAAGAACTGTCGAGGAAGCGACGCGTCCGCGAAACGGATCTCGATACGACCTGCGTCAAAAGTCCACGACACGGTACCCGGAGCGTTGTAAGTGTAGTAGAACAGGTCGCGCAAATGATGGTATCGGCTGGCGAACTCCAGGTCGGACACCAGCGTGGCGATGTCGATTTCAGCCCCCGGTGACCTGCCGATCAGCGTCGGAGCGAGGATCTGGAGGCCATGCGAGAGGTGCGCACCGAGCTCGGGGTGCTCGGCGCTCGCATGCTCAACGATGTTGGCGGCGAGACGCAGGGCTTCTGTCCCGCCCGATTGCATTACTGGTCGTGCAGCCAGAGCTTGGTCTAACTGACGCTCGAAGTCTCGGACTTGGGGATCGGGTGGGCCAGTCAAGGTTTGTCTCCTTGGGCGCAGCATCCTGGAGACCAAATTGAGCAACTCTGGTCGTAGTGGATGCCAGTCTATAGCAACAGATTGCAACCTGTTCAGAGAATTTCGAGTCACCAAGCTGATCCATTGTGGACGCTGGTGAGGGCGCCGATGCCCTGCTTGTGTCGGTGGATAGGCTCGGCGGCGGACAACCCGTGATCCATGATCGGATCGGCGTACTCAACTCCGCAGTTTCGCGAACCGGCCGGCGCTGGACGCCTCACGCGGCATGACGTTTCTCAAAGCTTGCGCGCAGGTCGGCGGCCAGATGCGTGCGGCTGGGCGGTGGCTGGAGGGTCAGCGTGTCGGCGGACGACCGGTGGTGAAATCCTCGAGGACGTTACCGGGTACCGGGTACTGGGTATCGGGGCACCCTCCGTGCACGCCCGTGCCGGTGCGACGCCGTCATTCGGGCTGCGTGTCCTCGGGATTTTCCAGGGTCAGGACCGTCATATCCAGCAGACGCTGGTAGTAGGACGCCTCGTAGCCGTCCAGGGCTGGAATCGCGCGGTTGAGCTTCTGTTCGCAATCCGCGAGAACGCCCCACCGCCGGTCGTCGATGCGGCCCCCGTTCTTCAGCCACATGCTGACACAACCCGAGACGTTGGAATCAAGGCTTACCATCTCGACACCATTTACATCGGTGACTACCAGCCGGCGCGGAAAGGCAGCCTGCCGGTGTTCCTCGTAGAGCTCGGCCACGGTACGGAAGAGTTCGTCCAGCAAGGAGTGACCCTCCGATCATCGGCCCTGCGAGTGTCCACCCTAGTGCACGCTCATCGGCATGTCCGTACGTTCCTCCGGACGCAAGCGGTCACGATCCGTAACGCTCGGATCGCGGCTAGATGAGCGCACTCAATCTTGTTTCTGCCAGGGCGTCCTGTGTTCGGGCTGGCTGGTTCAGGCGTTCGTGGGTGGCAGATCCGTCGCGTGTTCCGGCTTACCCCGGACTGTCCGGCCTCCGTAGATCGCCGGTAGGGCTTCAAGCTTCGCATCCCACTGCTGCAGGTAGTGCTCCACGCCCTCGACGGTGCGGGGTATGCCAAGCCAGTCGCGGGCGGCGTCGCGGATCTTGCAAATGGCGATCGTCTCGGCGTTGGCGCCGTAGTCGACGGGGTAGGCGTCCACGATGTCGAACAACAGGCCGAAGTTGCCGTACAGCTTGCCGACGCACCATAGGTGCTCAAAGGCGGTGGCTCGATCAGCGCCCCCATCAGCTTCAGGAGTACGTCCACAGGGTCTTCGCCGCTGTCCAGAATCCGGTACATGTAGGTGTCGATGATCTGCGGTCACCGCCGCCATCTTGCTCCCGTAGCTACGATGGCGGCGCCCACCGAGCATCGAAAGGGAGCAACGCCTTGGGATCAGGCCGTAGTAGTCGAGCCCGAGGGTGGCTTCGGTACCTGCCCACAGTCCTCTACCTCGTCGGTGGCGTAGCGGCACTGCTGGTCTCGTGGCGGCTGTATCCGACCGCCTCGCCGCCGTCGCGCCCGTCCCCTGCCGTCGCCGCCATCGGCTCCGATCGGGCAGTCAGCACGGCAAGGCTGACGATTCAGGCGCCGCTCGGCCGGCCCGGCGACGTCGTGATCACCGTGACCGGGACGAGCGACTCGAAGGACCCCGGCGGCACGGCTGACGTGTTCGTGGTCCTGCCGGACGTCCTCCTCGTTCCGGGCCTGGCCGCCGAGGTGCAGTGCGATCCCGGCTGCACGCATGCGAACGAGTTCGGCCAGGGCGCCACGATGGCGCGGACTCGGTTTGAACTCAAGCCTGCCTGGAAGTCCGCCAACGACGGAACGACTACGTTCACCGCTGGCGTCGACGTCCCCCGCAGCGTCCTGGCCGCCGGCCGTGATCCCGCGGCCACCGTGCTGGAGTTGCCGGGCATGAACTGCAGCAGAGTAGCCTGCCGTGGCTCGGTCCCGCTGCTGGTAGTGACCGAGGATACGCCGATCGCGGCGGGAGCGATGGCGCGGGTGAACTTCCGCGACCCGACGCTAATGGGCTATCAATGGAGTTCGGCGCTCTCGCCGTACACGGAGGCGGACGTCGGCCTGACGTTCAACTATCCGATCGTGGAGGAACCGAAGCTCGGCTACCTGGCCCTGTACTCCGCCGATGGCGCCAACATCGACCAGGAGCGCCGTGTCCAGTACGACACGTTTGTAGCCGGCGCCGTGGTCGGCGTCGCGGGCGCGCTGCTGCTGGGCGCCGTCCAGGACGCCGTGACGGTAACCCGCGACCGCGACCCGCGCGGCCTGGAGAGTGAAAGCACCAGGAAACGTCCGAAGACGGCAAAACGCTAGCCCGGTATTCCGCAGCTGGCTAATTCTCAACACCGGGATAAGACATGCCATGCCGCAGGCGGTCCTAGGTGTGCTCGTCCCACGGCAATGCATTCGACATGTGATCAGGTCAGGAGCGGTGTTCCGACCGTATCGAACAATGGCCCTCCGCGAGAATCTTGGTCGCCTCGCTCGGCGAGGCGCATGGCCAGCGCCTCGGCCATCGGGTGCGCTGATCTCGCAGATCCGCGCCGTCTTGCGGCATGACCAAGAGCGGCCCGATCACCCGCACGACTCAGGGGTGACCGGCGAACCCGCGGTCTGGCGGGCCGCCACCGCCATCCCCGACAGCGCGTGGCGGAAAG
Source organism: Micromonospora sp. CB01531 (assembly GCF_001905095.1). Lineage (GTDB taxonomy): Bacteria > Actinomycetota > Actinomycetes > Mycobacteriales > Micromonosporaceae > Micromonospora. Next base: position 53,911 of record NZ_LWLS01000068.1, read on the forward strand.
CGAAACGGGTGAACGGCGCCCAGGCCCACCGGCCGTGGGTGCCGTCTCTGACCCCGTGTCGGTGGGTCGGCGATGAGCTGGAGCGGTCGCCCCGCTCGGCGCACTGGCGAATTGAGCGGCGATCCCTGAACGGCTGTTGCTGCGACGGCCGGCAACGCACGACCTGTGCCTGGATGGGCAGGCAGCAGCTGGTCCGCTCCGACGACACACTCACCATGAAGTGCCTCAACATGCAGGAACAGGGGCTCATCTGCAGCGTGGGCGGCGGCAGGGCGCAGTGCGCCGACCTTCTTCGCACCACGGCGGGTGAGGCCGTCGCCGGCATCATGATCACGGCGCCTCCGATGCAGGGTCGGCGAGGCAGCGGGCCGATCCACCACCGTGGTGGGCGGGGCTGCTGGGCGTCGATGGTCATGCGGTGCGGCGCTCGGAGCAGAGGCCGGCCGCAGCTTGTCAACCGTGGCGCGCTGGTCAGGGGACGGGCGGTCGTTGGCCTCACGCCCGAGACGCTCTGCGCGACAGGGCCCACAGTTGTGGGCTGGCGATCCGCGGTGCTGGGGACACTGCCGAGCCCGGGCGTCGGCTGGTGAGGCGATGCCGCTTCGTGGGCGCGCGCGTGTTTGGTTATGGATGGTTAAGGACGGTTCGTCGGACGTGTGCGTCCGGTCGTTCGGACGTGTACGTCCGGCCGTTTGGACGTGTGCGTCCGGCCGGTGGATAACCGGGGGGACGTGGACGTCCTCCCGGTTATCCACAGGGTTGTGGATGTCGGTGGGGCGGCCGGGTTGCGGTTCGGCGGACGGGTCGAGGCTTGCCGGTAGTGGGCGGCGGCGGTGCGTCGCGAGGTCCCATGCGACGGGCCGGCGGTCCGCGGGCAGGGACGCCGTGTGGCGTTGGTCGCCGCGGCGGATGAGGCCGAGGCGTTCCAGCTCGTCCAGGTCGCGGCGCACGGATCGTACGGTCTTGCGGGCGTAGTGGGCGAGGCGTTCCTGGGAGGGGAACGCGGCGCGGCCGGCGGCGTCGGCGTGGTTGGCCAGGCCGATGAGCACGGCGAGGCACTGTGGTGGAACGTCGGGGGCGTGGCTGAGCGCCCAGGAGACAGCTTCAATACTCATGGCGGGGTGGAATCTCCGATGTTTGTCGGTGGTTCAGAGGGCGGAGCCCGCCACCCGGAGCGTGCGTGCGGCTCACGGGCGGCGGTCGCAGGTGCGGCATAGCGGGCCGAGCAGCAGTTCCCCTGCTCGGCCCTGCAGCCGCCTGGCGGCCGCGCTTGGTGGCGGCGTTGAGGCATCGACAGGCCCTACAGCCGGGTAAGCGCAAACACAGCGACGTGTGGCGGGTTCGGTGACGGGCCGGTGTCCCGCCTGACGTCACCGCGTGTGGTGGCCGGGCCGTCAGGCGGCACTCGGTGTGGGCAGTAGCCGGTGTGGGGGTGCCAGCGGTCGTGTGGGCTGGAACCAGTCGGCGTACCGCGCGGCAGTGGCCGGGGTGGTGACGTGCGTCCGACCGCGTGCGGATGGTCGGGGACGGGTCGCCGTCTGGTAGGCGCGGCGGGCGTCGCGTGCCGGCGGGCACGGGTACGGCTGGCCGGCGCAGCGCAGGTTCGCGCAGCGGTCGGGACGATGGGCGTGGGGGAGGTGAGCGGAAGCGACGTCGGTGGCGAGCAGCCACAGCGGCACGTCGGTGACGGTGGGGGGTATGCGGTGGCGGTGCGGCTGGTTCATCGGTAGTCCCCTTCGCGGGCGGTGTCGGCCTGGGTGGCCGCCACCCCTGCCAGCGCTGTGGGGATGTGCGCTGTCGGGTACGCCGGGGTGGCGGCCGGGACGAGTGACGCTCGACTTTGCGCCTAGATCAAGTCGCCGACCGGCTCCTGGGATCAGCTGCCACCAGCCACAGGCGGCCGGGCGCCAGGATCGGCATGGAGGCAGCCGTCGGCGGGCTGTGTTGACGGCAGCCGCCGGCCCGTTGCCGGGGCGGGTGGGTGGCGTCGCCGTGGCGCTGCGGACGTCAATGCGAGGGACGTCGGCTGTGGTCGTCACTAGCCGGGGCCTGGGTATACGGCTGCGGTGACGTCGAGCTCTCCGGGGTCGGCGTTGTCGCGTTCGCGGCCGTCCCACTCGATACGGGCCTCAAGTTCGGCGCCGGTGAGGGCGGTCTCGACGGCGGTTTCGGCGGTGTCGAAGGCGTCCTCACGGCAGGTGGCCGTCACCTCGGTGACCACGGCCAAGGTGAGGCGGACCTGCCAGCGGCGCGACAGCAGCGGCAGGTCTACGGCGTCCAGGACGTGGTTGGCGGCGTCGACGTCGATGTCGTGCGAGCTGACCGCGTCGCGTAGCGCGTGCCACACGCGGCTGCGCAGCTGCGGCAGCGATTCCGCGGGCACGGTCGGCGGCTGCGTCTGCGGGTCGGTGTGGTGCTCGTCCAAATAGGCCTGGATTTGAATGGTCAGCTCGTCGACCTGCCCAGCGCGGTCATCGCTGCCGGCGTCCGCGCAGGCCTCACCCCGACCGAGCGGTGCGTCGCACTCCTCGCCGCCGTCCGCGACGGGCGGCTCGTCGCCCGCCCCTCGTTCTTCCAACTTCAAGCCGTGCGCAAGGCCCGCAGTGCCGGCACCCCACTGCACCTGATCACACACGAAGACGTGTTGATCTTCCACCGGCCGCAGAAGTCCGCGAGTTCGGCTGAACCCAAGTGGCCGCCAGGCGAATCCGGGTGTCCTGAGGGGACATCAGGCCATGCGGACACAGGCTTGAGGTGCCCTCCCCGTCCACAGCGCGGGCTGGACCAAGAGAATAAAAATACGACAGGATCGATGGTCCATAGTTGATACACCCGTGGGGAGTGTTCTAGTGGATCAGGGCGAAGAGATCGGCCTGGCAGCCGCGCTCGGTGCGATCAGGAGCGAGCTGTCCCGGGCGATGGCGGCGGCCAGGGCGGAGGACGGGCCGGTGCGACTGGAGGTCACCTCGCTCGAACTCGAACTGCAGACCACCCTGACCCGGTCCGGTGACCTCGACGGCGGGATCCGGGTCCATGTGATCTCGGCCGGAGCGAAGCGTTCGCACTCGCAGAGTGAGGTGCAGACGCTCAAGATCCAGCTCGACGCTCGGACCGCTGAGGGCCGCCCGGTGCAGACCAGCGACCAGTTGCGCCGGCTGCCCCGGTGAGACCGTGGATCCCTCGCCCAGCGGGCTGAACCCGCGCCGGGTGGCGCGGGTTCTGGGCCGCACTCCCGACACGGAGGATATCGAGCTAGCCACCGGCTACCGCATCTCTCGTCACCTCGTGATCACTGCCGCCCACGCCACCGACCGGCCACAACTGAGCGTGGACCTCGCCGGTGACGGCCGCTACCGGGACGTCGTCCGGGTCTGGCACGACAGCGCCCTCGACCTCGCCCTGCTGCGCTTCACCGAGCCGCCACCCGATCCGGTGTCTCCGGTGCGGTTGGGCCGGGTGAACCGAAACGCCGTGACGGTCGTGAGCGGCGACGTCCTCGGCTACCCCAAGCATCTCGACATCAACGCGGGGTCGGACGACTATCTGCGGGGCCGAGCCCACGAGCCATGCGAGATCCGGACCGCGGAGACAGGCGAGCCGGGCACCCTGCGGGTCCGGTTGGCCAGCACCCCCACGCCGTCGCCGGACCCCGAGGACAGCCCCTGGAAGGGGATGTCCGGCGCCGCCTTGATCACGAGAGCGTCCGGACTGCTGGTCGGCGTGTTCCACAGCCACCTGACCGCGTCCGGCGTCAGCACGCACGAGGTCATCGAGCTGGCGGCGGTCAACGACCCGAGCTGGGAGCGCCTGCTCGCGGACGAGGGCATCCGCCCCCGGCCCTGGCCGGTCCCACCCGACAACTGGAACCAGCTCCGCCGGGACCTGGAGCCGCACTGGATCCACGCGGACTCCCTGGCGGCCAAGGGTGAGGGGCCGGCCGGTCCGGTCACCTTTGTCGATCCGGGCGACCACTCGAGCAAGCCGGACCGGATCCTGGCGACCCTCGCCGAGTGTGCCGACGGACGCCAGCCGGCCAGCGGTGTACTGATCCACGGGCGGCCGGGGACCGGCAAGAGCAGGCTCTGCCTCGAGGTCGCGGCCCTCGCCGACCAGCGGGACTGGTTCGTGGTCCATCTGCTGCGCGGCAAACCGGTGGACCTGGCCTGGGAGAGTGTCCGGGGGATGACGCGACGGGTGCTGATCGTTGTGGACGACGTCCGGTCCAGCACGGAGACGGCCGACGACAACCTGTATGAGATCCAGCAGGACGCACTGTCCAGGGGCCTCCAGCTGGCGGTGCTGACCACCGCGCCGACCCGGGAGACGGAGAGCTGGCCGCCCCAGCTCTGGGACAGCTTCGAGCGGGTCCCGATCCGCGACGACGACCAGTACCACCGGCTGATCCTCGACGAGGTGGTCCTTGCGCTCGCCCCCCACGCCGTCGAGCGAGCCGGGGCGCCGCATGTCACGCGGATCAGCGCCGGCGTGCCGGCGGTCGCCGCCCTGCTCGCCCGGTGGTACGACGCGCAGGCCAAAGCCGGCCGAGACATTCGTGCCGCCGTCCCGGTGGGTGCGGCCGGCATCAGTGGCTGGCTACGGCGAGTGCTGGACAGCGAGGAGCTGTCGACGCGCCGCTCGGGTCCGTCCCGCCCGCTGGGCGACCCCGACGGCCGGCTCTTCGCTGTCGCCTACGCGGCCGCCACCACCCCCCGGCCGCTGCCCGAGATGCTGACCTACCTCCAAGTCGAAGACGAGATCCGTACCGCAGACGGGTTCGTGTGGTCACCCCAGGAACTGATCGACACCCTGTGCCGGGCCGGAATCCTGACCCAGAGCCCGGACGGACTGCGGGTGACCCACCACCTCCTCGCCGACGAGATCCTGCATCAGGTGCTCTTCGAGCCCAACTCGTCGGCGCTGCGTCGGAAATGGCTGCCCAAGCTCCTGGACAGCGGGTTCGGTGGGCACCGGGCGCTGGCCAACCTCGTCCGTGCCGTGGACCGGCTGCGCGAGGCCGTCGACCGCGAAGCGGCGGAGGCACTCGCCGCCGGGGTGGACCGATGGTGTGAGCAGACGGCCACGGGTCTCGGGCGATACCTCGCCGACGAACCCGACGGCGACACGTTGCGGCTGCTGCTGCGACGCGCCACCTGGGTGCCGGCGGTGCGCCGGTTGGCGGACCGGATCGCCAGGCCCTGGCTCGAGCGGAACGTCGACCAGCCGGGGGCCAGGGAGACGTACGTGGCAGCGGCGCTCGACCTGGCACCGGACGTGGTGTACCCGCCGCTGCTCGCCTGGCTCAGCCGACACGGCACGCTCCTCTCCGCTGGCGCTGTCTTCCATCGGATCAAGGTGCCCAGCGACGTCGATCCGGCCGTGCGCCTGCGCATGGCCAAGTACGGCGTCGACTGGCTCGCCCAGCACGCCGACGAACGCGAAGCCTCCCGAGTTCTGCAGCCCCTGCTCGAACTCGGCCGAGGAATCGGCCTGCCACCCGGCCACCCGGCCGCCCGCCCGCTGGCCGCGGCAGCGCTGCGCTGGCTACGACGTCATCCGGCCGACCCCTGGGCTGGTTACGTGGCGAGCCGGCTGGTGCTGCGTCCCGAGCTCACCGGGGAGGCTCTCGCCCGCACGGCCCGGTACCTGCTGGACACGGTCGCCCAGCGCGCCCCGCACGAGGCGAGCTTCTCCTACGGGCCCGTGCTCCAGCGCCACCGCAGGCGCCGGGACCTGCCGCCGTCCCTGTTCAGGGACGCCGTGAAGGATTCCCTGGAGTGGCTGGCGCACCCCGCCGGCCACGGCCTGCAGCCTGGGGCATCGTATGTCCTGAAGCGGCTGGTCGCTCCCGACCTGCCCGGCCGTAACGACCTGCCCCGTGCGGTCCACCTGGCGCTGCGGTGGCTGGAGCACAACGACGACTCGCCGGAGGCGGGGCAGCTACTGGAACGTCTGCTCACCTTCGCGCGGGAGGAGACCCGCGCCGACATCCGCCTCACCGCCGAGGAACGTGACGCGCTCGCGCGGCGCACCACCGCCTGGTTGGCCGCCCCTGCCGCGTTGCCATACAAGCGCACGAGCGTGCTGGGCGCGCTGCTGCACTCCGGGCTGCTCACCGAGCCCGACCAGTTCGAGCGATACGCCAAGCAGGCGCTGGTGCTCTGCGACCGGCATCTCGACGACAGCGTCGCCCGGGACCTGCTGGTGCCCCTGCTGAACCACGAGGCGCTTGCCCCCGACACCCGGATGCTCGCCATGGGGCTGCTGGCCGAGTTGATCCGGCGCCACCCCATCGGCGAACACACGAGCTATCCGCTCACCTCTGTCTTACGGCGGGCGGACCTCGCCGTCGAGGAGTACCGGTGGGCGCTCGACGCCACCCTCGGATGGCTGGAGGCGCACCCGAGGCAAGCCAGCGCCCATCGTCTCCTCGGCGCCGCTCTGGGGAATCGCTGGGCGGCCCCGGAAGACCGGCAGACGCTCGCCGAACGCGCAGTGGGGGCGCTCTCCGGCGAACTGTTGGCGACGGAGCGGGAGCACCGGGTGGTCAAGCATCTGCTGGCACACCGCGTCGAGGTGCAAGCTGCCTGGAACCGGTTCGTCGCCAGGTCGTGCGTCGTCCTCGGGGATTCCGGAATGCCGGCGGGGGCGAAACGGGCGCTGCGCCTGATGCTCAAGGGGTGCGGGCCGATCAGCGAAACCATCGCCGAGGAGCTGCAATTGACGTGCGTCGCCTGGTGCGCTGCGAACAGCCGTACGCGGGACGCCACCGAACTGCTCGGCACCGTGCTCGGCAGCCGCATCCTGCCGGACTCCGTGCGACGGGAGGCATCACAGGTGGCGGTCGAATGGATCAGACGCGACAGTTTGGACGACCCGGGCCTCGGCAAGCTGCTCGCCGAACTCTTCCGTCAGGGCGAACTGCCGGATCCGGCGATCGAGGACGCGGCGGTGAGTCTTGCCCTCGACATACTGGGTCGGGAAAGACCCAACACCTACTACCTCCCGCTGTTGCGCCAGGTCGCGGAGCGGCTGGCGGTGGAGGGAGCAGGCACGCGTTTCGTCCCGGAGTACACCGAGCGGACGCTGCGATACCTGGACGCCTGGCTGAACGGGAACCCGGACGCCCATCCCCGTACCCGCGAGGCCGTGACTGCCCGCCGACTCCGGTTGTCGCATCCGCCGCCGGTACCGCACCAGCGCCAACGCGGCACCGAGCACCACCGACCGTCGGGGCGCTGAGGGCCTTCCCTGGCGACAGGGCAGCGACATCGAATCGCCTCCCGCGGCAGTCGTCGTCGGTCCTATTTCGCGCATGGTTGAAGTTGATATCCGGGACTGTTCACCCGATGCTCGCATTCCAGGCGTGGCATGTCGTGGAGGAACCGGTCGAAGGGTGAAAGAGGGCGATGAAGCTGTCGCGGAAGAGAAGTCAAGCGATCCTGACGGCTGTGGCGGCGTCCGCCCTGCTGTTGGGCAATGCGCAGTCGGCGTCCGCGATGGGAGGCTTCAGCCCCACCTCGCCGATCACTGCGACCCCGATCAACCAGAACACCCAGCAGATCGCGCCAGGCGTGGTGCAGAGCGACTACATCTTCAACGACCGGGACGGTCAGCGGATGGAGTCCCACGTCCTGGACATCGACATGCCGAAACGCCCTGAGCTGACCATCGAGGCGGGCCTGCCCAACGACGGGAAGGGCACTCCCTGGTACGGCATGCAGCCGATGAGCAAGCAAGCCGAAGCGGCCACGCGTCCCGGCCACCAGGTCATCGCCGCGATCAACGCCGACTACTACAACATGTCTGACGGCTACCCGCTGGGCGTGGTCGTGAAGGACGGCACCGTCCTCAAGACCGACATGGCCGCCAACTGGTTCTTCTTCGGCATGAAGAAAGACGGCAGCTACCTGATGGGTGACCGAGCCCTGTTCAACCAGGTCAAGAACGACCTGCAACAGGCACTGTCCGGTGACGCGCAGGTCATCAAGAACGGTGCCCGCGACGAGAACCAGATCGCCACCAAGGGCGCCCCCAACAACCTCGACCCACGTATCGGCATCGGCGTCAGGCGCGACGGCACCATCTTCTTCGCCGAGATCGACGGCCGCCAGACCGGTTTCAGCCGCGGCCTGACCATGTCGGACTTCGCCGACTACATGCTGTTTCTGGGCGCCTACAACGCGATCCACCTCGACAGCGGCGGCAGCGCGACCTTCGCCACCAGGACGCCGGGCATCGACACCGTTCAGGTGGTCAACCGCCCCTCCGACGGTGAGGAACGTCCGGTCGCCAACGGGTTCCTGCTGGTCTCCTCCGCGCCGATGACCCACGAGTTCGCAGCTGCCGCTGTCGCCCCGAACGGGATGACCGTCACGCCGCACTCGACACTGCAGTTCTCGGTCAAGGGACAGGACGCCACCGGTGCCTCGGCGCCCGTGCCGGCATCCGGGCTGAGCTGGAGCCTGGCGGATCCCACATTCGGCACAATCGACGCCAACGGGCTGTTCACCTCGACCGGCAAGCAGGGCCAGACGCAGGCGATCCTGTCCCACAACGGGAAGCAGGTCGGCTCGGCCTGGGTCGAGGTGGCACTGCCGGACACGCTCGCCTTCGGGCAGGCAGAGATCAGCCTCGACTACGGGGCGGTAAAGCCGTTCGGGCTGACCGCCCGTTACCAGGGCCGTGACGTGCGGCTCAAGCCCGGCGACATCAGCTGGGGCGGTATCCCTGACGAGATGGGCACGATGGACGACGCGAACGTCTTCCACGCTGCGTCGTCGGGCAGCTTCGACACCCAGGTCACCGCGACCCTCACCGGGAGCGACGTGCAGGCGTCGGTCCACGTGTTGTTGGGCCAGATGCCCGTCGTGCTGTACGACTTCGAGGACGGCATCGGCGACTGGAAGGCCGGCACGGCGGGACGCGGTGAGGTCAGCCAGCTACACTGGAACACCTACCCGGATGACCTGACCCGGTTCGGCGACCATGCGCTGCAGGTGAACTTCGACTTCACCAAGGGCCAGCTGAATGCCACCCTCGGCGCCTATGCCGGGCCCGCGTCCAGCAAGCCCATCCCGGGCCGCCCGAAGGCGATCGGGGCCTGGGTGTACGGGACGCCCGAGGCCCAGGGTTACTGGCTGCGCTGCTACATCTACGACGCCAAGGGCCAGTTCCAGCCGATCAACTTCACCACCCAGACCGAGGGCATCGACTGGCTGGGCTGGAAGTACGTCGAAGCGGAGATCCCCGACGGCCTGGTCGGCCCGTTCACCACCTTCCCCAACCAGATGTTCCGCATCATGTCGCTGAAGTCTGGGATGCCGGGCGGCAACCCGCTGCGAAAGGGGTTCGTGGCGATCGACAACGTGCGGGTCACCTACGGCGCGTCCGTTGACGACATGTTCCCGCCGACCGTTCACGCCCTCAACGTCGACGGCAAGACCTTCACGAACTCGCAGGTGGAGATCTCGACGTCCTTCGCCGAGGACACCACCGACAAGTACGCCACCGGGATCAACTACGACCGGGTGCGGATGTGGGTCGATGGCACCGAGTACACCAACGCCGAGGGCGTCTACGCGCTCAACAAGGGCCTCAACACCGTCGCCTTGTCGCACCTGAGCTTCGCCGACGGTATCCACCGGGTCGACGCCAGCGTCCAGGACCACTTCGGCAACGAGACCCTCAAGACCGGGTACTTCACGGTGAAGACGGGTTCGGGCACCTCGGTCGGATTGTCCTCCCCGGACGCCGTCGCGAACCTCGGCGGGACCTACCGGCTCCACCTCACCACCACCGACGCCGCCGATGTCACCGGCGTCGACACGAAGATCCGGATCGGCAAGGACTTCCCGGTGACGGGGGTCGACTTCGCCGCGTCGGCGTCGGGCAGCACCTGGGGCTACGACGCTGCCACCGGCGTCCTCACCCTGCATGTGGTGAACTCGAATGCCGCGGCTGGGCCCGCCACGCTGGCGACCATCAACGTGTCGGTGACCGGCGGCGTGGCACCCGGGACCAAGCTGGCCTGGGAAGTCACGAGCTCGACAATCCGCTACGCCAGCGACCGTCCGTCGAAGTTCGCCCCCACCTTCTCGGAACGGCCGGCGTCCGTCGATGTCGTGGCGGCGCTGAAGCTGGCAGTCAACAGCACCGTGGTCGGACGGCCGGGCAAGGTGACTGTGACCGACGCCGCCGGCAAGCCGGTCGCCGGTGCCACGGTGACGATGCTGTCGGCTGGCAAGGCGACCAAGCTGGGCACCACGGGCGCAGACGGCGTGCTGACCTCGGCGCAGCTGACCGACACGGTGAAGAAGTACGACCTGTTCGCCCAGACCGAGCAGGGCAGGTCGTTTGCGATCACCACGCAGTCGTTCACGCCCCTGAAGCAGCAGGCGCCGAGCAACATCATGGCCGGTGCGAGCGCCGACCCGGCGACCACCAAGACCATCACCTGGATGTCGAACCCGCTGACCTCCAGAGACGCCGCGGTGCTGCAGGTCGCCACGAAGGCCGCCTACCAGGCCGGCGGCGAGACCGCGTTCACCAGCTTCGACGGCACCGCCAAGGAGCTGACCTACGCCGGCTACGAGGACATCGCCCAGAACGGCGTCGTGCGCTCCAACTCGACCACGGCCACCAAGCTGACCCCCGCGACCCACTACGTGTACCGGGTCGGCGACGGCACCAGCTGGTCGGGCGTACGCGAGTTCTCTACGTCCAGCAACGCAACGGACTTCACCTTCAACGTGTTCGGCGACACCCAGTCACCGGACCGCGCCGGCCTGGCCGAGTTCGACAAGATCCTGACCTCGATCGAGGGGCAGGCGAAGCTGCCGGACTTCACGATGCACGTGGGTGACTTCACCGATGACGCCGGCAAGTTCGCCCAGATGGACGCCATCGCAGGCATGCTCAGCGACCACGAGAAAATCGGGTCCACCGACATGGTCCGGGTACTGGGCAACCACGAGTACATGGGCGACGACGGGTCCAAGGCCGTACGCATCTTCGGGCAGCCCAACAACGGGTCGAAGGTGAACCCGGACGGCACCTACTCGATGGACTACCAGAACATGCACGTCGCGGTGATCGGATGGACCGACGACGCGGCGACGCTGAAGGCCGAGATGGACTGGCTGAAGCAGGACATGACAGCCTCCGACAAGCTGTGGAAGGTCGTGGTCACCCACCAGCCGCCGTACGCGACCAACCCGGACGACTCCGACCTGTTCCGCAAGGACCTGCCGAAGGCCGCCGACGAGCTGGGTATCGACCTGGTCTTCTCCGGGCACGACCACGCCTACGGCCGGACCGACCCGCTGAAGGCGGGCGTGAAGACCGACGGCGGCACCGTGTACGTGGTGACCGGCACGACCGGGCCCAAGCACTACTCGGCCGCGAATGACGGCACCTTCGCAGTGATGGACGACGGCCAGTTCGCCATGTACGTCACCGTCGAGGTCGCAGGAGGCAAGCTGTCGCTGACCGCGAAGCGGGCCGATGAGTCGATCATCGACGAGTACAGCCTCGTCAAGGACATCGACGCGCCCGTGGTCACCGTGTCCGGTGTCGCGGACCAAGGCGTCTACAACCACGCGGTGACCCCGGTGGTGAAGGTGACCGATGCCCACGCCGACACCACCACGGTGACGCTGAACGGACACCCCTACGACGGTCGCCCAATTGAGGCGGACGGGCACTACGACTTCAAGGTCGTCGCGGTTGACAAGGCGGGAAACCGATCGGAGTCGTCGGTGACGTTCGTCGTGGATCGGACGGCGCCGGTCATCACGGTGAACGGCATCACCGACGGTCAGGTAGTGAAGCTGAACCAGGCCGTGCCGGTGACGTGGAGCGCCAGTGACGCGACCTCTGGGGTCGCCGAGTCCCGAGGGGACGTGGCCAGTGGCGAACAGCTCGACACCAAGACGCCGGGACCGCACACCGTTCGCTTCAGCGCCACCGACCGCGCCGGAAACACGGCAACAGTGACGATCAGCTACCGGGTCGAGTACGTGCTCGGCGACCTCGAGGGCCCGCTGAGCGACACAAGCGCCCCGTTCAACGCCGGCCGGGTGATCCCGGTGAAGTTCGTCCTGACCGATGCAGCCGGCAAGCCCGTGTTGGACGCCGCCCCGCGCGTCCTCATCGCACCCGTCACCGATGGGCAGGTGGGTCCTGAGACGCCGGCAACCTCGGCGTCCGGCAACGATGCCAACCTCGTGCGTCTGGCCGAGACCAATGGCCTGTACGCGTACAACTGGAGCACGAAGGGGCTTGCCGCGGGTGACTACCGGGTCCGAATCGATCTGGGCGACGGGGCCGTGCACACGGTGACGGTGCGGCTGCAGTAGGGACAGCTGGCCACCCTGCCCCGATCGTCGGCAGCTAACCCCCACTCAGGGGTTCGTATGCCGCCGGGCTCGGACCGCGCGTCCGAGCCCGGCGGCATACGGCCCGTAGGCACTCAGTCAGCGGCGGCCGTCTATGACAGAACGCCGCCGTGCACTCGCCCCAACGATCTCGACGTGACGGATCCCGTGAGCAGCGGCATCTGAGGTTCCCTCCGGGACACCTTCGGCCTGTTGGCAGGTGACGGCGGCGTACAAAGGCCGGGGCGCAGTCCTTCCCCGTGCCACGGATCGAGCGACACGGGGAGCAGGCCTGGTGCGCCAGCCGGCCCACCGGTCAAGACACCGGCACTCCCGAGGAAGTCATTGACTGCGCCTGGGCACCGCCACCCGGCCAGCGTCATGACCTGCCCACCGGACCCGCAGCGGTGCGAAAGCATCACGGAACGCGATCAGCCCCCGTGGCATCGGCGAGGCTCCGGCCAGCAGCCGAGCCTCCGTATGCCCGACAACGCCCCGCCCGTCAGCAGTGGCAACGATCGTCGGACGCGACCCGATGACCTACGTGTCGCCAAGGCGAAACTTCGCCACAAGGTTGACATCGTCGACGACCGCGCAGCCGCAATCGCCCGGTGTTGCCACGGCGCGAACTAGGGCGTGTCTTGTGGACCTTGGGGGAATAGGACCCTGTCCTCCTGCATGTCCGGGTCGGATCCCCAGCGGGAACGAGGGACCGCTCAGCGCGCCGGTGTCGGTCGCCGCGACGTAGGACATCATGTGCGGCAAAATCGGGTCGGTGTGAACGGCCGACCAGGTGGCGCGGTGGGCCGCCATACCGGATTCAGTTGGATCGCCAGAACTGGGGCATGCCAGGCATCCCCCAGTTGCTGGAGCAGGCCGAACTCGCGGCGGGGGTGGTTGACCTCGGCGCCGGCGAGGAAGCTGATCAGCACGTCGTCGGCGCCCATCCGGCCGATGATCCCCGCGTGGAACGTTGGCACCTCGACCACCGGAATTCTGATCTTCTGGCCGGTCGGGGCCTCGGCGGCGCTCACCGTCGGCAGGAAGGCGACAACGCGTACGCCCGGGATCGGGCACAGGATCTGGTAGCGGTAGAAGGGCGCGTTGTCCAGCATCGAGCGGACGAACGGTTCATCGGGTGTGCTGGCGGCCCGGTTACCGATGGTCGTCACCTTGAACATCACCCGCAGTAGCCACCCGGCGGCCAGCCCCCATCCGCCATTGGCATCCGCCGGCGGGTAGTACACGTTCGCCGCGCGGACCAGCGGGCTGAACATCGCCAGGGCGCGCACCGGAGAGTCGGGCCGGTCCCGCAGGTAGGTGCGGGCCACCGTCGCCCCTTCGCTCTGTCCGACCAGAGCGATCGGCCGGCCGGTGCGCTGGTGGACCGCCTGCACCTGCGCGGCGAGCAACTGGGAGCTGGACTCCAACGATCGGTGGGTGGCCTCTGGCCGATACGGCAGCGGCCGGCCAGCCGAGTCCAGGCCAACGTACGAGAACAACTCCACGTTTGGATCCGCCGCGGACCGGCCGTCGTACGCCGAGTCGTGCCCGGCCAGCAGGATCACCGCGTAGGGCACCTGCGGCGGTAGCGGTCGGGTAAAGATCGGCGGCGTGAAGGTGTTGGCCTGGTTGCGGGGCTGGGAGAGCACCTGCGACGCCAGCGGGACGACCAGCGCCAGCACCACGACGATCGGTGCGACCGGCACCCCCGCCCAACGTACCCGCCGCTGCCGTACGGCCGCGCGCACCGTTTGCCGCCACAGCAGGCCGTTGAGCGCTCCGGCGGCTGCGGCGACGAGTGGGGTCCACACCTCCGGTGCGCGCCACACCAGCGCGCCGAGAACGGTGATCACGGCGAAATCGAGTAGCGACCAGCCGACCAGTTCGATCGGCGGCAATCCGCGCCACCACCCCGGGTCCACTGACATCCGCTGCAGGAAGGGGGCGAGCAGCAGCATCGGAATCAGGGAGGCGAACAGGAACCAGGACAGCGAGACCACCGACGCCGCGACCGAATAGGCGGCGAACGGCAGAACGAGGACCGCCCCGAACGCGGCCACCCCGACGTTGCGCAGCACAAGCGCCCGGTACGGCGGCCGCGGCGCATGCGCCGGCCAGGCCAGGCTGACGATCGTCGCGGACAGCACCCCACGCAGCGCGATCAGGGTCAGCAGGCCGGACCCGAACATCAGCCAGGAGTTGTGGTAGACCAGCAGCCAACGCATATCGTGGTAGGAGTCGTACGGCCAGACCGCCGTGACCTGCGGCGCCAGCCCCTCGGCCGGGAAGAACCCGACCAGCACCAGCACGAAGACCTCAGCCAGCGGGACCGCTGCGGCGATCCCGAGCAGCGCCAACAGCCGCCGATGCGTTGGTGGCACGGGTCCTCCTCCGGTACGCGTCAGCTCGGCGCCGACTTCCCGCGTTTGGCGATTACATAGGGCTGAACGATCAGATGGATCCGTCAGTTGCCCCGTTACCCACAGCTTTCGATCTTCGACTTTCCCGGCAAGCCTGTTGAGCTGGGTCGGGTCAGGGATCCCCCATTCCACGATCGCGTCGTACTGAGACTGCGGGGTTCTGGGCGAGCAATCCGTACCGATGGCGGGTGCTGAGGGACCTCGCCGGCATGGTCGACCGACTGGGAGCGGTGGGTCTGCGCCGAGTGTGGCGGTATCCGGCCATGGCCGACATCCGCCCCACTCGGTCCGTTGATCCTGTCCGGACCCAACTGCGAGATTGGCCAGGCGGCTCAGGTGTTCTCGTGTCTGCGGGCTTGGCCGCACGGTGATGTTTCACCCCTTGGTTAGGAGCACGATGAAACGACGAACAGGTGTGATTGCCGCGGCGTCGGCCGTGTTGATCGCCGCGGCGTTGATGGAGCCTGCGGCCGCAGCCGCCGACCCACCCAGCCCGGCTGGCTCCGAGAGTGCTGGCGCGAGCAAGGTCGAACCCGGTGATCCCGACGGGCCACAGGGTCCGGGTCGGTCGCCCGTTGCTGGGCTCGACGACCGGGCCGGGCGCGACAACCCGGATTCGATCTACAGCGCGGGGAAGACCGACGGGTTCCAGCCGCTGACCGACGATTCGCTGTCGGATACTGCGGCCGAGAAGCTGGGCAACGCCGACACCAGGCTGCTGCAGCAGGCGCATGCGTCGAAGAAGAAGTCTGTCACGGTGTTGATGCTGGCCCGGAAGGGCGCGACCGAGGACGTCGTCGCCGCAGTGGAGAAGGCCGGCGGGACCGTCGGGTCGGTGACCGGAAAGGTCGGCTACGTCCGGGCGACCGTCCCGACCGACCGCGTTACCACCTTGGCCGGCCTTCGGTCGGTCGCGGCGATCGACCTGGACCGGACATACAAGATCCCGCGCCCGGATCTGGGCGCCGCGGGTGCGAGAACGGCGGCAACGAAGGCCGCGGAGCCGACCGCGCCTGGCGCGAACACGCCCGCCGACAACCCGTACCTGCCGATCAACGAGACCGGCGCCGAGGCCTTCGTCAAGGACAACCCGGCCTGGGACGGACGCGGCACGGTCGTCGGCGTGCTGGACACCGGCGTCGACGTCGAGCATCCCGCGCTACAGACGACCAGCGACGGCAAGCCCAAGATTGTCGATTGGGTAACCGCGACCGATCCGGTCACCGACCGCGACGGCAGCTGGGTGCGGATGTCCACCACCAAGAAGGGTCCGACGTTCAGCTACCTGGGCAAGACCTGGACGATCCCGGAGGGCACATTCCAATTCGGCGTGTTCTACGAGGGTGCGACCGCCGGGAGCGACTTCGAGGGCGACCTCAACCGGGACGGCGACACCCTGGACTTCTACGGGGTTCTCTACGACCCGACCACACACAGGATCTGGGTCGACGGCAACAACAACCAGGACCTCACCGACGAGGCACCGATGGCCCCATTCGCGGTCGATCGCCAGGTCGGCCACCTCGGGAGTGACGACCCCGCAACACCACAGAACGAGCGCATCCCGTTCGTCGTCGAGTACCGCGACAACGTCGATCTCTCCCCGCTCGGCGGCAGCAACGTCGGCAAGACCGCGAACTACGTGTCCATCGGGTTGCCGGTCGCCTCGCACGCCACCCATGTGGCGGGGATCATCGCCGGCACGTCGATGTTCGGCGGCCAGATGCACGGCGCCGCACCGGGCGCGCAGATCGTGTCCGCACGCGCCTGCACTTGGGGCGGTGGCTGCACCCAGGCGGCACTGACCGAGGGCATGATCGACCTGGTCACCAATCGGCATGTCGACGTCGTCAACCTGTCCATCGGTGGGCTTCCCGCGTTGAACGACGGCTCCGACGTGATCGCCGCGCTCTACGACAAGCTGATCGACAGCTACGGCGTGCAGATCATCATCGCCGCCGGCAACGACGGCCTCGGCACCAACACCGTCAGCTCGCCGTCCGTGGCGGGCAAGGCCATCTCGGTCGCCGCGTCCGTCAGCTCCGACACCTGGTGGGCCGACTACGGGTCGAAGGTCGCCACCAAGCAGGGCATCTTCGGCTTCTCCTCCCGCGGCCCCGCTGAGAACGGCGCGCTGGCGCCGCAGGTGTCCGCGCCCGGCGCCGCCATCTCCTCGATCCCGATGTGGCTGTCCGGTGAAGCCGTCCCCGAGGCCGGGTATTCGCTGCCGGCCGGGTACGGCATGGCCAACGGCACCTCCATGGCGGCCCCGCAGGTCGCCGGAGCGGCGGCACTGCTGCTATCGGCCGCCAAGGCCCGTTCGCTCACGGTCAGCTCAGCGGCGCTGAAGACCGCCCTGACCGGCACCGCCGACCCGATCCCCGACGTCCCGACCGCCGCGCAGGGCGCCGGCATCATCGACACCGTCGCGGCCTGGAAGCAGCTCAGCGCTGGCATCAACACCAATGAGCTCACTGTGTCGGCTCCCGTTTGCAGTTCGCTGTCCGGCCTGCTCGCAACTCCGAACACCGGCGTCGGCATCTACAACCGTTGTCTGCCAACCGAAGGCGGCCAGGTGACCGGCGCGCAGAAGACCTACAAGGTCAGCGTCACCCGGACCAGCGGTGCCGCCGGGAACGTCGTGCACCGCATCGGTTGGATCGGCAACGACGGCACGTTCAGCGCCCGCGAAGCAATGCCCCTGCAGCTCGGAAAGGCAGCCGATATCACGGTCACCGCGACCGCGACGACCTCCGGCGTGCATAGCGCAATCCTGACCATTGATGACCCGGCGACCGGCGGCATCGACCAGTTCGTCGCCGTCACCGTGCTGGCGACCAAGCCGCTGGCCAAACCCGACTACGCGGTCACCAGTTCCGGCACGCTCGACCGAACCGGAACCACCTCGCTGCTGGTGCCCGTCCCCGAGGGCGTCGAAGCACTGCAGCTGACCCTGGGCGGGCTCGCCACCGGCAGCCAGGTCCGCGCATTGCCCATCGACCCCGACGGCATGCCCGCAGACTCCAACGCCAGTTACCACTGCTACACCAACTACACCGACCCGACGAACTGCAACGCCACCGCACGACCGGTGTACCGACCCAAACCCGGCATCTGGGAGTTCGTGATCGAGTCTCGCAGGACGTCTCCAGTCGAACAGAACCCGTACACCGCAACGGTTTCGCTGCAGGGCATGTCGTTCGATCCGGGGACCGTCACAGTCGACAAGGTGACGATGAACTCGCCGACAAATGTCGGCTCGACGGGGACGAACACCTTTGGCCCCGCGACCGCCCACGTCGCAACTGGCGAGATCGGCGATGTCCGCAATTTGTTCTCGACGGTATCGCAAGGCGAAATCACGTCCAACATGCTCTATGTTCCGCGTCAGACGACCCGGCTCGACGTGACGCTGACACCCAGAGACGCTGCCGATCTGGACTTCTATGTGTATTTCAACGGCAGGCCGATAGGCCAGAGCACCACGACCGGGGACTCGCCCGAGCACATCGTCATCGATGATCCACAACCGGGTACGTACTTCATCGTGGTCGCGGGAGTCACCGTGCCCGGAGACAACGTCACGTTCGACTACCACCAAGAGATGTACTCGAAGGGCCTCGGCACGATCACGCCGAAATCCGACGCGAAGTACACGGTTGCCACGGGCCAGTCGATGCCGGTCGACGGGGCAATGATCGTCAGCGCTCGGCAGCTGACCAAGGATCCCATGGTCGGCCGGGTCCGAGTGGCCAACGAGTACGGCACGATCATCGGGGCGGCGGACGTCACGGTAGCCACTGTCGATGTCCCCAAACTTGATCTGGTCGCGTGGGCCCCGCCATTCGTCGGCGCGGCTCTCAATGAAAGCGGCGTAGTCGCGGGAGATCGCCAGTACAACGCCAGGATGACGCCGACCATCTGGACGGCCGCTGACGGGTTCACCAACCTGGATCTGGCCGGGGGCAGGTACGGATCGGCTCTGGACCTGAATGACGGCCAGATCGCCGTCGGTATCGCGACAGACAGCGCGTTGCATTATCTTCCCGCCCAATGGGCCAAGGACGGATCGCTCACCGTGCTCGGCGTCCCGGATTGGCGGCCCTATTCCAGCGGCTACGCGACCGCCGTGAACAACAAGGCGGTCGTCACCGGATTCTCCGAAGCAATCGTCAAAGAGTCTGACGGCAAGAACCACAGCTACAGCGACGGGTTCGTGCGGACGCCAGATGGGACGTTCAGCAAGCTGGCCCACCTGTCCTCCGATCAGACGGGAACCCAGCCGCGCGCCATCAACGATGCCGGAACGATCGTCGGTGCCTCCCGCACCGATGGCCATGCGCCGCACGCGGTCGCCTGGGATGCGACGTCAGGCGCTGTTCAGGATCTCGGCACGCTTCCGGGACAGTATTCGGCCCAGGCAAACGATGTGAACACCTCCGGGACCATCGTGGGAACCAGCGGTGACGACGCGTTCGTGTGGACCAAGGCCGGCGGAATGCGGCGCCTTGCCGACTACGGATACAACGCGACCGGCGAGAAAGTCACCGACGACGGGTGGATCCTCGGAACTGTCGAACTCTTCCCGGACGTCGCGGTGTCAGCGATGTGGGACCCGCAGGGACGGCTCTGGGATCTGTCCGGCATGGTGCCGCTCTCTGCCGGTGACCGGTTCACGCCGACCTACAGCTTCGACATCAACGATCACCACCAGCTGATGGTCTACGGCGAGGGCGGCCCGAACGCCGCCTGGTCCAGCTCGGTGATGCTGAGCATCCCGGCACGTCTGGGCAACTAGACCCCGGTCCCACCTCGTCCCGTCGAGCCACCGCAGTCGGTGGCTCGACGGGACGAAGGCGTTCAGAGCCAGCCCCGGTCCCGCGCGTGCCAGCCAAGCAACACCCGGGAATCGGCGCCGGCCAGATCCATCAGCCTGCGGACCCTGCGCTGCATGGTCCGCAGGCCGATCCCCAGCCGGGCAGCGACCGCGGCATCGGTGTACCCAGCCAGCAACAGCATCAGGACCTCCCGGTCCGCCGGGTCGGCGAGATCCTTCGGCGATGCCAAGTTCGGATCGACCCTACGGCCGAGGGCCTCCCGCAGTTGCATGGCCGACCGCCACAGGCTCACCAACTTGATTAGGAATCGTGAGTGATCATAGATTGATCGTGTGGAATTTCTTCGGCTTCCAAGGGCCGTGAAGCGTCGGGGTGTGCACCCCTTGGCGCTTGGTCTTTGGGTTGGATCGGGGAGGATTCCGGTGACGTGGGTCGACCGTGAGCGCCGGTTCTCGTGGATTGGTGTTGAGGCGGTGGGCCGGTGAGTGGGAGGCTGCCGCTGGCCGACGGCGAGCTTGCCCGGACCGCGGGTGTCCGCACTCTGGTGCGTGGGGGTGTGGACGAGGAGACCGGTGAGGTGCTGTCCCCGGCGGTGCTTGCGCAACGGATCGGTTGGTGTGCCGATCTGGTGGCGGGCATGGTGGGCGCTCTGATCGGTGAGCATTGGAACACCGCGGATGTGCAGGTGTTGGCCTCCGGGCAGGACGCGGGTGGCCGGAAGCTGCCGTCGCACGCGTGGATGGCGCTGCGGCGCCTGGGGTGGACCGTCACCCCCGCGGAGGGTGTGAGGGTCAATGACCGGGTCGTGCGGATGGCGCAGGAGCAGGCCGGGCGTGCTCTTCGCTCGGTGTGGTGGCGTGCTGCTCTGACCGCCGGGGTCCTGGCGACGTGGCCGGCCGATCCGCGCAAGCGGACCCCGGCCGAGTGGGAGCAGGTTCGGGCGTCGATCCCTGGCGGGGAACATCTGCCGTCGGGCGTCATCAAGGGCCGGACCCGGCAGGCCGTCACGTTCCTCAACGCCAACGGCCGGCTGCCGGTGGACGTGTTCGAACTCGAAGGCGTTCCGAGGGTCCCGCGGATGCTGCTGCTCGCCGCGTGTGATCGGCAGCAGGCCACCCTCGAACGTTGCGAGACCGACCCGGGCAGGGTGCTGCTGCGCTTGCAGTTGCCCTTACGGCCGGATCCGCGAGCGTATCGGGACTGGACGTGGGTGGCCTGTCCGATCATCCTGCCACCCACGGTCCCTGTGGGTGCGGTGCTGCACCTGCCGACTCTCCGTGTCCTGGGTGGCAGGGTGCGCGCCGATGTGGCATTCACCCATGTCGTGGCGAAAGCCCGCCGCGCCGGTCACACGGTCGGGCTCGGTGTGGACTGGGGCGTGAACACCCTCCTCAGCGCGGGGGCCGTACGACTGCACACCGACGGGCGTATCACGGCGTTGGGGGCTGGGGGCCAGTTCCGGGCCGCCGGGGTCCTCGCGAAGCAGCACCGCCTACGCCGTCACAGTGAGCGGCTGCACGCCAAGGTCGACCACTACCAGCGGCTCATCGGCGTCAACGAGCGCCATCAACTCGTCGGCAAGCATGCGGTCCTGCGGGACGAGATCCGCCACGTCTCCGAACGCCGCCAGAACCTGAACAACGCGGTCGCCTGGGCTGCCGCCCGTTGGGCCGTCGACCAGGCGATCGCCGCCCGGGCGTCCGTCATCTATCTGGAAGACCTGCGCTCTTTGGAAGCACGGGGCATGGGCGCCACCCTGAACACGCGCCTGTCCCAGCAGGTCCGCGGAAAGATCGTCGACCGCATGCGGCACCTCGCCGCCGAGACCGGTATCGCCGTGGTCACCGTCCCCGCCCGCAACACCTCCAAGCACTGCCCGCAATGCCTGACCGTGCTGCAACATCGCAAAGCGCCAGACAAGCCGACCGTGGCGGGCTGGAAGTGGGCCATCTGCCCCAACCAGTCCTGCCGCTGGCAAGGCGACCGCGACCACGGCGCCTGGCGGCGCATCGCCGCCCGCGGCCTCACCCACCAGGCCAAGACCGTCATCGACAAGACCAGCGGTCAGATGGTGATCCGCGCCGTGGTCGACAAACTCGAAGCCACAGCGGTCATCACGAAGGTGAGTCGGGTGGACCGGTCGAAGACCGGCCCGACCTGGCACAGGGCAACACGCCCCGCGCCCAGGCGACGCAGGGCACCCTCCCCCACCCGGCCCCACAGCCGAGCGGGCAAGCGTCCGGAGGGACACGCACCAACGGGCCAGAGGCTGCCACGCGCAGCCCACCGACACCAGGGCGTGAACACGATCAGCACACCCACCACCGGCCACCGGCCACGAGGGGCCGCCTTGGGCGCGGGATTTCACCTGCATGCCCATGCCTCCCCGCCACGGTGGGAAACGATCCCGGAAACTCAATCCGACTCAGGATCACTAGGCTGACCAGAGACGCTCTCGAAGCTGAACACCAGACAATCCAGCAGCCCCCGGCGCGTACCACCGCGACCTCCGAGTGCGCGTGCCCACCCTCGTCGAGCTGCACGATCGCAATCGAATCGTCGACGATCAGCAGCTTCGCCGGTAACGACTGCACCATGCGGATCTCCTGTCCCCGATCCAGGGACGCGACCATGTCCTTCTCCGCGGCGGGCTCATCCAGCACGGTCCGCTGGATGATGATCCGCTCCCGCAGACCACGACCGGCGACCTCGCGTTCGGTGTCAGTTTCGGAGATCCCGAAAACCGCGAACGGTGGTTTCGCGAACATCCGCATCTGCTCCTTGGCGGACAGCAACAGGCCATTGAGCCAGCTGCCGATCTCGCTGCGACCCCGAACGATCTCGATGCCGTTCGACAGCTGCGCCTCGCGCGCCCTCCGGTACTCCTCCGCGAGCTCGTCGAGTGCCGTTCGGGCGGCCCTGACCTGCTGCTCGCGCTGCGCGACCATCCCCTCGAGCGCCAGCGACGGCGACACCGCCGAGATTCCTCCGCCGTCGGCCATGTCAACCAGGCCCACCTGCCGCAACGCACCGATCGCCGTTTCGATGTCCTCGACCGAGATCCCCAGCAGGCCGGCGAGATCCGGCCCGAGCGCCGGTCCGCCGGAGACCAACGCCCGATAGACCTGCTCGGCCGTCGCGTCGACATCGACCCCGATGAGTGAGCTCAGCGGGGAGGGGCGACTGGGGCCGGCCATGGCGCGAACTATACGTCCGTTACCGAACCGCAGCGCCTCCCAGGACCAGTCGCTGTGTTCCCACCCCGCGGCGTCGAGTACAAACCGGAGGATCGCGGAGTCACTGGGCCGATATCGGCGCCTGCGGCGTCGGGCCGTGCCGAGGGCTTCCCCACCTCCCTCGCCCGTTCGCCGGGCCAGCCCACGGTCGCAGCGAGCTGAGCACGCTACGCGGAGCCAGCCTCGCCGCCTTCCGGCGGGGCGACCCGCACGCCGGCACGACCCATCTGGTCGTCGAGCTGCAGGCCGATCCCGCCGGCCCGGCAGCTCGGCTGCCGCGTCTGATCGACGTCGACCCGGAGAGTGCACGTGCCGACGCCCAGCATCGCCTGCCCAGAAGCGCCTGACCGGCGTCACAACCGCGACCATGCCGCCCACTGCGCACGGCAGGGACCAGCTCACGAGCGGGCCGGGCGATGAAGTACCACGCCAGCAGTATGCCCGGTACTAGGATCTCGCCTGGCCGTCCGTACCGAGCGGCGGCCGACACGGGGGAGGTGTCATGCGGCGTCGTCAGCTACTGGCGTCCGGGATAACCGCGGCGATCGGACTCAGTGCCAGGGAGCTGCTGTCCACAGGGCCGG
Source organism: Micromonospora sp. CB01531 (assembly GCF_001905095.1). Classification (GTDB taxonomy): domain Bacteria; phylum Actinomycetota; class Actinomycetes; order Mycobacteriales; family Micromonosporaceae; genus Micromonospora. The sequence continues at coordinate 77,366 of NZ_LWLS01000068.1, forward strand.
CCGCCGCCCAGACGGCCCCAGTGAAGAGCGTCGGCGTGCAGCTGCCGGTGAACGACCTGCGGGCGATCGAGCTTGACGAGGCGCGCGGGCGCCTCTACGTCGCCCAGGGGGTAGGTGCCGGCCTGCCGCTGGTGGTGACCGACCTCGACGGCCGGCTGCTGAACCGGGTCACCGCCGTCGCTGACATCTCCGACCTCGTCCTCAGCGACGACGGGCGCACCCTGTACGCGGCCCAGGGCTTCAACCGGATCATCGCGCTGGACGCCGACACGCTCACCGTCATCGCCAGCTACCCCGCACCCGTCGGCGCCCACCTGTACACCGTCGAACCGACCGGCGGCAAGATCGTCGGCGGGTTCATCAATGCCGGCATCGGCTCCGGCGGTCTGCTGATCTGGTCCGCGCCCGGAATCCCGCCGGTGGTCTACACCGGCGGCCCCAACTACCACCCGATCATCGACGCCAGCCCCGGCACGCCCGGCCTCCTCGTCGCCGGCGACACCGACTATTCGCCGGTCACCACCTACGTCATTGACGTGTCCGGCGACAGCCCGACGATCGTCGCCCGGCGGGACAACACCGGCAGCAACCTCATCGACTACGCCGTCAGCCCGGACGGCACCGAGGTGGTGGAGACGGTTGGCTACCCGTACGAGCACCACTCGTACCGGCTGCCGGACCTCGCCGACGCCACCGTCTATCCCCGCGGCGTGTATCCGCAGGACGCCGCCTGGTCCGGGGACAGCTCCACCGTCGCCATCGGCCGCGCCTCGACCGCCACCGGTGACGCCGATGTCTACCTCTATGGCAAGGGCAGCACGGTCCCGACGTACGCGGTCGACTTCCGCAGCGGGGACAGCCTCTGGGAGGGCACGCTGTTGGTCAACCAGGCTGGCACCCGAGCCTGGGCGGTCACCTCAACCGACCCCTACCAGGAGACCCAGCTGCTGCATTCCTTCGGGCCGGCGCACCCGCCGACACCACCGGTCACCGACCTGGCCGTCACCGCCCAGGTCGGGACCGGCAAGGACAAGCAGACCGCGCAGCTCACCGTGACCTGGAGCTCGCCGATCGGCGACGACCACTACTGGTGGATCACCGCGTCGACCAACGGCGGGGCCGAGCGGGAGTTCTGGCGCGGCAAGCTGGACGCCAGCGGCAGATACACCCTCACCTACGCGCTGCCCCGCGGTACCACCACCTTCACCGTCCGGTACCACGACTACTACCAGTTCTACCCGGACGGCTACGCAACCGCGACGCTGCAGCGATGAACACTGCGACCCAGCGGCGCCGTCCGCTCGTCCGGTGCGGCGTACCGGCGCTGCTGCTGCTCACCACCGGTATTGCCGGCTGCGCCCAACCCGGTGCTGCCGGCACCGTCTGGGCCACCCCGGCACCCACCGTCGCGGCGACGGCGCCCACCGGGGCGCCGACGACCAGTGCGGCCGTGGCGACCCCCACGCCGAGCAACCTGGCCACGAGCGCCTCCCCGACAACCAAACCGCGCACCCCGGCGACAGCTCGAGCCGGCTCAGCCGCCGCCCCGCCGCCGGCCCCGACCGCCAGGGCCACCCCGGCCCCGGAATTCCCCCGCGGCTACACCCTGCTGTCGCAGACCTGCACCCTCCAGACCGGCCAGCAGGTGTACGTCTCGCGCAGCGGCAAGACGAAGGGAACCTTCCGCTTCTGCACCCAACGGCTGCGCAAGAACGACAGCGGCGGCTACTACCTCAACCCGTATGTCTTCGTCCAGCCCTTCTTCCTCGACGGCGGCCGATGGCTCCCGGACTCGCGCGAGCCGCTCAGCCTGACCATCACCTGCCGGGTCAGCCACGCCGGCGAACAGGACTACTCCCTCACCGCTACCTCACCGAGCGGGAACGGGCCCGGGCACACGGCGTCCTGCGGCCGGCTGGTGCCGCACGCGGTCACCCCGACGACGGGCAGCGACGCCTACACGATCCGATTCACCGGATACACCTCGGGCGGACACTACGGCGTGCTCGCCTTCGACACCGAGGTGCACTTCCCGGGTGCCGGCAAGCCGACCCCTGAGCAGCGGGTGACCGTACCCGGCTGACGCGGAGGTACCACTACCCGCGAACTTGTGAGGTGCTGGGATCAACCGGGGGCCAGGGTCTGGGCTGCCAGACCGGCGCGGTTGTGCACGACGGCGGCCGCACGAGCGTAGGGTCGGTGCCGTGGTAGGGGCGGGGCGTCGGTACCGCTATGTTGGCCCGGCGGACGTGCGGGCGTCGGTCGCCGACGCGCCCGAGGGCTGGCCCGTCCGATCACCGGCCGATCTCGACACCTTTCTGGCGGCAGCAGATCCGCGCGACCGGGACGAGCCGTTCACGTACGTCATCGACACTGGCGGTACGTTGCGTCTCGCACCGAGACGCAGCGAGCACGTCGCCTGCGCCGGTGGTGGGGAGGTTCTCGGCGCGGGGGAGATCGCCTTCGCCGACGAGCGGGACGGCTGGGTCGTGGCCGAGGTGAGCAACCAGTCCACCGGCTACTGCCCCAATCCCAACTCATGGGCGGCAGTGGCGGACGCCCTCGATTGGGCGGGTATCGGCCGTCCGGAAGCGTTCACCGTCGCCGTGGTCTTCCGGCGCTGCCTGGACTGCGGCGAGCACAACCTCGTCCGCGACGACGACTACATGTGCGTGCTGTGTGGTGCTGAGCTGCCGGAGGATGTGGAACCTCGGCTGACTGCCCAGCCGTCAGCCGACCAGCGTTCCCGTTGACGACCAAGCCGGCTAATCGTTACTCCCGCCAGGCTGGCGCCATGCGCTCGGACATCTCCTGCCAGAACGTCCGTAGGTCTTCTCGGTTGACCGCCTGCCAGTCCGCCCGCTCCAGCATTCAAGAACGACCTAACCGTTGGTCCGTGACAGGCTGGGAACATGGAGGAACAGGGGCTCCTTCGCAGCGTGGGCGGCGGCAGGGCGCAGTGCGCCGCCTTCCCCACGCCACGGCCGGAGAGGCCGTCGCCGGCATCATGATCACGGCGCCTCCGATGCAGGGTCGGCGAGGCAGCGGGCCGATCCACCACCGTGGTGGGCGGGGCTGCTGGGCGCCGATGGTCATGCGGTGCGGCGCTCGGAGCAGAGGCCGGCCGCAGCTTGTCAACCGTGGCTCGCTGGTGAGGTGCCGGGCCGTCGTTGGCCCCACGCCCGAGACGCTCCGCCCGACAGGGCCCACAGTTGTGCGCTGGCGATCCGCGGTGCTGGGGACACTGCCGGCTCCGGACGTCGGCCAGTGCGGTGCCGCTTCGCGGGCGCGCGCGTGTTTGGTTATGGATGGTTAAGGACGGTTCGTCGGACGTGTGCGTCCGGCCGTTCGGACGTGTACGTCCGGCCGTCTGGACGTGTGCGTCCGGCCGGTGGATAACCGGGGGGACGTGGATGTCCTCCCGGTTATCCACAGGGTTGTGGATGTCGGTGGGGCGGCTGGGTTGCGGTTCGGCGGACGGGTCGAGGCTTGTCGGCAGTGGGCGGCGGCTGTGCGTCGCGAGGTCCCAGGTGACGGGCCGGCGGTCCGCGGGCAGGAACGCCGTGTGGCGTTGGTCGCCGCGGCGGATGAGGCCGAGGCGTTCCAGCTCGTCCAGGTCGCGGCGTACGGATCGTACGGTCTTGCGGGCGTAGTGGGCGAGGCGTTCCTGGGAGGGGAAGGCGGCGCGGCCGGCGGCGTCGGCGTGGTTGGCCAGGCCGATGAGGACGGCGAGGCATTGTGGTGGGACGTCGGGGGCGTAGCTGAGTGCCCAGGAGACAGCTTCAATGCTCATGGCGGGGTGGAATCTCCGATGTTTGTCGGTGGTCACACCATCCGCCGATGGCAGGCGGAGGCAGGACGGACACGATCGACGCTCACCTTTGCCCCAAGGTCAAGTCATCGGTGCCGGGAGAGCGCGGCAGCGCCTGGGTGTTCCCGTCCTCCGAGCGCACCGCCGCGCTGTCTGGCCCGCCGAGGATCTGCTCCACCGGCCGGCCCACGTGGGCCGGCCGTTGGAGCAGCGGTCAGCGTTGCGCTAGGCAGTCGCCGTCGGTGATCGATTCATCGCCGGGGCGGGTCGGCGCGTAGATGGGTGCGGGGCTCGTGGCCTGAACTCGCCGAATTGCCGGCGAGCCGGCCGGATCGGGTGCGGTGCGAGGTCATTCGGCCTGCTGAGGCTGGTCTCGGTCGTGTTTGGCTGGCACGGTTGCTGTACTTCGCTGCTGTGTGGGCCACGAGGCGCTGGATTGTCGACAGGGGTGGGAGTCCTCTCCGTTGGGCCGTGGGCCGTCGTAGCGGTCTGATCGAAGCTGGGGGGCAGCCTGATCCGGGGGATGCCGGTGAGGGTGGGAAGCAGCCCCGACGATGCCGGGACGTGCTGGTACTGCCAGACGGTGCGGGTTCGGCTAGCGAGGCCAGGGTGCGTAACGCGAGTGAATCAGTGGTGGAAGCCTCGTAAAGAGTGCCGGCTCGAATCTGGTGGATAGGGGTCGGGGTGCAGTGCGTGACCTGCCGAAACGTGGTGGGCCAACTCCGAAGCCGTGTTGTCAACGGCCATCTTTCACTGGCCGCCGACACCGTGTGCAGCAGACGGTGGGGAGGCCACGTTGAAGGTCTACGGCGTAGGCGTGGCGATGCTGTCGGGGTATAGCTGAACGCCGATCTGGCCGATCGATGATCCGGTGAACGTGGGAACTATCCGCGGTCGCCCTACCCGCCGGGCAGCCGGTCTGGTTGGGAGGGCAGGTCCGTCGCCGACTGTCGGCCGTCTCTGCCCAGCTTGCGCCCGTCGGGCGGTGCCCGATGATGCCGGCCCGACCAGCCGAACCGTCGGTCCGGTTCGCCGACGCGCGGCGCCCGGTTGCGAGTCGCAGCGGCCCTCTGCCTGATGCCGCCGGTTCTGGTCCTGGCCGGGAGGCAGCGAACAACTGGCAAGGTAGAACATTTAGTTCTACACTCATGTCCATGGAACGTATCGGTGTCCGGGAGCTGAACCAGAACACGAGCCAGGTGTTGGCTCGGGTGAGTGGCGGCGAGACCGTCGAGATCACCGATCGCGGGCACCCGATCGCCCGACTTGTTCCGGTAGGTGATGACAGATCGCTGCTGGCCAAGCTGGTAGCTGCGGGGAGGGCCGTGGCTCCGACCGGCGGCGGTCCCGTTCCGCTTCCGCCAAAGCTCGGTGACGAGGATGTGGACGTGGCCGCCACGCTCGCCGAGATGCGAGACGAAGAGCGCTGGTGATCTATCTCGATTCCGCCGCCGTCGTCAAGCTGGTTCGGCAGGAGGCATGCAGCGCTGACCTTGTCGCCTGGCTCAACACCCACGACGACGTGCCGCTGGTCTCCTCCGCTCTCGTCGAGGTGGAAGTGCCCAGAGCGTTACGCCGATCAGCTCCGCAAGCCTTGATCGGAGTGCCGGCGGCCATCGGGCGGCTCTTCCGACTGGAGATCGACAGTACGATCCGCGCGACTGCAGCCGCGCTCGCTGAGCCGACGCTACCCAGCCTCGACGCCATCCACCTCGCCACCGCCCAGGTTCTGATCAACGAGTCCGGAACGGCACTCATCGCTTTCGTCACCTACGACCGGCGACTGCTCGAATGCGCCAAGGCCGCAGGACTACCCGTAGCAAGCCCCGGCCAGAACTGAACCGCGACTCCCGAAGACGGGCACCGGAGGGTGATCTCCCAGAGGCAGGCTGAGTTGCTCGCGTGAGCGAGCCTCGGCCGTGCCGGGTGTGTTTGCCGAGGTCAGCGGTTGCCGAGCAGGGTCCGCGCGACGTCGGCCGGGTCGCTCAGGCGTGGCAGAGGGAACATGTCACCGCTGTCTGGCTCGGTGGGTGATGGGTCGGCGTGGCGTCGTTGCGGGATCCCGATCGCTGGGCTGCCGTCGAGGTGGAGGCCGGCCGGGGCGTAGCCGGCGGCGCGCAGTGCGGCCAGGGTTTCGGTCTGCGATTTTGCGCTGGCGAGCACGGTCGGGGCGACCCGGACCAGGTGCAGGGCCCGCAGCGAGCGGGTGTTGATGATTTCGGTGAGCAGGGTTTCGTCGTCGCTGCACAGGCAGCAGCCGCTTGGGCGGACCTGAACGCTGCCGTATCGGCGGGCCACGTCGTTGATCAGGTAGGTGAGTGTCTGCGGCACGCGGCCGCCTTCGGCCACCTCGGTGATCTGGGCCAGCAGATTCGCCGGGGTGCTTCCGGTGTCGAGTGCGCCGCGGATGCTGGCCGGCGAGAAACGCCAGGTCCAGGCGCCGCTGCGGGACGCTGGCATGGCCGCGCCGTCCAGCAGAGCCAGCAGGTCGGCCGACGGGGTGCCGGTCACCACTGCGGTGAGGTCGTTCTGCAAGAGGACCGTGCCGCGGGATCGGGGCAGCATGGACTGAGCGTGCCGATGAGTCGCGTCGGCGTCTCCGGTCAGCAGGCTACGGCAGAGCCTGGTTACGGTTCCGTGAGCGAGCAGACCGAGCTGGTGTGCTTCCCGCCAGATGCCGGTGACATACCGTTGCAGATCCTCGTCGGCCTGGTCCGTCAGGACAGGGCTCTGCCAGGCCAGCCGGTCGGCGAGCGTGCCGGGGTCGGTGGCGTGGCCTTCGGGCAAGACGTCGACGAGAGTGCGCAAGGTCAGCGCCCGCAGACCCGTCAAGATCATCTCCTCGCCCTCGTCCCAGTAGAGGACACGGGAGGAGACCGCGGTCGAGTCGGCCGGGGCGAGCGGGCACGCGGGCATCGCCAGCCAGGTGTCGACGATGTCCAGCAGCTGGTCCGCGGGTTCGGCGGCGGCGAACTCGTCATAGGCCGCCGAGGGGGCCAGACCGGTGTCCGAGGCCTCGGTGAGGCCGCCCGCGGCGAGCAGTTCGATGGTCAGGCGGGTACGGTCCTCGTCCTGGTCGGACGACTTGGCGATCCGACGGAGTTCGCGTACGCCGAGACCGCCCGTCTTGAGCAGGGGCACCGGGCCGCCGTTCATGGTTCCGACGATCGCGGTGATTGCGGCGAGGGTCTCCGAGGCGGTGGCTGCGGCCTCCCGTTCGGCGTCCTTTGGCTCGACCAGGGTGGTAGGCACGGCCGGCGGCTGCGGGTCGAACGCAGCGACGTAGCCCTCCCGCAGCGCGAGGGCGACCTCGCGGGGCATCTCCTCGATGCCCCATGCGGAGCCGACGACGAGACCACGCTCGGCGGCCCACGGCAGCGCCACACTGGCCGAGCCGAACATGATCCCTCGCACATCGAAGGGCTGTGCCGGCCGCACGGCGAGCGCGGCGAGCCGGGCGCGAACGTCGGCGGGGGCCTGCGCCACGAGCCGGCGTACGTTCTCCGGCCGCGCCAGCCAGCCGACCAGCGCAACGATCAACTCGTCCTTGCCGCGGCCCGTTACGGGGATGCTGTACACCTTTGCCAGTCTGCGCAGCTCGTTCGTGTTCCGGGCGACGAGCAGCTCGGCGGCGCCGGGTCCGAGGTCCAGCGGGTGCGGCCACATCGGGCTCAGATGTGCCGCCGCGAAGCCGTCGGCGTACGGCCAGATCAGGGCAAGCTCGGTAAGACGACACAGCGCCGAAGCCAGGTCCGCATCGCCCTCCGATACGCCCAACAGCGTCGCCAGCCGCGCGAGGGTGCACCCGTCGCCCAGCGCCGCGGCGGCCTCGCCCACCTGGAGCTGCGGCAGCGTTAGCAACGCACAGGCAGCTGCCATCGACGACGGGTGAAGCAGCCGCACGGCGAGCTGGTCGGCGGTCTTCGGAGCAGGCTCGATGGTCGCGTCGCGACGATTCGCGACCAGACTGGTGAGCTGCTCCTGGGTCAGGGTGCGAAGGTGATCGGCGAGGGACTGCACGGTGCCAACCTACGACCACCCGCTCCGGCAGGAGACGACAGGTACGCCGTGCCGGGGACCGTGCCACACGATGTGGATCAACAGCGCGATCAGGCTTGTGGTGCGCGCGGCTGTCCGCCTGACACCCTCCGTTTGGGTATCCGTTTCGAGCGGGCCGCCAGGGACTCGAACCCTGAACCCCTCAGGCGTTCTCCTGATCAACTCCAATCGGACGGATCGGCCGCCTGACCTGAGCGAGTTCTTCCGCTGCCTTACATCGGTTGACAGCCCTTGTCGGCGTCAGTTGTGCCCGGCGTGTGCCCAACGATCTTGCTGATCCCCTCGGCGACGCTCGGCCCGGCCGCCTGCCACGCTGCCGGTGCGACCACGCCACGGCCCGATAGCGAGGTACGGGGGAAAGCCGCTGCTGCCTCCGCTCTGTGAGGTGCTCCCGGCCAGAGTCGGAGCGTCTAGGGGGCGGCTGTGAGTTCGGCTAGGTCAACGGTGTTGATGAGTTCGGCGAGTGCCGGCTCGGTGGCAAGGTTCAGGGGTAGGAGTTCGCCGGTGCGCGCTCGTGGGTTGAGCAGCAGCTCGGAGGTGGTGTCGTTGACGATGGCAGCGGCGTCGGCCGTGTCCCACCGAACTCCGTCCAGCGCGGATCGATCGATCTTCGTCGCGAGCAGGCAGGACACGCGGGGTCGGCCGTAGCTGTCGGGTCCGTCGTGGCGGAGCACGGCCACCCGTGCGGTGGTGATGCCGGGCGCGACGGCGAAGGCTTCCCGCACGGTGACGAGGACCTGGCCGCAGACGAACAGCTTGTAGTAGTCGGCGCGTTCGCGTTGCGGGAGCTTACGCAGCGACAGGTTGCCGGCCTGAGTGGTGGTGGGCATACGTTCGGGCACGACCTGCTCGACGGAGGGCACGAGCACCACGAGGGAGACCTCACCGCTGGTGACACCGACGGCGGCGCTTGGGGCCTCGTTGTCTTCGAAGGCTTCCTCAAGGGTCTCCAGGACGACATCGGGCACGTTGGTGCAGAGCTGCTGCCACCGTTCATCCAAGTACTGCTGCCAGCCTGTCTGCTGCTCACGTAGTAAGTCCCGCTGCCGCTGCACCTCGGCTTCGGTCCACTGCGCTGCCTGCTGTTTCGCCTGCGCGCGCTTGCCGCGCTCAAAGAGGCCGATCCCAGCCAGAGCGTGGTGTTCGTAGTGCTTGTAGATGCTGGCCCGGTCTGGTGGTGCGGGCTCGGGTGCGATCGGCCGCGACGCGGCAGGGAAGTCGACTCGGTGCAACTCGAGAATGCGCAGGAACGCCTGCGCCAAGAGACGTGCCTCCTCGGCCCGTTGCGCTTGCACTGCCTGGCGCTGCTGCGCCGCGACTTGCCGCTGGTAGCTCGCCGTGGACGTGGTCCGGCCCCGGGAGTTGCCCCGACGGCCGCCGCCCAGTGAGGTGTAGAACCCGACCGGACCGACGCCGGTGGAGAAACCGGTGCGACCGGCGCCGAAGTGAACCCGGGCTGCCCGCGGGCCAACGCTGGTACGGATGCCACGCGACGACGCGCGGATCCGCACCCCGGGTGCCAGCTTGATGGAGAACCCCACGCCTTGACCGTAGAACCTGAGACCGCGCTGCCCGTTCACCCTGTTATCCGATGGCGGCTCCGACGACTGATCGCCGGTCAAGCCGGACGGCTGTGCCCGGATGCCCGGCTGGACACGGTTTCCTGCTGTCCTACTCGCGGGTAGCGAATCTGTCGGTCGCCGTGATTACGATCTTGCGCGCATGTGGTGCCATCGAGGCATCCGGTCGGCGGATGGGTTCACGCCGGCCTCCACTCCAGACCAGGGGGACCACTTGAAGAAGAGGCTGATCGGGTTTGTCTCGGCGCTCGCCATCGCCGTCGGCGGGTCGCTGGCCGCCGCCGCCCCGGCGCAGGCCGCCACCCCGGCCATCATGATCACCAAGGTCTACTACAACTCGCCGGGCACCGACAACCGGTCGAACACCAGCCTGAACGCCGAGTACGTGCGGCTGACCAACAAGCGCAGCTCCACCATCAACCTCAAGAACTGGACCCTGCGCGACAAGTCCAACCACGTCTACAAGTTCGCCAGCAACTTCTACCTCAAGCCCGGCTACAGCGTCGTGATCCACACCGGCAAGGGCACCAACACCAGCAGCAACCGCTACTGGGGTTCGGGCAACTACATCTGGAACAACACCGGCGACGCCGCCTACCTGCGCAACTCCGCCGGCACCGGCATCGACAGCTGCTCCTGGGGCAGCAGCGGCAGCTACACCTACTGCTGAACAGCAGCACCGTGAGAGCGCCGGCCCGCCATCAGGTGGGCCGGCGCTACCCACCCCATCACTTCCATCGCCGCCCCGACCCCGCCGCCCGGGACTCGGGACTTGGGACTCGGGAGATCGTCGCTCCTCGATCAGGGAGGAGCAGCCGACCGAGCTCGGTGAACGTCCGTCGGAATGCTGACACACATGGTGGCCGACCGGCCGGTGCCGGACATTGACACTGGTCACCACACTCAGGCAGGTGACGTACCCGCCTCCGCAGGACCCCTGGCACGACCAAACGACTCCACCACCCCCACCCCCACCGCCCTACCAGCCGCAGGCCGGGCACGACGGCCAGGTACCGCCGTACCCAACGACGCAGTTCCCGGCAGCAACGAGCTGGAACCAGGCGCCAGCACGATCCAAGCCGTCCAAGGGCAAGATTGCGCTCATCAGCGCAGCCGCGCTGTTCCTGTTGTGCTGCGGGGTGCCCGGCATCGTCGCCCTTGTCGACCCCACCAGTTCCGACAAGGACACGACGAGCGAGCCAGCCTCGTCAGCCCAGGCCGCCCAGGCCCCGTCGACTGCAGCAACGACGGGCCTTGCCACGCCAGCAGCAACGTCGTCGGCTGCGACGACCCCCACGGCTCCCGCCACCCCCGTAGTCGAAACCCGGACCGTCACAGAAACGCAGAAGATCCCCTACCAGACCAAGACCGTCAACGACTCCTCGCTACGCAAAGGCACCAGAAACGTGACCACCCGCGGGGTCGCGGGAGTCAAGACGTTGACCTACGAGGTGACCCTGACTGACGGGGTCCAGACAACAAAGAAGCTGGTCCGCTCGCAGGTCACCAAAGCTCCCGTCACCCAGGTTGTCAGGGTCGGCACGAAGGCCACCCAGCAGTGCGACCCGAACTACAGCGGCGCCTGCGTCCCCATAGCAAGCGACGTCGACTGCGCCGGCGGCAGCGGGGACGGGCCAGCTTACGTCGACGGACCCGTCCGCGTCATCGGCTCCGACATCTACAAGCTCGACCGAGACGGCGACGGCATCGCCTGCGACACGTGACGACGGTACGGGGATGTGCGGAGGCCGCTTCCTCTGCCTTCCCCGAGTCCAGTCGCCCCTAAAGGGCCGGTAGCGGGTCCCGAACACTGGCCCGACTTCGACGGTCTGGCTAGGGCCCAGACCTAGTCATCGCTGACGCCCCGCGGACCGTTGCTCCTCGTGTGCTCGGACCCCTCGATTGTAAGTTCTGGGCGCGTCGTCCGGCGGCTTCTTCGACCGTCTCCCGCCTCGGTCGACCGTCCGTGCGACGCCGGCCCGGGCTGCCTCCATCCGGGCCGGTTGCTGTCACCGCTGCTGTCGATGACGTAGCGCGGCCCAGCAGAGGAACGCGCCCCCCACCACAGAGAAGGTCTCCCCGAGGCCCCATGACGCCGGGCTCCCTCTGAACGGAGGGTCGCCCACCCAAACGACGCGGTACCAACAGAAAGCCTCAACGCTTCTCAATCCCTGATCTCGCCCTGTCAGCGGAACTTGCTACGAGCCGCTGGCCTCAACTCACCCTGGCAGACAGGGCCGAACGCCCACCCGCCCAGCCATCCGGGCAGCGACCGTCGCCGCCGCATGGTCCCCCACCCGGGCGTTGACGAGCTGAGCGGCCCGGTAGAGGACGAGCGAGACCGGGCCCGGTCGTACTCGGCAAGCAGCTTCCGACGGCGGTCTGGCAGGGGGGACTCGCGGGAGTCCCGAGTTACATGGTGGCGCCGCGACGAGGATGCCGCGTCCGGATGCGTCGCGGAGGAGTGCCCTTGTCCTCCTCATCGCACCGCCCATTGCTGTGCCATGGATGAGGATCAACCCGTACATGGTTGCCCCGAGTGCCGGAATCCGTGCCATGAGCCGCCAAGATCCCTGGTTGTTGGCGTCCCGGGCGGTCCGGTCATTGGCACTTCCGTCAGGCGATTTGGAGGGCTGGCGCGTCTGAAATTTTAGTGTAATGTCAGCGCTCACCCGGGGTGGTCCTGATCCAGGTACGCCTCGTAGCGCGTCACCAATCGCGCCTTCCGGGCGGGCCGGCCCAGCCGGCACCGCGGTTCCTGTCGATGCGAAGGACAACAGTGTGGATGCCGTCACGAGTGCGCCGTCTCCGGTCAACGAACCGACCCTGAGCTATGCCCCCGGTAGCCCCGAACGGGACGCGTTGGAGCGGGAGCTGGAGCGGCAGGAGAGCCGAGAGGTGGACCTGACCGCCACGATCGGCGGCCGCAAGCGGATGGGCGGGGGAGCGGAGGTCGCAGTGGTGCAGCCGCACGACCATCGCCACGTTCTCGGGGTGCTGCGCAACTCCACGCGCGACGATGCCGAGGCCGCGATCATGGCGGCGCGGGAAGCGGCGCCAGGCTGGCGGGACCTGTCTCTCGACGATCGCGCGGCGATCCTGCTCAGGGCGGCTGACCTGCTGGCAGGGCCATGGCGTCAACGCCTCAACGCCGCCACGATGCTGGGCCAGTCGAAGACCGCCGTCCAGGCCGAGATCGACTCCGCGTGTGAGCTGGTCGACTTCTGGCGGTTCAACGCCCACTATGCCAAGCAGATCGTGGCCGAGCAGCCGGTGGCGAACGCCCGTGGGGTGTGGAATCGCACCGACCACCGCCCCCTGGAAGGGTTCGTCTACGCGATCACCCCGTTCAACTTCACCGCGATCGCGGGTAACCTGCCGACCGCCCCGGCGTTGATGGGCAACACGGTGATCTGGAAACCGGCGCCAACCCAGCAGTACGCCGCCCACCTGATCATGGAGTTGCTGGAGGATGCCGGGCTGCCACCCGGGGTGATCAATATGCTGCCCGGCGACGGAATCGATGTCTCTGCGTCGGCACTCACCAGTCCCGACCTGGCCGGCATCCACTTCACCGGCTCCACCGCGACGTTCCAACACCTGTGGTCGACGGTGGGAGCAAATCTCAGGACCTACCGTTCGTACCCACGGGTCGTCGGCGAGACCGGCGGGAAGGGGTTCGTCGTCGCACACGGGTCGGCTGACCCCGACGTGTTGCGGGTGGCACTGCTGCGGGGGGCGTTCGAGTACCAGGGGCAGAAGTGCTCCGCCGCCTCCCGCGCGTACGTGGCCCGGTCGGTCTGGGACAAGGTGCGAGAGGAGTTCCTCGCCGAGGTGGAAGCGATCATGATGGGCGACGTCACCGATTTCTCCCATTTCATGGGCGCGGTGATCGACGCTCGGGCGTTCGCCCGGCACCGGGACGCGATCAACCGGGCCACCCGGACGAACCACCTGACGGTGCTCGCTGGCGGTGAGGTCGACGACTCGGTCGGCTATTTCGTTCGTCCGACCGTTGTGGAGAGCAGCGATCCGACCGACGAGATGTTCCGCACCGAGTACTTCGGGCCGATCCTCGCCGTGCACGTCTTCGACGATGGGAACTTCGAGGACGCTGTCGGCCAGTTGGAGTCCTTCGCGCCGTACGGCCTGACCGGAGCGGTCGTCGCCCGTGATCGTAGGGCGATCGCGTGGGCGAGCCGGCGGCTGCGGTTCGCTGCGGGGAACTTCTACGTCAACGACAAACCGACTGGTGCGGTCGTCGGGCAGCAGCCGTTCGGTGGGTCCCGCGCCTCCGGCACCAACGACAAGGCGGGCGCCGCGTCCAACCTCTCCCGCTGGGTCTCGCCCCGGTCGATCAAGGAAACCTTCGACCCGCCCCGGGATCACCGCTACCCCCACATGCGGCCCCGCTGATCCTGGGCCCGCCACGCGCTCTCGTGACCAGCCAAAATTCGACCCTCGGCCCTCTGTACGGGCCTGCTCCCTGGGTGTAGCCTCACTCACACTTCACTAACATTTCACTGACATATTCACTGTTTCTGATTGAGCCAACGACCATCGACACGGAGGTGTCAGATGACCAGGTCCCTCCGATCCCTCGGCGTCGCCGCAGCCATCACCGGGATGCTCGCCCTCGCCGCATGTGGCACGGACACCTCGTCCGCCAACTCGGGGTCATCCCCTTTCGGCGACTGCGAGGTGACGAAGAACCCCACCGTCCACGCGATGAAGACCAAGACCGAGGGAACTCTCACCGTCGCCGCCTCCCTGCCCTACCCCGCGGGCTACCGGGGCAACACCCTCGAGTCGGTGGACGGGGGCTACATGTACTGCCTCGACGCCGAGATCGCCAACCGCGCCGGACTGCGCAAGATCAAGCTCGTGAACGCCTCCTTCGAGGCCCTCGTCACCGCCAAGACCTCGAACTTCGACTTCGCGGTCTGGGACATCTACGACACCCCTGAGCGACGTAAGGCGGTGGACTTCTCCACGCCCTACAACACCTACCGCACCGGCGTCCTCGTCAAGACCGGCTCGAACCTGACCAAGGAGAGCATCAAGACCGCCACCGTCGGCGTGCTGGCCGGTTCTGTCCAGCTCAAGTACGTCAACGAGACCCTCAAGCCCAAGGAGGTGCGGGTCTTCTCCTCGAACGACGACCTCTTCAACGCGGTCCTGGCCGGGCAGATCGACGCCGCACTCAACGACACCGCCACCGTCATGCCCCGGGCGGCCAGCTCCGGCGGGAAGCTCGAAGTCATCGGACAGTACCCGGCCGGCGGCGACGTCGCGGCGCTGTTCCCCAAGGGCTCGCAGAACGTCACCGTGGTCAACGAGATCCTCGCCGACATGGAGAAGGACGGCACCCTCGCCGCCATCATGAACAAGTGGCTGAACCCGATCCTCGGCGGCGACCCTAACAAGCTGGCCGACTGGAGTGCCTGACCATGAAAGTGCAGGCACCCGAAGGACGTGAGGCCCCGCCGACACCGTCCGACATCAGCTTCACTCCGGCCCGCCCACTGCCGACGACCGCCTACCTCACCGCGGCAGCCATCCTCGCCCTCCTGGCCGCGACGCTCTGCTACCAGCTCACCGCCATCCTCGTCACCGGATCCACCACCCGGCTCCTGCTCGGTGCCGTGCTTCCGATCGCCGCGCTCGGCTGGCCCCTGTCGCTGGCCTACCGACGTAGCCGCCAATCCCAGCAGGACTGGACCGCCCGCCGCTACGTCGAGGCCCGCACGGGGGCAGCCAGCTCCCGCAACGCCGCCATCACCTCCCTCGGACTCAGCGGCTGCGTGGCCATCGTGGCCGTACTCGCCCTGATGGTCTTCACCAACGACGGGGCGGTGCAGAAGACCTTCTTCAACGGCGAGTACATGACGCGGAGCTTCTTCGACATCCTGCGCGCACTCTGGATCAACGTGCAGATCGCGCTCGGCGCCCAGATCCTCGCCATGGTCTTCGGGCTCGTGCTCGCCATCGGCCGGCAGCTCCCCGGCCGGGGCTTCCGCCCGGTCAGGGCCCTGTCCATCGCCTACATCGACGTGTTCCGCGGCATTCCGTCCGTCGTCCTGATCTACCTCGTCTGCTACGGGCTCCCGCTCACCGAGGTGCCGTTCCTCAGCGGCGGCTCCCTGATCGTCTACGCGATCGTGGCGCTTGCCATGACCTACAGCGCCTACAACGCGGAGCTGTACCGAGCCGGGATCGAGTCGATCAACCCGGGCCAGAGCTCAGCCGCCCTGTCCATGGGCCTCACCCAGACAGACGTCATGCGATTCGTCATCCTGCCGCAGATGGCCCGCAACATCGCCGCACCGATGCTCAGCACCTTCATCGGCCTGCAGAAGGACACCGCGCTGGTGATCGTCGTCGGCATCATCGACGCGTTCAGCCAGGCCAAGATCTACTCGGCGAACGACTTCAACCTCTCCGCGGTGACCGCCGTCTGCATCGTCTTCGTCCTCATCACCATCCCGCAGACCCGGTTCGTCGACTACCTGCTCGCCCGCAGCGGCGCCAGGAAGACAGGGGTGTGAGCCATGTCGAGAGCGTTCATCGAGTTCGACACGGTGACCAAGCGGTACGGCGACCTCACCGTGCTGGACAAGGTCGACCTCACCGTCGACCGACACGAAGTGGTGACCCTGATCGGCGCCTCCGGCTCCGGAAAGTCGACACTGCTGCGCTGCGTCAACGGGCTGGAGAACATCCAGGGCGGGCAGATCCTCCTCAACGGCGACGTCGTATCCGGCGAAGGCGTCGACCTCGTCGCCCTTCGCCGTCGCGTCGGGATCGTCTTCCAGAGCTACAACCTGTTCCCGCACATGACCGTGCTGCGCAACTGCACCCTCACCCCGGTCCGCGCCGGCGTGGCGACCAGGGCCGAGGCCGAACGCAACGCCCGGGTCATGCTCGAACGCGTCGGCCTCAAGGACAAGGCCGACGCCTACCCCGACCAACTCTCCGGCGGGCAGCAGCAACGCGTCGCCATCGCCCGGGCGATGCTCATGCGTCCGCAGGCCCTGCTGCTGGACGAGATCACCTCGGCCCTCGATCCCGAGCTCGTGATCGAGGTCCTGAACCTGGTCCGGGAACTCGCCTCCGACGGCATCACCATGATGATGACGACCCACGAGATGCCCTTCGCCCGCGAGATCTCCTCGAAGGTCTGCTTCCTGCACCAGGGCACGATCCTCGAGCAGGGCCCGCCCGAGCAGATCTTCGACTCACCCTCCACTCCCGAGCTCCGGTCGTTCCTCCGGAAGATCCACGAAGCCGGCCGGGACTAGCGCCACCCCTCCCTGAGAACGGATCAAGGACATCACCTGATGAGCAAGACGTACGACACCAAGCAGTTCTTCACCTACCTCGGGTACCCGAGCGGCGACCAGCCCTACTGGTGCAAGGACCTGCGTAGCCTCTCCGTCTACTGCCGCGGCGACCGGGCCAACCTCGAGGCCCTTCTCGAGCCCACCCCGTTCGAACTCGCCGACGACCGATTCGTCGTACAGATCGCCGACTTCGGCAACGCCACCCCGGGAGCCTTCTACGACTCGGGCGTCGTCATCCCCGTCCGCTACCGCAACCACCGCGGGGTGAACTACTTCTTCGAGTACGAGGACCAGCCCTGGAGCGTCGCCTTCGGCCGGGAGGTCTGGGGCTACCCCAAGCAGTACGCCGACATCACCCTGACCGACACCGCCGAATCCGTCTCCGGCACCGTCCACCGCTCCGGCAAGCTGATCTTCGGCATCTCGATGACTCCCCAGCAGGGGTACGACAACGCGGCCTGGGCAGACATGTCCACGTACCCGCACCTCCAGGTCCACGCCCTTCCCGAGGCCAACGGACCAGGCTTCCGAGTCTTCGAGATCATCTCGCGGGACACATCCAGCGACTTCGTCCTGAACCGGAAGAGCTTCGGCCCCGCGAACGTCGAACTCACCGACACGCTCTCGGTCAACGGCGTCGAACTGAAGGTGGTGGAGGTTCTCGGCGGCGAATTCTCCGTCGGGGACTACGCCTGCACCGTGGCGAACGGGATCTCGACGGTGATCGACGACCTCCTCGGCAATCCGCCCAGTGTCGAGGAAGCCGAGCGGCCGTAGCCGTCCGATAGCTTGCCAGAAAACGGGGCCGCTCCGCACACGCTGCGGAGAATGTGGGGGAGGAGCAGCATGTTGTCGGAGTATGTCGGAAAGGGCGCGCTCGTCGGCGTCGACCAGACGGGTAACGCCCTGCTGAGCGAATCGGCCTACGCCCGACTGTGCTCCCGACTCGTCCGCGCCGAGATCATGCCCGGGGACAAACTCGTCGAGAGTGCACTGCGGGCGGATCTCGGCCTCGGCCTTTCCCCGGTACGGGAGGCGATCCGACGGCTGGAGTTCGAAAAGCTGGTCGTCATCTACCCGCGCAGCGGCACCTACGCCACCGAGATCGCCCTCAAGGACTCCCGCTCGGTCATGGAACTGAGACTGGAACTGGAATCCCTCGCCACGATGCTGGCCTGCAGCCGCGGCTCGAAAGCCGAGAAGGAACAACTCGTCGCGCTCGCCGAGGAACAAGCGCAGACCACCGACCTGCAACGATGCATCGACCTGGATGCCGCATTCCACGAGAGCATCTACCGGATGAGCCGCAACGAATACCTCGTCGCGACCGCCCGGGTGTCCTTCAACCTGGCTCTACGGCAGTGGTACTTCTGCTCCAAGGTGGTCACCACCCCCGACTGGACCGGCGTGGACCACCGCTCCATGGCGGCAGCCGTGGCCGCCGAGGACGTCGCCACCGCCACCGAGCAGATGCGTGAGCACGTGCGCCACGACTCCCAGCAGGTCTTCGAAATCCTCACCAACTACGGCCTGTAGCCGCCTCGCCAGCCGTTCACGGGCCGCCAGAAAGGACCCTGTCAGTGACATCGGCCCCCCTGAGCTCTCTATTCACCCTGGACGGCGCACGAGCCCTGGTCACCGGCGCCCACGGCGGTCTCGGCCGCGCACAGGCCCTTGCGCTCGGGCAGGCCGGCGCCGAGATCATCGCAACGGACCTGACCACCGACCGCGCGGAACAGGCGTGCGCCTACCTCGAACATCAGGGCCTCCAGGCGACTCCGCTGCCGCTGGACGTCACCTCGGTCGACAGCATCGACGCCGCGTTCGACGACCTTGAGCGGCGGCGCACCGTCCCGGACGTGGTCGTGAACAACGCCGGCGTATCACTGCGCAACACCGCGCTGGACGCGACCACGGACCAGTTCGACCTGACCCTGACGGTGAACCTACGCGGCACGTACTTCGTGGCCCAGCGCGCCGCGCGGGCCATGCGCCAACGCGGCGGGGGCCGGATCATCAACCTCTCCTCCATCGGCGGCCTCGTCGTCGACGGTGAGAAGTCTTCGGTGTACGACGCGTCGAAGGCGGCCGTGGTGCAGTTGACGAAGAACCTCGCCTACGAGTGGGGCAGGTACGGGATCCGCGTGAACTCCATCGCGCCGGGCTACATGCGAACCGAGATGACCGCCGATCTCCTGCCCACGAAGGCTGTCGAGGATGAACTGGTGACCAGGCACATACCCCTCGGACGAGTCGGCGAACCGGCGGACCTCGCGGGCGCCGTCGTTTTCCTCGCCTCGGACGCCTCCGCGTATGTCACGGGCCACACGCTCACCGTGGATGGTGGCTGGGTCGTCGCCATGTAGATGATCCCCTCGGCCGCACTGAACTGCCCGCCAGCCCGTCAGTCCTATTTGCCACCCGCAGCCCAGCCGGCCAACGCCACTTCGACGCTGCTGGCCATGGCCGACCCCGAACGGTTCCGACGTACTGCTCGGGGGTGAGCCCACATACCAGCAGCCGCATCGACTACGCCGTCAGCCCGGACGGCACGAGGTGGTGGAGACGTCGGCTACCCGTACGAGCACCACTCGTACCGGCTGCCGGACCTCGCCGACGCGACCGTCTATCCCAGCGGCGTGTATCCGCAGGACGCCGCCTGGTCCGGGGGCGGCTCCACCGTCGCCATCGGCCGCGCCTCGACCGCCACCGGTGACGCCGATGTCTACCTCTACGGCAAGGGCAGCACGGTCCCGACGTACGCGGTCGACTTCCGCAGTGGGGACAGCCTCTGGGAGGGCACGCTGTTGGTCAACCAGGCCGGCACCCGAGCCTGGGCGGTCACCTCAACCGACCCCTACCAGGAAACTCAGCTGCTGCATTCCTTCGGGCCGGCGCACCCACCGACACCACCGGTCACCGACCTGGCTGTCACCGCCCAGGTCGGGACCGGCAAGGACAAGCAGACCGCGCAGCTCACCGTGACCTGGAGCTCGCCGATCGGCGACGACCACTACTGGTGGATCACCGCGTCGACCAACGGCGGCGCCGAGCACATCGCCGACGGCTTGATCACGGCGATGGTCATACGGCGCGGCGCTCGGAGCAGAGGCCGACCCCAGGTTGTCAGCCACGGCACGTTGGTCATGCGACGGGCCGTCATCGGGCCCACGCCCGAGGCGCTCCGCCCGGCAGGGCCCACAGTTGTGCGCCGGCGATCCGCGGTGCTGGGGACACTGCCGAGCCCGGACGTCGGCTGGTGCGGCGATGCCGCTTCGCGGGCGCGCGCGTTTTTGGTTATGGATGGTTAAGGACGGTTCGTCGGACGTGTGCGTCCGGTCGTTCGGACGTGTACGTCCGGCCGTCTGGACGTGTACGTCCGGCCGGTGGATAACCGGGGGGACGTGGACGTCCTCCCGGTTATCCACAGGATTGTGGACGTCGTCCCGGTTATCCACAGGGTTGTGGACGTCGGTGGGGCGGCCGGGTTGCGGTTCGGCGGACGGGTCGAGGCTTGCGGGAAGCGGGCGGCGGCGGTGCGTCGCGAGGTCCCAGGTGACGGGCCGGCGGTCCGCGGGCAGGGACGCTGTGTGGCGTTGGTCGCCGCGGCGGATGAGGCCGAGGCGTTCCAACTCGTCCAGGTCGCGGCGTACGGATCGTACGGTCTTGCGGGCGTAGTGGGCGAGGCGTTCCTGGGAGGGGAAAGCGGCGCGCCCGGCGGCGTCGGCGTGGTTGGCCAGGCCGATGAGGACGGCGAGGCACTGCGGTGGGACGTCCGGGGCGTAGCTGAGCGCCCAGGAGACAGCTTCAATACTCATGGCGGGGTGGAATCTCCGATGTTTGTCGGTGGTCACACCATCCGCCGATGGCAGGCGGAGGCAGGACGGACACGATCGACGCTCACCTCTGCCCAAAGGTCAAGTCATCGGTGCCGGGAGGGCGCGGCAGCGCTTGGATGTTCCCGTCCTCCGAACGCACCGCCGCGCCGTCTGGCCCGCGAGGATCTGCTCCACCGGCCGGCCCAAATGGGCCGACCGTTGGAGCAGCGGTCAGCGTTGCGCTAGGCAGTCGCCGTCGGTGATCGATTCATCGCCGGGGCGGGTCGGCGCGTAGATGGGTGCGGGGCTCGTCGCCTGAACTCGCCGAATTGCCGCCGAGCCGGCCGGATCGGGTGCGGTGCGAGGTCATCCGGCCTGCTGAGGCTGGTCTCGGTCGGGTTCGGCTGGCACGGTTGCTGTACTGCTGGCGTCGACCGCTCGCCCCGTGTGGTCCAGCCGAGGAAGCGGCAGTGCAACACGCCGGCCGGCGTCCAGGGCATGTCTTCGGCGGCCTGGACGAGATAGCTGCCGAGGTAGAGGGCCAGCGACACCGGAGCATCGGCGTACTCCGCCCGTAGCTCCCGCTTCCGGGTCGGGCAGGGCCAGGGCAGGTCGCAGCCTCCGCAGCTCCAGATCGGCATGACCGGGCCGTGGGTGGTCACCGCACATCCTCCAGGAAGCGAGCGGTGATCGTCCGGGCCTGCCGGCTGGTTGCCCAATCCACCTGCCAGCACGGGTACGGAGTCAGCCGCGACCACCAGGCGCGGCAGCCGACGCACATGCCATCGAGCCCGCGGACGTGAACCGCGAGGATGGCCCGCTCCTGACCGTCGTTCACTGCTCCCCCTCCGTCGGCCAGTGGCCACGATTGATCGGAATCCGGTGCCGGGCGTGACACGGCAACTCGGCGCCGCACCGGCAGACCCGCCTCCACTGCCGCCAGCACCAGACCGGCCGGTGTCGTCGCGCGAGGGTCATCGCTGCGGCGAGCAGGTACTCCTCGTACGAGACACGCCGCACCAGATCTCCCCCTCGTGCATGGCTGATGGCACGGCGGCCGGGCCTTGGCTGGTCATCCGGCCGCCGCACCTGCCAACTCACCGTACATACGTAGGACTGTAGATACAATAACCTGTAGAACTGTTGGACACGTAGCGTCACATTCGTGATCGACCCCAGCGCGGATCGCGCAGTGTTTCGGCAGCTCGCCGACCTACTGCGGAACCTGATCACGTCCGGCGACCTCGCGCCCGGCGCGTCGCTGCCCAGCGAGCTGCGACTGGCTCAGGAGTATGGACTGAGCCGGACAAGCGTCCGGCAGGCCATCTCCCTCCTCCGGTCGGAAGGGCTCGTGATCGTCCAACCTCCGCGTGGCACCTTCGTCCGCAGCATGGAACCGACCGAGACGGTGACCCTACTCAAGGGCGACACCGCCTCCGCCAGGATGCCCACCCCTGCCGAACGCAAGGAGCTGGACATCGGCGAAGGCGTCCCCGTCCTGGTGGTCTTCCGCGCCGACGGCTCCCGCGAGCTATTCGCCGCCGACCGCATCCGCGTCGGCCGCTGATCTGCGCATTACAAGTCGGCTGCCCGCCGCTGGTCCACCGGCTGATCCTCGCGCCCGACCTGGCGTCCCGGTCCGTCATCGTCCGCCGACGATCGCTGGTTCGGCTGCTTGTGTGGCTGCTCGGCCTTCAGCCGCAGGTGATGCTCATTGAGCACGTCAATCGCCTCTTGCAGGCTGCAACCGAGCTGTTCGCGGATCAAGGCGAGTGCTTGAATGTTCCGCCCGGCCCGGACCAGCTCGTCGAGATCCCGGTTGTCCACCCGACCAGGATCCCCGACGCCATGTCGCCCGAACAGACCGCCGGCTGGCTGACGCCTCGATTACAAGCTCTGTGCAGCACGTCCGTCCTTGTCCGGGGGCGCTCGCTAGCTCGGAGTACTGTCCGTCTCCGCACTCGCTGGTGCGCCGCCGTTTGGTGCGGTTGCTGTCGGCGTTGCTGTCGACGGTTCCCGCCGGCCTGCTCCGTAGGCGGGTCTGGGAGCCCTGGGGCCTGTGCCAGGCGCTACTTGAAGTAATGCCACCCGCCGCCGTCTGTCACTCGGGCCTCTGAGTCGAAACCTACGTCGACACGCTCAGAATCCGGCCAACCCTCTTGAGCGAAACAAGCGACGACCGTGTCACGCATACGTTCGATCTCTGCCAGCAGTTCCGGGTCGTACCGGTAGTCGGCGCGGTCCTTGCTCGGGAAGTACCAGGCTGGCAAACGGGACGGGGAACCGGCGAGCAAGACCCAGACGACGAGGTGCTTACGGTCGATGTCGACAGCTCCGTACCAGAACACGGACGAGAAGAGATCGGTACCGCCGCGAGCAAGCTCCCGCCGCGCTCGCTTCACAGCGCGGTCGCACTGTCGCTTCGGCGTCCGTGCGAGGAGAGACACGGCCACATCGTCGCAGAGGTCGAACAACAGCGCAGGGGCGCCAGCAGCTCGCAATGGCCCGTCACGAGGACCTGCGGACGAGCAGGCGGCCCCGTCCCGGCCGAGTCGACATACAAACGGTTTAGGAAGTGTGGACACGGCCGGAAGTCGCATGGCGTTCACCCGGATTGACCTGCGTCGCCATGCCGGCCGCCACGGCCAGATGCTGACCGCCGTTGACCCTCGGGTCCCATCCGAACGGGCACGCAACGGGCACGACCTACCGGCCGCCATGGAGAGCTCGCTGGAAGCCAGCGGCGATCTGGGCGAGGTGCTCGCCGTACTCTGGCTCGCCCGGCTCGTAGTCGGCCTCCCGGTCGTCCCGGAATGGCTCCAGCCAGCGATGGCACTCATGCCGCCGCTCCTGCTGAGCAGCGTGGATCGCGCGGAGAATGATCGGCCGGTAGACCAATTGCGCTCGCCAGCCGCCCACATACTTCGCCTTGATGTGCGCGGTCACCGGTCGGCGCCGGCGGTGGGCGTACCCGATCACGGTGAGCGTCTCGTATCCCAGCCCAGCGAAGCCGCCGACCACGTAGAGCTTCGCTCCGGCGGGAAAGATCTTCTGGCTGCGGAAGTCCGCCTGCGGCCCATCAGAACTGTACGGGTACGGCAGCAGGTTGCCCACAATGCACCACTCCGGGCTCCACGTCTCCTCAACCACGGCAGGACACTACCGAAGGGTTGGCCAGCCAGTCAGCGTCGCGTCCGTTGACCTCCTCCGACTAGATGCGGCCACGGCTGGCGGGCGGAGCGTCAGATTGGAAGAGCGTGCTCATCGGGCGGTGATGCCCGAAACGCCTGCGGCCGGCGGCAGAGCCGGATGCCGCTCGTGCCCGCTCATGACCGCTGCGCGCCACAGTTATTGGCCCATGGATGGCCCGTCATGGCCACCGACTTGCATGCGTCCCTGCGACAGCAGACCACCCGTCATTCCGAGTCATCGACCCAATCCATGCTCGGGTCCTCGTCGTCGGGCGACGTCGCGATCACCTGGTCCCACGCGTTGACGATGGCTGCGGCCTGCCGCTCGCTACAGGCCAAACCACTGAGCAGGACGTTGTTCTGATAGTCGAGGATCTCGAAGCGCCATCGATCGAGTTCCGGCCGGCGTTCCAGCGTTGCGCAGAAGTGGCCGGAAAGATCGCTGGGGAACACCTCGTCTGCCACGTACCGCTCCTCTGCCTCAAAGCCCATCTCCGCCGTGAGTCCGCACATCGTGGAACGGGCCTGCTCCCCGGTGTCAACACAACGACCCACCGTGTTGACACCGGGGAGCAGGTCTGTTCGGCTCCGCCCGGACTCACGGTGGAGGTGGGCGGCCCCATCTCTGTCGAAGATCCCCGCCGGCGGCATCGGTTCCGGTCCTTGGCGCAGTCTGCAATCGGCCGGCGCGCCGGCCGATGCCGGCGCTTGCGCCGCCAGCAGGCCGAGCGCGGCCGGCGCGGCCCGCTTGCGGGCCGCCTTGATCCTCAAGAGGCCAATTCGGCAACGCGACGCGGTCAGGCCCTGTCGTGTGCCGGCTGATGCATGACACTCGCGTCCCACCTGATGCCCGTCCGCCGCCGGTAGCGCATCGCTGAAGAGCGTTCGGCACCGTGACGGCGAGGCCTCTGGTCAGTCGACGATCCCAGACGGGCCGACGTAGCCGGATCCGCTTCCTGGGAGCAGGATAATGATCATCTGTAGGGCGAGGATAGCGACGCTTACGCCGACGAGCATCCATCGCGCTCTGGCGTTGTGCCTGAGCCGCGTGAAGGCGAGGACAAGCGCGACGACGGTGCCAAGTCCTGGACAGACCAGGATGCTGGAAGCGGCCACGGCGATGGACCATGCTGTGATCTCACGGTGGGAGACGGGCCTGTTCGTCGCGGAGCTGTCCATCGCTACGTCCCTCCGTCGGAAGTGACAGTAGATGTTGCCAGAGGGATAGATGTTGGCGTGCATGTAGTGCGCCGTCGCGCATCACCTACAGGAACCGCGTCGCCCATCAGTTGGCGGGTCACAGGAGCATGCGGCTATTCGACGGTCTCGCCGTGCTCGGCGTAGGCGGTCCGATGCTCGGCCCTAGCCTCGGTCTTTCATTTGGGCGGCGGTTCA
>NZ_LWLS01000069.1 GCF_001905095.1 Micromonospora sp. CB01531
GGGCGGGCGGGCCGTCGGGCCCGGGTCGGCCGGCGCCGGGCGGCGGCACCGCACCGGGACGGGGACCGTCGGTCGGCTCGGGCGACGGCCCGCCGGGCCGGGGGCCGGGGGCCGCCGGCGGCATCCCGCCACGCGGAGGCGGCACCGCGCCGGGGCGGGCACCGCTATCGTCCCCGTCCGGGCCGAGGTCGGCCCGCTGCTGCTTCGCCGTACGCAGGTCGTCGATCCAGCCGAACTCCTCGCCGGCGGTCGCCGCGTCCGGCTCGGGGTCGGCCTTGCCGCGCCCCCACCGGCGGCCCTTGGCACGAGGGTCGCGCCGCTCGTCGGGGCCGTCCTCCGGCCGCTCCGGACCACGCGCCATCACTGCTGACCCTCTCCGACGGCGTCACTGCCGCCCTCATTCGCCACGTTGACCTGCTCGGCGCCGGGCGGGCGACCACCGTTGACGGCGGCCTCCACCCGCGCCGCCGGCGCCGGCAGCCCGCGGACGATCCGGCGGAGCAGCGGCAGCCGGCCGGCCACCGCGCGCTCCGCGCCGTGCCCGCTGGGCCGGTAGTAGTCGGTCCCGACGAGATCGTCCGGAGCGTACTGCTGGGTGACCACCCCACGGTGGTCGTCGTGCGGATAGCGGTAGCCGGCGCCGTGCCCGAGCCCCCGGGCACCGGAGTAGTGGGCGTCGCGCAGCCCGCGGGGCACCGGTCCACCACGGCCGGCGCGGACGTCGGCGATGGCCGCGCCGATCGCCGTGGTGGCCGAGTTGGACTTCGGTGCGGTGGCCAGATGGATCACCGCCTGAGCCAGGTTGAGCTGCGCCTCGGGCAGCCCGACGTACTCGACGGCGTGCGCCGCGGCGGTGGCGACGGTCAGCGCCGTGGGGTCGGCCATGCCGACGTCCTCGCTGGCGAAGATGACCATCCGCCGGGCGATGAACCGGGCGTCCTCGCCGGCCACCAGCATCCGGGCCAGCCAGTGCAGCGCCGCGTCCACGTCCGAGCCGCGCATGCTCTTGATGAACGCGCTGGTCACGTCGTAGTGGGCGTCGCCGTCGCGGTCGTACCGGACGGCGGCGACGTCGACGGCCTGCTCGGCGGTGGCCAGGTCGATCCGCCCGGTGCCGAGCGCGGTGGCGGTGGCGGCCGCCGCCTCCAGCGCGGTGAGCGCCTTGCGTACGTCGCCGCCGGCGAGGCGGACCAGATGGTCCTCGGCCCCGGTCTCCAGGGTGAGCGCACCGGCCAGGCCGCGCTCGTCGGCGACCGCGCGGCGCAGCAGGCCACGCACGGCGTCGTCGTCCAACGGCTGGAGGGTCAGCAGGACGCAGCGGGACAGCAGTGGTGAGATGACCGAGAAGTACGGGTTCTCCGTGGTCGCCGCGAGCAGGGTGACCGTCCGGTCCTCCACCGCGGCGAGCAGCGAATCCTGCTGGGTCTTGCTGAACCGGTGCACCTCGTCGATGAAGAGCACCGTCTGTGGCCCGCCGGAGCGGCGCTGCCGGCGGGCGGCCTCGATCACCGCGCGGACGTCCTTCACGCCGGCCGTCAGCGCGGACATGGCGACGAAGCGCCGGTCGGTGACCCGGGCCACCAGATGGGCGATCGTGGTCTTGCCGCTGCCCGGCGGCCCCCAGAGGATCACCGACATCGGCGCCGCGCCCTCGACCAGCTGGCGCAGCGGCGCGCCCGGGGCGAGCAGGTGCTCCTGCCCGACGAGTTCGTCGATGCTGGCCGGCCGCATCCGAACGGGCAGGGGGGAGTCCGCCCCGACGGTGGTGAACCCGTCGACGCCGCCGGAGCCCGCGGGTGCGCTGGGCGCTCCGGCGGGTTCGCCGAGGGTGAAGAGAGCGTCGGACTCCATCACGAGAACAGTACCGGGCCGGCCCGACGACGCTGGAATCGCGCCGCTGGCCCGGCCCGGGTTGATCGGTTCCGGTCAGCCGCGACCCGGCCGCCGGCCCCGGTACCAACGGCCGCCGCGCGCGCCGGAGCCCACCCCGGCCAGGTAGAGGGAGAGCAGCAGGAAGCCGATCAGGCTGAGGGTCTGCGCGTTGAACAGGTCGGGCGCGCCGAGGTTGGTGTTCAGGAAGTCGAGCAGCAACGCGAAGCCGAACACGATGGCCGCGAGAATGGCGAGCATGGTCGTTCCTCCGGTGGGGGGTCCCAGTGGGTCGACCACGCATGTACCCGATCGGTCTGTTCGGCAATCTCCACCCTGGACGGGGCCCCGCTCAGCCGGCCGACCACCGGTCGGTGGCGAGGACGGCGTAGCGCACGGAGTCCCACCAGGCGCCCCGAACGAAGAAGTGGTCGCGACTGATCCCCTCCCGCCGCAGCCCGACCTTCTCCAGCACACGCCACGAGGCGGTGTGGTCGGGGCGGGTGGTGGCCTCCACCCGGTGCAGGCCCACCTGCTCGAACGCGAGGCGCAGCAGCAGGCCGGCGACCTCGGTGCCGAGGCCCCGCCCCCAGTGGTCCGGGTGGATCACGTACCCGATCTCCCCGCGGCGGTGCTCGGGGCTCGTCACGGTGAGGGTGCCCAGCCCGACCAGCCGGTCGGCCGACGCGGCGGCCAGCCGGTACGACAGGCGCGGTACCTCCCGCGCCGCCCGGCGCCACGCCGGCATGGCCGCCTGGACTTCGTCCGGCGACGGCGGCGACTCGTCCAGCACCCGCTCGACGACCTGCGGGTCGCTGTACAGCGCGTGCATCGCGACCAGGTCACCGTCGTCCCACTCGCGCAGCAGGCAGCGGCGGCCGGGCAGGCGTACCGGGTGTGCGGAGCGGATGCCGGGCATGAGGTCTCCTCTCGTAGGCTGGTCGCATGATCACTGCCGACCAACTCCTGGTGGGTCGGGACGCGCTGCTCGCCGCCGCCGGCCACCACCCGTACGCCCGGCACGCCCTGTGGCGGGACCATGAGGCGCGCGGCTGGCGGCGGGACGGTGCGGTGGGCTGGCTGCTGCCGCCGGGCCGGGGCCCGGTCGCTGAGGCGCTCGGGGCGTTGGGTCCGGCGCTCGACGCCTGCGCCGGCCTGGTGGCGGACGGGTCCCTGCAGGCCGGCCAGTGGCTGCACCTGCCCCGCACGTCACCGGAGGAGCTGGCCGGCCGGCTGTCCGTGGCCCGCCTCAACAACTGGGACTTCCTCTGGACCGCCACCCCGCCGCCCCCACAGGCGGAGGAGGACCGGGTGGTCCGCCTCACCGAGGCCGACCACCCGGCCCTGGCCGCGCTGGTCGAGTCGTCCTTCCCCACCACCACCACCCGTCCCGGCGACCCGCGGGTCGTCGACTGGTACGGCATCCGCGACGGTGACCGCCTGGTGGCCTGCGGTGCCGACCGCAGCCGGGGCGACATCGGTTTCCTCGCCGGGCTGACCGTGGCTCCCGACCGCCGGGGCAGTGGCCTCGGCGCGGCGCTCACCACCGGAATGACCCGCGCCCTCTTCGCCCGGTACGACCACGTGGCGCTCGGCGTCTACACGGACAACATCGGCGCGATCCGGCTCTACCGGCGCCTCGGCTACACCGGCACCGAACCCCGCAGCTCCGTCCAGCTCGGCTGAGGCCGGCCGCGGGACCTGCCTGCGCGGGCGCCGCCACGCGCCGTCCCGGCCCCCCGGGCACCGCCCGGTCGCCGGCCCGGGGCGTACCCGCCCACTCGATACCGCCACCTCGCCGACCTGGCGTCCCGGCCCGCCCGACGCCGGCAGTTCGCCGAGTTGGCGGCGGTCGGGCACGCCGGACACCGCCAGGTCAGCGACCTGGCGGTGTCCCGACCGGGCGGCCTCGGGCACGTCAGCCCGCCCGGACCGTGCCAGCCGTCGGGGCGACCGGCGCGTCGCCGACGGGCACCGCCGGCACCGGGCCGGCGCCCGGGAGGCCCGGGCCGGAGGCGGGATCGCCCGGGTCGGAGGCGGGATCGTCCGCGCCGGAGGCGGTCTCCTCCGCCGCGCTGCGGGCGGACCGGCTGGCACGCCAGGCCGGCAGGTAGAGCGGGGCGGCCAGCGCCAGCATCACGGCGCCGACCAGCATGGCGAGGCTGACGCTGCTGCGGTCGGCCAGCGCGGTCAGGATGACCGCGCCGAGCGCGAAGCCCGGTTGCCCCATCATCGAGTTCAGCGAGATGACGCTGGTCCGGTACGGCCCGTCGACCTGCCGGTGCAGCAGGCCCATGTGCAGCGGGTTGGACGCCCCGTGCACGGTGTAGCAGGCCAGGTAGGCGACGAGCACCCCGACCGGGCCGGCGAGCAGGCCCATCCCGACCACGGTCGCGCCCTGGAGCACCCGCATGAGGGCGGCAGCGGGGGCGGCGCCCAGCCGGCGCAGCAGGAACGGGGTGAGCGCGGCGCCGGCCGCGTTGGCCAGCCAGGCCGCCGAGCTGGCCGGGCCGAGCAGAGTGGCCGCCCGGTCGACGTTCCCGACCACCTCGGCGAGGCGGACCGGCAGCAGCGACTCGAAGGTGACCATGCCGAAGCTCCAGAACAGCTCGACGGCGACCAGGGCGAGCAGCACCCGGGATCGGCGCAGCAGGCCGATCGCCTGCCCGACCATCCGGGGTGCCTCGACCACCGAGGCGCGGAGTGCGGCAGCGCCCTTGGCCGGTCGGGTCTCCACCAGCAGGACCAGCAGCGCGACCAGCGACACGCCCTGCAGGACGAGGGCCACCAGCACGGGCACGGTCAGCGCGCTGACCGAGCCGATCGGGCCGAGCGCGATCAGGCCACCGCTGAGCAGCGCGCCGGCGCCGATGGCCAGGCCGCTGACGGTGCCGGCGTAGCCGAGGCCGCGCTCGTACTCGGCCTCCGGGTCGGCGGCCAGGGCGGCGTCGACGTACCAGGACTCCAGGGGGCCGCTGTCCAGCGCCCGGTAGACGCCCTGCAACGCCCAGACCAGGAAGAAGAGCCAGAACGAGTCGGCCACCGCGAAGAGGGCCAGCGAGATCAGGCTGATCACCCAGGCGGTGACGAGCACCGGCTTGCGGCCGAGCGCGTCGGCGAACCCGCCGGTGGGCAGCTCCAGCGCGAGCACGACCAGGCCCTGCGCGGTGGCCGCCATACCCATCTGGGCGAGCGACAGGCCGCGCTCCTGCATGAGCAGGATCATCACGGGGATCAGCAGGCCGCTGGGCAGCCAGCGCAGCCCGTAGAGGGTGAGGTAGCGGAACCGGACCTGGCGGACGGAAAGCGCGCTCATCGCTCCTCCTCGGACGACGGGTTGGCCAGCCGCAGGTCCGCGAGCAGCGGCAGGGCGGTGAGGAAGATCTGCACCTGCTCCGCGCCGGGCTCGTCGGGGTCGGCTTGGTTGCGGTAGCGGTCGAGGAGCTGCCACACCTCGGCCTTGAGCGTCTCGAGCCGGGCCGACGGAATGGTCATGAAGATGTCACTCATGCCGAACGCGTCGCGCCAGGCCGATGACCACTGGTGGCGGACCGCGGACCACCGCTCGGCGTGCTCGACCAGGTGCCGCACCTGGTAGTCCTCGATCCACTCGACGGCGGCGCGGGCGTCCGGGTCGTCGTCGAAGTCGGTCGGCTCCCAGTTGGTGACGTCGTGCGCGGCCCGCCAGAACCGCTGCCGGCCGGTGCCGAGGTCCGGGTCCTCGGCGACCAGCCCGACCTCGGCGAGCTGGCGCAGGTGGTAGCTGGTCGCCCCGGTGTTGGTGCCGAGCAGCTCGGCGAGGCGCGTGGCGGTGGCGGGCCCCTTCACCCGTAGCGCACCGAGCAGTCGGGTCCGCAGCGGGTGCGCCAGCACCCGCACCTGCCGGTGATCGAGCCGCACCTCGCGCGGTGCCGGCTTCCTGTCGTTCCCCATGGATGCACAATATCTGTGCACACTTTCTATGCACAAGAGTTGTGCATAGAAAGTGTGCACGATCCGACAGGTGCCCGGGACAGGCGTCAGGCGAAGAGTTCGGTAACGCCCCGCAGGCGGGTACGGAGCAGGCTGGCGGCGCGGGAGGAGTCGAGGCGTACCTCGGTGGGGTGCTGCCGGCCGGTGGCGAGGCTGGTCGTGGTCTTCAGGCCGGCCGGGTCGAGGCCGAGGCGCCGGGCCACCAGAAGGCCCAGCTCGGCCCGGCTGACCGGGTCCGGCCCGGCCACGTTGAGCAGGCCGGCATACCCGGAGGGCACCAGCTCCAGCACGGCGGCGGCGAGGTCGACCACGTCCACCGGGCAGCGGAGCTCGTCGGTGAAGAGGGCCGCCCGGCCGGCGAGCGCGTCCCGGCAGAGCTGGATCTGCTTGCTCCCCTCCCCCACGATCAGCGAGGTACGCACCAGCACCGCGCCCGGGTCGAGCGCCCGCACCGCGGTTTCCGCGGCCGCCTTCGCGGCCCCGTACGCGTTCACCGGCGTGGGCACGTCGTCGTCGCGGTACGGCGTCGGGCGCCCGCCGTGCAGCGCGTCACTGGACAGGTGCACGAGCCGGGCGCCCACCTCGGCCGCCGCGGCCGCGACGTGGGCCGCCCCGTCGGCGGTGACCGTCCAGTCGTCGTAGCGATAGGGGGTGGCGACGACGGCGTCGGGGCGCACCTCGGTCAGCAGCGCGCGGACGGCGGACCGGTCGGTGACGTCGAGCCGGCGGGCGGCCACGCCCGGCACCGCGACGGCGGCCGAGTGCCAGGTGCCGACCACCCGCTGTCCCGCCGCCACCGCCTGCCGGCACACCTCGGCGCCGAGGAAACCGCTGGCCCCCACCACGAGCAGCGTCACGCCGCCCACCTCTCCGACTCGTCGATCATGAGGCTAGCGGGGCGACACCCCGAAGCGGCGCCCGCCAACCTCATGATCAACGGCGCGAAGCATCAGGATCAGGTCGGGTCGGCGACCGGCGCCACCGGGCCGGCGGTGCCGGCGTGCGGGCCGGTGGCGGCCTTCGGCTTGGCGTCGACGCCCGCCTCGGCGCGCTGCTGCCCGGTGATCGGCGTGGGCGCGCCGGTCAGCGGGTCGAAGCCACCCCGGGTCTTCGGGAAGGCGATGACCTCGCGGATCGAGTCGGCGCCGGCCAGCAGCATGCAGATCCGGTCCCAGCCGAAGGCGATGCCGCCGTGCGGCGGCGGGCCGTACTTGAACGCCTCCAGCAGGAAGCCGAACTTGTCCTGCGCCTCCTCCGGGGAGATGCCGAGCAGGTCGAAGACCCGCTGCTGCACGTCGCCCCGGTGGATACGGACGGAGCCGCCGCCGATCTCGTTGCCGTTGCAGACGATGTCGTACGCGTAGGCCAAGGCCCGGTCGGGCGCCTCCTCGAACCGGTCCACCCAGTCGGCGTTCGGCGAGGTGAACGGGTGGTGCACGGCTGTCCAGCCGCCCTCGTCGGTGCGCTCGAACATCGGCGCGTCGACCACCCAGCAGAACGCCCAGGCGGTCTCGTCGATCAGGTTGGCCCGCTTGGCGATCTCGATCCGGGCGGCACCCAGCAGCTCCTGCGCCTCGCGGGTGTTGGTGCTGGCGGCGAAGAAGACGGCGTCGCCCGGCTTGGCGCCGACCGCGTCGGCCAGCCCGGCCAGGTGCGCCTCGGAGAGGTTCTTGGCCACCGGGCCGCGCGCCTCGCCGGTCTCCGCGTCGAGCACCACGTACGCGAGGCCGCGGGCGCCGCGCGCCTTGGCCCAGTCCTGCCAGCCGTCCAGCTCCTTGCGGCTCTGCGCCGCACCGCCCGGCATCACCACCGCGCCGACGTAGCCGCCCGCGTCGATGGCGCCGGCGAACACCCGGAACTCGGTGCCGCGCAGGTAGTCGGTCAGCTCGGTCAGCTCGACGCCGTAGCGCAGGTCCGGCTTGTCCGAGCCGTACCGGGACATGGCGTCGTGCCAGGTGATCCGCGGGATGGGCCGGGAGATCTCGTGGCCGGCCAGGTCCGACCAGAGCGCCGAGACGATCGCCTCGCCGAGCTCGATGACGTCGTCCTCGGTGACGAAGGACATCTCGATGTCGAGCTGGGTGAACTCCGGCTGCCGGTCGGCGCGGAAGTCCTCGTCCCGGTAGCAGCGGGCGATCTGGTAGTACCGCTCCATCCCGCCGACCATGAGCAGCTGCTTGAACAGCTGCGGTGACTGCGGCAGCGCGTACCAGCTGCCGGGCTGGAGGCGGACGGGGACCAGGAAGTCGCGGGCGCCCTCGGGGGTGGAGCGGGTCAGGGTGGGGGTCTCGATCTCCAGGAAGTCCCGCTCGTTCAGCACGCTGCGGGCGAGCTGGTTGGCCCGCGAGCGCAGCCGCATCGCCCTGGCCGGGCCGCTGCGGCGCAGGTCCAGGTAGCGGTACTTGAGCCGGATGTCGTCGCCGGCCTCGATCTGGTCGTCCACCGGCAGCGGCAGCGGGGCGGCCTCGGAGAGCACCTCCAGCTCGCTCGCGGTCACCTCGACCTCGCCGGTGGGCAGGTCCGGGTTCTCGTTGCCCGCGGGGCGGCGGGTCACCTCGCCGGTGACCTTCACGCAGAACTCGTTGCGCAGCGCGTGCGCGTCCTCCTCCCGGAAGACCACCTGGACCACGCCGGAGCCGTCGCGCAGGTCGACGAAGATGACACCACCGTGGTCGCGCCGGCGGGCCACCCACCCGGCGAGCGTCACCGTCGAGCCGGCGTCCGCGGCGCGCAGGCTTCCGGCGTTGTGGGTACGGATCACGGCTTGCGTCTCCTCATCTGCGGTACACGTCTGCTCCCCGCATTCTGTCAGGGCGCCCCGCCCCCCACCGCCACCGGGCGCGGTTGCGGGCCGGGGAAGGGCCCTTTCCCGACGCGGGTGCCCGCCCCGCACGCCCCGACCCGAGACGCGGAGAGCGGGCCGCCGGAGGCCGGCGACCCGCTCTGCGCGGTGTCCGTCAGGGTCAGATGATGCTGACGCCGTAGACGCTCATCGGCTCGGTGACCGGCTGGAAGTAGGTCGTGCCGCCGGTGCGGCAGTTGCCGCTGCCACCGGAGGTGAGACCGACGGCGCTGCTGCCGCTGAACAGCGAGCCGCCGCTGTCGCCGGGCTCGGCGCAGACGTTGGTGCGGATCAGGCCGGAAACGCTGCCCTCGGCGTAGTTGACGGTGGCGTTCGTCGCCTGGACGCTGCCGCCCCACAGGCCGGTGGTGCTGCCGGAGCGGGTCACGCTCATGCCGACGTACGCGTTGGCGGCGCCGGTGACGTCCCGGTAGGTGCCGTTCCACAGGTAGACGTTGCCGGCCGCGTTGGCAGAGTTGCTGTGCCGGACGATGCCGTAGTCGTTGCCCGGGAAGCTGGTGCCCGCGCGGGTGCCGAGGACGGTGGTCTGGCCGGAGTTCGAGTACCAGGTCGAGGCGATGTTGGTGCAGTGGCCGGCGGTCAGGAAGTAGGTGGTGCCGGAGCTGCTGCGGACGTTGAAGCCGAGCGAGCAGCGGCCGCCGCCGGCGGCGTAGATCGCCTGACCGCCGGAGATCCGGGTGCTCAGCACGCCGGGCTCGGCCTCGATCCGGACCGTCCCGCCGGTACGCGCGGCGGCGGCCTTGACCCGCTCCAGCTTGGCGCCGGTGACGGTGCTGTCGACCGAGACGACGACCTGGTTGGTGGCCGCGTCGACCCACCAGGCGGTGCCCGGGATCTTGGCGGACCGCTCCAGCTCGGCGGTGGCCGCCTTGAGCTTGTCGGCGCCGCGGGTGACGAGCTTCGGGGTGGCGCCGGCGGCGCGGACCTGGCGCGCGGCCGCGGCGTCGGTCACCGCGATGACCATCTTGCCGCTGCCGTCGGCGTACGTGCCGGCGGCGTGGTCGCCGAGCTTGGCGACGAGCGCGGCGGCGGCGTCCGGGGACGCGGGCGTGGCGGGGGCGGCCTGGGCGGGTGCGCCGAGGAGCGAGCCCGTGACCAGGGTGCCGGCCACGGCGACGGCAGCGGCGCGAAGGAGCGAGGACCTCGTGGGTCGCATGTAACAACCTCCAAGGAGGGGTGACGGACGCCGTCATACGGACGCGCCCGAGGACAACCCGGCCGACCTGGGGGAACCGGCCGAGTGACCAAAGTATTCACATATTTAAGATCCTGCGCAAGGTGGCACTTTGCCCGAATTGGCCCGCCCAAAAAGCAACCAGTACGCAACATTGTGGACACAGAGCGTCGTCTATACCATCGGGCCACCGCAGCACGCCGGCACCCGTGATCCGGAGGCCACCATGACCCTCGTCCGACGCGCGCTGGCGCCACCGTCGCCAGCGCCACCGCCCTCGTCCTGCTCGCCGCCACCCCCGTCGCCGCCGCCACCCCGCCACCGAACTCGATGGCCACCCTGGGCGACTCGATCACCCGCGGCTTCAACGCCTGCGGCTGGTACGTCGACTGCACCGCACGGTCGTTCAGCACCGGCGACGACACCGGGGTGAACAGCCACTACCTGCGGATCCGCGCAGTCAACCCGGCCATCCAGGGTCGCAACCTCAACGACGCGAAGACCGGCGCCAGGTCCGCCGACATGTACGGCCAGGCGGGCACCGCGGTCGGTCAGGGCGTCGATTACGTCACCATGCTCATCGGCGCCAACGACGCCTGCACCAGCTCGGAGTCCACCATGACCCCGGTGGCCACCTTCCGGGCCAACATCGACAGCGCCCTCAACCGGCTCAAGGCCGGCCTGCCGAACGCCCGGGTCGCCGTGCTCAGCATCCCGGACATCCACCGGCTCTGGTACGTCGGCAAGGACAGCGGCAGCGCCCGCAGCGCCTGGTCGGCCTTCGGGATCTGCCAGTCCATGCTGGCCAACCCGACCTCGACCGCCCAGGCCGACGTGGACCGGCGGGCCCGGGTTCGGCAGCGGGTGATCGACTACAACACCCAGCTCACCCAGGCCTGCGCCGCGTACGGGGCGAACTGCGACTTCGACGACAACGCCGTGTTCAACTACCCGTTCGTGTTGAGCCAGGTCTCCGGCTGGGACTACTTCCACCCGAACACCAGCGGGCAGGCGGTGCTCGCCAGCGTCTCGTACGCCAACGGCTTCGGCTGGTAGTCCCTCCCCCGGCCCGGCGCGCGGCCCGTCCGGTGGTCCGCGCGCCGGGTCACGCCTCAGCTCCGGCGGCGCGCCCCCGGCCCGGGGCGGGGTAGCACGTCACGCGGTTCAGTCACCTCGTGTCCCTCGGCGCAACGCATTGCGACCCGGACCTCGGCGTCGCAGTCCCGATGGGTGACGGTCAGCGGCGAACCGTCCGGATCGGCCAGGTAGCGGTCGCCCCAACCGAGCACCGCCACCAGCACCGGCCACAGGTCGAGCCCCTTGTCGGTGAGCCGGTACTCGTGCCGCATCCGGCTGCCCGGCTCCCGGTACGGCACCCGGCGCAGCACCCCCTGCTCGACCAGCATGGCGAGCCGGTTGGTGAGCACCTGCCGGGGAATGCCGGTGCGGACCCGCATGTCGTCGAAGCGGCGTACGCCGTTGAAGACCTCGCGGAGGACGACCAGCGTCCACCGCTCGCCGAGGATGGCCATCGCGCGGGCGATGGTGCAGTTCTCCACCGACCAGTCCAGTGCCGCGGGTCTCATGCCGACCAGGCTAGGTCTGATTGACAGACTCAGCAACGCGCTGCGAGGCTGGGTCCATGACACAGACGCAGGACCGCAGCCGCACCTTCTCCTGGTCCGACCCGCTGGCCGGAGCCGCGCACGTCGGTCAGCGCAGCGGCCTGGAACTGCTGCGCGCGATGATCGCCGGGGAGCTGGCTGCGCCGCCGATCATGCACCTGATCGACATGGCCCGGATGGCGGCGGACGAGGGCCGGGTCACCGTCGAGCTGGTGCCGCAGGAGTTCCACTACAACCCGCTCGGCACCGTGCACGGTGGAGTCATCTCCACCCTCCTCGACACCGCCGCCGGGTGTGCCGTCCACAGCACGTTGCCGGCCGGCGTCGGCTACACCTCGCTCGACCTGAACGTGAAGTTCCTCCGGCCGGTCACGGTCGACAGCGGCCGGCTGCGCTGCGCGGGCACCGTGCTCCAGCGCGGCCGGCGTACCGCCCTGGCCGAGGCGCGCCTGACCGACACGAAGGACCGCCTCATCGCCCACGCCACGTCGTCCTGCCTGCTCTTCCCGCTCGACGCCCCCGTCTGACCCGGCGGGCACACCCATCCGCGCCGCCTCGCCCGCGCGCGCCGCCGCCATGGCCACTCTTTCCCGGAAAGGGTGGCCATGGCCCTCGGCATGAGCCCTCTTTCCCGGAAAATGCGACCTCGTCGAGGCGAGGCGGGGCGGCAGGGCGAGGCGGGCGGGGAAGGGGCAGCGGGCGGGCGTGGGGTCAGCGGGCGAGGGTGAGACGGGCGGCGCGGGCGGCGCGCTTCTCCTCGAAGCGGGCCGCCTGGACCTCCAGGGTGTCGAGGTGGGCGGCGATCTGGTCGCGGGCGGCCTCGCCGTCGGCGTCCAGCCCGGTCGCCTCGAAGAGGTTCCACTGCCGCAACACCGGAACGACCACCTCGTCCCGGTGCTGGCGCAGGTCGTAGATGCCGGCCAGGGCGATCGCCACCGACTTGCGGGCGAAGCCGTCGATGCCGACGCCCGGCATCTGGAAGTCGGCCAGCACGTCCGCGACCGCCCGCATGGCCTGGCTCGGTGCCAGCTCGAAGGCCGCGCCGAGCAGGTTGCGGTAGAAGACCATGTGCAGGTTCTCGTCGGCCGCCACCCGGGCCAGCAGCGCCTCGCAGGTCGGGTCACCGGTGGCCCGACCGGTGTTGCGGTGCGAGATGCGGGTGGCCAGCTCCTGGAACGAGACGTACGCGAGCGAGTGGAGCACCTCGTCGTCGTGCGTGTTGCGGTAGCCGGCCGACATGTGCACCATCCGGGCCCGCTCCAGCGCCACCGGGTCGACCGCCCGGGTCACCGTGAGGTAGTCCCGGATGGCAGTGCCGTGCCGCCCCTCCTCGGCGGTCCACCGGTGCACCCAGGTGCCCCACGCGCCGTCCCGGCCGAAGAGGGTGGCGATCTCGTGGTGGTAGGAGGGCAGGTTGTCCTCGGTGAGCAGGTTGACGATCAGCGCGGTCCGGGCCACCTCAGGCAGCGTGGAGTCCGTCTCCGCCCACGGTTCCCCGCCGAGCGGGCCGTCGAAGGTACGCCCCTCGCTCCACGGCACGTACTCGTGCGGGAACCATTCCTTCGCCAGCGACAGGTGCCGGTCGAGGTTCTTCTCCACCACGGGTTCGAGTTCGTGGAGGAGGGCGGTCTGGCTGAGCACGGTCACGAGGTTCTCCCTACGGTGGCGTAACTTACGCCACCGTAGGTCGAAACCTCGTCAGGCGCCAGTCGGGGCGGGTCCGACCAGCGGCTTCAGGTCCGCCTGGGGCGGCATCCACTCGCCCGCCGCCGCGGCCACCTGCTCGCCCGAGCGGATGTCCTTCACCTGGTCGCCCTCGGCGCCGGGGAACCAGACGTACGGGATGCCGCGCCGCTCGGCGTAGCGGATCTGCTTGCCGAACTTGGCGGCGCTGGGCGACACCTCCGTGGGGATGCCCCGGGAGCGCAGCGCCTCGGCGACCCGGTTGCTCGCCGGCCGCTCCTCCTCGGTGGTGACCGCGACCAGCACGCAGGTCGGCACGCTGCGGGAGACCGACAGCGCCTCCGCGCCGAAGAGCAGGCCGAGCAGCCGGGTCACCCCGATGGAGATGCCCACCCCGGGGAACCGGACGTTGCCCGAGCTGGCCAGGTTGTCGTACCGGCCGCCGGAGCAGACCGAACCGAACCGCTCGTAGCCGATCATCTGCGTCTCGTAGACCGTGCCGGTGTAGTAGTCCAGGCCGCGGGCGATGCGCAGGTCGGCGACGCAGAGGCCGGGCGAGTGCGCGGCGGCGGTCTCCACCACCGCGACCAGCTCCGCGATGCCCTCGTCCAGCAGCGGGTCGCTCACCCCGAGGGCGCGCACCGCGTCGGCGAACGAGCCGTCCGGCGCGGAGATCTCGGCCAGCGCCAGGACCGCCTTGGCCTGTGCCTCACTCGCCCCGGCGGTCTCCGCCAGCAGCTCGACCACCCGGGTCGGGCCGATCTTGTCGAGCTTGTCGACCGCGCGCAGCGCCGCCTCCGGGTCGGTCAGCCCGATCCCCCGGTAGAAGCCCTCGCAGATCTTGCGGTTGTTGACCTGGATCCGCACGGGCGGGATCGGCAGCGAGCGCAGCGCGTCACCGATCACCAGCGGCATCTCGGCCTCGTAGTGGGCCGGCAGGGTGTCCCGGTCGACGATGTCGATGTCGGCCTGGAGAAACTCGCGGTAGCGCCCCTCCTGCGGCCGCTCCCCCCGCCACACCTTCTGGATCTGGTAGCGGCGGAACGGGAACTGCAGCTTGCCGGCGTTCTCCAGCACGTACCGGGCGAACGGCACGGTCAGGTCGAAGTGCAGGCCGAGCGCGTCGTCGCTGGTCGCCCCCTCCGGGTCGGCCTGCAGCCGGCGCAGCACGTAGACCTCCTTGGAGGTCTCCCCCTTGCGCAGGAGCTGGTCCAGTGGCTCGACCGAGCGGGTCTCCAGCGGGGCGAAGCCGTACAGCTCGAAGGTGGCCCGGATCCGGTCGAGGACGAACTGCTCGACCATCCGCTGGGCGGGCGTCCACTCCGGGAAGCCGGAGATGGGCGTGGGCTTGCTCATGGCGTACTCCTTGAATCCGCGCCGACGGCTCGGTGCGGGCGTGGGCCGCGGCCGGGGCTACAGGCCGCGGGTGGGCACGGCCGGGCGCGCGGCGCCGGTCCCCGCCACCTCGATGAGGTACGGGTTGGTCGCGCGCTCGCGGCCGATGGTGGTCGCGGGGCCGTGGCCGGGCAGCACGACGGTGTCGTCGGCCAGCGGGAGGACCTTCTCCCGGAGGCTGGCCAGCATGCGGGGCATGCTGCCGCCCGGCAGGTCGGTGCGGCCGATCGAGCCGGCGAAGAGCACGTCACCGGAGAGGCAGATCTGCTCGGCCTCCCAGGGCGAGCCGGCGCCGGGCAGCCGGAACAGCACCGACCCGCCGGTATGGCCGGGCGCGTGGTCGACGGTGATCTCCAGGCCGGCGAGGCTGAGCGTGGCGCCGTCGGTCAGCTCGGCCACGTCCTCCGGCTCGGCGTACGGCAGCCGACCGCCGAAGAGCTGGGTGAGGTCCATGGAGAGCGCCTTGGCCGGGTCGGCGAGCAGCTCCCGGTCGTCCGGGTGGACGTAGGCGGGGATGCCCCGCGCGCCGCAGACCGGCGCCACGGAGAAGGTGTGGTCGAGGTGGCCGTGGGTGAGCAGCACGGCGGCCGGGTGCAGGCGGTGCTCGGCGAGCACGGCGTCGAGCCGGTCGAGCACCCCGATGCCGGGGTCGACCACCACGCACTGCTCCCCCGGCGCGGTCGCCACCACGTAGCAGTTGGTGCCGAAGGCGTCCGCGGGAAAGCCGGCCACGAGCACGTCCGCTCCCCTTCCGTTCGAGTCGTCGTCCCCGTCAGCAGCCTAGTCGCCCCGGCCACCGGGTTCCGTCGACCCACTCGTCCCACCGACCCCGCCGGACCCACCGACAAACGTCTGATAGACCCCTGCCCCGACCTCGTACACCACTTTCCCAGTCGGTACCCGTACACTCTGGCGGGCGTGTGGCGTGGCGCACCTTCCGCCGGACGGCCGGACGGCGCCCCACGGGCGAGGACCAGGGTAGAGGAAGGGGAGCACGGGTGGCTTCCAGCAGGGACCGGCAGCGCAAACTGGCGCGGGCCAAGCTCGACCGGCAGCTCGCCCGGCGGGCCGCCGCCGCGAAGCGCCGCCGGCAGATCCAGGCCGGCGTCGGCGCCGCGATCGTGCTCGCGCTGATCGTGGTCGGCTCGGCTTGGGCGCTCGGCGCGTTCGACTCGAAGCCGGAGCAGAAGGCCGCCGAGGACGTCTGCGTCTGGACCCCGCAGGACGTCGGCGCCAACACCAACCTCAAGGACGTCGGCACGCCGGCCACCACCGGGCTGCCGACCGCCGGCACGCGGAGCATGACGGTCACCACCAACCAGGGTGCCCCGATCACCGCCGAGCTCGACCTCACCGCGGCCCCGTGCGCGGCGGCGAGCATCTCCTTCCTGGCCGGCAAGACGTTCTACGACAACACCAAGTGCCACGAGATCACCGCCGAGGGCGCGCTGCGCTGCGGCGACCCGAGCGGCACCGGCATCGGCGGCCCGGCGTACTCGTTCTACGACGAGAACGTCCCGGCCGCCCCGGAGCCGAGCCCCTCCGCCTCACCGGCCCCGAACGAGCCCCCGGCGTACCCGAAGGGCACGGTCGCCATGATCGCCAGCCCGCCGGGCGCCAACGGCAGCCAGTTCCTGATCTTCTTCAAGGACTTCA
This sequence comes from Micromonospora sp. CB01531, assembly GCF_001905095.1. Lineage (GTDB taxonomy): Bacteria > Actinomycetota > Actinomycetes > Mycobacteriales > Micromonosporaceae > Micromonospora. Next base: position 16,238 of record NZ_LWLS01000069.1, read on the forward strand.
ACCCGGACAAGCCGGCCTACCCGGTCATCGGCAAGGTCACCGGTGGGCTCGCCGTGGTGGAGAAGATCGGTGCCCTGGAGACCGTGGACAATGGGAGTGGGGCCAAGGTCAAGCCCAAGACGGACGTGTTGATCCAGAGCCTCACCGTCGGCGAGCCGAACGCCGCACCGGTGGCGAGCCCCAGCGCCGGCTGACCCGGCGCCCCACCCGAACAGCAGCGGCAGCGCCGCACGAAGAGCACCGTAAGGAGTGACCGTGACGTCCACGAGAGAGCGGCAGCGCGCGGCGGCGCGGGCCCGACTCGAGCGGGAGATGGCCGAACGCGCCGGTAAGGCCCGCAAGCGCCGGCAGACGCAGGCCATCATCGGCGCCGCGGCCGTGCTGGTGCTCGTGGTCGCCGGCACCGTCTGGCTGGCCACCTCGCTCGGCGGCGACAAGAAGCAGAACACGGCCGCCAACACCGAGGGCTACGCCGAGTGCGCCTACACCGAGGTGCCCAAGGATGCCCGGTCCAAGCAAATCAAGGACGTCGGGCTGCCCTCGAACCAGCAGGACAACAAGGGCACCCAGACGATGACGATCGACACCAACCTGGGTGCGATCACCGCCAAGATCGACCGGAGCAAGGTGCCCTGCACCGCCGGCAGCTTCACCCACCTGGCCAGCAAGGGCTTCTTCGACAACACCAAGTGCCACCGGTTGGTGACCCAGGGAATCCAGGTGCTCCAGTGCGGCGATCCGAGCGCGACCGGCAACGGCTGGCGGGAGACCGACGGCACCGGCGGCCCGAGCTACAACCTGGCCGAGGAGAACCTGCCCACCGACAAGCGGCCGCCGTACCCCGACGGCGTCATCGCGATGGCCAACTCCGGCCAGCCGGGCAGCACCGGCAGCCAGTTCTTCATCGTCTACGGCGACTCCCAGCTCGACCCGAACTACACGGTGCTGGGCACCATCACCGGCGGCATGGACGTGGTCAAGCAGGTCGCGGCGGCCGGCGACGACGGCGCCTTCGCCCAGCAGGCCGGTGGCGGCCACCCCAAGAAGGAGGTCGTCATCAACAAGCTGGCGATGAGCGACATCCAGGGCGGCTGACCCCGTACGACGCACACGAAAGCGCCCGCCGGCTGACGCCGGCGGGCGCTTTCGTGTGTCGGTGTCTCAGGCCCCCGACGTCACCCGGTAGGCGTCGAAGACCCCGTCGACCTTGCGGACCGCGGCCAGCAGGTGCCCCAGGTGCTTCGGGTCGGCCATCTCGAAGCTGAACCGGCTCACCGCCACCCGGTCCCGGGTGGTGGTGACGGTGGCGGAGAGGATGTTGACCCGCTCGTCGGAGAGCACCCGGGTGACGTCGGCCAGCAGCTTGTGCCGGTCCAGCGCCTCCACCTGGATGGCGACCAGGAACGTCGAGGCGGAGGTGAGCTTCCAGTTCACCTCGACCACCCGCTCGCTCTGCGCCTTGAGGTCCTCGGCGTTGGCGCAGTCGTCGCGGTGCACGCTCACTCCGCCGGAGCGGGTGACGAAGCCGAACACGGCGTCCGGCGGTACCGGCGTGCAGCAACGGGCCAGCTTGATCCATACGTCGCTGACGCCCCGGACCACCACGCCCGGGTCGTGACTGCTGGACCGGCTGCGCGGCGGCCGGGTGGCGACCGCCGTCTCGGCGATGTCCTCGGCCGCGCCCTCCTCGCCGCCGTACGTGGCCATCAGCTTCTGCACCACCGACTGGGCGGAGACCTGGCTGTCGCCGACCGCGGCGTAGAGCGAGGCGACATCGGCCAGGTGCAGGTCCCGGGCGATCGCCATCAGGTTGTCGGAAGTGAGCATCCGCTGCAACGGCATGCCCTGCTTGCGCATCGCCTTGACGATCGAGTCCTTGCCGGCCTCGATCGCCTCCTCGCGCCGCTCCTTGTTGAAGTACTGGCGGATCTTGGTCCGGGCGCGCGGGCTCTTGACGAAGCCGAGCCAGTCCTGGGTCGGGCCGGCCGTGTCGGACTTCGAGGTGAAGATCTCGATCACGTCGCCGTTGGACAACGTCGACTCCAGCGGCACCAGCTTGCCGTTGACCCGGGCGCCGATGCACTTGTGCCCGACCTCGGTGTGCACCGCGTACGCGAAGTCCACCGGCGTCGACCCGGTCGGCAACGGGATGACGTCACCCTTCGGGGTGAAGACGTACACCTCCTGGCTGGACAGGTCGAACCGGAGCGCGTCGAGGAACTCGCTCGGGTCGGCCGCCTCCCGCTGCCAGTCGAGCAGTTGGCGGAGCCAGGTCATCTCGTCGATGTGCGCCGGCGGGCCGACGATCTGGGTGCCCTTGTGCTCCTTGTACTTCCAGTGTGCGGCGATGCCGAACTCGGCGGTGCGGTGCATCGCGTACGTGCGGATCTGCATCTCCACCGGCTTGCCGGTGGGCCCGATGACCGTCGTGTGCAACGACTGGTACATGTTGAACTTGGGCATGGCGATGTAGTCCTTGAACCGGCCCGGCACCGGCTGCCAGTTGGCGTGGATGACCCCCAGCGCCGCGTAGCAGTCCCGCACCGTGTCGACCAGGATCCGCACGCCGACCAGATCGTAGATGTCGTTGAAGTCGCGACCCCGCACGATCATCTTCTGGTAGATCGAGTAGAGGTGCTTCGGCCGCCCGGTGACCTCCGCCTTGATCTTGGCGGCCTTCAGGTCGGTGCCGACCTTCTGGGTCACCTGGCGCAGCAGCGCCTCCCGCTGCGGCTGGTGCTCCCCGATGAGGCGGTTGATCTCCTCGTACCGCTTCGGGAACAGCGTGCCGAAGGCGAGGTCCTCCAGCTCCCACTTGATGGTGTTCATACCGAGGCGGTGCGCCAGGGGGGCCAGGATCTCCAGCGTCTCCTTCGCCTTCTGCTCCTGCTTGGGCCGGGGCAGGAAGGTGAGGGTACGCATGTTGTGCAGCCGGTCGGCCAGCTTGATCACCAGGACCCGGGGGTCCTTGGCCATGGCGACGACCATCTTGCGGATCGTCTCCGCCTTGGCCGCGTCGCCGAGCTTGACCTTGTCGAGCTTGGTGACGCCGTCGACCAGCAGGGTGACCTCGGGACCGAAGTCGGCCCGCATCTGGTCGAGGGTGTATTCCGTGTCCTCGATCGTGTCGTGCAGCAGCGCCGCCACCAGGGTGGTGGTGTCCATCCCGAGGTTGGCCAGGATCGTCGCCACCGCCAGGGGATGGGTGATGTACGGGTCGCCGGACTTGCGGTACTGACCCGAGTGCCAGCGCGCGGCGGTGTCGAACGCCCGTTGGAGCAGCCGGGCGTCGGCCTTCGGGTGATTCTCCCGGTGGGTGGCGATCAGCGGTTCCAGCACCTCGCTGACCTGCGAGGTCTGCCACGGCGCGTTGAACCGGGCCAGCCGGGCGCGCACCCGGCGGCCGGTCGGGGCGTTGGAGAGCGCGAAGCCACCGCCGGGGGACGGTTCACCCGCGTCGGTCCGCAATGGCACCACGACCGCCCCGGACGACGCACCGCCGTCCGTCCTGGCGTCGGGCCCGCCGCCGGAACCGGTCACCCGGGCCGGCGGGTTGCCGCTCCGCTCGGTCACCGAGCCGTCCGCGTCGCCTGTCGGGTGCACCGTGCCCTCCACCGGAGGGACGACATCGTAGGACACCGGCCTCCTCACCGCTCGCCGGGATGCGCCGACCGTCCGGCCGACGTCCTGTACAACCGGCCCGGGGGCCGGCGTTGTTCCGCGCCGACCCGCCACCCCGCCCGGTCGGCAAAGGGCAATGCTACCCGTACGCAGGGTCCCCCGCCCCTCCGCCGGACGGACCGCGCCGGGGCGGCCCGACCGGTCCAGGGGTCAAACGGTCAGCAGGGCATGGACCGGACGCGGGGCGAGCCGCTCCCGGCCTTTGAGGAAACCCAGCTCCAGCAGCACGGTGAAGCCGGCGACCGTGCCGCCGGCCCGCTCGACCAGGTCGAGGGTGGCCTCGGCCGTCCCGCCGGTGGCGAGCACGTCGTCCACCACCAGGACCCGGTGGCCGGCGGTGAAGGCGTCCTGGTGCACCTCCAGGGTCGCCTCGCCGTACTCCAGCGCGTACGAGGCGGCGTGCGTCGCGCGGGGCAGCTTGCCGGCCTTGCGCACCGGCACCACACCCACCCCGGACGCGTACGCGATGGCCGCGGCGAGCACGAACCCACGCGCCTCGATGCCGGCCACGGAGTCGAACGAGTCCCGCCCGTGGTACGCGATGATCCCGTCGATCACCTCGCGGAAGACGGCACCGTCGGCGAAGAGCGGCATCAAGTCCTTGAACATGACCCCCGGCTGGGGGAAGTCCGGCACGTCCAGCACCCGGCTGGCGACCAGCTGGGCGACCTCGGGGCCGCTGTCTCCCCGTACCCCGGTGGTGTGGGTCTCCGTCACGGTACGTCCCATGTCCCTTCGAAACGACGACGGCGTCCGTCATGCCGCTCGCACAGCATGACGGACGCCGTCCGGTCGATTCCTACCGGGTGTCCCGGGCAGGTCGGCGACGCTGGCGCGCCGCCGGAAGGTTGCCCGGTCAGCGGCGCTTGGCGCCGCCCGGCCGGTTGCCTCCGCCGCCGGAGCGGCCGCCGCGGGCACCGGTGGGACGCTTGCCCGCCGGCCGGGCGCCCACCTTCGGCGCGGCGCCGGCGAGGGCCGCCGCCTCCGGGTCGATGGCGTCGCCGTCGCCGGCCGCCACGGCCCGCGGCGCGCCCTTCGGGGCGACCTCGCCCCGGGCGATCGCGCCGCGCCGGGCCAGCACCCGCTTGTTGTGCGCGCTGATCCGCGGATCCTGGTTCTTCATCATCACCAGCAGTGGGGTGGCCAGCAGGATCGAGGTCAGGAAGGCGACGGCCATACCGACGAAGAGCACCAGACCGAGGTCCTTGAGCGTGCCGGCGCCGAGCAGACCCGCCCCGATGAACAACAGACCGCCAACCGGCAGCAGGGCGACCACCGAGGTGTTCAGCGACCGCATGAGGCTCTGGTTGAGCGCCAGGTTGGCCGCCTCGCCGTAGGTCATGTTGTTGTTCGCGGTGATGCCTCGGGTGTTCTCCTGGACCTTGTCGAAGACCACCACCACGTCGTAGAGCGCGAAGCCCAGGATGGTGAGGAAACCGATGATCGTGGAGGGGGTGACCTCGAAGCCGACCATCGAGTAGATGCCGGCGGTGAGGACCAGGTTGGTCAGCAGCGAGGCGATCGCCGCGACCGCCATCCGCCACTCGAAGCGGAGGATCAGGTAGACCGCCACCACCGCGATGAAGATCAGCAGACCGAGCACCGCGCGGGAGGTGACCTGGCTGCCCCACGCCTCGGAGACCTGGCTGCCGCTGATCTGGTCCGGCTGGATGCCGAACGACTGCGCCATCTCGGTCTTGACCGCGTTGGCCTGGTCGGCGCTGAGCTGACCGGTGCGCAGCTCGTAGTACTGGCCGCTGGTGCTGCCGACCTGCTGCGCGGTGACCACCTCGGCGCCGCCGCCCTTGGCGTGCAGGGCCGCGGTGACCTTCTCCTCGGCCTGGGCCAGGGTGCCGACGCTGGCCGGCACCTGGAACGAGTTGCCGCCGGCGAACTCGATGCCGAGTTTGAAGCCCTGGATGGCGAAGCTCAGCACGGCGACCAGCACCAGCACACCGGCGACGCCGAACCACAGCTTGCGCCGGCCGACGATGTTGAGATCGGCCTCGCCCCGGTAGAGCCGGGACGCCAGACCAGTCTTAGCCATCTCAGGCCTCCTTGACGCGCGGGTTGCGGGCGGTGGCCTGCTCGGCCGACCGGGCCGGCAGGGCCCGGCCGAGACCGCTGACCCGCGGGGACAGGAACGCCCGGGTCCGGGCGAACATCGTCATGATCGGGTGACGGAAGAGGAAGACGACCATCAGGTCGAGGACGGTCGCCAGGCCGAGCGCGAAGGCGAAGCCCTTCACCGCGCCGACCGAGACGAGGTAGAGCACCACGGCCGACATCAGGGTGATGGCGTTCGCCGAGATGATCGTCCGGCGGGCCCGGACCCACGCCCGCGGCACCGCGCTACGCGGGCTGCGTCCCTCCCGGATCTCGTCCTTGAGCCGCTCGAAGTAGATGACGAACGAGTCTGCCGCCACACCGAGTGAGACGATCATGCCGGCGATGCCGGCGAGGGTGAGGGTGAAGCCGATCGACCGGCCGAGCACCACCAGCGCGCCGAAGACCAGCAGCGCCGAGAGCACCAGGCTCAGGAAGATGACCGAGCCGAGCAGCCGGTAGTAGAAGAACGAGTAGATGATGACCAGCAGCATGCCGATGCCGGCCGCGAGCAGGCCCGCCTTGAGGTGGCTGTCACCCAGGGTCGCGGTGACGTTCTGCTGCTCCTGCGGCACGAAGGTCACCGGCAGGGCGCCGTAGCGCAGCTGGCTGGCCAGCTGGTTGGCGGTCTTGCTGTCGAAGTTGCCGGTGATCTGGGAGTCGCCGGTCAGCACGCCCTGGATCTCCGGGGAGGAGACGATCTCGTTGTCCAGCACCACTGCGACCCGGCACTTGCCGTCCTGGCCGAGCGCGGTCTGGTCGCAGGCCTGGCCCTCGTTGGTGAACGACTCGCGGGTCAGCGCGGTCCACTTCTCCTGGCCCTTGCTGGTGAAGTTAAGGCTCACCACCCAGGAGCTGGTCTGGTCGAGCTGAGCGGACGCGTTCTTGACGTCGGTGCCGACCACCTTCGCCTTGTCCAGCAGGTACTTGGCGCCGGACTCGCAGGCGACCGCCTGCTGGTTCTCGTCCTTGATCGACGCCGGCGGCCGCTTGTCGAGCTGCGCGCAGGTGATGGTCGGGACGTTGTACTGCATCTCGACCGGCAGCACCGCGATCTCCTGCGGGGAGAGGGTGCCGAACGGCTTGAGCTTCTCGGCCAGCGACGGATCCGCCGTGACATCGGCCGGGGCCTTCAGGCCGGTGGCGGCGGACCACGCGGCCGCGCCGACCTTCTGCTCGACGGCCTTGCGCTGCTCCTCGACGCCCTGCGGCACCGGGGCGGCGCTGGCGCTCGGGCTCGGCGCGGCGGCGCTCGCCGAGGCCGACGGGGTCGGCGCGGCGCTCGCGCTCGCCGTCGGGGCCATGCCGCCCTGCCCACCCGCGCTCGGCGAGGCGGTGGCCTGCGGCGCGGCGCTGCCCGACGGGGCCGGGCTGGCGCTACCCGACGGGGCCGGGGTGGCGCTGGCGCTCGGAGCCGGGGCGAGGGTGGCGCCGCTGCCGTCGGTGGCCTTGAGGACCTTGCGGAAGCGCAGCTCGGCCGCGCTACCGACGTCCGTCAGGTCCCGGTTGGAGCCGGGCAGGGAGATGACGATGTTGCGATTGCCCTCGGTGACCACCTCGGCCTCGGCCACGCCGTACGCGTTGACCCGGCTCTCGATGATCTGGCGCGCCTCCTCGAGGTTGGCGGCCGTCGGGGGCTTGCCGTCGACGCTGTTGGTGGCCTCCAGCGTCAGCCGGGTGCCGCCGATCAGGTCCAGGCCGAGCCGGGGCTCCAACCGGTCCTTCCAGCCACCGCTGGCGCCGCCCGAGAAGAACACCAAAAGATAGAGGACGACGAAGACGAGCCCGAGCACGGCGAGCTGCCGTCCGGGGCGCATCTGTCCCTGAGGTGGTGCCACGGCTGTCCTGTCTCCCTGTACGGTCGCGCCGCTGAGCAGCGGCGGCGAATGTCGGGCCGGGGGTGTCCGCCCGACGGCTCTGACGGGTCGACGCCGCCGGCCGACACGCCTCCCGGTTACGACGCGGCGGCGCCGGCCGGAATTCCCGTGCGTGTCGGCGCCGGGCGCCGACCCAACTATCCACTTGTGCGGGTGAATCCGCTGCCCCGTCCGGGGCCGGCGGTCACTCCTTGACGGTCTCCACGTCCTCGGCGGCCGGCTCGATCGTCTCGGGGCGCTCGGCCTGCTTGACCACCCGGGCGACGGCCGGGCGCGCGTACCGGGTCTGCACGCCCGGGGCGACCTCCAGCAGGACCGTCTCGTCCTCGACGGCGGTGACCGTGCCGTGGAGCCCACCGATGGTGACGACCTCATCGCCCGGGCCGAGCGCGGACTGCATCTGCTCAGCCTCGCGACGCCGCTTCTGCTGGGGGCGGATCATCATGAAGTACATGACCCCGAAAAGCAGAGCGATCATGAGGATCGGCGTCAGACTGCCGGCTCCCCCGCCACTCGCTGCTGCGTAAAGCACGGTTGTTGACCTTCCCATTGGCCTCCCGACCGGCACGAGGGGCGCCGGAGCGGAGGCGGATTCTCACGTCCTGTAGACCGCGCGAAGTCTAGTCCCTGCACCTGGGAACACCGAATGCGACCCAGATCACGTTCGGATCACGGCGTTTCAGGCTGCGCGGAGAACAGATCGGGCACGGGAGGGGCGTCGGTGCCAAATGTACCATTCGGCGGCGTACGCCCCAGATGGTGCCAGGCAGCCTCGGTGGCGACCCGACCCCGGGGCGTACGCGCCAGCAGCCCCGCCCGCACCAGGAACGGCTCGCAGACCTCCTCGACCGTGTCCGGCTGCTCCCCCACCGCCACGGCGAGGGTGGAGAGCCCCACCGGACCGCCCCGGAACGAGTCGACCAGCGCGATGAGCACCGCCCGGTCCAGCCGATCCAGCCCGAGCGCGTCGACGTCGTACACGGTCAGGGCGGCCTGGGCGGTCTCCCGGGTGACCACGCCGTCGGCCCGGACCTCGGCGAAGTCGCGGACCCGGCGCAGCAGCCGGTTGGCGATCCGGGGCGTCCCCCGCGACCGGCCGGCGATCTCGGCGGCGCCCTCGTCGGTGATCGGCACGCCGAGAATCCGCGCCGAGCGGTGCAGCAGCGACTCCAGGTCGGCCGGGGCGTAGAAGTCCAGGTGGGCGACGAAGCCGAACCGGTCCCGCATCGGCCCGGTGAGCAGGCCGGAGCGGGTGGTCGCGCCGACCAGGGTGAACGGCTCCACGTCCAGTGGGATCGCGGTCGCGCCGGGGCCCTTGCCGACCACCACGTCGACCCGGAAGTCCTCCATCGCGCTGTAGAGCAGCTCCTCGGCCGGCTTGGCGATCCGGTGGATCTCGTCGATGAACAGCACGTCGCCCTCGGCGAGGCTGGTCAGGATGGCGGCCAGATCGCCGGAGCGCTCGATGGCCGGCCCGCTGGTCACCCGGATCCCCGAACCCAACTCGGCCGCCACGATGTTGGCCAGGGTGGTCTTACCCAAGCCAGGCGGCCCCGACAAGAGGATGTGGTCGGGCGGGGAGCCGCGCCGCATCGCGCCCTTGAGCAGCAGGTCGAGCTGGTCGCGGACCCGGTGCTGGGCGATGAACTCCTCCAGGCGCTTCGGCCGGACGCTGGCCTCCGCGTCCCGTTCCGCGTCGCTGACGAAGGCCGAGACCAGGTTCTCCCCCGTCATCGGGTGCGGCCCAGGAGGCGGATGGCCTGCTTGAGCAGGACCGGCACCGGCGGGGTCGCCCCGTCGACGGTCTCGGCGACCGCGGCGACGGCCTGCTCGGCCTGGGCGGCCGTCCAACCGAGCCCGACCAGGGCCTGGCGCACCTGCTCCGGCCAGGCGCCCGCGGTCACCCCGGCCGCGCCGTCCGGACCGACCGGCACCGGGCCGATCCGGTCGCGCAGTTCGAGGACGAGGCGCTCCGCGCCCTTCTTGCCGATGCCCGGCACCCGGGTCAGCGCGGCGGTGTCGGCGTTGGCGATGGCCTTGCGGACCGCGTCCGGGGTGTGCACGGCGAGCACCGCCTGGGCCAGCCGGGGGCCCACCCCGCTGGCGGTTTGCAGCAGCTCGAAGAGCTGCTTGGCGTCGTCGTCGGCGAAGCCGTAGAGGGTGAGCGAGTCCTCCCGGACGACCAGGCTGGTGGCGAGCCGGGCCGGCTGGCCGACCCGCAGCTCGGCGAGGGTGCCGGGGGCGCACTGCACCGCCAGGCCGATGCCGCCCACCTCCACCACCGCGTGGTCCGGACCGGTCGCGGTCACCGTGCCGCGCACGCTGGCGATCATCGGGTTCCTCCTCGTCGTGCCCGCTCGGCCGCGGCGGCCAGCTTAGATCGGGTCCCGCCGCGCCAGATGTGGCAGATGGCCAGGGCCAGGGCGTCGGCGGCGTCGGCGGGCCGGGGCGGCTCGGGCAGCCGCAGCAGCCGGGTGACCATCGCGGTCATCTGTGCCTTGTCGGCCTGACCGGAACCGGTCACCGCCGCCTTGACCTCGCTGGGGGTGTAGGTCTGCACGGGCAGCCCGACGCGCGCGCCGGCGAGCACGGCGATCCCGCTGGCCTGGGCGGTGCCCATCACGGTGCGGACGTTGTGCTGGCTGAACACCCGCTCCACGGCGACCGCGTCCGGCCGGTGTTCGGCGATCAGATCGGCGAGCGAGCGGTCCAGGTGCAGCAGGCGCAGCGGCAGTTCGTCCTCGGGATCGGTGTAGACGACGTAGTAGGCGACCAGCGTGCAGGGCCGCCCCGGCACGCCCTCGACCACGCCGACCCCGCACCGGGTCAGCCCCGGGTCGACGCCGAGCACCCGCACGCCGCCTCCTCCCCGACCGCCAGCAGTACGTGTGTTCGACACCCTACCGATCCACTCCGATGCCCGTCGGGGCGGACACGCCGTCGGGGGCGAACCGCCGAGCGACGCACCACCCGCTACATCCGAGCGTCGTCGATCGCGACGGACACCCGGACCACGTCGCCGTCGTCCTTGCCGGCCCTGATCCGCGCCGGCACGGGCAGCAGCCAGCCGTGCCGCCGATCCCGCCAGACGCTGGTCGACCAGGTGCGGCCGTCCACGGTGGCGACAACCGGCACCCGGCCGAACGGCCCGGCCGCGGACGGGGCGTACGCCTCCGGCACCGGGGCGAAGACCCATCCGCCCGCGCCCGACCACCGGAACAGGCTGGCCGGGAAGCTGGCCGCCGGCTCGGAGCTGTCCGCCCGTCCGGTGCCTGCCCGGGTCTCCGTCACGTCCCACCGTCCGTCGCGCTCCGCCACCCGCTGCCGATGCCTGCCGCCGGTCACTCTGCCAGGCACCTCCGACACAGCCGGCCGGCGAGCCGGGCGACGGCGCCGACCGCCAGGGCCAGCCGGGGCGGCGCGGGTCGCGTCCGCCCACACACCCCTCGGGCGGAGTATGTGTCCGCACGCCATGTGCGCCCGGCCACACAGCTCGTAACTTCATGCGCCATGACGGCAGAACCCGTGGCGGTCCCCCACGTCGTACGCGTCGACCTCTCCGGTCGCAGCGCCCTGGTGACCGGTGGTGGCAGCGGCATCGGACGGGCCTGCGCCCTGCGCCTGGCGGCGGCCGGCGCGGCGGTGCTGGTGGTCGACCGCAACGTGGAGGCGGCCAAGGCGGTGGCCGCCGAAGCCGCCGGCCGCGCCGAGGGGATCGACCTAGCCGACCCGGCCGCGGTGGACCGGCTGGACGTCGACGTGGACATCGTGGTCAACAACGCCGGCCTGCAGCACGTCGCGCCGGTCCAGGACTTCCCCGTCGAGCGCTTCGAGTACATCCAGCGGGTGATGGTGGAGGCGCCGTTCCGGCTGATCCGGCGGTCGCTGCCGCACATGTACGCCAACGGCTGGGGACGGATCGTCAACATCTCCTCGGTGCACGGGCTGCGCGCCTCGCCGTACAAGGCGGCGTACGTCTCGGCCAAGCACGCCCTGGAGGGGTTGTCGAAGGTGGTCGCCCTGGAGGGCGCCGCGCACGGGGTGACCGCCAACTGCATCAACCCGGCGTACGTGCGGACGGCGCTGGTGGAGAGCCAGATCGCCGACCAGGCGGCCACCCACGGCATCGGCGAGGACGAGGTGGTCGAGAAGATCATGCTGGCCCGGGCGGCGATCAAGCGGCTGATCGAGCCAGAGGAGGTGGCGGAACTGGTGGCGTACCTGTGCTCCCCGCCGGCCTCGTTCATCACCGGCGCCTCGATCGCCCTCGACGGGGGCTGGACGGCGAACTAGTGGCGCCCCGCACAATGTCGGTCATGTCGTCGCCGGTTGAGTTTCTCGAGCTGCTGGCCCGGGAGGCCGCCGCGGTGGAGTTCGAAGGGCCGTTGGTCGCGGCCCGGGCCGCCGGCCTGCCGGCCGAGCGGCTCGCCGAGTTGGAGCAGGCGAAGGTGGTGGCGCTGCGGGTCCGCGCGCTGCTGGAGCGCCGGCGCCGCCGGGAGATCGAGCTCTCCGGCCTGTACGACACGGCCAGCGACCTGGCCGGGCTGCGCGACCTGGACGACGTCCTGCGGGCCATCGTGCACCGGGCCCGGAACCTGCTGGGCACCGACGTGGCGTACATGACGCTCAACGACGAGGAGCGCGGCGACACGTACATGCGGGTCACCGACGGCTCGATCTCGGCCCGGTTCCAGCGGCTGCGACTGGAGATGGGCGACGGCCTGGGCGGCCTGGTGGCCCAGACCGGCACCCCCTACGTCACCAGCAACTACCAGGTGGACGACCGGTTCAAGCACACCGGGGAAATCGACGGCGGGGTGGGCGAGGAGGGCCTGGTGGCGATCCTCGGGGTGCCGCTGCGGCTCGGGTCGAGCGTGATCGGCGTGCTGTACGCGGCCAACCGGTCGGCCCGGCCGTTCGCCCGGGAGGAGGTGTCGCTGCTGGTCTCCCTCGCGGCGCACGCGGCGGTGGCGATCGACACCGCCCGGCTGCTCGCGGAGACCCGCTCGGCGCTGGAGGAACTGTCGGCGGCGAACAGCACCATCCGGGCGCACAGCAGCTCGGTGGAGCGGGCCGCTGCCGCACACGACCGGATGACCGCCCTGGTGGTACGCGGCGGTGGGATGGAGGACGTGGCGGCGGCGGTGACCGAGGTGCTCGGCGGGGCGTTGCTGGCGCTGGACGCCGAGGGGCGGCGGTTGGCCCGGGTGGGCGAGATCGACGAGCCGGACCGGGCCGACATCGTGGAGGCGGTGGCCGCGTCCCGGACCGAGGGGCGCAGCGTGCGCCGCGGCCCGCTCTGGTACGCCGCGGTGGTGGCCGGCGCGGAGAACCTGGGCGCGCTGGTGCTGCGCCCGGACGGGGAGCTGGTCGACGCGGACCAGCGGATCCTCGAGCGGGCGGCGCTGGTGACCGCGCTGCTGCTGCTGTTCCGGCGGACCGTGGCCGAGGCCGAGGGCCGGGTCCGGGGCGAGCTGCTGGACGACCTGATCGCCCGGCCGCTGCGGGACACCGACGCGCTGCGCAGCCGGGCCCGCCGCCTCGGGGTGGACCTGGACGCCCCGCATGTGCTGGTGGCCGTGGGCGACGACGCCATCGCCGCGACCGGCTCGGCCCGGCAGCGGGTGCTCTCCTGGGCCACCACGTACGCCTCGACGCGGGGCGGGCTGGCCGCGGCGCGGGACGGCCGGGTGGTGCTGATGCTGCCCGGCAAGGACGCCGGCGGCGCGGCGCGCGCGGTGGCCCGGGACCTGTCCCGGGTGACCGGCCGGCCGGTGACCGCCGGCGCGAGCGGGCCGTCCACCGGGCCGGCGTCGCTGGCCACCACATTCGCCGAGGCGGAACGGTGCCTGACCGCGCTGGGCGCGCTGGGCCGCGCCGGGCAGGGCGCGAGCACGGCCGAGCTGGGCTTCGTCGGGCTGCTGCTGGGCGCGGTCGGGGACTCGGGCGACCGGGACGTCGCCCGGTTCCTCACCGCGACCGTGGGGCCGGTGGTGGACTACGACGCCCGGCGGGGCACCGCGCTGGTCAAGACGCTGGAGGCGTACTTCGGGGTGGGCGGCAGCCTGGCCCGGGCGGCGGAGCTGCTGCACGTGCACGTCAACACGGTCACCCAGCGGCTGGAGCGGGTCGGGCAGCTGCTCGGCGCGGACTGGCAGAAGCCGGAACGCGCCCTGGAGGTGCAGTTGGCGCTCCGCCTGCACCGGCTGCGTACCCCCGCCGGCTGAGCCACCGCGGCAGGTGCGGCGGATGCCCCACCGGCTCGCCGGTCCGGCGGGAAGCGGGTGGCCCGGACACCGCCGCGGCGCCGGTGTCGGGTCATCCGGCGGAGGCGACCTCGGTCAGCGGGCGCGGAGGCCGTCCAGGACGGCGTCGACGATCCGCTCGGGCAGGATCCGGTCGTCCAGTTCGGGCTGCCAGCGCAGCATCCGCTGCATCAGCATCGGCCCGCTCAGCAACGCCATCGCCAGCTCGACGTCCAGGTCGGCGCGGAGTTCCCCGCTGCGTACGCCGCGCTCGAGCACCTGGCGCATCAGCTTCCGGCGCGGTTCGACCATGGTCTGGTAGAGCCGGTAGTGGGCCGGGCTGCGGTTCACCTCGGGCACCAGGCAGGGCATGATCTTCGCGGCCCGGGGATCGACGTTGTGCCCGATCGCGCCGACCAGGAGCACCATGTCGTCCCGGACGGAGTGGCCGGCCGGCTGGGGCGGGGTGCCCTTGAGGGTGCGCAGCGCGTCGAGCAGCAGGGCGTCCTTGCCGGGCCACCGGCGGTAGATGGTGGCCTTGCCGACCCCGGCGCGGGCGGCGATCGCCTCGATGGAGAGCGTCTCGATCGTGTTGCCCTCGGCGAGCAGGTCCAGGGTCGCCTGCACGATCGCCTCGTCCGCGCGGATGCTCCGCGGTCGCCCGGGCGACCGCGGAGCATCGGCGGTGGAACTCATGTCAGACATTGTCGCCGAACCTACGCGGTCCCAGCCAACTCCGGTTCGGCGGCCGCTCGGGCGTCGGCCGGAGCGAGCACCGGGCGGCCCGGCATCCAGCGGAGCACGATGACGATGCCGAGCGCGGCCACCAGCGCGGAGAGCCCCGCCGCCCAGTGCATCGCCGACACGAAAGAGTCGTTGGCCGCGGCGATCAGCCGCGGCGCGGCCGGCCCGAGCTGCGCCGCCGCCGCGTACGCGCCGGAGATGGACTCCTCGGCCGCCGCCCGGGCCGGGGCGGGCAGGCCGTCGAGCGCCGTGACGACGTCGCCCCGGTAGACCGCGGAGAGCACCGAGCCGAGCACCGCCACGCCGAGCGCACCGGCCACCTGGCGGACGGTGTTGCTGACCGCCGAGCCGACGCCGGCCTTCTCCCGAGGCAGCGCCGACATGATCGACTCCGTGGCCGGTGGCATGATGTTGGCCATCCCGGTGCCCTGGAGGAAGGTCAGGACCAGGACGATCCAGATCGGTGTGACCGCGTCGACGAAGACGAACGCGCCGAGCGCCACCGCGGTCAACGCGAGGCCGACCAGCGCGACGGCCCGACCACCGAAGCGGCGGACCATCGCCGCGCTGCGCGGCGCGAAGAACAGCTGCGCCGCGGCGAACGGCAGGAAGAGCAGACCGGTCTCCAGCGGGCTGTAGCCGCGGACCAGCTGGAGGTAGAACGCGTTGAAGAACATCACGCCCATCGCGGCGAAGAACACCAGCCCGACCAGCGCCACCGGGGCGGCGAACCGGGGCACCCGGAACAGCCGGACGTCCAGCGACGGGTGGTCGCTACGCAGCTCGTGGGAGACGAACCAGGCCAGCACGGCCAGCCCGCCGACGATGGCGACCCAGACCGGCAGTCGGTCGAAGCCGTGCTCGCCGCCGTCGATGATGCCGTAGGTGAGCGCGACCAGGCCGACCACGGACAGCAGCACGCCGAAAAGGTCCACCCGGCCCGGGTTCGGGTCGCGGGACTCCGGCACCAGCAGCGCAACTAGCACCACGCCGAGCACCACCACCGGCACGTTGATCAGGAAGACCGAGCCCCACCAGTAGTGCTCCAGCAGGGCGCCGCCGAGGACCGGACCGATCGCCACGGCGAGGCCGACCGCACCGGCCCAGACACCGATCGCCCGGGCCCGCTCCCGGGGGTCGAAGACGTTGGAGATGATCGACAGCGTCACCGGCATGATGGCCGCGCCACCGACACCCATCAGGGCGCGGGCGCCGATCAGCTGCGCCGGGTCCTGGGCGTACGCCGACAGCAGCGACGCCAGGCCGAACAGTGCCAGGCCGACCAGCAGGAAACGCTTGCGGCCGAGGCGGTCGCCCAGGACGCCGAAGGTGAAGAGCAGACCGGCGAACACCAGTGTGTAGGAGTTGATGGCCCACTCCAGCTCGCCCTGGCTAGCACCGAGGCCGTGCACCGGGTCGGCCAGGGTACGCAGGGCGACGTTGAGAATCGTGTTGTCGAGGACGACCACGAGGAGGCTGATCACCAGCACCCCCAGGATCGCCCACCTCCTCGGGTGTCCGGTGTTCTCGTGCGGTTCCATCCCGGTTCTCCCCCCGGTTCACCCGCGTCGAAATACGATACGGGGCAGACTCGTAACGGCCCGAGCGTAAGCGAGCGAGTTTCGATACGGAACCGGTTCGTATCGTTTGTGCCCCAGGTCACGTGCCCGGTCAGGCTTTGATCCCTCCGCCGGCCACGGCGCGCCACACCCCCGTGGTCCGGCGCCGTCCGAATGCCCACCCTCCGTGGTTCGCCCCCGTGTACGGGGCCGGCGCCGCACCCTGACTAGCCCGCCCTCATCCCGCACCCGTGCGCCCAGTGGCGCACTTTCGCCGAAAGTGAGGCCTTCCGGCGGCCCGAGGGGCCACTTTCCCCGAAAGTGTCGCCTCGTTCGTTGTGCCGGGGCGGTGATCGACTCCGTGTTTGTTGCGCCGGGGCGGTGATCGACTCCGTGTGCGGTATGTGGGGGTGTCGTGGGTGCCGGATACCGCCTCGTGCGGTACCTGGAGTGGATCTACGGGGGTTGCCGGCCGCCCGGGCGTTGTGGCTGGCGATGTCCGGTTTGCGGGTGACGGTCGGCATCCTCTGCCTGGAATCTCCGGCGGCCGGGGGTCGTTGGACACGGGTGCACGGCCGAGTAAGGCACCCCGCGAGCCGGGGTGGCCAGGCCCGGAATGATGGCGGGCCCCGGTCGTTGTACATGAACCACGCGACCGATGCCCGGTGAGCCGGGGTGGTCGGGCCCGGAATGATGGTGGGCCGCCGGTCGTTGCACATGAACCACGCGACCGATGCCCCCGTGTGGTGGGGTGGTCGGGCCCGGAATGTTGGCGGGCCGCCGGTCGTTGGACATGGTCCCGGCGCCGCAAAGAGGCGAACAGCTGTTGCCCCGCGAGCTAGCCGGTCGAAGACTTTCCCCCTCTTTTGAGCGCCTGACGGTGCTTGCGCGCCCTGCTCACCCCCATGGGCGGTGTGTGCGCCAACCCCCGAATGGAGCTTTCGTCATGAACTCGATGCTGCGTAAGACTGTTCTTGGTGTTGCTGGTCTGGCTTTCACCGGTGGTGTGTTCGCCGGTCCGATCGCCGCCCACGCCGATGCCCCGGTCACCACTGCCAAGCCGGTGGCGGCCGTGCAGGCCGACAAGCCGGACATGGGCAAGCTGATCCCGCATGGTGTGCAGGGCGCCCAGTCGAAGATCACCCTGAACGACGAGCAGACCGCCAACGCGAAGGCGATCATCGCCGCGACGAAGAAGGCTGGTCTGCCGGAGCGGGCCGCGGTGATCTCGATCGCCACGAGTCTGCAGGAGTCGAAGTTGGAGAACCTGGGCCACCTCGGCGACAAGAATGACCATGACTCGCTGGGCCTGTTCCAGCAGCGCCCGAGCTCGGGTTGGGGTACGCCGGAGCAGATCACGGACCCGGAGTACGCGACCCTGGCGTTTGAGAAGGGTCTGAAGCAGGTCGACGGGTGGCAGGACATGCCGCTGACCAAGGCCGCGCAGACGGTGCAGGTGTCGGCCTACCCGGATGCCTACGCCCAGTGGGAGCAGCAGGCCGCTGACCTGGTCGCCCAGCACTGGAACAGCTGACCCACCTGATCAGCTGACCAACTGAAGAACACGCAGAAGCCGCTGGCCGGCACCCGAACGCGGGTGCCGGCCAGCAGCCGTTTCCGGAACCTTGGACAGCCGCCCGTCAGCGCTGACCGGAACCGTCAAAGATCCCGAAGCGCGCACTGGCGCAGCAGCGCCCACGGCCAACTCGGCAGCGGGTCGTACCAGAAAGGAAGACCGCAACGCACGGGCGGCGAAGGCACACGACGGGGCTGGGGGCGACCGTGCCCGGCGCAGCGACCAAGCCTGACCGCCCGGAGCCGGGCACGGTCGCCCCCAGCCCACAAGAGCAACCACCTCACAAAAGCAACCAGCCCACAAGAGCAACCGGGTCATAAGAGCAACCGGTCCTCAGAAGCAACCAGCCACGACCGCAGGTCAGCTCCGACGACGCCAGCGCAACGCCAGGGCCGCGACACTCCCCCAGATCCCTCGCCGGAACAACAGCACGACCAGTACGAAGATCCCCCCGGTGACCAGCCCGATCGCCTCGAACCCGGAGAACGACAGCCAGTCCTCCAGGCGGACCACCAGCGCCGCCCCGAGCACGCCACCCCAGAGGGTGCCGATGCCACCGAGCACCACCACGATGACGGCCTTGCCGGAGGTGGTCCAGTGCAGGACGTCGAGGGAGACGAACCGGTGGCCGACGGCGAAGAGTCCGCCACCGAGCCCGGCGAGGAACCCGGAGAGGACGAACGCGGTCAGCTTGTACCGGTGCACCGGGTAGCCCAGCGCGCGGGCCCGGGCCGGGTTGTCCCGGATGCCGACCAGCACCCGGCCGAAGGGCGAGTGGACGATCCGCCAGGCGGCGAGCAGGCCGAGCAGCACGATCGGCAGGATCGCGTAGTAGAAGTAGTAGTCGTCGGAGAGGTCGACGCCGAAGAAGGAGCGGGGCACGCCCTGGAGGCCGTTCTCGCCCTGGGTGACCGAGCGCCATTCGTTGGCCACGTAGTAGACCATCTGCGCGAAGGCCAGGGTGACCATCGCGAAGTAGATCCCGGCGCGCTTCACCGCAAGGTAGCCGATCGGCAGCGCGAGCAGCGCCGCGGCCAGCGCCCCGGCCAGCACCGCCGCCGGGAAGGGCAGGCCGGCGTGGATCGCCACCAGACCGGTGACGTACGCCGAGGTGCCCCAGAAGGCGGCGTGCCCGAAGGACATCAGCCCGGTGAAGCCGAGCAGCAGGTCCACCGAGACGGCGAAGAGCGCCCAGCAGAGGATGTCCACGGCCACCGCCGGGTAGAGCCCGTTGGGCAGCCAGAACGCCACGAGCAGGCCGACGGCGAGCAGCGCGTACCGGACCCAGCCGGGGGCGCGGGCGACCGCGACCAGGCCGGACGGGGGTGCCGGGCGGGCCGCGTCGGCGGGGGTGTCGACGGCGCTGGTCATGCCGGTGCCTCCTCACGGCCGAACAGGCCGGCCGGGCGCCAGAGCAGCACCGCGGCCATCACCACGAACACGACGGTCTGCGACACGATCGGGAAGTCCGACAGGTATGCCTCGCCCCAGGCCTGGATCAGGCCGATGCCGAAGCCGGCGGCGACCGAGCCGAAGATCGAGCCGAGGCCACCGATCACCACCACCGCGAAGACCACGATGATCAGGTCGGCGCCCATCAGCGGGTTGACCGCGCGCATCGGGGCGGCGAGCACCCCGGCGAGCCCGGCCAGGGCGATGCCGAAGCCGAAGACCGGGGTGACCCACTTTCCCACGTCGATGCCGAAGGCCCGGGTCAGTTCGGGCCGCTCGGTGGCCGCGCGGACCACCATGCCGATCCGGGTCCGCCCGAGCACCCACCACACGGCCCCGCAGAGCAGCACGGTGAAGCCGAGGATGAAGACCCGGTACGTCGGGAAGTCGAAGAGCCCGAAATCGACCGACCCGCTCAGCTCGGTCGGGGTGGCGTACGGGCTGGACTGCACGCCGTACCGCGACTTCACCAGGTCCTGGAGGATCAGCGTCAGGCCGAAGGTGAGCAGGAAGTTGTAGAGCGGGTCGAGCCGGGTCAGCCGGTGGATGACCGCCCGCTCCAGCACCATGCCGAGCAGGCCGAGGGCCAGCGGCATGATCACCAGCGCGGCCCAGAACGGCACGCCCGCCTCGGCGAGCAGCACGTACGCCCCGAACGCGCCGAGCATGTAGAAGGCGCCGTGGGCGAAGTTCACCACCCGGAGCATGCCGAAGATGACCGCGAGCCCGAGGGCGAGCAGGGCGTAGAACGCCCCGCCCACCAGCCCGTTGAACGTGTTCTGCAGGAAGCCCGACATCAGCTCGTCACATCTGGCAGTCCGGCGAGGGGGCGCGGAACGCCTCGGCCGCCGGGATGGTCTTGAGGATCTTCACGTAGTCCCACGGCTCGGTCACCTCGGCCTGCGGCTTCACCTGGGCGAGGTAGGCGTCGTGGAGGACCCGGTGGTCCTCGGCGCGGATCTTGCCGTTGCGCAGGAAGACGTCGTTGACCTCCTTGCCTTCGAGCCCCTTGACCACGGCGTCGGCGTCGTCGGTGCCGGCGGCCTGCACCGCCTCCAGGTACTGCATGGCGGCGGAGTAGTTGGCCGCGTGCGCGAAGGACGGCCGGGTGTCGGTCTCCTTCTGGAACTTGTCGGCCCACTCCCGGTTCTGCTGGTCGAAGTTCCAGTACCAGGCGTCGGTGTAGGTGGTGCCGGCGAGGGCGGCCGGGGTGAGCGAGTGGATGTCGGTGATGAACATCAGGCCCACGGCCAGCCCGATGCCCTTGTCCCGCAGCTTGAACTCGTTGTACTGCTTGACCACGTTGACCAGCTCGGCGCCGGCCTGCATGGTGCCGAGGACCTGCGGCTTCGGGTTCAGCGTCGGGGCCTTGAGCAGGAACGACGAGTAGTCCCCGCTGGTGTTCGGGAAAGGTGCGCCGTCTTTGCCGACCACGGTGCCGCCGGCCGCGCCGATCGCCGTGGAGAAGCTCTTCTCCATGTCCTGCCCGAAGGCGTAGTTCGGGTAGAGGATGTACCAGTTCTTGCCGACCTGCTGGGTGGTCACCGTGCCGGTGCCGTGGGCCAGCATGTACGTGTCGTACGCGTAGTGGAACGTGTACTTGTTGCAGCTCTTGCCGGTCAGCTCGGTGGTGGCCGCGCCGATGTTGAAGTAGAGCTTCTTCTTCTCCTTGGCCACGTCGGCGACCTTCAGGGCGGCCGAGGAGGTCGGGACGTCGAGGATGGCGTCGACGCCCTTGCGGTCGTACATCTCCTGGGCCTTGCTGTTGGCCACGTCGGGCTTGTTCTGGTGGTCTGCGGTCTCCACCGAGATGTTCTTGGTGATCGCCTTGTCGCCGTACTTGGCCTTGAAGTCGGCGATGGCCATCTCCACGGCCTTGACCGAGTTCTTCCCGGACAGCTCCGAGTAGGCCCCCGACTGGTCGTTGAGGACACCCAGCACGATCTTGTCGCCGGTCAGCTTCTGGTCGCCGCCGGACTGCGGACCACCGCCGCCGCAGCCGGTGACCAACGCCGCCACCGCCGCCGAGGCGGCGGCAACACCCACACTCCTGCGCATCTCAATCCCTTCCGTACCGCGCGGTCCGCGCGGGTCAGCCGTCGTTTCAGATCCCGAGGTACGCCAAAAGCTCGCGCTCCCGCGAGCGCACCTCGGAGTTGTCCATCGCCTCCGCGATGCGTCCCTCGGCCAGCAGGTAGTGCCGGTCGGCGACGCCGGTGGCGAAATGCAGGTTCTGTTCGACCAGCAGCACGGTCACGCCGTGCTTCTTGGCCTCCCGCAGCAGGTCACCGACCTGCTGCACGAGCAGCGGCGACAGCCCCTCGGTGGGCTCGTCGCAGAGCAGCAGCCGGGCGCCCATGCGCAGCACCCGGGCAAGGGCGAGCATCTGCTGCTCGCCGCCGGAGAGCATGGTGGCCGCCGAGTCGCGCCGGCTGTAGAGGGCGGGGAACGCCTCGTACACCCGCTCCAGCGGCCACGGGTCGGGGCCGACCCGGGGCGGCAGGGTCAGGTTCTCGGTGACGCTGAGGGTGGCGTACGCGCCGCGGTCGTCGGGGACCCAGCCGAGCCCGAGCCGGGCCCGTTTGTAGGCCGGCAGCCGGGTGAGCTCCGTGCCGTCCAGGGTGACCGTGCCGCGCTGGCCGGGGTGCAGCCCCATCACGCAGCGCAGCAGGGTGGACTTGCCGGCGCCGTTGCGGCCGACCAGGGTGACCACCTCGCCGGCGGCCACGTCCAGGCTCACCTCCCGCAGCACCTGCGCCTCGCCGTACCAGGCGGAGAGGTTCTCAATGCGCAGCATCGGCAGCTCCCAGGTAGGCGGTGATGACCCGCTCGTCGGCGCGGACCTGCTCGTACGGCCCCTCGACCAGGACCTTGCCGGCCTGCAGGACGGTGACGGTGTCGGCGAGCCGGCCGACGACGCTCATGTTGTGCTCGACCATGACGACGGTGCGGCCGGCCCGCACCCGCCCGATCAGGTCCACGGTGCGGTCGACGTCCTCCAGCCCCATGCCGGCGGTGGGCTCGTCGAGCAGCAGCACCTTCGGGTCGAGGGCGAGCGCGATGGCCAGTTCCAGGGCCCGTTTGCGCCCGTACGCGAGGGCCTCGGCCGGCGCCTCGGCCAGCTCGGCGAGGCCGACCATGGCCAGCAGCTCGTCGGCCCGGTCGCGGTAGCGGTGCATCAGCTTGGCCGAGCGCCAGAACCGCCAGCCCAGCCCGCTCGGCGACTGAAGCGCCAACGCCACGTGCTCCCGCGCGGAGAGCTGGGGAAAGAGACTGGTGATCTGGAAGGAGCGGGCCACGCCGAGCCGGGCGACCCGCTCCGGGGGCAGCCCGGTGACGTCCCGGCCGGCCAGCTCGATCCGCCCGGCGGTGGGCGGCAGGAAGCCGGTGAGCAGGTTGAACAGCGTGGTCTTGCCGGCGCCGTTGGGCCCCACCAGGGCGTGCACGGTCTCCGGCGCCACGTCGAGGTCGACGCGGTCGACCGCCCGGAAGCCCCGGAAGTCCCGAGTCAGCCCGCGGGCCGACAGGAGCGCTTGCCCGGCCATCGCCACACCCTCCGCAGGTCGCGAGGCGACGACCAGGTCGGTGACGGGGGTCACAGGGCCGTCGCGTTCAGGAAACCTACGGTGCTCCGCAGGAGTCGAACCATGTCGATTCCCCACACATTCGGCCGGGGCCGGACAGCTCCGCTCGCCATAGGGAGGGCCCTATCCGGCCCTTCCACCGACCCGACACACCGATCGGCGGGCGTCGACATGTGGCGGCGCCACCTCACCCGGTGACGGCGTACTCCGGCAGGTGCAGGCTGTCGGCCCGGCTGAAGAACAGCCGTTTGGTGAGCCCGCGCAGCGGGCGGGAGGTCATCGCCCGCATGGACGCGTCGCGCAGCCGGATCGCCGCCCGGCCGGCCGGCAGGAAGCCGGCAATCCCGCCGCCCGGCAGCTCCTGGCTCCGCGTCACGTGCGGCCGACCTGGACCTGGACAGCGTCTTCGAGTTCGGCCTGCACCGCCTGCTGGACGGCTACGCCGCGCTGATCGAGGGCGGGCGACCGGCCGGCTGAGCCGGTGCGGGGCCGTCCGCCCGTCAGTCCGGGAAGGTGACCACCCAGCGGGCGCCCTCGCCCCGGGCGAGCCGGTCGAACGCCGCCGGCGCCTCGTCCAGCCCGACCGTCCCGCTGATCAGCGGACGCAGGTCCAGGCTGCCGTCGGCGAGCGCGGCGGCCAGCTCCGGCACCTCGCGGTCCGGGTCGGACGAGCCGTACACCGAGGAGCGCAGGGTGCGGGCGGAGTGGAAGATGTCCAGCGCGGCGAGGCTGACCAGATCATCCGCACCGCCCATGCCGACCACGGTCACCGCTCCCCCGCGCCGGGTCAGCCGCCAGGCGGCGCGGATGGTGGCGGCGCTCCCGACGCACTCGAAGGCGTGGTCGACGCCCCGCCCCTCGGTGCGCGCCCGGACCTCCTTGGCCAGCGTGTTCCCGGCGCGCAGGAAGTCGGTGGCCCCGGCGGCGAAGGCGAGGTCCCGTTTGGCCTCGACCACGTCGACGGCGAGGATCGGCGCGGCGCCGGCTCGGCGGGCGGCGGTCAGCACGGCCAGCCCGACCCCGCCGAGCCCGATCACGGCGACGGACTCGCCGGCGGCCACCCGGGCGGTGTTCCGGACCGCGCCGCTGCCGGTGAGCACCGCGCAGCCGAGCAGCGCGGTCGGCTCCGGCGGCAGCCCGGCGGGCACCGGCACGGCGGCGTGCTCGGGCACCACCACCTCCTCGGCCAGCGCGCCGAGGCCGAGGGTGACGTGCAGCCGGCTACCGTCGGCGGTCTCGCCCCGGGCCACCGCCGGGGCGGTGTTGGCGGCGCAGAGCCAGGGTTCGCCGTGCCGGCAGTGCCAGCAGGCGCGGCAGGCGGGGGCCCAGTTGAGCACCACCGGCGTGCCGACGGCCAGCCGCGCCCCGGGGCCGGCCTCGGCGACCACGCCGGCCGCCTCGTGCCCCAGCACCAGCGGGTACGCGGGCGCGAGCGTGCCGTTGACCATGGCCAGGTCGGAGTGGCAGATCCCGGCGGCGCGGATGCGTACCCGCAGCTCGCCGGCGCCGGGGGCGGGCAGGCGTACCTCCTCGACGACGGGCGTGGCGTCCCGGCCGCGGACGACCAGAGCCCTCACCGCTGGATCGCCTTGAGCTCGGTGAACTCCTCCACGCCGGCCGGGCCCAGCTCGCGGCCGAGGCCGGACTGCTTGTACCCGCCGAACGGCGCGAGCGGGTTGAACGCGCCGCCGTTGACGTCGACCTGGCCGGTGCGCAGCCGCCGGGCGACGGCGAGGGCCTGGTTTTCGTCGGCGGACCAGACGGCGCCGGCCAGCCCGTACCGCGAGTTGTTGGCGATGGCGACGGCCTCGTCGGTGTCGTCGAACGGGATGACCGCGAGCACCGGGCCGAAGACCTCCTCCTGGGCGAGCGCGCTGTCCGGGTGCACGTCGGCGAAGACGGTGGGCGCGACGAAGTGCCCGCGCGGCGGCAGCGGCACGTCCGGGCCGCCGGCGACGGGTCGGGCACCGTCGGCCAGGGCCCGCTCGACGTGGCCGCGGACCCGCTCGGCCTGGGCGGCGGAGACCAGCGGGCCGAGCCGGGTCGCCGGATCGAACGGGTCACCCGTCCGGTAGCCCGCGACGGCCGTCGCGATCAGGGCGAGCGCCTCGGCGTAGCGGTCCCGATGGACCAGCATCCGGGTCCAGGCCGTGCAGGTCTGCCCCGAGTTGAGGAAGGCGTTGCCGACCCCGACCTTGACCGCGGTGGGCAGGTCGGCGTCGGCGAGGATCAGGTTGGCGGACTTGCCGCCGAGTTCCAGGGCGGCCCGGGCGATCCGGTCGGCGACGAGGTGGGCGACCCGGCGGCCGGTGGCGGTGGAGCCGGTGAACGAGACCATGTCGACGTCGGGGTGGGCGGCCAGGGCCTCGCCGACGACCGGCCCGGTGCCGGGCACCAGGTTGACCACCCCGGCCGGCAGCCCGGCCTCGCTGACCGCGTCGAAGAGCAGGTACGCGGTGAGCGGGGTGAGTTCGCTGGGCTTGACCACCACGGTGCAGCCGGCCGCCAGCGCCGGGGCCACCTTGGCGACGACCTGGTGCAGCGGGTAGTTCCACGGGGTGATCGCGCCGACCACGCCGACGGGTTCGCGGAGCACGAGCGAGTTGCCGACGGTCTGCTCGGCCGGCGGGCGGGCGGCGAGCTCGACCATGCTGCGCAGCACGGTGAGCGGGAGGCCGGTCTGCACCCTGGTGGCGAGCTTGAGCGGGGTGCCCAACTCCAGCGCGACGGTGTGCGCGATCGCCTCGGCGCGGGCGGCGAGCGCGGCGTGCAGCCGGTCGAGGTGGGCGGCCCGCTCGGCGGGGGCGGTGGCCGCCCAGCCGGGGAAGGCGGCGCGGGCGGCGGCGACGGCCCAGTCGACGTCGGCCGGGGTGCCGGCCGGCACCTGCCCGACGATCTCCCCGGTGGCCGGGTTCTCGACCGGGATCGCCTCCCCGTCGGCGGGGTCGACCCACGCGCCGGCGACGTGCAGGTGACGGCGGACCAGGAGGGCGGGCGGCGCGGCGGCGAGATCCATGTCGTCCTTCCCGAGAGGAAACTAGCGCTGGGAGTTTTGACGCTACTCCGGAGCGGCGGCCCGCTCCAGGGGCGCCACGGTCCGCTCGTACTCGGCGTGCAGGCCGTGCAGCAGCGCGTCCAGGCCGAGGGTGAAGGCGCCCTCGTCGACGCTGTGCTGGTGGCCGGCGAGCCGGTGTGCCTGGCTCAGGTGCGGGTGTCCGGTGTAGAGCGCCGGATCCTCGACGAAGCCCCGCGCGAACGAGCCGAGCGCGGAGCCGGCAACGAAGTAGCGCAGCGCGGCGCCGATGTGGGTGGCCCGGGCGGGCGGCCATCCGGCCCCGACCAGGCCGCCGTAGACCGCGTCGGCCATGGCGAGCGCGGCCGGCCGCCGGCCCGGCCCCTGGGCCAGGTACGGGACGATGTTCGGGTGCGCGGCGAGCGCCGCCCGGTAGGACCGGGCCCAGCGTCGCAGCGCCTCGTACCAGTCACAGCGGCCGAAGGCGCTGACGTCCACGGTGGCGGTGACGCTGTCCGCCACCGCGTCGAGGATGGCGCCCTTGGTGGCGAAATGGTTGTAGAGCGAGGGGCCCTGCACGCCGAGCGCCGTGGCCAGCCGCCGGGTGGAGAGCGCGCCTAGCCCGTCGGCGTCGATCAGCGCCAGCGCCGTGGTGACGATCCGGTCCCGGGTGAGCAGCGCCTGTCGGGGTCGCGGCACGTCAGGCCACCCGTACCGGGTCGCCGCCGCCCTGCGCCCACCCTCGGCCGATTTCCGCCACGCCACTCTCCCCGTCGGCACCGCCTGCTCACGCACCCTAGTCAAGCCCGCCGGGGCGCGCCTCACCTCGACGGTGGAAGGAGCGGGCTGGACGGACGAAAACTTACGCCGCTAGTTTGAGGGGACCCGCCGCACCGACGCCGAGGAGCACGGTGGACTTCGCACTGTCCGACGAGGAACGGGCCGTCCGCGACACGGCCCGCGCGTTCATCACCCGCGAGGTGCTGCCGCTGGAGCAGGAGGTGCTGCGCCGCGAGCGCGCTCACCGGCCCGGCCTGGAGCGGTCCGAGCTGCGCGAGTTGCAGCTCAAGGCGAAGCGGTTCGGCTTCTGGGGGCTGGCCACCCCGGAGCAGTACGGCGGGATGGACCTGCCGGCCGTCATGCAGTCGCTGATCTGGACCGAACTCGGCCGCACCTTCGTGCCGTTCCGGTTCGGCGGCGAGGCGGACAACATCCTGTTCCACGCCACCGAGGAGCAGCGGCGAGAGTTCCTCCTGCCCACCATCGAGGGGGAACGGATCTCCTGCTTCGCGATCACCGAGCCGGGCGCCGGCTCGGACGCGGCGAACATCCGGCTGCGCGCCCGCCGCGACGGCGACGACTGGATCCTCGACGGCGAGAAGACCTTCATCACCAACGGCGATGACGCCGACTTCGCCATCGTGATCGCGGTGACCGACCCCGAGCAGGGCGTCCGCAACGGCGGTGCCACCGCGTTCCTGGTGGACCGGGCGATGGGCTGGCGGTCGGAGTTCATCCAGACGATGGGCGAGGGCGGTCCGGCATCGCTGATCTTCGACCGCGTCCGCGTGCCGCACCGCAACATCCTCGGCGAGGTCGGGCAGGGCTTCGCGCTGGGCATGCAGTGGATCGGCAAGGGGCGCTACACCATCCCCTCCCACGCCCTCGGCATCGCCGAGCGGGCGTTGCAGATGGCGATCGACCAGGCCAACACCCGGGAGACCTTCGGCGCCAAGATCGGCACCAACCAGGCGATCCAGTGGATGATCGCCGACTCGGAGACCGAGCTGGAAGCGGCCCGTTGGCTGGTGCTGCGCGCCGCGTGGACGGTCGACCAGGGCCTGGATCCCCGGCACGCCTCGTCGATGGCCAAGCTCTACGGCGCCGGCATGGTCAACCGGGTGGTGGACCGGGTGCTGCAGATCCACGGCGGCATGGGCTACACCCGCGAGCTGCCGATCGAACGCTGGTACCGGCAGGTCCGGCTGTACCGGATCTTCGAGGGCACCGACGAGATGCAGCGCCTGATCATCGCCCGGGACCTGCTGCGCGGGTACACGAAGATCGGCGCCCACCTGGCCTGAGCCGCGACGGCTCCCGCTCAGTCCGTCAACGCATCCAGCGCCCGGTCGACGTCCTCCTTGGTGGTGTAGAGGTGGAAGGAGGCGCGCACCCGGCCGGCGCGGACCGCCGCGCGTACCCCGGCCCGGGCCAGCTTCTCCGCCGCGCCGGGCACGGCGACCGTCACGATCGCGCTGTCGCCGGGCGGCCGGCCCAACCCGACCAGGAACCGGTTGGCCAGCGCCACGTCGTGATCGCGCACGGCCGGCAGCCCGATCTCGGCGAGCAACTCCAGGGCGGGCGCCGCCCCCACATAGCTGAACCACGCCGGGGAGATGTCGAAGCGCCGGGCGTCGTCGGCCAGCCGCAGCGGCGGGCCGTAGTAGGAGGCGTGCACGTCCTGGCCCGCGTACCAGCCGGCGGCGTCGGGGCGCAGCCGCTCGCGCAGCGCCGGGGCCAGGTAGGCGAAGGCGGTGCCGCGCGGCGCCATCAGCCACTTGTACGCCGACACCACCACCACGTCGGCAAGAGCCGCGTCGAAGGGCAGCCAGCCGCACGCCTGGGTGGCGTCCACCGCGACGAGGGCGCCGTGCGCCCGGGCCGCCGCGACGATCTCGTCGTACGGGGCGACGGTGCCGTCGGACGACTGCACCAGGCTGAACGCGACCAGGTCGGTGCCGGCGTCGATCGCGTCGACCAGGCCGGCCAGCGGCACCGTGCGGACCCGGACGCCCCGCTCCTGCTGCACCAGCCAGGGGAACAGGTTCGAGGTGAACTCCACCTCGGGGACGACCACGGTCGCGCCGGGCGGCAGCCCGGCTGCCACCGGGGCGAGCAACTGCGACGCCGTGCTGCCGATCGCCACGTCCGCCGACGCCACCCCGACCAGTCGGGCGAACCCGGCGCGGGCCTGCTCCGCGGCCTCGCCCCAGCCCTCCCACGAGATCCGTCCCACCCGCCAGTCCGCCAGGGCGTCCTGCAACGCCACCCAGGCGGGCTCGGGCGGCAGCCCGTAGCTGGCGGTGTTCAGCCAGCCGGGCTGCGGCTGCCACAACTTCTGTGCGTCGTCGAGCTTCACCCCGCCGACGCTAGTGACGACGCCGACGCCCGGGCACGGCCAATTCCGGCCTCGTGGTCTCCCGACGGCGGGTACGGCTCCGGGCCGCGCCGGACGACGGTCCGGCGCGGCCCGGGCGGGGCGCTGGGCGGGCGGCCGGCTCAGGCCGGCGCGTCGGCCAACGGGGCGGGGCGGCGCGCCGGGGCGGGTTCGTCCGGCACCCCGTGCGCGTCGTCCTCGTCGAGCATGGTCGCCTCGTCGAACGGGCGCTCCCCGCCGAGCACGGCCTGGGCCTGCTCCCGGTCGAACTGGCTGGTCCAGGTGCCGACCAGCACGGTGGCGACCGCGTTGCCGGCGAAGTTGGTCAGCGCCCGGGCCTCGGACATGAACCGGTCGATGCCGACGATCAACCCGACGCCGTCGACCAGGTCCGGCCGGTGCGACTGCAGCCCGCCGGCCAGGGTCGCCAGGCCCGCGCCGGTCACCCCGGCCGCACCCTTGGACGCGATGACCATGAACACCAGCAGCGACACCTGCTCGCCCAGCGACAGCGGCTTGCCGAGCGCGTCGGCGACGAACAGCGACGCCATGGTCAGGTAGATCGCCGTGCCGTCGAGGTTGAACGAGTAGCCGGTCGGCACGGTGATCCCGACGACCGGCCGGCTCACCCCGACGTGCTCCATCTTCGCGATCAGGCGGGGCAGCGCCGACTCCGACGACGAGGTCGACAGGATCAGCAGGAACTCCCGGCCCAGGTAGCCGAGCAGCTTGAAGATCGAGATCCGGGCGACGAACCACAGCAGCGCACCCAGCACCACGAACACGAAGATCACGCAGGTGACGTAGAACCCGAGCATGATCTGCGCCAGGCTGGTCAGCGCGTCCACGCCGGTCGCGCCGACGACCGCGGCCATCGCGCCGAACGCGCCGATCGGCGCCACCCACATGATCATCGCCAGCACCTTGAAGACGAGGCGCTGGATCACGCCCACGGCCCGCAGGATCGGCTCGCCCCGCGTACCGAGGGCCTGCACGCCGAAGCCGACCAGCAGCGCGACCAGCAGCGTCTGGAGCACCTCGCCCTCGGTCAGCGCGGAGAGCAGCGAGGTCGGGATGATGCCGAGCAGGAAGTCGACCGTGCCGCCGCTCTCGCCACCGGCGGCGGCCTTGCCCGCCTCGGCCACCTCCGGGCCGAGGTTCAGGCCGGCACCGGGGTGGATGATGTTGCCGACCACCAGGCCGATCGCCAGCGCCACGGTCGACATGACCAGGAAGTAGCCGAGGGCCAGACCGCCGACCTTGCCGACCTTGGCCGCCTGGCGGACGGATCCGACGCCGAGCACGATCGTGCAGAAGATGACCGGGCTGATCATCATCTTGATCAGGTTCACGAAGCCGGTGCCGAGCGGCTTCAACTCCTTGCCGACCTCGGGGGCGGCGAGACCGACCGCGACGCCGGCCAGCACGGCCACGATGACCGCGAGGTAGAGGTAGCGGGTCCGGTCCCTGCGGGCGGGCCGGGCGGCCGTGGGGGTGGGTGAGGTGGTGTCCATTCCCACAATGTGAAGCGTGTCTCAGCACAGGGCATCCTTGCGTTCATTCTGTTCACCCCTGTGACTCGCGGCCGAAACGGGCCGCTGACCGGTGCGCCACACTTGCGGACGGCGCGCGGCGGAAGGAGGGGGACGTGGCCCGACGGCAGTGGAGCATCGCAGGGCAGTTGTTCGCCCTCCAGGCGCTGGTGGTGACCCTGCTGGTGCTCGCCGGCGCCGGGGGCGCCGTCTGGCTGGCCCGCAGCGACTCCCACCAGGCGGCGGAGGACGAGGTTCTGGCGGTGGCGCAGACCGTCGCCCGGTCCCCCGACGTCCGCGCGGCGCTCACCGCCGCCGACCCGGCGGCCACCCTCCAGCCGTACGCCGAAGCCACCCGGGTGGCCACCGGAACGGACTTCGTGGTCGTGATGGCCCCGGACCGGACCCGGTACTCCCACCCCAACCCGGACCTCATCGGGCAGCCGTTCATCGGCGACATCGGCCCCGCCCTGGCCGGCGAGCCGTTCACCACCACCAACGTCGGCACCCTCGGCGAGTCGGTGCGCGCGGTCGTTCCGGTGTACGGCGACGACCAGCGGATCGTCGGGCTGGTCTCGGTCGGCATCACCACCCAGGCGATCAACCGGAAGCTGCTCGGCCAGATCCCGGTGCTGCTGGGCGCCGCCGTCCCGGCGCTGGCCCTCGCGGCCACCGGCGCCTGGCTGCTCAGCCGGCGGCTGCGCCGGCAGACCCACGGCCTCGGCCCGACCCAGATGACCCGGATGTACGAGTACTACGACGCCGTCCTGCACTCCGTACGCGAGGGGCTGGTGGTGCTGACCCGGGACGGTCGGGTGGCGCTGGTCAACGACGAGGGGCGCCGCCTGCTCGGGCTGGCCGAGGACGCGGCGGTGACCGACCGGCCGGTGGCCGGCATCGCCCTGCCGCCCGCGGTGGCCGAACTGCTCGACTCCGGGCGGGACGCGCACGACGAGCCGGTGCTCGCCGGTGACCGGGTGCTGGTGGCCAACCAGCGGACCACCCGCTTCGAAGGAACCGTGCTCGGCACCGTGCTGACCCTGCGCGACCAGACCGAGCTGCGCAACCTGGCCAGCGAGCTGGACTCGGTACGTGCGCTCACCGAGGCGTTGCAGGCCCAGACCCACGAGTCGGCCAACCGGCTGCACACCGTGCTGACCCTGGTGGAGCTGGGCCGCACCGACGAGGCGGTCCAACTCGCCACCCGCGACCTGGCGCTGGCCCAGCAGCTCACCGACCGGGTCGTCGGGGCGGTGACCGAGCCGGCGCTGGCCGCCCTGCTGCTCGGCAAGTCGGCCCGGGCCGGCGAGCGCGGCGTGGACCTGCTGATCGAGCCCGACTGCCGGCTCGACGACAGCCCGCTACCCCCCACCGACCTGCTCACCGTGGTCGGGAATCTGGTCGACAACGCCCTCGAGGCGGTGACCGGTACGCCCCCGCCGCGCCGGGTGCGGGTGTTCGTGGGCACCACCGACGACGAGATCGTGGTCCGGGTCGGTGACAGCGGTCCCGGCCTGGACCCGGACCGGGTGGCGGACGCGTTCCGGCGCGGCTGGTCCACCAAGAGCGCCGGCCGGGGGCTCGGCCTGGCGCTGGTCGGGCAGGTGGTCCACCGGCACGGCGGCCGGACCGAGGTGACCCGAGCCGACGACGGCGGCACCCTGTTCACCGTCCGCCTGCCGATCCCGCGGGAGGCCCGATGAGCGAGCGGAGCGAGGCGGACGCATGAGCGACATCCGGGTGCTGGTGGTGGAGGACGAGCCGCTGCTGGCCGAGGCGCACAAGGCGTACACCGAGCGGGTGCCCGGCTTCGTGGTGGTCGGGGTGGCGCACACCGCGCGGGAGGCGATGGCGGCGCTGCGGCAGCGGGGCGGTGCGGGCATCGACCTGGTGCTGCTCGACTTCCGCCTGCCCGACCTGCACGGCCTGGACGTGTGCCGGGCCCTGCGGGCGGCGGGCAGCAGCGTCGACGTGCTGGCGGTGACCTCGGCGCGGGACCTGGCGGTGGTGCGCACCGCGGTCTCCCTGGGAGTGACCCACTACCTGCTCAAGCCGTTCACCTTCGCCGCCTTCCGCGACAAGCTGGAGCGGTACGCGGACTACCGGCGGCAGGCCCTCGCGGAGGGCGAGGTGGCCGCCCAGCACGAGGTGGATCAGATGTTCGCCACCCTGCGCGGTGCCGCCCGGCACACCCTGCCCAAGGGGCTGGACGAGCAGACCTTGCACCGGGTGCTCTCCGTACTCGGCGAGGGCACCGGGCGGTCCGCGGCCGAGGTCGGCCGGGAGACCGGGATCTCCCGGGTCACCGCCCGGCGCTACCTGGAATACCTGGTGACCAGTGATCGCGCCGTGCGCGCTCCGCGTTACGGCACCCCCGGCCGCCCAGAGTTCGAGTACCGGCCGACGTGACCCTCGCCCGCCGCAGCCGGAAGCTGACGGACCGCCGGGGCGGACGGACCGGGTCTTCGGCGCGGTCCGGTCAGGCGGCGGCAGCGGACGGGGCGAGGAACCGGCGGACGGCGGCGGTGATGATCGCGATCAAGGCGGCGCTGACGACGTTGACCGCGACGGCCACGAGGACCTGGCTCATGGGGTTCTCCTCGGAAATGGTTCGGGCAGCTCGCCCACGATGGCGCGCCGCTGGAGAAGGTTAGGGCTCCGAGGTGGCCAGCAGGTTTACTCAGAGTGATATTCGCTGGTCAGCGGACACGGGCGGGCCGGTCTGGCCGCCCATGCGGCGGTCGCGGGGCAGGCCTCCCTACCGGATGTTCCCAGTGTGGCCGAGGGAGTAGCGGCCGGGCTGCGGCCAGACTGTGAGGCCGTGCGGGCCCCGGCCGACCGGGATCCGGGCCAGCAGCTTGCCGGTCTCCGTGCTCAGCACGTATACCTCGTCGTGGTAGCGGCCGGAGAGCCAGAGTTGTTTGCCGTCGGCGGAGAGGCCGCCCATGTCGGGGCTGCCGCCGCCGGGGATTCGCCAGGTGGTGGTGGGTTTCAGGGTGGCCAGGTCGAGGACGGTGATGCTGCCCTCGTCGCGGTTGGTGACATAGGCGAGCTTGGCGTCGCGGCTGAAGTAGATGCCGTGGGCGCCCCGGCCGGTGCGGATGAACCCGGTCTGGCGGGTGGCCTGGCCGTCGAAGACGTACACGCCGTGGGCGCGCATGTCGGCGACCAGGAAGTGCTGCCCGTCGGGGGTGAGTCGGGTGTCCTGGGGCATGCCGTCGGAGGTCTCGGTGAGCCGGAAGTCACGTAGCTTGCGGAGGCTGGTGGTGTCCAGGACCAGCATCCGGTTGGCGAACTCGCAGCTGAACAGCATGGTCTTGCCGTCGGCGGTGTAGTCCATGTGGTTGATGCCGCCGCACTCGGGGAACCGGACCGACCGCGCCCGCTGCCAGGTCTTCACGTCGTAGAAGTCCAGCCGCTGGTACGCCTCGGCGACCACGATCGCCTGCTTGCCGTCGGGGGTGAAGTAGAGGTTGTAGACGTCTTCGAGCTTCCGGAACTGTCCCGGATCGCCGGTGCGCGCGTCGATCGGGACCAGGCCACCGTTGGGGATCTGGCTGGACGCGACGTAGAGCGTGCGCAGGTCGTAGGAGGGCACCACGTGCTGCGGCTCCGGCCCGCCGGGGAACTTCTCCACCACCTTGAAGGTCGCCGGGTCGATCACCCACACGTCGTTGCTCTTCGTGTTCGGCACGTAGACCAGCGGCCGGTCCCCGCGCACCGGCGCGGTGAGCTGGTCGGGACCGGCCGCGGCGTAGACGTTCCCGGCCGTCGGGTAGGTCGGCATGCCCGGCACCAGCGGCCCGAACGACCCGCCCGCCGAGGTGCCGGCGGACGGGCTGGTCAGCGTCTCCCTGGGGGCCCGGTCGGTGCAGGCCAGCAGCCCGGCCGACAGGATCAGGACCGGGACGGCAGCCAGCAACTGTCGGCGGGACACTCCATGACGATAACGGACAAAAGCCCGCCGAAGCGGGGAAGTGCCGTCTCCAGTACGGAGGTGATGACGACCGCGGTGGTGCCTGAGACGGCGCCGAACGCCAGGATCTTGGCGGTCTGCATGACCAGGGGTCCGCATCGGCTGCCAGCCGTCGTTCGGCTCGACTACGGTGGCTTCCGCGTAGGACTTATCGGCGCCACGCCGGCCGCTCGGCGTTGGTCACCGCCCGGAGGATCCACTCGACCGGGCCGTACCGGTGGGTCCTCATCCAGCGAGCGCTCAGTACAACCTGTGCGGCGAAGATGCCAAGTGCGATCGCCAGTACGCCAGCCGGCGGTACCTGGCCGATCAGCCCGAGACCGAGCCCCGTGAAGATCAGAGCACAGATCAGGGACTGGCTCAGGTAGTTGGTCAACGCCATGCGGCCGGCCGGTGCGAGTGCGACCGATATGTGACGCCCCATCCGTGTCTGGAACAGCCGCAGCATCGTGGCGGCGTACGCGGCCGCCAGCGCCGTACCGGTGAGGGTGGCCAAGGCAAGGCCCTCGACCGTGGTGCGGCCGCCCAGCGCCACGACGGCAAACGCGCCGGCGAGACCAACCGGGTATCCAACGCACTGGATCAGGCGCAGAGCGCGAGCGTGTGGCGACACGTCGGCCAGCATCCGGCGACGGCCGGCGGCGAGCCCCAAAAGGAACATGGCCAGGGCGACCGGTCCCTGCAGCCTCGCCGTCCCGACGATCATATGCGGTATCGAACGGACGTTCTGGGCGATGACGGAGGCCGGCCCGCCGGCCAGCGCCGCTGTGACGCTTTCCCCGGCCCTGAGGGCGGCCGACTGCTCGACCGACGGCGCCTCCGCCAGGGCCATCGAGCCGAAGGAGAGTACGACGACCCCCACGAGCAGGCCGGTCAGGATCACCGCCGTGCGCGGCCGGATCCGGTGCACGGCGAGCAAAACCAGCCCGAGTACGGCGTAGGTGGTGAGGATGTCGCCGTGGAAGAGCAGCACAGCGTGCAGTCCGCCAAGCACGAACAGGCCGGCCAGCCGGCGCAGGAATCGCGGCCGGAAGGCGGTGTCCCGGCGCCGCGCCGCGTCGAGTTGGAGCGTGAAGCTGTAACCGAACAGAAATGAGAAGAGCAGGTAGAACTTCATCTCGAACAGCAGCGCCACACTGTCGTGGATCCGATGGTCAAGCCAGGAGGGGTACGCCGGGTCAGGGATGCGGTGGAACGCGTAGCCCGAGGCGAAGTACCAGATGTTGACCAGCAGGATGCCGAACAACGCGAATCCCCGCAGCGCGTCCACGTCCAGGATCCGGTCGAACGCATCACTGCTCGGTGGCGTCCGAGCCATAGGCCCCTTTACCCGAGGGACAGCGGTGTTCACCACGGCCCGAGCGGGACCGCGGCCCGCCGCCTCACAGCGGCCGGTCCCTGTCACCCCGGTCTTTCTTCCCGTCCCGCGACTCGGCATTACGGGGCACAACAAGGGTTCAAGATCGTTCGCCCGTCCAGCCTTACCCTCACCTGTAGTCCCCGGACGGAACGGGCACGCTTGGGATTTTCCTAAGCCTCACACCCAATTGAGCGCCAAGCCACGCATGTCGGGACTGGGACGGGTCACGAACACATTGGCCCAGACTTCGCGGGCGCTGCTGTCCGTACGCCGGGTCAGCCGTCCCCAGCTGCTACTCGCCACGAGCAGGTGCCGGACGTCCGGTGAGGAAGGCAACAGGCGTTGCCGAGCCACCAAATCCTAATGCTCCCCGGTGCCGGCCTCGAACCTTGGTTCGAAGGCATGTGGGTGCGGTTGGGGCGCGTCGTCCTGGGCCGCCCATACACCTACGCTTGCGGCATGAGGGACCCAAGCTCGCACCGGACCCTCGCCGCGCCAGATCTCCCGATGCCAGCGGCGGTGCCAGGACCGGATCGTCACGAGCGCGCAGGAGGATCGTCATGGCAGGGATCCGGCAGATCTTGTTCATCCAGGGCGGCGGCGCGGGCGCGCACGACGAGTGGGACGACAAGCTGTTCGACAGCTTGAGGTGGGAGCTCGGGGACGGGTACGAGGTCCGTTACCCGCGAATGCCCGACGAGGACGACCCGAGCTACGTCAGGTGGAGCGCGGCCATCCGGCGTGAGATGGCGGCCTTGGACGACGGCGTGGTCGTCGTCGGCCATTCGGTGGGCGGGACGATCCTCATCAACGCGCTCGCCGAGCGGCCACCGGAGCCGGAGAAGCTCGGGGCGATCGTGCTGATCGCCGCTCCGTTCGTCGGTGCGGGCGGCTGGCCCGGCGACGAGTTCGAGCTGCCGCACGACCTCGGCGCGAGGCTGCCGCAAGGCGTGCCGGTGCATGTGTTCCACGGACTTCAGGACGATACTGCCCCACCGTCGCATGCTGACCTGTACGCCCGCGCCATCCCCCAGGCGCAGCTGCACCGGCTGCCCGGGCGCGATCACCAGCTGGACAATGACCTGAGCGAGGTGGCGAGGACGATAAGTCCTGACGACCTCGGACCCGTCATTAAGGGATAGCGAAGAGCCCATAGCCCTCCTAATCCACACCTCTGCCCACGCCCGCGAAGCGGCCCACTCTGCCCAGAAAACTCCGGGACATTGCCACCCTGGAGGTAGATCATGTGTCGATGACCAGTGGAGCGGCTCTCGCCAGCCTCCAGGATGCCGCCATCCTGTGGAGCGTGGGTTCCGCCCCCGCAACTGACGTGATCGATGCCGCCTGCGCCTGCCTGGTAGCAGGCGCAGATACTCCGACCCTTCGGATCCTTGCCGGCGTCTCGCCTGTCAAGGGCAGCGAGAGTGACGAGCTGTGCCCCTGGCTGCGAGACGCGCTGGCGGAGCTTTCCCTTGCGTACTACCGACCAGGAAGCCGAGAAGGGGAAGAGGAAGGCCTCCGGGTCATGGCCCGACGGCTGCTCGCCAAGAGCATCACACCTCGCGACCTCACGTCCTGGGCGTCCGGGTTCATCACCTACGACGGAACGCCCCTGGCAGGGGATCTGATTGACCTTGAGAACACGTACGACTACCTTGACGCCCTCTCGGAAGGGCGGCCGTACGCGAGCACTGTGGCCGAGGATGTCGACGCGAAGGTCATCGCCGAAGCACGGCGCCTGCTCGGCGACGCCACCACAGCTGCGGATGGCTGAACTCCGGGCACTCTCCGAGCACATCGCCGATCTTGGTTCTGGACCGCCGCTTCCGGCCGGCCCGGGTCCGAATGCCGGCGGTCCCCACCCCGCTGAACGGGGTGGGGACCGCCCGAGCGGATCAGTTCAGGCGTACGGATGCGGTATCGAGACCGCCGCGAACGCTCACGGCCTTCACCGCGACGGTGTCGCTGCCGGTCTTGATCACCCGAAGGCGGACCTTCTGCTTGTCGGCACCGTCCAGGTAGAACTGCGGCGCGGCGCCGACCGTGCGGGCACCTTCGACCTTGACGGTGTCCGGAGCGACGATCTTGACTTCCTTCGCCTGCTCGAGCGCCGTCGGAATGCGGCCGGTGTTGTTGACCGTCGCCGTGATCTCGTGCGTCGCGCCGTCGCTCTGCGTACCCGTGAGCTTCTTGGCGGTGACCTCGCTCAGGCCGACCTGCGGCAGTGAATCGATCAGATACAGGTTGAACCGAGCCTGGTTGGCAGCCCACTCACCGATCAGATCAGCCGACGGGTTCTGCGACCAGAACTTCGGGTTGATCCCGCCGATCTCGACCTTCCCCAGCTTGGGGTGTTGCACCTCGGTCCACGGCAGGAAGCAGTTCGTGCGGCCGTTCTCGGCGCACCACCGCGACCGCTCCCAGTCGGCGTACCGGCCGTCCTTGTCGTAGTCGATGTAGTCACC
This sequence comes from Micromonospora sp. CB01531, assembly GCF_001905095.1. Classification (GTDB taxonomy): domain Bacteria; phylum Actinomycetota; class Actinomycetes; order Mycobacteriales; family Micromonosporaceae; genus Micromonospora. Next base: position 54,565 of record NZ_LWLS01000069.1, read on the forward strand.
GCCGTTCCAGATCTCGTCGCCGTACCAGACCGCCCCGTACTGGAAGTAGCCGAAGTCCGGACCGTGCCCGAACAGGGGAGTCGGCTGGCCACCGTTGCGCGTGGCGTAGTCGATGTAGACGCTTCCCGTGTTCCGGTAGCCGGTGAACGAGGCACCCGCCTTGTCGAAGTGCTCGTAGAGCTTGCGGTCGCTCGCATACATGCACTCGACGGGATCGCAGGTCGACGGTCCCCGCAGATGCATGGGCACGCGGGTGTCCATGCTGTTCACCGCGGCGATGTTCGTGTGCGACATCAACCAGGTGTACACATGCCGGGTTTCCGGCTCCGACAACGGATACTCGCCGGCCCCGCCCTGAGTCAGGTTCCGACCGGTCGCGTCGTCCGTCGGCATGACATGCCAGTTGTACGGGTAGTTGCGGTGCAGGTCGAGGCCGCCGATGCCGTCCTCGTTGTAGCGGCCGTCGCCGTCGTTGTCGACGCCCTCGGAGAACATCAGGTAGTCGCCCTTGCCCGCGCCGACACTGAGCATGGCGTTCCCGGCCGGGTCCCGCTCGTCGACGACGTGGGTTCCCTTGCCCGCGCCGACGTACTGGCGCATCTGGCTCAGGTATCCGTCGTCGTTGAGGTCCTCGCCCGGGTCCTCGTCGCGCTTGCCGTCCCCGTCGCTGTCGTCCGGCCGCACCGTCGACCGGTTCGTCTGGGCGGTGTACAGGTACATGTCGTGGCCGTCGGGGTTGTTGACCGGTCGGATGTACACCGTCTTCTCGTCGAGCAGCTTGTCGACCTTCGCGTCCTTGCCCGCCTGGGTGATGAGGTGGTGCGCCAGCCAGAGCGAACTCTCGGCGGACGACACCTCGCCCGAGTGGCGGTTCCCCTCGAAGTAGGCCGCTGGCTTGTCGGTGTCGGCGCCGGTGGACTTGTCGGTGATGGTCACCTGGTAGATCGGCTGCCCGCTGTAGCTCTCGCCGACGATGTGCAGGTCGACGATGTCTGGGCGCTCGTGGGCCCACTTCTTCAGCCACCACTGGATTTCGATGCCGGTGTGGAAGTGCTCGAAGTCCATCTGGCCCGGGGTTTTCGGCTTCACCTGGTCGTACTTGACGACCTTGAACGTGCTCTCTCCGTCCCGCTGGCCGGCGATGGTGATGGTGGCGGAGGTGGGCGTCACGCTGCCGGGGAACGGGCCTGGATCCTGCGGCGGCTGCAGGCCGACGGCGTAGGCGGGGGCCGCGGACATGGCCGCGTCGTCAAGCCCCTGCGCGGCGGCTGGCCCCCACAGCTGCGTGATGCCGAGGATCAGGGCGCCCGCAGCCAGGGGCGCCAGTACGGAGACCGGGCGGATGCGCTGCAGGAAGCGCGGCTTTGGTGTGTGCTGGATCGGTGTGTCGTGCGAGGAGGCTTCCCGCCGACCGGATGAGTTATGTGAGGCGTCGGAACCCAAGGCAATCTCCCAATGTCACGTCAGCGCGCTCTCGTGCCCAACAGGCACGGCAGTCGCGCTGGGTAAGGGGGTGGCCACCCTTTGGATACTCGAGTTCTGATCACCGTAGTCGATCATTAAACAGATGTAAATACTTGATTGACGTTGACTCCTTACCGCGACACTGGCTCAGCCTCAACCATCCGGAGTAACACGCCGGCCGAGGTCTCCCGGCTCACGCGACTGGAAAGGACCTGCGGCCCGTCCCCGATACTGGTAGGGACGGGCCGCAGCCGTGCGCAAGGGTGGGCAAACGGCGGTGAGCCGATGATCAGATGGTGAAGCCGCCGTCGACGTTGACCGTCGCGCCGGTGATGTAACGCCCCTCCGGACCGGCGAGGAACGCCACCGCGGCGGCCACGTCGGCTGGTGCCGCGTAGTGGCCGAGGGCGGTGAATCCGTTGATCGTGTCGGCGTTAGGGCCGTCGGCCGGATTCAATTCGGTATTCGTGGCCCCAGGGTTCACGAGATTCACGGTGATCGCCCTGCCGCCGAGTTCACGTCCGAGCGCCTTGGTCAGGCCGATCAGCGCGGTCTTACTCATCGCGTACAGCGAAAAGCCCGGGAAGACCGCCCGCTCGGCCATGTTGCTGCCGATGTTGATGATCCGTCCACCGGCCGACATGCGGCGGACTGCGGCTTGCGAGGCGACGAACGGTGCCCGGACGTTGACCGCGACGGTCTGCTCGAACTCTTCCAGGCTCAGTTGCTCCAGCGGTCCGAGGAGGAACGCGCCGGCGTTGTTGACGAGGATGTCCAACCGACCCAGCTCACCGGCGACCCGGTCCACCGCTGCGATCACTGCCGCCGGATCGGCACTGTCGGCCTGCACGGCGATCGCTCGCCGTCCCGCGGCCTTGATCTGGTCCACCACCTCGTCGGCGCGCTGCTGATTCCGCTGGAACGTCAGCGCCACGTCGGCGCCTTTCTCGGCCAGGCGTAGCGCCACTGCGGCGCCAATGCCACGACCTCCGCCGGTAACCAGGGCCACCTTGCCATCAAATGCGTTGTTCATGACGCAAAGTCTGGTCGACGAAACCCCAGCCGTCCGGCGGTGATCGGACGCCGCGTTCGCCGCTACTCCCGGCCTCAAGGTTTCCGACCCCAGGCCGAGATCATGGGCGAGGTGGCGAGATCGAGAAGCCCCGCCGCGACGTTGTCGAGATGCCGGTCGACTTCTTCGTTGGTAGCCAGGCCGGCGGCGACCAGCCGGTCGCGGATCTGCGCCACGGTGGCCCGCTCCAGCAGGGTGCAGGCAGCGCCGGTCATCGGGAAGAAGGCGTCGGCTTCGACGCCGACGAGCCCCGCGCCGCGCAACAACCGAGGCAACGTGCGCCCGTACGACAGGTCCACACCACGCTGAACCATCAGCGTGCGGAAGTCGCGCTTGAGTTTGTTGGCCAGCCGCTGGGCCGGGCCCGACTCGTCCGGGCAGACCAGCGGCTGCATCATCGGGTCGGCCTCCTCCACCAGCAACCAGCCGCCGGGCCGCAGCGCCGAGATCATGGCGGCCAGCGCGGCGGCACGCTGTGGCACGTGCACCAGGACGAGGCGCGCGTGCACCAGGTCGAATCCGTCCGCCGGCGGCGGCTCGACGCCGACGTCGTGGCGGCGGACCTCGTAGCCAGCGTCGGCGGCAGCGGTCATCCACGAGACGTCTATGTCGGTGGCGAGCACGTGCCCCGCCGGGCCGACGCGCGCGGCGAGCCAGGACGGCACGCTGGGGCCGCCAGCGCCGACTTCCCAAAACCGCCAGCCGTCCGCGATGCCGAGCGCGTCGATGTGCCGGAACGTGGAAGGGTCGAACAGCGCCGCCAGGGCGCCAAAGCGGGTCCCCGCTTCTGCCTGCTGATTGTCGAGCAGATAACCGCTGTCGTCGGCCACGTCCGCATCATCCCTCTCGTTGGTATCGAGGTGTCGGCGTACGGGCCAACGTAGTGACTGTCGCTGTCGGAGTCGGGCCGAGGTCGTGACCAGCTGAGGTGACTGTTTGGTGCCCGAGTCGCCGCGCGCATTGCGGCCACCAGAGGGCGTCGACGGCTGGTGCGATGTGCGGACTGTCGAACGCGACGACGAGCTGTTGGTGCTGTTACGTTCGGTATTGGCAAGCGGTCAGTATCAATCAGGGGGACCTGCGGTGGCGAAATTCGTGATCATCGGGTACGGCAGCCAAGAAGACTATGACCGTACCGACGTGGCGGTACGCGACCAGGCGCACGCCCATGACGCGCGCTTGCGGGAGGCGGGAGCCGAGATGGGCGTTGCCGGCTCCCCCGTGCAGGTGCGGAACCACAACGGTACTGACATGACGGTGAAGAGCGGCAGCTTCATGTCCTCCGCGCTCCCGGTGGCTGGGTTCACGATAATCGAAGCCGCGACGCAGGAGGAGGCCGTCCACATCGTGTCGAAGACCCCCTGCGCAGTCGCGCACGGTGTGGTCGAGGTCTGGCCGTTGCAGGAGTCGCCGTAGTCCCAGGATGCGACGCACGGGAAATCCGCCCATCGACAGAAATGGATGCAATGCGATGGATGCCGGCTTGCCTGTGGGTCTCGCTGAATCCGCTGGCCGGCTCGCAGGCGGTTGAAGGCTCGGACATGGCTCCGCCATCTGCACGACGCCGTGCATGTTCAGCCGGGTAACCCGTACGCCGACACCAGGTTCAGCCACGCCACGCGGAGTGACTCTGGCCGACGAGCGGAGTAACGCGCTCGGATGCTGCCAACAGAGCACGGCGTCACCGACGCACCAACCCGTAGGCATCCTCCTAGGATGCCTACGGGTTGTGTGGTCAGCCGCCCGCCCGAGGGTTTCCGCACTCGCACACGAGGAACGGTCAGACCCCGACCTCGGCCTGTGCAGCCGAGGCCGCCTTCGGTGAGCGGCGTCCAGGCATCCACCAGTTGGCTTCGCCGCACAGTTCCATCACCGCGGGGACGAGGACCATCCGGATGATGGTGGCGTCGACGAGGACGGCGATCGCCATGCCCAGACCGATCTGTTTGACCGAGACGTCGGGGCCGAGCACGGCGGTCGTGAAGATGGCGATCATGATGGCGGCCGCGGCCGTGATGACCTTGGCGGTTCGCGCCAGCCCGCGAGCCACGGCCGTCCGGGTGTCGCCGGTGCGCTCGTACTCCTCACGGATCCGCGAGATCAGGAATACCTCGTAGTCCATCGACAGGCCGAACAGGAGTGGGAACATCATCATCGGTACCCAGGTTGTGATCGGCATGTCGGTGGGGAAACCGAGGGCCGAGCCGAGCCATCCCCACTGCACGATCGCGACCAGCACGCCGTAGGCGGCGCCGATCGACAGCAGGTTCATCACGGCGGCCTGCAGCGCGATCGTGACCGACCGGACCAGCACGACCAGCAGCAGCAGGGACAGCACGATGACGACCGTGATCATCAGGGGCAGGCGCGAGCTGGTGTCCGTGGCGAAGTCGATCGCGCCGGCGTTCGGGCCGCCGAGGTAGACCGCGTTGCCGCCGGATGCCTTGGACAACACGTCGTGGCGGAGCTTGTGCACCAGGTCCGCGGTCGCCTCGTCCTGGTATCCGGTCTTGGGGAAGGCCATGAAGACGGCGGCCTGCCCATCCTGGCTGATCCGGGGCTGAGTGGCGTAGGCGATGCCCTCGGTCTTTCTGACCGCTGCGACGACGGAGCTCAGAGAGGCGTCCGTGGAGTCGACCTCGGTGGCGAAGATCAGGGGTGCGCCGTAGCCGGGACCGAAGCCCTCGGAGAGGATCTCGTATGAGGTGTAGCTGCTCCGGTCGCGGGGCTGGACACTGGCGTCGGGCAGGCTCAGCCGCATCGACAGCGCGGGGGCGGCCAGCACCAGCAGGCTCGCGCCGGCCAGAAGCGCGGCGACCAGCGGCTTGCGCTGCACCACGCCGGCCCAACGCTCGGCGGGGGTACGGCGCTCCCGGGACGGGACACCGCCGGTCCCGCGCCGGCGGGACGCGCGACGGGGCAGGCGCAGCGAGTTGATCCGGTGGCCGATGAAGCCCAGGAACGCCGGCAGCAGGGTAACCGCGGCGATCATCGTCACCAGCACCGTCACCGACGCGCCGATGGCCACACCGGTCATTATCTTCTGTCCCATGGCGATCAGGCCCAGCAGTGCGATCAAGACGGTCGTGCCGGCGAAAAGCACCGCGTGACCGGCGGTGGTGATGGCCTTGACCGTGGCGCTCTCAGGTTCGTCGCCGTCCTGCAGGCTGTCCTTGTAGCGGGTCAGGATGAACAGTGCGTAGTCGATGCCGACACCGAGCCCGATCAACGAGCAGACGAGCACAGTGAAATCCGGCGAGGGGACCACGTGCCCCACGAGCTTCATCAGGGCGATGCCGCCGAGGACCGCCATCAGTCCGGTCACGAGCGGCAGGCCCATCGCCACCAGCGACCCGAAGGCGATGAACAAGACCACCGCCGCAGTCAGGAGGCCCACACCCTCGGCCGGGCCCTGCGGGGGCGTTTCCGCCTTCTCCGCCTTCTCTCCGCCCAGCCCCAGCGTCACGCCGTCACCGGACGCGCCCTTGACCCTGTCCACCAGAGGCTTGACCTCAGTCTTCGCCACATCCTTGTCGGTCAACGGGATGGTGGTACGGGCGATACGGCGATCCTTCGTCACCAGATTCTCGTCCTGATACGGCGAGATCACCGGCCCGGTGATGGGGGAGGCGTCCAGATCGGCGATGACCTTCTCGATCTTTTGCCGGGCGGCGGGGTCGTCGATCCCGTTTTCCGCCTTGATCGCGAGAGTCAGGGTGTCCCCTTGCTGTTCGGGGAAGTGCTTCTCGATAAGGACCTGCGCCTTGGCGGAATCGGAGTCTCCACCGGCGTAGTCGTTGTCGGAGGCGGCGCCGTAGCTGAAGCCGACGAACGCCACGGCCATCACGCCGACGATCCAGGTCAGGAGGACCAGGCCGCGGCGCCGGTAACAGAACCGGGCTAGTCCCGCCAGGGCCCCATCCGTACGGGGAGCCTCGGTTGTCATCATCTTCTCCTAATCGTTGAGCGTTGCATTCGATCGACTTGATCCGTTGCCGGTGTGGCCGAAAATGTGCGTCAGCAGAATCGCGGTGTTCCGTGGCGCGTTTCGCAGCGGAGCGAGAATCGCCGACTCGGCGACTTTTCCCAGTGCCGTGTTGACGACGTCCAGGTCGGCAGGGGAGAGGGACGGTGCTCGACGGGCCAGCCGACGCAGTTCGGCGTCGATGACGGACCGGTTGTGCCGGTGCACCAGGGCAAGGAGGTGTGACCTGAGCTGGTCCGCGCCGCCAGCGGGTTGACCAGCGGCGCGGGCTGAATCAGTGGCCATGGCTGGGGCTTCCGCCGTGCGAGCCGCCGAATGGGGTCGTGACGCCGTCGTATTGGAGCCGCAGCATCATGCCCTGGTGCGCGTGCGGCAGGTTGTGGCAATGGTTCATCCAGATTCCCGGATTCGTAGCGTGGAACGCGACCTCCCACGTCTCGCCCGGTCGGACGTCGAAGGTGTCCACCCACAGCGGACTGCCGGTCGACGGCGTCCCGTTCCTGGACAGGATCAGCACGGGATGGCCGTGCAGATGCCAGGGGTGCGTTTCCAGGCTTCGGTTGACGACGGTGAACCGGACGATGTCGCCTTCGGCGACGAGCTGGTCGGGGATGGAGGGGTGGCCCCGGCCGTTGACGGTCTGCGCATACGCCGGCTTCCCGTCGGTCATGGCCACTCCGCGGTCGAGGACCATGGTGAAGTGCCGGTCGGCGTTGCGGCTGTCGAAGGGCACGGCGGCCGGAACTCCGTACCGCAGCAGGTCGAGCTCCGGCAGGTCGGACGTTTCCTCGACACGCGCTTCACCGCGCGCATCGCCGCGCGGGCGTAGGCGCACTCCGCCGTCACGATCGTCGTCGACAACGAGCGCCACGGACGTGTCCGGCATGAGGAACACCAGGTCGTACCGCCCGCCCGCGGGCAGGTGCAGTCCGACGTCGCGGACCTCACCGGGCTGGTTGAGGTCTCGGCCGTCGACGGCCGCCACCCGGAACGGGGTTCCGGCGAGGACGATCCGGTGCGGGTCCGAGTCGGTGTTGATCACTCGTAGCCGAACGGGTGCACCGGGTGGTGCGGGGTGTTCGGTTCGGCCGTCTCTGCCGGCGATCACGACAGTGCCGTCGAAGGTGTGCACGGGCAGGGTCAGGTCCACCTGCTCCGCCGTGGCGGGTTCGTCGGCTCGCTGTCCGGCGCGCGGCTGCACGACGAGGGTCCCGTACAGCCCCTTGTGTACCCCGACGTGGGACGCGTAGTGGGTGTGGTACCAGTAGGTGCCCACCTGGTCGGCGCGAAACCGGTAGACGAAGTCCGCACCGGGTCGCACGGCCAGCTGCGTCACGCCCGGCGCGCCGTCCTCGCCGCACGGTACGTCGTAGCCGTGCCAGTGCAGGGTCACGCCGTCGTCGATGTCGGCGTTGTGCAGCCGCACTTCGATCAGGTCCCCCTGGGTCGCGGTGATCGCCGGGCCCGGGACCGCCCCGTTGTAGGTCCAGGCGTCGATCTCCCGCCCGGACGGGAGTCGTACGGTGGCCTTCTTCGCGGTGAGCACCTGCCGCCGTACGGTGCCACCTGGTGCCGGTGAGCCGGGGCCGCGTAGGTCGGCCACCGACACGGCCGCTCGCGGCGAGCGTCCCGGGCCGCCGCCCCTGGTCACCGATTCGGTGGTGAGGAACGACAGCCCGGTGCCGGAACCGGCTGCGGTCACCACGACCGCGCCACCGGTCCAGCCGAGGAACCGGCGGCGCGAGATCGCGCGTCGATCCTCCGGCACCTGCGCGATGCCCGCATCGGCGCTGTTCTCGACGGGCGTCGTGACCACTCGCGCGGTCAGCAACGCGCTGGCGCCCACGAGCGAGATCGTGATCAAGGCCGCGCTCAAGGTGAGTGGGTATCCGGCCAGGAAGGTCACCACCAGACCGGCCAGCGCCGCGTAGCCCGCGGTGAACACCGAGACCACGCCACGTGCCGACACTCCAGCTGCTCGCCCCCGTCTTACCGCGAGCAGTTGCGGGCCGGCGAGCAGCACGGCGACGGCCCCGGCGGCCCCCAGCATCGGCAGCCCCAGGAGCACCTTCTCCTGTACGAACCACCAGCCCTGGCCGGCCAGCATCGCCACGGTGCCCACTCGGACCAGCGTCACGAGCACCGCCGCGACGAGGCCGGTGAGCGCCAGCCGGGTGCGGCGGAGCGCCAGTGTGACGCCGGCGGCGAACCACGCGGCGATGCTCAGCAGTGCGACGACGTGGTCCAGGATGATCCACAGCCCGGTGGTCATGGCGCCTGTCGCGCAGGCATGGCCGGCCTGGGCAGCTGGGTGTCCGGCCTGGACAGCTGCATGGCCTGACGGATGATCATCCCGGTGACTGCCACGATGGCGAGACCGTTGACCGCGTGCAGGCCGAAAACGAGCCCGCCGGCGGTGCCGTCGAGCGCCGTGGCGATCCCCTTGATCGCGAACTGGACAATCGCGAGCCCGGCGACCAGGCCACTCAGTCCGATGACCCGCCCGGGCATCCGGGCTGTCGCGGCGACGACGGTCACCAGGACCGCGATCAGAGCAATTCCGCCGCCCAGCGCGCGGTGCGGCTGGAAGGACTCATCGTTGGGTGCCGTGTCGAACGCACCGCTGGCAGCCAGGAAGAACTGTGCGACGACGGCCAGCATCTGCAGGGCCGCCAGGCCGGCGAAGAATCTACGCATGGCACGCTCCTCGAAGTGGGTGAGGGTGATCGCTCATGGCGGAGATCGTCGCGCCGGTGAGGCCGCCGTGGCCTCTGACAACGGATGGCAGCGTCTACGCAATTGGGCGTAGACGACCTCGTTACTCACTACGCCAGTGCGCGTAGCAGGTCGCGCATCTCTGCCGAGCGTCGTCCGTGGGCGAGAACAGTAGGATCACCGCATGCAACCACGTGCCGTGTCGTTCCCCTTGCGTATGGTGGCGCAAGACGTGGCGCTCGCGCTCTTCGTCACCGTGATGCAGGTGCAGGGCACGGTCGCCAAGGTTGCCATCGAGGGGGCACCACGCCCGCTCGCCGACTTCGGAAACCTCGGCTACGCGCTGCTGATGGTGAGTGGCCTGGCCCTGGCCGTCCGCCGCCGGTGGCCGGTGCCGGTGTTTGTCACCACCGCGCTCGCCAGCGTGGTGTATTACGGTCTCGACTTCCCGGACGGGCCCGGCTGGCTCGGGCTCTTCGTCGCCCTGTACACCCTCACCGCCTACGGCGACGGGCGCCGATCGCTGGTGGTGGCTGGCGTGGGTACCACGGTGCTCGCCGTCTGGTGGCTGGTCGCCGCGGCCGACATCGAGCCCCGCGCCGCCATCGGCTGGGTGTTCTTCCGGATCGGTGCATCGGTCATGAGCGCAGCCCTCGGCGAGTCCGTCCGGTCTCGACGGGTCATCGCCGCCGAAGCTCAGGCGCGCGCTGAGCTGGCGGAACGGACTCGCGAGGAGGAAGCACGGGCGCGGGTCGACGCCGAACGACTGCGGATCGCACGTGAGGTCCACGACACCGTCGCGCACGCCATAGCGATCATCAACGTCCAGTCCGGTGTCACCGCGCACGTGCTCGACAGGAGGCCGGAAGTGGCACGCGAGGCGCTGCAAGCCATCGAGCAGACCAGTTCTCGGGCGCTGCGGGAGATGCGAGCCATCCTCGGGGTGCTCCGTGACGACAACGACGGGCGCGTGCCGTACCCAGGGCTTGAGCAGATCGACGAACTCGCCGCCAAGGCACGCGATGCCGGACTTGACATCAAACTCGAGCAGACCTCGCCCGCGGCGCCGTTGCCGAGCGCGGTGGGGAGCGCCGCCTACCGAATCCTGCAGGAATCGATCACCAACGTGATCCGTCACGTCGGCCCGACCCGGGTGACCGTAGCGCTGCATCCAGGGATCGACGCCTTGGAGATCCGCGTGACCGATGAGGGGCGCGCCCGCCCAGCCGGCGGCCCCGCGGGCCCGCACCTACCGGCCCAGCATCCGACCAGCACCGGCAGCTCGGCCAAGCCCGGCCGCGGCATCCTCGGCATGCGCGAACGCTGCCAACTGCTCGGCGGAGAACTCGAGGCAAAGCCGACTCCGGGCGGAGGGTTCGAAGTCATGGCCCGGCTGCCCCTCGCGCCGACCGGGTCGCGCCTGTGAACGCAGCAGCCACATCATCGTCCACCAACGCTCCGATCAAGGTGCTGCTCGCCGACGATGAAGGTCTCGTCCGGTCCGGATTCAAGGTCCTGCTCGACGTCGAGGACGACATCATGGTGGTGGGAGAAGCCACCAACGGCGCCGAAGCCGTCGAGCGGGCCCGCGCCACCCGCCCCGACGTCGTCCTCATGGACATCCGCATGCCGAGGCTGGACGGGATTCAAGCCACCAGCCAGATCACCAAGACGCACGGGTTGGAGCAGGTCCGAGTCCTCATCCTCACCACCTATGACACCGACGAGTACGTCTTCGAGGCATTGGAAGCCGGCGCCAGCGGCTTCCTGCTCAAAGACGCCGGACCGGCCGAGCTCCTGCACGCCATCCGGGTGGTCGCTGCCGGAGACGCGCTGCTCGCGCCCCGGATCACCCGACGCCTCATCGGCCAGTTCACTGCGCAACGAAGCGCTGCCCAAGCCGCGGAGGACCGGCTCGCGGTGCTGACCCAACGCGAGCGCGAAGTGCTGGCCCTGGTGGGACAGGGCCTGAGCAACAACGAGATCGGCACCGAGTTGTTCCTCAGCCCGGCCACCGCCCGCACCCATGTCAGCCACGCGATGGTGAAACTGGGTGCGCGCGACCGTGCGCAACTGGTCGTCATCGCCTACCAGACCGGACTGGTCAGCCCCAACAAGGCGTGAACGCGTACCGCGCCACGACGCAGCCCGCATCGATCAGCCGACCGGATTCCCGCCACGGAAACCCGGAACCGCTCGCCGGCTACCGGCACAAGCGCGCGTACAGCTGTGAGCACGGTCAATCCGGCGCCGAGCGCTCGCCGGGTGCCCCGCTTCGCTTCCCGGTCGAGGGGGGTGGCTCGGCTGCCGGCGGGGCGAGGGCGGCGAGCAGGCCAGGTGCGGCGAGCCGCTGATAGATGCTGGCGAGGGCGGCGGGTCCGGGCCGGAAGTCCTGGTCGACCCACCAGGTGAGCAGGCCAAGGGCTGCGGAGGTGTAGAACGCGGCGGCGACGTCGACCGGTAGATCGCTACGGGCGGCCTCGATGTGCGGGCGCAGATGGTCGCGGAACAGGTCGCTGACGAGCCGGTACAGGTGGCGCTGCGCGACGAGGCCGCCGCGTCGGCCGCACAGCGCGCGGTAGAGGTCCCGGTGGCGGTACGCGTGGGCGAAGATCACGCCGGTCGGGCTGGTCGGATGGGGTGGCACGCCGGGGCTGAGGGCGTCGAGGTCGCGCTGCAGATCGGTGCGCAGGTCGTCGAAGCCGGCCAGCAGCAGGTCGTCCTTATCGCGGTAGTGGGTGTAGAAGGTGGAGCGTCCCACGTCGGCGCGGTCGAGGATGTCCTGCACGGTGATCCGGTCGTAGCCCTTCTCGGGAATCAGGGCGACGAGCGCCTCACGAAGAAGGCGCTGGCTGCGCCGTACCCGGCGGTCCTGTCCCGGCATCTCGCATCCTCGCTTCCCGAACAGTTGTCGGCGGATGTCCGGTAACGGATCGTGGCCCTGTTCTGGTCGTTGAACCGGCTCGCTGCCCGTGACCATACTCGGACGTGGTGTTCGACATCGAACGAGTGTCCGGCCGCGGCCGACAGCCCCGGCCAGGTCAGCGGTAGGGAGACGCCCGATGTACCTGCCCCCACGATCTCGTCGGCTGCTGCTGGCCGCCCACATCATCATCACGGTGGGTGCACTGGGCGCCGACACGGCACTCCTGGCGCTGGCGGTGTCCGGACTGCGCGACACCGATCCACGCACCGTGTACCCGGCGGCGTACCTCCTCGGCCGGTGGCTGGTCGCGCCGTTGGCCGTGAGCAGCGTGCTGACCGGCCTCGCGCTGGCGGCCGCCGGCCCGTGGCGGCCACTGCGGCACGGCTGGGTCACCGTCAAGCTCACACTCGCGGCGGTACTCACCGCGGCCGCCCTGGCTCTGCTCGTACCCCGGCTCGGGCACGCAGCCGCCGCAGCGGCGGTCGCGTCATCGCCGCCGGGCGTCCCCGCCGGCGACCGGGTCGTCGCGGTGGCGGCACCGGCTGCGGCACTGCTGGCCCTCGCGATCAACGTGGTCCTCGGAGTCTTCAAGCCGGGCCGGCGCAGGCCCAGTCAGGCGGCAACTTCGGAGGTGGCATATGCAGCCGATCGTCAACGTTGAGCAGGCGCAGGCGTGGAACGGGCCGGAAGGCAGGCACTGGGCCGACCACGCCGCCGAGTGGGACGCGGTAAGCGCAGAGCTCAACGAACCGCTCCTGACGGTAGCCGGGATCAAGCCGGACGACCGGGTGCTCGACCTCGGCTGCGGCAACGGCCAGAGCACCCGGCTCGCCGCCCGGCGGGCCCGAGACGGATACGCGCTTGGCGTCGACCTGTCCGGTCCGATGCTGCAAACAGCGCGGGCCCACGCCGCCGGCGAAGGGTTGACCAACGTCCGGTTCGAGCAGGGCGACGTGCAGGTGCACCCGTTCCCGCCCGGCGAGTTCGATGTCGCCCTCAGCCGAGGCGGGCTGACCTTCTTCACCGACCCCGTGGCGGCCTTCACCAACATCGCGCACGCGCTGCGACCCGGCGGGCGCCTGGCGTTCACCTGCGCGCGAGCCATCGACGAACAGCAGTGGTTCACCGTATTCATGACCGCACTCGTCGGCCGCGTCCCGCACACCGACCCGGGCGCGGCGTACGAGCCGGGCATGTTCTCCCTGGCCGACCCCCAACGCATCGACGACCTGCTGACCACGGCCGACTTCCGCGACATCACCATCACCGGCCTCGACCCCGCCATGACCTACGGACACGACGCCGCGGACGCCACCCAACTCGTACTCGGCACCGGCCCGGCACGCGCACTGCTCGACGGCAGCGACCGGCACGCCGCGAGCCGAGCGCGGGTCGCGCTCACCACTGCGCTGAGCACCTACGAGCACCCCGACGGCGTCCAGCTAAAGGGAGCATTCTGGCTCGTCACCGCCGCAACGGAAACAGATGATCAGCGATTCGTGCACTGAGCGCAACGCCCCAGCCGCCGCCGCTCTGCGGCCCCTCAGGCCGGCGTACCAGTACAGCTTCAGTACAAACGACGACTGCAAGCAGTGTGAACGTCGCGTGATGCCGACAAGTGAGAGCGAGGCCGGAGCGCCGACTCGCCCGGATGCGCTCGATTCATCGATCATGGGCGGGCTTGGGGTTTTAGGCTCCTCCGTCGGTCCGAACCACGGCGTGCGGCTGCAACCGCACGACCTGGGCCGTCCAGCAGTCGGATGATTCGGTCGCGAGCTCTGCTCCGCAGTTGCACACCAAGTTGGGGCCGTCGTGACCGGCGGGGCCGCAGCAGCCGCTACGGCGCTTGTCGTCGGGGTGCAGGCGGCGCACGAGCAGGTCGTCTGGGCTGATCAGGACAGTGTTTCGTGGCCCTGCGGAGATCAGGAATCCCTCGTCCTCGCTCCACACATAGGGCGGCCCGAACGGATCGACGGTGACAGCGAAGTTCCCGCTCGGCACCCATGCTGGACAGGGGTCGCCAGTTTGTAGATCAGACGGCGCGACCGGCTCCGGCAACTCCGCGAACTGCACCTCGTCCAGGTCATTGGTAAGAGAGGTTCTGCAGCGGACACAGGCGAACACCGTCATGCAGAGATCATCGCGAACACGCCGGCTCTACGGAAGTCGCGCCAGCTCCCTGTCCAGCCTGCCGATGTCGAGCACTAGGGCGTTAGGCCGTCGCGCGCCGTTGGCCGAGCGGGCGCGCCTGCAGGTCGCTCACCGGCTGCACGAGCTGGTCAGAGCACGCCGGGCCGCGACGGCCCGCCCCCCGCGGGCTTTCACCCCCGCCCTGAAGCACGAGCCACTGGCCCACATCACGGTCGCCGCACCGGTCCGCCACCGGATCCGGGCCCGGAACATCGCCGCTTAACCGACATCGCAGGATGGCTTGTGCGGTCACAGGTGCCAGCGACAGTGGCGCTGGTTGGCCTACGATCTGCCGATGATGGCGGCGGCTGGTGCGTATCTGAGATGTGCCCCGCTCGGTGGCGAGGCGGACCAACCCGCCGCAGGCGGGCCGAACGTGGCGGGTTCTTCCGGTGACGTCCGCCGAGCAGTCCCGGAAGTCGTCCGGCGTCGGCTGTCGCCGTTCGACGCAGGCGGTGACCTCTGCTCCTGGTTGGCCACCGCGCTGATCGTCGCCGTTGCCGCCGTGCCGCGTCTGCTCAATCTGGGCAGCCCAAAGGGCAAAATCTTCGACGAGCTGTACTACGCCACCGAGGCACATCACCTGCTGCTGCGCGGCTTCGAGTGGGACGAGAAGAACAACGTCGCCGCAAACGTCGTCCACCCGCCGCTCGGGAAGTGGATGATCGGGCTCGGTGAGCTGGTGTTCGGCTATAACGAGACGGGTTGGCGCGTCTCCGCCGCAGTCGTCGGCACCCTGTCGGTGCTCATCCTCGTACGCGTGGCGCGGCGGATGTTCCGGTCCACCGTGCTGGGCTGCGCGGCGGGTCTACTGATGGCGCTGGACGGCATGCATCTGGTGTTGTCCCGGGCGGCGCTGCTCGACATCTTTCTGATGTTCTTCATCCTCGCGGCGTTCGGCACTCTGCTCCTCGACCGCGACGCCCGCCGGCGGCGCTGGCTGACGGCGCTCGAAGCCGGCCTCGACCCTACCGTCCCGGGGCCGGACGGCCGCCTGCCGTTTGCGGTGCCGTGGTGGCGCCTGGCCACCTTCGTTCTGCTCGGCTGCGCGTGCGCGGTCAAGTGGAGCGGCATCTGGTACGTGCTCGCCTTCGCCGCGCTGATGCTCTACTGGGAGATGCAGGCACGCCGCTCCGCGGGCGTACGCCGCCCGTGGCGGGACGCTCTGGTCAGAGAGATCGGCTGGGTGGCGATCGGCGGCACGCTTCTCCTCGTCGTGTACCTGGCGAGCTGGTCAGGCTGGTTGTTCACCGACGGCGGACACTTCCGGCACTGGCTGCGGGACGCCGGCCACGACGAGTTGCCGATCGTGGGCGCGCTGCAGAACTTCTGGCAC
Source organism: Micromonospora sp. CB01531 (assembly GCF_001905095.1). Lineage (GTDB taxonomy): Bacteria > Actinomycetota > Actinomycetes > Mycobacteriales > Micromonosporaceae > Micromonospora. The sequence goes on from NZ_LWLS01000069.1 coordinate 70,253, forward strand.
TACCACGTGGAGGCGTTACGGTTCCACACCACGCTGGAAAAGGCGCATCCGTACCAGTCCTGGCCGTGGCAGTGGCTGCTGCTCGGGCGACCGGTCGCGTTCGACTGGTGGTGTGGCGGCGCAGCATGCGCCGGGTCAGCCCCCACAAGGGAGGTCCTGCTGTTGGGGACGCCGCTGCTGTGGTGGTCGTTCATCCCGGCACTGGGCGCACTGACCTGGTTCGGCATCGCGCGACGGGACTGGCGGGTCGGCCCCATCTGGCTCGGCGTCCTCGCCGGACTGCTGCCCTGGTTCTACTTCGCCGTCGCCGACCACCGGACGATGTTCTATTTCTACGCCCTTCCCGCGGAGCCGTTCCTGGTCCTCGCCGTCGTCTACGTCCTCGGCATGGTCATGACTCCGCCTCGCCCATCGGCTGCCACCGGCAGCGCGCCGTCCGGACCTGACCGGCGTCCGATCGGCGTCATCGTCGCAGCGGCCTACGTACTACTGGTTGCGGCTTGCTTCGCGTACTTCTATCCGATCTACGTCGGCAAGGTCCTGCCGTACACCGACTGGGCCGCCCGGATGTGGTTGGGCAACCGCTGGATCTAGTTCCTGCCTGATCCCGGTCGCTCGTGCTGGTGCTGGAGATCCACTGGCCGTATGCTCCGTGCGTGTCACAGCCGGGGTCCCGTCTCGTCGCGGCGCGGTTGCTCGTGGTCGGGCAGCTGTCGATGGTGGCGCTCTATCTGGCGGGCGTGGTCGTCCCGTACCTGCTGAAGTTCACCCTTGAGGGGATCGATCACTGCTCGTCGACGACCGGATGCCAGGCGCCCGGGGACGTGTTCAGCGGGCCGATGTTGGTGCTGCTGGTTCCCGCCATGATCATCACGATTCTGGGGCCGATGGCTGCGGTCCTCTTGCTGCTGATGTCGTTCACCTCGCTGGCCAGGCGGCGTCGGGAGATGTCCGCCGTGCTGCGGCGGTCGCTGTTCGGGGCGGCCGGGCTCACGTTGGCCTTCCTGGTCTTCACGCTGCTGCCGCCGGGCCGACTCCTGCTGGGCTGGGTGCTGGACTGATGACAAAGGGACTGTGGCGGGCGCAGCTGGCCCTGGTGTGGGCTTTCGGGCTCGCGGTCTTCTTCTTCCTCTTCGGGCTGCTGGGCGGGCCGCACGGCGGAAACAGCAACGGCGTGTACGACATGGTGTACGGACCGCTCCCTGAGGGGGTGTCGGTGCGTGGCTCGCTGGCCTTTCCGCCCGCCTGGTTCACCTTGCTCGCCATGGCGGTGGCCTGGCTGGCCCCGCTCATCGCGGCGTTTCTTGCCTGGCAGGGCCGGCGTGCGCTGAAGGGCGACGGAGAGCAGGGCCTGCGGGACCGGATACAGGCCGGCACCGTCGCCGCCTTCGTCATCCTGGTGTCCTACCTGACGCCGATCGGCTGGACGCTGGTCTACGGGCTGACCCGCTGGACGATCATGAGCATCTGGGGCGAGGGCCCAGAGGCGGCGCAACTGGGGTCTTGAGAGGGCGCGCGGCCCGGCGCGCGCCCGCCGCGTCGGCTGCGAAATTCGCTGCCCGGTTGCCGGAGGACGGTGATAGACAGCCGGCGTGAGGAGTGCTCTGGAGTCCCCGTTCTGCTGCGGCTGATCGACGAACGGTCGGTCGCGTTCCGGGCCGCGGCCGCCTCCGCGCCCAGCCTCGACGTGCGGGTGCCGACCTGCCCTGAGTGGACGCTGTTCGATCTGGTGCAGCACCTGGGCGAGGGGCGTCGTTCCTGGGCCGCCCGTCGCCGCGGGGCCTACCGCCTCGGCCAAGTCCGCATCGGAGGGCCGGGCTGCGCCTCGGGAGCGCGAGGCCCTGCTGGCCTGGTTGGCCGCATCGACGCAGCAGCTACTGGACGCATTGCGGGAGGCTGGCCCGGACGGCGGTTGCTGGACGTGGTGGGTACGTCGCAGTCGCCGCAGACCTGCGGTGCCGTCGCCCGACACCAGCTCCAGGAGATCGCGGTGCACACCTACGACGCTCAGGTCGCCCTAGGCGCCCCGCAGTCGCTTCCGGTCGAGGCGGCACTCGACGGTGTCGACGAGTTTCTGTCCACCTGCTGCGCAACGACGGCCGCCTGGCCGCACGAGCCCGCTGCCGTCGACTACCACACCACCGAGGGCCGCTCCTGGCGCCTCTGGCTCTCCGCCGACGGCGCACGGACCGCCCGCCTGCCCAAACCCGGCACGATGTTCGCCACCGCTGCCGGCGAGGACCCGGACGCGGCCGACGCCTCCGCCCGGGGCACGGCCAGCGACCTGCTCCAGGCCCGGGACCCGGATGAGTAGGACGTAACGGTGCACCACCTGCTGCGCCCCGGGCCGACGGGGACACGACCACTCCGCCAGGTCCGCCCGGAACATCGGCAGCGCCCTCAAGCCCGCGAGGGCGGACTGACGGTACGCCACGAAGCTGGCCGTTTACCTGGTAGATCTCGACCTCGCGGCCTCCGCACCGTCAGGGACGAGTACGTCGACAGCCGGCAGCCGCAGACCGGCCAGCTGGTCCAGGTTCAGACCAGCCGGGAACACGGAGTCGACCTGGGAAGCGGCACCGCCGCCGGGGAACGGGCGGCAAACAGCGGAGCCACCCGCTCCCACAGGTCATCCGAGAACAAGATCAGCAACCGCGGTACCCTGCCGACCAAGATTGCCGAGCGCAAGACCCGCAGCTCGACTCATTCTGAAACGATCAGTAAGGCAGTGGGACAACGTAGGAGTCGACGCGGGCGATGAGCCCGTCGCGGAAGGTGAACAGGTCGTTGAAGACGAAGCGGAACGGCCCATGGTCGACGCTGACGCCGCGGCCCTCGCCTACGGCGACGACGACTCGACCGTCCTCGTAGACACGCTGAACGTCGAGCTCGGGGCTTCCGGTGAACGCCGGATTCTCGATCTCGTCGTCGAACTCCGTCTTGCCGCGGGTGGTCCGGTGGCCGTGGATGACCCACTCGATGTCATCGGCAAGGGTCGCGAGGATGCGCGGGTGGTCGCTCGCCCGGAATCCGTCGAAGTACTCTGCGACGAGGTCGCGCTGGGTCGTTTGCGTCACGGCGTTCTCCGTCCTTGTGTGGGCTGGTGGTGCTGCAGGTGTGCGGCAAGGGCGTCGAGGATCGAGGCGAGCCCGTCGACTGCTTGCGCTGTCCGGAGCTCAGGGGGAAGCCGCCGCTGATGGACCGTGAGGTCCGTGCCATCGCCAGCGGATTGGACGGTGACGGTCGTCCGGAGGCCGGTGACGGATTCGTCGAACACCAGTTCGCGCGGTGCGGTGACGCTCACGTAGACAAACCGGAGCCGGCGGGTCCGGCCGTCCGGCGCGCGGGTGTCAAGCGCGAACTCTCCGCCGGGACGCAGATCGACGCTTACCGACTCAGGCGGCACGGTGGCGTGCGAACCTCCCCAGAACGCCGCGATGCTTGCCGGCGAGGTGAAGGCGGCCCAGACACGTTCGGGTTCCGCCCGGAGGTGGCGCTGGGCGATCAGTTCGTCGCCGTGGAGCTCGGCGCTGGTCAACGAGCCGCTCCCTCGTCGGTGAGATGCCGCTCGAGGGCGTCGAGCCGATCGTTCCACGCGCGGCGCTGGTCGTCGATCCACGTGCCGAGCAGCGAAAGCTGATCGACCCTGAGCCGGCAGGGGCGCCTGGTGCCTTCGCGTCGCTGCTCGACCAGGCCGCAGCGCCGCAGGACACCGACGTGGTGGGAGATCGCCTGTGGGGTCAGGTCGAACGGTGCAGCAAGCTCTCCCACCGTGGCATCGCCTCGGGCGAGGCGAGTCACCAGGGCGCGGCGGACGGGGTCGCCGAGAGCGGCGAAGGCCAGATCCAGGTCCGGACCAGGGGCCACGACTGCAGGAGCCATGGCTCCACCCTAATGCAAACGACCATTTGCGCAAGCCGTCTTTTGCGGATGTCGCGGCCCTGTAGGCGCCGTATGCGGGCTCCCAGCAGCGAAAGCGCCGTGCGGTCGTGGCGCGGTCAAAGCATCGCGACGAGCCGGAACCGTTCCAACACAGCTGGCGTGTCGTCGTCTACGGTGAAGTCCGGATCGCCCAGCCACCCTCGGTAGTCCGTTCCGTGCCAGTAGTCCTCGTGGCCAGCTCGCCAGGCGGCGACCGAGTCGTGCCCCTCGCCCTCGTTCCGGGCATGGTCGAGGTCCACGTCTCCGAGTCGGCTGATACGCACCTCGGTCAGTTCGATCACGGCCACCCGGCGGCCGGCAGAATCGATCACCGCCGCTCGGTCACCCACGACCGGTAGCGGCTCCTCGTCGATTTCGTAGTCCTGGAGCAGGCCGGTCGTGGTGGTCTTGGTCCCGTCGAGCACTGCAGCGACCAGCTTGTCGCGCAGTGGACCAGGGAAGGCGAACTCGAACGCGGGTAGATCTGCCGTCATCGGGCGAGACTAACGAGAGAGCCTTGTCGACAGCGAGCCGATTGTGCGGCCCTTACGAGCAGTGTTGATGCCGCGGATCGACTCGTCGCGGCCAGCCGTTCTGGCATGGCTGGGCCATGACATCCTCGATCTCTGGCGATTCGGACTCCTGGCCTGCCTGGGGCTCGACCGTCTGGGCGTACGACCTCCCGGCACCTTCACCGACTGTTAGCGGCCAGTTGGCGGGCAGATAAATGGCCATCACTGATGACAGGCTGTATCCAGACGACAGGCACACGAAGCCGTAGAACCTGCCGGGGAAGGAACGGCGAGACTCTCGACCCCCGCCGAACCACCCACCTCTCACGGCTGGAACTCACCCTCGCTGCCTGAACCGAGAATGACCAACAGGGTCTATGTCGGCGACAAACTCGCGGTGTTGACCCGCATCGCCAGCTGGCTTACCGACGACGGACAGTTCAGCGCCGATCTCGACCTGGACAGCGTGCGTCTCGCCGATGGTCGGCCCGCCGGCCGGAGACTCGCCACCGCACTACGCGGGGCAGGCTTCGCCGTGGATACCCGCCGTCGGCGGATCAGGCGGAACGGGCCTGGCGTGGTGTCTCTGCCGTACGCGTATCTCGGCGCCGACGACCGCGCTGGCCCCAACTACACCGGCCAGCCTGCGGTCAACTCCTACTACACGGAAACACGCGGCCTTCGATGACCAGTACGCCCCGACGAGAGATGCCCACTGACATGCCGTACGCGTTAGGCCGCCGTAGCCGTATCAGAGGGTGCTGCCCTGGCGGGGTCATGCGGCCCGGAGCCAGCGGCTGTGGATGGCCTCGTAGCGGACCGGGTCGACGGCGGCCGGGTCGTCGAGGAGGGTGACCAGCAGGGCGCCGTTGGGGAGCCGGCGCGTGCGGGCGGCGACCTCGGGCAGTGGTGGCGGTGGCAGACGGCGGTCGGGTCCGACGTAGGTCCACCAGCCGAGCTCAGCCGGCCGGCCACCGGTCGGATGCGCGGCGTCGTGGATGCTCCATTCCCAGATCTGATCAGTCGACCACTCGTCGAGGACTCGGCCGACGTCGTCGTTCAGACGCTGCGCCATATCAAGCCACAAGCCGGTCAGGCGGCCGTGCAGGTCGCGGAAGGTGGCCGCCTCGGGTGCCGGTCGGCGATGGCAGAAGCATGTGTCGAGAGCCCAGACGAGACGCCCGTCTTCCCAGTTGACGAAGATGTCGATGTCGCCGTTCGTCCAGAACTGGCCGTGCTCGGCGCCCGTCGCCATTGCGGCGAGCGCCGTGTCGAGGTCCTCGACCGTGCGTAGGTCGGCGTCGGGATTGGTGAACAGGTTGATCAGCCCGTCGGCGCGCTGCGGACGCAGGTTCCGCTCGGCTGCCAGTGCGTACAACTGGCGCAGGGCCGGTCCCGCCGCCACGGGCACGTGCAGTTCCCAGATCCAGTCCGATCCCACGACCGCATGGTGCCGATCCGCCGCCATCCCGGGCAAGCCGGTGACAAGATCCGCTCATGCCGGCGTCCGCCGCGCCAAGAACGGCGAACCCGCTCTACTGAGCCGCATGTGCCGCGAAGCGCCCGCTACCCGACGTGCGGCGGCTGCTCGGAAATCGTTGGGGTCTCCGCCGTGGACAGGGAGAGCCAGAAGAAGCCGTGACCGGCGAGGCCAAGGTCGTATTCGCCGGACTCCCGCACCGCGGGGAACTCGGCGCCGCCCATGAGCTCCCGTGGCCGACGGCCGGCGTGGGAGGACAGGGTCAGTGTCGTCGTCTGCGGGTATCGGGAGAAGTTGAACAAGCACAACACGTCGTCGTCCGGCTCGCCGCGGAGGACGGCGAGGACCGCCGGGTTGGTCGACCGGACGATGCGGCAGCCACGGCGGGAGAACGCCGTCCAGGCGTGGCGGGTCTCGATCAGCTTCTCGATCACGTGCAGCAGGGAGGACCGTGAGCGGAGCTGGTTCTCGACGTTGACCGCCAGGTAGCCGTAGATCGACTCGTGGGTCAGTGGCGCCGGCAGGTTCTCCGGCTGCGCCACGGAGAAGCCGCCGTTGCGGTCCGGTGCCCACTGCATCGGTGTGTTGACCGCCCGGTTGCCGGGCAGCGACAGGTTCTCGCCCATGCCGATCTCGTCGCCGTAGTAGATGACCGGAACGCCGGGCATCGACAGCAGCAACGCGAAGGCGAGCTCGAGCTGGCCCCGGTCGTCGTTGAGCAGGCTGGCCGTCCGCCGGCGGATGCCCGTCACGCCGCGCATGCGGGCCAGCGGCGCGTACGTGTGCAGCAGTTCGTCGCGTTCCCGCTCGGGCAGCAGGCCCAGCGACAACTCGTCGCCGTTGCGGAGGAACACCGCCCAGTGGCGGTCATCCGGCTGGTCACGCATCTGCAGCAGCACCTGTGACACCGGGCGGTGCGTCTCCCGCCGCATGGCGAGCAGCAGGCTCGGCATGAGCGAGGCGTACATCACCAGGTGGCACTCGGGGTGCTCGGTGGTGCCGAAGTAGGAGCTGGCGCCCTCCGGCCAGTCCTCACTCCACGCGATGAGGATCCGGTTCGGGTACGTGGAGTCCAACCAGGACCGTAGGTCCCGCAGGTAGGTGTGCGTCTCGTCGAGGCCCTTGCTCGACGTGCCGGTGCGCTCGAACAGGTAGGGGACCGTGAGCAGGCGCAGCCCGTCGACCCCCTGCCGGAGCCAGAAGTCCATTACCGCGCGCATGGCGGCCCGCACCTCGGGTGCGTCGTAGTTCAGGTCCGGCTCGTGCCGGCTGTAGCGGTGCCAGTAGTACTGCCGCCGCTTACCGTCGTAGGTCCAGCCCCCGCCACGGCTGCTGAGCGGATCGTCCGCCTCGGCGTAGTCGTCGCCCGTGTCGCTCCACACGTAGAAGTTCCCGTACGGGCCATCCGGGTCGTGCCGGGAGGCGGTGAACCACGGATGCTCGTCGCTGGTGTGGTTGAGCACCAGGTCCAGCACCACCCGCAGGCCCTGGCGGTGGGCGAGGCTGAGCAGCTCCAGCAGGTGTGAGGGCTGCCCGAGGCCGGCGTCGATGGTCTCGAAGTCGGACGCGGCTCGACCGTCACCCAGGGGCGGCGACGCCATGATCGGGTTCAGCAGCAGGCAGTCCACCCCCAGCCGGCGCAGGTAGTCCAGCTTCTCTGTGACGCCGTGCAGGTCGCCGTGGCCGTCGCCGTCCGAGTCGTAGAAGAAGGGCACGTTCACTTCGTAGAAGGTGCTGCCGGCCGCCCAGTTCGGGTCGTCCGGCGGCTGCGGGCCTGGGGTGTCCTCAACGTCGGTGCGGGCGAGCCGGAGCCGACCCGACAGGGCCTGGCGGGCTCGCGCGGCCACCCGCTCCGCCGGGTCCCGCTCCAGGGCCTCGAGGGTCTCGGACGCGGCCACGAGCTGCTCGCGGGTCCGCTGGTTGCCGTGCGCCCAGTTGCTCAGCTCGTCCACGGCGAGCACCCGCGCCGACGCGAGCCCGCTGCGGGTGAGCGCGAGAAGATCGTCCGGAATCAACTCGGGCCGCCGGGGCGCGTTACTGAGGATCAGGTCCCCGACGCCGGCGGCCCGCATCTGGGGGGTCTGCCGGCGTTCCCGGTCGACCATGCGCACGGCCGCGTACTCGAACGCTTCCCGGACGCTGATGATCCCGTTGCCGTCCCGGTCGGCGGCACCGGTCCGCAGCCCCTCGAGGAAGGGACCGGAGAATGCGGACGGCAGCGCATGCTGCTTGTAGCCGTCACCCTCGTGGGCCAGCTCGGTGGCCCCGGCGGACACCACGACGATGCGGCTGCGGTCCCCGCGCTGCTTGAGGTCGCCGAAGGCGCCCGCATGGCAGCAGTCCAGGATCAGGACCAGCTCGCTGGCCCGGCACTCGTCGAGCCAGTGCCGCAGCTCGTCGGTCGGCACCGCGGTGGGCGGAAGGCGGTCCAGGTCGGTGTCGGTCGCGGTCAGGTAGAGGCGATGGCCGTCGTGCAGCCGGCCGTGGCCGGAGTAGTACACGAGCAGGAAGTCGTGCGGATCGGCGCTCGTCAGGAAGTCGTAGAGCGTGACCTGCACCGTGTGGGTGTCGTCGTCGAGGCAGTCCCGGACGTCGTCGAACGCGCCCAGGGCGGGGTCCCGAAGGAGCCGTCCCCAGTCCTTGAGATCACTGGCGGGTGAGTCAAGGTCGGGCAACCCTTCGCTGGTGTAGCTGCCCACACCGATCAGGAGTGCCCGCTTCACCGCGGCTGCCCACCGGCTCCTAACGCTCCCGCGTCACTCACCATCGACCTTCTCGGGCACGGCGGGCGTCCCCTGCCGGGGCACCGACACCGACTTGATGACCTCGGTCAAGGTCTTCTCCGACACGTCCCGCACCTCGATCTCGGTGCCGTCCGGGAGACTCACCCGCAGGTGCTTGCCCTTGTTACGGTCCTGATAGCGCTTGATGACCTCGGCCAGATGCTTGACGTCCGCCGCGGCCCGCTTCGCGGTCGGATAGCTGAAGACCGCGAGGGTGAGCGCGCCGAAGATGATGCTGACCGTATCTCGCGTCCCCGGCCCGGCCGCCTCGACGAGTTCCGCCGCCTCGACGCCTGGAAGGTGGTTCAGGTGGTCCTTCAGCTGGCGGGTCTGCTCGGCCAGTTCCTCATCGCTGACCGGCCCGTCGGACACCACCCGCAAGATCAATCCATCGGCCATGATCCCATCGTGGTCGTACTCGGTTGACCGTGCAAGGGTCCCGGCCATGGGATCCCGTGCGGCGCCGGGTGCTGTGTCGGTGGCGCGCCCGTCACCACCCGATCTAACCCTTACGCGGGTCCTCGACGGCCGGGTGATGACGGGCATCCGACAGATCGCGACGATAGGCACGACGCCGGGATTCCGTGCCGGGTGTGGCAACCACGGGTGACCGTGCGCCGTCCAAGCACTGGGACCGGCGGTTGGCCGGCACGGCGGAAGGACGGCGAAGCGAGATGGGCCGGCGAAGGTTCCTCCTGACGATGGTCGCAGTCGGGGCCCTGCTGGCGGGCTGCGCCGGCGGGGGAGGGGCGGCGGAGCCTTCGGCGCCCGCCCTGCCGCCGGGCACCGGAAGCCCGGGAACAGCGGATCCGGTGGCGTTGCTGGGCAACTGGACGCTGGCCGGGGTCGCCGAGGAGCCGCACGGCATCCTGCGTCTCGCACCCGATCGGATGCAGCTCTTCGGCCGCTGCGGGATCCTGGTCGGTTCCTGGCGGGCCGACACCGGTGGTCTCTTCGTCGCCGGAATGTTCGGCTCATCCGGAGCGGAGGGCGGCCGCGGCTGCGACGACGCCCCCGGGCAGAACCCGCAGTGGCTGCAGCGGGTCGCCTCGTACCGGCTGGAGGGTGACACGCCGATGCTCCTCGACGCCGACGGTGCGCTCGTCGCCCGCCTGCTGCCGGGGGCGACACCGACGCCCGGACCGTACCTGGCGGCGTCCGAGGTGGCGCCACCGGAGATCACCGACGAGGTCCGGCGGCAGTTCGCGCCCGCAGCCGCGCTGCCGGCAACCCTGGCTCCCGTCGCCGGGGACCGGCTTGTCGGGAAGTGGGTGCCCGTGTCCGGGCCCAGGACGGCGTACGTCGAGTTCAAGGCCGATGGTGAGTGGCGCGGCTCCGACGGTTGCAACGGCCAGGCCGGGCGCTGGGTGGTCGGCTCCGGAGGTGCCTTCCTTGCCACCACCGGGCCAAGCACCCAGATCGGCTGCGACGGGGTACCCGTCGGGGCGTGGCTAACTTCGTCCTGGCGGGCCGGACTGGCCGGCGAGACCCTGGTGCTCCTCGACGCCCGGTCCAAGGAGACGGGCCGGCTGCGCCGCGCCGACTGAGCACGCCGATCAGGGACGCTGGTGGCGTAGTTCGTCGGGCAGCGGGTATCCGGCGGAGCGCCTCTGGCCGCCAGCACGGATCGTGCGGTAGCGGCGGGCGGTGCGGACGGGCGTCCTGAGCGATCACCCTGTGCCGTCCTCGATCCGGTGGTTGGCGGCGAAGACGATGGCCAGGTGTGCCTCGATCCCCGACACTGCACGAGGCGCGCTCGGGGGGCGCCCCTGCCGGCTGATCCGGCAGAAGGTGCCCTGTCATCGCCGTCGGGATAGGGAGGGAACCTTGTCAACGTCTCTGGTGGCGGCGCCGCCGGCAGGATTGCCGAGGTGCGCCGACGGGCGGCGGGGACACCAGTGGCGGAAGTGGCCCGGGCAGGGGTGGGCCGGATGACCGACGCCCGTCTCGCGCTTCGTGTCGCCAACCGGCTCGGGCGGCTCCTCGGCCTGGCCGCCGCCACGGTGGCGCTGGTGCTGTTTGCCCTGTTGCATGTGCTGGCGACCCGGCTCAGCCCGGTTACGGACACGATCAGCGACTACGCGCTCTCCCCGGACGGCTGGATCTTCGACACGGCGGCATTGGTGCTGGCCGGCGGCTCGGTGTGCCTGCTCGGTCCGTTGCTGCGGCGGCAGGCCGCCGTGCCGCTGGCCACCGCCTGCTACGCCTGCTGGTGCCTCGGACTGGTGGTGCTGACAGTCTTTCCACGCGATCCGGTGGGGGCACCGACCACCGTGACCGGCGAGATCCACAAATGGGCATCCGTGACCGCCCTGCTCAGCCTGCCGCTCGGCGCGCTGCTGACGGCAAGGCGGCGGTGCGGACCGGGTGCCCGGGTGGTGGCGATGACCGCGGTGGCCTGCCTGGTCGCCCTCGTTCCGTTCGTCTCCGCCTACCTGGCGAGTTCGCCGCTGAAGCCGTACCTCGGGCTGATTGAACGGGCCGTCGCGCTGGGCGAGGTCATCCTGCTGTTGTTGCTCGGCACGATTCGCGTGGGCCTGCAGGCAACCACGCTGACGGCGGCGGGCACGACTCCCGGCCTGATTCAACCTGGCAGTCGATCACGTCAGCGCTCCCTGGATAGGTGGCGCGGCGGAGCGTATCGGGCGGGGGATGTCCAGCTCGGCAGCGCCGTCGACAGCGTCGGCAAGCGAGGTGTGGCCGGGCAGCTCGGCGGCGGGCGTCCCCGGTAGGCCGCTCCGGTGGCGCAGGCACTGCCAGTGGCGCTCGGGCTGCTCGCTACTCGCGTGGCCCTGGGTGGTGGGACCCGCCTGCGGCCACCAGAAGAGCGGCCGTCTCGGTGTGGCCGCCCCGGACGGCCCAGTCGAGCGGCGACAGGCCGCTGCCGTGGTCTTCGCGGAGGTTCGGGTCCGCGCCCCGCGCGAGGAGTACGCGTACCACGTCGATGTGCCCCCACGCCGCGGCACCGGTCAGCGGCGTGCCCTCCTCACCACGCCCGCTCTCCACATTCGGGTCCGCGCCGGCCTCCAGGAGAACCCGTACCACCGCGGGCTCGTTGTGCACGGATGCCCGGTACAGGGGCGTCGTACCGTCGCGGTCCGCCGCATTCGGGTCCGCCCCCGCGCGCAGCAGCGTGAGCACAGCGGGGAGGTCTTCGCCCAGCAGCGCCGCCATCAGGCGGGTGGTGAGTTTCTTGCGCTCTCGGACGTTCACCAGCACCAGCGTAGGCGGCTCCAGACCACCCGGGCCCTGCCCCGTCGGCCGGGTTCGAAGGGACAGGGCCCGCGCCGGCTCACTCCGTCCCGATGTCGTGCGCGGTGCCGTCGGCGACCGCCCGGAGCTTGTCCGGGTTGGCCACGTTGTGGATGGCGGTGATGCGGCCGCCGGCATCGAAATCGAAGGTGACGGTGGCGATCACCCGACCCGGTCCGCTGAACACGATGCCCGGACCGCCATTGAGCTCGACGAGTTCGACGTTCATGTCGGCCGGCTCGACGCCCTGATAGGTGACGGTGCCGATGGCGGCGAACCAGGCGGCCACCGTACCCGCGCCGACGACCGGGCGGAGGGCCTGGCGGACCTTGCCGCCGCCGTCGGTCCACAGGGTGACATCCGGAGACAGCAACTCCATCAGGGCGTTGATGTCGCCACCGGTCGCGGCCGCGAAGAACCGCTCGGTGACCTCGCGCTGCCGTGACCGGTCCGCCGTGAAGCGCGGCCGCCGCGCACGCACATGGTTACGGGCCCGGTGCGCGGCCTGCCGCACCGCGGTCTCGGAACGCTCCAGGGCCTCCGCGATCTCGGCATGGCTGAAGTCGAAGACCTCCTTCAGCACGAACACCGCGCGCTCGAGCGGGCTCAGCGTCTCCAGCACCACCAGCATCGCCGTCGACACCGACTCGGCGTCCGTGACAACCTCGGCGGTGTCGCCGGTGGTGAGGATGGGTTCCGGCAGCCAGGGTCCGACATAGGTCTCGCGCTTGTGCCGGGTGGAGCGCAGCCGTTCCAGCGCCAGGTTCGACACGATCCGCGCCAGGTACGCCTTGGGGTCGGCCACCTGCGCGCGGTCGGCGGCCGACCACTTGATCCAGGCGTCCTGGACGGCGTCCTCGGCGTCGGCCGCGGTGCCGAGGATGCGGTACGCCACCGAGAAGAGCAGGTTGCGATGCTGATGGAAGACCTGCTGGTCGAGGTCCGACGGCGAGTGGGTCACCGTGCCTCCCGGGTGAAGCGGCCGCCGTGGGGCCAGAACGCGCCCGAGGCGGGCATCTTCTTCATGCGGCCGTAGGTCGGCCAAGGCGAAGCGGTCACCGTCTCCTTGTACCGTGCCGCCAGGCGGCCGGTCAGACACACCCGCCGGGGGCTGTCGTCGGGACGGGTGAACTGCACAACCGCATCGTGCCGACCCAGGCTCACCGGCGTGTGGTAAAAGCCGAACCGGAACGGCTTGGGCTGTTTACCCGCCAGCGCACGGACGATCGACACCGCCGCGTGCACCCCGGTCGGCATACCACCTTGGCAGGTGCCGTGCATGACGCCGTAGCCCTGACGGCTCGCGGCCGCGTCGCCCACGGCGTACACATCCGGGTGTGACACCGACCGCAGCGCGGCGTCGGTGACGACGCGGCCGCGCTCGTCGACGGTCAGCCCGGCGGCGGCCGCCAGCGGTGACACCCGCGTGCCGCTGGTCCACAGAACCACCTCGGCGGCGATGCTCTCCCCGCCGGCCAGCTCGACCGAATCGGGCAGCACCTTTACCACCTCGACCCCGCTGCGCGCCTGGACGCCCAGCCGCGTGAGCGCGGCCTGCAGATACGCCTTCGCCTTCGGGTTCATGGCCGCACCGGGCTCGCCCCGGCCCAGAAGCACGACATTCAGTTCCGGGTGCCGCTCGGCGATCTCCGCGGCCGACTCGACACCGGTCAGCCCGCTGCCACCGACCACCACCGTGCCGCTGCCCAGCTGTGCCAGCCGGGCGGCCAGCAGCTCCGCGTCCTGGGCGCTGTTCAAGGTGTACGCGTGGTCCTCGACACCCGGAACCGCCGCCGTGTCGGCCACGCTGCCCAACCCGTACACCAGCGTGTCGTAGTGCAGGACCCGGTCGTCGTCGATCCGCACGATGTTCGCGTCCGCGTCCACCGCCGTCACCCAGCCGCGTACGAACTGCGCACCCGTACCGTCCAGCAGCTCCGGGATGCTCAGCTCGGCGACCTGCTGGCCGGTCGCCGTCATGTGTAGCCGCAGCCGCTCGGTGAACCGCTCCTGCGCATTCACCAGGGTCACCTGCACGTCGTCACGCCGCCTGAGCCGGGCCGCGAGTTGGACAGCCGCGGCCATGCCCGCGTAGCCCGCGCCCAGGATCAGGACGCGGTGGGTGGTCGTGCCGGCTTCGCGCTGTGTGCTCATCGTTGCGCCTTCCTCCACGTGTTGCTGACGACCAGCAGATGGAAGCTGCCCGCCCGTCCGTGACATGAGGTGCATGTGACGCGCGACACGGTGCGGCGTCCACTAGCGGTCATCGCATCATCAGTGCCGGCACGTGACGACTTTGTTAGTACCTCTTACTCAACCTGGCCGGCTCGATGCAATCGCGTCCGAGGGCAGAGTGCAATCGGCACCCGTCCGGCCCGGTCCACTGCATGGTCAGGAACGTCACCACCTGCCCGCCTACCTGCAGGTTGGCACGTGCCCATCGAGGTAGATGCGGTCCAGACACTCGATGTCCAGCCCCGTCGAGCAGATCGCTGACCGTCACCACCGGAACATTTCCGACTGGCCGGCGCCGATGACACCAACGCGGCGTCAACCACCACGCAAATCACGACCTGCAGCAACCACCCACCTCGTTGGTACGAGGCGAAGCCTCGTCAGGAGGCCTATGCACGTCGAGCTCGAACGAACCGGCTCGGCCACGCCGACGAGCACCCGCTGAACGATCAGCGGAGGACCTTGATTGAAACAAGTTTCAGTCAGGGGAGTCATTGACTGGCCGACGAGTTGCATGATCTGGTCTTTAACGACCGCAAACGGTTTCAACGCTGGAGGCAGGCGGGCGAGATCCCAGAGGAGATACATGCGACCTGTCAATTCCCGTCCCGTCATCATCCGACATGGACTCTTCGGTCCGGGGCTGCCGCCACGGCCCGCTACGGCGCTTCCGGTCAGGATGGCTGGCCGGCGGCAACCGAGACGAGGTCGACCTGACATGGTCGCCGTCTTCGAAGACGATCGGCGTCGTGCGTTCGTCCCTAACGGTCTTGAGCGTGCACGGTTCCTCTACCGCAGGGCGCAGAGGGCCACCGATGCGCCGACCTTCGTACCTCGCGATTTGAAGAGCTTCTCCGCGCTCCACGCCCACCCGATCGAGGAGGTGGAACTCGACAATGTGGGACTCGAGGATGTTTGACCCCGCCACGGATGACAGAGCGGCGGAGGGGGAGGTCGACGGTTCCGGAATGGACTCCTCGGGGGACTTCCTTAACGCTGGCGGCAAGGCGGTCGAACCGGGTCGCCACCGGCAAGACCTGGGGAAGTCTATTTCGAGAACAAATGGAGAAACTTCCATGCATGAGACCCTGAGAATCGTGCGGACCAGACCGACGTTGGAGATCGGTGAGGAAGGTGTGGAGATGCAGCGCCGTGGGAGAAGTAGGGGCCGCATCATCATGATGATGTCGGCCTTACTCGGGCTCGCTCTTTCAAGTCTTCCGACGGCGGCCGCAGCTGCGTCTGGCACGCCTGGCAACGGTGCCGGTGCTCAGCTGGGTGCGCCCGGATGGGGGCAGGTGCCGAAGATTGAAAAGTCGATCACAGTGCCCACATTCCCGGACCGCGATTACACCGTGACCGAGTTCGGGGCGGTAGGAGACGGAACAACCGACGCGAGGCCAGCCATTACGGCCGCGATCCATGCAGCCAACAGCGTCGGCGGCGGCCGCGTCGTACTGCCCGAGGGTACCTGGTTCAGCCAAGGTCCAATACACCTGATGAGCAATGTCGACCTGCACGTCTCTGAGGGCGCGGTGCTGCGGTTTAGCCATGACGCCGCTGACTACCTTCCTCAGGTGCTGACACGTTGGGAGGGCACAGACCTCTACAACTATTCTCCGATGATCTACGCCTTCCAGGCGATGAACATCGCGGTTACCGGCCGCGGTGTTATTGACGGGAATGCCGAACCCTCTGACAAGGAGGGGTTTGGGACGTTTAGGCCTAAGCCGGGCCCCGCACAGTCGCGCCTTCGCGCGATGGGCGCCACGGGCGTACCTGTTGATGAGAGGGTGTTCGGTGAAGGGGACTACCTTCGGCCGAGCATGATTCAGTTCTATGAATCAGAAAACGTGCTGTTGGAGGGATTCACAGCCATCGACTCTCCCTTCTGGGTCAACCACTTCGTCTACACGCATAACGCCACACTCCGCAATGTGACGGTTGACAGCAAGTCATTGAACAATGACGGCGTGGACGTAGATTCCAGCGCCAATGTGATGATCGAAGGCAATACTTTCATCACCGGTGACGACAGCGTGGTTGTGAAGTCGGGCCGTGACCAAGATGGGTGGCGTGTTGGACGCCCGAGCGAAAACATCATCATCCGGGACAACGACATGCGCGGCCATAACGGCTTGACAATCGGGAGTGAGATGTCCGGTGGCGTGCGAAATGTTTTCATGGAGAACAACGTACTCGGCGACGTGAGGTCGGCGCTCTACTTTAAGTCGAACACGGACCGAGGCGGCGCTATCGAAGATATCTGGGTGCGCAATATCGAGGTCGGCGACGCCGACACGGTGCTTGACTTTGACACCAACTATAAGAACGAGGGCAGCGGCAGGTATCCATCACTGTACCGGAACTTCAACGTCGAGAAGGTGACAGCCAAAAGGGCTGGGACAGGAATCCGTGCAGTTGGAATCGAGGGTCAGCCGATCCGAGATATTTTGGTGAGGAACGTGACCATCAATGATGTCGAAAACCGGCTTGTCATCAGAAATGTGGACGGCATCAACCTCAAGAATGTGTGGATGAACGGGGAACGCTGCCGGAACGGCGATGCCGTGCCGACGTGCTGACGTTCTATACATCTGCGGGACTGTAAAACGATGAGCAACTGCCCGCGCGACCGTAGGTACTGCGCGAGTAGTCGGAAAGGACGGAGTGAGCCGAAATGCCGAGTGAGGGAACGGGTGCGAGAGGGATCGCACGACGAAACCTGTTGGTGGGAGCGGGTGCCGCTGCCTCCGCAGTCGCGCTGGGGCAACAGCGCGCCTCCGCATCTGAGCGGCTCGCGCAGCCACAGAAGCCAGGTAAGTCGGGCAGGATTCTCAATGCGTACTACCTGGCTGCCAACGCTTACACGATCGTGCCACGCCGAGTTCGCGAGGACATGAGGTGGATGGCCAGCATCGGGACCAACGCGGTCTCCATCAGTGTGTTGGAGCAAGATTTTGACAGCGCAAATTACAACATACAAATCACGATCGAAGAGGCGAAGCGGGCCGGTATAACCCCTTATGCCGTTCCCTCGCGTTGGGGAAGTCTGGTAGCCGGTGCACCCAGCGTGCCCAGCAATTTCACCGAGACTCACCCTGAGACTTGGCTGATGAAAGACGACGGCAGTCCCTATACCAATAGCAGAGGCCATCGAAGCGATCCGACCCACCCGAATACGGTTCGGTTCTTCAAGGAGAGCACTGAGAGGCTGCTGACCCAGTGGCCCTTCGAGGGCATAATCTGGGACGAGCCGAAGGACAACAACGCCTGCGACCTGTTTCGCCAGGCCAGCGAGCACGCCAAGGCGATCAAGCCTGACGTGACAATCTCGCTCTTCCTTGACCTCTCAGCCTACCAAGGAGCATCGTCGGACGACGCGGCCGAACAGTTCGCCCGGATCGAGGCTCTTGATTATTTCGGTTGTGATGGCAGCCCATGGGGTCCGGACGACCCGGGTGACCAAAAGAAGGTTCTACTCGGCGGCGACGGGGAGCGCTTTATCTCGATGGCCAGAAGGAACGGCAAACGTAGCCTCCTCCTGGCGGAGACATATGCTCTGCGCAAGTCGGTCCACCCTCTCGTCGACCGGCGCCTTCCAGAGGTTGTCGACCTCGGCTCAGATTGTCTGAGTTACTACTACTTCCCTCGGAATGTCGAGGACCCGGACGAGCTTATGGAAATCACTCGCAAGCATGTGAGGGGCTACGCCGGCTGACGTGCGAGAGCAGCAGAACTCCCTCCATCCTCTGGACCACCTCCGCGACTCTGTTGCGGAACTGGTCAGCACCCAAGAAACACCTGCCGCTGAACCCCAAGAAAGGCTGGGTGTGCAGGGCGATCAGTCGCGGATAGCTCCTACTGTGGCCAACTGCCCGCCCGCGGCGACCGGTCAGGCGCCGCGGGCGAACAGGGCCAGGCGTACCCGGTTGTCGCTGCCGGTCTTGGTCATGAGGCTGGTGATGTGGGTCTTGACCGTGGTGATGCCGATGTGCAGTTGCTCGGCGATCTCCGTGTTCGACAGGCCCTCGGCGACCAGGTTCAGCACGTCCTGCTCGCGGGCGGTCAGTCCCTCGACCGGCCGGGGTGTGTCGGAGCGGGCGTCGACCGCGCGCTGGACCAGGCGGCGCAGCACCTCCTGGCTGAACGGGCTGTCGCCGGCGGCGGCCTTGCGGACGCCGTCCAACAGGTCGGCGGGGGGCGCGTCCTTGAGCAGGAATCCGCAGGCGCCGGCGGTCAGCGCCGGATAGAGGTGGTCGTCGTCGCCGAACGTGGTCAGCACCAGGATCCGGGTGCCGGGACGGTCGGCGAGGATGCGGCTGGTCGCGGTGATCCCGTCGACGCCGGGCATGCGCAGGTCCATGACGACGACGTCGGGGATGAGCCGCGCGGCGAGGGATACCGCGTCGCGGCCGTTGTCGGCCTCGCCGACGACCTCGATGTCGGGTTGGGCGTCGCAGAGCATGCGAAGGCCAGCGCGGATGAGGTGCTGGTCGTCGACCAGCAGGACGCGGATCATGCCGGCTCCGTCGTGCGTGGCCCCACCGGAGCCTCGCGGTCCTGGTCCGACTGGGCCGGCGGGACGGCAGGGGAGGGGGGAGCAGGCGCCAGCGCGATGGCCGGGCCCGGGAGGACGGTACGCACCCGCCAACCCGCACCCGCCGGGCCGGCCTCCAGTTGACCGCCGAGGACCTCGACGCGTTCGCGCATGCCGGTGATGCCGTGGCCGCCGCCGGACGGCATCGCCGCCGGCAACCAGCCGCCCCCGTCGTCGGACACCTCCCAGCGCACGGCCTCGTCGACCACGCTGACCGACAGGTGGGCGAGGGCGGATGTGCCGGCGTGCTTTGCCACGTTGGTCAGCGCCTCCTGGGTGAGTCGCAACACCGCCATTCCTCGTACCGCATCCAGCGACCCGACCGCGGGGTCGATGTCGGCCTCGACGGTGACGCCGGCCTGGCGGGCCCGGTCGACCGCCGCGCCGAGGGCCGCCGGCAGTGCCGACGGCTCGATGGCGGTCAGCGCCGCGTCGCCGCGTACGCCGTCGGGGTTGCGCAGGACCGCGACGAGCCGGCGCAGGTCGGCCAGGGCGGCGGTCCCCGTGCCGTGCACGTCGTCGAACACCTCACCCACGCGCGGGTCCAGATCCGTCAGTACGTGCCGGGCCACGCCGACCCGCAGCACCATCGACGCGACGTGGTGCGCGACCACGTCGTGCAATTCCCGGGCGATGGCGCTGCGTTCGTCGGCGCGGGCGGCACGGCTCTCCGACTCGAGTCGGCGCTGCTCCTCCGCCGCCCGCTCCTGCGCCTGCCGGGTGAGTTCCCGTTGGGCCCGGATGACCAGGCCGAGCAGCAGCGGGACGCCGACCTCCACGAGCAGCCCGACGATGCCGGAGAGGAACCGTGGGAACGGGTCGCCGATCGAATCGGTCAGGTCGACCGCGGCCAGCAGCCCGGCGGCCAGCCAGATGGTCCGTGGTCGGCGCGCCCGCATGGCCAGTTCGAGCAACGCCCAGCTGGCGCCTACCTGGTTGATAGTGATGTCGTCGAGCAGGCAGATGGCGACCGCCAGCAGCGCGGTCTGCGCCAACAGGTTGACCAGTGGTCGGCGGTGCAACACCAACGCGACGCCGAACGCGATCCCCGCGAGGATCAACTGCGTGGCCGTCGGCCCGTGGCCTTGCATCGGGGCACCGAAGACCAGGTAGCCGACGCCGCTCAGGTCGAGCAGCACGATCCGCACGAAGCCGTCGCGCACGTCGAACAGTCGTCCCACCCACCCCACGGCGTTCAGCCTATGCGCTGCGGCTCGGCGGCCGGAATCGCCGCCGGCTGCGGCCACCTGACCCGGGCGGCGAGGTAGGCGGCCAGGCCGAGCGGCCCGAGCAGGATCGTCAGCACCAGCACCGGAGCCATGACCAGCGCCGGCACCCCCCGTTCCCGGCTGTCGAGCCACGCCCACCGGCCGACGAACAGGTCGAACGCGATCATGTGCGCCCAGGCCGCCGCCGCGCCGGTGGCGGTGCCGAGCAGGTCGCGTACGCCGTCCAGGGTCGGGGACGCCACCGCCGGGAGCACGTCCCCGAGCGCCGGGATCACCAGGGTCGCGTAGATCAGCAGGGCCGGTGCCACGATCAGTGGCGACCTGATGATCCGGGCGGTCCACGACCAGCGGGGCAGCAGGATCATCAGCGCCCAGAACGGCGCGGCCACCGCGAACGTCAGCTCGAACAGGGTGCCGGTCATGCCGCCAGCACCATTTCCGGGCGGTGCCGACGGGCCAGGACCGCCCCAGCGGCGGCTGCGGTCGCGACCACCAGCGCCGCCACGGCGGCCAGCGTGAGCGCGTCCGGCCGCAGCAGCGGCTGCCCGCGCAGGGCCTGCCAGGTGAACAGCATGGTGAGTGCACCGTACGCGCCGCCTGCGACGACCACCAGGCGCGCCCGGGTGCGCTCGTCGAGCCGCCCGAGGAACCGGCCCAGCAGCATCGCCAGGATAGGCAGCGCCTGCAGCGCGTGCATCCCCACGAAGTGTCCGATCCGCAGATCCCCGCCGGTGGTGCTCCAGCCCACCAGCGGCAGCCCGGGCCCGCCGTCCGGCACGCCCACGCTGTGCGCCCCGGAGATCCCCTCGATGCCCGGCTCCTGGCTGGGCAGCACCATCGGGATCGCCACCAGCATGCCGAGCAGGGTCAGGCCGAGTCCCAGCCCGACGGCGTACTTGCCGACCCGGTCCGCGATCGGCTGGCGCAGCACCACGATCCCGATGACCAGGTGCGCCGTGAACAGCACCATGATCGCGGCACCCATCAGCGAGAACAGGATGCCGTTGAGCGGGGTGGTCCCGTTGAAATGGCTGGTCGTGCCGCGCAGCACCTGCCCGACGATCACCGCCATCTCCATCACGCCCATCGCGACGATGACGGTGCCCGCCCACTCCGCGACCCGGCTCCGCCGCGGCAGCAGGGACAGCATCCAAGCGAGGGTGGTGCCGTACAGCACGAACGACACGGAAAACTTGAACGGCTTGAGCCAGATCGGCACGCCGGTGAGGACCCGCGAGTCGGCGACGATGCCGACCGCGGAGACGAGGGCCAGCACCGCCATCGCCGCGACGAAGAGCATCAGTGGGCGGTGCCAGTGTGCCGCCCGGCGCATCGTGGTTGTCATACCTGCAGATGCTGGTGCGCCGGCCGGCGTACGTCGCCCGACCTGAAGCCCCGGTCGCGGCCGGCGGTCGGAGCCGCTTCCTCCTACCTGGGTAGGAGACGGAACCGTAAGCCCTGGTCCGTGCCTGGCGTTCGACGCCGGGACCGTCCGGTGGCCGGCACGCGGTCGCGCCGGCAGTCCCCCTGCCGGCGCGACCGGATGTGCTGGTCAGGACAGCTGCAGCCGGGGCTCCAGGGCCACCTCGAAGAGCCGGTCCCACGGCAGCTCGACCCGGGCCGACTCGAACCGCGCCAGGGTCGCCGTGAACGTCTTCGCGCCCCGCCGGCCCAGCACCACGGGGTGCCCGGCGAAGTGGTCGGCGAAGTACCGCTCGGTCAGCGGCACCAGCCGCTCCCGTACCCAGCCGTCGAAGTAGCTCTTCTGCTCGGGTGTGAGCGCGAGCGGGTCCCAGCCCTGCGCCCGCGTGTGCGCGTACGCCTCGACCTGCACCACGTTCTTCCACGGGTCGTCCTTGACGAACCGGTAGAGCAGGTACTCGGCGTGCGCCAGGCCGGGCCCGCGCAGCTCGGGTACGCCGTACCCGCTGCCTGAGGAGCGCAGGTACGCCCAGCGGGCGGTGCCATGGCCGAGCGCCAGCCCGAGCGCGTTGCCGCCGGTGTTCCACCCCGAGTACGACAGCAGCGCCGCGAGATCCAGACCGTTCTCCATCCGCGCGACCAGTTCGTGGTCGGCCTTGTTCACGATCAGCGGGTCCACCACGATCACCGGGGTGCCGGCGGCCAGCTGTGCGCCGATCCGCCCGACGAAGGCGTCCAGGTCGGCGGCCCGCTGCCCGGACGCCGCGGACGGGGTGTTCACGGCGAGCACGATGTCCGCGTCGCCGCTGACCACCCGGCCACCGATGGCGGCCACGTGCCGGCGGATGTTCTCCGCGAACGGGATGCCCTCCAACTGCGCGGTCCAGTCCTCACCCGAGACACCGGCGTACTCCACCCGGTAGGTGGGTGCCGTGCCGGCGGCGACCACCCGCGCGACCAGCAGCGCGTCGACCTCGTCCGCGCCGGGGAAGATCTCCACCCGGTCGCCGACGCCGAGCCGGGCCACCAACGCCTCCAGCTCCACCCGCTCCGCCCGGGCCAGGCCGACCGGCGCGGTGTCGTCCTCCGACAGCACGAGATGACTGATCGTGCCGTCGGCGACCCACTCCACCATCAACCGGTTGACCTGGTGGTTGCGGGCCCGCGCGGCGAGGTAGTCCTCGACGACCTGGTCCGGGATCTGCGCCCGGACGGCGTCGAGCCGGGACCGCAGCTCCTCCTGCCCGAGGTTGACCACCTGGTCGTAGAGCTTCGCCCACTCGACCAGCCGGTCGCGGTACTTGTCCAGGTCGGTGCCGGTGCTGGTGATGGCGAGCCGCTGGATGGTGTCGTGCACCTCGATCACCGCCGCCGGCCGCGTTGCGCGCAGGTTCCGGATCGCGGCCAGGTTCTCCAGGGCGGCAGCCAGCGTCGGGGCGGCGGTCCGGGACGCGATCAGACCGCCGTAGGCGAGCATGCTGACCGAGATCACGTACCCGTCGACACCGTCGGCGGCGCCGAGCCAACGGGCGACGGCGGCCCCGTCGCCGGGGGTGAAGAAGCGGCCCAGCAGTTCCCGGGGCGGCAGCTGCACCTGCGCGCCGGCGCTCGCCGCGGTCATCTGCGGGCAGTAGGTGTTGACCGGCCGGTCGTCCAACGGCACCAGCGCCACGGTCAGCTGCCGGTCCGCGGGCCCGGCGAACGTCGGCCGGCCGATGGCCGCGGTGGCCAGCCCGGCCATGCCGGTGGCCAGGAGGGTACGTCTCTTCACTTGCTCTCCCTACTTCTCTGGGGCGCTCGCCGCGCGTGGGGTGGCCGGCACGAGCCGGCGGGTGATCCACTGCGGTGAGGTGACGGCGTTGCCCACCACCACCGCGTGCGCACCGGCTTCGAAGGCCGCGCCGATCTGCTCCGTGCCCCGGTACCGCCCTTCGGCGATCACCGGAACCGGCAGCAGTGCGACGAGTCGCGCCACGAGCCCGAGGTCGGGCCCGTCAGTCTGCGGGCTGGCCGGGGTGTAGCCGGACAGCGTGGTGGCGACGGCGTCCGCGCCCGCCTCGACGGCGGCGACGCCCTCGGCCATGGTGGAGACGTCGGCCAGCACTAGCGCGTCGGTCCGTTCGCGGAGCGCCCGCACGGTGTCGGCGAAGGTGCGCCCGTCCGGTCGGGGACGGTCGGTGGCGTCGACCGCGACGATGTCCGCCCCAGCCAGCGCCACCTCAAGCGCGTGCGCCGCCGTCGGGGTGATGAACACGTCCGCCGTGCCGTGCTTGTACAACCCGATCACCGGCACGTCGACCGCGGCGCGCACCGCCTTGACGTCGTCCGGTCCGTTGACCCGCACCGCCACCGCGCCGCCGCGTACCACCGCCGACGCCACCCGGGCCTGGACGTACGGGTCCCGCATCGGATCCTCCGGCTCGTCGGGCAGCGGCTGGCAGGACACCACCAGCCCGCCGGCCAGGTCGTCGAGCACACTCACCGCTCTGGTCCTTCCGTTGATGTGGGTGCGGTTGGTGCCGTCACCGGTCACTCCGGTGTATTCGTGGCCAGCCGGGCCGCGCCGACCACGACGGCGTCGGCGCCCAGGGCGGCCGGCAGCAGCGGCACGCCGGCCCAGCCCGCCGGCAGTTCCGCCGCGTAGGCGGCCGACGCGGCGGGCAGCAGTGCTCCGGCCGCCCCGCCGGCCACCAGGACGGCGTCCGGGTCGAGCAGGGCCACCAACCCCGCCAGCACCGCGCCGAGCACGGCGCCGGCCCGGTCCACGACCTGCCGGGCGGCCGTGTCCCCGGCCGCCGCGCGGTCCGCCACCGCCCGTCCGCTGATCCGGTCGCCGGTCTCGATGGCGTACGCGGCGGCCAGCCCGGTGCCCGAGGCGATCGCCTCCAGGTGCCCGTACCGGCCGCACCCGCACCGCAGCCGTTCGGCACCGGGCGCCGGCAGATGCGCCACCTCGCCGGCGGCGCCGCGGGCACCGGCCTCGACGCGGCCGTTGCGAACGACCGCCCCGCCCAGCCCGGTGCCGGCGGCCACCAGCAGCACATGAGCCCGGTCCCGCCCGGCGCCGGCCCAGCATTCGCCCAGCGCCGCGGCGTTCACGTCATTGGTGACCCGCACGGGTCGTCCCAGCCGCGCGGCCAGCGCGTCCGCGACCGGGGTGCCGGCCCAGCCGGGCAGGCTGTCGGTGGCGTACCGGATACGGCCGGTCGCCGGGTCGACCGTGCCGGCGGTGCCCACCCCAACCGGCCCGGTCCCCGCCGCGCCGACCAGCCCGGCGGCCAGCCCTGCCGCGGTGTCCAGCACCGCCTCGGGGCCGGACTGGGCGGGGGTGGGCGCGTCCCGGTGTTGCAGCACTTTCCCGTCGGGGCCGACCAGTGCGGCGGCGGTTTTGGTGCCGCCGATGTCGACTCCGACCACCGGGGCCGTCATCCCTTCAGGCCGGTGTGGGCGAGGCCTTCGACGAACTGCCTCTGCGCGATGATGAACACCACCAGTACGGGTAGTGCGGTCATTGACGCGGCGGCGAGTTGGACGTCCCACATCGGGCCGCCGTAGGCGTCGACGAATTGGGTGAGTGCCTGGGGCAGGGTGAACTTTTCCGGGGAGGAGAGGAACACGATCGGTTCCAGGTACAGGTTCCAGCTGTGTAGGAAGGTGAAGATGGCTACCGCGCCGAGTGCGGGCCGGGACAGTGGCAGGGCGATCCGCCAGAAGGTGGCGAAGCGGCCCAGTCCGTCGACCCGGGCCGCCTCTTCCAGTTCACCGGGGAGGCTGATGAAGAACTGCCGCATGATGAAGGTGGCGAGGACGCTGGGCGCGCCGAAGATCGGTACGAGGATCAGTGGCCAGTGGGTGTTGATGAGGCCGAGTTTGAAGAACATCTGGAACAGCGGCACGATCGTGACTTCGCTGGGGATGAGCAGGCCGGCGAGGACGATCAGGAACAACACGTTCTGGCCGTGGAACCGGATCCGCGCGAAGGCGTACCCGGCCAGCGCCGACACGGCGAGGGTGCCGACGGTGACGAGCAGCGCGATGTAGAGGCTGTTGAGGTATTGCTGCCCGAATGGCTGCAGTTCGAACACCCGCTGGTAGGCGTCGAGTCGTGGGTTGGTCGGCAGCAGTTGTGGTGGGAAGGTGAAGATGTCCGCGACCGGCTTGAGTGACGAGGTGACCATCCACCAGGTCGGGAAGACGAATGGGATCGCCAGGATCAGCAGCGCCCCGTAGAGCGCCAGTTTGGTCCGCCGCGACAGGTCACGATTCATGGAAGACCCACTTCTTGCGCATCTGCCACTGCAGCATGGTGAGTGCGAGCACGATGACGAACATCAGGATCGACAGCGTGGCGCCGTAGCCGAAGTGGTGGAACTGGAACGCCTGCTGGTAGAGGTAGTAGACGAGCACCGTGGTTGAGGTGCCGGGTCCGCCCTGGGTGAGCACCGCGATCTGCGCGAAGACCTGCAGCGACCCGACCACCGTGATGATCGACGTGAGCAGGATCGTCGGGCTGATCAGCGGCACGGTGATTCGCCAGAACTGGCGCATCCGGCCCGCCCCGTCCACCTCTGCGGCCTCGTACAGCTCCGCCGGCACCCCTTGTAGGGCGGCCAGGAACAGCACCATGTTCAAGCCGACGTTCTTGAACACCTGCACGACGATCACCGACAGCATCGCCG
This sequence comes from Micromonospora sp. CB01531, assembly GCF_001905095.1. Lineage (GTDB taxonomy): Bacteria > Actinomycetota > Actinomycetes > Mycobacteriales > Micromonosporaceae > Micromonospora. The sequence goes on from NZ_LWLS01000069.1 coordinate 96,366, forward strand.
TGCCCTCGCCGCGCAGCCAGTTCGGCCCGTCCACGCCGATGGTGTCGAGCAGGCCGTTGATCCCGCCGTTGTCCTGTAGCAGGAAGCCCCACACGATGGTCCAGGCCACCAGGGAGACCACGACGGGGGAGAAGAACAGGGTGCGGAACAGGATGGTGCCGCGCAGCTTCTGGTTGAGCAGGACGGCCAGCAGCAACGCCAGGCCGAGGTTGAGCACCACCAGGCCGATGGAGAACAGGCCGGTGGCCCGCAGTACCGCGCCGAGGTTGGGGTCGTCGGCGAGGGTCTGGTAGTTGTCGGTGCCGACGAAGTCGAATGTGCCGGCGAGCACGTTCCACTCGTGCAGGCTGTACCAGACCACGAGGATCAGCGGCAGGATCACGAAGACGGCGCTGCCGAGCAGTTGCGGGGTGATGAAGAGGTAGCCGGTGAGCTGGTCGCGGCGTCGGCTGGTCCAGAAGCGCCGCGGCCGGCCCAGGGTGGGCCGGGCCTCGACCTGGCCCACCCTGGTGTCCGTCCGGGTCATGATTTCCCTACTTCGCCAGCAGCGGTTGGATCTTGGCGCAGACCCCGTCGAGGACGGCCTTGACGTCCGCGTCGGGCTTCCACAGCGGGTCGAGTCCGGCGCGTACCTGCTGGCTCAGCTCGGCCTGCCCGGCATGGTTGGGCTTGACCACACCGTTGGTGATGCCGTCGATGACGACCTTCTGCAACTGCTCCGGCTTGAGCTTCGGGTTCGCCTTCGCGAGGGTCTCCGCGGTCAGCAGCGACTGGCGCGGCGGCGGGAAGAACTGGGCCAGCTTCGCCGAGTTGGTGGGGTTGGTCAGAAACGCCAGAAAGTCGGCGGCCACATCGGCGTGCGGGCCCTTCTTCATCACCCCGATGCCGCCCTGACCGAACACCGAATACGGACCCTTCGGACCCGCGGGCAGCGGGACCAGGTCCCAGGCGAAGCCGTCGTCCTTCAGCAGCGAGGCGCGGGAGATCTGGGTGATCGTCATGGCGGCGTCACCGGCGAAGAAGTCAGCGGTGGTGCCCGGACCGGGCAGCGCCTTCGTGGTGAAAATGGCCTTGTGCAGCGCGGTCATCGCCTCGACCATCTCCGGACTGGCGAAACCGCAACTCTTGCCGTCCTCACTCCACGCCTGAGCGCCCCACCCGGCCCAAAACATGGACAAGTTGTCCCAGGCCTTGTAGTCGAAGTCCCGGATCACCAGCCCGGCCTTGCCGGTCTTGCCGTTGACCGCCCCAGCCGCCGCGAGGGCGGTGTCCCAATCCCACTGCCCGGCCGCGATCAGCTCGGCCGGCGTCTTCTGCCCAGCCTTCTTCAACAGGTCGGTGTTGACGAACACCCCGAACGGCGACGTGGAGAACGGGTAGCCGTAGAGCTTCCCGCCGTTCCGCCACAGCTTGAGGGTGGCCGGCGACAGGTCGTCGTACTGGTACCCGTCGGCCTTCTTCAGCGTGGCATCGAGGGGCAGCAGCGCGCCGGACGCGACGAAGTCCGGTGCGGAGCCCTCCAGTACCCACGCCAGGTCAGGTGCGTTCCCGCCGGCGATCTGGGTGGTCAGCGTGGTGGTGTAGTTCTCGAAGGGGATGGGGTCGAACTTGATCTCGGCGACGTTCGGGTGGCTCTTGCGGTACTCGTCGGCGATCTCGTTGAACAGCTTCAGGTGCGCCTCGTTGGCCGACCAGATGGTCATCCGCAGACTGGCCGGGCCCTTGTCCTTCGCCTCGCCGCCACCACAGGCGGACAGGGCGAGGACGCCGGCCAGTGCGGCGGCGACAACAGCCAGAGCCTTTCCTCGTTTCACTATCTTCTCCTCACCGGGGGTTCAGTAGCCCGCGATCTGCGGCCAGCGGCGTTGCACGCCGGCGGCCGAGACGCGGTCGGTGAATTCGGCCAGCAGGCGGGGGGTGCCGCGGACCGCACGCGGGGACTCGCCCCGCGTCAGACAGAAGTCGGCGAGCAGGCCGGCGACCTCGCCGACGTTCCACTCGACCGGGTGCAGCCGGTAGCTGCCGTTGGTGATGTGCGTGGTGCCGATGTTCTTGCCGGCCGGCAGCAGGTTCTCCATCCGCTGCGGGATCAGCGCACCGAGCGGAATCTCGAACGGGCAGGAGCCGACGTCGATGTAGTTGTCACCGCCGGTGGACGGGTGTAGGTCGATGCGGTACATCCCCACGCCGATCGAGTCGGCGTAGCGCACCGCGCCGTGCTCACCCCGCACCGCGAGGGAGAGGTCCTGCTCCACCACCGTGTACTCGGCCCGGATGCGGCGCGACTCCCGGATGTAGGGCGCCTGCGCCAACCCGTCCGGGCTACCGGTCACGTCCCCGCGCAGCCGCAGCCCGGGGAAGCCGGTGCCGCCGTCCGGCCGGGGCGCCTCCGTCTGCAGCCAGTACAGCACCGAGTACGACAGCTCGCGGGCCTTGGCCAGGTGCCACGACGCGTTCGGCACGTCGATGACCGGACCCTCGAAGTAGTCGATCATCGGCCAGTTGACCAGCGTGATGTCGCTGCCGTACGTCCCGTCGGTGAAGTTGCGCCGGGCGGCGATCCGCCGGAACGTCCACAGGTTGCCGTCACCCGGGTTGACGCGCTGATCGGCGTCGACGCTCAGCGGGTCGTCGTCCGGGTTGGGGGTGAAGCTGCGCTCGACGATCTCCAGCGTGCGCGGGTGCGGCGACCGCCAGGACAGCAGCCGGTCACCCCAGAAGTCGGGCTTGTAGTCGCGCCAGAAGTCATACCCCGCGGGCCGGTCAATGGTCTGATCACCGTCGACGTGGTCGATCGCGAAGCACACCGACACGGCCTGCATGTTCATCGGCTGCGCCTCGGCGGGCGCGCTCGGCTCCCCGGTCTCGACCTGCGACTCGAACCCGGTGACGTACTCCGTGCCGGTCAGCGGCAGCAGCTCACCGGTCTCCGTGGCGTCCAGGATGTACGGTGCGACCACGTCGATCCGATCGTCCCGGTCCCGGTGCGCCAGGGTGACGCCGGTGACCCGGTCCCCGTCGGTCTCCGCGGCGACCGGCCGGTACGGCTGCAGCACCGTCAGCCGCCCCGATCCCCGGTACGGCGCGAGCATCTCCTCGAGCACGGCCACGGCCACCCGCGGCTCGTGGCAGAGCCGGCTCACCCAGCCGGCGCCCGGGTTGAGGTCGGTCCAGGCCCGGGACCGCTCCGTCAGCGGGTAGTGGCGACGGTAGTAGTCGCGGATGCCGTTGCGCAGGGCCCGGTAGCTGGCGGTGGCGCCGAACTGCTCGATCCAGGAGTGCTCGTCCGGCGGGACGGCCTGGCTGGTGAGCTGCCCGCCGAGCCAGTCGAACTCCTCGGTCAGGATGACGGACCGGCCGGCCCTGGCCGCGGCGAGCGCCGCGGCGACCCCGCCCAGTCCGCCCCCGACGACGAGGACGTCCGCACGCATCTGTACCACTTGCTTCCTTCCAGTTGCGCGGTCCACCGCTCAGCGGCGGTGAACCGCCGGATCAGGGGCGCCGAGGGTGTTGCCCTCGACGAGCTCGCAGGGGAGAAGCCGCTGCTGGAGGCCGACGGCGCTGCCGTCGATGACGCCGGTCAGCACCTCGACCGCCTGCCGGCCCATCTCCTCCCGCGGGATCAGGAACCCGGTGAACGCGATATCGGTGGGAACCGGGACGGTCGGATCGCCGAGAGTGACGATCGACAGGTCACCCGGCACGGTCAGCCCACGCCGCCGGGCGGCCGACTCCAACGCCACCGCCGTGGCGAAATCCTCCACGAACGCGGCGGTGGTCCCGTCGGCCAGCAGGTCGTCGAGGCTCGCGTCGGCCTCCCCGGCCACCGTGGACACCTGGCGGGCGCTCGCCGCCGTCGTCGCGGCGGCGACGAACCCACGGCGCCGGTCCTCCGAGGACTCGGCGTTCATGCCCATGCTCACGTATGTCAGGCGCCGATGACCGCGCTGCACCGCCAGCTCGACGAGCCGGGCCACCGCCGTCGCGTAGTCGGCGCCGACGTAGGGCACCGGTCCGCCGGCGTCGTCGCGGCGCCCCACGGCGACGTACGGAAATCCGTCGCGGTTGAGCCGGTGCAGTTCCGAGCCGTCGATCTCGCGCCCGAGCAGGATGCACCCGTCGGCCAGGCGCAACCGGTTGTCCTGGTGGAAGATCCGCCGCCGGCCGTCCACCACGGGTGCGCTGGTGAACAACAGCAGGTCGCAGCCCACCCGCTCGGCGTACTCCTCGATGCCGAGCAGAAACGGGTGGAAGAAGTCCCGGCTGCCGCTGGGGAAGGCGGGCTCGTACGTGAACACGCCGATGATCCGGTTGAACCGTGCGGCGAGGCGGCGGGCCACGGGATCGGCGGCGTACCCGGTCTCGGCGATGACCCGCAGCACGCGGTCCCGGGTCTCCGGGGCAATGCGGACCTCGGCGTCGGTGCGGTTGTTCAGCACCAACGACACCGTCGCCTGACTGACACCAGCCAACCGCGCGATATCACGTTGGGTGACACGTCTGGGGGGAGCGGTCACGACGAGTCCTTCCGGTGCGGCTAATGCGTATTAGCGCTCGGCGTTGGGAAGGAGCTTGGCGGGTGGGTTGGCCTGTGTCAAGAGGTGGAGTCGAGATTTCCGCCCGATGAACTCCCTGGAGTAATGCGCATTAGCGGGAACCGTCCTCGGCGGGGTGACCCATGGGTGGCCGAAGATCTGCGCGAAACCGGAGGAGGTGGGCCAGCCTCTTGACAGGAGCCCTGCCCGGCGAGCAACATTCGAGAAACATAGATGCTAATACGTATTAGCTCAGATGGTCGAGAGAACCCCGACGGTCGACGACCCCTGCCCTCTTACCGAGAGTCACCACCTGCCGCCCGGTGCCGCCGGCGGCCCGCGTGGAGCACCACTCACGGGACGGCGCCTCCCGGGCTGCCGCCGGACGCCCCGCACTCCCGCCACCGCCCGTCGATAACCGCCAAGCGATCGATCCGACAGAACAGGAAGACGCATGACGCCACCACCCGCCTCGTCCCGACGCGCCGTCCTGGCAGCCGCCGGCACCGGCCTGCTCGTCGCCGCCATGGCCGGCGCCGCGCCGGCCGCCGCCGACCCTGGCCTCGACTTCCCCCAGTTCAGCTACGTGGGCACCGCGTTCGACAAGAGCAAGCTCGCCTACAACCCGACGAACGAGTTCATCTTCCCGAGCGTCATCCGGGCCGCCGACTACTTCCCCCACCCGCTCGGCACCTACTACCTGTACTACGCGCCGCACGAGCGGCCCGGCGGGATCGCCCTCGCGTACGCCGACTCGATCGACGGTCCGTGGACCGAGTACGACGCCAACCCGCTGATCAGCAACACCTGGCTGCCGCACTACTCGACGGTCAGCCACATCTCCTCACCACACGCGGTGTGGATCGAGGGCGAGCGCAAGCTGTTCCTCTACTTCCACGGCGAGAACTCCATCACCCGGTACGCGACCTCCGACGATGGCATCCACTTCACCTATGGCGGCACCGCGGTCAGCCGCAACGAGACCACCGGCGGCGAGACCTCCTACGCCCGGGTGTTCGAGCAGTCCGTGCCCCGCCTCGGCACCCGCTACCTGATGCTGTTCATGGACAACCCCACCGCGGCGCCGCCCGGACCGACCGGGCCGGTGTCCCGACGCATCCGCTGGGCGGTCTCCAACGACGCACGGACCTGGACCATGCAACCCGAACCGATCGTGACCCCGCAGGGCGTCGAAGGCCCGAACGCCTCGGGGCCGTTCTTCCTGCGCTGGAACGACCGCAATCTGGTGATCTACCACGCCGCCGACGGCAACATGCACGCGGTGGACGTCGGGGAGAACTTCGACCAGGAGACCCACCTCGGCATCGTGCACGACTCCATGTCCGGCGCGCCCGACCTCGGCCGATCGGCCGCGCCGACGTTCTACTTCGACGGACGTACCGCGCACATGTACTACGAGGCCGGCGGTCGCCTCACCGCCACCATCGGACACGCCACCGCCACCCTGGCAAACCTGGTGCCCGAACGGCAGCTGGACTGCACGGTGGACCGGCCGGTGCTGTGGCCGCCGAACCACGAGCTGATCGACGTCACCGTGACCGTCGACCTGCGCGACGGGGTGCTCGGCCCGAACGCGTTCGCCCTGACCGGCGTGACCGGCGGCGACGCCGCGGACGTCAGCGGCTTCACCACCGGCACGCCCGCCACGAGCGGCAAGCTGCGGGCCGAACGGGCCGGCAACGGCGGGGACCGCGTCTACCACCTGACATACGCCGGCCACGACGAGATCGGACGACCGGTCGGCTGCACCGTCACCGTCACCGTCCCGCACGACGAGGGGCAGCCACCCGCTTGATCTTCAACCTACGGCTCCCTAACGGCGGGTAGGGGCGAGGAGACGAAGCAGCCGCGGGAACAGGATGTCCCCGCGGCTGCCTCGTCGGTCGTCAGTCGTTAGTGGTGTCCCAGCCGTAGTCGGGCAGGTCGAAGAAGTCGTCGCCGTCGACCCGGTCGACGGTGCCGTCAGCGAGGCCACCGAGCAGCGACTCCACGCCGGTCTGCACGCTCTTCACGAGCATGCCGTGCTGCTTCTGGCCCAGGTCGTCCTGCTGGCCGCGGACCTCGAACAGCACCGTGCCGGTGCCGTTGAGGGCGAACGCCGAGCGGCCCTGGCCCGCGTACTCCCGCGCGTCCGGGTGGAAGTACCGGCCCACGGCCGCGAGCTTGGACTGGTCGCCGTACTGCGCCTTCATGCCGTTGGCGACGGTGAGGGCGTAGCGGCGGGACTTGTCCTGGTCGAGCGCCGGCCACGCCGCCTTGTACTTGGCGCCGTCCTGCACCCCGAGCGGCGGGTAGTCGAGCGATACGGAGATGAGGTTGCCGTCCTGCGTACCGCCGGTGAGCCGGTCACACGGTCCCATGTGGTGCAGGTCGACGTACGCGTCGACCGCGCCCTTTTCCGCCCGCAGTCCGACGTAGACGTCGCGAATGGCGCGCGACTCGGGGGAGAGGAAGAACCCGGCGTCGGTGTCGCGGCCCGGCAGGTCGGCGGCGCGCGGCACGTAGTTGAGGTCGGGGTTGAAGTCGCGGTTGAGGTCGTAGCCGGGCAGGTCGATGCCGTCTCCGCTGAGCCGGTGGTACCAGGCGCGCGGCGCCCCGGCCAGCTGCGGGAACTCCGCCAGTGTCTCGTCCCAGGACCGCTCGTTCATCCGTCGGTTGAGCTCGCCGCCGTCGGGGTTGACCATGGGCATCGCGACGAAGGTGATCTCGCTGAGGATCTTCCGGGTCTGCGCGTCACCGCTGCTGCCCAGGCGCTTGAGGATCGCGAGCAGCGCCTCCGTGCCGGTCCGCTCGTTGCCGTGGATCGCGCTGGTGACCAGCAGCACCTTGTCGCCGGTGCCCACCCGGGCCGCCCACAGCTCCCGGCCCTGCTGAGTGCGCCCGACCACGTCGACGTCCACCCGGCCGCCGCTGGTGCGCTCGATCTGCGCCAGCCGCTCGCCCACCTGCTGGTGGTTGCTCCAGCCCGACCAGGAGGGGTCGTCGGCGATCTTGCAGCTGCCCTGCCCCGGCCCCTCTGGAGCGGCGGCGGATACGGGTGGGGCGGTGAGGATCGAACCGGCCAGCGCGGCCGTCACGGCGGCGGCCAGCGCGCTTCGGGATCGGAGGATCGTCGACATCTTGTATACCTGCACGCGTACTCCTCTCGTGGATCCACTGTCCACCGAGCGAGGCGCAGCTCAGCACCGGTGAGGCTCGGGGGAGCGGACCACCTCTGCCTTTCGGCGATCTTGGCGTGCGCGCCCCCGGCGATGCAATGAAAAGATGCAACTTTGCCAATGAAAATGAAGATTTCCTACAGACGGTGGAGCTCCGTCCACCTTTTTCCGACAGACGGCAGAAGCCCACGAACCCGCTGCTATGCTCAAATGGGACTTTTGCCTCCAGCGTGTAGATCAACAACTACCTCCGTGGACGACGGCGCTGCCGGCGATGGTGTGGGTGACGCGCGTCGCCCGGCAGTCCCGCGCCGGCGGCGAACAGAATGCGATCGAGCACGGCCCGGTCCGCCTGCTTGCCGACCGCGATCGCGCCGCTGTCCGTGCGTACGCCGAGTCGGCGCACCCTGCGGCCGAGGCACTCGAGGTATGGCGCGGGTAGGGTCGACCACGTGTCCCGTCGTTCCGCCGTAACCCCCACAGATCTGAAGCTCTGGGAGAGCAGTGGCTGCTGACCTGGCATCCGGGCTGCGGTTCGCCGCGCAGCCGGTCGTCAGCGTCTTCGTGCCGGGTGCTCCGACCATGCCGCCGAACTTCGAGTTCGGCGGCACGGCGCCGGCCGAGGTGCGGACGTACCTGCTCGAACGGGATGACCCGGATTCCTTCCCGTACGCCTGGGTCACCGAATACGACCTGGTCTTCGACGAGCTGCCGCCCGACCTCAACGCGTACCTGGTTCACTGCCTGGGCGTCGCGTGCGCCGCGGGCGACAGCGTGGTATGGCTCGGATTCGAGGGATCGTTCCATTTTGACAACATCCTCACCGATGCGATCGCGCCGCAGATCTACGGCGTGTGCGCGCCTGGCCTCGAACCGGTCGTAGCCCCGGATCTGGAAGCCCTCAAGACGCCGGCATGGCGGTTGGTAATTCGTTCATTCGGGAGCAGGTTCTAGGGGTCTCGGCTGCTGGCGACCAAAGATCCTAGGCCCTCATGCGGATTCGTAGACGACGGCGCCGTTGGCGATCGTGTGGGTGACGCGCGCGTCGGCCGGTAGCCCTGCGCCGGCGGCGAACAGGTTGCGGTCGAGTACGGCCAGGTCCGCGCGCTTGCTGACCGCGATAGTGCCGCCGTCGGCGTCGTGGTTGACGTACGCCGAGCCGGCGGTGAACGCCGCGAGGGCGACGGACAGCGGCAGCGCCTGCTCCGGGAGGAACGGCGCGTTGTCGCGGTGCTCCGGGTCGATCCGGGTGACGGCGACCTCGATCTCCTCGAGCGGGTTCGCCGTTGTCACCGACCAGTCGCTGCCCATGGCCAGGGTGGCGCCGGAGCGCAGCAGATCACCGAAGGGGTACTGCAGGTCCGCCCGCTCCCGGCCGAGGAACGGCACCGTGAGCTCCTCCATCTGCGCTTCCACCTGTGCCCAGTAGGCCTGGCAGTTCGCGGTGACCCCCAACTGCCGGAAGCGCGGCACGTCCTGCGGGTGGACGAGCTGCAGATGGGCGATGTGGTGCCGGTTGTCGCGACGTCCGTTGGCCGTGCGGGCGGCCGCGACGGCGTCGAGGGCGTTGCGTACGGCGCGGTCGCCGATCGCGTGCAGGTGCACCTGGAAGTCGAGCCGGTCCAGTTCGGTCACCGCGGCGGCGAGCAGTTCGGCCTCGACGTACGCCAGGCCGTGGTTGTCGGTGTGGCCGCCGCAGCCGTCGCAGTACGGCTCGAGCAGCGCGCCGGTGTAGTTCTCCAGCACCCCGTCGGTCATGATCTTGATCGTGGTCGGGTGGAAGCTGCCACCAGTGGCGGACTCCCGCTGGGTGAGGAACTCGGGGATCTGGTCGAGGCCGCGGTGCCGGTCCCACCACAGGGCGCCGACGACCCGGGCCGCGAGCCGGCCGGACGCGGCGAGCGACTGGTACGCCGCCAGGGTCCCCGGCGTCACCCAGGCGTCCTGCCATCCGGTGATGCCCAACGAGTGCAGGTGCTCCTGGGCGTTGAGGATCGCGTCCTCCCACTCGGCGCGCCCCGGCAGCGGCACGTGCCGGTCGTTGAAGCTGTACGCCGCGCCCTCGTGCAGTGTGCCGGTCGGCTCACCGGTGACCGGGTCGCGTTCGATCCGCCCGTCGGCGGGGTCCGGGGTGTCCCTGGTGATGCCGGCGATCTCGAGGGCCCTGGAGTTGACCCAGGCACCGTGCACGTCGCGGTTGAACAGGAACACCGGGCGGTCCGGCACGATCGCGTCCAGGTCTTCCTTGCGTGGGGTGCCGCCGGGGAAGTGCTCCATCGCCCAGCCGCCCCCGATGATCCAGGGCTGGTCGGGGTTGTCGGCCGCGTAGCGCGCGATCCGGTCCAGGTACGCGGGTCGGCCGGCGAGGTCGTTGAGCCAGACCCGGAGCCGGTTGCGCCCGGCGAAGGGCGCGTGGATGTGGGCGTCCTGGAAACCTGGCAGCACCATGCCGCCCGCGGCCTCGATCACCCTGGTCCGCGGGCCGACGAGCTCGGACACGGGCTCGGAGCCGACCGCGACGATCCGGTCACCGCGTACGGCGACGGCGTCGGACCAGCTGCGGGCGGCGTCGACGGTGTAGACGTCGACGCCGGTGATGATCAGGTCGGCGTACTCGGTCACCGTGCCTCCTTTCCGGCTCCACCGCACGGCGACCTTCGCCGCCCGCTGGCGTGTCGGCCGGGAGCTGATCCGGGCCGGCAGCTGTTGGCCCAGGATCGAAACACATACCGAAACGCTTCGGCAATGATCGGTGCCGGCTTGGCGCCGTGGGGGCCATGAACACTGAGCATCGAAGATGACGATGCTCACCCTGCAAAGCGTTCGGGCTGTTCATGCTGGCTGATCCCGGATAAGGTCCCGCCATTCGTCTCAGCCAGGAGGTTTCCGATGGTCAGCAAGCGTGCGCTGCGCATCGTCGTCGGTCTCGCCACACTCTCGCTCGCCGTCACCGGCTGCGGACGCTCGACCAGCGGTCAGACCCCACAGGGCACTGGCGGCGCCTCGGTCGCCGCCGACGCCAAGGCCGCCGATCTGGTCCCCGCAGCCGTCAAGGAGAAGGGCGTCCTCCGGGCCGCCACCGCCGAGGGCTACCCGCCGATGGAGATGTACAAGGACGGGACCCAGGAACTCACCGGTGTCGACCCGGACCTGGCCGCGGCGATCGCCGGGCGGCTCGGCCTCAAACTGGAGATGACCAACGCCAGCTTCCCCGGCCTGATCCCCGGCCTGCAGGCCGACCGCTGGGACCTGGCGATGTCCTCGATGAGCGACACCGAGGAACGCCGCAAGGCTGTCGACTTCGTCGACTACTTCCAGGCCGGCGGCTCGATCATGGTGGCCAAGGGCAACCCGGCCGGGGTGAAGGACCTGGCGGACCTGTGCGGCCGGGCCGTCGTGCTCGCCAAGGGCAGCTCCAACCTCGCCATCGGCGAGAAGCAGAACACCTCGTGCGCCAAGAAGATGACCATCTCGCAGAGCGAGGACGCCCCGACCGGCCTGCTGCAGATCGACGCCGGACGCGCCGTGGCCACCATCGTCGACTACCCCGTGGCCAAGATGCTGGCCCAGCAGAGCGGCAAGTACGACGTCCTGGAGGCCCAGTACGAGGCCGGCCCGTGGGGCATCGCGATCGACAAGAAGGACAGCCAGCTGCGCGACGCCGTGCACAAGGCGCTCCAGGAGCTGATCGACTCGGGCGAATACACCAAGCTCCTCGAGAAATGGGGCGTGCAGGGCAGCGCCGTCAAGGCCGCGACGGTCAACGACCAGAAGTGAGCACACCGGTGGACGCGACCGCCGAAGGCCCGGGCCAGGCCACGCCCGCCGGCCCGGAGACACCGGAGGCGAACCGGATCAGCCACCCGCTGCGGCCCGGGCGCTGGCTGGCCGCCGGGGCGATCACCCTGATCCTGGCCTGGCTGGCCTGGACCATCGCGGTCAACCCGAACCTGCACTGGGACATCGTCGTCAAGTACCAGCTCGACCGGGTCATCCTGGACGGGCTCTGGGTCACCATCCAGCTCACCGTCGCCGCCATGGCGATCGGCGTGGCGCTCGGCGTCATCGTCGCGCTGATGCAGGTCTCCGACAGCCGCATCCTGCGCACCGGCGCCATGGCCTACGTCTGGTTCTTCCGCGGCACGCCCCTGCTGGTGCAGCTGATCTTCTGGTTCAACATCGCGCTGATCTTCCCCGAGATCGGGCTGGGCGTGCCGTTCGGCGGCCCGAAGCTGGTGACGTGGGAGACCAACACCCTGGTCACCGGCTTCGTGGCGGCGCTGCTCGGGCTGAGCATCAACGAGGGCGCCTACATGAGCGAGATCGTCCGAGCCGGCCTGCGCGCGGTCGATCCCGGCCAGCAGGAGGCCGCCGCGGCGTTAGGCATGTCCCGCATGAAGATCATGAAGCGAGTCGTGCTGCCCCAGGCGATGCGGATCATCGTCCCGCCGACCGGCAACCAGTTCATCTCCATGCTGAAGACCACCTCGCTGGTCTCGGTCATCGCCGGCGCCGACCTGCTCACCGTCGCCCAGCGGCTCTACCTGACCAACTTCGAGGTGATCGCCCTGCTGATCGTCGCGTCCATCTGGTACCTGGTCCTGACCACCGTCGCCAGCATCGGCCAGTACTTCCTGGAACGCCGGTTCAGCCGCGGCTTCGGCGCCACCACCCTGGGCACGCTGCGGGGACGGATCGCCCGCAACCTGCGCCCAATCGGGAGCACGCGATGACCCCGCCGATGGTGCAGTGCCGATCCCTGCGCAAGAGCTTCGGACGCCTGGAGGTTCTGCGCGGCATCGACCTGACCATCGAACGCGGCCGGGTGGTCTGCGTGGTCGGCCCGTCCGGCTCCGGCAAGTCCACCCTGCTGCGCTGCCTCAACCACCTCGAGGAACCGCAGGCGGGCCGGATCTACGTCGACGGCGAACTGATCGGGTACGAGGAGCGCGACGGCCGGCTGCGGCCGCTGCCGGACGTGCGACTGCGCCGGCAGCGCGAGTCGATCGGCATGGTCTTCCAGCGTTTCCACCTGTTCCCGCACCGCACCGCCCTGGAGAACGTGATGGAGGGCCTGGTCGCGGTCAAGGGCGTCCCGTCGGCCGACGCCCGGCGGCGCGCCGCCGACCTGCTCGACCGGGTCGGGTTGGCCGCCCGCGCCCACCACTACCCGGCCCAGCTCTCCGGCGGGCAGCAGCAGCGGGTGGCCATCGCCCGCTCGCTGGCCATGTCGCCGAAGCTGATGCTCTTCGACGAGCCGACCTCGGCGCTGGACCCGGAACTGGTCGGCGAGGTGCTGGAGGTGATGAAAGACCTCGCGGCCAGCGGCATGACCATGATCGTGGTGACCCACGAGATGGGCTTCGCCCGCGAGGTCGGCGATCACCTCATCTTCATGGACGAGGGCCTGATCGTCGAACAGGGCCCACCCCGCGAGGTGCTCGCCGCGCCGCGCCACGACCGTACCCGCGCCTTCCTGTCGAAGGTGCTCTGATGGCGCGGCTCGACCTGCTGATCACCGGCGGCACCGTGATCGACGGCACCGGCTCGCCGGGCCGACCCGCCGACGTGGGCGCGCGGGACGGGCGGATCGTGCTGCTGCCACCGGGCAGCCGCGCCACCGCCGCCGAGGTGGTCGACGCGACCGGGCTGGTCGTCACGCCGGGCTTCATCGACGTGCACACCCACTCCGACCTGCTCGCCGGCGACGACCAGCAGCGCGAGGTGCTGCGGCAGGCGCCGCTGCGCCAGGGCGTCACCACCGAGATCTGCGGCAACTGCGGGATCAGCCCCTTCCCGATCCCGCCCGACCGCGACGGGCCCGTGCGGGAGTTGATCGCCGCGACCTTCGGCCCGCCCGCGTCGGCGTACGCGTCGTTCGCCGAATTCGCCCGCGCGCAGGGCGTGGCCCGACGCAACCATCTCGCCGCCCTCGTCGGGCACGGCACGCTGCGCGCCGCGGTGGTCGGCTTCGCCCAGCGACGCGCCGCGCCCGAGGAAACCCGGCGGATGTGCGAGCTGCTCGACGCGGCGCTCGCCGCGGGCGCAGCCGGCCTGTCCACCGGGCTGATCTACTCCCCGGGCGTCAACGCCAGCACCGACGAGGTCATCGCCTTGGCCCGGGTGGCGGCCGCGCACGGCAAGCCGTACGTGACCCACCTGCGCGACGAGATGTCCCAGGTCGAGTCCGCCCTCGAGGAGGCGATCGAGATCGCCACCGTCGCCGGGTCGGCGCTGCAGGTCTCGCACCACAAGACGGCAGGGCGGCGCGCCTGGGGTGCCACCGTCCGCACCCTCGCCCGACTGGAGCGGGCCCGCACCGATGGGCTGGACGTGGCCTGCGACGTCTACCCCTACACTGCCGGCAGCACCGCCCTGCATGCGATGCTGCCGCCGTGGCTGATCGCCGACGGGGTACCGGCGATGCTCGCCGCCGCAGCCGAACCGGCGGTCCGCGACCGGATCCGCCACGACCTGGTCGCCGGTGTGCCCGGCTGGGAGAACACCGTCGGCAACGGCGGCTGGGACCTGATCCGCGTCGCGTCCGCCCCGAAGAACCCCGCCACCCAGGGCCAGACCATCGCCGACCTGGCCGCCGCGCACGGCGTCGACTCGGTCGACTACGCCTGCGACCTGCTCGCCGCCGAACGCGGCGACGTCACCATCCTCAGCCACTCTATGCACGAGGACGACGTACGCCGGGTGCTGGCCAGCCCGCTGACCATGCTGTGCTCCGACGGCGTACCGAAGGGGGGCCGCCCCCACCCACGGTGGGCGGGCAGCTTCGCCCGCGTGCTCGGCCACTACGTGCGCGACGTGGGACTGCTGGACCTGACCGAGGCGGTGCACAAGATGACGGCAATGCCCGCCCGCCGCTTCGGCCTGCCGGACCGCGGGCTGCTCGCCGACGGGTACACCGCAGACCTGGTGGTCCTCGACCCGCAGCGGATCGCCGACGGCGCCACCTACGACGAGCCGCTGGCGCCGCCGCGCGGGGTGCGGTGCGTGGTGGTCGGCGGCCAGGTTGTCGTGGACGGCGATACGGTCACCGAGGCCCGACCGGGCCGGGTGCTGGCCGTACCGGATCGAGCTGGGCCGGGGCGGCCGTGAGCGCGGCCGGCGGCGGCCCGGCGGTGCGGGTCGGGGCGATGGTGCGGCGGCTGGACGACGGCCACGCCCTCTCCGTCGACCCCGACCTGGTCCTGCCGCTGGCCAGCGTCGGCAAGGTGCTGCTCCTCGGCGAGGTGGCCCGGCGGCTCGCCGACGGCACGCTCAGCCCGACCCAGCCCGTCGAGCTGCGCGACGACGACCGGGAAGTCGGCGGGACCGGCCTGATCGGCCAGCTGTCACCCCAACACTGGACGGTCGCCGACCTGGCCAGGGCAGTCGCCGCCGTCAGCGACAACGCCGCCACCAACGCCCTGCTGCGGCTGGTGACGCTGGACGCCGTGCGGCAGCTGGCCTACCGCGCCGGATTACGGCACACCACCATGCACGACCGGATCCGCGCCGAGCGCGGTCCGGGCGTACCGGAGACCTTCGCCAGCGGCACCGCCCGCGAGCTCTGCGCCTTCCTCACCGACGTGGCGACGGGGACCTGGCAGGGCCCGCAGGCGTGTCGGCTGCTGCGCGGCTGGCTCGCCGGAAACACCGACCGCACGATGGTCGCCGACTCGATCGGCCACGACCCGTGGTCGAGCGACGGGGTCCGGGTGGCGAACAAGACCGGCACCGACACCGGCGTACGCGCCGACACTGGCATCGTGGCCGGCCAGCACATCGTCGTCTACGCCGTGATCGCCGCGTTCGAGCCCGGGGCCGAACGGGCCGCCATGGCCGAACTACGGCGCTGGGGCACGGCCGTCGACCGGCTCGCCGGACCCCACCGCCCCGACAGCTCCTGACTCAGCTCCACCGCCGCGTCGGTCAACCGCTCGACGAACCTGCCGACCACCGGGTTGGGGTTGCCGGGGCGCAACGCCACCCCGATCTCCCGATGCAGGCTGGCGTGGGCGAGCTGCCGCACCGCCACCCCACCCGGATTACGCAGGCCCAGCGACGGCACCAGCGCCACGCCGACCCCGGCCCGCACCAGGCCCAGCACCACCTCGTAGTGGTCGCTGCGGCATCGGATCCGCGGCGCGAACCCCTCGGCCCGCGCCGCCAGCTCCAGCACCGACACCTCACCCTGCACGCCGAGGGTGGTGATCCACGGCTCGGTCGCAAGGTCGCCCAGCTGCAGCCGCCGCCGGCCAGCGAGCGGATGCTCGGCCGGGAGCACCACCAGCTGCGGATCCACCATCAGCGGCTCGACCCTCGCGTAGGGCAACTCCTGGGCCGGACTCAGCGGATGGTCGAAGACCACCACCAGGTCCAGCTCACCCTGCTGCAGGCGGGGCAGCAGCTCGTGCGGCTGACCCAGGATCAGCGCCAGCTCGACCTGCGGATGGTCCCGGGTGAAGCTCGACAGCGCGCGCGGCAGCAGCTCCGTGCCGGCGGTGGCGAAGAACCCGATCCGCAGCAGTCCGCGGCGGCCCTCCCCGTGCGCGGACAGCTCGTCGCGGGCCGCCGACATCAGATCGGCGATCTGCTGCGCGTAGTCCGCCAGGCGCTGGCCCGCGACGGTGAGCCGCAGGCTCCGCGGCCCCCGGTCCACCAGCGCCACCCCGGCCTCCTGCTCCAGGGTGGCGAGCTGGTGGGAGACCGCGGACGGGCTCAGCCCCAGCTGCTCGGCCGCGGCGACGATCGTGCCGTGCCGCGCGATCTCCAGGACGACCTGCAGGCGTGCGGTGTTGAACATCGGCGGCTGCCTTCCCTGCTCAGCGGCGTGCGGTCAATCGTCGACCTCCGCCGGGCCCACACTCTCGCATGCCGGCCGCGCCCGCGGCAGGGCCGATGACGCGTCGCGCGGCCTAGGCATAGTCAGCCGTCGGCGGGGGTAGAAGGACGTCACTGCACAGCAGTTGGGTCTGGGGCGACACCGCCTCACCCCGCACGGGTCGATCCGCGCCGGCTGGAAGCCCAGCCATCGGTGCTACCCGCTGGCGATGCGATGCGACCCGATCACCGCATTCGAAGGAGGGCGGCTGATCATGATTTTCCAGGGTGGATCCGTTCGTCGACGGCGGGCGCTGGCTGCGCTGCGCAGCCCCGGCGCCCAGAACTGGCGGCCGTTCGCGCCGGCCTGTTCCCGGGCGTGGCACGGGCGTGCCGTCCGCCGAATCGGGTGATCGACATGTCCGCTGTGTCCGCGCCCCGAAGGGCGCTCACCGTCCCGTCGGTACCTCGCGGGTACGTGCAGTACCTGCAGACCCGGCTGCTGGAGGCCGAAGCCGGCCTGACCGCGATGACCGACAGGTACGAGCGGACGAAGGCGCGCTTCGACCGCTGCTACGCCCGTCGGGGCATTACCCCGGAGGCCGACATCGTCAACTACAGCAACGCCAAGGCGATGAACCCGGAGCTGAAGTTCTGGTACGCCAAGGTCGAGCACTTCCAGCGGGAGGTGGCCGCCCACGGGGCGGTGCTGACCGGACTCGACGCCGCGCGCCGGATGCTCAGTGACGACGGCTACCGCGTCCCCGAGTACGGGCGCTCGCGCAACAGCCGACGCGGCCTGAACCGCGTCAGCTGACGATCCGCAGGGCCACCTCTTCCGTCCTGGGCGCCCACCGAGTTGCCGAAGCACGCGTTGTTGTGCACGGCCATGATGGTGTCCTCGTTCGGGTTGTACGGCTGCCCGCTGCTCTACTGCCGCGGGTAGAAGTGGATCTTCGCGTTGCCGGAGGTCACCGCCGTCGGCCGGTGTCGTAGTAGTTGTTGGTCAGCTTCTCGGCCCGGAAGGGGTCGAGCTTGCAGATCCGTGTGCGGTGCTGGCTGCGTCGGTCACGCCGCGTGCCGTGCCGGGCGATCTCCAGGACGACCTGCCGGCGTGCGGTGTTGAATATCGGCGGCTGCCTTCCCTGGTCAAAGGCGGTGGGGTCGGCTGGACCTCCGCCCGGCCCACACTCTCGCACGCCCGCCCCGCCCGGCTCCGCGCTGCCTACCGCGGCCTGGGAACGTCGGACCGGATCGCGCTGATGTCGCCGGCCACACCGCGCGGCCGGTCAGTCGAGGCAGAACTCGTTGCCCTCTGGGTCGGCCATCACGATGTGACCGGCGCCGAGCGGGGGAGCGGGCTCGTGGCGCCCGAGCCGGGTGGCGCCGCGGAAGACCAGCCGATCGGCCTCCGCCTCCAGGGCCGCCATCCGTGCCTCGCCTTCGAGCCCGGGAGCGGCTCGCACATCGAGATGCACGCGGTTCTTGACCTGCTTGCGCTCCGGCACCCGCTGGAAGAACAACCGCGGTCCGACGCCCTCGGGGTCGACCACCGCCGAGGCGTCGTTGCGGCGCTCGGGCGGCACGCCCATCGCCTCCAGGGCCTGCTCCCACGACTCGAAGCCCTTGGGCGGGTCCTGCACCCGGTAGCCGAGGGCGTCGGCCCAGAACGCCGCCAACCCGGCCGGGTCGGCGCAGTCAAAGGTGATCTGTACGTCGTGGGCCATCTCAGTTCGCCTCTCGTCGGGTCTCTTCGTGAGTGTGCTGGTAGAGGTCGCGGAGCAGGCACACCTCGGCCAGATGGTGGATCAGCTCGCGGTTGATGTGCAGCACCAGCGCGGCCAGGGGACGCCCGGCGTACGGGCCCTCCGCCTCCCCGCACGAGCGAGCGAGGCCGGCTTCGCCGAGGGACTCGACCCCGGCCAGCCACGTGGCGTACTCCGCGTCGAGCTGGGCCAGCGCCGCGGCCGCGGTCGTGGCGTACTCGAACGACTGGTAGTCGGTGGGCGCGCGACCGAAGTGCGCGGCGTTGCGTACCGCGAGCACGCCGACGATCACGTGCCCGAGCCGCCAGGCGATCGTCGTGAACGGTGGCGGGTCGGGCTGCGGCATCGCGAAGTCGATGGTCATCGTGCCGCACCCGGCCTGCACCGGTGCGGCGCCGCTGCCGCGCGGGCGCACGCTCCAACAGCCGGGCGCCGGCTCCCAGAAGTACTCGTCGTCGGTGAGTCCGTCGATGCGCTCACGCAGTTGGGTGGTCCAGTGCCAGGCGAGCTGGTCCCGGAGCAGGGCGTTCCAGGTCTGGTCGGTCATGGTGCCAGCCTCACGCAGATAGCGGACAGGATCGTTCCGTGGTCCGTGGGACGATGAGCGCGTGAGCGTGGAAGCGACGACCGAGCGGGTGCTGCGGCTGCTGGCGCTGCTGCAGCGGCGGCCGTCCTGGACCGCCGCCGAACTCGCCGCCGAGCTGGGGGTTACTGACCGCTCCGTGCGCCGCGACGTGGAGCGGCTGCGCGCCCTCGGCTACCCCGTGCACGCGACGGCGGGCGTCGGCGGCGGCTACCAGCTCGGCGCGGGCACCCGGCTGCCGCCGCTGCTCCTCGACGACGAGGAGGCGACCGCGACGGCGGTGTCCCTGCGGCTGGCGGCCGGGGGCACGGTCGCCGGCGCGGGCGAGGCGGCCCTGCGGGCGCTCGCGAAGCTCGACCAGGTGATGCCGCCCCGGCTGCGCGCCGAGGTGCGGGCGGTGCACGCCGCCACCGAGACCCTGGTCGACCCCGGGGTCGAGATCGACGCGGAGCTGCTGGTGACGCTCGCGCGGGCCTGTCGCGACGCCGTGCGGGTGCGGTTCCGCTACGCCGGCCGCGACGGCGGGGACCGTGAACGCACGGTCGAACCGGTGCGGATGGTCACCACCGGCCGCCGCTGGTACCTGATGGCCTGGGACGTCGACCGAGACGACTGGCGCACCTTCCGGCTGGACCGGATGCGCGAGGTGGTGGCGACGACCTGGCGCTTCCGGGCGAGGGAGCACCCCGACCCGGTCGCCTACGTGCAGCGGTCCGTGACCGAGGCGCCGTACCGGTATCTCGCCCGGGTGCGGGTGCACGCCCCGCCCGACCGGGTGCGGGAGCTGGTGCCACCCCAGGTGGGGCGCGTCGAGGACGACGCCGACGGGTGGTGCGTGCTCGTCGTCGGCGGCGACAACCTGGACTGGCTCGCCGTGCGGGTGGCCGGGCTGGGCTTCGAGGCGGAGATGCTGGAGCCTCCGGAGCTGCGGGAAGCGGCCGCCCGGCTCGCCCGCCGCCTCGTGGCGATGGCCGGGATCAGTCGATGAGCTGCTGTCCGCTGCCGGATCGCAGCCAGTACCGGTAGCCCGAGCCGGCAGCGGAGGAGGCGGATGCCCGCGCACCCACCTCCTCCAGCGTACGAGCGCCGTGCCCGCACGGTGGGTCAGCGGCTGAGCCGCTGGTAGCGGCGGACGGCCAGCGGCGCGACCAGCACGATGATCAGCAGCGGCCAGCCGAGCGCCAACGGCAGCGGATGCTGCGCCGCCCACGACTCGCCGCCGATGCCCGGGTTGCCGAACAGCTCCCGCGCGGCCGCGACGGTGGCGGACAGCGGATTCCACGCGGCCACCGCACCCAGCCACCGCGGCAGCAGGTCCGGGGCGACGAAGACGTTGGACAGGGCAGTGAGCGGGAAGGCCAGCGGGAACACGATCACCGCGACCGTGTCCGGGTTCGGCACGAGCAGGCCGAACAGGATGCCCACCCAGGTGAGCGCGAGCCGTAGCAGCAGGATCAGGCCCACCGCCGCCAGCGCGTCGCCCACCCCGTTGCGCCACCGCCAACCCACGAGCAGGCCGCAGACCACCAGCGTGGCCAGTTCCAGCACGGCCCGGGCGAGATCGGCGCAGGCCCGCCCGGTGAGCAGCGCGGACCGGGCCATCGGCATGGACCGGAACCGGTCGACCACGCCACGGCTGGCGTCGAGCGCGACCGCCGACGCGGTCGCGCCGAGGCCGTAGAGCATCGTCATCACGAACACGCCGGGCAGCAGGAACTCCCGGTAGTTGCCGTTGCCGGGCACCGCCATGCCGCTGCCGAACACGTAGCCGAAGACGAGCACGAACATGACCGGCAGGCTGAAGTAGAGGATGATCTCGTGGGGCGACCGGACCACGTGGCGCATGTTCCGCCCGGCCATCACCCAACCGTCGGCCACCGCCCAGCCGAGCCGGACCAGCGGACCGGCGGGCGACCGCACCTCGGTGTGTTCCGCCGCACCGCGCCGTGAGTCGACTGCCGTCCTCATGCCGCCACCTCCTCCCGGGTACCGGCCGACCGGTGCCCGGTGAGCCGTAGGAACGCCTCGTCCAGGGTGGGCCGGCGCAGGACGACGTCCTCGACCGCCACACCGTGCTCCTGCAGCGCCCGCATGACGTCGGCGAGCGCGCCGATCCGGTCCACGACGGGCGCGCTGAGCTGCCGGATCTCCACGTCCACGGACACCGGCCCGCCGGTGATCCGTTCGACGATGCCGGCGGCGGCCGGCAACTGCGCGGCGTGCCGGACCACCAGCTCGATCCGGTCCTCGCCGATCCGGGCCTTCAGCTCGGCCGAGGTGCCCTCGGCCACCACCCGGCCGGCGTCCACCACCGAGATCCGGTCGGCCAGCTGGTCCGCCTCCTCCAGGTACTGCGTGGTGAGCAGCACCGTGGTGCCGTCCGCGACGAGCGACCGGACCGCCTCCCACAGGCCGTTTCGGCTGCGCGGGTCCAGCCCGGTGGTGGGCTCGTCAAGAAACAGCACCCGCGGCGTGGTGATCAGGCTGGCGGCGAGGTCGAGCCGCCGGCGCATCCCACCGGAGTACGCCCCGGCCGAGCGGTCCGCGGCGTCGGCGAGCCCGAACTGGTCGAGCAGCTCGTCGGCCCGACGCCGGGCCGCCCGCGCCGGCAGGTGCCGCAGTCGGCCGAACAGGATCAGGTTCTGCCGCCCGCTGAGGATCTCGTCGACCGCGGCGTACTGCCCGGTCAACCCGATCAGCGCGCGGACCCGATCGGGGTGCCGGGCCACGTCGTACCCGGCCACCCGCGCGTGCCCGGCGTCGAAGCGCAGCAGGGTGGCCAGGATCCGCACCGCGGTGGTCTTGCCCGCGCCGTTCGGGCCGAGCAGTCCACAGACCGTGCCGGCCGGCACAGCCAGGTCGAACCCGTCGAGGGCCGGCGTGCCGCCGTACGACTTGCGCAGCCCCTCGGCGACGACGGCTGATGTCTCGTAGGTCATGCCGGCAGCCTGGCTGGGCACGCTGACCGGCCGCGCACCGTCCGCTGACGGCGGCTGTGCCCGCCGTCAGCGCCCGTCCAGCAGCGCGAGCGCGTGCTCCCGGCCCAGCCCGGCGCCCCGGGCGAAGACCCGCTCGAACGTCCCGTCCCCGAGCTGCGCCCGGGCGGCCGCCGCCACCGGCGCCGCCTGCGCCGCCTCGCCGGCGCCGGTACCGCGCAGCAGCGCCGACACCGACCCGAGCAACAGCGCCGCCCGCTCGGCCTCACCGCGCCGCAGCACCGGCCCGACCAGGCCCTCCACCGCGGCGCCGACGGTCGGCACGTCCCACACCCCGAGGGTCGCGCCCAGCACCTCCCGGTAGCGGGCGCGGGCCGTCGGCGCGTCCCCGACCGCGTCGGCAATCTGTCCGAGCGCGACCGACGCCGCCAGCCGCACCACCTCGGCGCCGAACCAGCCGGCCGGGCACTCCGCCACCGCCTGCTCGCACAGCTGCCGGGCCCGGTCCAGGTCACCGCTCCGCCGGGCGATCTCGCCGAGCCCGTAGTGGGCCGCGGCGACCAGCTCCGGCGCCCCGGCCGGTTGCGCGACCTCCACGACCCGGTGGTAGTCGGTGCCCGCCCCGTCCAGGTCACCGGCCCCGAGCCGCCCGTCCGCCCGGGTACGCAGCAGTTCGGCCAGGTCGAGCGCCGAGCCGAGGTCACGCGCCAACCGCAACGCCTCCGCCATCGGTTCGGCGGCCGCCGCGGAATCCCCGACCCGGTAGGCACCCTCGGCGAGCGTGCTGAGGACCAGGATCATGCCCCACCGTTCGCCGATCGCGCGGAAACCGTCGAGGGCGACCGCAAGCTCCGCGCGGGCCTCGTCGTACCGGCCGTTGAACAGCCACAACATAGCCAGCCCGAGCGACCCCAGGGCCTGGCTCCACGGGTCACTGTCGAGCAACCCGTCCCGCCGCTGCGCGAGCAGCGACATCCGCTCCTGTGACGGGGGACCGGCGGTCATTCCGGACAGGTAGAGCAGGAACGGGTACGCGGGCGGCCGGCCCAGACCCCAGAGGATGTCGCTGGCCGTCAACGGGTCCGCGCTGCCGCAGCCGCTCACCGCGGCAACCAGCAGGCAGAGCGCGTACTCCTCGGCGAGCCCCGGCGGCGGGGCGCCGAGCCGGTCGACGAGCCGCCCGGCCAGCGCGGCGGCCTCGGCCCGCAGGCCCCGCAGCCACCAGTAGAACGACAGGGCGGCGACCAGCCGCAACGCGACGGCGGTGTCGTCACCCGCCACCGCCCGGCGCAGCGCGGCGAGCAGGTCGTCTCGGTCGGCGTCCAGCCGCCGCAGCCAGTCCAGCTGCGCCGCACCCCGCAACCCGACGTCGCCCGCCCGAGCGAGGTCAAGGAAGTACGCCGCGTGCGCGTGGCGCAGCCGGTCGACCTCGCCCGCCTCGCCGAGCCGCTCGGCCGCGAACGCGCGCACCGTCTCCAACATGCGGAAACGCCCGTCGGTCGCGTCCACCAGCGACTTCTCCACCAGGCCGGTCAGCACGTCGAGCACGTCCGCGCCCACCGGCGCGCAGACCCGCTCGATGGCCGCCAGGTCGGCGCTGCCGGCGAACACGCTCAGCCGGCGCGCCAGCCGCCGCTCCGGCTCGTCCAGCAGATCCCAGCTCCACCGCACCACCGCCCGCAACGTCTGGTGCCGCGGCTCGGCCACCCGGCTGCCCCGGTTCAGCAGCCGGAACCGGTCGTCCAGCCGGGCCGCCACCTCCGCCACCGGCAGCGCCCGCAACCGCGCTGCGGCCAGCTCGACCGCCAGCGGCAAACCGTCGAGGGTACGGCAGATCCGCAGCACCGCCGCGACCGTGCTCGCGTCCACCGCGAACCCCGGCGCCACGTCGGCGGCGCGGTCCGCGAACAGCCGCACTGCGGCGTACTCACGGGCCAACTCGGGCGGGACGCTGCCGGACGGCACCGGCAGCCCGACCACCGGGCAGAGCGCCTCACCGGTCACGCCGAGCGGTTCCCGGCTGGTGGCCAGGACGCGGACCATCGGGGCGGCCCGCAGGAGCCGGGCGGTGAGCCGGGCCGCGTCGGCCACGACATGCTCGCAGTTGTCGAGCAGGAGCAGCAGCCGGCGGTCGGCGAGCGCCGCGACCAGCCGGTCGGTGACGTCGCGGGGCCCGCCCGGCACGCGCAGCGTGGCGTCGCGCAGGTCGAGCGCGGCCAGCACCGCCGGGGCGACCTCCGCACCGGCGGGCACCGCGGCCAGCTCGACCAGGCATACCTCGCCGCCGTGCCGGGTGGCGGCCTCGAGGCCCAACCGGGTCTTCCCGACGCCGCCGGGGCCGTGCAGCGTGACCAGCCGAGCCTCGCCGAGCAGCTTGCCGAGGCGGCGCAGTTCCTCCTCCCGGCCCACGAAGCTGCTCACCTGGCCGGGCAGCGAGGGCAGCCGGGGCGGGGCCACCTCGGCGCGGGGTTCGACCTCGTCACGCAGCAGGGTCGCGTGCAACGCGACCAGCTCGGCGGACGGATCGGCGCCCAGTTCGTCGGCGAGCACCCGACGAAGGCCCGCGAAGGCGGTGAGCGCCTCGGCCCGGCGGCCGTCGGCGTGCAGCACGCGCATCAGCTGGCCGTGCAGCCGCTCCCGCAACGGGTGCGCGGCCACCAGCTCCCGCAGCTCAGCCACCAGTGTCCCGACGGCAGACGATCCGGGCGCCAGCCGCAGCTCCGCCTCGATCCGGTCCTCCGTCGCAGCCAGCCAGCGATCCCGCAGCCGCGCCGCCTGCGCCGCGGCGAACGGCGCCTCCGGCACATCCGCCAGCGGGTCCCCGCGCCACAACGCGAGCGCCTCGCGCAGCAGGTCGGCGGCTCGGCGCGGATCACCGCCGCCGAGCGCGGCCCGCCCCGCGTCGGCCAGGCGGACGAACCGGTGCACGTCGACGTCCTCCGGGTCGACCGCCAGCCGGTAGCCCGCCGGGTGGAACTCGACCGGGCCGACCGGCCCGGTCGACAGCACCTGGCGCAGCCGGGACACCTGCGACTGCAGCGCGTTCGGCACGCCGGCCGGCGGGTCGGCGCCGTAGAGGCCGTCGATCAGCCGCTCCCGCGGCACCACCCGCCCGGCGTCGAGCAGCAACAGCACCAGCAGCGCACGCAGCCGCGGCCCGCCGACGGTCAGCCGGCGACCGTCGGCGGTATACACCTCGGTCGCGCCCAGGATGCCGAACCGCACGGCGTCGATTGTCGCTCAGGCGTTCCTGGTCGGTCACCGCCCACCGGGTCGGGTCCACCTGCGAAATGCGCAGGTGCGTCGAGCGCGGCCCCAATCGACTCCGTCAAATAGCATGGCGCTCATGGTCGCAACCCCGTGGCCGCGCCGCCCCTACCGGCGTCCCCGCCTCGCCGGACCCTGCCACCACCGTCCCACCAACCAGAGCGCCGCTCGATGACGGACCCCGTCGCCGGCTTCTCCCGCCCGGCCGGATGGTGGCTGCGCATCGTGTTCGGAATCATCGGGCTGGCCGCCCTCGTCCTCGGCTACATCGGCTTCGAGCGCCTGCTCGCGATACGGCCGGAGACCGCCCACGACCCGTACGACGTGCTCTACTACGACCTGCAGCTCTTCGTCCTCAGCGCCGAGCCCTTCCAGAACGCCGGCCCCTACCCGTGGCAGCTGCAGGTCGCCCGGTTCGCCGCCCCGCTGTTCACCCTCCTCGCCGTGGCCGAGACCGGCCGGCTGCTGCTGGCCGCCGAGATCCGCCGCCTGCGCGCCCGACGAGCCCGCGATCACGTACTGGTCTGCGGCGACTCCCAGTTCGCCCACATGCTCGCCGACCGGCTCTTCGCCGACGGCGAACGCGTTGTCGTGGTGCGCTCCGAACCCTTCGGACCGCTGGAATACCGCCGGCGCCGCTATCTCGGCGTCGTCGGCGACCCGACCAGCCCGGAAGTGCTGCGCGGCGCGGGGCTGCCCCTGGCCCACACCATCTACGCCTGCACCGACGACGCCGACCGCAACCACGCGATCGCCAACACCGCCAGCCGACTCGTCCAGGACCGGCGGCAACCACCTCGGGTCTACGTGCAGGTCCACGACCCCGAGATGTGCCTGTCCCTGCAGGCCCGACGACTCGGTGCCGCCGGATCCAGCCGATTACGACTGGACTACTTCCACGTCGACGACGTCGCCGCCCGCGCACTGCACCGCTACCACCCACTGCCACCCGCGACCGGCCGACCGGCCAGGGTCCTCATCGCCGGCACCGGCGCATTCCGCCGAGCCCTCCTGGTGGAAACCGCCCGGCACTGGGGAGCCTGCCGCGCCGACACCCCTCCCGGTCACCTCGTCACACCCCTGCGAGTGGACCTCGTCGCCCCGGACGCCAGCATCGAACTGGCCCTCGCGGCGTCCCGCTACCCGTTCCTGACCAGCGTCTGCCAGCTCGCCGCGTACAACCTGGACCTTGACCGCCTCGTCGAGCTCGACCAGCTCGAACGCGACCACTACGACCGCATCTACATCTGCGCGCCGGAGGAGACCAGCGGCCTGCAGTTCGTGCTGGACACGCCCGCCCTCTGGCAGGGCGCGGAGAGTTCCGTCTTCGTACCGGTCTATCGGCAGGCCGCGCTCGCCGCCGCCTTCCACGGCGACTCCCGCCACGACCTCCTCGACGAGGTGCACGGCAAGCTCCGCCTCTACCCGGTGCTGACCCGCGCCTGCGACGCCCGACTGATCGCCGAGGACCTCACCGAACGGCTGGCCCGGCTGATCCACGACCGCTACCTGCAAGCCCAGCAGCGCGCCGGCGTACGCACCGGCGACGCGCCGGCGATGGTGGACTGGTCACGACTGCCCGAGTCACTGCGGCGAGCCAACCGGGCCCACGTCCAGGACATCGCCGCCAAGCTGTTGAACCTCGGCTGCGTCGTGGCACCCCGGCACGGCAGCACCGGCGACGCCTCCGCCGCCGGGCTGGCCATCGACGACCGGATCGAGGAACTCGCCCGCCTCGAGCACGAACGGTGGTGCCGGGAACGACGAGGAGAAGGCTGGACATACGGCGAACCCCGCGACGACGCCCGGCGGCGGCACCCGGCGCTGCGACCGTGGGACGAGCTGACTCCCGAGGTCCAGGAGCAGAACCGCGAGGAGATCCGGGCGCTGCCCGACGTGCTGTCCGACAACGGGTTCGAGCTGATCCGGCTGGCACCCGCGGTGCCCGCACAGCGGAGGGGACCGGGGAATGTCCGCTGATTCCGTACCGGTGCGCGTCGGCATCACCGGGCACATCAACCTGACCCGCGCCACCGAGGGTCTCGTCGCCGACGCGCTCCGCGTCGAGCTACGCCGGATCAGTGACCGGCCGGTGCACGGCGTCACCTGCCTGGCGGCCGGCGCCGATCAGGTCTTCGCACGCACGATTCTGGCCACCGGCGGCACGTACGAGGTGATTCTGCCGGCTCGGGACTACCGGACCGCCGTGATCGACCCCGCGAACCGGGCCGCCTTCGACGAACTGCTGGCCCGGGCGGTCGAGGTCATCCACACCGGGTACGACCGCTCAGGCACCGCCGCCTACGTGGCGGCCAACCGGGAACTGGTGCGACGGGTGCAGCGACTCGTGGCGGTGTGGGACGGCGAACCCGGCTGCCACGCGGCGTCGACGGACCGGACGATCGACTGGGCGCTGGCGCACGGCATCCCCACCACGATCCTCTGGCCCGACGGCGCCGCTCGGCTGGATTGACGGGTCGGCGCCTGCGGGCTGCCGGTGCCGTGCCACGGAGCAGGACTGTTGCCCCAGCGTTCACAAGTTCCGGCATTGGCCTGCGCGGCGGGCGGTCCGCGTCTGATGCTTGGCACCACGGTCACGCGACCACCGGCCCTCCCGGGGCGGGACGTGTCTCAGCCGAGGGGAGGCGGGGTGGCGACCTACACGTACCGATGTTCCCGGCACGGCGACTTCGCGGCGTCGTTCCCGATCGGCGAGGCCGCTGCCCGGGTCCCCTGTTCCGTGTGCGGCAGCGACGGCGTCAGAGTTTTCTCCGCGCCGCTGCTCGTCCGCACGCCACGCCGGTTGACCGCAGCCATCGACCGGGCGGAGCGGAGTGCGGAGAAGCCGGACGTGGTGTCGGCGATTCCTGGCGGGCAGCAGGCGACCCGGCGCCCGGTCAACCCCCGCCAGGCTCGCCTCCCGCGGCCGTGAGAGCGGGCCCGAACCGCGCGGACGGCACATGCTGAAGGGAAAGCGGCTATGCCCGAACTGTTGTTCCCCCTGGACTCGACCAGGAGTTTCACCGACCAGGATAAGGTCGGCCACAACAGATGGCACCCTGACATCCCGCCCGCGGTCACCGTCCGGCCCGGCCAATCGTTCCGCGTGCACTGCCGCGAGTGGTTCGACGGCGCCATCCACAACGACGACTCGGCGGTGGACGTGCGGGACGCGCCCCTGTCGAAGGTCCACGCCCTCAGTGGGCCGTTCGCGGTGCAGGGCGCCGAGCCCGGCGACCTGCTCGTGGTCGACATCCTCGACGTCGGCCCCATCCCGCAGGAGGACTCGGGCCCCCTCGCCGGCCAGGGCTGGGGATACACCGGCATCTTCCCCAAGCGCAACGGCGGAGGCTTCCTCACCGACCAGTTCCCTGACGCGTACAAGGCGATCTGGGACTTCACCGGGCAGAAGGCGACGTCGCGGCACATCCCGGGAGTCGCGTTCACCGGGATGATCCACCCCGGGCTGATGGGCACCGCCCCCTCCGCGAAGCTGCTAGCGAAGTGGAACGAGCGGGAAGGGGCGCTGCGGGCCACCGACCCCGACCGGGTGCCGCCCCTGTCGCTGCCGCCCGAGCCGCGGGACGCGATCCTCGGGACGCTCACCGGCGCCGACTTCGACCGGGTGGCGGCGGAAGCGGCGCGTACGGCGCCGCCTCGGGAAAATGGCGGGAACCAGGACATCAAGAACCTCACCAAGGGTTCCCGGGTCTTCTATCCGGTCTACGTGCCAGGTGCCAACCTGTCCGTCGGCGACCTCCATTTCTCCCAGGGCGACGGGGAGATCACCTTCTGCGGCGCCATCGAAATGGGCGGCTTCATCGACCTGCACGTCGACCTCATCAAGGGCGGCATGAGCACCTACGGCGTCTCGGAGAACGTCATCTTCCTGCCGGGAAACACCAACCCGCAGTACTGCCAGTGGCTGGCCTTCTCCGGCATCTCCGTGACGCTGGACGGGGAACAGCGCTACCTCGACTCCCAGCTGGCGTTCCAGCGCGCCTGCCTCCATGCCATCGACTACCTGACCACATTCGGTTATACGTCGGAGCAGGCCTACCTGCTTCTCGGCGCCGCGCCCATCGAGGGACGGTTCTCCGGGGTGGTGGACATTCCGAACTCCTGCGCCACCGTCTACCTCCCGACCGAGATCTTCGACTTCGACGTACGGCCGTCGGCCGGCGGACCGGCCAGGATCGATGCAGGCCGGGGCGCGCCGAAGGCAACCTTCTAGGCGCGAGCGGGAACGCACCACTCGGCCTGTCCAGGATCGCCCACGGCCTCATCGTCTGGCTGGCTGCCTGGCCACCACCTCAACCGGTCGAGCCGGCCGGCCTGGTCATGTTGCTTGGACAACGGTCGGGATCGACCGGGGTAGCCGGTCCCGGCCGGGTGTAGCAATCGCAACGTTCGTGCGCCATCACGTAGATCTAGGTGGTGAGGCAGGTCACCGACTTGGAAAACTGTACCGTCCGGACGGTACAGTTTCGGCATGGTGATGAACGGTGTGGTGACCGTGCGCGTCCCAGGAAGGCTGCCGGGTCGACGCCGGTGGGCCGCGCTGGTGGTGCTGGTGGGCTCGGTCCTGCTGCTGGCGATCGACGGCACGGTGCTCTACCTGGCAGTGCCGTCACTCACCCGCGACCTCGCACCCACGGCGACCCAGATCCTGTGGATCGGTGACGTGTACTCGCTGGCCCTAGCGGGGCTGCTGGTCACCGCCGGGACGCTCGCCGACCGCATCGGCCGTAAGAAGGTGCTGCTCACGGGTAGCGCGGCGTTCGGCGTGGCCTCGGTGTTGGCGGCATTCTCCACCAGCGCGGAGATGCTGATCGGCGCCCGTCTGCTGCTGGGCGTGGCCGGTGCTGCGATCATGCCCTCGACGCTGTCGATCATCCGGGACTTGTTCCCCGCCGCACGCGAGCGGACGAGGGCGATCGCGATCTGGGGGGCCGGCTCGGGCGGCGGCCTGGCGCTGGGCCCGCTGGTCGGCGGTGCGCTGCTGGACCACATCTGGTGGGGCTCGGTGTTCCTGGTCAACGTGCCGGTCGTGGCCGTGTTCCTGGTCGCTGGGGCCGTGCTGCTGCCGGAGTCGCGCGATCCAGCCCCCGGGCGCTTCGATCTCCTGTCGGCTGGGTTGTCGGTCGCGGCGATCACGCCGCTGGTCTACGCGATGAAGCACGCGGTCGACCGTGGCATCGACGCGTGGACCGTGTTGTCCGTGCTGGTCGGCCTCGCTGCGGGTGTCCTGTTCGTCCTGCAGCAGCGCCGGGCCAGGACGCCGGTGATCGACGTGACCTTGTTCCGCAACCCCGCGTTCAGCGGCGCGGTGCTGGCCAACGTCATCGCAATCTTCGCGCTCACCGGCCTGTTGTTCTTCTTCTCCCAGTACCTCCAGCTGGTACGCGGCTTCGACCCGCTCCAGGCCGGGTTGGCGGAGATGCCCATGGCGATCGCCATGACCCTGGTCATCGGGGTGATCGGCCGGACCGTGGCCCGGCTGGGCGTTGGCCGCGCAGTGGCCGCCGGGCTGCTCGTCGCCGCGATCGGGCTGCTCCTGGTCGCTGCGGCAGAGGACGCGGATCACTACCTTTGGCTGGCGCTGGCTCTGCTGCCGATCGGGCTGGGCGTGGGACTGGCGATGACGCTGACCGTCGACGCGGTCGTCTCGGCGGTCCCGCGGCACCGGGCCGGCGCGGCATCGGCCATCGCCGAGACCGCATACGAACTCGGCGTTGTGCTCGGCATCGCGGTCCTAGGCTCCGTGATGGCCCTGCGCTACCGGACCAGCCTGGACGTGCCCGACGCCGCCCGCCCCGCGGTCGAGGAGTCGGCGGCCTCCGCGCTGGCCATGCTCGACCCGGCGTCCGACCTCGCGAGAGCCGTACGAGAGGCGTTCATCGAGGCCATGCAGACCACCTCGGTGATCGCCGCCGTGATCACCGCAGTGGCGGCCCTCGTCGCCTGGCGCACGATCCCGTTCGGTAAGAAGGACGACACGGTGGGCACCATGAGCACGCCGGGAGGGGATTGAGCATGGCGCGCAAGGCTGGGCGCACGCCGGAGGAGACCCGCCGGGCGCTGCTTGACGCAGCTGGCGCGGCCATCCGCACCCGCGGGGCCTCCGTCAGTCTGGACGAGATCGCCCGCGAGGCGGGGGTGTCCAAGGGCGGGTTGCTCTACCACTTCCCGACCAAGGACGCCCTCGTGCACGCCCTCGCCCACGACCTGCTCGAGACATTCCGGGCCGAGGTGTCGGCCGCCGCCGACCCCACCGACCAAGCCCCCGGCAGACTCACCCGCGCCTACATCAGGGCCTGCCTGGCCTCCCCGCCCGACGAGACCGCACTCCGCGAGAGCATCGCCCTCGTGACCCAGCTCAACAGCCTGCCCGAGATCGCCGACCTCGCCCGCGCCGACGCCCGCCGATGGAACGAGCAACTACGTGCCGACGGCCTGCCCGAACACGTACTGTCCCTGGTCATCGCGGCCGCCGACGGGGCGAGCACCGCCCCGCTGTGGGGCGGCGGCGTGTCCGACGCCCGCCAACTGGAAGCCCAACTCAACCGGCTCACCCTCGACCAGGAACTCTGGCGGCACCTGCAGCCCGACCCACACGCCAGCGATCGCGGCCCCGAGGCAACCCGGTAGACGTCCGCGGAACTCTTCTAACGCGCGGACCGCAGACGTCGAGCGGCGGAGTCAGGCCGCAACTGAATCTCGTGGCCCACCCACGTTCGCCACAGACGCATGGTTCTACCCGGCTTCGGGTGGCGCGGACGCCACGCTGGCGTGCGTGAGCGGTACCCAGCACATGCCCGCCGGAGCCTGCGGAATTGCGGATTCGCGGGCCTAACCGCCGGCGAGCAGCTTCTTCTGCACCTTGCCCATCGCGTTGCGCGGTAGCTGTTCCATCAGATGGATCTGCCGCGGGCGTTTGTGCGCGGCGATCCGGCCGGCCACGAACTCGATGAGCTGCGCCTCGCTCGCCGCGTCGGCGACCACGTAGGCGACCACCTGCTGCCCGAGGTCGGGATGGGGCGCGCCGACCACGGCCGCCTCCCGGACCGCGGGGTGGGCGAGCAGCGCGTCCTCCACCTCGCCCGCCCCGATCCGGTACCCACCACTCTTGATCATGTCGATGGACGCGCGGCCCATGATCCGGTGCCACCCGTCGGCGTCGACTGTGGCGATGTCGCCGGTGCGGAACCAGCCGTCCGAGGTGAACGACTCCCGGTCGGCCTCCGGCCGGTTGAGGTACCCGCGGAACATCATCGGCCCACGCACCTGGAGTTCGCCGGGGGACTCCCCGTCGGGCGCCACCGGGCCGCCGTCCTCGCCGACCAACCGGGTCTCGACTCCGGCCAGTGGCGTGCCGACGAAGCCGGGCCGGCGCGCACCGTCCGCGCGTCCGCTGACCGTGATCAGCGTCTCGGTCATCCCGTACCGCTCGACCGCCGGCTGGCCGGTGAGCTCGGCGAGCCGCGCGAAGACGGGCAGCGGCAGCGGTGCGCTGCCGGAGACCAGCAGCCGAGCCGACGACAGGGCCCGGGCGGCGGACGGATCGGCGCAGACCCGCGACCACACGGTCGGCACGCCGAAGTACAGGGTGCCGCCGGCGGCGGCGTACGCGTCCGGCGTGGGACGGCCGGTGTGGGCCAGCCGGGACCCGACCCGCAGCGCACCCAGCACCCCGAGCGCGAGGCCGTGTACGTGGAACAGGGGCAGACCGTGCACCAGCCGATCCTCGGGTGTCCACGACCAGGCGTCGGCCAAGGCGTCCAGGTCGGCGGCGATCGCCTGCCGGGGGATCACCGCTCCCTTCGGCGCTCCCGTGGTGCCGGAGGTGTAGAGGATCAGCGCGGGACTCTCCGGCGCCGGCCCGGGATAGCTGCTGCTCGAGCGGGCGTCCAGGTCGACGGCGACGACGGGAACCCGTACCTCCGCCAGCGCCGCGCCGTCCTCGACGGCCGGGGGGACGAGCAGCAGCGAGGCGGCAGAGTCACGTAGCACGTGGTCCCGCTCGGCCGGGCCGGAATCCGGTGGTACCGGTACGACGGGCACGCCGGCGAGCAGGCCGGCGACCACGGCCACCACGGTTTCCATGCTGGCGGTCGCCCAGATCGCCACCGCGTCGCTACCGGCGATGCGGTCGGCAAGGGCGGTAGCGGCGGCGAGCAGTTCCTCCCGCGACGCCCGCTGGTCCCCGACCCGGATCGCCTCGGCGTCGTCACCGAACGCCCCGGACAAGGCCGGTAGCAGCACCTCGTGGCTCCCCTCAGGTGGTCTCAGTCCAGGAGCCAGGCCTGCATCTGGCTGCCGTACGGGGTCAGGCTGATGGCGAGCAGCGCGAAGGAGACGGCCGTGCCGACCGCGAGCCAGCCGGCGGCACGTCGATGACCACGCACGCCAGCACGGAGCAGGTGCAGCAGCCCGAGGAGCCCCGCGACCGCCGCGAGCGGTCGGATGAAGATCGCTATGAGGTGTGTCAAGCTGAAGATCCAGGTCAACGGATTCCACAGGGAATCGGGACCGACCGGCGGGAGGTAGACCTTCGGGTCGTCGAACTGATCCAGTCCCGGGCTGAGCAGCCCCTCGTAGTGTCCGCTTCGGACAGCCGCGACGAGTGCGGTGATGCCGGCGCCGAGCAGGTAGCCGGCCGCGAGCAGACCGTGGAGCGCCAGGATGGCACGCGTGCCGGCGGGCCGTTCCGCGTGGATCGACTGCGGGGCGCCACTCACCATGTCCGTCATCGCCTGACGGTACCGCCCGGCCGCCCTCCGCGTGTGCCCCGGTACACGGGCATGCATGCGACGTACCCGGGCCGCTCAGAGACCCGGGTGCCGTCGACGTGGGCCGAGGCCCGACCGGTGTCGCTACCGGCTGCTCTTGAGGTTCTGGTAGAGCTGCTCGGGATCGCGGACGAAGTCCATCTTCTTGTCCCGCGCCCGGGCGAAGTCGTCGATCATGTGCTGCACCTCGCCCGGGGTGAACCGTCGGTCCTCGTCACCTTCCTTTTTCAGCCAGTTGATCACGTCGTCGTAGTTCTTCCAGTCCTTCTTGCCCATCAGGCGCTCGATGTCGGTGACGTCGTAGTCCTTCTGCATCGCCTGGCTGGACGGGTCGTGGATCTTCATTGACTGCTCCTCCCCGTGACGGCGTTCCTCGCCCGATTGCCCGTGGTGTACGCGAGCAAACGGGCGGCCTTGGGCACGATCCGGGCCGCGGGCGTCGTTCGGGACCGGCCGCTGCGGGTACGCGGGGCGGATGGCGGAGCTGCTGGAGGACGGCGACATCTACTTCCTCTACCGCCCCCGCGTGGAGCAGGAGCACGTCGACTCCCTGGAAGAGGTGCAGCGGCTGCTGGTGGTGTTGCACCCGTGGCACGGGAGGCACCTGCGGCTGCTGATCGTCGGCCGCAAACGCCTGCCCGACATCGACGAGCACGACCGCTTCTGGGCGTTCGTCGACGAGGTCGTGGATCGGCCCGAGCAGCTGCACGAGGCGGTGCAGGCGCGGGCGTACCGGACGAGGACCCGCGACCGGCGCCGGCAGCCGCCAGCGCGGCCCGTGGCGGAGGGCGCGTACGTGATCGCCCGGCACGACGACCACACGCACCTGGCGTACGAGCTGGAACTGCCGATTCGGCCCGGCGAGGCGCAGCACGAGCTGAGCATCGAGCCCGAGGCGAGTTACATCGTCACGGTCAAGAACCCACAGGCGCCTTCCCCGCCCGGGGTCGGTCTCGGCCGGTCGCGCAAGGTCAAGCTGCCCGCCGCGCTGCAGCAGAAGTTCCACGGTCGCCGTTTCGCTCCGCTCGACCCGCCCGGCTTCCTCGACCACCCCGGGACAGAGCTCGTGCTCATCGGCGCCGCCCACGACGCCTCGCAGGAGTTGCGGGTCGACCTGGACGCGGAGGTCGACCGGGCGGAGCGGAGCACGGTCTTCGGAGACCTGCGGATCAGCCGCCGGGACCGCCCGGTCGCCCCGCTCTTCGAGGGCAGGTGGGCCTGACCGGGCGTCACGCGTCGGGAGTCCCCGGTTGCTGGTGGCCGGCCAGCCGGAACCCGACACCGCGTACCGCGACGATGGTGACGCCGGTGCCGAGCTCGGTGAGCTTGCGCCGTAGCCGCTTCACCAGGGACTGCACGTCGGCCTTGCGCTCCCGTCCTTCGTCACGCCAGACCGATCGGTGCAGCTCGGGGTAGCTCCAGGTCCGGATCGGCTCGGTGGTCAGGCAGGCCAGCAGGTCGTGCTCGAGGCGGGTGAGGCTGATCTCGCGGTCCCGCCAGCAGGCGGTGGAGCGGGCCGAGTCGATCAGCAGGATGTCGTCAGCTCCGCCGGACGCGGCGGTGGGTGGCGGCGTGGACGCTGCCTTGGCAAGCCGCTGCGGCGCCGCGATCAGCCGGCGCAGCTCGTCGAGGTCGGCGACCAGCAGCAGCGGCGCGACGCCGTCGAGGCGTTCGGCGAGCCGGAGCCGCTCGGCCGGCGAGGGCGTCACCGCGATCAACAGCGGGAACAGTTCCTCGGCCGGCTCGGATCGGTCCGACACTCTGCTTTCCTCGTCCTCGTC
Source organism: Micromonospora sp. CB01531 (assembly GCF_001905095.1). Taxonomy (GTDB): domain Bacteria; phylum Actinomycetota; class Actinomycetes; order Mycobacteriales; family Micromonosporaceae; genus Micromonospora. The sequence continues at coordinate 132,022 of NZ_LWLS01000069.1, forward strand.
CTCGGCCACGGCTACCCCACCTCGAACGGTGGGCAAAATCTGCCCAACGTCACTATGGCCCTGACAGTAATTGTCAATCTTGCCGACAACCAGGCAACCGTTAGTGAGAAGTTGCTTACGTAGCGTTCTTGATCGCGCTTTCCTCTAGATCATAGTGTCCACCGTGGGCAGCCGGCGTGACCCGCGCGGTGCCCTGAGGGGGCATGGGGAGTTCGTCGATTCCGGGTGTGATCCAAACGGGAGTCTCCCGCACCCTTCGCCATGACTCGATCAACTGCGGGTCGTCTCTGGAGGAGGCAGCACCAATGCTAAGACGTCCACACAGGATGCGCATCGCCAGATGTCTGGTGAGCGCCGGCGCGGCGATCGCCCTCGTCGCAACAGGATTGGCCACCGGTTCAGGTGCGCAGGCGGCACAGACCGGAACGGGAGCAGCCTCCGCCTCTGACAAGATCCGCCCGGACCTGGCGAAGCAGCTGCAGGGCAAGACCGAGGGCGACTTCTGGATCCACTTCAAGGCCAAGGCGGACTTCAGCAAGGCCACCGGAATCACGGACTGGGCCAAGCGGGGCACCGCGGTCGCGGAGGCGCTGCAGAAGACCGCTGCCGAGAGCCAGGCCAAAATCAAGGCTGAGCTCGACAGCTCGGGTGTGAAGTACCAGACCTTCTGGGCGACCAACGCCATCAAGGTCACCGGCGGCTCGTCCTCGATGGCACAGAACTTCGCCGCCCACGCCGAGGTCGACGGCCTGTACGCCCCGGTGGAGTACAAGGTTCCCGAGGTCACCAAGGGCACCAACGAGAAGACCGTCAACGCCCTCGAGTGGGGCATCGCCAACATCAACGCCGACGATGTCTGGTCCCAGTACGGCGTCAAGGGCGCGGGCATCACGGTGGCGAACATCGACACCGGCGTCCAGTTCGACCACCCCGCCCTGGTGAACAGCTACCGCGGCAACAACGGCGACGGCACGTTCGACCACAACTACAACTGGTTCAACGCCGCCGGAACTTGCGCCGCCGCGCCCTGCGACAGCAACGGCCACGGCACGCACACCATGGGCACCATGGCCGGCACCGACGGCGCGAACCAGATCGGCGTCGCCCCCGAGGTCAAGTGGATCGCCGCGAACGGCTGCTGCCCCAGCGACGCCGCGCTGATCACCTCCGGCCAGTGGATGCTCCAGCCCCGGGACCTCAACGGTCAGAACCCGGACGCCAGCAAGCGGCCGAACATCATCAACAACTCGTGGGGTACCACGGCCCCCTCCAACGAACCGTTCATGGAGGACGTGACCAACGCCTGGGCCGCGTCGGGCATCTTCGGCGCCTGGTCCAACGGCAACAACGGTCCGGGCTGCCAGACCAGTGGCTCGCCGGGCAGCCTGACCAGCAACTACTCCGCCGGCGCCTACGACATCAACAACAACATCGCCAGCTTCTCCTCCCGCGGCGCCGGGCAGAACGGAACGATCAAGCCGAACATCTCGGCCCCCGGCGTGAACGTCCGGTCGAGCGTTCCGGGCAGCAGCTACGCCAGCTTCAACGGCACCTCGATGGCCTCCCCGCACCTCGCGGGCGCGGTCGCGCTGCTGTGGTCGGCGGCACCGGCGCTGGTCGGTGACATCAACGCCACCCGCGCGCTGCTGAACACCACGGCGGTCGACAAGGCCGACGCCCAGTGCGGCGGCACCGCGGCGAACAACAACGTGTACGGCGAGGGCCGGCTGGACGCCCTCGCGCTGCTCAACGCCGCCCCGATCGGCGACACCGGCACCCTGGCCGGCACGATCACGGACGCGGGCAGCGGTGCCCCGATCGCGGGTGCCGCGGTGGCCCTGACCGGCGCGGCCAGCCGCCAGTTGACCACCGGGAGCGACGGCAAATACTCGTCGCTGCTTCCGGCCGGCGACTACCAGGTTGCCGTGTCGGCGTTCGGCTATGAGAGCAAGACGGTGCCGGCGACGGTCACCAAGGACACCACCACGACGACCAGCGTCGCGCTGGCGGCGGTGCCGAGTGTCACCGTCAGCGGAACGGTCGCCGACGGTTCCGGGCAGGGCTGGCCGCTCTACGCCAAGGTCAGTGTCGAGGGCCCGTCGGGTGTGTCCGACTACACCACCCCCGCCGACGGTCACTACAGTTTCAAGCTCCCGAGCGGGGCGACGTACAGCATCAAGGTCGAGCCGCAGTACCCGGGCTACCAGACGGTGACCAAGGACGTCGTCGTCGGCGCGAGCAACGTCACCCACAACGTTGCCGTGCCGGTGAACGCCAACTCCTGCACCACGGCGCCCGGCTACCGCAACGGCTCCGACGGTGTCTACGAGACCTTCGACGGCACCACCGCGCCTTCGGGCTGGTCCGAGTTGGACGGTCTCGGTAACGGCCAGGTCTGGCAGTTCAACGATCCCGGCAACCGCGGCAACCTGACCGGCGGCGCCGGCAACTCGGCGGTGCTCGACAGCGACAAGTACGGCAGCGGCAACCGGCAGGACAGCTCGCTCGTTAGCCCGGTCGTCGACCTGACCAACGTCTCGGCGCCGGTGATCCGGTTCAACCAGGACTTCCGGCAGCTGGGCACCAACAAGGCGGATGTCGACCTCAGCCTCGACGGCGGCACCACTTGGACCAACGTGCTCCGGCAGTCGGCCAGCGCCCGGGGGCCGCTGGTCACCGAGGTCAAGATCCCGCAGGCGGCCGGTAACGCGCAGGCCAGGGTCCGGTTCCGCTACTACGACGCCTCGTGGGCCTGGTGGTGGCAGGTCGACAACGTGCTGATCGGCAGCCAGGTCAGCTGCCAGCCGATCGACGGTGGCCTGGTGCTCGGCCACGTGCAGGACAAGAACGACGACAGCTACCTCAACGGCGCCACCGTCACCAGCGACGACCGGACGGCCGAGAAGGCCACCACCGCCGCGACTCCGGACGACACCGACCTGCCGGACGGCTTCTTCTGGATGTTCTCGTCGTTGACCGGGTCGCACAAGTTCACCGCGAAGGCCGGCAGCTACGTCAGCCAGAGCAAGGACGTCAACGTCCAGAAGAGCGGGGCGACGGCGGCGACCTTCCAACTCGGCGCCGGCCGGCTGTCCATCCAGCCGTCCGACGTGAGCGGGACGGTCCAGATGCCCGCCGGTAAGGTCAACAAGTCCTTCACCGTGACCAACACCGGTGCGGCGCCGGTGGACGTCCAGTTCAGTGAGCGGGACGGTGGCTTCTCGCTGCTTCGGGCCGACGGATCCACGATGAGCAAGCAGCAGCTGCTCGCCTCCAGCGGCGCGCCGGAGCAGCGGCTCAACGTTCCGACGTCGTTCGCCGCGCAGGCGTCCAGCAAGGACGCCAAGGTGACCACCGCGGACGGCCCGCAGGCCGCCCCGTGGACGGACATCGCGGCCTACCCGGCGAACGTCATGGACAACCGGGTGGTCAACCTCGACGGCAAGGTGTACTCGATCGCCGGCGGCAACGGATCGGCGTCCTCGGCGAAGAACTACGTCTACGACCCGATCGCGCAGACCTGGGCGGCGATCGCCGATCTTCCTGGTGCCCGTAACGCCATGACCGTGGGCGTCGTGGACGGGAAGATCATCGCGACCGGCGGCTGGGGGGCTTCCGGGCCCGACGGCGCCACCTGGTCGTACGACCCGGCGGCCAACACCTGGACGAGCAAGGCCAGCAACCCCGCGCCGCGCGCCGCGGCCGGGCAGGCGGTCGTCGACGGCAAGCTGTACGCGATCGGCGGTTGCACCACCGCCTCCTGCACCCCGATGTCCAACACGGTCGTCCGGTACGACCCGGGCAGCGACACCTGGGAGACGCTGGCCAACTACCCGAAGTCGGTGGCCTTCGCCTCCTGCGGCGGGATCGACGGCGTCGTCTACTGCACCGGTGGTAACGACGGGTCCGCCGCGCAGAAGGCCGGCTACGCCTTCGACCCGGGCGCCAACGCCTGGACCGCCATCGCCGACGCGCCGACCGACACCTGGGCCAGCTCCTTCGCCGTTGCCAGCGGCAAGCTCATGGTCGTCGGTGGCGTGCAGGGCGGAGCCATCAGCAACGCCGGCTTCGCCTACGACCCGGGTGCCAACTCCTGGTCCAACCTGCCGAACGCCAACACGGCCCGCTACCGCGGTGGCGCGGCGTGCGGCTTCTACAAGATCGGCGGCTCCTCGGGCAGCTTCAACGCCGCACCGGACAGCGAGGCCCTGCCTGGCTTCGAGGAGTGTGCCGAGCGCCCGGCGGACGTCAGCTGGATGACGATCGACAAGACGTCGGCCACGCTGGCGCCGGGCGAGAAGATCACGGTCACCGTCGGGATGACGGCGAACGTCGACCAGCCGGGCACCTACTCCGGTTCGATCGGGATCAAGGAGAACACGCCGTACACGGTGCAGCCGGTGCCGGTGACGATGAACGCGCAGCCGCCGGGTACCTGGGGCAAGCTGCTGGGTACGGTCACCGGGACGAACTGCCAGGGTGTCAGCGCGCCGCTCCAGGGTGCGACCGTCCAGGTTGACTCGAAGGCGAACTCCTGGACCTTCACCACCGACGCCCAGGGCAAGTACGCCTACTGGTTGGACCGCAAGCACAACCCGTTGAAGATGATCGTCGCCAAGGACGGCTGGAAGCCCCAGAACCGTCAGACGATGATCAGCAGCACCCCGAGGGTGGAGGACTTCGCATTGTCCCCGACCAAGTGCTGACAACTGAACAGTGACTGATCCGGCCCGCCTGGTCGCAACCAGGCGGGCCGGATCAGTGTGTGCAGGTTGTCAGCCAGCTTCGGTGCCGGTGGAGTGTGACGGTCAGGCCAGGGCGAGGCGGAAGCCGACCCCACGGACCGCGTGGATCGCCGCCCGGGCGTCCAGCCAGGCGAGCTTGCGCCGTACGCGGCGCACCACCGAATGCATGTCGGAGCCGCGGCCGAGGTGCTCGTTGCCCCAGACCTTCAGGTGCAGCTGCTCGTAGGTCCACACCTGTCCGGGCGTACCGACCAGGCATACCAGGAAATCGTGCTCCAGCGGCGTGATATCGATCTCGCGCTCCAGCCAGCGCAGCACCCGTCGGTCGGAGTCGACGATCAGTTCGGGTGGTGGCGGCGGACCGGTCTCCACGGCGTCGACGATCGCGGTTTGGCCAGCCGGTGGGGTCCCGGCGGTCCCGGGTGCCCCGGCCGCGTCGAGGAACTCCCGTGCCTGCTGGACGGTCGAGACGATCAGAAAGGCCTCCGTCCCGCCGAGCAGCTGTGCGAGTTGCCGGCGTTCGGCCGGCGAGGACGCGATGCCGATGACCAAGGATTCGCTCGGGATTGCCCTCATCCCCCCACCCCTTCCGGTTCCCGACCCGTTCTGGGATGTTTCTCCTGCAACGCCAATCAATTGGCGTTCTTACGTGCTAGTGCCCGTTTGGCGTAAAGTATCCGCTGATCGGCGAGTCAGTAGTCGATTGTGGACAGCAATTTTTGAAACGTGGTCGTCACTTTTTTTGGGCGGCCACTGCTCGCGGTGGATGGCGAACCCGGTCTCCGCTGCTCGCCTGGTGCATGGCCCCGGCCCCCCACCGCTCAGGGTGGTCCCTGATGCTGTTTTCCGGTGCTGCCGAGATGTCACTCCGGGTGCTCGTGCTGCCTCTCTTCAGGCGTTTCGGCGCCGCGTCGTTGATCAAGACGCCGTTGGTATAGTAATGCACTTCGATGTAACGGGCAACGTCCGATGTGCACCTTGCATTTGTGATAGCCGATACCGGTTTGAGTGTTCGAATACCGATTGTTCCGGTCGCTCAGGAGCGTGGCCGCGGAGACCGATCGGACCCGGGGCGGGGGAGGCCGGTACCCCGCGAGCGGATGCCGGCGCACGCTCGTCGTTCGCGCCGACTCCCGCTCCGAGGGGTCCTTCGAGCGCGCCCAGGCCCTGCTGGTGGGCGACGATCTGCCCGCGCCGGATTTTCGCCAGTGAGCGCTATTGAAATTCCGGCGCAAGCGCGCCAGGATGGCGACGAAGAGCAACCATCCCTGGTGAAGACGGAGGTTGCGGCGTGGCACCTGCACACCGCACTCGGAGGTGGCTGACGTGAGCATCGCACCGGCCCAACGCCGCGTCGACCAGCGACCAGTGCTCGACCTGGTCGCCGCCGAACAGGCCGCCGCCCGGTTCCTGGCCGCACTCGACATCGACCTGGACTCGGAGAGCCTGCGCGACACTCCCCGCCGAATGGCCCGGGCGTACGCCGAACTGCTCACCGCACGTCCGTTCGACCTGACCACGTTTCCGAACGACGAGGGCTACGACGAACTCGTCCTGGCTCGATCCATCCCGATCCGGTCGGTCTGCGAACACCACCTGCTGCCCTTCGTCGGTGTCGCACACGTCGGCTACCTGCCCGGCGAGCGGATCCTCGGACTGTCCAAGCTCGCCCGCGTGGTGGAACTCTTCGCCCACCGCCCGCAGGTGCAGGAGCGGCTGACCAAGCAGGTAGCCGACTGGCTGGCCCTCGAACTGGCACCCAAGGGCGTCGGCGTCGTCATCGAGGCCGAGCACCTGTGCGTGACCCTGCGGGGCGTACGGGCCGCCGGCGCCACCACCGTGACGTCCACCCTGCTCGGCGCCCTACGAGACGACCCCCGCTCCAGAGGCGAGTTCTTCTCCCTCACCGGCGCCCACTGACCGAACTGGAGAGCGGCATGGAAAGCAGCGACACCTTCGTCATCGTCGGTGCCGGCCTCGCCGGCGCCAAGGCCGCCCAGACCCTGCGCGAGGAGGGCTTCGCCGGCCGCGTCATCCTGCTCGGCGCCGAACCCGAACGGCCCTACGAGCGGCCACCGCTGTCCAAGGGCCTGCTGCTCGGGACCACGGGGTGGCTGGACGCGTACGTGCACGACCCCGGCTGGTACGCCGCGAACGACGTCGAGCTGCGGACGGCGACCAGGGTCACCGCCGTCGACCGCGACCTCCGCCAGGTCGTGCTCGACACCGGCGAACGGCTCGGATACGACAAACTGCTGCTGACCACCGGCTCCACGCCCCGCCGACTGGACGTCCCCGGCGCCGACCTGGACGGCGTGCGGTACCTGCGCACGCTGGACGACTCCGCCGAGATCAGCACAGCCCTCGTCGGCGGCGCCCGCGTCGTGGTCATCGGTGCCGGCTGGATCGGCCTGGAGGTCGCCGCCGCCGCCCGCCAGTACGGCGCCGCCGTCACGGTGGTGGAGACCGCCGACCTGCCGTTGCAGCGGGTGCTCGGTAACGAGGTCGCCCGGGTCTTCGCCGACCTGCACCGCGGCCACGACGTCACCTTCCACTTCGGCGTCGGAGTCCAGGAGATGCGCGGCGCGGGGCGGGTCTCCTCGGTGCTGCTGACCGACGGCACCGAACTGCCCGCCGACACCGTCGTCGTCGGCGTGGGCATCCAACCCGACACGAAACTGGCCGAGGCGGCCGGCCTGAAGGTGGACAACGGGATCGTCACCGACGCCCGGCTGCGTACCTCCGACCCCCACATCTACGCCGCCGGCGACGTGGCCAACGCCCACCACCCGCTGCTCGACCGGCAGCTGCGGGTGGAGCACTGGGCGAACGCGCTCAACGGCGGCCCCGCCGCGGCCCGGTCCATGCTGGGCCAGCAGGTCGAGTACGACAGGTTGCCGTACTTCTTCTCCGACCAGTACGACCTAGGCATGGAGTACTCGGGGTGGGTGGACCCGCGCGGCTACGACCGGGTGGTGTTCCGTGGCGACCCGGCCGTGGTGGGCGGCCGGGCGCCGGAGTTCCTGGCGTTCTGGGTCTCTGACGGCAGGGTGCTGGCCGGGATGAACGCCAACGTCTGGGACGTGACCGACCAGATCCAGGCGTTGGTGCGGGCGGGCCACCGGGGCCGGGCCGTCGACCTGGACCGGCTCGCCGACCCGCAGGTGCCGCTGGGCGACCTGCTGTCCTGACGGCAGGAGCCGGTGCGACGCCTCAGGCCGGGCGGACCTGCACGCAGCAGGCGTCGGGCGCGGGGGCCAGCCGCGCGCGCAGATCCGCCCGGCCGAGCCCGCTGAGCAGCCCGGCGATGAAGGCCTCGTTCAGGCCGCACACCAGCTCGGTCTGCCGGGCGGCGAGGGCGTGGAAGGGGCAGTTCCGCAGTCGGATCAGCTCCTGCTCGCCGGCCGGCTCGAAGCCCAGATCGGCCAGGACGGCGGCGACCGGCCGGCCGCGGCCGACCTGGCGACCGATCTCCGCGCCCCGCTGCGCCGCCACGCGGAGAGCGGCCGACCGGGCATCCGTCGGATTCTCGGCGACGGCCTCGGCCAGGATCTCGCCGATCAGCTCGTAGCGGCGCTCCGGGATGGTCAGGGCAATGGAGCCCGGCGCCGCCTCGTACACCTTCGGTGTCCGACCACGGCCACGCGGCTGGTCGGCCGGAGCCTCGTACCGCGCGTGCAGCAGCCCGGCGTCGACGAGCTTGTCGAGGTGGAACGCCGCCAGGTTGCGCGAGATCCCCTGCGCCTCGGCGGCCTCGTCCCGGGTCACCGGGTGGTCCTGGCTCCGGACGTAGTCGTACAGAGCCCGTCGTACCTGGTCGGTGAGGACAGTCACCGCCTGCCAGGGGGCCGTCGCCATACCGAGAGTTTATCACCAACAGATGTTGTCGAAATTGGCTCTGTCTGCACATCCACCTCCAAGGTCAGGGCGCTGTCGCGTCGCCTTCACAGGCGGAAGATCCGGACCACCAGCCCGGTGTCGTGCAGGGTGTGCGGCGCGACGGCGTGATACGCCCAGGCATGCACCCACGCGTTGCCGGTCCGTACCGTCAGCCAGGTCTTGAATGCACCGGGCAGGGCGTAGATGAGCAGCACGAACAGGATCGTCAGCACGAACTCGTGCGGCGATCCGTACCGCCCCCAACCCTCGAACACGTGCAGGGCCGCGTAGGTCAGACCGCCGAGGACCAGCGTGCCGGTCGTGGAGCCGGTGAGACGTGCGTACCGGGGTACGAGGAGGCCCTGCACGAAGATGACGGTGGGCAGGACGGTGCCGGCCAGGTAGAGCAGGAAGGTCAACGGTGCGCCGACCGCGATCTGCCCGGCAGTCAGCCCGGCGAACGCGTGGCCGAGCACCGCCCACTGGGCCAGCGACTCGAGAACCAGCACGACCAGGATGAGCACCACGTCTCCGCGGCGGTCCGCCGAGCGGAGGCAGAGTTGGTGGGTGGTGTACCGCCGGCGGAGCCACAGGTACGGCAGCAGCGCGTAGGTCAGGCCGTTGTACGTGGCCCAGCCGATTGCCTCGGCCGGACGGATCGGGTCGGTGGTGCCGACCAGCGTGCCGGCAAGGTGGAAGCCGATCGGATGCCAGCCGACTGCCCGGCCGAGGAGCAGGCCGCCGATCTGCGCGAGGACGCCGTACGCGATGAGCAGCCAGATTTCGCGGTGGGCGGTGGGGCCCGGGGGGATCCGCTCGGCGATCGCCGGGTCCGACCGCCGGCGGGTGAGTGCATACCCGACGACGCCCAGCAGCAGCAGTTCGACCAGGGTGAACTGAGCGGCGATTACCTGGCCGGACCCGGACGGCGGGTCATGCTGCGCCGGCCAGTCGAAGGGCGCTTGGTTGGGCGCGAGGAGCAGCACGGCTCCGTTGACGGCGATCCAGCCGAGGGCCGCGGCAGCCAGCCAGACCCTCTCTCGTCGTGGCATCCGCCCTCCCCATTTTGTAGCACGCCTGTGTTAGAACAGCAATGTAGCACGACTGTGCTATAAAGGCGAGGTGCCGAAGATGGTGGATGCGGAGGCCCGTCGCACGGAGCTCGCGGAGGCGGTGTGGCGGATCGTCATGCGCGACGGGCTGGAGCAGGCATCGGTGCGCAACGTGGCGCGCGAGGCTGGCCTGTCCATGGGCTCGCTACGGCACTACTTCGCCACCCAGTCCGAGCTGCTCGGCTTCGCGCTGCGCCTGGTGGGCGACCGGATCGAGGCGCGGCTCCGGGCCGTGGACGTCACGGGCGACCAGCGACGCGTGGTGCTCGCGATGATCGACGAGATGCTGCCGCTGGACCGGCAGCGGCGCGGCGAGTGTGAGGTGTGGTTGGCGTTCACCGCCCGGGCGGTCGTCGAACCGAGCTTGGCCAGCCTCCGTGAGGAGATCGACGCACGCCTCGTCGAGGCGTTCCAGATGATGATCAGGCGCTTGGCCGACAGCGGCGCGCTACGACCCGACCTGGATCACACGGTCGAGGCTGAGCGGCTGTACGCGCTCGTCGACGGGGTGATTCTGCACGCCGTCCTGCAACCCAGCCGGATGTCCGGCCCGGCCGGCAGGGCCGTCGTCGCCACGCATCTGGCACAGATCGCGCCCGGCGACCCGGGCGGCGTCTGAGCGTCATCCATCCTGATGGTGAGTCATTCACGTCGTCGCCTGACGCTGTCACCGCGGCGGGCCCACCTCCACGAGCACCGCGCCCGGCTGCGGCAACTCCAGCTCCAGCACCGTGCTCCCGTCCCGGTCGACGGCGTCCACCGGCTCGGCGCGCAGGGTGTCGACCGCGCGTAGCGCCGCCCACTGCTCCTCGTCGAGCCACTCGTCGACCCCGAGCCGCTCGGCGAGGGTGGTGATGTCCCCGTGCTCCCGGTCGAGCCGGGTGACCCGCACCGGCTGCCCGGCCACGCCGTCGATGCTGAGCGCTACCCGGCGGGTCAGCGCGGATCGCCGTCCCGCTTCGACTCGTCCAGCGTCGACGCCCACACCAGCACCGCGAGCGAACCGTCGGCGCGCCGGCTGGCCCAGGTCTGCACCAGCCCGTCCGCGCCGTCACCGGACGCCCGTACCGGCAGTTCCGTCTCGCCGAGGCAAGAGAGCAACCACACCGCGTGGTAGCGGGGCTTGGCGATGCCGCCGACGGTGATCAGCCCGAACCCGCCGTGCAGCAGCCGCGGCGGCCGGCCGAGCTCCTCGAAGTGGTCGCTGGCGACCCAGTACGACAGGGCGTCCACCCGGCCCGCCGCCGAGCGCATGCCGGTGAGCAGGAAGGTCGCCGCGAACACCCCGTAGTTGACCGGGTGGAAGTGGGTCGGCGTGACGCCCCACTCGGTCCAGAGGATGCGCGCGTCGGGGCGGCCGAACCGGCGCAGCGTGGGCGCAGGTCCAGCGGCGGGCTGCCGTACGTGTGGGTGGAGACGAAGTCGACCGGTGCGGGTACGCCAGCTCTCGATCGGCCCGGTGCTGCGGCGCAGGGGATCGCCTGCGCCGCAGAACGGTTGTCGGGTCTCAGCTGTTCTTCGCGCCGGGCATGGGGAACTGCTCCAGGCGCATGAGCGGTGCCAGGCGCTGCTTCATGGTGCCTGGCTGAACGGCTTACGGAGCACGTCGTGGACGAGCGCGTTGCCCAGCGCCGCCATGACCATGCCCTGGTCCGGCGCCAGGTACCGCTTGCACACCTGCCCGCTGGTCACGTTGACGGTTGCTGCGCGGTGGCGGAGGTCATGTCAGCCTCCGGTGCCGATCGCGGTCGCCTTGGTCTGCATCTCCTTGGCGGCGGTGGCGGGATCGGAGACGCCGCGCACCACCCGCTCGATGCCGTCGTCGAGGACGTCGGCGACCTGCTCCCAGGTGGCGATCGCCGGCGCCGACTTCGCGTCGTTGAGCTGCTCACCGAACGCCTTCACAAACGGGTCGTCGGCCAGCCTGCCGGACTGCCAGCTCTCCTGCACCGCCGGGAGGCTGCCGACCAGGTCGTACAGCTTCTGCTGCGCGGCCGGGGTGGTGAGGAACTGGACGAACTTCCAGGCCGTGTCGCGGTTCCTGGACTCCTTGAAGACCGCCAGGTCGGAGCCGCCGATGAAGGAGGTGCCGGCCTGCTCGTGCGGCATCTGCGCGACGTCCCACTTGCCCTCGAAGCCCGGCCCGCCCTCTCCGCGCAGGATGCCCATGTGCCACGGGCCGGAGACGAAGGCGCCGACCTCACCCTTGATGAAGCCCCATCCCACCGCCTCGGGGGCGAGATTCGTCGGCGCGAGGCCCTGCCTGAAGAACGAGGCGTAGTACTCCAGCGCCTTGCGCATCTCCGGGGTGTCGAGGGTGAACTTGCCGTCCTTCATGATGTCGGCGCCGGCCTGCCAGGCGAAGGGCATGAAGCTCTGCCACGACTCGGTGCCGCCCGGCTGCAGGTAGATGCCCCACTTGGCGCCGCCCTTTTCCTTCATCGCCTGGGCGAAGTCCGTGAGCCCCTGCCAGTTGGCGGGCTTCTGCACGCCCGCCTTGGCGGCGAGATCCTTCCGGTGGAAGATCAGCCGGGTCTCGACGTACCACGGGACCCCGTAGGCGGTGCCGTCGACGACGATGCTGTTCCACGCGCCCCCGAAGAACTTGCTCTTGTCGAACAGGCCGGTGGGGGTGGGGTCGAAGGCGCCCGTCTTGGCGAACTCGCCCATCCAGGTGGTACCCACCATGGTGACGTCCGGCGTCTGCCGGCCCGCGATGGCCGTGGCGATCTTGTCGTGCGCCGCGTCGAACGGGAAGGACGTGACGTTGACCTTGGCCTCGGGATTCTCCTTCATGAAATCCCCGGCGAGCTCGGCGAGCTTTTCGCCCTCGCCGCCCATGGCCCAGACTCTGATCGCGCCCTTGGCCTTGCCGGCCGCGATCTCCTTGCCGGCGGGCTGGCCGCCGGAGCCCGAGTCGGCCTCGTCCTGGCCGCAGCCGGTCACCCCTAGCGCGAGGGCGACCACCAGGGCGGTCGCATATCGCAGATGCTTCATGGCCTCACCTTCTCGGAGTGGGCGCCGCCGCCCGCCCGGCCCGCGCCGCAGCGGCGCGGGCCGGGCGGGCGGCGGCACCCAGTGGTGGATGTGGTGGCGGTGCTTGTCGGGCAGCCGCAGCTGTCCCGGGCGGCGAGTTCGGTCGGCAGCACCGGACCGCCGTGCGGGTGCTCGGCATCCCCGGCGGGGAGCTGTAGCAGCAGCCGGGCGGTCTGCGCGGCCAACTCCCGCACCGGTTGCCGGACGGTCGTCAGCAGCGGGGTGACCAGCGCGGCCATCGGGATGTCGTCGAAGCCGGTGATCACGAGGTCCTCCGGTACGTGCAGGCCGCGCCCCGACGCGCCCGACCAGCACCCCAGCGCGGTCTCGCCGTTGGCGTGCTCCTCGAGGGCTTGCAGCACCCGGCGGCGGGTCTCCTCGGACACCTGGTCGGTGCCGTTGGAGACCCGGGACACCGTCGCGACCGACACCCCGGCCAGGCGAGCGATCTCCCGGACCGTCAGCCGACTGCTGCTCATGCCACCACCGACCCGTTACATTTCGTTCACTAAAAGCGGTTACAGCAGCACCATCGGCAGCTGTGCCGCAGTTCACCACCGCCCGGCCCGAGACTTCCGGCGACGAGGAGCTGCCCTCGATGGCCAGAGTCGCGTTGCACCGCCGCCGCATCCTGCTCAACGACCGACCTCACCTGCTGCTCGCCGGAGAGGTGCACTACTTCCGCCTAAACCCGGTGACCGCAGGCCGGGAGGGCCCTAGTCATCGCCTGCGATTACCCCAGCCACCTGGACTTCTGACGCTCCGCGCCGGCCCGGCTCGACGTGGTGCCGCGGTGGCGCAACGACGCTGACGCACCCGGCCTGGTCCTGGCCTCCGCCGTCGATCCGGCCTGGCAGCGGCTGCTACATCTGCTCAACGTCGCCCCGTCGGGCGTGGCGTTCACACTGGCCCACCGGGGCGAACCGCTGCTCGCCGGCCGGCGGATCCGGGTCGACGGCCGCACCGGCCTGATGCTGCCGGTCGGCGTCCGGCTCACCCTGACCTGACCGGTCGCGGGCCTCGCGGGGCGGGCCGCCGAGACTGGTCCGACGCGCCGGCAGACCGCGAACGCCCACGCACCGACGTGCCGGCAAACCTCGTCAGCGTCTCCTCGCTGGATCGCCGGTCAGCGGCGGTCGCGCTTCGGGAGAAGCAGCTCCTCGTGATCGAGTTCGCGTTCCAGGACGCGGAGCCCCTCGTCGGGCAGCCGGCCGGCGTCGCGCCAGCGCAGCAGCTCCTCCCGTTGGGCCTCGATCGCCGCCCGCCGGATGCGCAGCGCCGCCTCGTACTCGGGTGAGGTGGGCACCTCGGCTGATTCGGCGCTCTGCAGCAGGTCGAGGCGACCCCGATAGCGGGCCAGGCGGGTCTGCAGCTGCCCGCGGGTGACGTTGACGGCCGCAGCCAGGTCCGGCTCGTCGGCGGCGACCTCGTCGAGGCGGGCCAGGGCCGCCTCGACGGCCGCCGAGCGGGCCTCGTTGCGTACCCGGGCCTGGTCGTTCTCGTTGGCGCGCAGGCCCAGCGCCCGGACGAGCGGCGCGAACGTCAGGCCCTGCCCGACCAGGGTCACGAGAACGACCACGAACGTGCAGAACAGCAGGAGGTTACGGTCGGGGAAGGGCACCCCGCTGTCGGTGGTCAGCGGCAGGGTGAAGATCGCGGCGAGACTGATCACGCCGCGGGTTCCGGACCAGCTCAGCGCCGCGACCTCACGGCCGGTCAGTCGACGCGCGTTGCGCTCCGCCCGCGCGGCCTCGCGGCTGCTGCCGGGCTCGTCGGTGTCGTCCTCGTCGGAGGTTCCGCCTAGCCGGGTGTGCAACGACCGGGGGAGCACCTGGATCAGCACCAGCCACGCGGGGCGCAGGAGCAGCACCACGCCGACCGACACGGCGACCGCGATGACAACCGTGGAGGTCTCGTACTCGTGCAGGCCCCGGACCACCGTGGGCAGTTGCTGGCCGATCAGGAGGAAGACGAAGCCCTCGAGGAGGAAGTCGACCAGCCGCCACACCGCGCTGGTCTGCAGCCGGGTGGCGCCGGAGACGAGCCGGGGCGTGTGGTGGCCGACGATCAGCCCGGCGATCACCACGGCGAGCACGCCGGAGACATGAAGCTCCTCGCCCACCAGGTAGGCCACGAACGGCGTCGCCAGCGAGATGGCGTTGGACAGCAACGGATCCGCGGTGAGCGGTCGGGCCAGCCGTACGCCCCACGCGACGACAGCGCCCACCGCAACCCCGCCCACCGCCGCCAACATGAACTGGCCGACAGCGGACGGAAACGAGAAGCCACCGCCCACGGCGGCGGCGACGGCCACCTTGAGAATCGTGAGCGCGGTGGCGTCGTTCAGCAGCCCTTCGCCCTGGATGATCGTGACCAGCTTCGGCGGCAGGTTGACCCGGCGGCCGACCGCCAGCGCGGCCACCGGGTCGGGCGGCGCGATCGCGGCGCCGACCGCGATCCCGGCGGCCAGCGTCGCCCCGGCGACGAAGAGGTGGAAACCGACTCCCGCCAGGAGGGCGGTGAGCAGCACCAGCACCACGGACAAACTGACCACGATGCGAAGGTTGCGGCGGATGCCCAGCAGCGAGGAGTCCAGCGCCGCGCTGTAGAGCAGCGGCGGCAGCACGACCGTGAGCACGAGGTTGGGATCAAGGCTGATGTTGGGCCCCGGGAGCAGCGCGTACACGATGCCGATGAGCGGCAGGAGCGCCGCTGCCGGCAGGCCCGTGCGCGACGCCACCCACCGCACGCCGACGATGACCGCGACGGCGGCGAGCACGAACAACAACGTCGTCTGGGGGCTCACCCGGTTACTCTCCCTGGCCGGCGGACGGTCCGAGCAGACCGCATGCGCGACCGCCCCGGCTCGGGCTTGGCTCAGCCGGCCGGAGCCGATCGATGGCGGCATCGGCGCTGAAGCGCCGGCCGCGCAGTCTGCCGCAGTCCGGAGCGTACCCGCTGGTATGGGCGGGGTGACCTCCGCCGCAGCACGCGGAGAGTTACGCCACGACCCCGCCGGTCAACCCGGTGTCGCCTCGACCACCCTCAGCGGTCGGCCCCGGGACCGCCCGCGAGCAGGTCGGCGAGGGCGGCCACCCGGCGTTGGTCGGCGACCGCGACGAGGGTGTCGTCAGGGCGCAGGACGAAGTCCGGCGCCGGCGCGGCGATGACCCGATCGCCGCGAACGACGGCGACGATCGACGCGCCGGTGCGGGTACGTGCCCGCGTGTCACCCAGCGGCCGGCCGACGTAGGGGGACCCGGCCGGTAGGCGAAGTCGGACCGCCGCCACCCCGTCGACCTGCCGTTCCAGCTCCGTCAGGTGGTCGACGGTGACCGTCGTGTCCAGCACGTCGGCAACCCAGCGCGCCTCGTCCGGATCGAGGACGACCGTGCTGAGCGCCCGCTCGGCGTCGTCGGGGTCGTAGACGACGAGGTCACGCTGGCCGGTGAGGTGGCAGACGACACCGAGCCGCTGCCCGGCGCGGGTGGTGGTGGCCCACCCGATACCGACCCCGGGCAGTGCGATTCGTTCCATGGTCATCATTTCGTTCCCATCAACTCGGCGCGGCCGTGATCGCGCCGCGCGTCCGTGCCAAGGGCCTGCGGCCGCCGGTGCGGGCCGCGGCGTTGCTCATCCGGCGACCACCCCCAGGATGACTCGGCAGCCCGGCACCCCGCATCGGTGCCGACCCCCATTCCCGCCGACGACCTCCCACGGTGCCCGGCGCCGTCCACTGGCCTGGGCGGAAACATGGGTGCCCGCCCCGATGCCGCCCCACCCGCTGCTGGGCGAGGCTGGACGGGCGCCGCGGTTCCGGGCCGACCAACCGCCCGTGTCCCGGGACGCTGTTAGAAAGGACGCGGAGCGCACCGGAGAGGAGGCGGCCGACGTGTCACTGTCGCTGTTCTGGCGGATCTTCCTGCTCAACGCGGCGGTACTCGTGGTCGCCACGGTCCTGCTGCTGCTCGGCCCGATCACCGTGTCGACCCCCGTCGTGCTCACCGAGGTGGCGGTCCTGGCCGGCGGCCTCGCCGCCATGCTGGTGGCCAATGCGCTGCTGCTGCGCGTCGGACTGGCACCGCTGGAGCGGGTCACCCGCACCATGCGGACGATCGACCTGCTGCGTCCCGGGCACCGGCTGCCGGTCACCGGCCAGGCCGGAATCGCCGACCTGATCCGCACCTTCAACGCCATGCTCGACCGGCTGGAGGCCGAACGCGCCACCAGCGCGGCGCGTGCGCTCTCCGCCCAGGAGGCCGAACGGCGGCGCGTCGCCCGGGAACTGCACGACGAGATCGGCCAGACGCTGACCGCCGTGCTGCTGGACCTCAAGCGCGTCGCCGACCACGCACCACCACCTGTCCGCGACGAGCTGCACCAGGTGCAGGAGACCACCCGGAACAGCCTCGACGAGATCCGGCGCATCGCCCGCCGGCTGCGCCCCGGCGTCCTCGACGAACTCGGCCTGGCCAGCGCGCTCAAGGCCCTCACCACGGAATACACCACCGCCGGGCTGACCGTGCACCGGCACCTCGCCGGGGACCTGCCGGAACTCGACGACCAGGTCGAACTGGTCCTCTACCGGACCGCCCAGGAGGGGCTCACCAACGTCGTCCGGCACTCGGGGGCCCGCACGGCGCACCTGATCCTGCAGCGCACCGCCGGCGGCGTCGAGCTGCGGATCCGCGACGACGGCCACGGGATCGCGACCGCCCACGAGGGCGCCGGCATCCGCGGCATGCGGGAACGGGCGCTGCTCATCGGCGCCCACCTCACGATCGGCCCGGACCCGACCGGCGGCACCGACGTGTGCCTCCGGGTACCGACGCGAAACGAGACCAGCTGACCATGCCCGGACCCACCCGCATCCTGCTCGCCGACGACCACGGCCTGGTACGCCGCGGCGTGCGACTCATCCTCGACAACGAACCCGACCTCACCGTCGTCGCCGAAGCCGCCGATGGTGCCGAAGCCGTCGAGCTGGCCCGCACCGCCGCCCCAGACCTGGCCATCCTGGACATCGCCATGCCCCGGCTGACCGGTCTGCAGGCCGCCCGGCAGATGTCCCGCGCACTGCCCGACCTGCGCATCCTGATGCTGACGATGTACGACAACGAGCAGTACTTCTTCGAGGCCCTCCGCGTCGGCGCCGCCGGCTACGTGCTCAAGTCGGCGGCTGACCGCGACCTCATCGACGCCTGCCGGGCGGCCATGCGCGACGAGCCATTCCTCTACCCGGGGGCCGTCACCACGCTGGTCCGCGACTACCTCGGACGGGGCAGCAACCCCGACTCCGTCACCGCGCGCCGGATCACCGACCGGGAGGAGGAGGTCCTCAAGCTCGTCGCCGAGGGGCACAGCAGCAAACAGATCGCCGACCTGCTGTTCCTCAGCATCAAGACCGTCGAACGGCACCGGTCCAACATCCTGCAGAAGCTCGGGCTCCGCGACCGGCTCGAACTCACCCGCTACGCCATCCGGGCCGGCCTCATCGAACCGTGACGCCGCCTCACGAGGCCGCCCGGCACAGGACGACGTCCGCCGGCACTCAGGACGTAGCGGCGGGTATCCGGGGTCGCGGTCCGCGCGGTCGGCCGCGGCGCAGGTCGAAGGTGTCCGGGTACCGGACGAACGCCCACGTGGCGAGGGCGAGCGCGATCAGACACAGCGCTCCCGGGACGACGAAGCCGACCTGGTGCCCCACGGAGCATCGGCGAGGTCACGGTGCCTTGTACGACGGGTTGAACAGCGGCCGGGTCGACATCGCCCGGCTACGGGTCGTCCTGAGCGGGCTGCCGCTGCCGCGCACCGCGGACGGGCGGATCGTGTTGGCGGTCGATGTCAGTAACTGGCTGCGCCCGGACGCGTCCACCAGCCCTGACCGGCTGTTCTGCCATACCTACGGCCGCGGCAAGGGTCAGGCGCAGATGATCCCGGGTTGG
>NZ_LWLS01000070.1 GCF_001905095.1 Micromonospora sp. CB01531
CGCCCTGCCGAGTTCCCGGACGCTCACTAAGAGCGGATAGCCTCGTCGGGCAGCCGGCCGGAGCGTCAGTTTGTCTCCGATGACTCTGTCGCGACGCCCGTGCCGTGCGTGAAAATCGGGGGTGGTCGCCCGCCGACGTCGCGTTGCGTTGGTCGTCGTGTTGTCCTGGTAGGTGTTGGAGACTGTGGGGATGGACGTCTGGTCGGTGCCACCGATGGATACCCGAGGACTGTTCGGCGAAGAGCGTCGCGATCTCCTGTCTCTGCTCGATCGATTGACGGCAGATCAGTGGGCCGAATCCACGCTTGCTGAGGGCTGGACGGTCAAGGACATCGCGTTGCATCTTCTCGACGGCGACCTTGGGCGGCTTTCTCGCGAACGCGACGCAGATACCACCGGACTGCTTCCGCACGGCGGTCCGGCGGCCACCTTCGCCGCCGCCTTGCATGAGAAGAACCAGCGGTGGCTGGACGCAGCGAGACAGCTGAGCCCTCGGGTCACTCGGGACTTGCTGGCCTACTCCACCGAGCAACTGCAGGAGTGGACAGCCGAGGCAGATCTGCTCGCACCCACGCGGGTGAGCTGGGCTAGCGATAAGCCCGTGCCAGCGTGGCTCGACCTGGCCCGGGAGTTGACCGAGACGTGGGTACACCACCAGCAGATCCGCGCCGCAATCGGTCGCGAGACCGGCACCGACCGGCTGCCGACGGTCCTCCGCACCTTCGTCTGGGCGTTACCGCACCAATACCGCGTCCCCGCCGAACCTCAAACGACGGTGCTCCTCGACCTCGACATCGGCGGACAATGGAGCCTGGTCGCCGGCAACGAAGGCCGATGGAGCCTTCACGAAGGCGCCATCAGCGATCCGGTCGCTTACATCAGGTTCACGGCCGAGGCCGCTTGGCGATCCTTTACCGGCGCCGCGATACCACGTGGCGGGATCACTTACGCAGGCCCGAGCCAACTCACCGACCCAATGCAGGACGTACGCGGCATCATCGTCTAACGGCTGCTCACACCGAGCCGGATTCGTCTACATGAGGGGCACGTCCCACTGGACGACTGTCAGCTTGGGATTGCCGATCTCCGGCAGGCCACGGGCTTGACGGGCTGGTCCCGGCAGTCTCGCGTGGTCTTGGCTGGCCCCTGTTGTCCTCGCCCAATGGCACGTTAATGGCACGACGGGTGCTTGCTCCGATCGCCGGCCGGAAGCGATCGCCGATCCCCGGCTCGCAAAGATCAGAACTGCTGTCAGCCGGTGTCGAACACTGCCGCTAGCCTGGGGCGCCGACGCCGGCCGGCGTACTCGGTGCAGTTGGTGACCTCGACCGTATCCAGGTGGGGCGGTCAGCGGGCCTGGTGGGGAGTTGAGGCCATGATCCGGCGGAATGACCCGCTCGCCCTGTTGGCGATCGCCATGGGCACGGCGACCGGCATATTCGTCTGCGTAGCGCCCACCCACCTCCCCTACACCCCCCAAATGCTGCTGCTGTTGTTTCTTACGCCGATCGGCACGCTTGTGCTGCTCATCTACCTCGCGGGGCCGGCTGCCTTCGTGGCGGTAACCCGCTCGCATGTCGTCGTGGGCAGCCCGCTCGTCAAATACAGCATTCCACGGTCACTGGTCGACGGAGTCCGGATCGATGGGTTCAGCATCGAGCTGCAGGTCTCCGGGCACTCGCCCATCCCGATTGCCGCACTGACCCCGGGCGTAGGCGGTCACAACCGGGGTGCTTCCGGGCGGGTACCGAACGCGCTTGAGAAGGATCGCGACACTCTTGGAATACACGCCGGCGACGCTCGTAGCCGGCACGATGGTGCGCCGGTACCGGTATGTACACCTCGTCCTCCTGGCGGTGGACGTGCTGGCTCTGGTCGGGATGGTGCTCTACATCAGCACATTCACCAGTACGTAGGACCGAACCGGCTCACGGGCGGGCCGGGTACACCCAGAGAAACATCAGCCCCGGACGGGCTGGTGAGGCGGATCTCTTCGTCGGGCAGTCGCAGACCGTCCAGCCTCCCGGGCCGGGGACAAGGTGGAGCGCCCTAACGGACGAATCCGGCCGCTGCCCTTTTCTGTCCCAGCCATCACGCGCGGCTTGCGGGGTCTTGGTGGTTGTCTCTGGGCAAGCCGGCCGACGCCATCACAGCCTTGAAGGAGGCTCGACAACTCATCGCCGCACGCCGCAAGTCGACCGCCGTCGTCCTCGGCAATCTCGCCCTTGCCGGCATCCTTCGTCGTGACGTCGATGCCGCCACGTCCTACCTGCACCAGGCCATCGAGGTCAGCGACGCCCTCGACAACGCGCTGATGGAATCCACCATCGGCCTCTACAAGACCGAACTGATCACGCCCAGGCGGCCGGGCCTGACCCGACTTTGAACTGGCTCCGTGCCCTCATGTGGACCCGTCGACCGGGTTGGTGGGGACACCACCTGCTCCTCGACGCCGGTTTCCGGGACGTCACCGTCGAAGCGCACACCGGCGCCTTCACCGAGCGCGGCGGACGGCTGTTCGTGGCGTTTCCGATGTTCGTCGCCGCCGCCCGCCGGGCTTGATCGCCACCTGGCCCGCGGATGCGACAGCGCCGTGGCCCCGGGCCTCCCTGCCAGCTGATCTATGGATGCGGAAGACGCAGCCGCGTGAGACGAGCCTGATCCCCGCTGGCCCCATCCGGCGGCAGTATGGGCGGTCACACCACTACGTGAGGTGTCTGCCGCCCGATTCGCGCACCCACCATCGCCTGGTAGTGCGGGCACGCGGTGAAGTCGTCGTGCTCGCACTACCAGGCCACCCTCGATGAACCGCAGAGGGTCCCGCAAGCGTCGATACGCGCGACGAGCTCGTCGCGATGGCGTCGCAGGATCTCCCGCCGCCCTGCCGACGCGGCGACGTCATCGTGTAGCGCGGAGCCGCATCCGAGCCGTGGCACGAGTCCTACCGCCACACTACGGTGGCGGAGTAGCCGGTCCGCCAGGTCAGTGGCTGAGGTGGCAGGCCACGCGGGCGCCCGACGGATGGGCGTCGAGGGCTGGCTCGACCCGGGCGCAGATCTCCTGTGCCATCGGGCACCGGGTCCGGAATCGGCAGCCCGACGGTGGGGTCAGCGGGCTGGGCACCTCACCGGAGAGCACGATGCGCTGTCGCTCACGGCCCGGCACCGCAGAAAGCAGGGCCCGGGTGTACGGGTGCAGCGGGTTGGTCCGGATCTGCCGAGCGGTGCCCACCTCGACGACCCTGCCGAGATACATCACTGCCACCCGGTCGGACATGTAGTCCACCACCGCCAGGTCGTGCGCGACGAAGAGGTAGGTGAGGGAGAACTGCTGCCGTAGGGCGGCCAACAGGTTGAGCACCTGCGACTGGACGGAGACGTCCAACGCGGAGACGGGCTCATCGGCGACGATCAGCTTTGGCCGCAGCACCAACGCCCGGGCGATACCGATCCGCTGCCGCTGGCCGCCGGAGAACTCGTGCGGGAACCGGCCGGCCGCCGACGCGTCCAGACCGACCGCTGCCAGGATCTCCTTTATTCGATGGTCGCGTTCGGCGCGGCTGCGTACCCCGTTGGCGTGCAGGCCTTCTCCCACGATGTCCCCGACGTGCATGCGTGGATTCAGCGAGCCCACCGGATCCTGGAAGATGATCTGCAGGTCCCGGCGGATGGCCTTCATCCGTCGGGCGTCCAGTGTGGCCACGTCGATCCCATCGAAGATCACCTGCCCCGCGGTCGGTTCGATCAGCCGCAGGATGGACCGGCCGAGCGTGGACTTGCCGCAGCCGGACTCACCGACCAGGCCCAGGGTCTCTCCCGGCATGATGTCCAGGTCCACTCCATCCACGGCCCGGATCTGGCCGACGGTCCGGCGCAGCGCGCCGGCCCGGACCGGGAAGTGTGTCTTCAGGCCCCGGACCGAAAGCAACGCGGTCACCGGTTCACCTCCCCGGCTGCAGCGGTGCGGGTGGCCGAACCGGTGCCGATTGACCGGTCAACCGGGAGCCAGCAGCGGGTCTGATGCCGCCCGACGGTGGCCGTTGGCGGCGGTTCCGCACAGCGTTCGTGGGCATACCGGCAGCGGGCGGCGAACCGGCAGCCGGCGGGCCATTCCAGCGGGCTGGGCACCACGCCGGGGATCACCCGCAGCGGCTCGTCCCGGCTCATCCCGAGCACCGGTACGGCGTGCAGCAGCGCCTCGGTGTAGGGGTGCCTCGGGTTGGTCAGGACCTCCTCAGCGATACCCGACTCAACGATCTGACCGGCGTACATCACCGCCACGTCGTCGGCCATCTCCGCGACCACCCCGAGGTCATGTGTGATCATCATGATCGCCATGCCCATCTTCTTCTGCAGGTCACGCATCAGCTCCAGAATCTGGGCCTGGATGGTCACGTCGAGCGCGGTGGTGGGCTCGTCGGCGACCAGCAGCTTCGGGTGCGAGCTCAGCGCGATCGAGATCATCACGCGTTGCCGCATGCCCCCGGAGAGATGGTGCGGGTAATCCCACAGCCGGCGTTCCGGGGACGGGATGCCGACCAGGGCCATCAGTTCCACCGCCCGGTTGAGGGCCGCCTTCCGGCTGACCGGCTGGTGCGCCCGGATCGCCTCGACGATCTGGTGGCCTACCGGGTAGACCGGGTCGAGGGAGGTCATCGGTTCCTGGAAGATCATGCTGAGATCTCGGCCCCGAATCCGGCGGTGCTCGCGGTCGCTGAGCCCGACCAGTTCCTGGCCGTCGAACCGGATCCGACTGCCGGGCTGGATCTCGCCGGGCGCCTCGATCAGTCCCATCACCGACAGCGCCGTCGCGCTCTTGCCGCTGCCGGACTCGCCGACCACGCAGAGCGTACGGCCGGCTCGCACGGTCAGGTCCACGCCGTCCACCGCCCGGTAGACGCCGCGGATGGTGTGAAAATACGTCCGGAGATCACGGATCTCCAGTACGGGTTCCGTCATGTCCGCCTCCGACGCGGGATCTTGATCCGGGAACGCAACCGGGGGTCGAGCACGTCGCGCGCGCCGTCGCCGAGCAGATTCACCGCGAGGATCACCAGCACGATGCAGAGCCCGGGGTAGGTGACCAGGGCCGGATTGCTGAAGATGAAGTCGCGGGACTCGCCGAGCATGGTGCCCCACTCCGGGGTGGGCTGACGGACCCCGAGGCCGAGGAAGCCTAGCCCGGCGGCGGTGAGGACGGCGCTGCCAAGCTCCAGCGGTGTCTGCACGATCACCGGGGTCATCGAGTTGGGTAGCACGTGCCGCCAGAGGATCCGCCCCCGACTCACCCCGAGCGCGAGCGCGGCCTCGACGAACGGCCGTTCCCGGACGCTGAGCACCTGTGCCCGTATCAGCCGGACGAACCGGGGGAACGAGGTGAGCGCCACCCCGATGATCAGGTTACGCAGGCCGGGCCCGAGCACCGCGACCAACGCGAGGGCCAGCAGGAAGCTCGGGAAGGCCAGCACCACGTCGACCAGCCGCTGGACCACCAGGTCGACCCAACCCCGGTAGAACCCGGAGAGCGCACCGAGCGGCAGGCCGACCAGGACTCCGGTGGCAACCGCACCCAGGCCGATGATGATGGTGTACCGGGCTCCGAGGACCAGCCGGACCAGCTCATCGCGGCCCAACTGGTCGGTGCCCAGCCAGTGCGCTGCGCTCGGCGGTTGGAGACTGGCGGCCAGGTTCTGGTAGGCCATGTCGCTGGACGGGCTGCCGCCGGTCAGCCAGGGGCCGAGCACCACCAGCGCCAGGATCAGGCCGAGCAGGATCAGCCCGAGTCGGCTGCTGCGGTGCCGCCACAGCCGGCGGAGCAGCCGGTCCGGCCGCGCGCTGCGCGGGACGGGAATGGATACTGGGTCGACAACAGCATCAGTCATAGCGGATCCGGGGGTCGGCGTAGGCGTACAGGATGTCGGTCAGCAGGTTGACCAGGATGAGGGCCGCCGCGAAGACGAAGACGGTGCCCTGAACGGTGGCGAAGTCCCGGGCGCTGATCGAGTCGATGAGCAGACGCCCCAGGCCGGGCCAGGCGAAGATGGTCTCGGTGAGCACCGCCCCGCCGAGGAGCTGACCGAACTGGAGCCCGACCACCGTCATGATCGGCAGGGCGGCGTTGCGTAGCCCGTGCCGGATGACCAAGGCGCTCCGGCTGATGCCCTTGGCCCGGACGCTGCGGATGAAGTCCAGCTCCATCGTCTCCACCATTGCCGACCGGGTCTGCCGGGAGATGAAGCCGACAGCGAAGAACGACAGTGCCACGGTGGGCAGCACGACGCTTGCCCAGGAGTCGGAACCACCGGCGGGCAGCCAGCCGAGTTGGACCGAGAACAGCATGATCAGCAACAGCCCGACCCAGTACACCGGCATCGAAACACCGAACACGGAGACCCCGGAGAGGATCAGGTCGACCACGCTGTCCCGGCGCAGTGCGGCGAGCACGCCGAGTGTGCAGCCGACAACCACCGCGACCACGATCGCCAGTACGGCCAGCGTGACCGTGGCCTGCGCCCGGGCGGCGATCTCGTCGATCACCGGGGTGCCGGTGCGGGCCGAGACCATCAGGTCGCCCTGCATCAGGCGGGTGATGTACTCGACGTACTGGCTCCAGATGCTGCCACCCAGTCCCAACTGCTGACGCAGCCGTTCAACGTCCTCGGCGGTCGCCTGCGGGCCGGCCATCACCCGGGCCGGATCGCCGGGGATGATCCGCATGAGCAGGAAGCTCACCGTGGCCACCCCGAACAAGGTCGGCACCGCGATCAGCAGGCGCCGGGCGACATAGCTCAGCATCGGCACGCCTCTCGTCCACGGTTGGAGGTGGATCGACCGCCGGTCACTCCCGGATGGTCCATACCGACTCGACCGGTACGCCCGCGTCCCGTAGCAGGGTGTGCATCGGGCAGAGCCGGTGTACTTCGTGCTTGAAGTGCTCCAGCCGCTCACCGTGCTCGGTGGTGACGAGTTCGACCCGCTGCACCACCTTTTGGTAGTGATCGGCGATCGGCACGACCTGTGAGTACTTCAACCCGGTGCGCTTCATCTCGATCCGTCGAATGTCGATCCAGCCGTCGGCCTCGAAGGTCACCCCCTGGAGGTCGAACTTCATTTCCCGACGGAGGACGTACATGATCATGGCGGTGCAGGAGTTCAGTGCCGCGAGGGTGGCCTCCAGGGCGGTCGGACCGGAGTTCTTGCCTCCGAGGTCGACGGGTTCGTCGAGGTAGATCGGGGGCAGGTCGCGGATGTGGTTGACCGACTGGTACCGGCCCAGGTACTCGGTGCGGACAGTGATCGGTTGGATCCGCTCGTCGCCCTGGACATCGTTCGCGGCGGTGTCGATATCGCTCATGGTGCCGATTCCTCCTGATCATGATTGGCCGGTCGACCGGATCGACCAACCAGGGGTGGGGGCTCGAAAACGGTGATGGGAGGCAGCGGACCGGTGAACACCTCGACCTCGACCAGTGCGCTGTGCGCGCTCGGCCCCTGACCCAGGCGGGACGTGCCGTGGTCAGCGGTGAGCGTGTTGGCATTGCCGTGCACGTCGAGGGCGCCGAGAACGCCGGGACGCAACGGGTCGTACCAGGCCCCGGTGGACAGTTGGAGCACCCCGCGCCGGACCGCCGGGTCCAGCCGGACGCCGGCCAGGCAGGCACCCCGGTCGTTGTGCACCCGGACCACGTCGCCGTCGCCGATGCCGCGCTCGGCCGCGTCGGCCGGGTGCATCCGGCACGGTTCCCGGCCCTCGATCTTGCTGGCCCGGCTGACCCGGCCCATGTCGAGCTGTCCGTGCAGCCGGGTCCGGGGCTGGTTGGAGACCAGGTGCAGCGGGTAGCGGGTGGCGAGGTCCGCGCCAAGCCACTCGCGCGGCTCCAGCCAGGCCGGGTGCGGTGGGCAGTCGTCGTATCCGAAGTCGGCGATGGTCTGCGACCAGAGTTCGATCCGGCCGGACGGCGTACGCAGCGGCCGGCCGACCGGGTCGGCTCGGAAGTCACCGAGCAGCACCCGCCCGCCGCTGGCCGGGATCTCGGCCTGGCCGTCTCGCCAGAAGGTGTCGAAGTCCGGCAGGGTGATCCCCTGGCCGGCCGCCGCCGTCCGGGTACGGGCGTAGAGGTGCCGGATCCAGCCCAGTTCGTCGCGACCCTCGGTGAACGTCTCCCGGAAACCCAGCCGGCCGGCCAGGTCCACGAAGATGTCGTGGTCGTTGCGGGCCTGCCCCCGGGGCGGCACCACCTGGTGCATGGCCAGCAGGAACCGGTCCCGGGAGGAGGCGCCGAGGTCGTTGCGTTCCAGGGTGGTCGTCGCCGGCAGCACGATGTCGGCGTACCGGGCGGTCGGGGTCCACCACGGCTCGTGGACGATCACCGTCTCCGGCCGCCGCCACCCCTCGACCAGCCGGTTGAGGTCTTGGTGGTGGTGAAATGGATTCCCGCCAGCCCAGTAGACCAGCCGGATGTCCGGGTAGCGCCGCCGCTCGCCGTCGAAGTCGTACCCGCCGCCCGGGTTGAGCAGCATGTCCACGATCCGGGCGACCGGGATCCAACTGTCGGTCGGGTTGGGGCCGGTCGGCAGGGCCGGGGCCGGGAACGGGTACCGGCGGTGGCCGATGCTCGCCGCGTCGCCGTAGGCGAAGCCGAAGCCACCTCCGGGTAAGCCGATCTGCCCGAGCACGGCGGCGAGCGCAATCGCCATCCAGAACGGCTGTTCGCCGTGGTCGGCCCGCTGCAGCGACCAGGTGGCACTGATCAGCGTTCGGTGGGCCGCCATCCGGCGGGCCAGCGCCACGATGTCCGGCGCCGGCACGTCGGCGATCCGGGCCGCCCAGTCGGCCGACTTGGCTCGGCCGTCGGTCTCGCCGAGCAGGTAAGCGCGGAACCGGTCCCAGCCGGTGCAGTACCGGGTCAGGAACTCCTCGTCGTGCCGGCCCTCAACGACCAGGGTGTGTGCGAGGCCCAGCATCAGAGCGGTGTCGGTGTTCGGCCGGACGGCGAGCCACTGCGCGTCGAGGAAGTCCGGCGCGTCGTCGCGCAGCGGGCTGACCAGGACGAACTCGGTCCCGGCGGCGTGGATTGCGCGCAGCCGTTCGACCGCGTCGTGCCGGACCACCCCGCCCGCCTCGACCTGGGCGTTCTTCACCGGCGTACCACCGAACATCACCCACAGTCCGGTGTGCTCCTCCAGCACGTCCCAGGAGGTGACCTCACCGGCGGTCGGGCCGGCGGTGCCGACGACGTGCGGCAGGATCGCCGACGCCGCCGCGTAGCTGTAGTTGTGCACCTGGCCGGTGCAACCGCCGAAGCCGTTGAGGAACCGGCCGAGCTGGGTCTTCGCATGGTGGAAGCGGCCGGCGCTGGACCAGCCGTACGAGCCGCCGAAGATCGCGGCGTTGCCGTGCTCGGCACGGACCCGGGTCAGTTCGGCGGCGACCAGGTCGAGCGCCTCGTCCCAGGAGACTTCGACGAACGGGTCCGCGCCCCGCCGGTCCGAGGTAGCCCCGGGCCCGTGCTCCAGCCAGCCGCGCCGGACCGACGGAGCGGCCACCCGGGCGGGCGAGTCCAGCGCGTCGGGGATCGACGCCAGCAGCTCCGCCGGCTCCGGGTCATCCGGGTGCGGGTGCACGGCCACCAGCCGGTCGGCGGTCACCTCGGCGGCGAACGCACCCCAGTGCGACGAATGCGGGACGCGCCGCCGGCCGCCGGTCACCACCGGTTGCCCCCTTCGCGGAGCGCCCGGCGTTGCACCTTGCCGGTGGCGGTACGGGGGATCGCCGGGTGCAGGTGCAGCCGGCGGGGGGCGGCGTGCCAGCCGACCCGCTGGCCGACCCAGGTACGCAGCTCGCGGAGCAGGTCCTCAGGCCGGGGCGTGGTGCCCGCGTCGGCGAGCACGATGTGTGCGGCGACCACTTGCCCCTTTACCGGGTCCGGTTCGCCGACGCAGGCGGCGTCGACGACCAGCGGATGCTCCAGCAGTACGGTCTCCACCTCCACCGGCCCGACGTTGTAGCCAGCCGAGACGATGACGTCGTCGGCCCGCCCGACGTACCAGTACCGCCCCTCCTCGTCCCGGCGGGCCAGGTCCTCGGTGAGGAACCAGCCGTCGGCAAAGCGGGCCGCCCACTCGTCTTCCCGGCCCCAGTAGCCCGCGCTGAGGAAGTAGCCGTTGTCCCGGACCGCGACGCGGCCCTCGCCCGGTCCACGGACCGGGCTGCCGTCCGGGTCGAGCAGGTCGACCTCGAACCCGGGCAGGGCCACCCCCATCGAGCCCGGGGCGACCGCGGGTGCGCCGGGGTGCCGCAGGTTGCCGGTGACCATGCCCAGTTCGGACAGGCCATAGCTGTCGTGCACGACCACCCCGACGGTCCGGTCGAACCAGTCGATGGTGGCCGCGTCGAGCGGCTCACCGGCGCTGGTCGCGGCCCGGAACCCAGGCGGGACCAGCTTCGCCCCGGCGGCGGCGAGCTGCCGGAACGCGGTCGGTGCCGCCGCGACGTGCCCGGCGTCGACCGCGCGGACACATGACCACCAGCCCTCGGCGCTGAACGGCCCCTCGTACACCACCCGAGACACCCCCTGGCTCATCGGGGCGAGTCCGGTGGTGAACAGACCGAACGACCAGCCGGCATCCGCCCCGGAGAAGAGCACGTCACCGGGGCCGACGCCGAGGCAGTACCGGACGTACGGCAGCAGGCTGAGCACCGCCCGGTGCGGGATGAGACAGCCCTTGGGGCGACCGGTGGTCCCGGAGGTGTACATGATGGTCGAGGTCTCGTGCAGACCGGTGGCGACCGGCGCGGGCACCCCGTTCAGCCGGTTGATCATGTCGTCGAGCAGCGCGTCGCCCGGCTCGCCGGCACCACCAACCATCAGGGTCCGCAGGTCGGGCAGGACGTCCTGGACGGCGGCGAGGTTGGCCCGGTTGGCCGGGTCGGTGACGACCACCTTCGGGCCGCTGTCAACGAGCCGGACCCGCAGCCCGTCCCCGCCGAACCCGCTGAACAGCGGGACGTACACCGCGCCCAGTCGCCACACCGCGAGGGCGGTGGCGAACACCGCTGGCCGGCGGGAAATGAGGCCGGCCACCCGGTCGCCCCGGCCGACCCCCAGGGCCGAGAGCACCCCGGCGATCTCACCGGCCCGTCGCATCAGTGCCGCCCCAGAGTACCGGTGGGTGCTGCCGTCCTCCCGATGCCAGATCACCGCCGGGTCTGCGCCGAGGTGCAGCAGGCCGGCGTTGAACGACCCGTCGGCGCCGACGCCCAGGGCCCGGCCCTGCGCTGTCCAGTCCCACTCGGGGGTCACGTCGCGGGCGCTCATCGAGCCACCCCCGCCTGGGGCGCGGCCGGGCCCGAGGCCAGCCACTGTTCGTACCGGCTCGGGCGGGCCTGCAACCACAGCCCTTCCAGTTTGGCCGGCGAGCCGTCGGAGAACCGCTGCGGACGGAAGATGCCCAGCGGGATGGCCGGTTCCCCGCCCCGGATCTCCGCGCCGATGCTCGGGGCCAGCCCCATCCCGATGCAGATGCCGTGCCCGCTGAAGCCGGCCGCGCTGTAGACGTTGGCCAGGTGCGTCCAGCCGAGCACCGGATTGTCGTCCGGGGTCACCTCGATCACCCCGGCCCAGGCCCGGGTGAACGGGCGTCCGGCGAGGGCCGGCACGCGGCGGCCGACCCGGCGGGCCAACTCCTCGGCCTCCACCCACTCGGCGGCCATTCCCGGGGTCGGCGGCGCCTCGTCCAGGATGGGTTTGAAAGCGGCGCCGGACCAGACGTCCCGCTGGTGGGGGCGGACGTAGAAACGTGACCCGCAGTCGAAGGTGTGCGGCATGGTCGGCGACAGTGGCGGCACGTCCGCCATCACGAAGACCTGGGACCGACGCGGGACAATCGGCAGGTCACCGCCGTAGCTCCGGGCCAGCGTCGGTGCCCAGGCGCCCGCGCAGTTCACCACCGTCCCGGCCGGGATGGTGCCGACGGCGGTGACCACGCCGGTGGCCCGGTCACCGTCGCTCTCGATCCGGTGCACGGCGGTGCCCTCCAGCACCCGTACGCCGCTGCGCAGCACCCGGTTGCGCAGCGCCGCCGCCAGCAGTATCGGGTCGAGGTAGCCGTCGGTCGGGCCGAAGCAGGCGCCGAGCACACCGTCCAGGTCAACGTCCGGGGCGATCTCCGCGATCTCGTCCGGCGCGATCATGCGGGTGTCGACACCGAGGGCGTTCTGCCGGACCACGCCCTCGGCGAGCCGGTCCCGCTGTGCGTCGTCGGTGTACAGCAGCAGGTAGCCGACCTGCCGGTAGTCGACCGGGCCGTCCTCGGCCACTAGTTGGCGCAGCCGGGCCGAGGTCTCTAGCGCGGCGAGGATGTTCGCGTCCTGATAGAACTGGTGCCGGACCCCGCCGGCGTTGCGCGACGTTGACGCCCCACCCAACCGGTCCCGATCGACCAGTAGGACGTCCGTGCCGGCCGCGTCGAGTTCCAGGGCGACAGACATGCCGACGACGCCTCCGCCGACGACGACAACTTCGTATCCTCGCTGCTCCGCCTGCATGTCCGTGTACCGCCCTCTCAGCGATCCAGCCGGGTTTGCAATCGACCTGGGCCCACGTCCGTGCGGACCACTCCGTCGGTCATCAGGATTTCGCCACGTCGGATGGTCACCACCGGCCGTCCGACGAGTTCGCGCCCCTCCAGGAGGCTCATCCGGGCCCGGGTCTGCAACTGGGCGCCGCGCACTGTCCAGCGCCGCTCCGGATCCCAGACCACCAGGTCCGCGTCGCTGCCCACCGCGATGGTGCCCTTGCGCGGGAACAGCTTGAACAGCTTGGCGGCCGCCGTCGAGGTCACCTCTACGAACCGGGACAACGACAGCCGACCGGTACGCACGCCCTCGCTGTACAGCGAGCAGAGGAGGGTTTCCAGGTCCGCCATGCCCGGCCGGGTGCGGGCCACGCTGAGCGTGGGGTCGAGCTTCGCCTCCCGGGTCCACGGTGCGTGGTCGGTGCAGCAGGTGCTGATCGTCCCCTGCTCCAGCCCGCGCCACAGCGCATCGACGTCGGCGTCGGTGCGCAGTGGTGGGTTCCCGACGTACAGTGCCGGTTCGTCGCCGCTGAACCGTTCGTCGGTGAAGAGCAGATAGATCGGTCTGGTCTCGACGTGGACCGGCACCCCCCGCTCCCGGCCGTGGGTGGCGGCCCGCAGCGCCCGTTCGCTGGACAGGTGCACGAGGTAGATGGGCGCGCCGGTCACCTCGGCGAAGGCGACCGCCCGTTCCACCGCCGCCACCTCGCTGGCCACTGGCCGGGTGGCCGGGAAGTACGACAGGTCGGTGTGACCGGCCTGCACGAGCTGGTCGGTGAGATGGCCGATGATGCAGCCGTCCTCGCAGTGCACCAGGGTCAGCAATCCGGCGCGACCGGCGGTGGTCAGCACCGAGAGGTAGTCGCGGGCCCGGCTGTCGAAGTCGCCCATGTGCATGAATATCTTGAGGCTGGGGTAGCCGGCCGCCGCCAGGGCGGGCAGCTCGGCGATCCGCTCCGGGCTCGGGTCCAGCAGCACCGGGTGCAACAGGAAGTCGACGAGGCTCTGCTCGGCCGCGGCCCGGCCGATCCGGTCCAGTCCGGTCAGCAGGTGCTCGCCCGGGCGGGTGAAGGCGATGTCGCCGACCGTGGTGATCCCGCCGGCCGCGGCGGCCCGGGAGCCGGACGCGTAGTCGTCGGCCCAGGCCAGTCGCCGTTCGGCGGTCTCCACCGGGGTGAAGTGCACGTGCGCGTCGATCCCGCCGGGCAGCACCAGCAGACCGGTGGCGTCGATCTCGCAGCGGGCCGGGCCGACCCGTTCGCCGAGCTGCACCACGCGCCCGTCGCGGACGCCGATGTCGGCCGGTCCGTCGGATGCAGCGGTGATCACCCGCCCGCCCCGGATCACCAGATCCAGGTCGGCGGTGGCCACGCCCTCGGTCAGTCGGCTCACTGCGCGGTCCATCCCCCGTCGACCAGCAATGTCGTCCCCGTGACGTACGAGGACGCGTCGCTGGCCAGGAAGAGCGCGGCGCCGACGAGTTCCTCCGTCTCGCCGACCCGCCCGAGGGGGATGGCCGCCCGGACCTTGGCACCTTGGGAGCTGGCCAGGTACGGCTCGGTCATCGCGGTACGGAAGTAGCCGGGGGCGAGGCAGTTGACGCGTACCCCCCGGTCGGCCCACTCGACGGCGAGCGCCTTGGTCAGCATCTCGACCCCGCCCTTGCTGGCCGCGTACGCGCACATCCGGGGCACCCCGACCGAGCCGTGCACTGAGGAGACGTTGACGATGCTGCCGCCACCGTTGGCGATCATCAGACGGCCCGCCTCGCGGCAGCAGTAGAAGGTGCCGCTGAGGTTGACGTCGATCACGTCGTGCCAGGCGGCGTCGCTGAGGTTCTCGCTGCGGACCACGGTGGGGCTGATGCCGGCCATGTTGACCAGCACGTCGAGCGTGCCCCACTCCTCGGCGATGCGTTCGGCGACCTCGCGGACCGCCGCCGCGTCGGAGACGTCGGCCGTGAAGGGGCGCACCTCGCCGGGGTAGTCGGACAGCTCGGCGCCGAGGGTCGCCAACTGCTCGGCGCTGCGGGCGGTCACCGCGAGCCGGGCGCCGGACCGGCCGACGGCGGCGGCGATCGCCCGGCCGAGCCCTCGGCCGGCGCCGGTCACCCAGACCACCTTGTCCGCCAGCGAGCGTTCCCAGAACGGGAGCTGGTCGACCTGGTCGGCGGGAAGCATCATTCGCCCGGCTCCGTCACCACGCGGGCGGTGAGCCCGGCGATGGCCTCGTCGAGAGAGATCACGTCGCCGTACTTGGTGTCGATGTCGTTGAGCGAGGCGCGCATCGACGGGCCGGAGGCGTCCGCCACGCAGTCTCGGGGCACGAGCACTCGATAGTTGTGGGAGAGCCCGTCGACGACGGTGGCGCGGACGCAGCCGCTCAGGCTGGTGCCGCAGACCACCAGGGTGTCCACCGACAGCGCGGCGAGCCGCTGTTGCAGGTCGGTGTTGAAGAAGGACGATGGTGCCCGTTTCTCCAGGACCACGTCGCCGTCCACCGGGGCGATCAACTGGTCGATCTCGCAGCCCCAACTGCCTCGGACGTTCTCCACCAGGGTGGCGGCCTTCATCCCCCAGACCCCGGCGTCGGGCGCCTCCGGGTCGTACCCCATGTAGGTGTAGAAGACCGGGACCCCTTGCTCGCGGGCCGCGGCGAGCAGGACTGCGGTCGCCTGGACCGGGGCGAGGCTCGCCGACCGCCAGGTCCGGGTGTACGTCTGCTGGAAGTCGACAACGATCACGGCGGGACGGACGCCGAAGCCGACCCGGCCGCCGACGCCGTGACTGGCGTAGAGCTTCCGGGCTTCGTCCTCGGTGGTGGCGGCGGAGTCGTTGACCGGCATGTCTTCCTCACCCATCTCCGGGCCGCCCACCGGCGGCGATATGTCCGCCACCGTACAACAGACCGGACGTTCGGTCTAGTGCTCCGGAGGCGCTCCGAATAGGTCCGACGAATCGCTGCCACCAGCGGGAATCCGGCCCCGAAAGAGCTATTGACTGGCTTGCCGCCCTGGGGTTTCATGTGCCAGACCGAACGTTCAGTCGGCACCCTCCTCGGGAGGCGACGTGATCCGCTGTGGAGTGCCGTCCCGCCCCGCCGGGCGGCGACGGTGAACCAGGAACCGGGCGACCCCGACCGGTCGACGGCGCTCGCCGACGCGATCCGGGAACTGGCCGCCTGGTCCCATGAGCTGGACTGGCCCAGCCAGCCCGACGACACTCGGGATCGGTTCACCCTGCTGGTCTATGACACCCTCGCGGTCACCCTGGCTGGCGCCGGCACGGAGGAGAACCGGGCGCTGCGCACGGTCTGGCCGTCCGCTGGCGGGACTGCCACCGCTCTGGGGCAGGGCCGCTCCCCCGCCGACCGGGCCGCCTGGCTCAACGGCGCGGCAGCGGTCTCCCTGGAGCTGGACCCGGCCAGCCGGGTCACCCGGGGGCATGCCCCGGCCCAGACCATGTTCGCGGTCCTGGCCGCCGCCGAGGAGCACCGCGCCGATGCCGCCGAGACCTGGGCCGCCCTGCTGGTTGCGCACGAGGTGGCCTCCCGGTTCGGCCGGGCCTGCACGCTGCGTCCCGGACTGCACCCGCACGGCTCGTGGGCGGCGACCGGCGCCGCCGCCGGGGTCGCCCGGGTGCTCGGCCTGACCGCCCCGATGATCGCCGAGGCGATCGATGTCGCCGGTGGCCTGCTGCTCGCCGCCCCGTTCTCCGTGGCCCTCGACGGTGGGGGTGCCCGCAACCAGTGGGCCGGGTTCACCAACCACGCCGGGCTGCTGGCCGCCCGGGTCGCCGCGACAGGTCAGGGCCGGGCCCCGACCGGCGCGATGGCCGAGGCCCTGCACCTGGCCCTGGGCCGCCTGGACACGGCCGCGCTGACTGCCGGACCGGACGACCGGCTCGCCCTGCACACCGACTTCGTCAAGCAGCACGCCGCCTGCGGATACACCCATGCGGTGCTGGACGCCGCCCTGCAACTGCGGGCGGCCGGCGCGGTTCCCGTCGATCTGGACCGGATCGAACGGGTCATCGTGGGCACCAACTCGACCAGCGCGGAACTGGCCGGCCTGCGCGCCGACAGCCGGCTGGCGGCGATGTTCTCGCTGCCCTTCATGACCGCGGTGGCGCTTGCGCTCGGCGAGACCGGCCCGGCCGCCACCAGCCCGGCCGTCCGGCGGGACCCCGTGATCCGCCGACTGGCCGGACGGGTCACCGTCGAGGTGGACCCGGAACTGGAGGCTCGGATGCCCCTCGACCGGGGTGCCCGGGTCACCCTGGTCCGCACCGGCGCCCCGGACGCGGTCGCCGCCGTGCCCAATGCCCGCTGGGATCCCCGGCACGCCCCCGCGACGTGGGACGACGTCCGGGGCAAGGCCCGCCGTCTGCTTGGCCCGCTCGGCGTCGACGCCGAGCGACTGGAGCACTGGGTACGCGACACGGCCGTCACCCGGGGTCCCCTGCCGGCCCTGATCGACGAGTTCGGCGCGTTCGGCACTCCGGCTGAGGAGCCCCCGGCGTTCGGCGAGCAGGCCGGAGCGAGAAGCCAGGAATCCGGCACAAGGAGTCAGGAATGAGGAGTCCGGTATGAAGATCATCGCCCTCACGCCCGCCCACGTCGGCCCGGCGGAGATCCGCCGTCGGCAGGCCCGCTACGACTCGTTCAGCTCGACCGACTGCCCGGTGGTCGTCCTCGACCAGCCGGACGAACCGGGCGTACCCCGGTCCTTCGACACCCCGGACCTGATCAGGTCGGCCGACCGGTGCGTGGTGGCCCGCGCCCGGGGTCTCACCCTCGAACCCGGTGACGTGCTGATGCCCGACTGCATCCTGGACACCGCGCTGGAGACCGTTCGGTCCGGGATACCCGGTCACGCCCTGGGCATCCTGGAGATCACGGTCAGCACGCTGACCGGGCTCGGCCTTCGGTTCGGCGCGGTGGCCCGGAACCAGGCGGTGGCCGACGCGCTGACCCGGCGGATCCAGGACTACCACCCGGGGGACCTGTTCGTCGGCACCCGGATCCTGGCACTGCCGACCGAGGCGGTGGCGGATGCCGCGACCTGGGGCGCGGCGTTGCGCCGGCACGTCGACGAGTTGGCCGCGCAGGGCGCCGAGTGCGTGATCAACGGGTGCTCGGCGGTGGACGTCGACAGCCGCGGCATCCCGGTGATCGACCCGGCCCGGCTGGCCGTCCGGATCGTCAGCACGGCCGCAGCCGCCGGGCTGCCGCTGCCCCCGCTGCCGGCCGGCGGCGACCGGGGCGGCCCAGCGGGGGCACCCCGACAACCCGAATCACACAGCAGACACCCGGAGGTAGGGCCATGGGAACGGTAGCCGTATTCGGCGCGGGCGGACTGGTGGGTGCCACGGTGGCCCGGATGATGGCCCTGGCACCGGAGGTGACCCGGCTGCACCTGTTCGACATCAACGAGTCGGCGCTGCGGGTGGAGGCGATGGACGCCGCGATGACGGCGGAGAAGCTGCGCCCGCAGAGCCTGACCGTGCACACCCGTACCGTCGACATGACCAACGTTGAGGCGGTTGCCGAGGCGATCGACCAGGCTGCGCCGGACGTGCTGCTCCAAGCCGCGATCCCGCGCTCCTGGTACAGCTTCCCCCACCGATTCGATCCCGTGACCTGGCGACGGCTCAACCGGGAGGCCCGGATGGGGCCGTGGCTACCGCTGTTCATGCTGCTGCCGATGAAGCTGATGCAGGGCCGCGCCCAGGCCGGTTCCACCGCGCCGGTGGTGCAGATCTCGTACCCGGACGCGGTCAACCCGGCGCTGGCCGCCGCCGGGCTCGCCCCGATCTGCGGGTCGGGCAACTCGGAGAACATCTGCACGGTGATGCGGGTGGTCGCGGCCGAGCACCTGGGGTTGCCGGTGCAGGACGTGTACGTCCGGCTGATCGCCAACCACTTCCATGCCTGGGCGTTGGCCGCCGACGATCCGGAGTTCGCCGAGCGTCCGATGTGGTATCGCATCCTGGTCGGCCCGGACGACGTGACCGAGACGGTGACCACCGACGCGTACTGGGCAGACGTGCGGCAGCGCTATCCGCGGACCCGGCCCGCGTTTGCCGCCACCTCGGCGGTGAAGAACGCCAGCCGGCTGCTCCGCGATGACCTAACACTCAGCCACGTCACCGGGCCGGGCGGCCTGATTGGTGGGGTGGATGCCCGGCTCGGCCGGTCCGGTGTGGAGCTCGTCTGGCCATCGGGGATCAGCGAGGTCGAGGCCCGGCAGCTACTGGCCCGGGCACAGCAGGGTGACGGCATCGAGCGGATTGCCGACGACGGCGCGGTGCACTTCACCGAGGGTTCCGCGCAGGCGATGCGGGAGCTGATGAACTACGACTGCGACGTGCTCCAGCCCGACGAGGTGGAGCAGCGGGCCGAGGAGCTCATGTCCCGGATCCCCCATGACTAAGCACGGGTATCGGCTGGGCGTCGATGTCGGCGGCACCTTCACGGACCTGGTGCTGCACGACGAGGTCACCGGGGCGCAACGGGTGCACAAGGTGTCCAGCACTCCGGACGACCCGTCCCGAGCCATCGTCGAAGGGCTGCACCAGCTCTGCGAGCTGGCCAGGGTCGGCCCGGCCGACATCCGCCTGGTGGTGCACGGCACCACGGTCGCCACGAACATGGTCATCGAGCGCACCGGCGTCCGGGTGGGGATGCTGACCACCGAGGGCTTCCGGGACGTGATGCACATCGGGCGCAAGAAGCGGCCGTACAACTTCTCCCACTCGCAGGACGTGCCGTGGCAACGGCACCCGCTGGTCCGCCGGCGGGACCGGCTGACCGTGCCGGAGCGGGTTACCGCGCCGGCCGGTGCGGTGGAGGTCCCGCTCGACACCGAGGCGGTCCGGGCAGCGGCCCAGCGGTTCCGCGAGGAGGGGGTCGGCGGGGTGGCGGTCTGCTTCCTGTTCAGCTTCCTCAACCCCGAGCACGAGCGGCGGGCCGCCGAGATCCTGCGCGCAGAGCTGCCCGGGACGTTCGTCTCGGCCAGCCACGAGGTGGTCCCGCTGCACCGGGAGTACGAGCGGTTCAGCAGCACCGCGATGAACGTGTACGTCGGTCCGGGCACCTCGCGCTACCTGCGCAACCTGCAGGACTCGCTGGCGACGTACGGGGTGGCGTCCGGGGTGCGGCTGATGACCTCGTCCGGTGGGGTGGTCACCGCGTCGGCCGCCGCTGAACTACCGGTCACCCTGCTGATGTCCGGGCCGGCCGGTGGACTGCTGGCCGGGATCCAGACCGGTGTCGACACCGGGCACCGATCGGTGATCACCCTGGACGTCGGGGGCACCTCGTCGGACATCGGGGTGGCCCCGGACGGCGAGCTGCGGATGAAGCACCTGCTGGACACCCGGATCCGTGACTACCAGGTGATGGTGCCAATGGCCGACATCGAGACGATCGGCGCCGGCGGCGGGAGCATCGCCACGGTCTCCGGGCAGGGCGTGCTGGAGGTGGGGCCGGCGTCGGCCGGCGCGACCCCCGGCCCGGTCTGCTACGGCCGGGGCGGCACCGAGCCGACCGCCTCGGACGCGGCGGCGGTGCTGGGCTGGCTACGGCCGGAGACGTTCTTCGGCGGTCGGCTGCCGCTGCGCGTCGAGGCGGCCCGGGCGGCCGTCAAGGCCAGGATCGCCGATCCGCTCGGGCTCTCCGTGCCGGAGGCAGCGCTGGGCATCCACACCGTGATGACCCACACCATGGCCGCCGCGATCCTGCAACTGTCCGTGCGGCGCGGCCACGACCCGCGCCGGTTCGACCTGGTCGCTCAGGGGGGAGCGGGGCCGCTCTTCGCGTGCAGCGTCGGCGCGGAGGTCGGGGCACGCCGGGTCGTCGTGCCCCCGCACCCGGGCATCGCCTCGGCGCTCGGGTTGCTCAGCACGGACCTGCGCTACGAGTACGCCGCCTCGGTGTGGCAGTCCTCCGGTGCGCTGGACATCGGGCGGCTGGGGACCGTGCTGGCCGGGCTGGCCGACACCGCGACCGCCCGGCTGCGCGCCGACGGGCTGGGCCCGGACGAGACCGACCTGGAGTTCTTCGCCGACTGCCGGTACGCCGGCCAGGGCTATGAGCTGCGGGTGCGCACCATCGGCCCCCGGGTGGACGACAGCTGGGTGGCCGAGACGGTGGGCCGGTTCCACGACCTGCACGAGGCGACGTATCGCAGCCGGTTCGAGCAGACCGAGGTGCAGATCGTCAATATCCGGGTGATCGGGGTGGGCCGGATGCCCCGGCCGCCGCACCTGCGGGTGGCGCCGGCCCCGGCGGGGGCGACGCCCTGGCCGGTTGCGGTGATCAAGAGCTGGTTTCGGTACGACGACCGGCCCCGGCTGTTCGAGACGCCGGTCTACCAGCGGGCCGATCTCGCGCCCGGGATGCGGTTCACCGGCCCGGCCATCGTCGAGCAGCCGGACACCACCACCGTGGTCGAGCCCCGGTTCACCGGGTCGGTGGACGACGCCGGGAACCTCGTGCTGGTCCGAGAGGAGCGGGGATGAGAGCAGCAGGGACGGTCGAGCCGGTCGGCACCTCCCCCGGCCCGTTGACCGAGCGGTTCTGGCGTACCGTCGAGGTGGACCCGGTGACGTTCCGGGTGATCGGGGGCGCGCTGAAGTCGATTGCCGGGGAGATGGCGCAGATCCTCTACCGGATGGCGTACTCCTCGGTGATCCGGGAGTCGGAGGACCTGGGCGCCGGGCTGTTCGACGTGGACGGCCGGGAGTTCTGCGAGAGCGACTCGACGCCGATGCACATCGGCAGCCTGCCGGCGTACATCCGGGGTTGCAACGCGCGCTGGCGGG
Source organism: Micromonospora sp. CB01531 (assembly GCF_001905095.1). GTDB lineage: Bacteria > Actinomycetota > Actinomycetes > Mycobacteriales > Micromonosporaceae > Micromonospora. Next base: position 21,401 of record NZ_LWLS01000070.1, read on the forward strand.
GCCGGTACGAGCCGGACGACGTGATCGTCCACAACCATCCGTTCTCCGGCTCGTCGCACTCTCCCGACTACGGGGTGCTGGTGCCGATCTTCTGGCAGGGGCAGCACATCGCCTTCGCCGGCTGCACCGGTCACCTGCTCGACGTCGGTGGCGCCGCCCCGGCGATCAGCATCGACGCGATCGACGTTTACGCCGAGGGCCGGCTGCTCGACGCTGTCAAGATCGAGTCTCGTGGGGTCCGCAACGAGGAGCTGTGGCGGCACGTCATGGGCAACGTGCGCACCGGCGAGGCCAACGCCGGTGACGTGGAGGCGATGATCGCCTGCTGCCGGCTCGGGGTGACCCGATTCGGCGAGTTGGTCGACCGGTACGGCATCGACACCGTGATGAGTTCGATCGAGCGCTGGCAGTCGTTGGTGGAGTCCCGGCTGCGGGCGGTCATTGAGGCAGTGCCGGACGGCACGTACCACGCGCCGGACGGCTTCTACGACGACGACGGGCTGAACCATGGCGTACCGGTGCCGCTGCGCACCTCGGTCACGGTCTCCGGTTCGGACATCGTCATCGACCTGACCGGCAGCGCGGACGAGACACCGACGGCCTGCAACTGCCCGTTCGAAGGCAGTGTGCTGCCGACCGCCAACTACGCGGTCCGCACGCTCTTCCTCGACGAGGCGAAGACCGACGAGTTCCTGCCGCAGAACGACGGTATCTTCCGGCCGGTGTCGGTCCGCGCCCCGCGCGGGACGATCTTCAACCCGACCTTCCCCCGGGCCACCTCGGGTCGCTTTCCGCTGATCAACCGGATTCCGGACCAGGTCAACCTGGCACTGGCCCAGGTACTGCCGGAGCTGGTCACCGCCGGCAACTCCGCCTCTGTGCAGGGGGTGGCCTACTCCGGGGTGGACGAGCACACCGGCAACTACTGGGTGCATCTGGAGATCGGTGAGGGGGCGTACGGCGGGCGGTACGGCCGGGACGGCATCGACGCGGTGGACAACCTGATGGCGAACACCCGCAACGCGCCGGTTGAGGAGGTCGAGCTGCGCAGCCCGCTGCGCTGTGAACGGTACGAGCTGCGGGACCATCCGCCGGCACCGGGCCGCTGGCGGGGTGGGGTGGGTAGCGTACGCCGCTGGCGGTTCCTGGTGCCGACCATGCTCGGCGCGAACGGGGACAGCCGTAGCGACGTGCCGCGTGGACTGTTCGGCGGGGCGGACGGGGTCAGCGGCCGTCTGGTTCGCAACGCCGGACGACCCGACGCCGTGGTGCTGTCCAGCCGCTTCTCCGGGCTGCGGTTCGCCGCCGGGGAGACCCTTGACGTGGAGGTGCCCAGCGGCGCCGGGTACGGCGACCCGCTGGAGCGGGACCCGTCGGCCGTGCTCGCCGACGTGCGGGACGGGTTGTATTCCCCGGACGCGGCACGGGAGGCGTTCGGCGTGCTGCTGACCGCTGACGGGTCCATGCTGGATGTCGACGGCACCGCGGGGCTGCGCGGCCGGCGGGTGGCGGAGCCGACCACCGGGCCGGTCGACCGGGTCACCGGGTAGGGCGCCGTGCACACCCGGGAGGCCGCCGAACGCATCGAGGCGTACGCCGAGGTGGGTGCCTTCATCTCGCGCACCGCGGAGGACTCGGCCGGCCCGGTGGTGGCGGTGAAGGACGTGGTGGACGTGGCCGGTCAGGTCACCACGGCCGGGAGCGTGGTGCTGCCGGCGGTCCCGGCCGGTCGGGACGCCCCGGTGGTGGCACGGATCCGGCGCGCCGGTTGCGCGGTGATCGGCAAGACCAACCTGCACGAGTTGGCGTTGGGTCCGACCAGCGAGAACCCGCATTTCGGTGTGGTGCGCAACCCGCACGACCGGAACCGGGTGGCGGGTGGGTCGTCCGGTGGGTCGGCCGCCGCGGTCGCCCTGGGCATGTGCGACTGGGCGGTGGGCAGTGACACCTCGGGGTCGATCCGGATTCCGGCGGCGTTGTGCGGGGTGGTCGGGGTCAAGCCGACCACGGGCACCGTGGACGTGACCGGCACCGTGCCGGTGAGCCACACCCAGGACACCCTGGGCCCGTTGGCCCCCGACGTGGCCACCGCCGTCCGCGCGCTGGAGCTGATGACCGGGGTACGGCTCGCCCCACCGGCGCGCCGGGCGCGGAACCTGCGGCTGGTCGTACCGGACGGCTGGGGCGCGGACCTCGATCCGCCGACCGCCGAGGTGTGGGTGGCGGTGACCGATGGCCTGCCGAGGATCCGGCTGCCCGACCGGGATCGGCTGGTCGCCACGGGCTCGACGATCGTCATGGCGGAGGCCGCCGCGCGGCACGGGCGCTGGGTGAGCGAGGCGCCGGACCGGCTCGGCGCGGACGTGCGGGAGCTCCTGCGGGAAGCCTGCACGGTGCCCCGGGCGCGGTACGTCCGGGCGCTGTTCGAGGCGGGCGTACTGCGCACGGAGCTGGCAGCGGCGTTGAGCGGTTGGGACGCGCTGCTGGTGCCGGCCACCCGGATCGTGGCACCGCTGGTCGGCGCCCCGGTGGCCCGGGGCGAACTGACCGACTACACCCGGCCGTTCAGCGTCACGGGTCACCCGGTGGTGACCCTCCCGGCGCCGTCGACCGGCCTGCCCGTGGGCATCCAGCTCGTCGGGCACCACGGGGGCGATGAGGAGCTGCTTGGGGTAGCCGCCGCGTTGGAACGGGCGTGGCGGTGACAACGTCGAGAAGCGCCGGTCGACACCGATCCAGGCGACGAAATCCCAGCTCATAGCGCCTGGCTACCTGCCATCGCCAGACTCTTTTCGACCGACCGACCGTCCGGTAGATTCCCGCCAGGAAGGCTTGCTCTCCGCAAACCCCCTGACACCCGTTGAGAGTGGAGGCCCACCGTGAAGCGCAGACTTGTCGCGGCGACACTCGCCGTCCTATTGATTGCCGGTTGCTCCGGCCCGACTGGTTCCTCGGGAGGCAGCACCGCTTCCGCCAACGTGCTGACCACCGCGATCGGCTTCGACATCGACACGCTGGACCCGGCCGCCCAGGTGACCACCAATGTGATGCAGCTACTCAAGATGGACGTCGAGACCTTCACCGCCATGAAGCCCGACGGCTCGATCGTGCCGAGCCTGGCCACCGAGTGGACGACCGCACCGGACGGGCTGAGCTGGACGTTCACCCTGCGGGAGGGGGTCAAGTTCCAGGACGGCGAGCCGTTCGACGCCACGGCGGCGAAGTTCAACTTCGACCGGGTGATCAGCCCGAAGACCTTCAAGGCCGCCCCGAACGTGCTCACCGTGATCTCCGGGGTCGAGGTGGTCGATGCCACCCACCTGAAGATCAACCTGAAGAAGCCGTTCGGGCCGCTGCCCGCCGCACTGTCCTTTCCGGTCTCCGGCATGATCTCCCCCAAATCGGCGACCGTCGCGCCGAACACCGTCGAGCAGATCAAGGAGCCGGTCGGCACCGGGCCGTACAAGCTGGCCAACTACACCAAGGGCCAGGACGTCACCTTCGAGCGCAACGCCACCTACTGGGGTGAGAAGCCGGCGTACGCCAAGCAGGTCTTCAAGATCGTGCCGGAGGCGTCCGCCCGGGAGGCGCTGCTGAAGTCCGGCGGGGCCGACGTGCTGGCCGCGCCGCCAGCCAGCAGCCTGCCCGCCCTGGAGCAGGGCAACACCAAGGTGATCTGGGCGGACACCAGCTACGTGATCCAGCTCGTGTTCAACACACAGAGCGCGAGCCAGCCGCTGCTGAAGAAGCCCGAGGTGCGTAGGGCGCTGAACTACGCGGTGGACCGGTCCGCGATCATCAAGAGCGTCCTGTTCGGCGCCGGCAAGGAGATCAACGGCCCGCTGCCGGGCAACGTGTTCGGCTCCTGCCCCATGCCGAAGCCCTACAACTACAACCCCGACGAGGCGAAGAAGCTGCTCAGCGCCGCCGGAGCGGCCGGGATGAAGCTGTCGGTGGTCTCCCCCAACGGTCGCTACGTGCAGGACTACAAGGTCGCCGAGGCCGTGGTCGGGCAACTGCGGGCGGTCGGGCTGGACGTCTCGCTGGCCAACCCGACCGACTGGCCGACCTACCTGTCCCAGCTCTACGTCCCACTGGACAAGGCGAAGAACGAGGCGTCGCTGCTCGGTTGGGGCACCCTCTACGGTGACGCCAGCCAGAGCCTGCTCCAGATGCGCAACGACTACCTGCCGCCGAACGGGCTCAACGCCACCTACTGGGACAACGCGGAGTACACCGCACTGGTGAACAAGGGCAACGAGGCCACCGACCAGAACGAACGCAAGCAGGCGTACTGCGACGCGCAGAAGATCGCCTGGGACGCCGCACCGGTGATCTGGCTCTACCAGCTCCGCAACCCGGTGGTCACCACGGACAAGGTCACCAACGTCAACGGCCTGCCAAACCTGATGTTCGAGACCACCTGGGCCCGACCGGCGTAACACCACCGGTCGGCAGACACCCCGGATAGGGCCGGTCACCGCCACCCGGCGGTGACCGGCCGCATCCGGGCCGGCGAAGGGAACGGGGTACATGCCGAACGACGACCGGCCCGACGGGGTCGACTGGGCACCGGCGAACATCGATCGGAGCTGGGTCAGCGAGGCCGTCCGGCTGGTCGAGGCGGACGCCAACCGCAGCGCCGACACCCACCTGCACGTGCTGCCCCTGCCCGCCGAGTGGGGCATCGACGTCTATCTCAAGGATGAGTCGGTGCACCCCACCGGCTCACTGAAGCACCGGCTGGCCCGGTCACTGTTCAGCCACGCGCTGGTCAACGGCAATCTCCGCGAGGGGATGACCGTCATCGAGGCGTCCAGCGGGTCGACCGCGGTCAGCGAGGCGTACTTCGCCCGGCTGCTCGGGCTGCCGTTCGTCGCCGTCGTGCCGGCGTCGACCAGTCCAGCCAAGCTGGAGCTGATCGAGTTCTACGGTGGATCCTGCCGGCTGGTCGACGACCCGGGCAGCGTCTACGAGGTGTCGCACCGCCTCGCCGAACGGACCGACGGCTACTTCATGGACCAGTTCACCTACGCCGAACGGGCCACCGACTGGCGCGGCAACAACAACATCGCGGAGAGCATCTACGGCCAGATCGCGCGGGAGCGATACCCGGTGCCGGACTGGATCGTGGTCGGTGCGGGCACCGGGGGCACCGCGGCGACCATCGGCCGGTACGCCCGGTTCAAGCGTCATCGCACCGGGCTGTGCGTGGTGGATCCGGAAGGTTCGGCGTACTTCGACGCCTGGTCGACCGGTCGGTGGGAGGTCACGGCGCCAGGTTCCCGGATCGAGGGGATCGGACGGCCCCGGATGGAGGAGTCGTTCCTGCCGAACGTCGTGGACGCGATGATCCGGGTGCCGGATGCGGCAACCGTGGCGGCGATGCGCTGGACCTCGGCCATGATCGGCCGCCGGGTCGGCGGGTCCACCGGCACCAACATGTGGGGCGTGCTGCGGATCGTGGCCGACATGCTGCGCACCGGGCGTACCGGCAGCATCGTGACGCTGATCTGCGACGGCGGCGAGCGGTACGCGGACACCTACTACGCCGACCGGTGGGTCGGCGCCCAGGGGCTGGACCCGGTGCCGTACGCGGCGGCGATCGACGCCCTGGTCACCGGGGGCACCGTCCCGGCCGCCCTGACCACCGGCGGGCGGTGCCGGAAGCCACACCGTGACACTTCTATACCGAACGGTCGGTCGGCTGTTATGCTCGGCCCGCGCCGCGGGTAACACGACCGACCCCGAGGCCTCGCATCGCTGGCGTGGAGCCGGGAGGACGCATGAATCAATCCGAGTACGACACGTTCAGGGATCGGCTGTTCTCGCGGATCTGGCGAGAACTCGATCCACTGGAGACCCAGATCGAGGACGAGGAGCGGCTGCCGCTGGAGACCCTCATCCCGACGCTGCGGGAGATGGGTGCCTTCGGGCTGCTCGTCCCCGAGGAGTACGGCGGCCTCGGCCTGACCATCGAGCAGTACCTGCCGGTCATCGCCGAGTTCGCCAAGGTGCAGGGCGGCATCCGGGTCCTGGTGCACGTGCACAACTCGTTCGCGCACGCGCTGTCCGAGATCGGCAGCCCCGAGCAGCGGGCGGCGATTCTCCCCGGCGCTGCCGACGGCCGGCACTCGATCGCCTTCGCGCTGACCGAACCGGAGCACGGCACCGGCGCCGACCTCGGTTCGACCGCTCACCGCGACGGCGACGAGTACGTCCTCACCGGACGCAAGTGGCTGATCACCAACTCCGACATCGCCTCGCACTTCATCGTCTTCGCCCGCACCTCGGCGACCGAGGTGTCGGCGTTCGTCGTGGAGCGGGACCGGCCCGGATTCACCATCACCCCGCTGCCGGAGACCATGGGCTGCAAGGGCGGCGAGCACGGCGAGTTGGTCTTCGACGGGGTACGCATCCCGGCGGCGAACCGGATCGGCGCCGAGGGCCAGGGCCAGGAGCACCTGGAACGGGCCCTGGAGATCAGCCGGGTGTTCATCGCGGCCAGCTCGCTCGGCACCGCCCAGCGCGCCCTGGACCTGTCGCTGGCGCACGCCCGCCAGCGGGTCACCTTCGGCAAGCCGATCGCCCACCGGCAGGCCGTCCAGCGCTACCTCGCCGAGATGGCTACCGACGTGTACGCGCTGCGCCACATGCTCCTCGACGCCGCCCGCAAGTGGGACGCCGGCCAGCGGATCCCGCTGGAGGCCTCACTGTGCAAGCTGTTCGGGCTGGAGGCGGTCGGCCGGGTCACCGACCGGGCGCTGCTGGTGCACGGCGGCATCGGATACACCCGCCGTACCCCGATCGAACGGCTCTATCGCGACGCCCGGCTGAACTGGCTGGAGGAGGGGCCGCCCACCATCCAGTATCTGGTCGCCGCCCGGGAACTCGTCGCCGGGCACGACTGGGCCGACGCGTTCGCCGGCACCGGCCATGCCTGAGGCGCTGATCGTCGACGCCGTACGGTCCACCTCCGGCCGAGGCAGGCCGGGTGGCCGGCACGCCGACACCCACCCGGTTGATCTGCTCGCCGCAGTGCTCCGCGCGCTGGTCGACCGCAATGGGCTGGACCCGGCGGTGATTGACGACGTGATCGGCGGCTGCGTCACCCAGGCCGGCGAGCAGGCGATGAACGTCACCCGACAGGCCGTGCTGGCCGCCGGCTTCCCGGTGGGCGTGCCAGCGACCACCGTGGACCGGCAGTGCGGGTCGAGCCAGCAGGCGTTGCATTTCGCCGCGCACGCGGTGCAGTCCGGCGCGCAGGACGTGGTGATCGTGGGCGGGGTCGAGTCGATGAGCCGGGCCCCGATGTGGTCCAACTGGCTGGACCGGGACCCGTACGGTGCGGGGGTGGCCCGCCGCTGGCCTGACGGGCTGGTGCCACAGGGCGTCTCGGCCGAACTCGTGGTGGCCGCCGCCGGGCTCACCCGAGCAGACCTCGACGGGTATGCGGTCCGTTCCCAGCAGCGCGCCGCCCAGGCCAGTGCGGCCGGCTGGTTCGACCGGGAACTCGTCCCGGTCAGCCCCGGGACCGAGGCGGGGCCCGGCCGACTGGCGGACGAGACGCTGCGTCCGGACACCACCGTCGAGTCGCTGGCTGGGCTCCGGGCGGCGTTCCACTCCCCGGCGTTGGCTGCCCGGTTCCCCGAGGCCACCTGGCAGGTCACCGCCGGCAACTCGTCGCCGCTGACCGACGGCGCCTCGGCCGCCCTGGTGGTCAGCGGGGCCGCCGCCGACCGGCTGGGCCTGCGTCCCCGGGCCCGGGTGGTGGCCACCGCGGTGCGCGGCGACGATCCCCGGCTGATGCTGACCGCCGTGGTGCCGGCCACCCGACGGGTGCTGGACCGGGCCGACCTCACCCTCGACGACATCGACCGGTACGAGGTGAACGAGGCGTTCGCCTGTGTGCCGCTGTACTGGCAGCGGGAACTCGGTGCTGATCCGGACCGGCTGAACGTGGCCGGTGGGGCGATCGCCCTCGGCCACCCGCTCGGCGCGTCCGGTACCCGCATCCTCGGCACGCTCCTAGGCAACCTCGAACGGGCCGGTGGGCGCTACGGGTTGCAGACCATCTGCGAGGCGGGCGGCATGGCGAACGCGCTGATCATCGAGCGGCTGCCGTAACTGGGCCGCGCCGGAAGAGGAGGATGTGACGTGACGGAGGACCAGTCGGACCAGGCCGGGGCGGGCTCGCCGCCGGGTACGGGGGCGTTGGCCGGGATTCGGGTCGTCGACCTGTCCCGGCAGGCGCCCGGACCGTACTGCTCGATGTTGCTGGCCGACTTCGGCGCGGACGTGGTGCTGGTCGAGCCGCCGGGCGGGTCCACCCGGGGCCGGGAGACCAACAGCTATTGGGAACTGGAACGCGACCCGGAGGTCAGCGGGTACGCGGCCCTGCGCCGCAACAAGCGCAGCATCAGCCTGGACCTCAAGGACCCGGCCGAGCGGGAGATCATGGACCGGTTGGTCGACCGGGCGGACGTGCTGATCGAGGGGTTCCGCCCGGGGGTGGCCGAGCGGCTCGGGGTCGACGCGCGGCGGTGCCGCGAACGCAACCCGGGGCTGGTGTACTGCTCGATCACCGGGTACGGGCAGGACGGTCCGCTGGCCCAGGCCGCCGGGCACGACCTCAACTACCTCGCGCTCAGCGGGATGCTTGAGACGATGGCCGACCCGACCGGGCGTCCGGTGCCGCCGCTGAACCTGCTCGCCGACTTCGCCGGGGGCGGGCTGATGGCGGCGTACGCGATCATGGTTGCGCTGCTGCACCGGGAGCGGACTGGGGTCGGGCAGGAGATCGATCTGGCCATGCTGGACGGCGCCTTCTCGCTGCTCAGCCATGCCGCCAGCCTGCACTTCGCCCGGGGCGCCGACCTACAGGCCCGGCGGTTCTTCCTCAGCGGGCAACTGCCGCAGTACGACAGCTACCGCAGCGCCGACGGCTCCTGGTATGCCGTCGGCGCGCTGGAGCCGTGGTTCTACGAGCGACTGCTGCAGCTCACCGGCCGGCCCGACCTGGGCAACGGCCACGCCGAGCCGGAACTGGTGGACCACGTCCGCCGGCACCTCGAAGCGTGGTTCGCCGCGCGGACCGCTGCGGAGGTCGACGCGGTGCTCGGCGACGCCGACGTGTGTGTGACCCGGGTGCGGTCCTTCGCCGAGGGGATGGCGCTGGCCGAGCGGCGCGGCGTGCTGGTCCGGACCCCCGACGGCGTGTCGCAGATCGGGGTGGCTGCCCGGCTGTCGGCCACCCCGGGGTCGGTGCGGTCCCGTCCGCCCTCGATCGATGAACACCGGGCCGAGATCGTCGCGGAACTGAGTACCCGACTACCCGGCGTGGCCCGGCGGCGGGTTAGATGACCACCGTCGGGGAGGGGGCCGGCTCGATACGATCGAGCCGGCTCAGGTACGGGAAAAACCATTACTTCAGCCGCCGACAGCATGTCGGACGCTGAATCGGAGGTCGAGCTGTGTCACGAGTGGCGGGAACGCGTTCCGAGGAGACCCGGAAGAAGCCGGGTCCGGCGGCGGGCGCACGGCCGGAGGGTACCGGGCGTACGGCCCGTAAGGGTGGCGGCGCCGCGGCGGGAGCGCCGGCCGTGACCATCGACTCCACCTGGGAGCGCATCCTGCGCACCTCGGCCGAGTTGTTCGCCCGCAACGGGTACCATGCGACCGGCATCGCGGAGCTCTCCGCCGAGCTGGAGTTGAGCCGGGGCGCGCTCTACCACTACATCGACGGCAAGCAGTCCCTGCTGTTCGAGATCAGCCGGACCCAGGTCCAGCGACTCAACAAGCTGGCCAACGAGATCGCCGAACGGGACGTCTCGGCCCGCACCCGGCTGCGGGAGCTGGCACGGTCCCTGCTGCGCAACATCAGCGACCACCGGGCCGAGTGGACCGTCTTCTTCACCGACTTCGGCGCGCTGACCGGCGAACGGCGAGCGGAGATCTACGCGGCCCGCGACGAGTACGAGTCGTACTGGCGGCGGGTGGTCGAGGACGGTGTCCGTGGCGGTGAGTTCCGGGAGGCCGGCCCGATCATGGTCAAGGGCCTGCTGGGCATGTTCAACTACACCTACCTGTGGATGAGCCCGGACGGCGAACTCACCGCCGAGCAGGTAGCCGACTCGTTCCTGGACATGGTGCTGAGCGGCCTGGACCGCACGCCGACGACCGACGAGCCGGAGCCCGGGGTGGCACGCACGATCGCCCCGGCGGCCCGATCCAGGCGGGCCCAGCCAGCCGGCTGAGTCCCGTCGTCGCACCCGCCTGACCTGCCCGGTCTTTCGTGGTGTTCGACCTCGTCGGCCGATTGAATAGCGACCGAACGGTCGGTAGATTCGTAGCCAGGGTCGCCGCTGGCCGGCGGGTCGACCGCTGCGCCACACGCCCGGTTTGGCCCGGAACGGTCGCGGGGCGCGGATGTCGTTCCCGGGCGGCGAGGAGATCATGGTGGAAGCACCGACCCGATACGACTATTCGGCAATAATCGACCGCCCGCCGCTGGTGTTCCCCGGCGCCGCCAAGGTGGCGCTCTGGCTCATCGTCAACGTCGAGCACTACGAGTACCTCCCCCGGCCCCACCCGCAACGCGATCCCTGGCCGGCCCGACCGCATCCGGACGTCGTCAACTATGCCCGGCGCGACTACGGCAACCGGGTCGGCCTGTGGCGGATGCTCGACCTGCTCGACCGGTACGAGCTGAAGGCGACCATCTCGATCAACGCCGCAGTGCTCGACCACTACCCGCACATCGCCGAGGCGCTGGCCGCGCGCCCGGTCGACTTCATGGGCCACGGGGTCTACAACACCCGGTACGTGGCCGGCCTCGACGTCGACGCCGAACGCGAACTGATCGACGACGTTCAGCAGACGGTGTTGCGGCGTACCGGCCGGCCGGTCACCGGCTGGCTCGGGCCGTCGCTGACCACCACCCCGGCCACCCCGGACCTGATCGCCGAGGCCGGGGTAAGCTACCTGGCCGACTTCCTGCACGACGACGAGCCGTGCCCGCTGCGGGTCCGCACCGGCCGGCTGGTGTCGATGCCGTACAGCCTCGCGCTCAACGACTCGCCGCTGATCGGCCGGATGCAGCACTCCGCGGCGACATTCGCCCGGGTGGTCACCGATCAGTTCGACGTGCTGTACGACGAGGGCCGGCACCGACCGAAGGTGCTGGCGGTCTGCCTACACCCGTACGCGGTCAACGCCCCGTCCCGGCAGGAGGCGCTGGAGCGGACCCTGCGATACGTGGTGGAGCAGCCAGACGTTTGGGTGGCCACCGGGACCGAGATCGCCACGATCGGCGCGGACGCCTGGTGGGGCGGGACGAGCGCGGAGGAGCAGCGATGACCGAGCCATACCACCGGGGCCGGCGGCTGGTTGCCGACGGCATGGACCACCGGCTCTACCCGTACTCGGCGCTGCCGGACCGGCCGCCGCTGCGCTGGCCCCACGGCGCCCGGGTGGCGGTGGTGGTCGCCGTGGCCGTCGAGTCCCGGCTCACCGACCCAGCCGCCGCCGGCTGGCGGCCCCCGGGCGCACCGGCCTGGCTGGACGTCTCGGTGGCCAGCCTCGCGGACTACGGCTCCCGGGTCGGCTATTTCCGGCTGGCCGGGCTGCTGGCAGAGGTCGAAGCCCCGGCCACCGTCCCGATCAGCGACACCGTGGTCCGCACCGCGCCACGGCTGGTCAACCACGTGCTGGAACACGGTGGGGAACTGGTCGGTCACGGGCCGACCGGGGACCATCTGGTCACGTCGAAGCTGACCGGGGCGGCGGAGACCGGGCTGCTCGCCGGCTCACGCGCCGTGCTCGGCGCGGCAACCGGTTCGGCCCCCCGGGGCTGGTCGGGGCCGGGCATGAGCGAGTCGGACCGGACACCGGTGCTCGCCGCCGAGGTCGGCTACGACTACCTGCTCGACTGGGGCAACGACGACCAGCCCTATCAGATGCGGGCCGGCGAGCGGTCCATTGTGTCCCTGCCGTTGTCGGTGGACACCAGTGACCTGTTCGTCCTCGGCGGGTATGCCCAGACGCCGTGGGACTTCGGCGACGCGCTCCGGGCGCACCTGGACCGGCTGCTGGCCGAGTCGACGGGGACCGGCACCTGCCTGGCCGTCTCGCTGCACGCGCACCTGTCCGGCCAGGCCCACCAGTCCAGGTACGTTCGCCGGTTCCTGGAGTATGCCGCCGGCCTGGACGGGGTGTGGTTCGCCCGCGCCTCAGACGTGGTCGATGCGTACCTGGCTAGCACCGCGTCGAGCCGTGAGCCGACGAATTCCAGGACTAACGCTCCCGACCGATCGTTCGGTATGCTGCTGTCGCGCGACGGCGCGGCCGAGGAGGTTTGACCTATGGGCACCGAACATGTGCAGGCTCTGGTGATTGGTGGTGGCATCGTTGGCGCGGGTGTCGCCTACTACCTGGCCCGCGAAGGGGTGACCGATGTCCTGCTCGTCGAGGGAGACGTGCATGGCGCGGGCGCGACCGGCGGGTCGTTCGGCAACATCCGACAGCAGTACGGCACCCCGCTGGAAGTGGAGTGCTCCCGCCGGGGCCTGACGTTCTGGAAGACGATCGAGGACGTCTTCGGGGTGCCCTGCACCTTTCACCAGGACGGCTACCTCATGTTGACGGCCGACCCGGACACCACGGCGATCCTCCACCGCCACGCCGAGGTGCAGCGGGCCGCCGGCATGCCGAACATCGAACTGCTCGGGCCGGACGAGATCGCCAAACTGGTGCCCTTCGTGGACACCACCGGATTGCGCTGCGGCTCGTGGACCCCGCAGGACGGTCACGTCATGCCGATGGATGGCGTGACCGCATACCTGCGCGGCGCGCGGGAACTCGGGGCCCGGGTCCGCCAGCATTTCCCGATCGAGCGGTTGGAGCGCCGGCCGGACGGCTGGCACGCGTACGGGCCTGAGGAGATCGTGGCCGAGCACGTCGTGGTGGCGGCCGGCATCGGCACCCGGGACCTGCTGGCACCGCTCGGCGTCACCCTCGACATGCGCGAGGTGATGCACTACGCGCTGCTGACCGACACCGCGTACGACGGTCTGCCCATCCCTACCACGATCGACCTGGACACCGGGCTCTGCGTCGAGCGGGAGGGGCGCGGGCTGGTCCTGGCCATGCTCAGCCGCAACCCCGCCCCGCGCGACCACGAGCACCTCGCCGAGCTGTTCTTCGAGGCGGCGGGCGAGCGGGCGCCAGACCTGACCGACCTGTCGATCACCCACCAGCTCACCGCCCGGCCCACCGTCGGCGGCGACGGCCATCCGTACGTTGGCCGAGTCGACGAGGGACTGTGGTGCATCGCGTTCGTCGGCCACGGCGCGATGCACGGGCCGCCGGTCGCCGAGGCGATCGCCCGCGAGGTGGCCGGCCGGCCGGACCCGACGCTCGACCTCTCGCCCTGGGACCTACGCCGGGAGCCCGGGGAGCGCACCGTGTTGTGGCGGCGTCAGGCCACCGGCTGACCCCCGAACAGAAAGAGAGCCTCCATGCAGATCGTCGACGCGGTGGCCCTGGTCACCGGGGGCAGCTCCGGTCTTGGCCGGGCCACCGCCCGCCGACTTGTCGGCCGGGGAGCCCAGGTGGTGCTTGTTGACCGGGACGGCGCGGCGGGCCAGCGGACCGCCACCGAACTCGGCGCCGCCGCCACCTTCGCCGAGGCCGACGTGACCGACGAGGCGTCGGTGTCGGCCGCGCTCGACCGGGCCGGCCAACTCGGCGACCTGCGGGTGGTGGTCAACTGCGCGGGTATCGCCCCGGCGGCCCGGGTGGTCGGACGGACCGGGCCGCACCCGCTGGACACCTTCACCCGGGTGGTGCAGGTCAACCTGATCGGCACCTTCAACGTCGTCCGGCTCGCGGCGGCCCGGATGGTCAACGTCGAACCGGTCGGTGAGGAACGCGGCGTCATCGTCAACACCGCCTCCGTCGCCGCCTTCGACGGGCAGATTGGGCAGGCCGCGTACGCGGCCGCCAAAGCCGGCGTGGTCGGCCTGACCTTGCCGGTGGCCCGGGAACTCGCGGCGTCGCAGATCCGCGTGGTCACCATCGCGCCGGGCCTGTTCGAGACACCGATGCTGGCAGGGCTGCCGGAAGCCGCCCGGGAGAGCCTCGGCCAGCAGGTGCCGCACCCGAGCCGACTGGGCCAGCCCAGCGAGTACGCCGCCCTCGTCGAGCACATCATCGACAACCCGATGCTCAACGGGGAGACGATCCGGCTCGACGGAGCGATCCGGATGGCGTCCCGCTGATCCGGCCCGCGTTCATGACCCTGGTCGAAAGGTCAGGACGCATGGTGGAGGTTCCGCCTGCTGACAGCGGTCTGCATCTCGTCCGGCCCGACGGGCACATCGGGTACCACTCCGGCGGCAGCGATCTGACCGGGCTGCTGGTCTGACCTGGACTGCTGGCTCTGCTCGTCAACTCGCGGCATGCCCTCGTCGCCACCGCCGCACCCTACTCGATCAACTGCGATGCCATAACGTGATATCGCTGCTGGTGGCAACCACGAGCGTGCGCCCGGACGCTGAGAAGCCTGCGGCGCGAAGCTCTGAGTAGTCGGAGTGGAAGATGTGCCACCAGTGCGTACCAGCCGTGCCGCGATAGATGTCGCCGTTGATAGACAGCACGACGCGTTCGTTGGGCCAGTCCGGTGCTACAACATCGACGGTCCAGCCGTCCTCGGTGGTGGTGTGGAGTCCGCCGCCGAACAGCCCGGCGATACGGACGCGCGTGTCGGCCAGCGGACCGAACCCTGGACATGACAGGTCCGTCCCCATCGGGATGCAGAGGTCCGGATCAGGATTCCGATCGCGGGCGATCTTCACGCCCGTGATCGGATCGAACAGACCTCGCCCGTCGTGCGAGACGACCATGAGAATGTCCGCACCGCTCGCCGGATCTGCTGTGAAGCCGACACCCTGTAGCTGCCGAATATTGCGTCCGCGCTGATCGGTAGGCCTTCAACCTGCGGCCCTGATCTTGGCCTACCCGCCCCGCGTGTCCTCCGATCAGCGAACCCCCGGCGCTCAGGCCAGCATGCGCTCGACCGCCGCCATCGTCTGCGCCCAGGCGACCGAGCCGGGGTCGATCACGTCGAAGTGGTTGCCGGGCGGTTCCAGCAGCTCGACCTTGTCGCCGGCCTCCATTGCGGCCCGGACATAGCGTCGCGACATGTCGACCAGGTCGGGCCCGTCCTGCCGGCCCTGCACCACCACCTGTGGCACACCGACCGGGAGCCGGCGCATCGGGTCTGCGGCGGCGTAGACTTCCGGCACGTCGGATAGCCCGCCGCCGAGGGCAGCGGACACCGCTCCGTCGCCGATCCGCCGTCGCGTCCCCTCCTCCAGGTCGAGTATCCCCGCGAGCGAGACCAGCAGGTTCACGGTCTCCGGCGCGTCGGCCGCCGCGCGTACCACGAGCTGGCTGGATGCCGAGTGTCCAAACGCGACTATCCGGGAGGTGTCGAGGCCGGCGAGCTCGCCGGTACCCACGGCGGCGAGGCCGGCGGCGACGTCGGCCGTGGTGTTCGACCAGCCGTGCCGGTCGGGGCGCCGGTACTCGACGTTCCAGGTGGCGAAGCCGCGGGCGACGAGGTCGACGGCGAGTGCGTCCATGAGGTCGGCGTTCCAGATCGAGCGCCAGAATCCGCCGTGCAGCAGCACCGCGACCGGCAGGCGCTCGACGCCGTCCGGCAGGCGAAGTTCACCCCACTGGTCCGGCTCGGGCCCGTAGGCGATGCGGCGTGCGGGGTACCGCATCCGGTGCACGGCGCGCCTGACCGCCCAGGTGATGCCCCATACTCCGCGGCCCTGGTGGTGTTCGGCGCCGTCGGTGACGTCGACCGGCACGGTGGCCGTGATGTCGAGCCAGACGGTACGTTCAGTGTGGTCGCCGGGCACGGTCATCAGGGACCGGTCGGCCGGGCCGGGTAGCGCCACGATCGCGCCGGGCGCCTCGGCTAGTGCGGCGGCGAAGTCGTCGGGTTCGCGTAGCACGCCGTCGATGCCGAATGCGGCGAACTCGGCGGTGGCGAGGTCCCGCAGCAGGTCCCGGTCGACGACCACGCCGTGGCCGATCAGCACGGACACGGACAGCGTCGAAGGCTCGCTCATGGTTTCCTCTCCAGCTGGGGCAGCACCGTGGTGGCGAGCAGGTGCACGCCGCCGGCGTCGGTGAGTCCGTGTGGGGTGCCGAACTCGACGCGTCCGACCCCGGCGTCGATGAGGCGTTGAGCCTGGTCGGCGACGCGGTCGGGGGTACCAGAGAAGGCGAACATGTCCAGCACGTCGTCCGGTACAAGCCGGCCGGCCTCCTCGTGCTGGCCCGCGTCCACCAGTGCCCGGACGCGGTTGACCAGCTCGGCGGGGATTTCGGCGGTGGGGTCGAGGGCGGCGACGACGGCGAGGTACATGGCGACCTCGGTCCGTGCCCGGGCACGCGCCGCGGCCCCGTCCCGGTCGACGACGGTCACCGCGCCGAGCACGATGCGTACGTCGTCCGCGCAGCGTCCGGCCGGTTCGGCACCGGCCTGCAGGCGGGCCCGGATCACCGGTACCACGGCCGGGTTGGCGCTGCCGCCTACCTTGATCTCGGCGGCGATCCGGCCGGCCAGGGCGGCTGCCCGTGGCCCCCAGGCGCCGATCAGCAACGGTGGGTCGGGCCGCTGGACCGGGTACCGCAGGGCGGCTCCGGGGGCGAGGCGGAAGACCTTCCCGGTGAAGCCCTCGACGCGGCCGCCGAGTAGGCGATAGATGACCTCGGCCGCCTCCGACAGCGCGGTCACCGGGTACGGCTGGTCGATGCCGACCGCGTCGAGCCAGGTACCCCGAGCCAGGCCGAGGTAGGCACGACCACGGGACGCCAGGTCGAGCGCGGCGACCTGCCCGGCGATCTCGTGGGGGGCGAGCGAGTACGGGTTGTAGCAGGCGGCGCCGAGGCGCACCGTGCTCGTCGCGGCGGCCATCTCCAGCAGCGGACCGATCGGCGGCTGGTACATCAGGTCGCCGAAGACGCTGACCACGTCGAAGCCGCCGGCCTCGGCGGCGGCGGCAAGCTTTGCGTACTCCCCCGGCCGTTTGTCGCCCTGCACGCCGAGTCCTATCTCGACCCGGGTCATGTCAGATCCGCCGAGTTCATCCCCCGGCGCCGGGTGCGTTCGACCCGCATCACGAGACGCTCCTCCGGATCTGGGCAGCAGAACAGCGTGTCGCGTTCGAGCCAGTCGCGGGCCGGCAGCGATCGCTGCTTCGCGGCGAGGAACGGCAGCACCGCCGCGAGCGCGTACACGCAGAAGTGCTTGCCGTCAGGCAGTCGCAGGTGGGCGCTCTGCTCGAGTTCGAAGTAGTCGCCGACGGCCATCCCGCATACCGAGCGGCCCCCGATGCGCTCGACGGTGCAGCGCAGGTCGAAGATCTCCATGTCGTGTTCTGCCGCGTTGGTCTCACTCATGCGGCGAGTCCGATGCGGTCGTCGCGGACGATGCCGCCGCCCTTCATGACCCAGCGCAGCGAACGCAGCGCCGAGATGTCGGTGGTCGGATCATCGTCCATCGCGATCAGGTCGGCGTACTTGCCGGGCTCGACCGTCCCGATGTCATCGCCGGCGCCGAGCCAACGGGCGGGGACGATCGTCGCCGCGCGGAGTGCGGCAAGCGGGGTCAGGCCGTAGGTAACCATGTGTTCCAGTTCCAGCACGGTCGCGGTGGTGCCCTCGGTCTGCTGGAACGGCGGCATGTCGCTGCCGAGCATGATTTCGACACCGGCGTCGAGCGCGAGTTGGTAGCTCTCGATGTGCTGCGGTCCGGCGTCGAGCGAGCGGCGCTGCATCCATTCCGGTACGCCGAGGGAGTCGAAGAAGTCCTTGCATCGGGTGACGATGAGGGTGGGTACCAGGCTGGTTCCGTTGTCGGCCATCAGCCGGGCGACCGGTGCGGTGAGTTGGTAGCCGTGTTCGACGCAGTCCAGGCCGAGGCGAACCGCCTGCTCGATCACCGCGGCGGGCCCCGCATGCGCGGTGACCTTCCGCTGCCAGGCGTGTGCCGTCTCGATGACCGCGGCCATCTCGTCATTGGTCATCTGCGGCGTGTCGATGGCCTCGTGCTTGCCGGCGATGCCGCCGGAGATCATCACCTTGATCAGGTCCGCGCCGGCGCGGATCTGCGCCCGGGTGCCGGCGCGGAACCCGTCGGCGCCGTCGCATTCGAGGGTGTCGGTGCCTTCGTGGCCGTGCCCGCCGGTGCAGACCAGACCGCGTCCGGCGGTGTAGATCCGTGGTCCGGCGGTCCAGCCGGCTTCGATCGCGTCGCGCAGCGCGAACTCGGCGTGTGCCTTCTCGGCGACGCAGCGCACGGTGGTGACGCCCGTGTTCAGGGTGCGGCGCGCGCCGGAGGCCATGTACAGGGCGAGCGCGTGTGGTGACAGTCGGCTGACCGTGTCGCCGCCGGGGCCGGGCAGGGACAGCGACAGGTGGGTGTGCATGTTGAGCAAGCCGGCCATGACCATGGCGCCGCCGAGGTCGATGGTATGCGCGCCCGGTGGTGCGGCGGCCCGTACCTCGGCCTCGGGGCCGACTGCCGTGATGCGCCCGTTGCGGATGGCGACTGCGGCGCCGGGCGTGGGCGTGTCGGCGACACCGTCGAAGACGGCGCAGTTGTGCACGACCGTTACGTCAGTTTCGCTCATGGTGCCCCTCAGGATGACCCGGTTTGTGATGACTGAGGTGCGTCGGTGCCCGGCTTCGACCGGTGCGTCGACGACCAGGCGTTCAATCTAGACGAACAAAGTTCATCATGGCTATAGTGAGCCCGGCCGGAGCGAGGAGTACCGGCGGTCCGGGCGGTATCGGTCGGCACGTCGGTCGGGCGCAAGAGGTGTTGTCATGGTCGACGGGGAGGCGCTGCACCCGTACGTCGAGTTCCTGTTCGAGGCCGATCCGATCCTGGCGTCGACTAAGGGCGACGAGCGGGGCAACTGCCGGCTGGGCGACATCACGCCCGAGGCATTCGCCGAGCAGGACCGCCGGCGACGCGGCATGCTGGCCGCCGCCGAGGCGCAGGCACCGGCCGCGACCGGTACGGTCGACTGGCTGGAGCAGCAGGTCCTGCTGACCGAGCTGCGTACCACCGTGCGCCGCGCCGAGTTGGAACGGGTGTGGCAGCGGGCGCCGTACTGGTACACCGAGCGGCTCGGCGAGGCGCTGTCGGTGCTCATGGCTGGCGGCACCGAGGCGGACGCCATGGCCCTGGCGGCCCGGCTCGGCGCGGTCCCGGAATACTGCGCCCAGGCACAGCGCAACATCTCGCCCGACGCTCCGCGGTTGTGGGTCGAGATGGGCGTCTCCGGCGCTCGTGGCCTGGAACGGTTCCTCGCCCACGCGGTCCCGCTGTTCGCGCGTGACGTGCCCGAGGCGCTGGCGGCCGACATCAACCGCGCGGCCGGCGCGGCCGGGGCCGCGGTAGGCGCCTTCGCCGGCCACCTCGAAGGCCTGGTCGAACAGGCTGAGGGCGCGTGGGCGTGCGGGACCGAACAGGTCGACTTCCTGCTGCGCACGTACCATCACCTCGACCTGGATGCCGCGGGCCTGGCCGAGCATGGCCGAGAGCTGGTCGAGCGCGAACGCCGCCAACTGGAGCGGCTCGCCGCCACCCGGGACCGCGACACGGGCTGGCAGGAACAGATCGACCGGATCAAGGACTGGCACCCGCAGCCGCCGGACTTCCTCGCCACCTATGGGGCGGCGATGCAGCGCGCGTTGGAGCACACCCGCGAGCGCGACCTGATCGGTATCCCGGACGGCGCGGTGTGCGAGATGGAGTGGGTGCCGGAGTACCGCCGCGACGGCCTGCCCTTGGGTGTCATGTCTCCCAGCCCGCCGTACGGGTCCGGCCTGCGTAGCGGGTTCCTCATCACGCCCGGCGACCCGGCCGCCGATGACGAGCGGCGGCTCCAGCACATGCGGGACAACTGTTATGTCTTCGCGACGTCCATCGCGGGCCACGAGACATTTCCCGGCCACCACGTCCAGTACGTGCACCACAAGCTGGGCACGCCGCGCGGCTCGATCCGGCGGTACTTCAGCACGCCGCAGTTCGTCGAGGGTTGGGGCCTGTACGTCGAGGACCTGCTCGAGGAGACCGGCTTCATGACCGACGACCGGGTTCGCCTGTTTAAGCAGCGCAACGCGCTGTGGCGGGCCCTGCGCATCGTCGTCGACACCGGCCTGCACGCCGGCGCGATGTCCATCGCGGAGGCAACCGACCTTATGCGGCGCGAGGCCGGCATGGACCCGCACATGGCTGCGGGCGAGGTGCGCCGCTATGCCCGGCACGACAACCCGACATACCCGTCGTCGTATGCGCTCGGCAAGGACCTGATCCACCAGGTCCGCGCCCGACACGAGCAGCGGCGGGGCAACGCCTTCACGTTGCGCGGATTCCATGACTGGCTTCTGTCCTTCGGCACGCCACCGGTCGCGCTACTCGGCGTGTTCGAGCTGTAACGGTGGCGGCGTTGACATCCCGATGAGCAGTGCGCTTTAGTTCGGATGAACGGGGTTCAGCCTCAATAAACAACGGCGCTTCGCATCGCCGAGAGGTGGAGGAACAGGATGACCGGTCGTTCCAGCCATCGGGCGTTGCGCCCGATGGCCGCGCTGATCGCGGCGGCGGTGGTGGGCGTGGTCGGCCTCAGCGCCTGCAGCGGCGAGGACTCAGGCGACAACGGCACGAACTCAACACTGACGGTGGACACCTCGTTCGTCGTCAAGAGCCTGGACCCGGGGGCGGTGTACGAGCCGACCGGCAACGTGGTCGTCCACGCGCTCTACGACACCCTGGTCACCTTCGACGGAGCGGACATCTCCAAGCCGGTGCCCGCGTTGGCCTCGGCCTACGCGGCGTCGCCGGACGGCAGGACGTTCACCTTCACCCTGAACCCCGATGCGAAATTCGCTGACGGTTCGCCGGTGACCGCGGCCGACGTGGTGTTCAGCCTCGACCGGCTTAAGAACCTCAAGGGCAGCGCGGCGGCGATCGTCAAGGACCTCAGCTTCTCGGCGTCGGACGACAAGACGGTTGTCGTCACCAGCACCGTGGTCAACCCGAACGTGCCGACGATCCTGGCCGCGCCGTACGCCGGCATCCTCAACTCCAAGCTGGCCAAGGAGCACGGCGGCCAGGCCGGCACCGACGCCACCAGCGCCGACAGCCTCGGCACGTACCTCAACGAGAACGCACTGGGCAGCGGGCCCTACAAGATCGAGTCATTCGACGTGGCATCGCGGATCGTGCTGACCGCCAACCCCAACTACTGGGGCAAGAAGCCGGCGTTCGGCCGCGTGGTGTTCCAGAACATGGACGTGCAGAACCAGAAGCTGACCATGTCGAAGAAACCGACCTCCGAAATCGCGCTCGACCTCGCCGGCGACCAGCTGTCCGGCCTGCCCACCGAGCTGCAGCAGACCAGCAGCCCCAGCACCTACTACCAGCTGCGGCTGCACGCCGACCCGGCGATCAGCCCGGTCACGTCCAACCACGACTGGGCGCACGCCCTCCAGGCAGCCATCGACTACCAGGGCGTGGCCGCGCTGTTCGGGTCATCCGGCGTCCCGGCGGCCGGCATCGTGCCCACCGCGTACGCCGGCGCGCTGCCCGACTCCGAGGCGCAGAAGCAGGACCTGGCCAAGGCGACGGCGCTGGCGGCCCAGTCCGGTGTCGCCGACCAGACAGTGAAGCTGCTCTACCCGGCGATCACCTTCAGCGGCGTGGACCTCGGCACCATCGCCGCGAAGGTGCAGAGCGACGCCGCCAAGGCAGGGCTGAAGATCGAGCTGGACCCGGCCCCCATCGCGTCCTTCCTCGACCAGCGCCGCGGCGGCAAGGTCGCCTTCAGCTTCAGCCCGCAGTCGTTGGACTACCCGTCAGCGGCATCCATCGTTGCCGACCTGATGCCCGGCGGCGGCGCGGCGACGGCCGCTGGCTGGACCACTGCCAAGGCCGACCCGGCCACGGTCGCCGCG
Source organism: Micromonospora sp. CB01531 (assembly GCF_001905095.1). Lineage (GTDB taxonomy): Bacteria > Actinomycetota > Actinomycetes > Mycobacteriales > Micromonosporaceae > Micromonospora. The sequence goes on from NZ_LWLS01000070.1 coordinate 43,445, forward strand.
GCCAACGAGGTGCGGGACGCGCTCGACACGGAAAAGCAGGTGGCGGCCCTGCAGAAGTGGCAGCGGCTGATGATCGAGCACGCACCGTACATCACCCTCGCCTACAACGCCGGCACGGTCGTCGCCAGCAGCGACCTGAGCGGGGCGCAGTACACGGCCGCCGGATGGACCGTCGACATCGCGGACATCGGCACCAAATGACCGGACCACACCTGCCGGCGGCCGGCCCCGGCGACCTCGTCGCCGCCGAGCTCGAGCCAGACGCGGACGCCACGGGACGGCCGGCCGGCGGCCGGCCGGCCCACCGGCTGCTCCGATTCATCGCCAGGAAGGTCGCCATCACCGCCGGCCTGCTGTTCGGCGTCACCATCCTCACCTTCCTGCTCGTGCAGGCGGTCCCCGGTGACCCGACAGCCACGAACCTGTCGGAGACGGCGCAGAAGGACCCGTCGATCGTGGCCGCGTACCGGGCGAAGTGGGGCCTGGACCAGCCCCTACCCGTGCAGTACGCGACCTACCTGAACAACCTGGTCCACGGCGACCTCGGCACCTCGCAGAGCACCGGCAACCCCGTCCTGCACGACCTGGGCACCTACATCCCGGCCACAATGGAAATCGCCATCCCCGCGATGGTGCTGTCGCTGCTGATCAGCCTCGGACTGGGCATGTGGGCGGCGACACGCAAGGACCGCGCCGCCGACCACACCATCCGCGCCGGCGCGCTCGTCGGACTGTCCACGCCGTCGTTCTGGCTCGCCATCGTCGTGCTCTACGTCTTCTTCTTCATGCTCGACATCGCACCCAACGGCGGCCGGCTGAGTACGAGATACACGCCGCCACGACACGTCACGGGGATGTACACGGTGGATGCACTGCTGCAGGGCCGCCCCATCGCGTTCCAGGACGCGTTGTGGCACCTCATGCTGCCCGTCCTGGTGCTGACCGCGCTCACGGTCTCCGTCCTCATCCGGTTCGTCCGCTCGGCGATGCTGGAGGTACTCGACCAGCAGTACGTCCGGGCCGCGTACGCCAAGGGCCTGCCCCGGCAGATCGTGCTACGCCGGCACGTACTGCGCGCCGGACTCGTCCAGGTGGTCACGGTCGGCGGCTTGGCCTTCGCGTCCCTGCTGTCCGGCACCGTTCTGATCGAACAGATATACAGCTGGCCGGGCATCGGGCAGTACGCGTTCAGCGCCTCACTCAACCTGGACCTGCCGGCAATCATGGGCGTGGGCCTGTTCGTCGCCCTCGTCTACACCGTGGTCAACCTGCTCATCGACATCCTCTACGGCATCATCGACCCCCGGATCCGGGTCTCATGACCAACAAACGAATACCCGCCATGCCGGCCCGCCGCTGGTTCGGGCTGCGCCCCGGATCACCCCGCGCCGAACGGCGCCGCCGCCGTCCACACGGCCGGGCCGTCACCGCCGCCGCGATCGCCATCCTCGCCGCCTGGGCGGTCGTCGCCATCGCCGCTCCCCTACTCGCCCCGCATGATCCGCTGCAGCAGGCCGGGCCGTACTACACACCCCCGTCGTCCGCGCACTGGCTGGGCACCGACCAACTCGGCCGCGACATCCTCAGCCGCATCATCTACGGGGCCCGGCTGTCGCTGCCGCTCGCCGTCATCATTGTCGCGCTCGCGCTGCTGCTCGGCGGCGGCATCGGCCTCATCGCCGGCTACCTCGGTAAATGGGCCGACGAGTCGCTGATGCGCCTGACCGACCTGGTGTTCGCCTTCCCGCCGATCATCCTGGCCATGGTCGTCACCGCCGCATTCGGACCCAGCGCCCGCAACGCGGTACTAGCGCTGGTCCTCGTATCGTGGCCCACCTACGCCCGGGTGGTCCGCAGCGCCGTACTGTCAATCCGCGGCTCGGACTTCCTGCACGCCTCCCGGCTGCTGGGCGTCGGACCGTGGCGGGCACTGGTCCGCGACGTACTGCCCAACAGCGTCGGCCCGTCCGTCGTGCTGGCCAGCCTCGAACTCGGCAACGCCGTACTCATGCTGGCCTCACTGTCCTTCCTCGGCCTCGGCCCGCGCCCGCCGGCACCCGAGTGGGGTGCGATGATCGCCGCCGGGGCCAGCGACCTGTCCAAATGGTGGGTGAGTATCGTGCCCGGCATCGCGATCCTGACCACCGTGCTCGCGTTCAACCTGCTCGGCGACGCGGTACGCGACTGGCTGGACCCGACCGCAGCGCGGGCCAGCGCCGATCGGCGACATCGCGACCGGCGGAAGGTCGGACCACCACCGGCCCGCACGCAGCCGGTCACCGCTCCTGAACCGCAGGCCGCGCCGCTGCTGGACATCCGCGGCCTGTCGGTGGCCCTGCCCGGACCGGCCGGGCCGCTGCCCGTCATCAAGAACCTGGACCTGCGGGTCGACGCCGGCGAGATCGTCGGCATCGCCGGGGAGAGCGGATCGGGCAAGAGCCTGACCGCGCTCACCCTGCTCAACCTGCTGCCACCCGGAGCGCGGGTCAACGGCTCCATCATGTTCCAGGGTAAGGAACTGACCGAACTAGACGCACGCGGCTGGCAGCGGGTACGCGGATCCGGCATCGCCATGGTGTTCCAGGAATCCGCCGCCGCACTGCACCCGATGCTCACCGTCGGCCTCCAACTGACCGAGCACCTGCGCGCCGCCCAGGGAATGAGTAAGGCCGCCGCCCGCGCCCGGGCGGTCGAACTGCTCGACCAGGTTCGGATCCCACAGCCTCGACGGGCCTTGCGTGCCTACCCGCACCAATTCTCCGGCGGTATGCGCCAACGCATCGCCATCGCCAGCGCACTGGCCTGCCGCCCCCGCCTGCTGATCGCCGACGAACCCACCACCGCGCTCGACGTGACGGTTCAGGCCGGCATCCTCGCCCTGCTCGACGAACTGCGCCGCGACAACGACCTGTCGGTGCTGTTCATCACCCACGATCTGGGCGTCCTCTCCTCGCTCACCCAGCGGGCCTACGTCTTCTACGCCGGCCGGGTGATGGAGAGCGGCGGTACTGCCGAGGTGCTGACCCAGCCGGCCCACCCGTACACCTCGGCGCTGCTCGGCGCCCGACCGCATGGCCTGAGCACGGAGCGGACCCTCCGCGCGATCCCGGGCGCACCTGTCGTGCCAGGCCAGGAACCACCTGGCTGCCCGTTCGAGCCGCGCTGCGCATACGCCCGCGACGAGTGCCGCACCGGGCCGCCGCCGGTCGAGGCGACGAGCACCGACCGCACTCTCGCCTGCGTTGTCGCGCCGGACTTGGCGGCGGCACGATGACCAACGACACCGCCGCGACCAACCACACCGCCGTTGGCCCCGCCGGGCTGCCGGCCTGGGACCGGGCCCCGGTGCGGCTGTCCATCGAGGATGTCTACGTCGACTACCGGCCGCGCGGTCGCGGCGTTGTCCGCGCCGTCGCGGGCGTCGACCTGAACGTTGCCGCCGGCGAAGTGGTCGGGCTGGTCGGCGAGTCGGGCTGCGGCAAGTCGTCACTCGCGCGGGTTGCCGCCGGCCTGTCCGCACCGAGCTCCGGCACGGTGCGCTTCGACGGCGCACCAGTCGCTCCGCTCGGCTGGCAGCGCCGGCCCACCGCGCAGACCCGGCTACAAATGATCTTCCAGGATCCGGGCGGATCGCTGAACTCGCGACGTACCGTCGGAGCGCAACTGCTCGACGGCGTCGGCGACGAGTTGCCGGCCGCAGCCCGCGAGCAGCGCCTGGCTGAACTCCTCGACCGGGTCGGCATGCCTGCAGAGGCGTCCACTCGGTTCCCGCACGAGTTCTCCGGCGGGCAGCGGCAGCGGCTCGCCATCGCCCGGGCGCTGGCCGCGGAACCGGAACTGATCATCGCGGACGAGCCGGTCACCGCGCTGGACGCCTCCGCCCAAGCGCAGGTGGTATCGCTGCTGCTGTCGCTGGTACGCGAGCTGAACATGGGCCTGCTGTTCATCTCGCACGACCTCGCGCTGGTCCACGAGATCGCCGACCGCACCGCGGTGATGTACCTCGGGAAGATCATCGAGACCGCGCCCACCCGCCAGCTGATGGCCGCACCGGTCCACCCATACACGCGGGCGCTGGTCGGCGCGATACCGCAGATCTCGGCCGCGCCCCGGCTGCCGGCCGTGCTGCGCGGCGAGGTCCCCGACCCGTCGCGGGCGCCGTCCGGATGCCGGTTCCGGCCGCGCTGTCCACACGCTGCAGAGGTGTGCCTGACCGAGCCGCCGTTGCGGCACACCTTGCACACACTCGTCGCTTGCCACCGTGCCGAGGAGATCGCCGCCGCGACCGAGGAGGAGATGTGAGTCAAGGACGGGTACGCGAAAGCGACGGACCGGTCGCGGACGCCGTGCGTGCGATGTACGCCGCCTACCCCAACCCGGCCCGCTTCGACGAACACCTGCACTCCCAGATCACCATCTGGGAAACCGATCAGACTGGCCCGCCGATCGGCCTGGCGGAACTGGCCGCGCTACGGGAACGCCGCAGGTCCGGCGTCGAGCCGTCACGGGCGACACTGTCCGTCGAGAACCTGCTCATCGACCGGTGGGGCGACACGGCGGCGGTGGCCCGCTACGTGCTGCGAGCAACGACGCCCGCCGGCGACACGACATTCCGGGTCAGCGACGTGTGGGATGCGGCGGAAGGCAGCTGGCAGATCGTCCATCACCACGCCGAACTGGTGGCGACCCCAGCAGCCAGGGCCGTCGTCGGTGATCCACACTGACGGGTGACGAGTATGCGGGAAGAGAGGCAGTAGGGATGTTGGGAGATCGCCTGCGCGAGCTACGCCTGCGCCATGGCATGACCCTGCGCCAGCTGGCGACTGCGGCCGAGGTGTCACCCGCCCTGCTCAGCCAGCTGGAGAACAACGTCACCGACCCGAGCCTGTCCACCCTGCGCAAGCTGGCCACGGTGTTCAAGGCGGAAGTCTCCGCTTTGTTCAGCGAACCCAACGCGCCGACGGTGCACCTGTCCCGGCCCGGCGAGCGGATGCGCCTGACCGCGCCGCTGGGCGAGATCGCCTACGAGCGGCTCACGCCCGGCCGAGGCGACCTCGAGATGCTCTCAGCGACAATGAACCCCGGCGACGTCAGCGCGTCCGAGCGGCGCGGCCACGAGTCGACCGAGTGCATCGTCGTCCTCGAAGGTGAGGTCGTCGTCGAGGTCGAGCAGCACCGGTACGTGCTAAACGCACAGGACTCGCTGACCTTCGACTCGCGCCTGCCGCACCGGTTTTGCAACGAGAGCCTCAAGCCGGCCAGGTTCCTGCTCGCCGTCACCCCACCGGTGCCGTGACACGGCTGCCACTTTCGATGACGCACGCGGTAACGCCGGCTTCCAGACCGGCAAGTCCGCGGCCGCCTACGCGCGCCTGGCCACCGGTGCCAACCGCGTCGTCCGGCATGCACGGCCACACTGACGAGCACGGCGTCGAACTGCTTGGCAAGCGCGTGCTGCCGGCATCCAAGGAGGTCCCGTGAGTGAGCTTGCGACCCGCGCGGACGCCGCCGCCATCGCCGACCGGCTGCTGGCCGACCTGGCACCGGTCGACCCGCTTGCCGCCGCGAGCCTCGGCGCGGAGCCGGACATCGTCATGCCGGCACTCGGCCCCGACGACTTCGCCGCCCGGCGGGACGCCTACGCCGCCGCACATGACGCGCTGGCCCGGCTCGCCTCCACTTGCGGAACGGCCGCCAGGCCGGTGGCCGTATCCGGGACCGATCCGTCACCCGTGACGCGCGACCACGTGCTCGCTGCGGCCCTGACCGAGCGGGCCGCCAGCGAGCTGGCTCTGCACGACGCCGGGTTCACCACCGCGCTGCTGGCACCACTGGCCACACCCGTACACGCCGTGCGCAGCGTCTTCGACGAGCTTCCCCGGCGTACCGAGGCCGATTGGGCGCGGGTGGCCGCCCATCTCGCGCTCGTACCCTTCGCTCTCGAAAACTACGCCGACACCCTGCGCGTGGCCGCCGACCGTGGCCACATCGTCGCTGCGCGCCAGATACGTGGTGTCGCCGATCAATGTGACCAGTGGATCGGTCCGGACGACTTCTACCGCCGGCTCGTCGCGCCCGCACCGCCGGTGTGTGGAGTAGACGATGGCGCCCGGCTGGCGACCGAGGCGACCGCGTCCTTCGCCCGGTTCCTGCGCGAGGAGCTGCTCTCCCGCGCTCCAGAGGCCGACGCTGTCGGGCAACAGATGTACGCCGTGACCGCCCGGGCGTTCCTCGGCGACGACGTCGACCTGGCCGAGACGTACGCCTTCGGCTGGGACGAGCTGGCCCGGCTGACCGCGGAGATGCGCGAGGTCGCCGGCCAGCTCGGAGCCACTTCGATAGAGGAGGCGGCTTCCCTGCTGGACACCGAGCCGGGGCGCCGGCTCAGCTCTGCGAACCAACTGCTGGGCTGGCTTCAGGGCCGGTTGGACGAGGTGGTGGACGCGGTCGACGGTGTTCATTTCGACCTGCCGGCTGTCGCCCGCCGCCCGGAGTGCGCGATCTCGACGGCGTCCTCCGGTGTCATGTACTACGCGCAGCCCGATCCGGCGTTCACCCGGCCAGGCCGCGTCTGGTGGTCCCCGCCCGAGACCGGCGGCTCGTACACCTGGCGTGAGGTCACCACCCTGCACCACGAGGGGGTACCCGGCCACCACCTACAGATCGTTACCGCGATGGCCGAACCCGGCCTGCACCCCTGGCAGCGGTCGATGGCGCACGTTCACGGCTACGTCGAGGGCTGGGCGCACTACGCCGAGCGGCTGTGCGACGAGATCGGCCTCCTCCGCGATCCCGGCGAACGGCTAGGCATGCTGTACGGGCAGCGCTGGCGCGCCGCGCGCATCGTCATCGACATGGGCCTGCATCTCGGCCTGCCGATCCCGCCGGGCAACGGCCTGACCGACGCGACCGCGTGGACACCGGAGGTGGGTGTCGCCGTGCTCCGCGCCGCGTCCGGTGCGACTGAGGCGGCGGCCCGATTCGAAGTGGACCGCTACCTCGGCTGGCCCGGCCAGGCACTGGCGTTCCGGATCGGCGCCCGGCTGTGGCGACAGATCCGTGAGGCGGCGCAGCGGCAACCCGATTTCGACCTGCGCACCTTCCACATGACCGCGCTACGCCTCGGACCGCTCGGTCTGGGACCGCTGCGGGAGCTCCTCGCACCTCCCACCAACACGCCATGACCGGTCTGTCACCAGCTCGCGGTGTTGCAGCGGCAACTAGACGGGCAGCGGGTCCCGTTAGCGTCACATCCGGGATTTGCAGCGATGGGACTGGTTTATCGATGACCAGTCACATCACTGCGCCATCCGTGAGTGCTCGGCTCGCTCTGGCCGGATCCCTCAGCCCGGTTGAGCTGGGGTAACAGACCGACTGGGGTGTCGCATGGTTCGCGACGGCGTCGGCGGTCCGACGCCGCCCCGGACCGAGGCGGAAATTCTCCCGCTTAGCGGGCTTTGGTCGCTAGGTTCTTCACACTTGAGTCGTTAGCTCAGCTGTCTCCGCTCGCGTTGCCGTGCGGCCAGCCGCTCCAGTGCGGCCTGATGGGCGCGCCGGTGCTTGCACCAGTACCGGACGCGCCACCAGCGCAACTGCACCCACTGCAGGAACGACGCGCGCTGAAACGATCCGATCTCGTAGCCGTACCAGACGTGCGCACCTGCGGCTTCGCTCGGTCCCTGTTTGCCGGTCATGCGGCCAGAGTCGCAAGCCTTGCAGCACGGTGGAAGCACTCGGGGCTGCTGCTCGACGTGGTGTCCGCGTCCGTGATCGTCCGCGCTGCTCGCCGGTGGCTGCTCCTTGGGCTGTTCGGCGAGCCCCTGGGACGCCTCTCGCGTGTGAAGGTGTCAGAGCCGGTTCTTGACGGTGGTCTGAACCTGCCCGTCCTTCGAGGTCACCTCGGAGGTTAGGGCGACCGACGTCGGCGTCTGGCCGAGCAGCGGGGTTGTCATGGTGATGTTGGCGGTGCCGTTGACGGACCAGCCATTGTCCGTCTCCCACGTCTCCTGGAGATCCACACCGGTCACCGAGATCAGCACGTCCTTGCTGCCGCTGCCGACGCGGTCGGCGCGCTGCTCAGCCTCCCGCTCCAGTGCGGTGCGGCATTCCCGCTGGGCCTGCTCCCGGATGAGGTCGTTGCGCCCGACGAACCAAAGCGTGCCGCCGATCGCGATGGCGATCAGCACAACGAGGACGCCGGCGGCGGCCAGGATCATGGGCAGGTTGCTCCGCTTCGGAGCCGGCACCGGCGCGTACGCACCGCTGGCGGGGGGTCCCTGTCCCCTTCCCGCTGGTCCCCGGAAGACACGGCGACGTCCCAGTGACTGGAATCCCTATTTAATCTGTAGGTATTGGGGATTAATGTAGGAGCCATGATCAGCCAAGGAACCCCGCTCGACGGCACCGCGGTCGCGGTGTCCCGGGGATGTTGCCGTGGCTGGACCACCACGCGCGGCTGCTGCCGCTGAACGCGGATACCTGACTTCTCCCTACCGCTGCGCCGCCGGCTCGACGACGAGCGGCCGCGTCTCCGCGACCTGATGAACGGCCGCTCCATGCGCGCCGCACCCCCGCCTGCCCGGGATGGCGCGTGCCCGTCCTTCTCGACCAGGAGGAACGTCATGAATGTCATCGCCGAACCGCACGCACCGGTCGATCCGGACACCTTCCGTGTCCTGCTGCGCCGGCAGGCCGCATCGGTCGCGGTGGTCACCGCCGCGGGCGACCCGCCGGTGGGATTCACCGCCACCTCGTTCACGTCGGTGTCGCTGCGCCCGCCGCTGGTGTCGTTCTGCCTGGCCCGGTCGTCGTCGAGTTGGCCGACCGTCGCCGGCGCGGAGCACGTCGCGGTGCACCTGCTCGGTGAGGACCAGCGGGACGTCGCGCAGACGTTCGCGACCAGCGGCATCGACCGGTTCGCCGCGCACTCCGGATGGCGGCACGGCCCGTACGGGGTGCCGCTGCTGCAGGAGCCGGTCGCCTGGCTGCTGTGCAGGGTGACCCAGCGGGTGCTCGCCGGCGACCACGCGATCGTGCTGGCCGAGCCGCTGACCGGCCAGCACGGCGAGGGCGCGCCCCTCCTCTACCACATGGGGCGGTACGCCGCCCTGCAACCAACCACGAAGGAGTCGTAAGTGAAGCCGCCATCCCTCCTGGACCGTCGGGCGTTCTTGTCCGCCACCCTCGGCGCGGTCGCGCTGGGCCTGACCGCCTGCGCCGGCGACGAGGCACCGGATGCCGCACTGGCCGCCGCACCGCTCCGCGACTCCGTGCCGAAGGGCACCAAGCTCGTCGTGGGCGACAAGGAGCACCAGAAGGCGCTCGAATTCTCCGGCGAGGTGGAGAAGTTCACCTTCCAGGTGGAGTTCGCCAACATCAGCGGCGGCCCGCAGACGCTGGAGGCGTTCCGGGCCGACGCCCTGGACATCGGGGCGGTCGCGGACATCCCGCCGATCCACTCCCACTGGACCGGCATTCCCACAAAGATCGTCGCATCGAAGTTCCGCCAAGACCCGCTGAACCACGCCATCTACAAGCTCGGCATCGCGCCCGGCGTCACGGTCGCCACGCTCACCGACATCCGCGGCAAGAAGGTCGCGTACAGCCCGGGGCAGGCATAGGGCGCGCTGGTGCTGCGGGTCCTGCACAAGGCCGGACTGACCAAGCAGGACGTCAAGCTGGTCGAGCTGCCGAGCACCGGCGACGTCTACGCGACCGCGCTCGCCAGCCACCAGGTCGACGTCGCCCCGATCGGGGGTGTGCAGGTCAAGCGCTACGAGACCAAGTACGGCAAGGATGGCGCCACCACCATCGCCCACGGCCTGCGGGACGACCCCGGCCACCTGTACGCGCCGGTCACCGTGCTGGCCGATCCGGCGAAGGCGGCCGCGATCCGCGAGTACGTGCAGGCGTGGGCGCGGGCCTGGCGGTGGCGCGAGGCCAACCCGGACGAGTGGATCGAGCGGTACTACGTCAAGGACCAGGGCCTCAGCGCCGACGACGGCAGGTGGCTGGTCGAGAACGCCGGCGTGGCCGACATCCCGGCGAGCTGGACCGAGGCCATCGCTCGGCACCAGGAAACCATCGACCTGCTGGCGAAGGAGACCGGCAACAAGCCACTCCGGGCCGAGGACCTGTACGACCGGCGGTACGAATCCGTCGCCGCGGACGCGCTCGCCGCGGGAGGGGCCCGGTGACCGCCTCCGTACTCGCCCGGCCCCGGGCGGCGGCGACCGCGCCCGCCCGCAAACCGAGGCGCCGGCTTAAGCCGGGCCGCCCCATCCCGTTCGGGGCAGCGCTCGGTCCGTTCCTGCTCCTCGCGGTGTGGGCGGTCGGTTCGGCAGCCGGTTGGCTCGACTCTCGTACCCTGTCGGCGCCCTGGACCGTGGTGACGACGGCGTCCGACCTCGTCGCGGACGGCCGACTTCAGGACAACCTGGCCATCTCGGCCCAGCGGGCCGGCCTGGGCCTCGCCATCGGCACCGTCATCGGCACCGTGCTCGCGTTGATCGCGGGACTCAGCCGGTGGGGCGAGGCCATCCTCGACGGCCCGATCCAGATCAAGCGGGCCATCCCGGCCCTCGCGCTGGTGCCGCTGCTCATCCTCTGGCTCGGCATCGGTGAGCAGATGAAGGTCACCACCATCACGCTGGGCGTGCTCGTGCCCGTCTACATCCACACCCACAACGGATTGCGGAGCATCGACAGCCGGTACGTCGAACTGGGCGAGTCTCTTCGGCTGCGGCGGGCCGTCTTCCTCCGCCGGATCGTGCTGCCCGGCGCGCTGCCCGGCTTCCTGCTCGGCATGCGGTTCGCGGTCGTGGGCGCCTGGCTGGCCCTCGTGGTGGTCGAGCAGATCAACTCGACCAGCGGCATCGGCTACATGATGGAGCTGGCCCGCCAGTACGGCCAGACCGACGTGATCATCGTCGGGCTCGTGCTGTACGGGCTGCTCGGGCTGCTGTCCGACGGCGCCGTCCGACTCGCGCAGAGGAGGGCGCTGTCGTGGCGACGCACGCTGGCGGACTGACCGCCACCCGCCCCGTACGGGTCCAGGGACTGGTGCGTGGCTTCGGAGAGCGAACCGTCCTGGACGGCCTCGACCTGGAGGTCGGCGCGGGGGAATTCGTCGCGCTGCTGGGCCGCAGCGGCTCGGGCAAGAGCACCCTGCTGCGCGCGCTCGCCGGCCTGGATGGCGACGTGACGGGCTCGGGCCTGGTCGACGTACCGGAGAACTCGTCGGTCGTGTTCCAGGACGCCCGGCTGCTGCCGTGGCAGCGCGTCCTGGACAACGTCGTCCTCGGCCTGCGCGGGTCGGCGGCACCCGAGCGCGGCCGCGCGGCCCTCGCCGAGGTCGGACTGGCCGGGCGCGAACGGGCCTGGCCCAGTGAGCTGTCCGGTGGTGAGCAGCAGCGGGTGGCGCTCGCCCGGGCCCTGGTGTCCGAGCCGGAGCTGCTGTTGGCTGACGAGCCCTTCGGCGCGCTGGACGCGCTGACCCGGCTGCGCATGCACGACCTGCTGCGCGAGCTGTGCGCCCGACACCGGCCCGCGGTGCTGCTCGTCACGCACGACGTGGACGAGGCCGTCACGCTGGCCGACCGGGTGCTGCTGCTCGACGCGGGCCGCGTCGCGGTCGACCTCGCCATCGACCTGCCGGCGCCGCGGTCGCACCGGCAACCGCAGTTCCTCGCCTACCGGGAGTCCCTGCTGCGGGCGCTCGGCGTCGACCAGACGGAAGGATGACCATGCTGCACCTCAACGCGTTCCTGATGGGTGTCGGCCACCACGAGGCGGCCTGGCGGCTGCCGGAGAGCGACCCGTTCGCGCAGACCGACGTCGAGCACTTCACGCGTCTGGCGCGCATCGCCGAGCGCGGCAAGCTCGACTCGCTCTTCCTCGCCGACAGCCCGGTGTTGTGGAACAGCATCGGGCGGCGGCCGGGCGGCACGCTGGAACCGACCGTGCTGCTCACCGCCCTGGCCGGCGCGACCAGCCACATCGGCCTGATCGCGACCGCCTCGACGACGTACAACGAGCCGTTCAACCTGGCCCGCCGGTTCGCGTCGCTGGACCACATCAGCGGCGGCCGGGCCGGCTGGAACATCGTCACCACGGCCGGCGAGAATGCGGCCCGCAACTTCAACCTGGACGAGCTGCCCGCCCACCGGGACCGGTACGAGCGGGCCGCCGAGTTTGTCGAGGTGTCGCTGAAGCTCTGGGACAGCTGGGACGACGCCGCGCCGCTCGGTGACAAGGACGCCGGGCGGTGGGGCGACGACGACCTGCTCTACCCGCCGGAGCATGTCGGGCGGTACTTCCGGGTGGCCGGCCCGCTGAACGTTCCCCGCTCGCCGCAGGGCTACCCGCTGCTGGTGCAGGCCGGGTCGTCCGAGGACGGCAAGGAGTTGGCCGCCCGGTACGCCGAGGCCGTCTTCACCGCCCAGCAGACACTCGCCGGGGCGCAGGCGTTCTACCGGGACCTCAAGGGACGCGCCGCGCAGGCCGGCCGCGATCCGGACACCATCAAGATCCTGCCGGGCATCGTGCCGGCGATCGGCGCCACCGAGGCGGAGGCCCGCGCGCTGGAGGACGAGCTGGATCGGTTGATCAAGCCCGAGTACGCCCGGCAGCAGCTCGCCGCCACGCTGCGGGTCGCGCCGGAGGTCCTCGACCTGGACAAGGAGCTCCCCGCCGACCTGCCCAGCGAGGACGAGATCGAGGGCGCCAAGAGCCGGTACACGTTGATCGTCAGCCTGGCCCGGCGGGAACGGCTGACCGTACGCCAGTTGATCGGCCGGCTCGGTGGCGGGCGCGGGCACCGCACCTTCGCCGGCACGCCGGAGCAGGTCGCCGACGCCATCGAGGAGTGGTACGGCAGCGGCGCGGCGGACGGGTTCAACATCATGCCGCCGGTGCTGCCGTCCGGGCTGGAGGCCTTCGTCGACCATGTCGTGCCGATCCTGCAGCGCCGCGGGCTGTTCCGCACCGAGTACACCGGGGCGACCCTGCGCGACCACTACGGGCTGCCCCGCCCGGCCAACCAGTTCACGCGGCAGCTCACGGCCACCGCCCGCTGATCCCTGGAAAGGAGAGCTCATGGTCGACTACCGGCCCTTCGGGCGCACCGGCGTACGGATCAGCTCGCTGACGCTGGGCGCGATGAACTTCGGGCAACGCGGCAACCCGGACCACGGGGACAGCATTCGGATCATCCACCGGGCGCTCGACGAAGGCATCAACTCGATCGACACCGCTGACGTCTACTCCGACGGCGAGTCGGAGGAGATCGTGGGCAAGGCCCTCGCCGGCGGGCGGCGGGACGACGTCTTCCTCGCCACCAAGTTCCACGGCCAGGTCGGCGACAACCCGCAGCACCGGGGCAACTCCCGCCGCTGGATCGTCCGGGCGGTGGAGAACAGCCTGCGCCGGCTGCGCACCGACTGGATCGACCTGTACCAGGCGCACCGGCCGGAGCCGGACACCGACTTCGACGAGACCCTGGGCGCGCTCAGCGACCTGGTGCGCCAGGGCAAGATCCGCTACATCGGCACCTCCACATTCGAGCCGTCGGCGATCGTGGAGGGTCAGTGGATCGCGCAGCGGCGCGGGCGGGAGCGGGTGGTCAGCGAGCAGCCGCCGTACTCGATCCTGGCCCGTGGGGTCGAACGCGAGGTGCTGCCCGTGGCCCAGCGGTACGGGTTGGCGGTGATCCCGTGGAGCCCACTGGCCGGCGGTTGGCTGTCCGGTCGCTACCACGCGGGGCTCGACGCCCCGATCTCCCGCCGGGCGGGCCGGTTCCCGGCGCGATTCGACCCGACCCTGCCGGCCAACGCCGCCAAGCTGGCCGCCGTCGACCAGCTGGCCGCCCTCGCCGACGAGGCCGGGCTGTCGCTGATCCACCTGGCGATCGCGTTCGTCCTGGAACACCCGGCCGTCACCTCGGCGATCATCGGACCACGCACCCTGGCACACCTGGAGTCGCAGCTCGGTGCCGCCAAGGTGACGCTGTCCCGCGACGTGCTGGACCGCATCGACGCCATCGTCCCGTCCGGCACCACGCTGAATCCCGCCGACGCCGGCTACCAGCCGCTGTCGCTGGCCGATCCGGCGTACCGCCGTCGCGGCGGGACATCGCCACACCCCACCGGCGGGGCCCAGTGACCAGCCAAGCCGCGGATGTGGTCGTGCTGGTCGGAAACCCGCGCGCCGGGTCACGTACCCGCGGGCTCGCCGAAGCCGTGACCGCGGCGCTGCTGGAGCGGCTGGGGGAGCCACCCAGCGGCGTCCACGTGTTGGAGCTGTCCGAGATCGTCGGGGTTTCCTTCGGGCCCGAGCCGGCGTACGGGGCGACAGCCGGCCCTGACCCGCTCGCGGCGGTGCGGTCGGCGCGGCTGCTTATCGTCGCCACACCGGCGTACAAGGGCAGCTACACCGGGTTGCTGAAGGCCTTCCTGGACCAGTTCGGGCACCGGCAACTGGCCGGCATCACCGCCGTACCGGTGGCCGTGGCCGCCTCACCGGCGCACGCGGACGCGGCGGCGTCGGCCCTGCGCGACGTGCTGGTCGAACTGAGCGCACGGGTCCCGGCGCCGCCGCTGGCCGTGCTGGAGTCAAGGCTGGCGGACGGGCGCGAGATCGCCGCGCAGTGGGCCGACCAGCACGCCGGCGCGGTGGCTCACCACCCGGTCACGGCGGTGTGATGCCGTGCATCGAAGCCGGCGCCTGACCCGGCGGCGTTTCGTGGGCCACCAGCGGGTGTGCTCCGGCGGCTGTTGACGCTCGACGCCCCAGACCCTCATCTCCACCCGCGCGGGCACCCGCTCAGTCCTGTCTTCACCCCTTTACCCCTCCCCGCAAAGGAGCGACCGCATCATGACCTTGCTGACAGTTCGTGGCTGGCGGCGTGGCGCGGCCGGGATCGCCGCCGCGCTGGTGGCCGGCATCACCGCCACCGCACCGGCAGCCGCCGCCACCTCCCCGGTCGACACTGCTCTCGATTGGTATGACGCCACCGCGGCCGCCATCGCGACCGGCACCCGGCCGCAGGTCACGAACAGCCGCGCGTGGGCGATCAGCTGGCTGGCCGCCGCCCGCGCCGTCCGCACCGCACCCACCGGGGCGGTACGCGACTACCAGGACGCCGCGCTCGCGTCTGCCGTACACACCGCGCTAAGCACCCTGATACCGGACAGCGCGCCCACGCTCGACGCGGCACTACGGACCACGCTCGACCGGATCCCCGACGGGCGCGCCAAGGACCGCGGGGTGGCCGCCGGCCAGCGTGAAGCGCGTTCGTTGCTCGCCCAGCGTGCCGGCGACGGACTCGATCCCGCCGCCGTCAACCCGCCCTACCCCACTCCCGAGCCGGGACCCGGCGTCTGGCAGCCCACCCCACCGAGCTTCACCGCCGCCCAGCAGGCCGGTACCCGGTTCGCCACCCCGTTCCTGCTCGACCGCGCGGACCGGTACCGACCCGGGCCACCGCCCGCGCTGGAGTCGGAGCGCTACCGTGCCGACCTCGCCGAGGTCCGTGCGTACGGCGCGGCCGACAGCACGGTACGCACACCGCAGCAGACCGCCACGGCGACGTTCTGGCTCGGCTCCTCGCTGACCCTCTACACCGGGATCCTGCGCGCCGCGCTCGCCCAGTCCACCCGGCCGACCGCCTGGCGGACGAGCCTCGTGGCCATCTTCCACGTCGCACTCGTCGACACCCAGATCACGACCTCCGACGCCAAGTACGCCTACCTGCGCTGGCGACCGGTCACCGCCATCCGGGCCGGCGCCGATGGTGACCCCGGGTGGACGCCGCTGCACGAGACCCCCGCACACCCGGACTACCCCAGCGGACACAACACCTACGCCGGCGCCGCCGAACAGGTGCTCACCGCCCTGGCCGGGGCGCGAGCCCGGGCGTCGTACACCATCACCAGCCCCAGCCAGCCCGGCGCCACCCGTACCTACACCGACTGGCGACGCCCCACCGAGGAGAACGTCGACGCCCGCGTGTGGTCCGGCATCCACACCCGCACGGCGGACGAGGTCGGCGTCCGGCTCGGCCGTGACGTCGCCGCCTACGCCGTCCGCAACGCGGCACGGCTGTTCGCCTGAACAGGCTTACCCGCGGGGCGGCACAAGTCACCGTTCCGCCCCGCGGGCAACGCCCGTTCCCTCCACCTCACCAACCGAACAGGAAGGCCGCCACTGATGAGCCTCGAGTTCCTCTGGTACATCCCGAACCAGGTCCAGCCCGGCCACCGCGGCGACGACGTCGTCGTCGAGAACCACAACAGCTTGCAGACCCTCACCAGCCACGCCAGGGCTCTCGAGGAGCACGGGTGGGGCGGTGCGCTCATCGGGACCGGCTGGGGACGGCCCGACACCTTCACGGTCGCCACCGCACTGGCCGCCCAGACGACAACGTTCCAGCCTCTGATCGCGATCCGGCCCGGCTACTGGCGGCCCGCCAACTTCGCCTCCGCCGCGGCGACCCTCGACCATCTCAGCGGGGGACGAGTGCTGATCAACATCGTGTCGGGCAAGGACAACCTGGCGGCATACGGCGACGGCGAAGGCGACCAGGCCCACCGCTACGCCCGCACTAGGGAATTCCTCCAGATCGTGCGCAAGCTGTGGACCGAGGAGAACGTCACCTACCAGGGCGAGCACTTCAACGTCACCGGCTCCACGGTGGCGCTCCGACCGGTCGTCCGCGGCGAACGCAGGCACCCCCGGCTCTACTTCGGCGGCGCCTCCCCCGCCGCCGAGGAGGTGGCCGCCACCGAGGCCGACGTCCAGCTCTTCTGGGGCGAACCGCTCGACGGCGTGGCCGAGCGGATCGAGCGACTCAAGCAGCTCAGCGAGAAGCTGGGACGCGAGCACGCCCCGCTGGAGTTCGGGCTGCGTGTCACCACCCTGGTGCGGGACACCACCGACCAGGCCTGGGCCGACGCCGAAGCCAAGGTGGCGGAAATGGCGCAGGGCAAGGGCGGCACCGCGCGGGACCAGAACTGGCAGGCCGCCGTCGGTCAGCGGCGGCTGCTCGACCTCGCCGCACGCGGAGAGGTGCTTGACGACAACCTCTACACCACTCCCGGCAGGTTCGGCGGCGGCGGAGCGGGCACCACCTGGCTGGTCGGCTCCGCCGCGGACGTGGCGAGGTCGCTGCGCAGGTACCAGGAGCTTGGCATCACCCACTTCGTACTCTCCGACACGCCCTACCTCCCGGAGATCAAGCGCCAGGGCGACCAGCTCCTGCCGCTGTTGCACGGACCAATCACACCGCCTAGTATTCCCGACTAAACCCACCCGGTTGCTAGGGAACATCGCCGCTGGCTTCGCGCAGTCAAAAAGGCTGTGAATCGTCAAATCCGAGTCGCGTACTCAACTAGCAAAAGGATGTCCCCCGATGCCGTCCGGAGCGCACTCGCGCAACCGGACCTGGCGGTGGCCGCGTACCGACGCGCGGCCGAGCTGCGCGAGCAGGTGGGAGATCGCTACCAGCAGGCGCAGACGCTGGTACGGCTCGGCGGGGTGCACGCCGACACGGGAGACCGACAGGCTGCCCAGGACGTCTGGCGTAACGCGCTCGCGCTGCTGACTGAGATGCAGCACCCGGAAGCCGAGACCGTCACCGGCCTGCTCGCGAAGGTCTCCTGAGCGTGGATGCGCCGCCAACGGTAGCGCCCTGCGGCCGACACGGTGGGGTTCCTCGCCTCGGACGACAGCCGTTGGATGACCGGGCAATCGGTGTGCCAGCTCGACGGGTGTCAACCATGAGCCGTCGCGGTCTCTGCGGCTCGGATCGGCAGCGTACCGTCTCGGAGCCGACGGCCGCTGCGGCCGTTTTTTGCCGCGACGGTCTCGGCGAGGATAGACAGTGCCGTTTCGGCGAGCGATGCACCACCGAGGTCGAGTCCCGCGGGCCCGACAAGTCGGTCAAGGCCTGGCTGGCTTGCCAGCCGTCGCATCCGTTGGGCATGAGTGGCTCGGCTGCCCAGGGCAGCCACATGTCCCGCATCTCCCGCCAGTGCCGCGCGAATGGCCCGGTCGTCTATCCGCGGATCGTGGCTGAGTGTCACGACAGCGTCTTGAGGTCCGAGCGGGTGCTCGGCCAGCCAGATGTCCGGCCATGCACGTTCTACCCGAGCTGTTGGCGGCATCGCACCCGCTGCGACATGGTCAGGCCGAGGGTCCACCACGACCACCGCCCAGTCCAACAGGTGCGCCATCTCTGCCATCACGGCGGCAAGGTCGGTGGCCCCGACGAGGAGCAGTTGCCGACGCGACGGCAGCTGGTCGAGATACTCATCGTCAGCGACGACGTCCTCGGCTATCGGGGTAACGGACCAGCGATACGGTGGTCGCAGCCCGACGCGTACGGTCACCGGCCGATCGTCCGCCAGAGCTTCTGTGATCGCCTCGTGAACCGGGGCGGGTGGCGCGGCTGCGATGAGCACCTCCAGCGTCGCGGTGCAGGCGGGCCGCTCTTCCCAGGGCAGTAGCTGCTCGCCCGGTGACACCGCCAGTATGTGTGGTGCCGCACCGTGCAACACGGACCGTGCTGCTTCGACGACTATCGATTCTACGCAACCACCGGACACGGAGCCTCGCCAGGTGCCGTCCGCGGCGACCGCCATCGTTGAACCCAGCGGCCTTGATCCGGGACCGTTACGGTCCACTAGGCGGGCCAGTACGACCGACTTGCCCGCCCGCCGCTTGGAGTCCACGAACGGCCACACTTCACGCAACACTGACGGCTTCCGGGCGGTCCTGGGCCGCTGCGCGCTCGATGACCCGGCTGAGGCTGATCGGCAGTGTTCGGTGGCGGGTGCCGGTGGCGTGCCACACGGCGTTGGCGATTGCCGCAGCGGTGCCGGCATTGCCGATCTCGCCGAGACCGTTGAATCCGGATGGATCCTGAGGCTCGTAGTCAGCCACGAAGTCGGCCTCGATGGTGGGTACGTCAGCGTGGGCGGAGATGTGGTAGCCGGCGAAGTCGGCAGTGACGAGGCGGCCCGTGAGCGGATCGCGAACGGACTCCTCGTGCAGCGCCATCGACAGGCCTCCGATCATGCCGCCGATCAGCTGGCTGCGGGCCAGCAGCGGGTTGATCACACGGCCTACGGCGAACATGCCGAGCAACCGGCGAACACGCACTTCTCCGGTTGCCGGATCGACGGTGACCTCGGCGAACACGGCACTGTAGGTGTATCGCTCTTCGGCCGGCTGCCAATTGATCAGCGGTGTGGTGTCGACTGACGCGGTGACTGGCCTAGCGGAATCGCCCAGCTTCTCGCGCAGCGCCTTCGCGGTCTCGGTGATGGCAAACGCGCACGATGTCGTGCCTCGGGATCCGCCGGCTCCCGCGGCCAGGCCGAGGTCGCTGTCGCCGATGTGCATGCGGACCCGTTCGGTGCCCACAGCGAGGGCGTCCGCGGCCACGGCGATCAGCGCGGTGCGTGCTCCGGTGCCGATGTCGGTGGCGCCGACCCTGACGGAGAATGTCCCGTCCGTCTCCGCGGTGATCGCTGCAGAGGAGGGAAAGACGCCGGCGATGAACGCGACGGCGGCCACGCCGGTGCCGACGAGGAGGTTGCCCTCCCTGCGGACCCGGGGGCGGGGGTCGCGCTGGGCCCAGCCGAACCGGCGCGCGCCTTCCTGAAGGCATTGGACCAGGCGGCGGGTGCTGAATGGGCGGCCGGACACCGGGCTGACGACGGGCTGGTTGAGCAGCCGCAGCTGCAGGGGATCGATCTGCAGCCGTTCGGCTACCTCGTCGATGGCCGACTCGAAAGCGAACGAACCGGGTGACGCGCCGGGGCCGCGCATGGAGCACGGAGGCAGAAGGTTGAGGGGTACCGCACTGAGTTCCGTGCGGATCGCCGGTGCCGCGTAGAGGGTTCGGGCCTGCTCGGTGCACCACTCGATGTACTCAGCCAGCGGCGACTGTGCGAACGCGGCGTGGTGGTGGATAGCTCGGAGCCGCCCGTCGGCATCGGCGCCGATTCGGACGCGCTGTTCAGTCGGCGGCCGCGACCCGGTTGCCAGGAAGACCTGTCTACGGGTGAGCGCGACCCGTACCGGCCGCTGGAGATGCTCGGCGGCCAACGCTGCCAGGATGATCTGTGCCCCACAGATGGTTTTGGCGCCGAAGCCGCCGCCGACGTGCTCGGCGCGGATGTGCACACGTTCCGGGTCGATGAGGAACAACGAAGCCATCACCTGGGAGATGCCGAAGGGCCCTTGGTTGGAATCGAAAGCGTAGAGATGGCCGTCCTCCCACCACGCAGTCGCGACATGCGGCTCCATGGCGCTGTGGCTCTCTTCCGGTGTGTGGTACAGCTCGTCCACCACCATCGCGGATCCCGCGAGCTCGGCTTCCAGGTCACCGGTGTCGGCCTCCGGGCCGAACAGCGTGGACGCGGGACGTGTGGCGGGATGATTCATGGAGAACTCGATGTCGTGGGGCTTCGCGTCGTAGGTCACCCGCAACGCCGCCGCTGCGGCACGTGCTTGCTCGGGTGTCTCCGCCACCACGAGCGCGATGGGACGGCCAGCGTATTCAATCACCTCGTCCTGCAGCAGCGGGAGGCTGCGGTCGGGGCCGAAGTGGTGGGCGATGTCGGGGTTGAGGCGTCGCGTATTGCGGTGGTCCAGCACTCCCAGAACTCCCGGCTGGGCGAGAGCGTCCGTGGCGTCGATGTCCCGGATTCGGCCGCGTGACACCGCGGCCGTGACCATCCAGCCGTGAGCAAGGTTGGGCATGGGCAGGTCCGCGACATAGTGGGCGGAGCCGCTGACTTTGAGGCGGCCTTCGATCCGAGGTCGTGATTCGCCTACGGCAGCGACGATCTCGTCGGGATTCATCCGTTGCTCTCCTCTCCGGCGTCTGCGGCGAGTTCGGTCAGAACCGCTTCGATCAGGTTGCGGGCGAGCGTCACTTTGTATGCGTTGTCGCGCAGCGGCTCGGCGGCAGCGATCTCCACGTCGGCGGCTGCGCTGATTCGCTCGGCTGTGGCCGGACCGCCGCGCAGCGCGGACTCGGCCAGTCGCGCCCGCCACGGCCGTGACGCCACGCCGCCGAGTGCGAGCCGCACGTCCTGCACCAGGCCCTGCTGGACGTCGAGTGCTGCTGCCACAGAAACGGTGGCGAACGCGTACGACGCGCGCTCCCGGACCTTGCGGTAGCGCGACTTGCTGGCGACCGCGGCCGCCGGTATCACGACTGCCGTGATCAGGGCTCCGTCGGGCAGGGCGGTCTCCCGGTCCGGGCGGTTACCGACAGGGAGATAGAACTCCGACAGCGGGATCTCTCCCGTGCCGTCGAGGGTCTCGTATCGCACCACGGCGTCGAAGGCGCTCAGCGGCACCGCCATGTCCGAGGGGTGAGTAGCCACGCAATGCTCCGTCCAGTCGAGGATCGCGTGGTTGTGGTGGGCCCCGTTGATTGCGGAGCATCCGCTGCCGGGAACCCGCCTGTTGCATGCCTCCGATGGATCGGCGAAGTAGGCGCAGCGGGTGCGTTGCAGGAGGTTTCCCCCGACGGTTGCCATGTTGCGCAGCTGGCCCGAGGCCCCTGCCAGGATCGCCTGGCTCAATGCCGGGTACCGGAGCCGCACCTGCGCGTCGGCGGCGACGGCGCTGTTGGTGGCCGTCGCCCCGAGCACCAGGCCGCCGTCTGGCGTTTCGCCGATCTCGCCCAACGCGAGGCTTCGAATGTCCACCAGGCGGGCGGGTGACTCGACTCCGGCTTTCATGAGGTCGACGAGATTGGTGCCGCCCGCGAGGAACCGCGCCCCGTCGTGCTGGGCTATGAGGTTCAAGGCATCGCGGATCTGTGTCGTCCGCTGATAGGCGAAAGCTCTCATCCGGCCACCGCCTCGCGGGCGGAGGCCTCGAGGATCGCACGCACGATCGACGGGTATGCGCTGCAGCGGCACAGGTTACCGCTCATCCGCTCGCGTATTTCCTCTTCGGTCAGTTCCCCTGCCCGATGCGGTGAGCCGTTGCGGGTGACTGCGCTGGGCCAGCCTGCCGCATGCTCGGCGAGCATCCCGACCGCGGAGCAGATTTGTCCTGGCGTGCAGAATCCGCACTGAAATCCGTCGAGGCGGATAAAGGCCTCCTGGATCGGGCGCAGCTCACCGTCGCCGGCCAGGCCTTCGATGGTCGTGACAGCAGCGCCGTCGGCGGCGACAGCGAGGGTGAGGCAGGAGACCACTCGCTGTCCGTTGACCAGGACGGTACACGCGCCGCACTGGCCATGATCACAGCCCTTCTTCGCACCGGTGAAGTTCAGGTCGTCCCGCAGCGCATCAAGGAGTGTTCTGCGGTTGTCCACCGCCAATCGGTAAGTCTCGTCGTTGACTCGTAGTGTGATCTCACTACGCGTGTCATCGGTCATCGCGATCCTCTCACCACCTTGCTCGAAGCCCACAGGATGGGACCGAATGGCTAACCGCCGGATCTGAATATCCCAATATCTGACCCGCTCGGGTGCGCAGCGAAGACGGGGCTGCGCGGCCGGGGGCCATTTGACAGACGTCATAGACGCTACGTCAGTTCATCGAATCCCTCTTGCACAGAAGTCTTGAACTTCTGCCTGATCCTGCGCGGTTTCTTCGGCGCCCGTGCCGCCATTGGCTCACCGTGCCCGCCACAGCAGGCCGGCGTTGCGGTGCGACTCGGCGTCGGCCGGGCGCTCGCGGCCCGTGGTGGGCGGCCAGCGTTGACGTGTTCGCGATCTCCGCGGCGTCGTATGGCACAGCGCGGCGCCGTGACCGGCCATCGGGAGCTCCGAAGCCGTCCGCAGCTGAGGCTCGCCACGTCTCGGCCGGCTGACGCTGATGGTGCAAACGAGAAACGGTCAGGTGGACCGGCGGCGACTATGCATGCCGGTGAAGGGGTTGGGGAAGCGGGCCGGCGCGCAACGCGTCGAGCAACGAGGCGGCGGTCGACGTCCAGCCGGCGGGTCTCGCCGTTGGCCGAGGTTTTCCTGATTTCGCGGCCAGCGCATCATTTCGGGCGACAGAACAGGTGGGCAGAATCGTGCAGACTGCGGTGGTGATCCCGCCTTACCCCCAGGCCCTCGCGATGTCACAGGTCTTCTCGTCGCGGCCCTGCTGCCCAACGGCGCGAAGTGGCCCGCCGCCGCAACGGCGCCCTGATCTCGCGTCCCCGCGCGCCCGGCTTGGGCGTAGATCAAGCGGCGGGTCGAGATGAGTTCTCTCGACGCTGCGGCAGACCGCGTCGCCGGCCTGGTCCTAGCCGCCGGCGCAGGGCGCCGCTACGGCGGCCCCAAGGCACCGGTGTTTCTCGGGCAGGCGCTCCGCGCGCTTCGGGACGGGGGCTGCGACCCGATCATCGCGGTCCTCGGTGCCGGAGCCCGCCAGACCCGGGCTGCCGTGGATCTAGAAGGTGTTCAGGTGGTCGAGAATCCGGGCTGGGCCGAGGGTATGGCCTCATCGTTACGGCTCGGAATGACCACAGCCGCCCGCATACAGAGAGTCTCGGCCGTATGCGTGCATCTTGTGGACATGCCCGGGGTTTCTGCGACGGCGGTGGCCCGACTGCTGGCGCAGGCACACGCGGGCTGCCTGACTCGCGCCTGCTACGACGGTGAGCCGGGCCATCCAGTGGTACTGGGCCGTGACCATTGGGCTGAGATCGTCGCGACCGTGCGTGGCGACCAGGGCGCGCGCGCATACCTACGCCGGCACGCCGCCCACGTGACCGCGATCGAATGCGGCGACGTGGCCGCCGGATACGACGTCGACGAACGGTGACTGGCCCCCCGGGGCTTGCCCACTCCCCATGCCAGGGGATGGTCATATCTGCACATGCCGCGCCCCGGCCAGGTGAGGCACCGGTAGGGCCGTTCGGATTGACGCCACGACGGATATCTCGACGAGGGTGAACCGAGCTCACGTCTGGCGCCGTCGGTGGACGTCACCGGCGCCCACCGACGGTTCCTCGTCAATGTCGCCGGTCCCGGTGCGGTGGCGCTGGCGTGGGCACTCATCTGCCTGCAGGGTTGGCCAGGTCAGCCGCAGGCCATCGCTGGTTAGGAGCGACTCAGTCAGCAGCAGCGCCACCATCATCCCGGCGACCATGCTGAGGACCGCCAGCGGCGAGAGCGTCGCCAACAGGGGCACGGCCGCCAGCAGGATCAGGGGCACACACAATCTTGACCAGCGCCAGCCGCCGATGACTCTGCCGGCGAACAGGGCGGTGCTGACGAGGTAGCCGGCCACACCACCGGCGAGCGTTCCAGCGCCCAGCAGGCCGGAAGCGTCCTCCTGCCCGATGTGGACCATGGCGGACTCAACTCCGACAGCGGCGAGGACGATACCGGCGATGATCGGAAAGTGCAGGTAGGTGTATCCGTCGCGGGCGGTCGTCGCGCGTCGCCGGCCCCGTTGGCGGGTGAGCGCAAGCCCGGCAGTGCGGGCGAGGCGGGCGAAATACGCCCACCACATGGCGACCGCGATCAGGACCGCAAGGATCGCCCCAGCGAGGATCGGCAGGCTGATCGGTCCGATGGTGGCACCGAACCCGAGTGCGGTGATTGATTCGCCCAGAGCGAGCATGACGACGAGCCCGTGGCGCTCGGCGAAGTGCGCGGCCGAGTTGATGCGTCCCTGCAGGCCCCGGGTCGTGGCATAGGCGACGGCCGGTTCGGTGGCGGCTGCGGCGGACACACACCACACCTGCCCCGGCGAGCCGAGCAGAGCGCCGGCCGTAAGCAGGATGCCGGAGGGCAGCATGGATGCCAGCACCGTCAGCACGACTTCACGCCGCGCCCGTTCGTCGCCGACGGCTGCCAGAAAGTACACCGCGCCATGGGTACACCGGGCGACCAGGTAGGCGCACACGAACACCATCGGCCCGAACAGCCCTCCGTCGCGGTCGTGGTAGGCCTCTGGCACGGCCAGTCCGACGGCGAAGACGGCCATCGTTGCGACGATCATCGCGATGCGGACCAGGCCTTCGTCCGCGCGGGCCTGATTGGCCAGCCAGCTGTACGCCGTCCAGGACCACCACAGCAGCCCGAGGACGGCCAGCCCTTGCAGGATGCCGGTGGCGTCGTGATGCTCGATCATGAGCATGCTCACCTGGATGAATGCGAAGACGTATGCGAGGTCGAAGAACAGTTCCAACGTCGTGACCCGGTCGCCTTCGGCGCTCATGACGACATTTCTTCCGCTGCGGCGGGTCTTAGCGTCATCAGAAGTAAAAGCATGGGTACGCATGGTGTCCCCATCGTTTGGTAGTGCGAGAGCGACGGGGCCGCGCGAGGTTGACGCGCGGCCCCGGCCTGCGGTCAGCGGTCACCGGTTCGGTGGTCGCGTAATCTGCGATGTCCGTGTGGGTCGGCGCCAAGACAGGTGCGGAGCCATCCCGGCCGTCCCTCGGCGCGCTGGTATGTGCGGCCTGCGGCAGACGTAGACGAACGCGGGTGGCATGTTGGCCCACACCGTCTGGCCGCGTACCACTTCCTCGAACCGTTCGCCGAGGCTGCGTCGGAGCCGCCGGGCTGGCGGCATCCAGCGCGTGTGGGTGTACGCGAAGGTGGTGAAGGCGCCGTGCGGGGCGAGGACTGCGGTGACCGCCGTGAGCAGGTCGTCCTGTCGCCCTGGCGTGAAGGCCGCCCACGGGAGCCCGCTGACGATGACGTCGGCGTGGTCGAACTCGCGTACCGTCAGTATCTCGCGCAGGTTGCGGGCGTCGGCGATGGCGAGGTCGACGCCCGGGAAGCGCGCAGCGAGCAGGTCCGCGAACCGTTCGTTGATCTCGATGGCCAGGTGGTGGCCTCGGCCGGCCAACCGCCGCTGGATGGCCTGCGTGAACGCTCCGGTGCCCGGGCCAAGCTCCACCACGACGGGGTCGCCGGTGAGCGGAACCGGTGCGACGACCGCGTCGGCGAGTGCCTGGCTGCTCGGCGCGACCGACGCGACCGTGAGCGGATCGCGGATGAACTCACGTAGGAACTGGCCGCGGTAGTCGACGGTCATCGCCTGCCCCCGCGTTCGGCGGACATGCCGTCCAATGTGCGGATCAACCATTCCGTGCGGACCCGCCGAGCAATCGCACCGATGCGCGTCTGTGGGAACAGCGCGTCGAACCCGTGGACGCCACCCGCCCAAACGTGCAGCTCGGCCTGGCCGCCGGCAGCCCAGATCCGGCTGGCGTAGTCGACATCTTCGTCGCGGAAGACCTCAGCGGTTCCGGCGTCGATGTAGGTGGTTGGCAGGTTGGACAGATCCTCGGCGAGCGCCGGCGAGATGTACGCGGAAACGCTGGCGGGCAGGTCGGCGAGGACCGACCGCCACGCGAACTCGTTTGTCTGCCCGGTCCAGACACCGGGTACGCCGGTGAACTGGCGGCTGGAGGTCGTGCTGTTGCGATGGTCGAGCATCGGGCAGATCAAGATCTGCGCGGCGATCGGGACGGTTTCCCGGTCGCGGGCCAGCAGCGTCACCCCGGCCGCCAGACCGCCGCCGGCACTGGCGCCGGCGACGATGATGCGGCTCGGATCGACGCCGAGCATGTCGGCGTGCTCGGCCGTCCACAACAGGCCTCGGTAGCAGTCCTCGACCAGCGTCGGACCGTGAGCCTCGGGAGCCAGTCGGTACTCGACGGTGACGATCACGGCACCGAACCGGTCGAGCCATTCCAGCGGGATGTCGATGTTGGCGAACCGGTCACCCATGATCATGCCGCCGCCGTGAATCCAGTAGATGCATGGCGCGAGCGCGGTGCGGTCACCGGTCGGGCGGAAGACCGACAGCGCGATCTCCGTGCCGTCGTCAGCGCGGGTGACGAATTCGCCGCGGTCGATGGGACGGCTGTCCAGCAGTGGCTCGACCGGAGCCGAGGAGTATGGGCGTACCTGCGCGAGGGCGTCGGCGTTCAGGATGGATGTCAGCGGCATCTCGGCGAGCAGCGCCGCCAGTTCGGGATCGACGCCGGGACGCGATGTGGTGGTGATCATGATAGTTCGTCCTCTCAGAAGGCGGCCTTGCCACCGACGGGGATCTCGTCGGTGTAGGCCGACTCGGCGGCCAGCAGTGCCTGGAGCCGGGCGACCAGGGTTTGCGCGGGCTCACTGGTGAAGAAGCCGCTGTGTGCCTCGGGGCTGGTCCAGCCCTCCGTGACGAAGATCGTGTCCGGGACGGCCGCGGACCTGCCGACCAGGAACACGACGCAGTCGTCGTTGGCCAGCGACGGCGCGTGGAGCAGGAGGTCGATGACCTCGTCTCCCTTGCCGGGCTTGGCGGTCATCGTGGCGTGGAAGCCGTGTCCGATGTTCATGGTGTGTGCCCCTTGATGGGTCGTGCTCGTTCAGGACGAGAACAATCTCGTCGCAGCGACAGGGGCGGCACATCTGTCATACGACCTCAAGGTCATCGCCTAGCTGTGGCCGGTTACCTAGCCGTCGATGACGTAATGGCACGCGCAGCCCTTCTGGGCAAAGCCCGCACGGGGACCGGTGACGCCGCCGCCGGACCGCGCCTCAGCGGCGATCGTTAGGTCAATTGACAGATGTGCCCCGGCGGGCGGCTGACCGACCATGGGTGTATGTCAGGACAACCGGGGTTGCGCAGACGCGAGGTACGTGACCGTGCGGTGTGGGACCCGGACGACGGGCCGATCACGCCATCGAACCGGGCCGACCTGAGCGCGTTGGCGCGTCTGCTCAACGTCTTGCTGTCGAGCGTGATCGTGTCGTCGCTGCAGTACGAACACCACGCCCTGTTGGTGCGGGGCCTGTCGGCGCAGCCGGTCGCCGACTATCTGTTCACCTGCGCCGACGACGACCGAGCCGAGGCCCGTGCGCTGGCAGCCCGCATCCGCGACCTCGGGTTCGCCGCCGACCACGATCCACGGCACCTTGCCGGACGGTCGCGGATCAGCTTTCAGAGCTTTGCCGCCGGCGACCTCACCGGGATCGTGGCGCAGAATCTCGTGGCGGCTCGAATCCTCGTCCAGACTCTGCAGGAGGCTGTGCGCTGGGTGGGCGACGCGGACCCGACCACCCGCCGCCTGCTGGAACGGCTGCTCGGAGCGAAGGAGGCGCAGGCTTGCGTGCTCGCAGCCGAGTCTGCTCCGGACCGTCCGGCTGAGCAGATCACTGGGGATCAGGAGGTGACGAGAGGGCATCCCTGAGACCGGCCCGGGTCGTCACACCGAGCTTGGGAAAGATCCGATACAGGTGCGCGCCGACGGTGCGGTGCGAGAGGAACAGACGGTGGGCGATCTCCTTGTTGGTCAGGCCGCTTGCGGCCAGCTGAGCGATCTGCGCCTCCTGCGCCGTCAATGCGGCCGTGCCGGTGGCGCGAGCGTCGGCCAGCGGGTACTTCGCGGCGCGCAGCTCGCCGTGTGCGCGGTCAAGCCACGGCCCGGCTGCCATCGCGGCGAACCCGTCATGCGCGGCGAGCAGGTGGAGGCGGGCCTGCGTGACGTGTCCGGTTCGCCGGAGCTTCTCGCCATACGCCAGCCGTACGCGGGACGCGTCGAACAGCCACCGGTCGACAGCGGTGTCGCCGAGTAACTGTTCAAGCCTCTCCGCGGGCTCGGGGTCGTCGGAGACCAGGGCCTCGGCACCCGCTTGGATCAGCGCCATCCGGCTGGACAGCCGCGATAGTCCGGCCGTGCGCATCGCTTCGACGTGTGCCCGCGCTTCCACCGTCCGCCCGGTCCGCACAGCCGCCTCGATCAGGTCGAATGCAACCCATGTGCAGTGGGGCACAAACGGGGCGAAGGTCCCCGGCGGGCTCATGGCGGCGGCGTGGACATATGCGGCGTCGAAGTCCCCGGCTGCGGCGGCGGCGAGGGTACGCGGATGGTGGGCGAACAGGACTGCAGCCGATACCCCCCGAGGATGCGCCCAGTTGGTGATTTCATCGGCCAGCTTGTACGCCTCGTCGGCCTGGCCTCGGCCGGCGGCCACGATCGCCCTGTTGTACCAGAAATACCACGAAAAGAATGGGAAGCCGCCGGTGTCGCAGATCCGCTGGCCCTCCCATGCTAGCTCTTGCGCTTCATTCCATCGGCCGATGAGGAAGTCGTCCAGGCACAGGTGCATCAGCGCACCGATGTGCCTGCGAGCCGCCGCTCCGTCGCGTCCTTGATGCACAAGCCGCCACGACCCTTCGCGGACGTCACCGAGCCGGTCCAGATACACGGAGGCGGTGCCGATCCGCATGACGCGTGTGGGGTCGGTCTCCTCGGCGAGGGCGCTCAGAATCGTTTCCGCGTCGGTGAGGGCGGACATGCCGGTGCGTACGGGGTCGGGAAAGGTCTTGCTGGCCAGGTCGAGGAGCTGGGGCGGTTTTGGCCGTAGCCGCCGCAGGGCGCGGAAGAACGGCTCCCAGTACTGTGGTGCGCTGCCGTACCAGCTCACCAGCAGCAGGGTGTGCATTGCCTCGATCAACGCCGGATCGTCGGCGCGGTACCCGTGATCGCCGGTCTCGATGGCGCCGACGAGCAGGCGATGCGCAGTGTGCACATCACCCTCGCCGTCGAGCATCAGGAACGCGGCGGCGTTGGCCGCGTGCAGGGACCCAGTCGAGTCCGGCACCGCCCGGCGGGCATCGGCCAGCAGTGTGCGTGCGTCCGCGGTCGTTCCGCCCGCCTCCGCGCCGATGTAGGCGGCCTCGGCAAGCCGCCGGCCCCGGTCGGCGCTGGTCACGCTCAGTTCAGCGGCGCGTACCAGGGATATGATCGCTGCGACCGCGTCGCCGCGCAGCATGACACGGTGTGCGGCGGTTTCGAGCAGTTGCGCGACGGCCTCATCTGGAGCCACCGCGGCTGCGGCCAGATGCCACGCCCGGCGCTCCTCGTCGTCGACCAACACCTTGGCCAGGGCGACGTGCGCGGTACGCCGCTCCTCGTGCGTTGACATTGCCACGATCGCTGATCGGATGAGCGGATGCCGGAATGCGATCTGGGCGGTCGCGTCGTCCACATGCACTAGCTGCGTCCGCTCAGCGGGAGCCAGGTCGGCCAACCCGCCCCGGTCGGCGCATGCGGCATGTAGCACCTGCACGTCACCAGTGCCCTCATATGCGGCCAGCAGCAGCAGCCGGCGGGTCGGCTCCGGTAGTTCCGCGATGCGCGCGGCGAACAACGCCTGCAGCTGGTCGTTGAGCGGAACAACCTCGGGCTGAGCCGCCACTCGCTGGACGGCACCTGACAACGTGGACGGCAACTCCATCAATGCCAGCGGATTGCCTTGGGCGAGATCCAGCAGCCGCCGACGGATACGCGACGGCAATTGGGGAAAGGTGCCGTCCACCAATTGCTCTGCGGCGGCCTGGTCCAACGGGGCCACCACGACATCGGCCAGCCCGCGCCGGTCGAGGTGACTGGCCGCACCTGTTCGCGTCGACATCAGCAGACCGGCTCGGCAGCCTGCCAGACGACGAGCCACGAAGCCGAGAACGACAGCGCTGGCCCGATCGATCCAATGAACGTCGTCGACCAGAAGCACCACCGGCGCCTCGGCGGCAAGGCTTTGCACGAGCAGAAGGGTGGCGTTGCAGACCAACAGGGCGTCCGGTGCCGTACCGGCCCCGAATCCCAGTGCCACCTCCAGCGCTTCCCGGGGGCCGGTGGGAAGCCGTGAAATGTCACCCTGAACGGAAAGCAGCAACTGGTTGAGGGCCGAGTAGCTGACATCGGCCTCGAACTCGGAGCCCGAGGCCTGCAGCACCTGCATGCCCTCTGCGAGGGCACGTTCGGCCGCAGCGGCCATGAGCGAGGACTTGCCCACACCGGGCTCACCTGTCAGCAGCCGTGCGGCGCCTCCGCGCCCCGCCTGGCCCAGAAATGTCGAAAGCTGCTCTAGTTCAGCATCTCGACCGTAAAGCCCGATATCACCCACATGCACCTCACGTTGCCTGCTCCTCAGACAACACGATCAAGCATGCGAGTGGAAGCGACATTCCTCTCGCATTCTTGCCTAATCCTCCCGGGTTCCCGCACGGTGGCAGGCGGTGCCGCGATGAACCGCCCCAGCAGGGTTCGGGGCGGTTGATCAGTGAGCTGGCACGGGCTGTCGCAGGCGGATCGCGTCGAGTCTCGGCGGCGCACCGAACTGGCGCCGATACTCGCGGCTGAACTGCGACGGGCTGTCGTAGCCCACAAGGCGGCTGATTCCCGCGATGTCCGTGGCGTCGCAGGCGAGCAGGAGCCGTGCCTGATGAAGCCGGATCTGCTTCTGATATTGGATCGGGCTCAGCGAGGTGAGCGCCTGAAAGTTGCGGTGGAAAGCCGAGACGCTCATTCCCGCCTGCTGTGCCGCCATCTCTACCCGGAACGGCTCGCGGTAGTTATCGCGCATCCAGCGGACAGCGCGAGTGATGTGGCTCAAAGTGCCGTCAGGTTGCCCGAGCTGCCGGATTATCGGGCCCTGTTCGCTGGTAATCAGCCGCCAGAGAATCTCGCGCTTGATCATCGGCGCCAGCACGGGAATGTCGCGTGGGGTGTCGAGCAGCCGCAACAGCCGTAACACCGCGTCGAGCATGTCGGCGGAGGCCGTGCTGATGGCTAGCCCGGACGGCGCGCCCTCGTCGCTGTCGCGCAGGAGGTCGGCTGGCGCTTGCAGTAGCAGGTCAGCGATAGCAATGGGATCGAGCGTCAACCCCACGCCCAGCCCTGGCTTGTCCGGGCTCGCGGCGCTGAAGTGCGCCGTGACCGGCAGATCCACCGAGACGACGAGGTACTGACCTGCCCGGTATTCGTAGATCTGGTCGCCGAGCCCGAAACGCTTCGCCCCTTGGGCGACGAATGCGAAGACTTTCCCATATGTTGTTGGCTTGGGGGGAAACGGCTTGTCGGCTTTGAAGATCAGTACCCCATCTATGGCCGCACGAAGATCGGGCCTAACGTGCCGGGCGATCAGGTCGCGTACCTCGTCAAGGGACATGAGCCGATTGTCCCACTGGCCCGGAGTGAAAGAAAAGCCAGTTGATCATGGATCGGATGCGTTGAGCAGAGCGAGGATGAGCAACGATGCCCTGGTCAGCGGCGCCATCGGCCGGCGCCGGGCATCCATATGATCCCAACCCCCACGCCGTCCCATCGGCTGCGAACGATGCCATGCCAGCGCCGAACAGCAGATGGAGACACACGGTGCGGGCCGCCCTGCTCGAGACGCGGGTACGGTGGCGGCGGGTGCCGGTTGTGCCGATCGTCGTGGCGCTCGCCCTGGCACGTGCAGAAGCAGTGCCGCGACCTCGGCAACGGGCGTCAGACCCTGCCGTTGTAGGTTGGCCCGTAGATGGCCAGTGGCCTCGCGGGTCGCCCGGGTTGCGTGATGTCGGTGGAGGCCGGGCGTCAATCGAACCGCTGCCGCAGCTCCCCGATCGTCGACGCGTTGTCGTGATGTTCGATGGACGTCCACCCGTGAGCTTCGGCGGCCCGGCAGTTCTGCGGGGAGTCGTCGATGAGCAGGATCTCGCCCCGGGTCTCGAGCACCTGGGCGGCGTGCTCGAAGACGCGCGGGTCGGGTTTGGCGATGCCGAGTTCGTGGGAGCGGAGCACGTGCGTGAAAACGTCGACGGCGGCCAGCATCCGCTCACGGTGACCGGACTCGCGGACTCTCCCATCGCATTGGCGAGCTTCATGCTGGACCATGACGCAGCCAGCCTGGAGCTGATCTGCCGGGCCTTCGCCGGCCAACCCGGCGGCCTCACGCGAGACGACATCCTCGACAACATCACGCTCTACTGGCTGACGAACCCAGGCGTTTCCGCGGCTCGTCTCTACGCGGAGAACAAGTTGTCCTTCTTGTCCGCGAAGGGCGTGTCCGTGCCGACCGCCGTGAGCGTCTTCCCGGACGAGCTCTATCAGGCGCCGCGGAGCTGGGCAGACCGCCGGGATCGGCCTGCAGATCGGCGAGGGTGACGCCGAGGTGGGCCAGCAGTTGCCGGGCAGCGGCAACGCGGGCGATCAGCTGTCGCCACGGCCTCCGATCACCTGGGCGTGCAGGTCGGCCAGCAGCCGCGCCACGGTCCCGGCCGGATGGATCACCAGCAGGTCATGAGCGACCAGGGCGGCGAGCAGCAGCGGCTGCCCCGGCACGATGGCGCACATCTGCCGTGCGCTGGTCGGCAGCGGCAACTCCCCCCGACTGCCCACCACATACGGCCCGGCCAGCGCCGAGGCGACGACCAACATCCCGGCGCGCGGATCGATGCTGATGCGGTGGCCCGGGCCCCAGCCCAGCGCGCGCAGCAGCCCGCGTCCGGTCACCCGGCCGGAACCGTCCGGGCAAGCCATACCGAGCAGGCGCCTACGGAGACGACATGGTGCGGGTCGGCTTCCTCCAGCATCCTGAAGCCGTCGTCGGTCAGGTGCAGGATGCAGCCCCGCGCGTCCTGCGGATCGGGCTCCTTGTCGATGAGTCCCCGGCCCTGCATGCGGGGCCGCGTGGTGGGACAGCCGGCTGCGCGACCACTCCATCGGTGGGGGCACAAGGGAACGTTCAGGTGCAAGACCAGGATCATGGAGATCAACTGGTTTGGCCAAGGCCGCATCGAGTACTTCGGCATCGCGCCCAACCGGACGATCTGGCACTCCCCGGCGAGCAGCGAATGGGTGGTCATGCCCAACAACGGCCTTGCCGACGAGGTCGACGGCGCAATGGCCAGGGAGCCTCACTACCGCACAGTCGGCGTGTGGGCGGGCGGCAATCTCTGGTGCAGCACCGACTACGGCTACGGCTACAGCTGGAACCCGTTGGCCTGCCTGGATGGGTGCCTTGTCGCCTTTTTGGGCGATCTCGCCGGTCAGGCCGCGTTCGGTCGGCAGCGTGTGGGTGGCGGCGGAGTCGTACCCGGCGTCGAGATGCACCGTGATGGCGTCCGGTAGTGGGCCGAGGTCGTCGAGGTGGTCGAGGGTAGGTGCCAGCAGGGGTGAGTCATGTCGGTTCGCGCCGGCCAGGACCGGGCCGAGGGAATGCCGTAGCCATCGACCATCGTGGAGCGATTCATCCCCCGCTTGCCCCGGTCGACCGGGGGCCGCCCGGCGCAGTCCCCGCCACCGGGAGCCTTGGTGATGCAGCCGTCCACGGCGATGTCGTCCAAGACCAAGCCGACGAGCCGGTCGTAGGTGCCCACCGCGATCTGCTTGAGCTGGGCGAACACCCCCGAGGCGAACCTACTCGTCACGGCGACCGCGGATCGTGGTGGCCGAACAGGTGGCATCAGCGGTCACCTCGTCGGAACAGCCGAACCGCAGCACCTGGACCAGCTTGTCGAACACGATGCGGTCATCGACGGACCCGCGCAAAGATGCTGCGAGGCAGTTTGTGTGCCATGGCGGCTCCGGTGGGAGCTGTAGAGCAGTTCAACCTTCGCTCCCAGAGCGCTCATGACGTCATCCGCCCGCCAGATGGCGCCAGTCCCGTTACGCCGGTCCGCGCAATGACGTGACTGTCGCCCCCAGTGCCTCCTCCATCGGTGTCGGTTCGATCCCGAAGGTCTTGGTGGCGAGACTTGAGTCAATCACAAAAGGCCGGTCGAACTGGTAGCGCGTGGCTCGGAGTTCGCGCACGAGCGGGGAGACAATGCCGATTGCCCACAGTGCCGGGTATGGCACGGATGTCAGCTTCGGCGCCGGGGCGTCCGCGACCTCGCTGAACCGCGAGGCAAGCTCGCGGACGGTCACGGCCGGGTTCGTCGGCACATGCCACGGCCTACCCCAGGCCCGCGAATCGGTGGCGACGGTGACCAGCGTTCTTGCCACGTCGGTAATCGACGTCCAACTGTGCGGCACGTCCAGTGGCGCCGGTACATACGCCCTCGTGCCCGCCAACAGCGGCTTGCCCAAGGAGATCGTAAGGATCGAGTTCGCCTCGATGTAATCGCTGGCCCTGACCTCGGTGGCCCGGAGCCGGCCCGCCTCGTGCGCCGCCAGGGCAGCCCGCCACATGTCGGCCCTGAGTCGCAGCTTCGGGTTAGTCGCCGCCAAAGGCGTGGACTCAGTCATCGGCCCTGCGACGGGGCCATACCCGTAGAGGTTGCCGGCTGTGGCGAGGACGGCGCCGCTTCGCTCGGCGGCTGTCAGCACTGCCGACGCCAACGGCGGCCAATCAGTCAGCCAGCGATGGTATGCCGGGTTGGCACAGTTGTAGACAACAGTCACGCCATCAGCAAGTCTACTCAGCTGATCCGCGTCGGCGGCATCGGCGGCCAAGCGCTCGACCCCTTCGTGCACGGGACCCCCACCGCGTCGGCTCACCACACGGACCTGCTCGCCCCGCTCGGCGAGCAGCAGCGCGGTGGCGGCGCCAACCGCGCCGGCTCCCACGATCAGATGCACCGGCACTTTCCTCCTTCGTCTGCGAGCCCGACTCGACCACCGGACTCGAGGCGTGCGACCACCCCAGGTCGCCGTCTGATAAAAGCATGTCGTCGTAGAGGACAACACCGGTCCCTCATGATCTACACGACAAGGCGGGCCCCGACATGGCCGTCGGCTGGCGTGCCGCTGACCTGGTCCGCCACAACAGCCAACTAAACGATGGCATCGCGATCATCAGCGGCATCTGGTCGCTGGCGGAGCGATCCCCCCGCACAGGTCAGCGCCCTCGGCGTAGTCCGCGATGGAAACCGCCTTTGCCCATACGGCGAGCTCGCAGGGTCGTCGCGCGCGACACGCCGATTCGTTCGCGGTGATGCGCGGCGGGCACCTCGACTACTGCGTGCTCGGGGCTTTCCAGGAGCGACCGGATACCGATCAAGCGCGACTGGCGGCCAGCCCCACTCTTCCCACTACTCCGTATCTCGCCCGGCCGCTCCACCGGATTCGTCGAGGCGGGCCTGGTGCCGCTGGCCGAAGTCCACCTGGTCTACGCCGTCCATGGCGGTCGGCGCCCTCGCCGCCCTCGACACCGGCGGGCTATTCGACCGCTGGGGCTGGTGCCTTGGTCGGCGCACTCGGTCACATCGTCGCGGTGCTCCGCGACGCCGACGCGAGCGTTCTCAGCTCACGTTCTGGTCAGCGGTCCCCGCAACGAGCCAAGCTGAACGCCGGCAGTCCGAGAAGCACGCAGCCGCAAACATTCGAGCCGCCCACCATGTGGTGCGGGTCGAGATGTAGGTGTCGCTTGTCCCCTGCCGCCCTCACCATGGACTTGGCCGCCCCAGTAGGTCGCCGTGCAGGTGGGCGTACAGAATTGGCCCGCTGTGGAGTCAAGTCGTTCCAATCACGGAAGCAGGTCGACCACCGACTCCCGGACACCCTGCCACCACCACGGCCGAGGCACCCATTTGTCCATAATTGCTCGCTCGTCAAGGAGCCCACCGACGAACACCATGACGCTGGCGCACGCGACACACCAGGCCATCCACCGCAGACGCCCAGCCAAATCAAGCCAGTAGACCGCCGAGATAAGGGATCTAACAGCGGCATGCTCGCCGTGGAATCGACCTACAGAAATCGGAAAAGGGTTCCCGCAAGTCGCTGACCTGCGGGAACCCATTCATTGTCGGGACGGCCGGATTTGAACCAACGACCCCTTGACCCCAGTAGTCCGGTGGCCCAGCGGCATGCTCACGCACGTTTGCCCAGGTCGCACGAAGCATAAACCGGCCGAGTAAAGGAGTCGTCGCACCACTCCCCCGCCACCATCGACTCCCCTGCCGCTAGCGAGACGAGCAGCGCGGGGTGTCATCGGCAACTGCCGTGCGAGTTCATGTCGGAGGGCCGAGGTCGGCCATGAATCCTATGGTCGTCATCCATGGCGACCTACAACTCACGCCCCGATAACCGCAACAGCCGAATCCTGGTTCCGCTGCTACGGCTCGTGTTCAAGGGGGGAGATGAACCCCCACGCGTAGCACCCAGGCACAGAAATGGGTGCTCATGCGACTAAGGATAGCTCAATACAGAGCGTAAACGACTGCTCGTATCGCTCGGGCGCGCGACCACCCCTTGGGTTCTTCGTCGGCCGATCACCGGCCCAATGTGTCGAGGCAGGGTATTCCGGAAGGGTCTACGGCGTCGCTTGACTCAGTCGCTACAGGCGGCAATGTGGGTGAGACGTCAAAGACAACCGGGCAGATAGCAACGAGTTCGGCGGCTCGTCAATCAGCCCACCATGCCTCGGAGGGATCCTGGGTCCTAATATCAGCGGCCATGGGCAGCCGGGTGAACTACGTGGTCGTTCGGGACGGACGGTGCGAGCGGTACGCGCAAGGCGGTGGCGCCGGCTACGGACTCGATTATCACTTCGCTGTCGGGCCTGACATCGCGCTTCGCTGGCTCGCTCAGCTCGACGACTACCGGGACGACTTCTGGCTCGATGACCTGAGTTGCGAAGGCGCAGTGCTCATCGACGTTGACGCCCGGCACCTGCTGCTCTTCACCGAACTGGGACAGGTGTCCCTCGACTGGCGGTACGCCTACCGCGCGGGGCTGCTCGACGCGTACCGGCGCACCTGGAGCGGGTGGACGGTGAGCTGGGCGTACGACGGGATCGCCGACCTGGCGGCGTACCTCGGGGAAGGCCGCGAACAGGTGCGCAGCGACTCCACGTGGTGGAACGGCCTATACCCCGACGGCGGCGAGCGGCCAGACGGCCCGGTGGAATACCTGGTCAGCGTTGCCGACGCTGGCGGGTGCCGGGCGTACGCCCTGCCCTTCGAGTCCTGCCCGCCGTGGCTGCTCGGCCCGCGCCTGCTGGACCGGCTCGGCCCACGCGACCTCGTCACTGCGTGCTCGACACATCCGACGGCGGGGCTGCACCTCGACCTGGCGCGGCGTCGGGCCGGGCTGTGGACCATCCGACCGTTGGTCGGATTGGCCGAGAAGTGGTCCGGGGTGTGGCCGGGCTGGGAGTTGGAGCTGTGGGGCGACGACCTCGGCAGACAGGTCGGCGCGTGCCGCGGAACGGGCGCGGTGCCCGGTGTTGACGTCGCCGCCGGGCGGGCCACGCTGGCCGACCGGGTCGACCGGTACTGGTTCGTCGAGGAGCGCATGCGAGCGGCCGGGCAGGACGTCGACCAACTCCGAAAGTGGAACTCGGGCGGCATCGCAGCCATCCTCGACGCCCGCGTCACCACCGACGAACTTGCCGAGGTCGTCGCCCTGATCCGCGGCTGACCGCTAAACCGATACGGCGTCAACCCAACTCGCGACGCCGCACTGCCCGACATCGGCGTGACGATGACCGCGAGGTGATCTGGCATGCCGAGCACAACCATCAGGTCAAACTGCGGCTGCGGCGATACCGCCGTCGGCAGCGAAGACCAGGAAAGCAACGCTGAGGTGGACTGATGAGCCGACCGGTGTGGTTGCTCGACGTCGACGGAGTCGTCAACGTCGCACGGCCGGGGTGGGGTGCCGCCACGCGTAGCGGCAGCGCCTACTCCGGTGCAACTGCCTACCGCATGCGGTGGGCACCGGCGTTGATCGAGCGCATCCGCCTGCTGCACCGAATCGGCCATGCCGACATTCGTTGGTGCAGCACCTGGTGTGCCGAAGCCGAGCAGATCGAACGGCTTTTCGGCCTGCCCCGGTTGGACCGTTCCTGGTACCACGAGGTTTCCGCCGCCACAGCTCCAGCCGCGAAGCTGGACGCTGCCCGTGCCGTCCTTAACCAAGGACGGCACCTGGTCTGGACCGATGACACCGAGGTGCCCACTAGCGGACCGATCTACGAGGAACTGACCCGAACCGGCCGAGCGCTGCTGATCGCGCCCTCGCCCCGCCTCGGGCTGCAACCGGAGCACCTGGGCGCCATCGAGGCGTTCACCGCCAACGCCGTCGCGGCCAGCACTGCTGTCCAGGACGAAGCGCTCCTCCGGGCCCGCCCTCTCCTCGGCGACGACAGCGACTCGTGAACTGGCATACCTGCACCACCGTGAAGGCAGGCTAGATCGTTGGCGCTCCGGCCCACGTACCGAGCGGATCGGCCGATCCCACCACCCAGCCGAGCCCCGGCGCCGGCAAGAGCTGATCCTCGGCTCGCGACCAGGCCGTCGCTTCGTGCGGCGGAGTCCAGGGCTGCTCCCCCACCGGCCACACGAAGCGACAAAACCTCATCCGGGAAAGCCGGTCAACGGCCAGTGGTCGCCGGTCAGGGAGCCGAGGTTCCTCCCGTCGTGGCGAGTGGGTGTGGTTGGCCGGTCATCGCCGACAGTGCGTCAGCGACGGCGTGGAGGTCGGCCTTGATGTAGGTGGTGGTGGAATCCTGGGCTGTCGGTGTGGCCGGCGTAGGCACGCGCGATGCCGTAGCCGAAGTGGCGTTCCACCCAGGTGAGGGTGGTGTGCCGCAGCCAATGCGTGGAGACGCCCTGAGCGGCCACCCACGGCTGACCGGCGGCGCGGCCAGTCCTTCGCTGGTGCGGCGGCTGGCGCCGACGCTCGGGTTGCACACGGCCGATCTGTTCGTGGTCGCCGGGCTCGAACTGCCGCCTGATCTGGTGCCTGCCAGCGGTACCGGGCCTTGGCACGTCGGGACGGCACTGGAACTGGCGGCCAAGTTGGCGCCCCAGTCGCTGCGCCGGTTGCACGAGTTCGTCCGGTCGCTACCCGAGCATCCGCCAGCGTGGCCGCGCTACACCTACCCGCTCGGGCCTGGCGAGATGATGTTGCGGCTACTGCGGAACCGCAACGTCGGGCCGTACAGCCCGAAGGTGTTGTACTTCATCGGCGACGGGCCAATGGTGTCGTGCTCCACAATGGCGATGCTGGGACCCGGCCGTACGCGGCTGACGCCGCAGTACGTGACCGCATTCGCCACCGTCCTGGGTATTCCCGACGATGACCTGGCGGCCGTTGCCGGGGTTGCTGCGGCCACCGATCCACGTCTACCCCGCAACCACGTTGAACTTGCCCGGGTGGCCTGGGATGCCCGGCAATTGACCGGCGAGCAACTGTCCGAGGTGTTCGACCTGGCCAGGAGTCTGCGGTAGCCGGGGCCCGCAATGATCCCGCCGCCGTCCGACCACCTCAGAACCAAGCCAAATGCCCAACAATCAGGACGCACCGGCAAAGGTCACGAAACCGGGATCACTCTGTACGCCGCAGTTGGCGCACTAACATCGACCACGAGCGGTCGGCTGACTGGTCGGTCTCGCAGGTGCGGCCCCTGACGCCCGTTCGGCGGCAGATGCGAGCATGCGTAAGCCGGGACTCACCGTCGAAGCTCGGCCACCTCGCCCAGCCGCTCGAGCTTGTGCGGGTTGCGGATCGCGTAGATTTGGGTGATCCGGCCGTCCTCGATGACGAACGACACGGCCGTGTCGTTCTCGCCGCCGGGGTCGATGCGCGCCGCGATGCCGCCGTTGAGGTCGACGATGAAAGCCTTGGCGCCGGGCGCGACCTCGGCGAAGCGGGCCATCACCGGGGCGAGCTTCTTGGCCCCGCGGACCGGCTTCGGGATTGTCGGGGCCAGGCCGCCGCCGTCGCCCACGACGAGCACGTCGGGAGCCAGCACCTTGAGCAGTCCGGGCACGTCGCCGGTGGTCAGCGCGGCGAGGAACCGCTCGACCACCTGCTCCTGTTCGGTGCGGCTTACCGACATCCGCGGCCGGCGCGCCGCCACGTGCTTGCGGGCCCGCGTCGCGATCTGGCGCACCGCCGCCGGCGACTTGTCCAGCGCCTCGGCGATCTCGTCGTACGGCACGTCGAAGACCTCGCGGAGCACGAAGACCGCGCGCTCCGTCGGTAGCAGCGTCTCGAGTACCGCCAGCATGGCGATCGACACGCTCTCCGCGAGCTCGACGTCCTCGGCGACGTCCGGGCTGGTCAGCAGGGGCTCGGGCAGCCACTCGCCCACGTACTCCTCGCGCTGCCGCGCGAGCGTGCGCAGCCGGTTGAGGCAGAGCCGGGTCACGATCCGCACGAGGTACGCCCGGGGGTCCCGGACCTCGCAGCGCTCGGCGTCGACCAAGGCTGCCCACCGCAGCCAGGTCTCCTGCACCACGTCCTCGGCGTCAGCGACCGAGCCGAGCATCTCGTAGGCGACGGTGAACAGCAGGCTGCGGTGGGCGACGAAGGGGTCCTCGCTCATGACGCGGACGCTACTCCCGGTCGCTCGGCCAACGGCCTCAAGCCGCACGCGGCGGCGAAGCCGTCGGACTCGATGCCGAGCGCCACGTTGCCACGCGTGCTCATGTTCGCGAACGCGATCACCGAGGTGAGCTCGACCACGGCGGGAGATCCCAGCTCGGCGTGCAGCCGGTCCACCAGCTCGTCGGTCACGGTCGGCGGTGTCTGGCTCATCGCCTCGGCGTACTCCAGGACGTCCCGCTCCAGCGCAGTGAAGACGTCCGCCTCCCGCCACCGCGGGATCTCGCGCGCCTTGTCCACGTCGAGCCCCTTGTTGCGGGTCTCGAAGTAGTTGAAGTCCAGGCACCACGTGCAGCCGACCAGCGACGCGACCGCCATGTGGGCGAACGACTTCAGGTTCTCGTCGCAGGCGTCCCACTTCTGCAGCTTGCCGCCGAGGCCGAAGCTGGCGAACAGGACCTTGGGGTTGTGCCAGTAGACGCCCACCGCCGTCGGCACCTTGCCCAGTTTCTTCTCGATCATCCGCTTGATCAGCGCTCCCTTGACGCCGGTGATCTCGGCCGGAGGGATGCGGGTCGTGTGCTCCATGTCTCCTCCTGTGTCGGCGGCTTTGCCGACGGGTTGGTAGATCGTCACGGCATGAAGACACCGGCCGGGCCGCGGATGTGACATCGAGCGGGAGAAACGGCTGGTCTGTTCGTCGTAGACGGCGTCGGTGTACTCCATCGTGGTCCAGGCCTCCTCGGGGATCGAGGAGATCGCGGTCTTGACCTTGGCGTCCAAGCGCACGGTGACCAGACGTCCACGGCCGACTTAAGTACCGCGGCCGGGGCGCAGCCTCCGACTGCCAGGAGCGTCACC
The DNA here is from genome assembly GCF_001905095.1 of Micromonospora sp. CB01531. Classification (GTDB taxonomy): domain Bacteria; phylum Actinomycetota; class Actinomycetes; order Mycobacteriales; family Micromonosporaceae; genus Micromonospora. Next base: position 85,334 of record NZ_LWLS01000070.1, read on the forward strand.
AGCCCGACAACGCCTGGCTCCGTCGGTCCCATGCCGAGTGATAGGACTCCTCAGACCAACTCGCCGCGTTTCCTGCTCAGGTAGGCGCACTCGGCGGAGTTCTGGGTGGCGGCGATCGCGGCGTCGTACGCCTCCTTCGCCTCGGCGCTGCGGCTGAGTCTGCGGAGCAGGTCGGCGCGTGTGGCGTGCCATGCGTGGTAGCCGGTGAGGGGCAGCCGGTCGACCAGGGCGAGAGCGACCTCCCGGCCGTCCAGCTCGGCGACCGCGACCGCGCGGTTGAGTGCGACGATCGGTGACGGGTCGAGCCGGGTCAGCTGGTCGTACAGCGCGACGACCTGTGACCAGTCAGTGTCCGGCGCCGTGGGGGTGTCGGTGTGGACGGCGTTGATCGCGGCGAGTATCTGGTAGCGGCCGGGTCGGTTGATCGCGAGGCACTCGCGGACCAGGTCGTGGCCCTCGTCGATCAGGGCGCGGTTCCAGCCGGCGCGGGCCTGCTCATCGAGCGGGACCAGCTGCCCATTGCGCACGCGGGCCTCACGCCGGGCCTCGGTGAGCACCAGCAGCCCGAGCAGACCGGCCACCTCCGGCTCCTCGGGGAGCAGTTGGCGGAGGATCCGCGTCAGTCGGATTGCCTCGCCGGTGAGCTCGGCTCGAATCGGGTCGCCATCGCCGGTGGCGAGGTAGCCCTCGTTGAAGACGAGGAACAGCACCGCCAGCACGCCGCCGAGCCGCTCGGGGAGGTCGGCGGCCTCGGGCACCCGGTAGGGCACCTTCGCCGACGCGATCTTCTTCTTCGCCCGGGTGATCCGCTGCGCCATCGTGGTTTCGGGCACGAGAAACGCCTGCGCGATCTCGGCCACGGCCAGCCCACCGAGCAGCCGGAGCGTCAGCGCGATCCGCGCTTCCGGTGCCAGCGCCGGGTGGCAGCAGGTGAAGAGCAGCCGCAACCGGTCGTCCTCGACTGGGCCGGTGGGCTCGTGGGGCGTGTCGTCGTGGTACATGATGGCCGCCTGATGCTTGGCGTCGCGCTGTTTCTCCCGGCGGATCCGGTCGATCGCGCGGTTGCCCGCGGTGATGGTGAGCCAGCCGCCGGGGTTGGGAGGTACGCCGGACTCCGGCCAATTCTCCAGCGCGGCTACGAGCGCCTCGCCCGCCGCTTCCTCCGCGATGTCGATGTCACCGAAGCGGCGGACGAGCGAGGCGATCAGGCGGCCGTACTCCTCGCGGAAGACCCGCTCGACGGCCGCCGTTGCGGGCTGCATGGATAGTCGCCGGTCGCGCTGGCTCAGGCGAGGCCGTCGAACGGACGGACCTCGACCTTGCCCCGGCACGCCTTGGACCCCTCGGCCGCGAGCTTGAGCGCCACGTCGAGGTCGGGTGCGTCAATGACCCAGAAGCCCCCGATGACCTCCTTGGTTTCGAGGTAGGGGCCGTCGGTGATCACCGGCGTCTCGCCCTGGCCGTCGACGACGGTCGCCGTCAACGCCGGCTGAAGCCCACCGGCGAAGACCCAGTAGCCTTCGGCGTGCAGCTTGTCATTGAAGGCGCCGGTCGCGGCGAACGCCTCCTCCATCTCCTCCTTGGAGCCGTAGTTACCGAACTCGTCCATCTCGGCGGGGCCGTGCACGGCCAGCAGGTAGTGCGTCATCCCACTTCTCCTCAGTTCCGGCGGTCCCGATGACTGCCTTCCACCTCACCACGAACGGCGTCCTGCCGATACGACAACCTGCCCCGGAAACCTTGCCATCGTGTTCTTCGTCGGCCAACCGAACGTCCTGCGCCAAGCACAGGACGTTCGTGTGCTCAGCCGCGCCTTCGTGTAGGGCGTACCCGACGGACTGCTGCGCCGGCGTCACGGCCGGGTCCGGCGCCGGCCCGTCCCGACGCTGCGTCACCGCGCATCGACCCGTAGAACTTTCTTCTCGCGACCTGTCGAATCCGGACCCGCCCGTTCGTGGAATGGGTGTGAGCGGGTCGCACCGGGCGACCTGCCGAGGAAACGGAGCCCGACATGTCCACCACCACCCAGGTCCCCACCCGCATGACCCCCAACGCGCCGACCCCGGCCACCGAGCGACAGCCGGTGTGGAAGCACGGCGTCGCCGCAGCCGTCGTCGCCTCGGCCACCACGACCGTCCTCGCGGCAGTCGCGTCGGCCGCCGGGATCTCGTTCGCCGACAGCACCGGCGCGAGCATCCCGATCGCCGGGTTCGCGCAGCTGACGCTGCTCTTCTCGCTCGTCGGCGTCGGCATCGCCGCCGTCATGGCGCGCAAGGCACGCCGGCCGCGGCGCACGTTCGTGCGGACAGCGGTCGCCCTGACCGCGCTGTCCATCGTCCCGGACCTCACGTTCGGATTCGACGCCGGCTCCGCAGCAACCCTGATCACGCTGCACACCGTCGCCGCCGCGATCGTGGTGCCGACCCTGGCGGGGCGGCTCGCCCCCACACGCTGACCCGGCTCGAACCGTGCCACTGCCCTTCGCCAGGTCGATGTCTTCAGTCCATCCCGCTCAGAGACAACCGCAGCTGCGGTGGTGAAAGACGCAGACGACGTGGCGGAAGGGTAAATGGCCGCGTTCGCACGAGGGGCTCACGGCGTATTCAAGACCGGTCCCCGTGCCGCAGAGCGAGTAGTAGTGCTCGAGCCCAGCCGAGTGCGCCGTGCCGAGTCCGATGGCGACGACTACCTGCGGACGCAGATCGCGCACCGATTAGGTTTCCGCGCCGTGCCCGTCTGTACGTGTGAGATCGACCTACGGGAGGCTGGCACGATGCGGAAACTGATCTTCGGTATGAACCTGAGCCTGGACGGCTACATTGCCGCGCCCGGCGACGACCTCGGCTGGAGCGTACCGAGCGACGAGCTGTTCCAGTGGTGGTCCGACCGGGTGGGGGCGACCAGCCTGGCGCTGTACGGGCGCAGACTGTGGGAGACGATGAGCTCCCACTGGCCGACCGCCGACCAGCAGCCCGGCGCCACACCGGCGCAGATCGAGTTCGCCCGTCGCTGGCGGGACATGCCGAAGGTGACGTTCTCCTCGACGATCAGCACGGTGGACTGGAACACCCGCTTGGTCACCGGGGACGCGGTCACCGAGATCACCCGGCTCAAGGCCGAGGACGGCGGCCCCATGGACATCGGCGGCGCCACACTTGCCGCAGCGGCCATGCGGGCCGGCCTGATCGACGAGTACGTGCTGGTTACCGCACCGGCCTTGCTGGGCGGCGGCACGCCGTTCTTCACGGCCCTGGACAGCTGGGTGAACCTGAACCTGGTGGAGACGCGGACGTTTCCCGACGGCGTGGTACTGACCCGATACGAGACGAGGCGATGAGCACGGGCCATTTCCTGGGCTCGTGAGGCCAGGACGAAATCCTTCCTGGCGTGCTCACCGTGCCCCTCGACCTTGAGGGAACTTTCCCCGGCCCTTCCTTGCGTTCCGAGTGAGCTGTTGACCGACTTGCTGGAGATGAGGGCGACGGCGTCGTTGATCGTGACGATGTTCTTCGGGCATGAAGATGCCCCCGCCGGCAACGCCGGCGGGGCGGTGGTGTTCGCGTTGTCGCGTGGTGTTCAGGCAGTTGGGGTGCTCATTCCGCAGTGACTTCGGTGACAGCGTGCGCTGGACTTATCGACGATGGGGACATGTGTGATCACAGTGTCGGTGGCAGGTCCAGCCATGGTTTGTCGGCGGCGTCGAATCCGGTGAGCTCGGCGATCTTCCCATCGACGATGTGCAGGACCGCGATGGCAAAGAGCCGGTACTCGGCGTCGTCGGGGTTGCGCAGGTACAGCACGGCGGCAGGCATGCGGTTGACCGTCGTGGTGATACCGCGCCAGTCGTCGTGGCCGCGCTGGAAGAGCCCACCGGAGAGCCAGCCGTTGACCGCGTCCTTGGCCGTCGTGGTCACGGTGCCCGGATCGGGCAGCATCGCGAAGCGTAGGTCGTCGCGCAGCAGGGACATCAGCCTGTCAAGGTCGTTGCGCTCATGGGCCTCGATGTACGACTTCACCACGCCGCGCTCGTCATTCGACAGCTCATGGATGGCGGGGCTCCGCCAGTTGAGGCGGCGGTCGGGCAGCTGCTCGCGCATCGTCACACGGGCCCGCTGCAGTGCGCTGGTCACTGATGCGACGGTCAGCTCGAGGGCTTCGGCGGCTGTCGACGCCGGCCAGCCGAGGACGTCGCGCAGGATGAACACCGCCCGCTGCCGCGGCGGCAGGTGCTGGACGGCGACAATGAACGCCAGCTCGATCGTCTCCCGCGCCACCACCGATTCCTGTGGGTCCTCGGGGAGCATCCGGTCGGGGTACGGCTGCAGGTACAGCACCTCGGAGTCGGGGTCCGGCAGCTCGGACGGTACGGGTGCGCGGTCGTCGCGCTTCCTCAGGAAGTCGAGGCAGGCGTTCGTCGCGATCCGGTACAGCCAGGTCCGCAGGGCCGCGTGGCCCTTGAACGACTCCCGCTTGTTCCACGCTCGCAGGAACGTCTCCTGCGTCATGTCCTGGGCGTCCTCGTAGTTCGCGAGCATCCGGTAGCAGTGCACCTGCAGCTCACGCCGGTGGCGCTCGGTCAGGAGCGCGAACCGCGCGGTATCGTCCGCGCGGACCGCCGCGATGAACGTGGCCTCGGCGGCGCCAAGCCGTCTGGCGTCGGTCATGTCGTTAATCCTTCCACCGGTGCGAGAGTGCTAACTGAACTGACGACGTGGCGGAGGATTTCTGATCGGCGAAGCCACGGACACCGGGCCATTCGCCAGGCCGGATGGGTGGGGTCGATCCAGGGGAGGTGCTCCGGGGTCGGGAACGCCTTCGATGTCGAGGTAGGGCCAGCACGGCTAAGCGTTGCTTTCCGGCGCCTGCTACTCAAGGGCCATCAGGGTCCGGAACTGGCTGAATCCTTCCGCACTCAGCCGGCTCGCTGCGACCTGATCATGACCAGGGCTGCTCTCTCCGCCAGCGCCAGTATCGGTACCCAACTGCGCAACGTCTCCCGGCTGACACCCAGATCGTCAGCGACCTGCCCGATCGTCACCCCCGGCCGAGACCGGTACAACGCGACCGTGTCAGCCTTGAACTCGGCCGGGGTAGTGCTTCATCACCAGCTGTGAAGACGGCGGTGGTTGTACCAGTCGACGTATTCCAGGGTGACGATCTCGACCTGGTCGAACGCGGTCATAGCCTGGAGTGCGGACCACTCACTCCAGGCTATGACCGACCGGTCACTGATCCAACATTCTCAGGGGCTCACATTAGGGTTAGCGGCGAGCGAAAGCAGAGGATAGCACTCTCCCGTCCTTTTTGGCGATGCGAACCCAAAGGTTCCCACCTCGATAGTTTGCGTTCGTTCGCAAAGTATAGTAGCGAATACTTTCGATTACCACGACCGGTTCGATCCATTCATATCCAGACTCCATGCAGTGTTGACGACCAATTTGGAGTGCCTCCTCAGCAGAAATGCTGGAAGATTTGCCACCAAGTAGAAACCTCATAACTCGCTTCAATCGTCGAGCCTGTGCCGTTCGAGAATTCGGTTTCGGCTACGCGGCCTGCTCATACTCGTTGATCAAACCGTGGACCACCTTCCTGCGCCGTACTCGGACGGTGCCCAGGTCGGTTACCGGCGCTGGGACCGTGTCTCGGTCGGGTGGACGTTGTCCGCGGCCCTGATGCGGACGATGTTGGTTGAGCCTTTTTCATCGTGACGGTGCAGGTCACGGCAGGTGGAACCCTGGCGCGCCAGTGTCACGGCGCCCGCCGCGTCGGCTGCGAAAATCGCTGTCCGGTTGTCGGAGCACACTGGTAGAAAGCCGGAGTGCAAAAGATTTTGACGTTCTCTGATCATCTGCGGCTCATTGACGAACGGTCGACCGCCTTCCGCGCTGCGGTCGCCGCAGCGCCCAGCCTCGACGTGCCGGTTCTGACCAGCGATCCGCATGCCTCTCCCGGGCGGACGCTGTTCGAGTTCGTGCAACACGTGGGCATGGCCCGCCGCAAATCAGCCGCCGTCGTCGCCGCAGGGCCTGCAGACGCGCCCCCAGAAAAGTCGGCTTGGGACGACGGCACGGGTGCGCCTCGGGAACGCGAGGCACTGCTGACCTGGTGGACCGAGTCCATCGAGCAACTGACGAGCACGCTGCGCGAGGCCGGCCCGGACCGCGGTTGTTGGACGTGGTGGGACGATTCGCCGTCACCACAAACCTCCGGCGCATGGGCGCGACGCCAGGTCCCCGAGATCGCGGTGTACACGTACGACGCCCAGCTCACCGTGGGTGCCCCGCAGCCGCTACCAGACGAGGTCGCCCTCGACGGTTTCGACGACTGCCAGTTCACCCTCTGCGCAACGACGGTCGCCTGGCCACACCAGCCCGCCGTCGTCGATTACCACGCCACCGAGGGCCGCTCCTGGCGCCTCCGGCTGTCGGACGACGGGGCACGGGTCACCCGCCTCGGCGAGCCCGCTGCCGGCGAGGGCCCGGACACGGCGGACGCCTCCGCCCAGGGCACGGCCAGTGACCTCGTCCTGATGTTCTACGGCCGCATACCGCTGGATTCCCTGAAGCTCGAAGGCGACCATCGCATCTTCGATCAGTTGATCGCCTGGGACCCGTCCCTGTAACAACGATCCCATTTATCCTGCGTAGGCCGGTTCTCGATGTGGTGCAGAACCAGGATCGCCTGCAGGATCGCGGCCGGGCGGTGTCGGCGAGGGACTGAGCCCTTTCATCCTGAGTAGCGGCTGGTCTCGACGCGGTGCAGGACGAGGATGGCCTGCACGATCGCGGTCGCGCGGCGGGGACAGCATCGCAGCTTGGTCAGGAGTTTCCAGGTCTTGAGCGTGGCGATGGCGCGCTCGCCGCGGGCGCGGACACGGGCATGTGTGCGGTTGACGGCCTTCTGCCTGCGGGACAGCTTCGGCCGGTAGCGGTGGCGTTTGAACGGCGTGCGCACACTCCCGCCGGCTCCTTGGTAGCCCTTGTCTGCGAACGTCATCACGTCGGCGCTGCTCAGCGCGTCGATGATGCCGTGTACGCGGGCGGCGCTCAGGTCATGAATGGCGCCGGGCAGCGCAGCCGATGCCCAGACCAGGCGACCCGCAGCGTCCGCGATGACCTGCACGTTCACGCCGTGCCGCTTGTGCTTTCCCGAGTAGTAGGGCCTCTGGTCGGCGACCCGGTCGATCGGGATCAGCGTGCCGTCGAGGATCGCGTATGCCAGCTTGCGGATGCGGTCCATCGCGGTAGCCAGATCGTCGGCCGCCGCGGCGAGCAGGTCGACAGCTTCGCGGACGTAGCGCCAGGCGGTGGTGACGCCAATGCCGAACCCGGCTGCGAGGCGGGTGTAGGTGTCGCCGTTGCGCAGGTGGGCGAGGGTGAGCAGGGCTTGCCGACCGGGGTCCAGACGCCGCCACCGGGATCGACGCTGCCGACGGTGGCCGCGGATGCACTCGGCGAGGTGGCTCAGGGTTCGACTGGACAGCGGAATCGTGGCGGGGTAAGACAGCACGGCGAGGCTCCCGGTCGGGGCATCGGATCTTGGTCGACTGCTGTCTTACCTGGAGCCTCGCCTTCATCGATCTCCGGGTTACCCACGCCCGCCGTGACCAGCACGATCACGATGAAAAGGGCTCGTTGTAGTGCACCAGGTATTCGGGCAGGACAGCGAGCAGATGTCGGGTGTTGTAGATCAGGATCCGGTCCAGGCATTCCCGCCGTACAGTGCGTACCCAGCGCTCCGCGAAGGCGTTCGCGCGGGCGCCTGCGGGGGCAGGGTCATTGCGTAGTTGGATAACTGCTGGTCACGGTGGCGATGAGGTCGTGGGGGCGGCGGTTGGCGCGGCGGGTGGCTTTGGCGATGTTGGTCTGGCCGTTGCCGCGGTGGAACCCGATCGCGGTGTTGCGCAGGACCGCTGCCACGGCGGGTCCGTTGCCGGTACGGGCCCGGTGGTCGTCCTCGCGGAAGGTCACATCGCGGGCCCAGTGCAGCCGGTTCTCGATATGCCACTCCAGGCGGGCCCATTTCTGCAGGTCAGCAGGCTGGGCGTGAGCGGCGGGCAGTGACGCCACGAGATAGACGGTCTCCCGGGTGCGCTTGCCGGCCACCGTGCGGGTGCGGGTGATCCGAACGGCCTGCTGGGCGTGGGGGAACCCGATGCCGCCGGGGGTCTGGACGGTCAACGCCTTGACGGTACGGGTCTCACGGCGGCCGTGCCCGGTGTCGCGGTGTTGGTCCCCGACCGGCACGTCCGCCCACGGCAGCCGCTTGAGCTGGGCGAACAACGTGGGCTGGTTGGCCTTGACCGACACGTACAGGTGCCCGCCGGCAGCCGCGACAGTACGGGCGTGAGCGACCTGCGTATGGAGCGCGTCCGCGACGATCACCACACCCGCCAGGCCGCCTAACCGGGCCGCGACCTGCTCCAGCAGCGGGGCGAACGCCGGAATCTCGTTCGACTTCGCCGCGACCTGGACCTGCGCCAAGACCACACCGGTCGACGTGTCGTAGGCCGACAGCAAGTGAACCCGCCCCTCGGGCAGGACCGCACCCCGCACCACCTTGCCGTCAACAGCGATGACCCGCCGCACCGGCGGCGGCGCCGACAGCCGGGAACACAGCCAGTCAGCGAGGACCGCCGTCAACGTCTCGGCGTCGACGCGGACCAGCAGCCGCCACACCGTGGTCAGCACCGGCACCCGGCCGGTGAACCCGAGCCGACCCCACGCTGGCGGATCGAGATCATCGATCCAGTCGGCGATCGCGGCGAACGTGCTCGCCCCGGCCATCACCGCGCACACCGCGACCGCGAGCACGCTCGCCAGGGGATACCGGATCCCTCGCGGGTCACGCGGGTCAGGAACCCGCGCCAGGGCCGCCAACAGGCCATACGACCCACGAACAGCGGGCGCGGTACCGGACGGGGCAGGGGCATGCTGACGGATCACGTCGATCAGCGATGATGACATGCGCGGGTGTGGTCCTTCTCGGTGTCATGTTGTCTCAGCAACTCCATGATCACCGACGGGACCGCACCCGTCCCACGTCACCCTCCAATCAGGCCAGCGACACCGCGTACGCCCAGGTCAGCAACACCCTCATGCGACTACGCAAAGCCCCTGCCTGCGGGGGTGTCAGGAGCACCTCGACGCCCTCGGCCTGGAACACGGTGTCGAACATGGCGGTGTACTTGGTGTCCCGGTCCCGGATCAGGAACCGGAACCGGTTAGCCCGCTCCCCCAGGTCCAGCATCAGGTTGCGGGCCTGCTGCGCCACCCACTGCCCGGTCGGATTGGTTGTGGCGCCCAGCACGTGGACCCGTCGGGTGGCGAACTCCATGAGGAACAGTACGTAGATGCGAGTCAGGCCGATCGTGTCCACGCGTAGGAAGTCGCAGGCCAGGATGCCTTTGGCCTGCGCGGTGAGGAACTCGGTCCAGGTCGGTCCCGCCCGCCGCGGTGCCGGTCCGACACCGGCCTTGGTCAGGATGGCCCAGATCGTGCTCGGCGCGATCCGGTAGCCCAGGCCAGCCAACTCGCCTTGGATGCGCCGGCACCCCCAGGTCGGATTGTCCCGGGCCAGTCGCAGCACCAACTGGCGCACCTCGGCCGTGACCGGTGGGCGACCCCGCCGCCGCGCCGGGTCAAGCCCCTGGAAGTGGTGTAACGGCTG
>NZ_LWLS01000071.1 GCF_001905095.1 Micromonospora sp. CB01531
TCCCGAAGCGCGCACTGGCGCAGCAGCGCCCACGGCCAACCCAGCCCACAACCGGAAGCACGAATAAAACCCCGGAGCCGGGCACGGTCGCCCCCAGCCCACAAGAGCAACCAAGGAGCAACCGCGAGCCGCGTAGCGCCCGGCCGAAGAGCAACCAATCCCAAGAGCAACCAAGGGCAGGAAGGATCAGACCCGGAACCCAGCCGCGCGGGCTGCCGCGCGTTCCCGGCGCCGGTCCTTGCGCCGCCGCAGGAACCAGCCGAAGAACAGCACGAACCCGAGCAGGAACGCCAGCACCAGCACCGGCAGCAGGATCGCCACCACCGACATCACCGCGCTCGTGGCGTCCTCGGCGGTGCTGGCGACCGGGGCGCCGAAGCCAGCGGTGGTCGCGTTGATGACCGGGCGGGCTGCCGACTTGAGCAGGTGCACGCCGAGCGCGATGAGGACGCCGACCACCACCGGCACCCACTGGTGCGAGGAGAAGAAGGTGTCCGGGTCGCTGACCGTGACGGTTTCCGAGCTGGAGCCGGCGCCGAAGGCCAGGCCGCCCGCGGTCGGCCGGACCACCGTCTGCACCACGTCGTTGACGTGGTCGACCACCGGCACCTTGTCGGCGACCACCTCGATAGTGAGCAGCACGGCGAGGATCAGGATGACCCAGCCGTTGCCCAGCCACTGCCACCCGCCGGGCAGGTCGACCAGGTCGGTGTAGCGCGCCAGCAGACCCATGAGGAGGAGCGGGATGTAGGCGTTCAGGCCGGCCGAGGCGGCGAGGCCGGAACCGGTGAGGACTTCGAGCACGATCTCAATATCGCACCGGTACGCCAGTGGCGCTCGCCGACGGGCGCCGGGTGCTCGGCTACCCTCGTCGGGTGCGGTTGGTGATTGCGAAGTGCTCGGTGGACTACGTCGGACGGCTCTCGGCACACCTGCCGCCGGCCACCCGGCTGCTCATGGTGAAGGCGGACGGCTCGGTGTCGATCCACGCGGACGACCGGGCGTACAAGCCGTTGAACTGGATGAGCCCGCCGTGCCGGTTGGAGGAGGCTCCCGGCGTCTGGCGGGTGGTCAACAAGGCCGGCGAGGAGCTGCGCATCACCCTGGAGGAGATCTTCCAGGACACCTCGTACGAGCTGGGTGTCGACCCGGGCCTGCGTAAGGACGGTGTGGAGGCCCACCTGCAGGAGCTGCTGGCCGCCAACCCGGAGACCCTGGGCGAGGGTTTCACGCTGGTCCGGCGGGAGTACATGACCGCGATCGGCCCGGTCGACCTGCTCTGCCGGGACGCCAACCAGGGTGCGGTCGCGGTCGAGGTGAAGCGGCGCGGCGAGATCGACGGCGTGGAGCAGCTCACCCGCTACCTGGAGCTGATGAACCGCGATCCGCTGCTGGCCCCGGTCACCGGCGTGTTCGCCGCCCAGGAGATCAAGCCGCAGGCCCGGGTGCTCGCCACCGACCGGGGGATCCGCTGCGTGGTGGTCGACTACGACAAGCTGCGCGGCATCGAGCGCGACGAGCTGACCCTGTTCTGATTCCGGGTCCGCCGACCGTCAGCGGCCCCGGCCGTACCTCAGCTTGGCGACCTTGACCAGGCGGGCGACGTCGGCCGGGGTGCGCTCGAAGGTCATCGACGGCAGCAGGGAGGGCCCCCGGCGCCGGGTGATCGCCTTGGCCCGGCCGAATTCGCGCAGCCCGTCCTCACCGTGGATCCGGCCGAAGCCGGAGTCGCCGACCCCGCCGAACGGCAGTGTGGACATGCCGGCGAAGGTGAGCGTCGAGTTGATCGCGGCCATCCCGGAGCGCAGCCGCCGCGCGACCGCCACCGCCCGCTTCCGGCCGAAGACCGAACCCCCGAGACCGTACGAGAGGGCGTTGGCCCGCGCGACGGCCTCGTCGACGTCGCGGACCCGGTTGACCGTCAGGGTCGGGCCGAAGGTCTCCTCGCGGACGGCGGCCGAGTCCTCCGGGACGTCCACCAGCACGGTCGGGTGCACGTACGGCGGTCGCACTGCCTCGGGGCCGCCGAGCACCGCCCGGCCGCCGCGGGCGACCGCGTCGTCGATGTGCCGGCGGATGATGTCGAGCTGGGCGGGCATGGTGATCGGGCCGATGTCGGCACCCTCCGGGCCGACGGTGAGCCGGCCGGCCTTCGCCACCAGCTTGTCGAGGAAGGCGTCGTAGACCGGGTCGACGGCGTAGACCCGCTCGATGCCGATGCAGGTCTGGCCGGCGTTGGTCAGCGCACCCCAGACGCATGCCTCGGCGGCGGCGTCCAGGTCGGCGTCGGCGTCCACGACCATCGCGTCCTTGCCGCCCGCCTCGAGCAGCACCGGGGTGAGGGTCTCGGCGCAGGCCGCCATCACCTTCTTGGCGGTGGCGGTGGAGCCGGTGAAGGCGAGCTTACCGACCCCGGCGCGGCACAGCGCGGCGCCCACCTCGCCGAGCCCGTGCACGGCGGTGAGGACGGGCTGCTCCGGCACCACCTCGGCGAAGCGGTCCACCAGCCACTGCCCGACGGCCGGGGTGTACTCGCTCGGCTTGAACACCACCGCGTTGCCGGCGGCGAGGGCGTACGCGGCGGAGCCGATCGGGGTGAAGACGGGGTAGTTCCACGGGCCGATCACCCCGACCACCCCGTACGGCTGGTATTCGAGGTGTCCGGTGAACTCGGCGAGGATCAGCCGGGTGCGCACCCGCCGCGGCCCGAGCACCCGGCGGGCGTTGCGGGCGGCCCAGTCGATGTGCTCCAGCGCGGTGAGGATCTCGACGACCGCGTCGGCGACCGGCTTGCCGCCCTCGGCGTGCACCAGCTCGGCCAGCTCCTCGATCCGTCCGGCGAGGACGCCGCGCCAGCGCAGCAGCCGCTGCCGGCGGCCGGTGAAGCCCAGGCCGGCCCACCACTGGCCGGCGGCGCGCGCCTGTTCGACCGCGTCCCGTACGTCCGCCGCGGTCGCCACCGGGAGCCGTCCGGCCTCGGCGCCGGTAGCCGGGCTGGTGGACACCAGCCGACCGTCCTCGATGATCGGGGTCCCCGGGACATGCACAGCCGTCATGGCCGAAGTCTAGACCCGAACGTTACTCGCCGGTAGGTCCGGCGTCCCGCGCGACCCGCCCTGGCTGCGACGCCGGAAGTTCGGGGGATCGACGGATGTGACTGGTGAATGAGTCCGAAACGGCGAACAGAAGTTGACCGGCCGGGGTCGCGAGGGTAACCACCCGGTGGTGACGGCGATTACGGTGAGCTGGCAGGCTGACGCCGCAGGGCGACCGGAGGGGCGACTGTCAATGGAGGAACATCCGGAGCTGATGCCGCTTTTGACGGTGTCGGGTGGGGCGATGCGCGGACTCAGCTTCCGCGTCGGTCGGGACCCGCTGGTGATCGGCCGGGCGCCGAGCGCCCACATCGTGCTCGCCGATCCGCATCTGAGCCGGCGGCACGCCACGGTGCAGCTGACCCCCGAGGGGGCCTGGCTGACCGACCTCGGCTCGACCAACGGCACCTGGCTCAACGACCAGCGGATCAGCGGTAGCGTGCCGCTCTCCGACGGTGACGTGGTCCGGCTCGGCCGTACCGACCTGCGCTACTTCGACCCGGGCGTGGCCCGGACCGACCCGGTCGGAATGAGCTTCGACCTCCCGGCCCCGAGCCACCGGCCGACCGTGCCGCTGCCCCGGCCGTCGGCCCCACGGGTGCCCGTGCCGCGCGAGGGCCGGTCGCTGTCGGTCGACGCGCACTCCTGACCACCGGGCCCGTCCACGCCAGGGAGCGGTCCGGGATGGGGCGCGGGCACATGGACCGGGTCGGGCCGGTGTGCCAGCATGCGCGGATGCGGAGCACACGGCACAGCGTCCAGGCCAACGGCATCACCCAGTCGGTGCGGGTGGCCGGTCCGCCGGACGGCGTACCGGTGCTGCTGATCCACGGCAACGTCTCGTCGTCGGCGTTCTGGGAGCCGCTGCTGCGGCGGCTGCCGGAGATGCTCCGCGTGGTCGCGCCCGACCTGCGCGGGTACGGCGACACCGCCACCGCCCCGGTCGACGCAACCCGCGGCCTCGCCGACTTCGCCGACGACGTGTCCGCCCTGCTCGATGCCCCCGGGCTGTTCGCCCCCGGCGCGGGGCCGGTGGTGGTCGGGCACTCGCTTGGCGGCGGGGTGGCGATGCGGCTGCTGGTCGACCATCCCGAGCGGGTGGCCGGGCTGCTGCTCGAGGCGCCGGTCTCCCCGTACGGGTTCGGTGGGACCCGGGACCTCGACGGCACCCCGACCACGCCCGACTTCGCGGGCACCGGCGGCGGCACCGCCAACCCCGACTTCGTCGCCCGGCTCGCCGCACAGGACCGGGGCGAGGAGGGCCCGACCAGCCCGCGGAACGTGCTGCGCGCGGCGTACGTGGCCGACCCGGCGTCGCTGGGCGAGGCCGAGGAGCTGCTGCTGGACAGCATGCTCACCACCGCCACCGGGGACGACAACTACCCGGGCACGGCGATCACCTCCGCGCACTGGCCGGGAACGGCGGCCGGCGAGCGCGGGGTGCTGAACGCGCTGGCTCCCGCCTGGTTCCGGGTCGCCGACGAGCTGGTCGCCGTCTCGGCCAAGCCGCCGGTGACCTGGGTACGCGGCGACGCCGACGTGATCGTCTCGGACACCTCGCTGTTCGACCTGGCGTACCTGGGGTCGCTGGGTGCGGTGCCGGGCTGGCCGGGAGCGGCGGACTGCCCGCCCCAGCCCATGGTGGGGTCAGACCCGGGCGGTGCTGGACCGGTACGCGGCCGCCGGCGGGACGTACCGGGAGGTGGTGCTGCCCGGTTGCGGTCACAGCCCGCACCTGGAACGGCCGGCCGAGTTCGTCGCGGAGTTGCTGGCGCTGGTCGGGGCGCCCGCCGAGGTCTGACCCGGCGACGCCGGCGCGCGTCGGTGCCCGGCCTGCGGCCCCGGGCGCGCCCGGGGCCGCAGGCCGGGGCGGAGAGTGACGGACGTCGTGAAATATCCCACGGCGTCTCGACAACGTAGAGTCACGTGGCAGACTCCGGCGCATAACCTTAGCGGCCGTTCATGTCGGCAACGGCGGAGTCAACCAAGGGGAGGCCGGTCGTGGCGCGCGAGTTCACCAGAGTGGGTGTGGTGGGTCTGGGCACCATGGGTGCCGGCATCGTCGAGGTGTTCGCCCGCAACGGCATCGACGTGGTGGCCGTGGAGATCTCGGCGGCCGCCCTGGAGCGTGGCCGGGCCACCCTCACCGGGTCGACCGACCGCGCCGTGGCCAAGGGCAAGCTCGCCGAGGCCGACCGGGACGCCCTGCTGAGCCGGGTCGACTTCCAGGTCGGGCTGGGTGCGCTGCACTCGGTGGACCTGGTGATCGAGGCGGTGCCCGAGCACCTGGACCTGAAGCAGCGGATCTTCGCCGAGCTGGACCGGGTCTGCAAGCCCGAGGCCATCCTGGCCACCAACACCTCCTCGCTGAGCGTCACCGAGATCTCGGTCGCCACCACCCGGCCCAACCAGGTCATCGGCATCCACTTCTTCAACCCGGCCCCGATCATGAAGCTGGTCGAGGTGGTCCGCACCGTGGTCACCTCCGCCGACGTGGTGGCCGACGTGGAGGCGCTCTGCACGCGGCTCGGCAAGGTCGACGTGACCATCAACGACCGGGCTGGCTTCATCGCCAACGCGCTGCTCTTCGGCTACCTGAACCACGCGGTGAGCCTGTTCGAGGCGCGGTACGCGAGCCGCGAGGACATCGACGCCGCCATGAAGCTCGGCTGCGGCCTGCCGATGGGCCCGCTCGCGCTGATGGACCTGATCGGCCTGGACACCGCGTACGAGATCCTGGACACCATGTACCGGCGCGGCGGCCGGGACCGCCGGCACGCCCCGGTGCCGCTGATCAAGCAGATGGTCACCGCCGGGCTGCTCGGGCGAAAGTCCGGCCGCGGCTTCTACACCTACGAGCGGCCGGGCTCGCCGAAGGTCGTACCGGACGAGCAGACGCCAGTGGCGACGGAGGCCGGCCTCGCCGACGGGGCCCGGGTCGTCGCCAAGGTCGGCGTCGTCGGCTCCGGGACGATGGCCACCGGCATCATCGAGGTCTTCGCCAAGGCCGGGTACGAGGTCATCTCGGTGACCCGGGGCGCGGAGAAGTCCGCGAAGGTCTGCGAGGCGGTCAAGACCTCGCTCAACAAGGGCGTGGTCAGGGGCAAGCTCAGCGAGACCGACCGGGACGCCGCGCTGGGCCGGGTCACCTGGTCGGCCACCCTCGACCACCTCGCCGACGTCGACCTCGTGGTCGAGGCAGTGGTCGAGGAATTGAGCGTCAAGAAGGCCCTCTTCGCCAGCCTCGACGAGATCTGCAAGCCGGGCGTGGTGCTCGCCACCACCACCTCCTCGCTGCCGGTGATCGACGTGGCGATGGCCACCCAGCGCCCGGCGGACGTGATCGGCCTGCACTTCTTCAACCCAGCGCCGATTATGCCGCTGGTGGAGATCGTGCGGACCATCCGCACCTCGGCGGAGGCCGCCGCCACCGCCCGTGCCGTCTGCGCGGTGCTCGGCAAGACCGGCGTGGTCTGCGGTGACCGGTCCGGCTTCATCGTCAACGCGCTGCTCTTCCCGTACCTGAACGATGCGGTGAAGATGCTGGAGGCCAGCTACTCGACCGCCGACGACATCGATCACGCCATGAAGCTGGGCTGCGGCTACCCGATGGGCCCGTTCGAGCTGCTCGACGTGGTCGGCCTGGACGTCGCACTGGCCATCCAGCGGGAGCTCTACCTGGAGCTGCGCGAGCCGGGCTTCGCCCCCGCGCCGCTGCTTGAGCACCTGGTCACCGCCGGCTACCTCGGTCGCAAGAGCGGGCGCGGCTTCCGCGACCACACGCACCTCTGATTCGGGTCAACAAAGGACGCCGGTTACGGCGTCTTGAGGATGTGACCTTCGAGGAGTACGTCGGCAGCCGCCCGGCCCTGTTACGCCTGGCCCGGCTACTGACCGGCGACGCGCACCGCGCCGAGGACCTGACCCAGGACGTCCTGGCCCGCGCGTACGTGCACTGGCGGAAGATCGCCGGCGCCGACCGGCCCGACGTGTACGTACGGCGGATGCTGGTCAACGCCAACGCCTCCTGGTGGCGCCGGCGGTCGAACCGCGAACTGGCTGTCGACACTTTCGCCGAGCAGGCCCACCGGGGCGACCTCGGTGGTGAGGCGGCCGCCCGGGACGAGATGTGGCGGCTGATCCGGGCGCTGCCCGACCGCCAGCGCGCCGTGCTGGTGCTGCGCTACTACGAGGACCTGGACGACACCACGATCGCCCAGATCCTCGACTGCTCCCCGGTCACCGTCCGTACCCATGCGATGCGGGCGCTCGCCCACCTCCGGGAGCGCTGCGGCGTCCCGACGACCAACGGGAGCCGGCCGTGACCGACCTCGACGAGCGGATCACCTCGGCGCTGCGGGAGCGCGCCGAGGGAGAGATCGACACCGGCCGGCTGCTGCGGGCCTCGCGGGTCCGGGGCCGCCGCCGCCAAATGCGCCGACGGGCCGCGACGGGCACCGCCCTCGCCCTGGTCGGGGTCCTCGGCTTCGTCGGGGTGACCGGCGCCGACCTCGGCGGGCTGCCCGGGCGGCTGCCCTGGACGGCGGCCACGCCGAGTGCCGCCCCGCCGGTGCCGCCCCGCGCCGACGGGGTGCCCGGCGCCGCCCAGCGACCCGACCTGGTCGGTACCGACCCGCAGGCGCTGCACCTGGGCGTGGACCCCAGCCAGGCTCGCTACCTGCGCTGGGCCGTCCACGGCCCCCAGGTCGAGTCGATCCGGTTCAGCGTCGGGAGCGGGCAGCCGGTCCTGGTCGAGGTGAGCCCATCCGCTCAGGCGGTCAACGAATTCCTCATCGACGGCGTCCCCATCGATGAGGCCGTGATCCCGCTGACCTTCGACGGCGCCGTTCGACAGATCCGGGGCGGGGCCGGTCTGATCAAGGCCTGGCAGCCCGTCCCCGGCCTGTACGCCCGGGCGAGCATGCTCGGCGGCGACCGGGCCGCCCTGGACCGGGCCGTTGACGCCGTCCGCTGGGACGAGGCACGACGGTGCGCGTCCCCGCTGCGGCTGACCACGCTGCCGGAGGGTACGACCGTGACCGCCTGCTCCGTCGACGCCACCGCCTTCCCGACGGGACTCAACGTCGAGCTCACCCTCAGCCGAAAGGAGCCGTCGGCGACGATGCGGGTGCTGCTGCTGTACGGGGCGCAGATCGCCGCCAACCGCGACCAGAGCAACCGCACAGTGGGTGGTCGCCCCGCCTACCTGTCCCCCGACGGGACAAAGCTGGACCTGCTCGGCATCCCGAAAGCGCACCTGACCGCCGAGTTCGGTTGGCCGTGGCCGGGCGACGCTCCACCCAAGGGCTACCGGAGCTTCACCGAGGCCGACGCCTCCACCGTGCTGGCCGGGGCGCAGGTGGCGAAGGTTCTGACCGACCCGGAGACCTGGGAGTGACCGGTGCCGGCCGGGCCGCCCGATCCGGGCCGGTCCGGCCGGCGGAACGTACGCTTGTTGACCGTGAGCCCCCGTCGCAACCGTCCCCGCCGGGACGAGACCACCCACCTGGACTCCGAGCGGGCCCGCCAGGGCGTGCCCACCGTCCAGCAGTGGCGCGACGGCGACTGGCAGGTACGCGGGATCACCGGCGGGGCGTCCGTCAAGACGTACCGCTGTCCCGGCTGCGACCAGGAGATCCGTCCGGGGGTGGCGCACGTGGTGGCCTGGCCGGCTGACGACCGGGGCGACCTCACCGACCGGCGGCACTGGCACAGCGGCTGCTGGCGGGCCCGGGACCGGCGCGGGCCGAACCTCCAGCGCGGACGCGGCGCCCCTCGGTACGGCTGAGCGATCTGCGTCACCCTGTTTCCGCCCGGGCAGGCGGCGGGGACGGCGGCGCGCGAGACTGGGACGGTGAGCACCTCGATCCGTGCGTCGTCGATCCTGCCCGGTCACCGGGAGGACATCGAGCTGCACACCGCCGACGGGCTGACGCTGGTCGGTGAGCTGGCCCGGCCGCTGGACCGGGCACCGGTCGGCACGCTGGTCTGCCTGCACCCGCTGCCCACCCACGGCGGGATGATGGACAGCCACGTGTTCCGGAAGGCGGCGTGGCGGCTGCCCGCGCTGGCCGACCTGGCCGTGCTGCGGTTCAATACCCGGGGCACCAGCAGCGTCCGGGGGACCAGCGAGGGAGCCTTCGACGGCGCCGTCGGCGAGCGCTTCGACGTCGCCGCCGCCATCGAGTACGCCGAGTTCCACGAGCTGCCGAACATCTGGCTGGTCGGCTGGTCGTTCGGCACCGATCTGGCGCTCAAGTACGGCTGCGATCCGGCGGTGGCCGGGGCGATCCTGCTCTCCCCGCCGCTGCGCTTCTCCGAGCCGGCGGACCTCGCCGTCTGGGCCGAGTCGGGCCGCCCGCTCACCGCCCTGGTGCCCGAGTTCGACGATTACCTCCGCCCGGCGGAGGCCCGGGAGCGGTTCGCGGACGTGCCGCAGGCCGAGGTGGTCGGGGTGCCCGGCGCCAAGCACCTGTGGGTCGGCGACGCGGAGACCGTGCTCGACGAGATCGTCCGGCGGGTCAACCCGGCCGTGCCGGTGCCGCTGCCGACCACCTGGGACGGGCCGATGGAGACCGGCGACGTCAGCGCGTACGCCGACCGGACCGTGGCCGCGTTCGCCGACACCCCGGTCCCCGGCCCGCAGCAGCGGCAGGCGGGCTGACCCCGGGCACCCGGGCCGGTCAGCGGGAGTCCTGCCGGGGCAGGACCACCTCCCGGAGGATGAGCTGGAGGGCGGCCACCATCGGGATGGCGATCAGCGCGCCGACCACGCCCAGCAGCGACACCCCGAGCAGCGCGCCGAGCAGCGCCGCCACCTCGTTGACCGAGACCGCCCGGCGCATGATCTTCGGATAGATCAGGTAGTTCTCCACCTGCTGGTAGACCAGGAAGAAGACCAGGCAGGCGACGCCGACGGGCAGGTCGGTCGCGAAACCCACCAGGGACACCACCACCGCGCCCAGGGTCGCCCCGATCTGCGGGATCAGGTCGGTCACCGCGACCACCACGGCCAGCGCGAACGGGTACGGCAGCCCGACCGCCAGCGCGAAGACGAAGCTGCTCGCCCCGGCCAGCACCGCGATGGCGAGCGCGCCCACCATGTACGCGCCGACCCGGGTCAGGATCTCGTCGCCGATCAGCCGGACGCGTTCCCGGCGGGTGCGGGGCACCAGCGCATAACCGAGGTCACGTAGCCGGTCGAAGTACGCCAGGAAGTAGATCGTCAGCACCAGCACGGTCAGCACCCGGAGGATGGTGCCGAAGATCAGCTGAGCGCCGCCCAGCACGCCGCCGAGGGCCCGGCTGATGGTGTCCGCGTTCGCCGCCGCGCGGACCCGTTCCATCACGTCGTACCGCTCGATGAGATCGTTGACGGTGGGGTTGCGGCGCAGTTCCTCGACGTAGCCGGGCAGGTGCGTGATGAACTGCCCGGACTGGGTCACCACCGGGGGCACCAGCGCCAGCAGCCCACCGATGATCAGCAGCAGTACGGTCAGGGTCACCACCGCGACGGCCAGCCCGTGCGGCAGCCCCCAGCGGCGCAACCGGACCACCGCCGGGTGCAGACCCACCGCGAGGAACAGCGCGATGACCACCAGCACCAGGATGCCGGCGGCGTTGCGGATGCCCAGGAAGACCGCGTACGCCAGCAGCACGCCGAGCGCCCCGGTGAAACCGACCAGGAAGGCGCTGCGGCGCAGCGGCTTGCCCGGCACGCCGAACCGCCCGCTCGGCTCGAACTCGGTCGGTTCGGTCGCCTGCTCGACGGTGCGCCGTCCGGACTCGGGGGTCGGGCCGTCCTCGGGGCGGAGCGCGCCCAGCGGGTCCTCGTCCTCCGGTCGGCCGTCGCCCGGCCGCCCGTCCTGCGCCACCTGACCTCCCCGCATCCCGCTCCGTCGTACGCGATCGGAGTCCAGCTCGCCGGGCCGGCCGGGTGACCCGGATCGGCCAGCCGGGCGTCGCCGTCCCCGCGGCAGCCCGCTGCTCGGCAGGTTATCCGGCCGGGCTTCCCTCGGCCAGCCCTGCCCCGCCCGCAGTGGTCAGCCACCCCGGCGGCCCACCGCGGCGTCCCCGGCGGCGGCTGGCGACCTGCTGCGGCTTCCCGGCGGCGGCTGGCGGCGTGCCCTGCTTCCCGGCGGCGCGGGCGGCCCAGCAGCGCCAGGAGTGCGGCGGCCGCCGCGCGTCGGGAAGGCATTTTCCCGGCGGCGCGTGTCCCACGGCGACCTCCGATCCGGCGACCTCCGATCCGGGGACGGGCGGACCGGGACACTGCGAGGTCGGTGATCTGGCGGGGGTCCGGGCGGAGGCGCCGCCAGCGAGGTTGGCCGATCTATCGGGCCCGGCGGCGCGGACGGACGCGAACATGCCTGCCAGGAGGCCCCGGCTCGTCCGTCCGCCGCGACGCCTGCGTCAGTCGGACTCGACCTTCACGGCGCTCGGCTTGGCGCTTCGTTCGTCGGTGGTGGGCTTGGTCGGGCGCTTGCCGTTCTCGCCGGTGCTGGTGATCTTCGTGGGAGTGGCGCCCCGGCCGCCCTCGCCGGGTACGGCGGCCACGGTCGGCTCGCCGTCCACGCCGGCGGTGGCGGCGCCTCCGTCCACGGTGGTCACCGGTTCGGCGGCCGGGCGGGCCGGGCTGCCGTCCACGGCCGGCTCCGGGGCCGTCGCCGGCTCCCCGGTCGCCGCCGGCGCGGAATCGGCGCCCTCGGGGGAGACCGTCGTGGTGCTCTTCGCGCTGACCGGCGCGGTGTCCTTGCCGGCGGCTGGCGCCGTGGCCGTGTCGGGCGTCCCTGGCGCGGTGTCCTTGCCGGCCACCGGCGTCGTGTCCTTCCCGGAGCTCACCGGCGCGGTCTCCTTGCCGGTCACTGGCGTGGTGCCCTTGCCGGCCGTCGGCGTGGTGGCCTTGCTGGCCCCCGGCGTGGTGGTCTTGCCGGTGACCGGAGTGGTATCCGGACCGGCCGTCGGCGCGGCCGCGCCGGAGTCACCCCCGGGGGTTGTGGCCAGCTCGTCCGGGTCCACCGGGGTGGTGGCCAGGCCGGCGCTGCTCGCCGTCAACCGCAGCTCGGCGAGCTTGCGCTGGAGGTCGTCGGACTCCTGGCGGGACTTCCACGTCTCCGTCCGCAGGTCCGCCAGCTCCTGCTGGGCGTGGGCGATCTCCAACATCACCTGGGCGAGCTGCTGCCGGCCGGCGGCCACCTCCTGCTGGGTGGCGGCGAGGTGCTGCTGGGTGGTGGCCAGATGCTGCTGGGTGGTGGCCGCGTACTCCTCGAACTGGCGGCGCGAGGCGGCGACGTGCTCGTCGGCCTTGCGGCGCTTGTCGGCGGCGTCGACCTCGGCCCGGCGCAGCAGCTCGGCACCCTCCTCCTCGGCCTGCCGGCGCATGTTGAGCGCGTCCTGCTCGGCCGCCTTCCGGATCTTGGCGGCACTCTGCTCGATCTCCTGGCGGCGGGTGGCGTACGCCTTCTCCAGCTCGTCCTGCCGCTTCTTGTGCTGCTTGTCGAGCTCGTCGCGACGCTTGGCGTACTCCTGCTCGGCGGTCGCGCGGCGCTGGGCGAACTGCTTGTCGGCCGCGTCCCGCCGGGCGTTGACCTCCTTCTCCACTCCGGCCCGCCAGGCGCCCAGCTCCTGCTGCGTCTGGGCGCGGGCCTGCTGGACGTACGCCTCGGTCTCGGTGCGCATCCGCTGGACGTACGCGTCGACCTCGGCGCGGTTGCGCTTGCCGGCCTCGGCAGCCTCGGCGGCGAGCCTGCTGGCCTCGGTGCGGGCCTGGCCCCGGGTGGCCTTCGCCGCCTCCTCCGAGTCTTCGACGATCTTCTTGGCCTCGGCGAGCGCCTTGGCGTGGGTGGCTCGGCCGGCCTCGGCCGCGGATTCGGTGAGGCGCTTGGCCTCCTGCTGCGCCTTGCCGTGCACCTCCTTGGCCGCCTCGCGGAGCTGGGTCGCCTCCTTCTGGGCCTTGGCCAGCGCCTCCTTGGCGGCCTCGCGCAGTCGGGCGGCCTCCTGCTGGGCGCGGCTGTGGATCTCCTTGGCGGTGTCCCGGAGCTGGGTCGCCTCCTGCTGAGCCGTGGCCAGCGCCGTCTGGGCCGTCCGGCGCAGCCTGGTGGCCTCGTCGTTCGCGTCACGGCGGAGCTTGGTGGTCTCCTCGGCGGCGTCCTTGCGGAGCTTGGTGGTCTCCTCGGCGGCGTCCTTGCGGAGCTTGGTGGTCTCCTCGGTGGCGTCCTTGCGGAGCTTGGTGGCCTCCTCCTTGGCCGCCGTGAGGGTGGCCTCCGCCTCGGCCTTGCGAGCGGCGGTGAGTCGCTCCTCCTCGGCCCGCCGGGCGGCGAGGGCGATCTCGAAGTCCTTGAGGGCCTGGGCGGACTGCTCCCGGGCCTCCTCGATGATGTGCTCGGCGGCCGCACGACGGGCCTCGATCTCCTCGTTGGCCGCGGCGACGATCTCGTCCGCCTGCTCCTCGGCCATCAGGAGGATCTGCTCGACCCGGGGACCGAGGTGCCGGAACGAGGCTCGGTCCACCACGCCCACCTGCTTGCGCACCTGGGCGAGGTCGCGTTGCAGCACCTCGACCTGGCCGGCCAGCTTGTGGATCTGGGTGTACGCCTGCTCCCGCTCGGCCGTCAGCGCCGTGATCTCGTGCTCCGCACGAGCGACGTATCGGTCGACCTGTCGTTTGTCGTACCCCCGCAGCGCGGACTCGAAGCTGGGCTCCGTGGTCACGTCCCCGCCGAGGGCGAACAGTTCCTCGCCGTGCGACATGCCCCCATCCTCACACGCATCCGGCTCTGCTGGGGCGATACGGACGCCCCTGCTGGGACCTACTTCACTGACCTTTCGAAACGGGCGGGAAATGCATGACGGCGCGGGGTGGCACCGGTTACCCGGTGTCACCCCGCGCCGTGGCTCATGCCCCGGTGCGGGTGTCTCAGCTGGCCGACTCGGCGGTCACCTTCTCCTCGGCGCCACCGGACTTCGCCGCCGGCTTGGCGCCGCCGCCCGGCACGCCAGGCACGATGCCGGCGAGGCCGGAGAGCATCTGCCCGAGCTGCGAGGTGACGGCGTCCTTCTGCCGGGTGAGGTCCTCGACCTCGCGGCGGGCCGCCTGGGTGGTCAGTTCCGCCTCGGTGCGGGCCTCGCTGAGCAGGCGCTGCGCCTCGGCCTTCGCCTCGTTCAGGGTCTTGTCGGCCAGCGCCTTGGCCTTGTCCACCGTCTCGTTGGCGGTGCGCTCGGACTCGACCCGGCGGGCCTCGGCCCGCTGCTCGATCTCCTTGGCCCGCTCCTGGGCGGCCCGGGCCCGCTGCTCGGCCTCGCTGACCAGCTTCTGGGTCTGCGCCACCTGGGCGGCGTGCCGCTCGGACTCCTCGCGCTCGGCCTTCTCCCGCCGCTCGGCGAGCTGGAGCTCCAGGGCCTGGAGGTCCTTGTCGCGCTTGTCCCGCGCGTCGGTCAGCAGCTTGGTCGCCTCGGCGCGCTTCTCCTCGGCCTCCCGAGCGGCCTTGGCCCGCTGCTGGGTGATCTCCCGCTCGGCGGTGGCGCGCAGGGTGGCGACCTCACGCTCGACGGTGGACTTCAGCTCGGCCACCTCGTGGGCGGTGACCGTACGCAGCTGCTTGGTCTCCCGCTCGGCGTCGGCGCGCAGGGTGTCCGCCTCGCGGCGGGCCTGCACCCGGACCTCGGCGGCCTCCCGCTCGGCGGCGGTACGGACGCTGCCGGCCTCCCGCTCGGCGGTGGCCTTCATGGCGGCCGCCTCGGCGCGTGCCTTGTCGGTGATCTCGCGCGCCTCGAGGCGGGCCGCGGAGAGGATGCCCTCCGACTCGCGCTTCGCCTCGTTGCGGTGGTCGTTGGCCTGCTCCTCGGCCAGCCGGAGGATCTGCTCGACGCGGGTGCCCAGGCCGGAGAGGGTCGGCCGGCTGTTCTCCTCGAGCTGCTTGTTGGTGTCGGCGAGCTTCTGCTCCAACGCGCCCTGGCGCTGCTCGGCCTGGCGGAGCCGACGCTGGGCGTCGTTCATCCGCTGCTCGGCCTCGGCCCGGGCCTGCTCGGACTGGCTCAGCGCGGCGCTCAACCGGCCGATGAAGTCGTCGACCTGGTTGGTGTTGTATCCGCGCAGGCCGACGGTGAAATCTGGCTGCGTGTTCGCGTTATCGAAGAACGCAAGAGGGGAGGACTGCTGCTGGGGCATTGGGACATACTGGCAGACGCCCCAGGGTGCTTCGCAAGAGCGGTCCGAAGCTTTCGTGTCCTGTTTACATGGTCAACTTCGGGAGCCGGTTGGGACCGGGCTGAACCGGCGATCTTGGCAGCTCCCAGGCGCGCCGGGCGGGACGCGAGGCGCGCGCGGAAAGGGCCGTGGGTCGGTGGCCCGCGGCCCTTTGTCGAGCATCGCCGAATCGCGCACGGCGCAATGGAAAGCGCAATGCCTCCACCATGCGGATGGTGCCGGGATCACCCGGACGGGTCAGTGCCCGCGGAACCGGTTGATCGCCGTTTCGTGCCGGGCGCGCAGCTCGCTGTCGCGGACACCGAGGCCGTCGTTTGGGGCGAGACAGCGCACGCCCACCTTGCCCTGGTGTGTGTTGTGGTGCACCTCGTACGCGGCCTGGCCGGTCTGCGCCAACGGATAGGTCCGCGAGACCGTCGGATGGACCTTGCCGAGCGCGACGAGCCGGTTGGCCTGCCAGGCCTCGTGGTAGTTGGCGAAGTGGCTGCCGACGATCCGCTTGAGGTGCATCCAGAGGTAGCGGTTGTCGTACTGGTGCTGGTAGCCGCTGGTGGAGGCGCAGGTGACGATGGTGCCGCCGCGCTTGGCGACGTAGACACTGGCGCCGAAGGTCTCCCGGCCGGGGTGCTCGAAGACGATGTCCGGGTCCTCGCCGCCGGTCAGTTCGCGGATCCGCTCGCCGAAGCGGCGCCACTCGTCCGGATCCTGGGTCTCCTCGTCCCGCCAGAACCGGAAGCCCTCGGCGGCCCGGTCGATGACCAGCTCGGCGCCCATCCGCCGGCACAGCTCGGCCTTCTCCGGCGAGGAGACCACGCAGACCGGGATCGCCCCGCCGCCCAGCGCCATCTGGGTGGCGTAGCTGCCCAGGCCGCCGGAGGCACCCCAGATCAGCACCACGTCGCCCTGCTTCATGTTCGCCCCGTGGTGGGAGACGAGCTGCCGGTACGCGGTGGAGTTGACCAGGCCGGGGCTGGCTGCTTCCTCCCAGCTCAGGTGGCGCGGTTTCGGCATGAGCTGGTTGGCCTTGACCACGGCCAGCTCGGCCAGGCCGCCGAAGTTGGTCTCGAAGCCCCAGATCCGCTGCTGCGGGTCGAGCATGGTGTCGTCGTGGCCGGCCGCGTCCTCCAGTTCCACCGAGAGGCAGTGCGCGACCACCTCGTCGCCGACCTTCCACCGGGTCACCCCGGGCCCGGTCCGCAGCACCACGCCGGCCGCGTCCGACCCCACCACGTGGTACGGCAGGTCGTGCCGCCGGGCCAGGTCGGAGACGCGGCCGTAGCGCTGGAGGAACCTGAAGGTCGGCAGCGGCTCGAAGATGCTGGTCCAGACCGTGTTGTAGTTGATCGCGCTGGCCATCACCGCGACCAGCGCCTCACCCGGGCCGAGCTCCGGGGTGGGCACCTCCTGGAGGTGCAGCGCCTTGCGCGGGTCCTTGTCCCGGGTGGCCATGCCGTCGAACATCCGGGTGTCCTCGGCGCGGACGACCACGCCCCGGTAGCTCTCCGGTACCGCCAGGCCGGCGAGGCCGGCGAGTTCCCGCTCCGGCTGCGCGGAGCCCTCCGCCGCCATGATCGCATCGAGGATGTCCTGCACGGTGACCTCCCGTTCGTCCGCACCCACACCGGGGCAGGGGTGCTGCCATCGTCGGCGCCGGTGCGACGGGTCCGCCATGTCGGCAATCGACACATCCGGCACCGGTCGCACTCCTGTGGGGCCGGACGTTACTGAACGGTAGCTAGGGCCGGAAGCCCCCTGTGAAAAACTGCATCCGCCGATGCGTGGAGACGTCCGCGGGACCGCCGAACCGCGCACCGCCGCGCGTTCCCGCGGGTGGGGGAGGGCCACTCGACCCTCCCCGCGGCTCACCGGGTGGCCGGCTCGACCAGCTCGACCAGGACGCCGCCGGCGTCCTTCGGATGCACGAAGTTGATCCGGGAGTCGGCGGTGCCCCGCTTCGGGGTCTCGTAGAGCAGCCGTACGCCCCGCTCGCGCAGCGCCGCGCAGGCCGCGTCGATGTCGGTCACCGTGTATGCGACCTGCTGCACGCCCGGCCCGTTGCGGTCCAGGAACTTCGCGATCGTCGACTCCGGCGACAGTGGGGCGAGCAGTTGCACGCAGCCACCCTCGGTGGTCGGCCCGACGGCCAGCATCGCCTCGCGTACGCCCTGCTCGGCGTTCGTCTCGATGTGCACGCAGCGCATCCCGAAGGTGCGCTGGTAGAAGTCGATCGCGGCGTCCAGGTCCGCCACGGCGATCCCGACGTGGTCGATGCGGCGCAGGCCGATGTCTGTGACATAGTCGGCAGCGGGCTCGACGGGGGAGTTCTCAGCCATGGCGCTAGTCTGACCGAACAATCGTTAAGGCGTACAGGTCGGCACCCCCCCTCGGAGGCAGGCATGGCTTCGGTGATCGTCAGCGGCGCGCGGACCCCGATGGGGCGCCTGCTGGGCAACCTCAAGGACCTCCCGGCGACGAAGCTCGGTGGCATCGCGATCAAGTCGGCGCTGGAGCGCGCCGGCGTGACCCCCGACCAGGTGCAGTACGTGATCATGGGGCAGGTGCTTCAGGCCGGCGCGGGTCAGATCCCGGCCCGCCAGGCGGCCGTCGAGGCGGGCATCCCGATGACCACCCCGGCGCTGACCATCAACAAGGTCTGCCTCTCCGGTCTGGACGCCATCGCGCTGGCCGACCAGCTCATCCGGGCCGGCGAGTTCGACATCGTGGTGGCCGGCGGCATGGAGTCGATGACCAACGCCCCGCACCTGCTGCTCGGCCAGCGCAGCGGCTACAAGTACGGCGACGTCACGATCAAGGACCACATGGCCCTGGACGGCCTCACCGACGCCTGGGACTGCTGCTCAATGGGCGAGTCGACCGAGCGGCACGGGGCGAAGCACGGCATCACCCGCACGGAGCAGGACGCCTTCGCGGCGGCCAGCCACCAGCGCGCCGCGGCCGCCCAGAAGAACGGCCACTTCGCCGAGGAGATCACCCCGGTGGTCATCCCGCAGCGCAAGGGTGACCCGCTGGTGATCAGCGAGGACGAGGGCATCCGTCCGGACACCACGGCCGAGTCGCTGGCCAAGCTGCGCCCGGCGTTCGCCAAGGACGGCACCATCACCGCCGGCAGCTCCTCGCCGATCTCCGACGGCGCCGCCGCTGTGGTGGTGATGAGCAAGGCCAAGGCCAAGGAGCTGGGGCTGACCTGGCTGGCCGAGATCGGCGCGCACGGCAACGTGGCCGGCCCGGACAACTCCCTGCACTCGCAGCCGTCCAACGCCATCAACCACGCCTTGAAGAAGGCCGGCCTGACCGTCTCCGACCTCGACCTCATCGAGATCAACGAGGCGTTCGCCGCGGTCGGCATCCAGTCCACCCGGGACTTGGCCGTCAGCCCGGAGAAGGTCAACGTCAACGGCGGTGCCATCGCGCTCGGCCACCCGATCGGCATGTCCGGCGCCCGGCTGGTGCTCACCCTGGCGCTGGAGCTCAAGCGCCGGGGCGGCGGCACCGGCGCGGCCGCGCTCTGCGGCGGCGGCGGCCAGGGCGACGCGCTGATCATCCACGTGCCGTCGGGTGCCGCTGACCAGTGAGCGTGCGGAGTGAGCCGGGTTTGCGAGCCCCGCAGTCGCGAACTAAGGCGGCAAAGTGAGCGAAACCGTCGAGAACGCCCCGGCCGCGGCCACCGGATCGGTGCGTCGCAGCCGGGACGTGCCGATGCTGGTGGAGCGGGCCCGCGCGGGTGACCCCCGCGCGGTGGCCCGGCTGATCACTCTGGTCGAGTCCGGCGACGAGGTGCTGCCGCAGGTCGCGGCGGCTCTCGCGCCGTACGCCGGGCACGCCCAGGTGGTCGGGCTGACCGGGTCGCCCGGGGTGGGCAAGTCGACCACGACCAATGAGCTGGTCCGGGCGCTGCGGGCGCGCGGTCACCGGGTCGGGGTGCTGGCCATCGACCCGTCCAGCCCGTTCACCGGCGGGGCGATCCTCGGCGACCGGGTCCGGATGCAGGACCACGCGACCGACCCCGGCGTCTACATCCGCTCGATGTCCAGCCGGGGGCACCTCGGCGGGCTCTCCGCGGCGACGCCGCAGGCGGTCCGGGTGCTGGAGGGCGCTGGCTGCGACGTGGTGCTGGTGGAGACCGTGGGCGTCGGGCAGGCCGAGGTCGAGGTGGCCTCGCTGGCCGACACCACGCTGGTGCTGCTCGCCCCGGGCATGGGCGACGCCATCCAGGCGGTCAAGGCCGGCATCCTGGAGATCGCCGACGTCTTTGTGGTCAACAAGGCCGACCGGGACGGCGCCGACGCCACCGTCCGTGACATCCAGGGCATGATCGCGCTGGGCGAGCGCGGGCCGGGGGAGTGGCGGCCGCAGGTGGTCCGGGCGATCGCCGCGCGCGGCGAGGGGATCGACGACATCGCCGCCGCGATCGACAAGCACCGGGACTGGCTGGAGCGGCACGGCGAGCTGCGCCGCCGCCGGGAGGCGCGGGCCGCCGCCGAGATCGAGGCGATCGCGCTCGGCACCCTCCGGGCCCGGATCGGTTCGCTGCGCGACGGTACGCAACTGCCGACGCTCGCCGCCAAGGTGGCCGAGGGTGCGATCGACCCGTACGCCGCCGCCGCCGATTTGCTGGCCCAGCTGGGGGCCTGAGCGGTCCACTGCGGACCTGGCCCAACTAGTACGCTCGCACCGCCTCATGGCGATCGTGGGGTTGGACGAGGGGCGGGTGGAGCATGGCTGACGAGGCGACCCAGGAGCTGTCGGTGACGCCGGACGCGGTGGCGGGCGGCGCGACGCACGTCTCCGACGAGGTGGTGGAGAAGATCGCGGTGGCCGCCGCGAAGTCCGTGCCCGGGGTGGCCGAGCTCGGTGGCGACGTGGCGCGGTTCTTCAACGCGGTGCTGGACCGGGTCGGGCTGGACCAGGTCGGCGACGCGCGGCGGGGTTGCTCGGCGCACGTCACCAACGGCGCGGCGGTGGTCAACCTGGTCATCGTGATCGACGGAGGCCGGCCGGTCCCCGAGGTGACCGACGCGGTCCGTTCGGCGGTGACCTCGGCGGTGGAGGCGTACGGGCTGCGGGTCGACGAGATCAACATCCGGGTCGACGACGTCGCCCTGGGCGGCCCGGTGGCACCGTCGGCCTGAGCCTGGTTACCGGCCGGTACCCAGATCCTTAGCGATCGTTCAGGCCACCGTTCTACACTCGGTCTTCAGTCGAGGACTCGAGGAGGAGCTCCGCGCATGGACGCCGACGAGATCGCCGCCGGTCGGGCCCGCTGGCAGGCCCGCTACGACGCCGCCCGCAAGCGGGACGCGGACTTCACCACGCTCTCCGGCATGACCGTGGACCCGGTGTACGGCCCGCCGGAGGGCGTGCCCTACCCCGGATTCGAGCGGATCGGCTGGCCGGGCGAGTTCCCGTACACCCGGGGGCTCTACCCGACCGGCTACCGCGGGCGGACCTGGACCATCCGGCAGTTCGCCGGCTTCGGCAACGCCCAGCAGACCAACGAGCGCTACCAGATGATCCTCGGCGCCGGCGGCGGTGGGCTCTCCGTCGCCTTCGACATGCCGACGCTGATGGGCCGCGACTCCGACGACCCGCAGTCGCTCGGTGAGGTCGGCCACTGCGGCGTGGCGATCGACTCGGCCGCCGACATGGAGGTGCTGTTCAACGGCATCGACCTGGCCGGCGTGACCACCTCGATGACCATCTCCGGCCCGGCCGTGCCGGTCTTCTGCATGTACCTGGTCGCCGCCGAGCGGCAGGGCGCCGACCTGTCCCGGCTGGACGGCACGCTCCAGACGGACATCTTCAAGGAGTACATCGCGCAGAAGGAGTGGCTCTTCGACCCGGAGCCGCACCTGCGCCTGATCGGCGACCTGATGGAGTACTGCGCCCGGGAGATCCCGAAGTACAAGCCGCTGTCGGTCTCCGGCTACCACATCCGCGAGGCTGGCGCGACCGCCGCGCAGGAGCTGGCGTACACCCTGGCCGACGGGTTCGGCTACGTCGAGCTGGGGCTCTCCCGCGGGCTGGATGTCAACGTCTTCGCCCCGGGGCTGAGCTTCTTCTTCGACTCCCACGTGGACTTCTTCGAGGAGATCGCCAAGTTCCGGGCCGCCCGCCGGATCTGGGCCCGGTGGCTGCGCGACGTCTACGGCGCCACCAGCGAGAAGGCGCTCTGGCTGAAGTTCCACACCCAGACCGCCGGGGTGTCGCTGACCGCCCAGCAGCCGGTCAACAACGTGGTGCGTACCGCGGTGGAGGCCCTCGCGGCGGTGCTCGGCGGCACCAACTCGCTGCACACCAACGCTCTCGACGAGACCCTGGCCCTGCCCACCGACGAGTCGGCCGAGATCGCCCTGCGTACCCAGCAGGTGCTGATGGAGGAGACCGGGGTGACCAACGTGGCCGACCCGCTCGGCGGCTCCTGGTACGTCGAGGCGCTCACCGACCGGATCGAGGCCGAGGCGGAGGAGATCTTCGCCCGGATCAAGCAGCTCGGCGGCGACGGCCCGCACAAGATCGGCCCGATGACCTCGGGCATCCTGCGCGGCATCGAGGACGGCTGGTTCACCGGGCACATCGCCGAGTCGGCCTTCGTCTACCAGCAGGCGCTGGAGAAGGGCGACAAGAAGATCGTCGGCGTCAACTGCCACACCGGCACCGTCGCCAAGGAGCTGGAGATCCTGCGCATCTCACACGAGGTGGAGCTGGAGCAGCGCCGGGTGCTCGCCGAGCGCAAGGCCGCCCGCGACGACGCCGCGGTCAAGGCCGCCGTGCAGCGCATGGTCGAGGTCGGCCGGACCGGGGAGAACATGATCCCCGCCATGCTGGACGCGGTCCGCGCCGAGGCCACCCTCGGCGAGATCTGCGACGCGCTGCGCGCCGAGTGGGGCGTCTACCGCGAGCCCGCCCGCTTCTGAGTGACCGCGCCGGTGCCGGGACGCCCGGTACCGGCGCCCACCTGGCGTGAGAGTTGCAACTGTCGCCGTCGCGGTTGATCTGAGTTCAGCGGGACACGTGCGAGACTAGATAACCATGAGCGACCCACGGATCACCTCGTCGATCTTCACCCGCGGCGCGGTCGACCTCAGCGCCCTGCGCAGCACCGCCCCCAATCCCGCCCCGGCCAAGTCCGGTCCCCCCGCCGGGGCGCCCGGCGGGGCGGTCGGTGGGGTCAGCGTCATCGACGTCACCGAGGCGACCTTCCAGTCCGAGGTCCTCGAACGCTCGCTGACCACCCCGGTGATTGTGGACTTCTGGGCCGAGTGGTGCGAGCCGTGCAAGCAGCTCTCCCCGGTGCTGGAACGGCTGGCGGTGGAGGGCGCCGGCGCGTGGGTGCTCGCCAAGGTGGACGTGGACGCCAACCCGCGGATCGCCCAGATGTTCCGGGTGCAGGGCATCCCGATGGTCTACGCGATCGTCGGCGGGCAGCCGATCGACGCCTTCTCCGGGGTGGTGCCGGAGGCCCAGCTGCGCCAGTGGATCCAGGCCGTGCTGAAGGCCGGCGGGGTCAGCGTCGAGGCGCCCGAGGACCCGCGCCTCGCCGAGGCCGACGACGCGCTGATGACCGGCGACCTCGACGCGGCCGAGCGGGCCTACCGGAAGATCCTCGCGGAGTCCCCGGCGGACGCGGCGGCGGAGGCGGGGCTGGCCCAGGTCGGACTGGCCCGCCGGGTGGCCGGCGCCGACCCGCAGGCCGCGCTCGTCGCCGCGCAGGCCAACCCCGACGACGTCGACGCCCAACTGCTGGCCGCGGACATCGAGGTGCTCAGCGGCCTGGCCGAGCAGGCCTACCAGCGCCTGGTCGGCCTGGTCCGCCGCACCGCCGGTGACGACCGGGAGAAGGTACGCCAGCACCTGGTCGGCCTGTTCACCATCGCCGGTCCGGAGGACCCTGCGGTCGCCTCGGCCCGGCGGGCCCTGGCGAGCGCCCTGTTCTGAGCACGTAGCACGCCAGCGCGGGCCGGCGTACCGGCCGGCCCGCCCCGATCATCGAGGACGGGAGCCTATGATGCGCCGGATCGCCGTCCTCGACGCGCCGACCAACCTCGGCTTGCGCCCACCCACGGCCAGCTCGGTCCCGGGCTGCGCCAAGGCTCCGGGTGCGCTGCGCGACCACGACCTGCTCGCCCGGCTGCGGGCCCGCGACGCGGGCTGCCTCACCCCACCCCGGTACGACCCGGGCGACTGGCGCCCCGGCGACGGGGTCTGCCATGCCCCGGAGATCGCCGCGTACTCGGCGGCGCTGGCCGACCGGATCGGCGCGATCATCGACCGGGGGGAGTTCCCGCTGCTGCTCGGCGGGGACTGCTCGGTGCTGCTCGGCTCGGCGCTGGCCATGCACCGGCTCGGTGAGGCGGTGGGCGGCCGGATCGGGCTGGTCTTTGTCGACGGCCACTCCGACTTCCGGCACCCCGGCAACGCCTCGTACGTGGGCGCGGCGGCGGGGGAGGACCTGGCCCTGGTCACCGGCCGGGGGCAGGCCGACCTGGCCGCGATCGAGGGGCGACGCCCCTACTTCCGGGACATCGACGTGGTGGTCCTCGGCATCCGGGCGCAGGACGAGTACCGGCTCGACCTGCAGGCCGCCGGCATCACCACCCGGCCGGTGCCGGCGCTGCGCGCCGAGGGTGCCGCCCGTACCGCCCAGTGGGCACACGAGCAGCTGGCGGACTGCGCCGGCTACTGGGTGCACATCGACGTGGACGTGCTCGACCCGGCGGTCATGCCGGCCGTCGACGCCCCCGACCCGGGCGGGATCGCCTTCGCCGAGCTGGAGATCCTGCTCGCCGGGCTGGTGGACACCCCGCACTGCCTCGGGGTCGAGCTGACCGTCTTCGACCCCGACTACGACCCCGACGGGTCGTACGCCGCCGAGATCGTCAACACCGTGGTGGCCGGGCTCGCGCCGGTCTCCGCGCCCAGCGCGACGCCGCCGCGGCTGCTGCCGTCCGGCCCGGTCGCGCCCGCCCCTCGGCCGGGCAACGGCCGTCCCGCGAACCGCCGCGTCCTGCCCTCCCCGGTGGCGACTCCGGCCCCCGCGGTCGCCGTGGAGCCGATCGGCCCCGCACCGACCCCAAGCGAGCTCGCCGACGGCGACCCCGCTGTCTCCCTGGCCGCCGACGTGGACAGCGACGAGGCGCCGTCCGCCGGGACTGCCGGGCCGGGCCCGTTGCCACCGGTGGGGGCGGACGAGGGCGACGGGCCCGAGCAGGTCGGTCCGGGGTCGGGCCTGCTGCGACGCGTCTCAGCGCGGGACGCGGCTGCGACCCCCGAGCCGGTCGGGCCGCCCGCGTCGGCGGGTCCGGGCCTGCTGCGCCGGGTACCAGTGGCCGAGGAGGGGCCGACCGCGTCAACCGGCAACGCCTCGTCGCGGCCGGGCATCGACATCGCCTGACCTCCGCCGACGCTCGCCTGATCGGGAGAGGGACGGCGGGACGCGGGTCAGCGGGTGGGGAGGGCGCGGAGGAAGCGCGCGGCGATCGGGACCGCGCTGGCCGTGCTCGACCCGCCTTGCTCCACGAAGACCGCGAAGGCGATGTCGCCCTGCCAGCCGACGAACCAGGCGTGCGTGTGCGCCGGGTTGTTGTCGTACTCGGCGGTGCCGGTCTTGCCGTACACCGGGCCGCCGGGGACGCCGGCGAGGGCGCTGCCGGTGCCGCTGGTGACCACCGCGCGCATCATCGTCTTCAGCGCCGCCACCGACTCCGGCTTCAGGTCCGGGCCGGCCGGGGCGGGCTGCTGCGGGGCGGGATCGAGCAGCAGCTTCGGCTGCTCCCAGTGGCCCCGTGCGACGGCGGCGGTGGCGGCCGCCATGGCGAGCGGGCTGACCACCGTGGTGCCCTGGCCGATCGCCGCGGCGGCCTGCTCGGTGGGGCCGCCGTTCGCCGAGACCTTGCCGGTGAAGGCGTCCACGCCGAGGTCCCACTTCGCCTCCAGGCCGAGGACGCGGCCGGTGACCGCGAGCCCGTCCGGCCCGAGCTGCGGCGCCAGGAAAGCGAAGGCGGTGTTGCAGGACTTCGCGAAGTCGGTGGTGAACGGGACCGACCCCAGCTCGAAGTTGTCGGAGTTCTTGAACGAGCGGCCGTCCACGTCCAGGGTCTTCGGGCAATCCACCCGGACGTCCGGAGTCACCGCCCCCTTGTCCAGCAGGGTGAGCGCGCTGACCATCTTGAACGTCGAACCGGGCGGCACCTGGGCGGTGAAGGCGAGGTTTTCGCCGGCCGGGCCGGGTCCGTTGGCGGCGGCCAGCACGGCGCCGTCGCTGATCCGTACGGCCACCA
The DNA here is from genome assembly GCF_001905095.1 of Micromonospora sp. CB01531. GTDB lineage: Bacteria > Actinomycetota > Actinomycetes > Mycobacteriales > Micromonosporaceae > Micromonospora. The sequence goes on from NZ_LWLS01000071.1 coordinate 25,599, forward strand.
GGGCGGAGCGCCGGGCCTGCCCGCGCAGCGCCGCGTCGGCGGCGTTCTGGGTGGCCACGTCGAGGGTCGTCTTCAGCGGCTGGCCCGGCTTCGGCTCGCTGCGGAAGACCTCGATGCCGGTGGGGGTGGTGGTGCCCTCGGACCCGGGGCGCTCGGTGACCACGGCCAGCCCGGGGACGCCGCGCAGCCGCTCGTCGTACCGGCCCTGGAGGCCGCCGTGCCCGACCAGGTCACCGGCGACGTAGCGGTCGGGGTGGGCCTTGAGGTCGTCGGCCTGCGCCGGGTCGACCGAGCCGAGCAGGGCCCGGGCGAACTCCCGGGTCGGCGCCAGGTCGAGCTGGCCGGTGGGGAACCTCGTGCCGGGCAGGTCGTAGATCCTGGGCTTGATCTGGCGGTACGCCTCCTCCCGCAGGGTCACCACCTCGACGAGTGCCCCCGGGTCGGCCTCCTCGAGGCGCTTCGGCAGGTCGGCGAGGTCGACCGGCGGGGTGAGCGGGGGCCGGATCGCCTTGAACGCGGCGTCCAGCTGGCGGACCAGCGCCGGGACGTCCTTGACCTCGGCGGGGTGCACGCCGACCCGGACCACCGGGCGGGGCGCGACGATCGGGTTGCCCGCAGCGTCCAGCACCCCGGCCCGGGGTGCGCGGTCGCGGCGCAGCGCGAGCCGGTCGCCCGGCTCCAGCTTCTCGTGCACCACGGCGGGCTCCCAGATCACCTGCCACTGGTCGTCGGCGCCGTGCCTGAGGCGTACCGGGGTCTCGTAGCTCCAGCGGGTCTGACCCGGCAGCGTCCAGGTGACCTGGACCCGCGCGGTGGCGATGTCGGCGGTGATCTTCGGCTCGCCGGCGGCGGTCAGCTCCGGCGGGGTGCCGGCCAGGTCGCCGGCGAGCGCCTTGAGCTCCTTGGCCACCTCGGCGGCCGGGACGCGCGCCCCGGTGGGGTCGATGAAGCCCACCGCCTGCAGATCGCCGGAGCGCCAGCCCTTCAGGAACGCGGCGACACTCTGCTCCGGCCCGTCCGCGCCGGAGCAGCCGACCAACCCGCCCGCGACGAGCACGGCGGCGGCCAGCGCCGCACGGACCGGCCGGCGAGGGGAGAGGCGGTGGCGAACGGGGTACGACGTGGGCATGCAGCAGTCCCTCCGGTAGGAAACTGCCCTGCACGCTAGTACGGCGGGCCCTTCTCCACCGCCCCGCGAGCAGGCAAAGAGCGCAGTGGGGCAGTGTGATGAACATCCCCAGTCCGGGTACTCCGCGACCGGGTTGACCACGGAACCGCAACGGGTGAAAGGACAGAGTCCCGATCCGGACGTCCGGCCAGTGGTCCGCCGACGAACGGGCAGAACGGTAGGGCCTAGGCTGGGCGGGAGAGTGACCCACAACGCGGTGGGTCGAGGGGAGTGGCACCGATGGACCGGCGTCCGGCGATCAAACCGGGACCCGACCTCCGGCAGGTTGATACCAGTCGGGACGATGACAGCTTCGATTCGGCGACCGACGGGGACGGTTTCGGCCGTCTCGACACAGGAGCGACCGGGATGACCGGTTCGAGCGTCGACACGCTCTACGACCTGGGCCTGCCCACGCAGGCGCTGGCCGAGGAGTCGGACGACGCCGAACTGGACGAGCCGGTACCCAACGCGGAGCGCCTGGTGGCCCAGGCGGTCGCGCTGGCCGGCGACGACCACGACGCGGCGACCCTGGTCAGCCGCTTCTGGCGGTTCGCGCCGGACGAGGAGCTGATCGGCTTCACCGCGGAGGAGATGCTCGACGCCGCCCGGGCGCACCGGGACCTGGCTCAGCAGCGCGTACCGGGCGAGCTGAAGTTGCGCATCCACGAGCCGGACGCCGACCAGCACCACACCGTCATCGAAATCGTCACCGACGACATGCCCTTCCTGGTCGACTCGGTGACCGCCCTGCTCAACTCGCACCACATCGACGTGCACCTGCTGGTGCACCCGCTGGTCGTGGTCCGCCGCGAGCCGCTGGGCCGGCTCACCGAGGTCTCCGCCGACGTGGAGCCGGACGACGCGATCGCCGGTGACCTGGTCGAGAGCTGGATGCACATCGAGATCGACCCGATCCGGGACCCGGCCGAGCGGGAGAAGCTGCGCAAGGAGCTGCAGCGGGTGCTCACCGACGTTCGGGAGGCCGTCGAGGACTGGCCCAAGATGCGCCAGCGCGCCCTGGCCCTGGCCGACGAGCTGGCCGCCGCGCGCACCTCGGACAGCCGGCCGCCGGTGCCGGAGAAGGACATCACCGACTCGGTGGAGCTGCTGCGCTGGCTGGCGCACGACCACTTCACCTTCCTCGGCTACCGCGAGTACCGGCTCGTCGACACCGACGGCGCGGACGGCGGCCAGGCGCTCGAAGCCGTCCTCGGCACCGGGCTGGGCATCCTGCGCTCCGACTCGCCGGAGGCCCGGGCGCTGTCGTCGATGACCCCCGAGGCGCACGAGAAGGTGCTCGAGAAGCGGCTGCTGATCATCACCAAGGCCAACTCGCGGGCCACCGTGCACCGCTCGGCCTACCTCGACTACATCGGCTTCAAGATCTTCAACGAGGCCGGCGAGGTGGTCGGCGAGCGCCGGTTCCTGGGCCTGTTCTCCACCGCGGCCTACCGGACCAGCGTTCAGGAGCTGCCGGTGGTCCGCCGCAAGGTCGCCGAGGTGCTGGACCGCTCCGGGCTGAGCCTGCGCAGCCACTCCGGCAAGGACCTGCTCCAGATCCTGGAGACCTACCCGCGCGACGAGCTGTTCCAGATCAAGACCGACGACCTCTACCACGCGGTGATCGGCGTACTGCGCATGGCGGGCCGCCGGCAGCTGCGGGTGTTCCTGCGCCGGGACGGGTACGGGCGGTTCATCTCCTGCCTGATCTACCTGCCCCGGGACCGGTTCACCACCCAGAACCGGCTACGCATGCAGGACATCCTGCTGCGCGAGCTGAACGGCGTCGGAGTCGACTACACCACCCGGGTCACCGAGTCGATGCTGGCCCGGGTGCACTTCATCGTCCGGACCGACCCGAACAACCCGCCCGGGGATATCGACGCCGACCTGCTCGCCGAGGAGCTGGCCGACGCCACCCGGCTCTGGGACGACGACTACCGGCTGGTGCTCGAGCGCAAGCTCGGCGACGAGCAGGCCAAGCACCTGTTCAGCAGGTACGCCGACGCGTTCCCGGAGGGCTACAAGGACGGGCACACGCCGTACGAGGCGATGAAGGACCTGGCCAAGCTGGAGCTGCTGGAGGAGTCCGGCCAGCTCGAGATGCACCTGTTCCGCAAGCAGCTCGCGGCGCGGGTGAACGGCGGCGGCCGGGGCGTGGACGTCGACGAGACGATGGACGTCCGGTTCAAGGTCTACCGGTACGGCGAGCCGATGATGCTCTCCGCCGTGCTGCCGGTGCTGCACTCGCTCGGCGTCCGGGTGGTCGACGAGCACCCGTACGAGGTGGAACGGGTCGACGGCCGGATCTGGCTGTACGACTTCGGCCTGCGACTGCCCGAGGTGCACCAGGATCTGGCCGAGGTGCGCCCGCACGTGGAGAACGCCTTCGCCGCCGCCTGGAGGGGCGAGGCCGAGGTGGACGGCTTCAACGAGCTGGTGCTCCGGGCCGGGCTCACCTGGCGGCAGGTGGTGGTGCTCCGGGCGTACGCGAAGTACCTGCGGCAGGCCGGCACGGTCTTCTCACAGGAGTACATGGAGCAGACGTTCATCGCGTACCCGGCGATCGCGTCGCTGCTGGTGGAGCTCTTCGAGACCCGGTTCGCCCCGGGGGCCACCACCATGGACGAGCGGCGGCAGCGCAGCGGCGAGCTGGTCGGCGCGATCGGCGCGGCGCTGGACGACGTGGTCAGCCTCGACCAGGACCGCATCCTGCGGTCGTACCTGACGTTGATCCAGGCCACCCTGCGGACCAGCTTCTACCAGAGGCCGGTCGGTGGGCGGCCCAAGTCGTACGTCGCGTTCAAACTGGACCCGCAGGCGATCCCGGACCTGCCGGCGCCGCGGCCGAAGTTCGAGATCTTCGTCTACTCGCCCCGGTTCGAGGCGGTGCACCTGCGGTACGGGCCGGTGGCCCGGGGCGGCCTGCGCTGGTCCGACCGGCGGGAGGACTTCCGCACCGAGGTGCTCGGTCTGGTCAAGGCGCAGATGGTGAAGAACGCCGTGATCGTGCCGGTGGGCGCCAAGGGCGGCTTCGTGCTGAAGCAGAAGCCGGGCGACCGGGACGAGGCGGTGGCCTGCTACAAGGAGTTCGTCGGGGCGATGCTGGACGTCACCGACAACATCGCCAGCGGGGAGATCGTGCCGCCGGAGGACGTGGTCCGGCACGACGGCGACGACCCGTACCTGGTGGTGGCGGCGGACAAGGGCACCGCGACGTTCTCCGACATCGCCAACGAGATCTCGGCCGCGCACAACTTCTGGCTGGGTGACGCCTTCGCCTCCGGCGGTTCGGCGGGCTACGACCACAAGAAGATGGGCATCACCGCCCGGGGCGCCTGGGAGTCGGTGAAGCGGCACTTCCGGGAGCTGGGGCACGACACCCAGACCCAGGACTTCACCGTGGTCGGCGTCGGCGACATGTCTGGCGACGTGTTCGGCAACGGGATGCTGCTCTCCGAGCACATCCGGCTGGTGGCCGCCTTCGACCACCGGCACATCTTCCTGGACCCGGACCCGGACGCGGCCACCTCGTACGCCGAGCGGAAGCGGCTCTTCGAGCTGTCCCGGTCGTCCTGGGAGGACTACAACCAGGAGCTGATCTCCGAAGGCGGCGGGGTGTACGCGCGTACCGCCAAGTCCGTGCCGATCTCGCCGCAGGTGCGTGCGGTGCTCGGCCTCGACGAGGACGCGACGCAGCTCAGCCCGCAGGAGCTGATGAAGGCCATCCTGACCGCGCCGGTGGACCTGTTCTGGAACGGCGGCATCGGCACCTACGTGAAGGGGTCGACGCAGACCAACGCCGAGGTCGGGGACAAGTCCAACGACGCGATCCGGGTGGACGGCAAGACCTTGCGCTGCCGGGTGGCCGGCGAGGGCGGCAACCTGGGCTGGACCCAGCTCGGCCGGATCGAGTACGCGCAGAACGGTGGGCGGATCTACACCGACTTCATCGACAACGCGGCCGGAGTGGACTGCTCCGACCACGAGGTGAACATCAAGATCCTGCTCAACACGGCGGTCGCCGACGGCGAGCTGGACCGGCCCGCGCGCGACGAGCTGCTGGCGGAGATGACCGACGAGGTCGCCGAGCTGGTGCTGCGGGACAACTACGAGCAGGCCCGGGCGATCAATAACGCCCAGGCGCAGGCCGCCTCGCTGCTCCCGGTGCACCGCCGGATGATCAACGAGCTGGAGCGCTCCGGGGCGCTGGACCGGGCTCTGGAGGCACTCCCGCCGGACGAGGAACTCGCGGTCCGGACCGAGAACGGGCTGACCGCGCCGGAGTTCGCGGTGCTGCTGGCGTACGTCAAGATCGTGCTGGAGCGGGAGATCGTCGCCGAGGGACTGGCCGACGAGGAGTGGACGACCGACATCCTGGTCAACTACTTCCCCACTCCGCTGCGCGAGCGGTTCGCCGGCCGGATGGGCCAGCACCGGCTGCGCCGGGACATCGTCACCACCGTGCTGGTCAACGAGGCGATCAACCGGGGCGGCATCTCGTTCGTCTTCCGGACGGTCGAGGAGACGGCCGCGTCGGCTGCGGACGTGCTGCGGGCGTACGTGGTGGTGCGCGAGGTGTTCGGGCTCCGCGAGCTCTGGAACGCGATCGAGGCGCTGGACAACAAGGTCTCGCCCGAGTTGCAGACCAGCGTCTTCCTGGACACCCGCCGGCTGCTCGACCGCGCGGTGCGCTGGCTGGTGACCAACCGGCGCTCGCCGATCGACGTGCCGGGGGAGATCGCTCGGCTGCGGGACGGGGTGGCCCGGCTCCTGCCCGACCTGGAGAACCTGTTCTACGGCAGTGAGCGGGAGGCGATCGCCGCCCACATCGACTCGCTGACCGAGACGGGGCTGCCCCGGGAGCTGGCCGCGCAGGCGACCCGGCTGATGTACAGCTTCGGCCTGCTGGACGTGGTGGAGACCGCCCAGTCGACCGGCCGGGACGTGGGCGAGGTGGCCTCGGTCTACTTCGTCCTCTCCGACCGGTTCCGGGTGGACGCCCTGCTGTCGAAGATCTCCCTGCTGCCGCGGGAGGACCGCTGGCAGACGCTGGCCCGGATGGCGCTGCGCTACGACCTGTACGCCGCGCTGGCCGCGCTCACCGCAGAGGTCCTCGGCTCCACCCCGGACAGCGTGTCGCCAGCCGACCGGGTGCAGGAGTGGGAGCAGGCGAACGCCACCTCGATCCACCGGGCGCACCGGGCGATGGGGGAGTTCGACGAGTCCCGCGCCGACCTCTCCGCGCTGTCGGTGCTGCTGCGGCAGATCCGTACCCTGGTGCGGACCTCGGCGGCGGCCTGACCCCGCACGGACGCCGGCGCGGCCCGGTGGTCGGTCACCCGACCACCGGGCCGCGCCCGTCTGCACCGCCTCACGGGGTCATGGTGGCGAAGGCGATGACATTGTTGAGGTAGCTGCCGGAGCTCTGGTCGAACTGCCCGCCGCAGGTGACCACCCGGAGGCTGGGCTTGGCGCTGGGGCCGTAGACCAGTTCGGTGGGGAAGGCGGTCTTCGCGTACGACTTCACCTCGTTGACCGTGAACGTGGCGGTCGAGCCGTCCTCCCGGGCGACGCTGATGGTGTCGCCCGCCTTGAGCGAGCCGAGTTTGAAGAAGACCGCCGGTCCGAGCTTGGCCGAGTCGACGTGCCCGATGATGACCGCGTTGCCGACCTCTCCGGGGCTGGCCCCGGGGGCATACCAGCCCGCCTTCATGGCCTGCTCCAGCGGGGGCACCTGGACGGTGCCGTCCGCGTTCAGACCAAGGCGCATGATCTCGGCGTTCACCCCGATCCGGGGGATCGAGATGGTCGTCGGGGCCGACCGGGGTAGCGCGGCGGGGGCGAGATCCGGGTTCGGCGTCGCCGTGTCGTCGGCGGACGCCTGGTCGGCGGTCACCGTACCGCTGTCGTCGGAGGGGCCCGGGAGGGCGGGCGAGGTGGGGGTCGGGGCCGTGTCGGCGGGTCCGGCCTGGGCGAGCGGCTGGGGTGGCCGGGGAGGCGGCACGGCCCGGACGGAGGCCCCGATCAGGCCGGCGCCCAGCATGGCGATCAGGACGACGACGACCACGCCGGCGGCGCGCCACGGTCTCCCGTGACGGCCGCCGGCCCGAGTCGCCGTCCGGTCAGACGAGGTCATTGGCCCGACGCCGGCGCAGCAGGACCATCCCGCCCAGTGCGGCGGCGCCGATCACGCCCACCCCGCTGGCTGCCATGCCGCGGTCCACGCTGGTGGTGGTCATGCCACCGTCACCACCGTCCACGTGGCCCTTCGGGAAGCAGTGGTCCCGGTCCTCGTCCTTGCGGTCGTGGTCCTTGCGGTCCTCGTCCTTGAAGTCGTGGTCCTTGCGGTCCTCGTCCTTCATGTCCCGGTCCTTGCGGTCGTGGTCCTTGCGGTCCTCGTCCTTCATGTCCCGGTCCTTGCGGTCGTGGTCCTTGCGGTCCTCGTCCTTCATGTCCCGGTCCTTGCGGTCGTGCTCCTTGTTGTCCCGGTCGTTCCGGTCCTCGTCCTTGGCTTCGTGGTCCTTGCGGTCCTGGTCCTTGCGGTCCTGGTCCTTGCGGTCCTCGTCCTTGCGGTCCTTGTCCGACTGGTCGTCGACCATGCCGCCGCCCTGGCCGTAGGCCCCGGGCTGCCAGCTGTCGTTGCCCTGCCAGTCCTTGCCCTGCTCGTCCTTCTTGTTCTCTTCCTTCTTGTTCTCTTCCTTGCCGTGCTCTTCCTTCTTGTTTTCTTCCTTGCGGTCGTGGTCCTTGCGGTCCTCGTCCTTGCGGTCGTGGTCCTTGCGGTCGTGGTCCTTGCGGTCCTCGTCCTTGAAGTCGTGGTCCTTGCGGTCGTGGTCCTTGCGGTCCTCGTCCTTGCGGTCCTCGTCCTTGCGGTCGAAGTCCTTGCGGTCGAAGTCCTTGCGGTCCCAGTCCCCGTGCCCCCCCGGGCAGGTCGCAAGAAGGCTGACCTGCGGCTTGGCGGCGACGTCCGCGTACGTGCCGGGGCCGGCCGCGTTCGCCATCCCGGGCGAGAACAGCAGCAGGGACGCGCCGCCGAGAGCGGCACCCGCAACGACCTTCCCGAGCATCTTCTTTCCCATGACCTGCGTCACTCCATCCCTGTTTGTCCTGAGCCCGACGGCGGTCGAGCTACGCCCGACGTTAGACCTTTTCGCGAGCTATCCGAGGAAAGATTCGTGTTTAAGAGTTTGTTGGCCCTTAGGGAGATAGGGGTGCTAGGAGCCTTATGTGGCATTGCCGAGGCTCTTCGGAGGGTTCCGCAGTGCCGCAGCCCACCTGGACGTACCTGTGCCGCACGCCCCGCTGCGGCGCTGCCCTGCCGTGTTCCACCGGCTCGGGCCCGTCTGCCGGCAACCGGCCGTGCCGATACCGCCTGGGCTGTTCTCCCCTTTGCCAACCGGCAACCCATATCGAGGCATTGCCATGGAAGCGCTCCCATGCAAGAATCGCTGCACGCGGTTGGGGAGCCACACCGCGAGTCCAGACGCCGAGGGCACCGGGCCGACCGTGCGGCGTCCGACTCCTCGGCCGGCCGTGCCGGCCGGTCGATCACCACCACCGCCCGTCCGGGTCGGGCATCCCCGAAGACACCCGTGGCGCCGACGGCCGTCCCAGCCGGACGTCCCGAGGGCCATTCGCCGGACCGCACGCGGATCCGGCCTCGCCCAAGGAGATCAGTGGCATGAATCTGTGGAGAAGGCTGTCCGGCCGGAGCCGGACACTCGCACTGACCGGTGCGGGCGTCCTGGTCGCCGGCGGGCTGGTGACCCTCCCGGTCACCGCGGCGCAGGCCGCGACCCAGTGCAGCGTGGACTACACCACCAACGACTGGCCGGGTGGCTTCACCGCCACCGTGACGATCAAGAACCTCGGTGACCCGCTCAGCGCCTGGACGCTTGGTTTCACCTTCCCGACCAGTTCGCAGTCGGTCGTCAACGGCTGGTCGGCGCGGTGGTCGCAAAGCGGTCAGAACGTCACCGCGCAGAACGAATCGTACAACGGCTCGCTGGCCACCGGCGCCAGTACCACCATCGGGTTCAACGGCGCCTGGAGCGGCGCCAACCCGAAGCCCACCCAGTTCACCCTGAACGGCACGGTCTGCACCGGCGGCACGCCGCCCACCACCCCGCCGCCGTCGAGCCCGCCGCCCTCGAGCCCGCCGCCGTCCAGCCCGCCGCCGGGGCAGAAGGCGGACAACCCGTACGTCGGGGCCAAGGGCTACGTGAACCCGGACTGGAAGGCCAAGGCGGACGCCGAGCCGGGCGGCAGCCGGGTCTCGAGCAACCCGACGGGCGTGTGGATGGACCGGATCGCCGCCATCAACGGCACCCCGGGGGCCCGGGGCATCCGCGCCCACCTCGACGAGGCACTGCGGCAGGGCGCCGGCTACATCCAGTTCGTGATCTACAACCTTCCTGGCCGGGACTGCGCCGCGCTGGCCTCCAACGGTGAGCTCGGTCCGAACGACCTGCCCCGCTACAAGGCCGAGTACATCGACCCGATCGCGGCGATCCAGGCCGACCCGAAGTACGCCAACCTGCGGATCATCAACATCATCGAGATCGACTCGCTGCCCAACCTGGTGACCAACACCTCCGGGCAGGCGGGCGGCACCGCGATGTGCGACACCGTCAAGGCCAACGGCGCGTACGTGAACGGCGTCGGCTACGCCCTGGCCAAGCTGGGCGCGATCGGCAACGTCTACAACTACATCGACGCCGCGCACCACGGCTGGATCGGCTGGGACAGCAACTCCGGCCCGACCGCGGACATGCTGAAGAGCGCGGCCGTCGCCTCCGGCAGCACGGTACGCAACGTGCACGGCTTCATCGTCAACACGGCGAACTACTCGGCCCTGCGCGAGCCGTACGTCAAGATCACTGACTCGGTGAACGGCACGTCCGTCCGCCAGTCCAAGTGGATCGACTGGAACCAGTACGTCGATGAGCTGTCGTTCGCCCAGGCGTTCCGGCAGAAGCTGGTCTCGGTGGGCTTCGACAGTGGCATCGGCATGCTGATCGACACTTCCCGTAACGGCTGGGGCGGCTCGGCGCGGCCCACCGGGCCGGGCGCGACGACGAACGTCGACACCTATGTCAACGGTGGCCGCATCGACCGCCGGATCCACGCCGGTAACTGGTGCAACCAGGCCGGCGCGGGCCTCGGCGAGCGGCCGAAGGCGGCGCCCGAGGCGGGCATCGACGCCTACGCCTGGATCAAGCCCCCGGGCGAGTCGGACGGTTCCAGCAGCGCCATCCCGAACGACGAGGGCAAGGGCTTCGACCGGATGTGCGACCCGACGTACACCGGCAACGCCCGCAACGGCAACAACCCGAGCGGCGCGCTGCCCAACGCCCCGGTCTCGGGCCACTGGTTCTCCGCCCAGTTCCAGGAGCTCATGCGCAACGCCTACCCGCCGCTCTCCTGAACCGGCGGCCGGCCCACCCGCCGCAGCGGAGTGAGGCGCCGCCGCGGGTTCCCCGGGCCCCTGGTCGGCACTCGGTCGACCAGGGGCCCTCGGGCCCGCTCGGCGTGCGGCCCTCAGGGAACCGTCTTCTCGATCGCCGCCCGGCCCAGCTCGGCCAGGTCACGGCGGGCCCGCTCGATGTTCTCCCGGGTGAGGTCCTGGCCCCGGGCCAGCACCAGGTCCTCCGGGTCCCACGGCTGCTCAGCGCCCGTCCGGATGTTGCGCCCGGCCCCCTCGGTGCCGGTGCCGGTGGCCCCGGTCCCGGTGCCGGTCGGCCCGGTGCCGGCCGCGTACGGGTCGCCGAGGATGTCCGGTGACCCGGTGTCGGGCACGGCGCCGTCGGGCTCGGTGAAGGTCGGGTTGTCCCGGTCGGCACCGCCGCCGCTGCGCAGCTGCGGCACCGTGCTGTCGTCGTCCACCGCCGCGGCCACCTCGGGGGTCTCCTCCAGCGGCCGCTCGCCGCGGTCACGATCCGTCATGCTGCTGCCCTCCTGTCCCGTTCCGTGATCCCCCTGGCGTACCCCGCGGGGGCCGGGCCATGCCGCCTCAGCGCCCGAGGACCCGGTCCAGGAAGTCCCGGTAGTCGCGGACGGCCACCCGGAGCTGCTCGGTGTCGGTCGAGCCGGACGCCTGCCAGCCGCCGAGCCGGGCCTTCTGGTCGCGCAACGCGGCCGACAGCGCCTCGATCGCCTCCTCGACCAGCGACTGCGCCGCGCCGACCGCGGCCTGCGGGTCGTCCACGAAGCGGAGCTGGACGTCCCGCCAGCGGTCCCGGAAACCCTGCGCGACGTCTGGGGCGAAGAGCGTGGCGGCGTCCGACGGCACCGCGCCGGGGGTCGGCCGGGCCGCCCCGGCCAGGGCCGTGTCGGCTGCGGCGCCGGCCGCGGCGGTGCTGGTGTCCGGGTCGACCATGGCCGGCTCGGCGCTGCCGTAGCCGGTCGCACCGGCCGCCGGCGCGTCGTCCCGCGGCCCGGCGGAGCGCCCGGCCGCCGCACGCTCGGGGCTGTGCAGCCGGTCGCCGGCCGTCGGGTCGGCCCGCTCGTCGTCGAACGCGTCGGTCCGCCCCGGCGCCCCGTCGCCCGGCTGGGCGGTGTCCTCGCCGCGCGGATCCCGCTCGTCCTCGGGCCGCCCGCTGGCCATCGCCGAGGCGGCCACCGCGTCGCCCACCGAGGTCGCGCCGAACACCGAGGGCAGCGGCGCCGGATCGTGGTACTCCGGCCGTTCGTCGACGTCGGCGGCCTCGGCGTCCCGTGCGTCGTACGCCCGGGTCTGGTCCGGCTCCGCGTCCCGCCGGTCGTCGGCACGCTCGCCGGCCACCCCCGGGTCGTCGAAGGTGCCCCGGTCGTCCAGCGCGTCCTCGGGTACGTCGACCCGGGCGGCCCGGTCGTGCCGGGGCCCGTCGCCCTCGGCGGGCGCGCCGGCCGGCGGGACCGGCACCGGCGTGGACCGGACGGTCTCCGGGTGCTCGTGCGTGACCTGCTGCTCTTCCTGGCGCATCGCGGCGGCCTCCTCAGCGGCTCGGGACGTCGTGCTCGTGGTCGGGTTGGCGCTGCTCCGGCGGCTGGTGCGCGACCGGGTCCGCGCCGAGCAGATCGGCGAAGAGGGCCCGGTAGTGCACGAGCGCCTGCCGGAGTTCCTCGGTGCTCGCCTCGCCGCGCTCGTGGCGCAGCCGGATCTCGTGGGCGTCCCGGTAGTGGGCCAGGGTGCGGGCGTGCTTGACGGAGAGATGGGCGATCTGGTCGTCGAAGTCCCCGGTCGGGTACCCACGGTCGGCGATGAGCCGGGTGACCAGTTCGTCGGCGTCGCCGACGGTCTCGCCCGGGGAGTCGACGAAGCGGACCTGGAGTTCCTCCCAGGCGGCGGCGTACCGGGCCCGGGACTCGGGGGCGAGCGGGGTGAGCTGCAGCTCGGCGTGCCGGCGCTCCCGCTCCCGCAGCTCCCGCTCGGCGGCGCCCCGGCTGTCCTGCTCGGCGACGACCCGGTCGTACTCCGGGCCGAACCGCTGCCTGAGGGCGCGCCGGCGGCCGGCGCGTACGGCGACCGCGGCCAGCGCCGCGAGCACCACCAGCACGATGACTATGACGACTACCTGCGTGGGCGACATGGCTCCTCCTTCGCCCGCTGGTATTCCCTCCGCGCACTGATCGCCAATCCCGGTCCAGGGCACTTTTCCTGGGATTTCCCGACCGAAACCTCGCGGAACCCGGGTGCGACCGACACGTTCGTACGTACCGCTGAAACTTGAGTCATTCCAGAAGGTGCTGCGAGGTGGCGTGGGTGCGGAGCGCCGCTGCGACCAGTGCCCCCCGCCGGTCCCTTCCGGCGGGCATCCGCTCCGTTGGTGTCCACAACGGAACATCCCGGACGGTAGCGACGAGCGAGACGGCCGGTAGTGCATCGGCCCGGGATTACGTATCCTGCCCAAGGCGCCCGGGCTGGGGCTCGGCGTCACGGTCGGAGACGTTCCGGCCGGTGCCGGCGCCACCCCTGCGACACCTTCCGGGCGAGGTTTGATGAACACCCGTGACTGGCCGATCCGCGCCAAGCTGACCGCGCTGGTCGTCGGTCCGGTGACTGCGCTGCTGGCGCTCTGGATCTTCGCCACCACGCTGACCTTCGGACCCGCCCTCGACCTGCTCGCGGCGCGTACCTTCCTCTACGACCTGGGCCGGCCGGGTGAGGCCGTGGTCGCCGAACTGCAACAGGAACGGCGGCTCTCGGTCGTCCAGCTCGCTGGCGACAGCACCCTGCCGGCACTGACCGAGCAGCGGAACCGCACCGACCGGGCGATCGCCGAGCTGCGTCGCAGGGTCGACGGGAAGGAGCTGCGCGACGCCGCCGACGAGCTGCTCGACGCCCGGCTGGATCAGCTGGTCTCCGCGCTCGATGCGCTGCCCGCCGGCCGGGGCTTCATCGACGACCGGAAGGTGGACCGGGCCGGGGCGATCGGCCTCTACAGTGGAATGATCAGCTCTGCCTTCCAGGCGTTCTCCGCGATGGCCGCCTTCCCCGACAACCAACTCAACCGGGAGGCGCTGGCGCTCACCGCGCTGGGCCGGTCCCGGGAGTTGCTCGGCCAGGCGGACGCGCTGCTCGCCGGCGCGGTCACCGCTGGCGGGTACGCCGAAGGCGAGCACGAACAGCTCGTCCGCACCATCGACAACCAGCGCTTCCTGGCCGAGACGGCGGTGGCCGACCTGCCGCCGGGGGAGCGCACGGCGTACCAGCGGCTCACCGAGGGGGACGCGTTCGTCCGGCTGCACGGCCTCCAGGACACCCTGATCCGCGCCCGCGACCTGCCGGCCCAGCTCGACGTACGCGCCTGGGAGTCCAGCCAGACCGCGGTCTGGCAGGGCCTGCGCGACTTTGAGCTGCGCGGCGCCGACGGGCTGGCCGAACGGTCCGTGCCGATGGCGGTGGGCATCCTGAGCCGGCTCGCCGCCGCCGGGGTGCTCGGCCTGCTCGCCGTGGTGATCTGCGTGCTGGTGGCGCTGCGGGTCGGCCGGTCGCTGGCCGGACGGCTGACCGGGGTGCGCACCGCTGCACTGGAGATGGCCGAGCACCGGCTGCCGGACGTGGTCGCCCGGCTGCGCCGCGGCGAGCAGGTCGACGTCGCCCGGGAGGCGCCCGAGCTGGACCACGGCGGCGACGAGATCGGCCAGGTGGGGCGGGCCTTCAACGAGGTACGCCGGACCGCCGTGCAGGCCGCCGTCGACGAGGTCACCCTGCGCCGGGGGCTCAACGAGGTGTTCCTCAACATCGCCCGACGCAGCCAGGGGCTGGTGCACCGGCAGTTGGCGCTGCTGGACCGGCTGGAGCGGCAGACCGAGGACCCGGACGAACTGGCCGGGCTGTTCCAGGTCGACCACCTCGCCGCCCGGCTCCGGCGGCACGCCGAGGACCTGGTCATCCTCGCCGGCGCGGCTCCGGGCCGGGGCTGGCGGAACCCGGTCGCCGCGGTCGACCTGGTGCGCGGCGCCATCTCCGAGGTGGAGCAGTACGACCGGGTCGACATCGGCGAGGTGCAGCCGGCGGGGGTGCTCGGCCGGGCCGTCGGCGACGTCATCCACCTGCTCGCCGAGTTGATCGAGAATGCCCTCGCCTTCTCTCCGCCGGACACCCGGGTCGACATCAGCGGGCGGACGGTGCCGGGCGGGTACGCCATCGAGATCACCGACCACGGGCTCGGCATGTCGCCGCAGGCCCTGGCGGACGCCAACCGCAAGCTGTCCCGCTCCCCGGAGTTCGATCCGGCCGACAGCGCCCGGCTGGGTCACTTCGTGGTCGCCCGGCTGGCCGCCCGGCACGGCGTCCGGGTCGAGCTGCGGCCGGCCACCCCGTCCGGCAGCACGGCGCTGGTGCTGGTCCCGGCCGATCTGGTCACCGGCGAGCCGCCGGTGGGCCCCGGCCCGGATGCCGGGGCAGCGGGCGCCGGTGACCGGCGGATGGCCAAGGTGACCCGGCTGTCCACGCTGCCCCGGCCGCGTACCGCCCGGCCCGGCCGGGAACGCCCCGACTCGGCCGTGGTGCCGCTCTCCGTCGGCCGTACCTCCTCGGTCGAGGCACCCGCGGACGGCGACGGCCTGCCCCGCCGGGTCCGCCGGCGCGGGCCGGCGACGGGACCCCGGCCGGCCGCCGCGGACACCCCGGCGTACCGCCCGCCGGAGGAGGCCCGGCGCGCCATGTCCGCCCTCCAGGCGGGCACCGCCCGGGGCCGCCGGGACGGGGTGGCACGCGCCGCCGCCGGCCCCACCGGTACGGCCGCCCCGGCCGCCCGGGGTGTCGCCCGTCCGGCCGGCCAACCCGTCGACTCCGCTGCCCGGTTCCGGGGTGGCCCGTCCACCGACGCGGCTCGGGACCGGGCCGCCGAGCCCTCCCCTCCGGAGCCGGCGCCGGCTCCGGAACCTCCGACCGCGACTGAGAGGGACGCCTAGTGGTGTACACGACGCGGCAGAACGCCGATCTCGACTGGCTGCTCGACGACCTGGTGGAGCGGGTGCCGGCCGCCCGCCAGGCGGTGGTGCTGTCGGCGGACGGGCTCCTGCTCGGCGCCTCGGCCGAGCTGAGCCGTACCGACGCGGAGCACCTCGCCGCCATCGCCTCCGGCTTCTCCAGCCTGGCCAAGGGGACCACCCGGCACCTGGCCGGCGGCGCGGTCCGGCAGACCGTGGTGGAGATGGAGTCCGCGTACCTGTTCGTCACCGCGGCCGGGCCGGGCGGCTGCCTGGCGGTGGTGAGCGACGCCGACGCCGACATCGGCCTGGTGGCGTACGAGATGGCGATGCTGGTCATCCGGGTCGGCGAGAACCTGAGCGTCCCGGCCCGTACGGCGGGTGCCGTCGATGCGGACTGAGTCACCGGGGCCGCAGCACGAGTGGCTGGACGACGCCGCGGGTCCGGTCGTCCGTCCGTACACCCTGACCGGCGGCCGGGTGCGGCCGCCGGTAGCCGGCTTCGACCTGGTGGCCTTCGTGCTGGCCCCGCCGGCGGCCGACCCGGCCGGCCTGCCGGGCCTCCAGCCGGAGCACCGGCGCCTGGTCGAGCTGGCCCGGCGACCGGTGGCCGTGGCCGACCTCGCCGCCGACCTGGACCTCGCCGTCGGCGTGGTCCGGGTGCTGCTCGGCGATCTCCTCGACCGTGGGCTCGTCGCGGTGCACCAGCCGCCGACCGCCGCCCACCTGCCCGACGACAACATCCTCAAGGCGGTGGTCAGTGGACTTCGTGCGCTCTGAACCGGGGACGGCCGCGCTGCGGATCCCGCTGGCCCTGAAGATCCTCATCGCCGGCGGCTTCGGCGCCGGCAAGACCACGCTGGTAAGCGCGCTGAGCGAGGTCCGGCCGCTGCAGACCGAGGAGGTCCTGACCGGCGCTGGTGTGGGCACCGACGACGTCTCCGGGGTGGAGGAAAAGTCCACCACCACGGTGGCCATGGACTTCGGCCGGATCACCATCACCGACGACCTCCAGGTCTATCTCTTCGGCACCCCGGGCCAGGACCGCTTCTGGTTCCTCTGGGACGAGTTGGCCTTCGGCGCCCTCGGCGCGGTGGTGCTCGCCGACACCCGCCGGCTGGCCGACTGCTTCCCCTCGATCGACTACTTCGAGCAGCGCGGTATCCCGTTCGTGGTGGGGGTGAACTGCTTCGACGGGGCCCGGCGGTTCAGCCTGGAGGCGGTACGCGACGCGCTGGACCTGGACCCGGACGTGCCGCTGGTGCTCTGCGACGTCCGGGATCGGCAGTCCGGGAAGCTGGTGCTGATCTCGCTGGTTGAGCACGTCGCCCGGCAGCGGGGAGAGCCGGTGCCGGTGGGCTGACCGGGCCGCGACGGGTCGCGGGCGTGCGGCCGACCGTCGAAACTGGTTCCGGGAAGACGGCCAACGGCCCGGCCGACCGGGAGGGCCTCTGGTTGGATCGACGGAGGAATCGGCGGAAGGTGGGACCGGTGACCGCGCAGCACGCGATCGTCCACGTCGGTGGCTACGCGGCGGAGATGGGCGGGCGGGCCGAGGGCATCGTCGCGGCCCGGCGGGATCCGGTGTCCGGGGAGCTGACCCCGCTCGGCACGGTGGCGGTGACCTCGTCGCCGTCGTTCCTCGTCCGGCACCCGACCCGGCCCGTGCTGTACGCGGTCAACGAGCTGTCCGAGGGGCAGGTCAGCGCGTTCCGGGTCGCCCCGGACGGCGATCTCGCCCTGCTCGGCGTCCGCCCGACCGGCGGGGCCGAGCCCTGCCACGTGGCGGTCGCCCCGGACGGCCGGCACCTCTTCGTGGCCAACTACGGCGGCGGCAGTGTGGCGGTGTTCCCGCTCGACCCGAACGGCGTACCGGGGGAGCGCTCCGATCTGGTTCGGCACGAGGGGCACGGCGCCGACCCGCAGCGGCAGGAGGCGGCGCACTGCCACATGGTCTCGCCCGATCCGGGCGGTGGGCCGCTGCTCGCCGTCGACCTGGGCACCGACTCGGTCTACCGGTACGACCTCGACGTCGCCTCCGGTCGGCTGGTGCCGCGCGCCCCGCGGCTGCGCACGCCGGCCGGCAGCGGCCCCCGGCACCTGGCCCGGCACCCGGACGGGCGGCGCTGCTGGCTGGTCGGCGAGTTGGACGGGACGGTCACCGCGTACGACCTGACGGCCGATGGGCTGCACCAGCGGGTCCGGGTCGACGCGAGCGGGCGGGTCGGGCACGTGCAGCCCTCCGAGGTCGCCGTTGGACCGGACGGCCGGTTCCTCTACGTGGCCAACCGGGGAGTCGGCACGGTGGCCGTCTTCGCGCTAGCCGGTGAGGCGCCGGAGCTGGTGGCCGAGGTCGACACCGGCGGCGAGTGGCCGCGGCACTTCGCCCGGGCGGGCGAGCACCTGTACGTGGCCGACGAGCGGGCCGACATGATCAGGGTCTTCCGGGTGGACCCGGTCACCGGGGTGCCGGAGCCGGTCGGGGAGCCGGTGCCGGTGGCCAGCCCGACCTGCGTCCGGCCGTGACGGAGCGTTGCCGCGAGCATCGTCCACCATGGACCGGCGTCACCTCTGATGACTGATCAGTCACTCAATGTTGAAGTTTTGCTGATCAACTGTTTCTGCTGCGTAACTTTCGTCCGAACGGTTGTGGCACTAACCCCACGAGATACGCAAGATGGTCACCGTGTCTGGCCGCCATCGCATGCGTTCGAACCTACGTGGGGTAGGCGCCGCTGCTGCGGCCACCGCCCTCGTCGCCGTCGTAGCCGGGACCTGGTTCGGCTACCAGCAGCTGGCGGGGCCGTCCTGCTCGGGGCAGATCCAGCTCTCCGTCGCGGCCACCCCGGAGATCGCGCCCGCCGTCCAGGGAGCGGCCGACCAGTGGGTCAAGGACGGCGCGGCAGTCGGCGACACCTGCATCGCGGTGAACGTGACCCCGGCCGAGTCGGTCGAGGTGGCCGCCACGGTGGCCAGCAAGCACGGCGCCACCTTGGCCGGTGTGGGGCAGGCGAGCGGCACCGCGGTGACGCCGGACGTCTGGGTGCCGGACTCGTCCACCTGGCTGCTGCGGCTCAAGGCCGGCGGGGCCACCGCCTTCGCCCCGGCGAACGGCGCCTCGATCGCCCGCAGTCCGGTGGTGGTCGCGATGCCCGAACCGGTGGCCACCCGGCTCGGCTGGCCGGACAAGAAGTTCACCTGGGCCGACCTGTTGGCGCAGGTCAACAGCAGCAAACCGCTGCACGCCGGCATCGTCGAGCCGACCCAGGACGCGGCTGGTCTGTCCGGCCTGCTCGCGCTGACCGCTGCCGCCAACTCCACCGGCGCCGCCGGCTCCCCGCAGGCGCGGGAGGCGACGATCGGGGCGTTGCGGGCGGTGGCCACCAACAGTTCCCGACTGCGGCAGGATCTCCTCGCGCGCTTTCCGCGCTCGTCCGAACCGACGGCGGTCGCCAACGGCCTCGGCGCGGCCGCGCTGTCCGAAGAGGACGTGATGGCGTACAACGCCACCAAGCCGCCGATCCCGCTGGCCGCTCTCTACCTGGACCCGCCGCCGGCCCCCCTGGACTATCCGTTCGCGGTGCTGCCCGGTATCGAGCCGGCGAAGGCGTCCGCCGCGAAGGTGCTCTTCGAGGTGCTGACCACCCGCGGCTTCAAGAGTCGACTGGCCGCCCAGTCGCTGCGCGCGCCCGACGGCAACTGGAGCGAGGGCTTCAAGGCGCTGCCCGGTGCCCCGAGCCCGGCGGGCGGGAGTACGGCGCCGGCCGGTCAGGGCGCCGCGGGCGGGCTCGACCCGACCGCCATCCAGAAGGCCACCAGCACCTGGTCGGCGGTCACGCTGTCCGGCCGCATGCTCTGCGTCATCGACGTTTCGGGCTCGATGAAGCAGAAGGTGGAGACCGCCGGTGGCGCCACCCGGGAGCAGGTCACCGTCGCCGCGGCGACCCAGGGCCTGAACCTCTTCGACGACTCCTGGTCGATCGGGCTGTGGACCTTCTCCACCAAACTGAACGGGTCGCAGGACTACCGGGAGGTGGTCCCGATCAGGCCGCTGTCGAGCAATCGGGGCGCGATCCAGCGCGGCCTGGCCACGGTCAAGCCGTCGAACGGCGACACCGGCCTCTACGACACCCTGCTGGCGGCCTACAAGACCGTCCAGCAGGACTGGGAGCCCGGGAAGGTCAACTCGATCGTGCTGTTCACCGACGGCAAGAACGAGGACGACGACGGCATCTCCCAGAAGGCGCTGCTGGCCCAGCTTCGCAAGCTGCGCGACGCGGAGCAGCCGGTGCAGGTGATCATCATCGGCATCGGGAGCGACGTCAGCAAGGCCGAGCTCAAGTCGATCACCGACGTGACCGGTGGCGGTGCCTTCGTCACCGCCGACCCGACGAAGATCGGCGAGATCTTCCTGCAGGCGATCGCACTGCGCCCGCCCGCGCCGCGCTGATCCGCCACTCAGCGGGCCGCCGTACCGGAATCCGGTACGGCGATCCGCTTCCCCGGCGCTCCTCGACCGCAAGGCAACTGACGGTAATCCGTCCGAAGCAATCGGTGCCCGTAATTGTCGAGGCAGGATGTCCTGGTGCTCCGAGCCGCCGGCCCGCCACAGGGCCACGCGGTACGGGATGGTCCTGAACGAACTGGGGAGGGCCGGTGATCTCGGCGACGCTGCTGACCCCGGTCAGGACATCGTCGCGACCGGGCGGCGACCGTCCCGGCCCGACGCGGGCCGCGGAACGGGCCTACATCGGGGTCCTGGTGGTGCTGGACACCACCGTGCTGGCGGCGGCCATCCTGATCGCATACCTGGCCCGCTTCGGGGACGAGCCGCCGAGCGGCTCCAAGATCCCGTACGTGGTGGTGGCGCCCGCCCTGCTGCTGGTCTGGCTGATCTCGCTCAAGGCGATGCGCTGCTACGACGACCGGGTGCTCGGCTACGGGGCCGACGAGTACCGGCGGGTCAGCTCGGCGAGCCTGCGGTTGGCCGGCGGCATCGCGATCGCCGGGTACATCGCCGACGTCGGCGTGTCCCGGGGCTTCCTGGCCATCTCCTTCGCGGTCGGCGCGATCGGCCTGGAGGTGGCCAGGTACGCCGCGCGCAAGCGGTTGCACCGGGCCCGTGACCGGGGCGCCGGCTGGTCCCGCAAGGTCCTCGTGGTGGGCGACACCGCGCACGTGCTGGAGCTCGTGCACACCCTGCGCCGCGAGCCGTACGCCGGCTACCAGGTGGTCGGCGCCTCCATCCCGGACGCGCTGCTCGCCCCGGTGCCGCAGCGGCTGGGCGACGTGCCGGTGGTCGGCTCGTTCCGGGACATCCCCGAGGCGGCCACCGCCATCGGCGCGGACACCGTGGCCGTCACCGCCTCCGGCTCGCTCACCGCCACCCGGCTGCGCCGGCTCGGCTGGCAGCTCGAGGGGACCGGGGTCGACCTGGTCGTCGCGCCCGCGCTGACCGACGTCGCCGGCCCGCGCATCCACACCCGTCCGGTCGCCGGCCTGCCGCTGATCCACGTCGAGGCGCCCGAGTTCCGGGGCGCCCGTAAGCTGGTCAAGGGGCTGGTCGACCGCTCGCTGTCGCTGCTGGCGTTACTCCTGCTGCTGCCGGTGCTGGTGGTGATCGCGCTCGCCATCAAGCTGGACAGCCGGGGGCCGGTGCTGTTCCGCCAGGTCCGGGTCGGCCAGGGCGGCGAGGAGTTCGACGTCTTCAAGTTCCGCACCATGGTCGTCAACGCCGACGATCTGCTGGCCGAGTTGGCCGCGCGCAACGAGACCGACGGCCTGATGTTCAAGATGCGCGACGACCCGCGGGTGACCCGGACCGGCCGGCTGCTGCGCAAGTGGTCCCTGGATGAGCTGCCCCAGCTGGCGAACGTGCTACTTGGTCAGATGAGCCTGGTCGGGCCCCGCCCGCCACTCCCCTCCGAGGTGGCCCGGTATGACGGTGACCTGGCCCGCCGCCTGCTGGTCAAGCCCGGCATGACCGGCCTCTGGCAGGTCAGTGGCCGGTCCGACCTGAGCTGGGAGGACGGCATCCGGCTCGATCTCTACTACGTGGAGAACTGGTCGCTCGCCGCCGACCTGACCATCCTCTGGAAGACCTTCGGCGCGGTGATCCACCGTCGTGGCGCCTACTGACCCCGCCCCCGGTGCAGCCCGCCGAAACGGGAGCCCGGTCAGGGCTGCGGGCCGAGCCAGTCGAGACAGACCGCCACCGCGTCGTCGATCAGGTCGCCGGCGACGAAGGCCCGCAGATCGCCGATCAGCGACCGGACCGCGTCCAGCGGCTCCATCGGCCCGGTACGTCGAAGGAAGCGGTCCAGCGCGGTCTCGCCGTAGCGGATCTGCCGGGCGGTGGCGTCGACCACCCCGTCGCTGACCACGAAGAGCCGGTCCCCGCGCCGGAGCGGGAACTGCTGCGCCTGGTAGTCCGTGGCCTCGAACATGCCGAGCGGGAACTGCTTCTCCAGGACCTGCTCGCTGACCTCGCCCTCGCGCAGCAACAGCAGGCGCGGCGACCCGGCGTCGACCACGGTCATCGTTCCCGACGCCAGGTCCAGCTCCAGCAGGAGCGCGGAGAGGTACTGCTCGCCCCGGTGCAGCGCGTAGATCGCCTGGTCGGCCAGGGCGGCCTGGTCGGCCAGGGCCAGCTCGGCGCGGCGGGCGTTGCGCAGCGCGTGGATGGCCAGCGAGGTGAGCATGGACGCGGCGGCCCCCTCACCCGAGCCGTTGATCACCGAGAGCCAGAGCCGTCGACCGTCGTCCGACCAGTCGAAGCTGTCACCGCGCACCGCGTACGCCGGCTCCAGCTGTCCGGCCAGGCGGAACGACGGCCGGATCCGGCTGCGACCGGGCAGCAGTTCCCACTGCATCTCGGCGGCCAGGGTCAGCCGGCGGTCCCGCCGGGCGGTGACGTAGACGTCGGTGCTGGCGGTCACGGCGGCCAGCTCGTGCCCGAGCGCAGTGGCCATCGCGTCCAGCTCCCGGAGGGCGGCCGGGCCGGCCGGCAGCGGCGACAGCCGGAGCACGCCGCGCCGCTCGCCGCGCATGCCGACCGGGAACCAGCCGGTGCCTTCCGACACCACCGGCTCCTGGTGGTCGAAGCAGCGCCAGGCCGGATGGCCCGGGCTGGTGATCGGCTCGCCGTCGCCGAGCGCCAGCAGCACCGCGAGCCGGTAGTCGACCTGGTAGAGCTCGGTGCGGGTGATCCCGTAGGCCCGCGCGAGCTCGGTGGCGAGCCGGTCGATCAGCAGGTCGGCCGGGGCCTCACCGAGAGCCCGGCGCACCCGATCCTCCGGTCCGCTCATCTTTGCTCCTTTGCACAGGTCGGCCGCCTGGTACGGCGGGTAGTCTCGGGCGCACCATGGCCGAAGAACGCGGTCCTTACGGACCTGAAGCGAGTATGGCCGCCGCCCTGGACGAGGCGGCGGGCACCCTGCTGGCTGTCTGGGAGGCGGCCCGGGAGCGCACCACGAGCCGACTCTCCGGTGCCCAGTTGCGTGCGGTCATGGTCGTCGAGCAGTACGACGGGATCAACCTTCGCCGCCTCGCCACGCTGACCGACATGCTGCTCTCCTCGGCGAGCCGGCTCTGCGACCGGCTGGTGGCGGCCGGGATGCTGGAGCGGGAGCCGGGCCGGTTCGACCGACGGGAGATCTCCCTGCACCTCACCCCGGCGGCGACCCGGCTTCTCGCGGAGCTGCGGGCCGACCGGCGGCACCGGTTGGACCAGATCCTCGCCGGGATGAGCGCTGAGGGCCGCGCGGCGCTGTTGCGCGGGATGCAGGAGTTCGACACGGTCGCCCGGCGCGGTGTGGCCGGTCCCCCGGAGGGGTGGCCGGTGCTGCAGCCCTCCGGCGAGCGGACCGGGGACCCGCTGGCC
This sequence comes from Micromonospora sp. CB01531, assembly GCF_001905095.1. Lineage (GTDB taxonomy): Bacteria > Actinomycetota > Actinomycetes > Mycobacteriales > Micromonosporaceae > Micromonospora. The sequence continues at coordinate 49,070 of NZ_LWLS01000071.1, forward strand.
GAGCCGGGGGAGCCGTCGACCGGCGAACCGCCGGTGGCGCGTACCGCCTGAAGGCCGGGATCAGCCGGAACGGGCCAGCCAACCGACCGGGCGTTCGATGATCCGGCGGGCCACCGAGGCGGCCCCGCCGACCGCCGCGGACTGCGCGCCGAGCGCGGCCGGGCGCACCGTTACCGGTGACCATGCCGCGGTGAGCACCCGCCGGGAGATCTCGGCGACCACCGGCGGGGCGAGCCAGGGGGCAAGCGGGGCGTATCCGCCGCCGAGCACCACGGTGTCCAGGTCCAGCAGGTTCACCACGCCGGCCACGGCCACGCCGAGGGCCGTCCCGGCGTCGGCCAGGGCGGCCAGGGTGGCCGGATCGTCGGCTGCCGCGAGGTCCGCCAGCCGGGTCGCGGCGGTGTCGGCGGGCAACTCGCCGCCGGACAGTCCGGCGGCGGCCAGGACGGCCTCCTGGCCCGCGTACCGCTCAAGGCAGCCGCGGCCGCCGCAGCGGCAGGGCCGCCCCTCCGGGTGCACCGGGATGTGGCCCAGTTCGCCGCTCCAGCCGCGCGCGCCCCGATACAGCACCCCGTCGAGCACGATCCCGGCACCGATGCCGATCTCACCCGAGATGTGCAGGAAGCTGGCCGACCCGGGCGGGCCGGCGTGCAATTCGCCGAGGGCGGCGAGGTTGGCCTCGTTGTCGACGACCAGCGGCGGGATCCCGTCGACCGGCTCGGCGAGCGGGTGCCCGGCGAGCAGCCCGGGGACGTCCACGTCCCGCCAGCCGAGGTTGGGTGCGAGCCGGACCAGGCCGCCGTCGCCGACCAGGCCCGGCACGGCGAGCGCCGCGCCGGCCAGGGTCAGCCCGTCGTGTACGGCCGCGGCGCGGGCCTCGGCGGCGAGCGCGGCGAGCCGGTCCAGGGCGTCGGCGGGGGAGAGCGGCCGCAGGTCGGCGCGGCGCACCACGTGGTGGCGTACCGCGCCGGTCAGGTCGACCACGCAGGCGGCCAGGTAGTCGACGTTGACCTCCAGCCCGAGCCCGGCCGGGCCGTCGGCGGCCAGCACCAGGCCGCGGGCCGGCCGCCCGGCCCCGGTACGTGGTGCGGGGTCCGCCTCGGCGACCAGCCGACCGGCGATCAGGTCGTCGACGACGGCGGAGACGGTGGCCCGGGTCAGCCCGGTCCCGGCGGCGATCTCGGCCCGGGAGGGGGGCCGCTCGGCGGCGGCGATCCGCCGGAGCACCACCGCCAGGTTGAGCTCGCGGAGGCTGCCCTGCCGGACGGCCCCGGCGGTGCTGGCGCTGGTCACCCCTTGACACTGCCACACGGTGGCCATTTAATTCAACCACTGAACAAATTGCGGACGACACCACCGGAGGTCTGCCATGGCAACCCGTCCCACTCCCGCCGACAAGTTCTCCTTCGGTCTCTGGACGGTCGGCTGGCAGGCCCGTGACCCGTTCGGCGACGCCACCCGGCCATCGCTGGACGCGGTCGAGGCGGTGCATAAGCTCGCCGAGCTCGGGGCGTACGGGATCACCTTCCACGACGACGACCTGGTCCCCTTCGGCGCGGACCCGGCGACCCGGGACGCCCACCTGACCCGGTTCCGCAAGGCCCTCGACGAGACCGGCCTGGTCGTGCCGATGGTCACCACCAACCTCTTCACCCACCCGGTTTTCAAGGACGGCGGCTTCACTAGCAACGATCGCGACGTCCGCCGCTACGCCCTGCGCAAGGTGCTGCGCAACGTCGACCTGGCCGCCGATCTGGGTGCCCGCACCTTCGTCATGTGGGGCGGCCGGGAGGGCGCCGAGTACGACCTGGCGAAGGACGTCCGCGCCGCGCTGGACCGCTACCGGGAGGCCGTCGACCTGCTCTGCCAGTACGTCGTCGACCAGGGCTACGACCTGCGGTTCGCCCTCGAGCCCAAGCCGAACGAGCCGCGCGGCGACATCCTGCTCCCCACCGTCGGGCACGCGCTGGCCTTCATCTCCACCCTGGCCCACCCCGAGCGGGTCGGGCTGAACCCGGAGGTCGGGCACGAGCAGATGGCCGGGCTCAACTTCGCCCACGGCATCGCCCAGGCGCTCTGGCAGGGCAAGCTGTTCCACATCGACCTCAACGGCCAGCGGGGCATCAAGTACGACCAGGACCTGGTCTTCGGCCACGGCGACCTGCTCAACGCGTTCGCCCTGGTGGACCTGCTGGAGCACGGCGGCCCGAACGGCGGTCCCGCGTACGACGGGCCGCGGCACTTCGACTACAAGCCCTCGCGTACCGAGGACATGACCGGGGTGTGGGCGTCGGCGGAGGCGAACATGCGCACGTACCTCCTGCTCAAGGAGCGGGCGGCGGCGTTCCGGGCCGACCCGGAGGTGGCCGAGGCGCTGGCCGCCAGCAAGGTCGGCGAGCTGGCGACGCCGACGCTGGCGCCAGGGGAGAGCTACGCCGACCTGCTCGCCGACCGGTCCGCGTTCGAGGAGTTCGACCCGGAGGCGGCCGGGGCACAGGGCTACGGCTTCGTCCGGCTCAACCAGCTCGCCGTCGAGCACCTGCTCGGCGCGCGCTGAGGCGGGCCGCCATGCCGCTCGTCGCCGGGGTCGACTCGTCCACCCAGTCCTGCAAGGTCGTCGTCCGCGACGCGGAGACCGGCACGCTGGTCCGACAGGGCAGGGCTCCCCACCCGGACGGCACCGAGGTCGACCCGCAGGCGTGGTGGGCGGCCCTGCTGGCGGCCGTCGACGCGGCCGGCGGGCTGGCCGACGTCGCGGCCGTGTCGGTCGCCGGCCAGCAGCACGGCATGGTGTGCCTGGACGAGACGGGCCAGGTGGTCCGCCCCGCCCTGCTCTGGAACGACACCCGCTCCGCCGGCGCCGCACAGGAGCTGATCGCCGAGGCGGGCGGCGGCGAGGCCGGCCGGCGGTTCTGGGCCGAGGCGACCGGCAGCGTGCCGGTGGCCAGCTTCACCGCCACCAAGCTGCGCTGGCTGGCCCGGCACGAGCCGGCGCACGCCGACCGGGTGGCCGCGGTCTGTCTGCCGCACGACTGGCTCACATGGCGGCTGGCCGGCGCGCCGGGGCTCGACGCGTTGCGCACCGACCGGGGCGACGCCAGCGGCACCGGCTACTGGTCGCCCCGGACCGGTGCGTACCGTCTCGACCTGCTGGAACGCGCCTTCGGGCGGCAGCTCCGGGTGCCCGCGGTGCTCGGTCCGGCGGACCCGGCCGGGCCGTTGGACCCGGCGGCGCTCGCCGGCCGGGGCGGCACCGGTGCCGTCCTGCTCGGCCCCGGCACCGGCGACAACGCCGCCGCGGCGCTCGGGGTCGGTGCCGGCCGGGGCGACGTGGTCGTCTCGGTCGGCACCTCCGGCACGGTCTTCGCGGTGGCCGACGCGGCCGCCGCCGATCCGAACGGGGCGGTGGCCGGCTTCGCCGACGCCACCGGCCGCTTCCTGCCGCTGGTCTGCACGCTCAACGCGGCCCGGGTGCTCGACGCCGCCGCGACCCTGCTCGGGGTCGGCCTCGCCGAGCTGAGCGAGCTGGCCCTGGCCGCCCCGCCCGGCGCCGATGGGCTGGTCATGGTCCCCTACCTGGAAGGGGAGCGGACCCCGGACCGGCCCTCCGCCACCGGGTCGCTGCACGGCCTCACCCTGGGCAGCTCGACCCCGGCCCACCTGGCCCGGGCCGCCGTGGAGGGGATGCTCTGCGCGCTCGCCGACGGCTTGGACGCGTTGACCGCGCAGGGTGCCACCGCCCGCCGGGTCATCCTGGTCGGCGGCGGGGCCCGGTCGGCGGCCGTGCGGCGGATCGCCCCGCAGGTTTTCGGCCGGCCCGTGGTGGTGCCGCCGCCCGGCGAGTACGTCGCCGACGGCGCCGCCCGCCAGGCCGCCTGGGTCGCCCTGGGCGGCGCGGCGCCACCGGCGTGGACGGTCGGCGACACCGAGGAGTACGGGGCGGTGCCCGTACCCGCCGTCCGGGCGCGCTACACCCGGGCCCGGGACCTGGTCGTGGACCGCCTCGACACCGTCCCGTGATCTCCACCTGATTGGCTGCCGGGCATGAGCGGCACCAGGATCCCCCGGCGCGGCAGCGCGGCCCACCGGTTCTACAGCGTGCTCGTGTTCGTGGTGCTCGCCTCGCTGGACAACGTGGCGATCGGCCTGGTCCCGCCGCTGTACGGGCCGATCTCCGGCGCGCTGGGAGTGCCGCAGCGGCTCCTCGGTCTGGTCACCGCGGTGAGCTTCCTGGTCAGCGCGGTCGCCGCGGTCGGCTGGGCGTACGTGGGCGACCGGACCAACCGCAAGCCGCTGCTGATGGTCGGCACGCTGATCTGGGCGGCCGGCACCGGCGGCAGCGCCCTGGCCCAGCACTATCCGACGTTCCTGGTCGCCCAGCTCGTCGCCGCGGTCGGGTTGGGTGCCGTCGGCTCGGTCGGCTTCTCGGTGGTCACCGACCTGATCTCGCCCCGCCGCCGGGGCCTGGTGATGAGCTTCTGGGGGCTCTCGCAGGGCGTCGGCACCCTCGCCGGGACGCTCGTCGGCGGCATCCTCGGCGCCACCGACTGGCGTCGGCCGTTCCTGCTGCTCACCGTGGTCGGCCTGGCCGCCACCGTCGCCTACCTGTTCACGTACGACATCCGGCGCGGGCAGAGCGAGCCGGAGCTGGCCGCGGTCCTCGACGCCGGCGCCGAGTACGACTACCGGATCAGCCGGGCCGACCTGCCCCGGATCCTGGGCCGGCGGACCAACCGCTGGCTGATCCTCCAGGGACTGACCGCGCAGGCGGCGTTTGGGTCCCTGGTGTGGCTGCCGGTGCTGTTCGCCCAGCGTGCCGAGGCGCAGGGCTACTCGCCCGCCACCGCCGTGGTGGTGGGCAGCGTGTTCGCCACCCTGTTCCAGCTCGGCGGGGTGCTGTCCATCGTGGGCGGCCTGGCCGGCGACGCGCTGCAGCGGCGTACGCCCAGCGGCCGGGCTCTCGTCGCGGCGGTGGGCATCCTCGCGGCCGTGCCGTTCTACCTGGTGCTCTTCCTGGTGCCGATCCGGATCGACGTGCCGAACGGCGGCAGCTCCGGCGCGGTGATCGCCGCGGTGCTGACCAGCGTGGTCACCGAGCCCACGGTCGGGCTGAGCCTGCTGACCGCGGTGCTCGCGCTCGCGCTCACCTCCGCCAACTCGCCGAACTGGTTCGCGCTGATCGCCGACGTCAACCCGCCCGAGCACCGGGGCACCGTCTACAGCCTGGGCAACCTGGTCAACGGGGTCGGCCGGGCGGCCGGCAACGGGCTGGTCGGGGTGGCCTTCCACGCGCTGCGGGCGGCCTTCCCGCCGCCGCTGAACTACGCGGTCGGCCTGGCCGTGTTCCAGCTCTTCTTCATCCCGACCGGCCTGATGTACTGGCTCGCCGCCCGTACCTCGCCGCGCGACATCGCGCAGGTCCACGACCTCCTGCACACCCGCGCCGGCCGCCTCTGACCTCTCTCGCGCCGCCGCTTCGTGGGGCGCCGCCGACCGCCGGCCCCGCAGACGGTGGGACCGGCGGGCGGGTGGATCACCGTCAGGCGCGGTACCAGACCGTGACGTCGGTGGGGACGGCGTCGTCCTCCAGCGGTGCGCTGGCCACCAGCACCTCGGCACCGGCCGGCAGGGGCACCGGTGCCGGGCCGAAGTTGGTCAGCACGGTGAGCCCGGCGTTGGTGAAGGTGAGCACCTCGTCTCCGGAGGAGAGCCAGCGCAGCGCCCCGGCGCCCAGCCCGTGCTCGCGGCGCTGCCGCAGCGCGGTCCGGTACAGCTCGTACGTCGAGCCGGGCACCCCGCGCTGCCGGTCGAGGGCGTACTCGGCCCAGATCGGGGGCTGGGGGAGCCAGCTCGCGTCGGTCGGCCCGAAGCCGTACGACGGGGCGTCGGCCTCCCACGGGATCGGCACCCGGCAGCCGTCCCGGCCCCGCTCGGTGTGCTGGCTGCGCTCCCAGGTCGGGTCCTGCCGCACCTCGTCCGGCAGCGTGGTGTGCTCCGGCAGCCCCAGCTCCTCGCCCTGGTAGAGGTACGCGGAGCCGGGCAGGGCCAGCATCAGCAGGGTGGCCGCCCGGGCCCGGCGCAGGCCGAGCGCGGCGTCGGGCTGCGGATCGCCGATGCCGATCCCGTTCGGCCGGGGAATGCCGATCGGCAGGCCCAGCCGGGAGGCGTGCCGGACCACGTCGTGATTGGACAGCACCCAGGTGGTGGGCGCGCCGACCGTGTCGGTGGCCTCCAGCGAGCGGGTGACGACCGCGTACTGGGCCGGGGCGGTCCAGGCGGCGAGCAGGTACTCGAAGTTGAACGCCTGGTGCATCTCGTCGGGCCGGACGTAGCGGGCCAGCCGCTCGGCCGGCTCCACCCAGGCCTCGGCGACCAGGATGCGCTCCCCGCCGTACGAGTCGAGCAGCCGCCGCCAGTCCCGGTAGATCTCGTGCACCCCGTCCTGGTCCCACATCGGCGGGCGGGGCTTGTCCACCTCGGGGCCGGAGAGGATCTCCTGCGGCTCCTGCCAGTCAGCCAGATCGGCCTGCTTGATCAGGCCGTGCGCCACGTCCACCCGGAAGCCGTCGACACCCCGGTCCAGCCAGAACCGCAGGATGTCCAGGAACTCGGCGTGGACCTCCGGGTTGCCCCAGTTCAGGTCGGGCTGGCCGGGGTCGAAGAGGTGCAGGTACCACTGGCCGTCGGGTACCCGGGTCCACGCCGGACCGCCGAAGACGCTCTGCCAGTCGTTCGGCGGCTCGGCGCCCTGCGGGCCGCGGCCGTCCCGGAAGATGTAGCGCTGCCGCTCCGGGCTGCCCGAACCGGCGGCCAGCGCCTCCTGGAACCAGCGGTGCGCGGACGAGGTGTGGTTGGGTACCAGATCGACGATCACCCGTAGCCCGCGCGCCTTCGCCTCGGCGATCATCGCGTCGGCGTCGGCGAGGGTGCCGAAGAGCGGGTCGACGTCCCGGTAGTCGGCCACGTCGTACCCGGCGTCGGCCTGCGGTGACGGGTAGAAGGGGGACAGCCAGACGGCGTCGACCCCCAGCTCGGTCAGGTGACCGAGGCGGGCGGTGATGCCGGGGAGGTCGCCGATCCCGTCGCCGTTCGCGTCGGCGAACGAGCGCGGGTAGATCTGGTAGATGACGGCCTCGGTCCACCAGCCGGTGGCCGGGCCGCCGGCCGGTTCCTGCTGCGTCGCGTCGGTGTTCAGAGCCTTCTCCCCTGTGTCGAGCGGTGGTCGTCCGCCGGCCGGTCGGTCATTCCCGCGGCCGTCACCCGGACGGCCGAATCCGTTTAGTTTGCCCGCGGTGGCGCGGTCGATTCACGCACCACCAGTCGAGTGGGCAGGATCACCGACCGCGTCGGTGGCTCGCCGTCGGCGTCCCCGCGGCGTGGTCGCGGCACCCTCCCCGGGTACGGGTCGGCGGTGCGCACCCCCAGCGGGTCGAGCAGGATCCGGGCGGCGAGCAGCCCCTGCTCCGCGGCGGGTTGGGCGACGGTGCTCAACCCGAGCACGCCGGCCAGGTCGTGGTCGTCGATGCCGATCACGCTGACGTCGCGCGGCACCCGCAGCCCGGCGTCGCGCAGTGCCGTCATCGCGCCCATGGCCATCTCGTCGCAGGCGGCGAAGATCGCGGTGGGCGGCTCGCCCCGGGCCAGCAGCTCGGCGGTGGCCCGGATGCCGCCGTCGATGGTGAACTGCGACTCGACGTCCAGGCTCGGGTCGGGCCGGACCCCGGCCGCGCGCAGCGCGTCCTGGTAGCCGCGGCGGCGGTCCAGGTGCGTGGTGAAGGCCAACTCGTCGTCCGGGTCGCCGGAGATGTGCGCGATCCGGGTGTGGCCGAGGTCGAGCAGGTGCTGGGTGGCGGTCCGTCCCGCGGCCACATCGTCGATGCGTACCCGGGGCCAGCCGGGCACGCCGCTGCCGGAGCTGATGGTCACACCCGGCAGGGCCAGCCTGGTCAGCGCGGTCACGTCCGCCGGCCGCAGCGGGGTGGCGACCAGGATGATCGCGTCCATCCGCTTGTCCAGGTTGGCGGTCCGCAGCACCCGCTGCCGGGTCTGCTCCCGGCCACCGAGGTTGTAGAGGAGCAGGTCGTACCCGTTCTGGTGGAGGAAGTCCTCGACAGCCTCCACGACCGTCCCGAAGAACCAGCGGGTGATCCGGGGAACCACGACGCCGACCGTGCCGGTCTTCCCGCCGGCCAGCCGGGAGGCGCTCGGCGAGACCGCGTACTGGAGCTGCTCGGCCGCGGCGAGGACCCGGCGCCGCGTCGCGGCCGACACCGTCGGAAGGCCGCGCAGCGCCCGGGAGACGGTGGCCGTGGAGACCCCGGCCAGGCGGGCGACGTCATCAATCTTCGTCATCGTTGTTCCCCCGCTCCGCTCCGCCTCCGCCGCCGCCGAGACCGGCGGCGGCGGAGCAGCGGGTCAGCCCTTGACGCTGCCAGCGAGCAGGCCGCGCACGAAGTAGCGCTGGAGGGACAGGAACACGATCAGCGGTACGACGATCGACACGAACGCGCCGGACGTGAGCCGCTGCCACTCGTTGCCCCGGGTGCCGGCCATCTCGGCGAGCCGGACGGTCAGCGGGGCGGTCTCCTTGGTGCCGCCCGCGAAGATCAGCGCGACCAGCAGGTCGTTCCAGACCCAGAGGAACTGGAAGATGCCGAACGCGGCCAGGGCGGGCGTGATCAGCGGCAGGACGATGGTGCGGAAGATCTTCGGGTGGGTGGCCCCGTCGACCCGGGCCGCCTCCATCAGATCCCGGGGCAGCTGCGAGATGAAGTTGTGCAGCAGGTACACGGCGAACGGGAGCGCGAAGCAGGTGTGCGCGAACCACACCTGAGCGAACTTCTGTGCGCCGTCGAGTTCCCAGGCCGGGAGCACCTGGAGGCCGGCGATGGTGACGCCGGTGGAGAAGAACTTCAGCAGCGGCACCAGGGCCATCTGGAGCGGCACGATCTGCAACGAAAAGATCGCGATGTAGAGCCAGTCCCGTCCCTTGAAGTTGATCCAGGCCAGCGCGTACGCGGCCAGCGCCGCGAACGCGATGGGGAAGAGCACCGACGGGATGGTGATCGCCAGTGAGTTGATGAAGTAGCTGGCGAGCTGCCCGGCCGAGGAGGAGCTGCTGAAGAGCACCTCCTGGTAGTTCTCCATCGTGAACTGCGGGTCCGTGAAGAACGTCCACCAGCCGGTGGTCTTGATCTGGTCCTCCGGCCGGAACGAGGAGATGAACAGGCCGAAGGTCGGCACCGTCCAGAGCAGCGCGATGACGATGGAGACCAGCGTGGCGGCCCGGCTGTTCAAGCGCCTGCGGACGCGGGCGGCCCGGGAGGTCTTCGTGGTCGCCTGGACGCCGGCTCCGACGGTGGGGGTGGCGGTGGTCATCTCAGCCCTCCCGCTGCTGACGCAGGTTGCGGATCTGGTAGATCACGATCGGGATGACCAGGATGAAGAGGAACACCGCCAGGGCGGAACCCTGCCCCGGCTGGCCGTACCGGAACGCCTGGTTGTACATCTCGTTCGCGATCACGCTGGTTTCGTAGTTGCCGTTGGTGGCGGTCCGGACGATGTCGAAGACCTTGAGCGTGGCGATGGAGATCGTCACCACGACCACGATCAGCGCCGGCCGGATGCTCGGCATGGTGATCTGCCAGAACATCTGCCACGGGGTGACCCCGTCCAACCGGGCCGCCTCGACGATGTCGGCCGGAATGGCCTTGATGGCGGCGGAGAGCACCACCATGGCGAAACCGGCCTGGATCCACACCATGATCACGATCAGCAGGAACGTGTTCAGCGGCGAGTCGAGCAGCCACTGCTTCGGCGCACCGCCGAGGCTGACCACGATCTGGTTGAGCAGACCGATCTGCTCCTGGTCCTCGCCGCGGTACGCGTAGACGAACTTCCAGATGATGCTGGCACCGACGAACGAGATCGCCATCGGTAGGAAGATCAGGGACTTGGCCAGCGCCTCGAGCCGGGCCCGGTCCACCAGCACGGCGTAGATCAGGCCGAAGGCGGTGGCGACCAGCGGTACCAGGAGCACCCAGATCAGGGTGTTGGTCAGCACCCGGACGATCGAGGGCTCGGAGAACAGCCAGCCGTAGTTGCGCAGTCCCACCCAGTTGGTGCTGTCCTTGTCCATGAACGAGAGCAGGGTGGTGCGGATCGCCGGCACCACCAGCCCGACGACGAGGAACAGCAGCGTCGGCAGCAGGAAGAAGAGCGCGAACAGGCCCTCCCGTGGCTTCCGCCGACGGAGCAGGGGGGCACCGCTCGTCACGGCGGCGAGCAGCCGCGCGTCGCGACGGCGGGCGAACCAGGCCGGCACCACGTCGAGGAGCAGGAGCAGACCACCCACCACCGCGACGAAAGCGATCAACCCGTACATCAGCATGAGGAACTTGGGCTGTTCCTCCGCGAAGTCGAACTCCATCGACCCTCCCTCGGGTTGGATCGACCGACGGTGGTCCGGTCCGCGCGAGCGGACCGGACCACCGGGTCAGATCACTTCGGCCAGCTGCTCTCGATGCCGTTCAGGACCGTGGCGGTGTCCTTGCCGTTGATCCAGTCGACCATGCCCTTCCAGAAGGTGCCCGCGCCGACCGCGGCCGGCATCAGGTCCGAGCCGTCGAAGCGGAAGACGGTCTTCGGGTCCTGGAGGATCTGGACGGAGAGCTTGTCCACCGGGTTCGGGACGTTGGCGAGGTCGAGCTTCTTGTTCGCCGACACCCAGTCGCCGATCTTGGCGCGGCTGTTGGCGTACTCGCCGGAGGCCAGGTAGGTCTGCACGGCCTGGACCTCGGGCCGGTCGGCGAACGCCGTGACGAACTCGCCACCACCCAGCACCGGCTTGCCCTTGGCCGGGTCGACGGCCGGGAAGTAGAAGGCGAAGACGTCGCCGTCCTCGGCCACCTTGGTGCCCTGCGGCCACTGGTTGGCGTAGAAGGACGCCTGCCGGTGCAGCGCGCACTTGCCGGCGGTGATCGGCGTGCCGGCCTCCTGGAAGGAGGTGGTGGCGATGCTCTTCACGCCGCCGAAGCCGCCGTTGACGTACTTCTCGTTCTTGAGGATCATGCCGGCCTTGTCGACCGCCCCGGCGACCTGCGGGTCGTTGAACGGGATGCCGTGGGTGGTCCACTGGTCGTAGACCTCGGGCGACGTCATGCGCAGCATGAGGTCCTCGATCCAGTCGGTGGCCGGCCAGCCGGTGGCGTCACCGGACTCGATGCCGGCGCACCACGGCTTCATGCCGGTGCCCGCGATCGTGTCGCTCAACTTGATCAGGTCGTCCCAGGTCTCCGGGACGGTCCAGCCCTTCTCCTTGAACATCTTCGGCGAGTACCACACGTAGGACTTCACGTTGGAGCCCAGCGGCGCGCCGTAGAACTTGCCGTCCACCGTGCTGTACTTCAGCCAGTCGGGGGAGTAGTTGCCCTCGGCCATGGCCTTGGTGTCGGCGCCGGCCGGCTTGAGCTTGCCCGCGTCGGCGAACCGCTTGAGCAGACCCGGCTGCGGGATGAAGGCCAGGTCGGGGGCGTTGCCGCCGTCCACGCGGACGCCGAGCTGGGCCTCGAACTCACCCGAGCCCTCGTGGTCGATCTTGATGCCGGTGCAGTTCTCGAACTCCTTCCAGGACTGCGCGAGGCGGTCGGCCTCGATGTCCCGGATGGACGAGTAGATGGTGACCTTCTTGCCGTCGTGGCCCTGGTACTTCTCGTACGCGGCGCACTCGGGGGAACTCGCCTTACTGCTCTTCTTGTCATTGCCGGTGCCGCAGGCGGTGACGCCAAGCGCCAGCCCCAGAACGCCGGCGACCGCGAGAGCCTGGCGCGATCTGGCAAACGCCATGCCGATCTCCTTCCTAGCCGGCGCGTGGAGGGATCGAACCCGCGCCGGTCCGATGGTCGTCCCAACATGTAAGCGCTTGCATCTTGTCGGGTCCACCCCCCTGCCGGACACGGCCCGGTAACAATCCCGAAACCCACTTACCGCGTGTGGGCGCGCTCCCACGCTCCGCTGATCCCGCCCGCAGGGAACCCCTTTCCATCAATGGAGCTTTCTGTCGCGCTGAGCACGGCAGATAGAAAACTTTCAACATAGGAGGAAGTGGATGCGCAAGCGGTGGTTCAGCCTGGCGGCCGTGGGCGCCGTCCTCGCGGCGACCCTGGTGCCGGCGGCTCCGGCCATGGCGGCCCCGACCTTCAAGGTCCCGTTCCCCTGCAACCAGTCCTGGTCGGGCCAGACCCGGTCCGACCACAGCCCGGCCTACGCCATCGACTTCAACCGCACGGACGACCTGGGTGACCCGGTGGTGGCCAGCGCGCCGGGCACGGTCGACCGGGTGACCGACCTCGGCGGCACCAGCTACGGCAAGTACGTCCGGATCGACCACGGCAACGGCTACACCACCTACTACGCCCACCTGAGCGGCTTCAACGTCTCGGTCGGGCAGACCGTCGGCTACGGCCGGGTGATCGGGTACGTGGGCAGCACCGGTGGCTCCACCGGCCCGCACCTGCACTACGAGCAGCGGCTCAACGGCAACGACATCCAGGTCCGGTTCAACGGGGCGCTCGCCCTCTACTGGGGCACCAAGACGTACACCAGCGACAACGGCTGCTCCGGCTCGAACACCGGGGAGGGCACGGTCAACACCACGTCCGGCGTGAGCCTGACCGTCCGCTCCGGACCGGGCACCAACTACAGCGCGGTCGGCTCGGTCGCCGACGGCGCGAAGGTCACCATCTACTGCCAGACCAGCGGCACCACGGTCACCGGCACGTACGGCACCAGCTCGATCTGGGACCGGATCGGCACCGGACGATTCATCTCCGACGCGTACGTCTACACCGGCTACGACGGCTACATCCCGGGCGTACCGCGCTGCTGAACCGCAGTGACGCGGGGCCCCGCCCGAGCCCACGTCCGGCCGGCGAACCGGTCGGTCGGGTGGGTGACCGCCCGAAACGCGAAGCGCCGGGGTCGTCGCGTCCGCGGGCTCCAGTCTGGGAGGACGGAGCCCGCGGACCCGACGACCCCGGCGGGTCAGGGGCGGTGGGGTGCGGCGGCTAGCTGCTGAAGATGCTGACGCCGCCCGGGCCGACCAGCAGGCCGACGATGATGAGGACGATGCCCCACAGGATCTGCCGGCGGAACAGCGCGAGGATGCCGGCGACCACCAGTACGACTGCGAGAATCCAGAGAATCAGCTCCATGGCTCGTGCAGTACCCGGCCGCCGAATCCGAGAAACCTAGCCCCGGTCGAGGTGATCCCCCAGGTGGAAGATGCTGTACGCCTGCTTGATCACGGGGTGGGCGACGTTGCGGACGCGGACGCCGCCGGGGGTGGTGCCCCGCTCCGATCCGTGGTGGGCGTGGCCGTGCAGCGCCAGCGCGGTGGGCGCCGAGTCGATCGCCTGGCCGAGCTGGTAGCAGCCGAGGAACGGATAGATCTCCAGCGGTTCGCCGGCGAGCGTGTCCGGCACGGGGGAGTAGTGGGTGAGAGCCACCAGCACGTCGCACTCCAGCCCGCGCAGCGCCCGGCCCAGCGCGTCGGCGCTGTCCTTGGTGGTCTGGACGAAGGCCTTCATCTCCGGCTCACCGAAGTCGCTGGCGCAGCGCCCGGCGAAGCCACCACCGAAGCCCTTCGCCCCGGCCACGCCGAGCCGCCCGCCAGCGCACTCCAGCACGATCCCGTTCCCCTCCAGCACGGTGATGCCGACGTCCTCCAGCACCTTCACCACCTGTGGCACCTCGTCGCACTGGTGCTCGTGGTTGCCGAGCACGCTGATCACCGGCACCCCGAGGTTGCCGAACTCCCGCGCCACGCAGCGCGCCTCGGACTCGCTGCCGTGCCGGGTCAGGTCGCCGGCGAGCAGCAGCACGTCGGCGCAGTCGGGCAGCTCGTCCAGCGCCGGCCGGAACCGCCCGACAACGTCCTCGTCCATGTGCACGTCGCCGACTGCGGCGATCCGGATCACGGTCCGACCTCCCTCACGGCAGCTCCTCGACCTGGCTGGGCGCCTGGGTCCGGATCACCCCGATGTCGCTGGTAATAGGCACGCGCGGGAACCGCTCGGCGACCCGGCGCAGGATCTCCTCCCGTCGGTGCGGGCTCTCCACCTCGCCGTAGAGCACCAGGCCCCGCTCCAGGCAGACCACGGTGATGCCCTGCTCGGCGATCGCCGGGTCCTCGGCCAACATGCGCTGGATCTCCGCCTCGACGTACTCGTCGGGCGGCGCGTCGCCGTGCTGCTCGGTCACGGTGTCTCCCTTCCCTCGGTGGTGCCGCTCTCCGGCAGCACGTCCAGCCGGTCGAGCAGCACCAGGAACGCCTCGGCGTACGGCGAGTGCTGCGTCTCCTTCCGTACCCGTTCCCAGTCGATCTGTTCGCGCAGTGAGCGGGCCAGCGGCAGGGCCCGGGCGAAGTCGCAGTAGTGCTGGGAGAAGCTCAGCAGCTTGTGCACCATCAGCTGGGTGGCCGAGAGCACCGGCATGTGGATCGCGTCGACCGGCCGCACGATGGTGTCGGCGAAGGTCTCCTCGGTCACCGGAGTCTCGATCGGCCGGTGGATCAGATCCACCATCCGCCCCTCGTCGTAGACCTTGACGAGCCAGTCCTCGGGCGGCCGCTCGGCGGTGAAGCCGGCCTCGACCAGCGCCTCCAGGGCCCGGTCGACGTCCTGCTCCCGGATCAGGAAGTCCACGTCGTGGTCGCTCGAGTGGCCGCCGTGGGCGTACACGGCGAAGCTGCCGCCGAGCGCGAAGGGGATCTCGGACTGCTTGAGCACGGCGGCGACCTTCTTGAGGGTGTGCACCAGGGTCTCGTCCCCGCGCTCGGCCATCTGGTTCTCCCGTCGTCGTGGGTGGCGGTGGGAATGAAGTTGCGTACCCGGCGAACCGGTCGGCCACACCTGTTGCCGCAGTGGCGCGGACGGGGCGGGCCGGAACGGGACAAAGTGCCGGGGACGGGCACCGGTCCGCTAGCCTGGGGCAGGTGGCCAGGTCACTGCGGGGGCGGCGCGGCGGGGCCCGACTGCGCGCCGTCGCCCTGATCGGCATCGATGGCTCGGGCAAGACCACACAGGCCCACCGGCTCGCCGAGGCGCTCACCGCCGCCGGCCACGCCGCCACCTACCACCGCAACGCCGGCGGTCGTCGCTGGCTCGGCCGGCTCGCCCAACGGCTCGGCCGGCCGGACGCGCAACGGCTGGTCGGCCGCGACGGGCTGCTCGCCGTCGAGTCCGTGCTCCGCTGGCTCGCCATCGCCCTCGCCCTGCTGAGCTGCCTGGTGACCGGTCGCACCGCGGTGATGGACCGCTGGTCCCCCTGCCAGTACGCCAGCATCCGGGCGCACGGGGGACAACGGTGGGAACGGCTGGCCCGGGCCGGCTACCGCATCTTCCCCGCGCCGCGGGTAACCATCCTGCTCAGCGTCGACCCGGCCGAGGCGTACCGGCGGATCGAGCGGCGCGGCACCGACCACGAGACCATGCGGTGGCTCACCTCCGCCGCCACCGCCTACCGGACGCTGCCGGAATACCCCAGCTTCGTGGTGGTCGACGCGAACGGCACGCCGGACGAGGTGTCCCGCCGCATCCGCGCCCACCTCACCGAGTGGCTCCCGGGCGACCCGCCGTCGTCGACGGGCGGGCCGCCGGGTGGCACCCGCCCACCCTCCGGCGGGGCGGGCCGGGGTGACCCGCTGCCGGCTCAGGCCCGCCCGTAGACCGGGATGCTCGCCCCGCTGGTCGGCGCGGACTCGTCGGAGGCGAGAAAGCGGATCACCGTGGCGATCTCGGCGGGCGGCACCCAGCGCCGGTGGTCGGCCTCCGGCTGGGCGGCCCGGTTGGCCGGGGTGTCGATCACGCTCGGCAGCACCGTGTTGCACCGCACCCCGCGCTGCCGGTATTCCACCGCCACCGCGTTGGCGAAGGCCAGCACCGCCGCCTTGGCCGTGGCGTAGCCGGCCGCGCCGGGGAAGGGCGCCACCGCGGCCCGTGCCGACACGCAGACCACCGCGCCGCCGCCGGCCGCCACCAGGTGCGGCAGTGCCGCCTGGGTGACCAGGTACGTGGGGCGCAGGTTGATCCGCAGCATCCGGTCGAACTCCTCGACCGGGGTCTCGTGCACCAGCCCGCCGCTGGCGTACCCCCCGACCAGGTTGACCACCGCGCGCAGCGGCGCGCTCGGCTCCGCGGCCGCCACCGCGACGGCCCGCGCCGCCCCGGCGGGTTCCAGCAGGTCCGCGCCGACGGCCTCCGCGACGGCTCCAGGGCGCGGCGCGGCGTCAGACGCGTCGAGCCGGAGTGGCCGCCGGACCTGGACCGGTCCGGATCCCGCCGACGCCGTCGGATCGCCCTCCCGTTCGGGTACGACCACCCGCCAGCCCGCCTTGAGGAAGGCCGCGGTGACCGCGCCGCCCAGTCCGCCCGTGCCCCCGGTCACCAGCACCGTGCGCTCCGCCATGGGCCCACGCTAGTCGCCCGCCGGGCGGGGCGGTGGTCGGGGGCGTTCCGGCGGGGGCGATGCCGACCGGGCCTCCGGAGCCGTCCGTCCGGCGGGCCGGTCCAAGCCGTCCGGTCGGCGTGACCTGCACGAAGGCCGGTCCGACGGTCGGTCGGCGTGGCCGACTCGACCGGAGCGGATGAGGCGGGCGGGCCGCGGGAATGGGACCCTTGCGGCGATGATCCGGCGCGGAAGGGGGTACTTTTCCCGATACGCGCGGTCATGGTTGACGGTCGCGCCTCATGAAAGTAAGTTTCATCCGTGGCGAAGAGTCCGAAGATTTCTGCGAGTCACGAGCCCGGTGGACTGATCGTCCACATCAGCGGCCTGCTCCCGTCGCTGTCTCCGGCCGAGCAGCGGGTCGCCCGGCTGGTCGTCGCCGATCCGGCGGACGCCGCCCGGCGCACCATCACCGACCTCGCCACCGCCGCCGAGACCTCGGAGGCCACCGTCATCCGGTTCTGCCGGTCGGTGGGCATGGAAGGCTACCCCCAGCTGCGGATCCGGCTCGCCGCCGAGGCCGCCCGGCGGATCGAGCCGCCGGACGCCCGAGTGGTCGGCGGCGACATCCCGCCCGGCGCCGACCTGGCGCAGATCATCGCGACCATCGCGTTCAACGACGCACGGGCCGTCGAGGAGACCGCCGAGCAGCTCGACCCGGCCGTCTGCGAGCAGGTGGTCGAGGCGATCGGTGCGGCCGGCCGGATCGACGTCTACGGTGCCGGCGCCAGCGGCTTCGTCGCCTCCGACTTCCAGCAGAAGCTGCACCGCATCGGCCGGACCGCCTTCTACTTCCCGGACGTGCACACCGCGTTGACCTCGGTGGCCCTGCTCGGCCGGGGCGACGTCGCGGTCGGCATCTCGCACACCGGCACCACATCGGACGTCATCGAGGTGCTGGAGCAGGCCCGGGCGCGGGGCGCCACCACGGTCGCGCTGACCAACTTCCCCCGCTCGCCGATCACCGAGGTGGCCGACTTCGTGCTCACCACAGCGGCCCGCGAGACAACCTACCGCTCCGGGGCGATGGCCAGCCGGCTCGCCCAGCTCACCGTGGTGGACTGCCTCTTCGTCGGAGTGGCCGCGCGCAACCGGGCTAGGGCGAAGAAGGCCCTGGAGGTGACCGCCGAGGCCGTCCAGTCGCATCGGGTGGGCGCCGGGCGGAGGCGGGGATGACGACCGGACGGGTGGAGCCGGGCAAGGTGACCGCGGTGCGGCCGGTGGTGCGGGTGGGGGCGCCCACCGAGCGGCGCAACCCGCACAGCGTCGACCTCGACCTGATGTCGACCCGGGAGGTGCTCACCGTCATCAACGAGGCGGACCGGCGGGTGCCGGGGGCGGTGGCGGCGGTCCTCGACGAGATCGCGGAGACCGTCGACCTGGCCGTGGCCGCGCTGCGCGGCGGGCACCGGGTGCACTACTTCGGCGCCGGCACCTCCGGCCGGCTCGGCGTGCTGGACGCCGCGGAGTTGGCCCCCACCTTCAACTCGCCGCGGCACTGGTTCTGCGCCCATCTCGCCGGTGGCCCGGAGGCCATGTGGCGGGCCGTGGAGGACGCCGAGGACGACGAGCGCGCCGGCGCCGCCGACGCCACCGGCTGCGTACGCGCCGGCGACCTGGTGGTCGGGCTGGCCGCCAGCGGACGCACCCCATACGTACTGGGGGCGCTCGCCGCCGCCCGGGCACAGGGGGCCTCAACCGTGCTGCTCTGCGCCAATCCGGAGGCCGACGCCGCCTCGTCGGTGGACGTCTTCATCGGGGTGGACACCGGACCCGAGGTGGTCACCGGGTCGACCCGGATGAAGGCGGGCACCGCGCAGAAGTTGGTGCTCAACACGTTCTCCACGGCCGTGATGGTGCGCCTCGGTCGGGTCTACTCGAACCTGATGATCGACATGGTCGCCACCAACGCCAAGCTGCGCGGCCGGATGATCTCGATCCTCATGGAGGCCACCGGCTGCGCGGAGGAGATCTGTCGGGTAGCGCTGCACGAGGCCGACGGCGACCTCAAGACCGCCCTGGTCTCGCTGGTCTCCGGCGCGGAGGTCTCCGCCGCCCGGGCCGCCCTGGCCCGCTCCGCCGACCAGGTGCGCGGCGCGCTGGCCCTGCTCGCCTCCTGACCCGCCCGGCGTCCCTTCACCCCGCCCACTCCCGGCTGCGACGCACGTCACGCCGTGGCCGGGACGGCTTCCGCGCTGCGGATTGTTCATCGAAGCGTGGGGTAATCCTGACCCGTGGCTGAACCGCCCGGTCCGCCGATGCGTATCTCGCAGTGACCAGGATCGCAATGCCGCGGTGACGCGGGTCGCTGTGTTCTTGGAATTCGCAATGGTGCGATTTCCCGGGCGGCAACGATTCCGCTGCTCCGAGCGTCTTTTCATCGGGGCGTGCGCGAGCCACCCGAGCAGGGGTCCTGACAGCAAACATGGACCGGGCTCTCAGCTACTACTCAGGCATTCGTGACAGTTTCGACTCACGGCATGGAATCCCCAACGCGTCTCAACTGTTGTGTAGGTGTCAGCACCTACGGGCACAGCAGAGGTTACGGGGAGGGCTGATGAACGTGGGGATGGCAAGGAACCGGGCAACCGGCGCTAGCGAGGGGACCGTGGCAATCGTGGACAAGAACATCGGCATGCGTACCGACGAGGTCGCCGAGGAGCGGGACCTGGTCGGCGTCTACCTGCACGAGATCTCCCGGACGCCGCTGCTGGACGCCGCCAAGGAGGTCGACCTCTCCAAGGCGATCGAGGCCGGCCTCTACGCCGAGCATCTGCTCGGCGAGGACCGCGTCCCCGCCGGCGTCGAGCGGGAGGAGTTGGAGCGGCTGGTCGTCGAGGGTGAGCGCGCGAAGGACCTGTTCATCCGCGCCAACCTGCGACTGGTCGTGTCGATCGCCCGCCGGTACGTGCGGTCCGGCATGCCCATGCTGGACCTGATCCAGGAGGGCAACACCGGCCTGGTCCGGGCGGTCGAGAAGTTCGACTACGAGCGTGGCTACAAGTTCTCCACGTACGCGACGTGGTGGATCCGCCAGGCGATCAGCCGGGCCATCGCCCAGCAGGAGCGGACCGTCCGGCTGCCCGTGCACCTGGTCGAGGACGTCAACCGGATGCGGAACGTGACCCGCCAGCTCACCCGCGAGCTGGGCAGCGACCCGGAGCCGGAGCAGATCGCGGCGGCGCTCGGCGTCACCGTCGAGCGGGTCAACGAGCTGGTCCGCTGGTCGCAGGACACGGTGTCGCTGGACACCCCGGTCGGTGACGACGGCGACACCAACCTGGGTGACCTGGTCGCCGACAGCGACGCCCCGTCGCCGGAGGAAATCGTCCTCACCGGGCTGGAGCGGCAGCGCATCGAGGGTCTGCTCAACCACCTCGACGACCGGTCGGCCGGCATCATGCGGGCCCGCTACGGCCTGGAGGACGGCCGGGAGCACTCGCTGACCGAGGTGGCGTCGCGGTTCTCGCTGTCCCGGGAGCGGATCCGCCAGCTGGAGATCCAGGCCCTCGGCCGGCTCCGTGAGCTGGCCCGGGCCGAGGGGCTGCAGGCAGCCTGAGCTGGTAGTAATGACAAGACGAGCGGCCGGCGTCCGATAGGGGGACGCCGGCCGTTCGCCGTCCGGGAGCCCGCGCGGGCTCTTGGGGTCAGCGCACCCGGCCGTAACCGGCGATGGACATGATGTTCATGTCCCGCTTGTTGACGTTGCGGCCGGCGCTGGGCGCGTCGATGATCTGACCGCCACCCACGTAGAGCGCCACGTGACCCAGGCCGGAGTAGAAGACCAGATCACCGGGCTTCAGCGAACTGCGGCTGATCCGTGCGGTGACGTTCCACTGCATCGCCGCGTTGTGCGGCAACGACTTGCCGGCCGCGCGCCACGCGGCCAGCGTGAGCCCGGAGCAGTCGTAGCCGCTGGGGCCGTCGGCCCCGTAGACGTACGGCTTGCCGACCGCTCCGTACGCGTAGCGCACCGCCACCCCGGCGGAGCCGGAGACAGCCGGCGGACTGCCGGCGGAGCTGGCCGAGCCGGGTGCCTCGGTGGCCCGGCCGTACGCCTGCCGCCGCAGCTGGTAGAGGCGGTCCAGGTCGGCCTCGATCTTCTTCTTGCCGGCCCTGAGCTGCCTCGCCTGAGCCGCCTCACGGGCGAGCGTGGCGTCGAGCCGGGTCTTCTGGTCGATCAGCCGGCGTTGGTCCGCGGTGAAGCCGGCGATGGTCTGCTGGCGCTGGCGGGTCAGCTGGTCCAGCGTGCCCAGCCGCTCCGGCAGCGTGGCCGAGCCGCTCGGCTCCAGCAGCGCCTGCGCGGTGCGCAGCCCGCCGGTCTTGTACGCGGTGACGGCGAGGATGCCCACGTCGGCGCGGCTGCGCTCGGCCTGCGCCTGCAACGGGCCGATCCTGGCCTGCAACGCGGCCGCGGCGGCCTGGTTGGCCTTGATGTCCTCGTTGAGCTTGTTGTAGGACTCGACGATTCGCTCCAGCTCAGTCGAGGACTTCTCGATCTGCTTCGTCAGCTCGGCAGGGGTGGGCTCGGCCCGAGCCACCGACGCCGGGGCGATCAGCACGGCCGAGAGGCCGGCGACCACCAGCGAGCGGAGCAGGATCCGTAAGGACGACAAGAGCGGAAAGCTCCTCTCCCACGGTCGCCGGGAGCGTTTCGCGCCCCGGCGACACCGGCCCGGGGCCATCCAGGTGGATGGCGGTCGACCGGACCGGCCTGCCCAACCTAACCCGTGACGGGAGTGCCCGGCAGTTGAAGTAGGGGCGAATGTTGGCAAAGTGTCAGGAAGTGATGCTGGTGATGGTGACGCTTTGTGCCCGTTTTGCGACCTGGACGTGGCGGCCGTCGCGCCCGATGGCCGCATCGTGAGGCTCGCCCCATTCGTCGTTCTCGGCGGATGTCGCCAGGCAACGGGTCGTGAAGTCACGACATAGCCCCAAATGGCTTCTGTTACCGGGCGGAATCTCCGCCGGGGCGGCCCCGGGGACCAGGAGAAACGCCGGGCCGGGGTGGCGCGCCCCCAACACAATGAAG
This sequence comes from Micromonospora sp. CB01531, assembly GCF_001905095.1. Taxonomy (GTDB): domain Bacteria; phylum Actinomycetota; class Actinomycetes; order Mycobacteriales; family Micromonosporaceae; genus Micromonospora. The sequence goes on from NZ_LWLS01000071.1 coordinate 70,605, forward strand.
CGCGGAGCCGGGAATCCTGTCAGCGGCATCGGCACTGGTCAGGGCTGGCGCGGAGAACCCGGCGCGCGACCCCTGGAGGACGCCGTGCAGAGCGATGGCTCCACCACCCGCCCGCCCCGGTCGCCGCAGGCGACCACCCCGACCCTGCTCTATGCCCGGCCGGGCATCGTCGTCACCGCCGAACGCTTCACTGTCGGCCGCAACAGCTGGCGGGTCGCGGAACTGACCCAGCTCTGGACCACCCGCGGGCCGCACGACCGGCTGGCCCTCCGGGCGGTCGTGGTCACCGCCGCGCTGATCGGCGGGGTCGGGGTGCTGCTCGGCTTCACCGGCGGGCTGCAACGACTCACCGCGGCCGCGTACCTGGCGCTGGGCGCGGTGGGTCTGCTGCCGCTGGTGCTGATCCTGGTCGGCGACCGCTGGCGGCCCCCGGCGTACGAGCTGTGGGGGCTGCACCGGGGCGCCGAGGTGCTGCTGTTCAGCAGCGACGACGAGCGGCAGTTCGGCCAGGTCACCCGGGCCCTGAACCGGGCCCGGGAGGGGGTACGCCACGGTTCCGGCTGGGCGGACCCGCTGGCCTCCGCCGACCCGTGGCGGCCCAGCCGGTGACTCAGCCGGCGACCGGCTCCGGGGTGCGGGGCCGGTCGCCGGCCGACAGCCAGTGGCTCACCCGGCGCTCGGCGTAGAACGAGACGAACGGCACCGTGCCGGCGAGCATCACCAGCAGCATCCGCTTCAGCGGCCATTCGGCCCGGCGCGACAGGTCGAACGTCGCGGCCAGGTAGAGCATGTACAGCCAGCCGTGCGCGGTGCCGACCACGGCCACCACGGTCGGCTTGTCGAAGCCGTACTTCAGCGGCATGCCGATCAGGACCAGCACCGCCAGCGCGACGCCCACGATCCAGGCGATCACGCGGTACCGGGTAAGCGCTCCGCCCACCGTCGTCCGTCCTTCCGAACCGGCCATCAGCCGGGATAGTCGCCGGGCCGCGCGCCCGGGTTGGCGTTCAACCATGACAGATAGCGGTTGTACGCGGCGAGGTCGCCGTCCTCGACCGCCCCGGCCGGGGTGGCCGGCACCCGGCTGACCCGCACCGGTCGGCGTACCACCGGGGTGGTGGGGGCCGGCTCGGGCCCGGCGGCCGCCGGCGGCGCCGGAGTGGGCCCCGGCTCACGCGGGCCCCGCAGCGCGTGCCGCACCTCACGCCACCAGAGGAAGACCACGAAGCCGGCGAAGACCGGCCACTCGATCGCGTACCCGAAGCTCAGCGTGTTGCCCTCGGCGGCCCGGGTGACCTGCCACCAGCCGAGCCCGAGGAAGCCCACGACCAGCACGACCATGGCCACGTGGCGGGCGATCCACGCCGGTGTCCGGAGCCGCTTCATGCCTTTGAGCGTACCGGGGCCGGCGGCCGTCTCCGACGCGGTGTCGTAGGTGGCGGGGTTTGGTGGCATCCCGGGTGGGCATCCGTCTAGACGCCAGCCCGAACGAGACGAGGGGGCGACAATGACCGAATCAGTACGCCGGCCCGGCGACGCCAGCCCGGAGCAGCGGATGCCCGAGTGGGACGGCGACCACGCCCGGACCGATACCGTGCTGGGCGACGTCGACGGCGAGCTGCTCGGGGTGGACCCCGCCGAGCTGGGCGACGAGGACCTGATCCGGGAGATGCAGAGCCTGCACCGGACCCGGCTGGACACCCTGCGGCACGCCACCGACTCCGCGCTCGCCAACCACCTGCGTCGCACCGCCGAGCTGGAGACGGAATACCTCGCCCGGCACCCGGGGCGGGAGGTCGACCCGAGCCGGCTCCGGGGGGCCTGATGGCGGCGCACGTCGAGCGGGGGATGTCCGCGCCGCCCGAGGTGGTCTTCAACACGGCCATCGACCCAGACCGGGCGGCGGCGTGGCTGCCCGAGCCGCTGCGGCAGGACGGCGGGCGCCGTCCGGAGGTGGTCAGCGTCGAGGAGATGCGAGCCACCTGGTACAGCGACTCCGCGCCCGACTGGTCGGCGGAGATCTGGGTGGAGCCGGCCGACGCCGGGGGTGCCCGGGTCCGGCTGGACCTGGCCGGCGGGGACGTCCCGGCGCTGGCCGAGGAGACGCTGGCCAACCTGGCCCGCGAGGTGGATGACAACCTGACCGCCGGCTGAGCCGGCCGTGCCACGAGAACGAGGAGGCCGGGTGTCCCGGAGTGGCCTGAAGCACAAGGTGGCGCGCCTGCGCCAGGCGTACGCGCCGCACGAGCACCGACCGCTGGGCGGCTACCTGGTGGCGATGGGCACGTACGCGGCGGTCACCGCGTCGCTGGTCGGCCTGGTCCGGGCGACCGGGCGGCCGGTGCCGGAGCGGCCCTCGCCGGCAGACGTGGTGCTGCTCTCCGTCGCGACCCACAAGCTCAGCCGGCTGCTCTCCAAGGACGCGATCACCAGCCCGCTGCGTGCTCCGTTCACGCGCTACGACCACCCGATCGGCAGTGGCGAGGTGATGGAGCAGGTGCGGGACCAGGGCAGTGCCACCCGGCACGCGGTCGGGGAATTGCTGAGCTGCCCGTTCTGCCTGGCGGTCTGGGTCGCCACCGGGCTGACCGGCGGGCTGGTGCTGGCGCCCCGGCTGACCCGGCTGGTCGCCACCGCGCTGACCGCGGTGGCCGCCTCCGACTTCCTCCAGATGGGGTACGCGGTCGCCCAGCAGGCGGCCGCGGGTGGGCAACGCGGGAAGTGAGTCGCAACGGCTCCTGGATCGCTGCGCCGAACCGGAGTTTGTCGAGACGAGGGGCGGACGAGGGCGCGCCCGCCCCTCGTCCGTGGGCTCAGGTGGGGTTGGTGCCGTGGTTCTCGCCGGCCCAGCCACGCGACGACTCGGGCTCGCGTCGGCCCCCGTCCTCGCCGGTGATGATGTCCTCGTCCACCGCGGTTTCCTCGTGCTCCTCCGCGAACTCCGGATCAGCGTCGGGGGGCACCGCCGTCGGCGGCTGGCCGAGCGCCTCGGGTTGGCGCCCCTCGTCCCGGTCGGTCATCCCACTGTCCTCTCCGTCGTGCCGCCGGCGGTCTCCGGGTGGGCGCCGTCAGGGCCCGCTCCGGCCGGTCGGCGCGGCGTCCACCCGGCCGGCCGTTCAGGCGACGGTCCCGCCCAGCAGGTCGGTCACCTCGTCGATCGCGTACTCGCCCTGTGGGAGTGCGGCGATCCGGGTGAGCAGTTCCGCGGGGAGTTCGGCGGCGACCGCCCGGCGGTAGATGTCCGCCTGGGTGATCCGCTCCTGGCCGTGGTAGATGTCGTCGAGCAGTTCGTCGAGCTGCCGGGTGTCCGGCTGTTCGGTCACGGGCGCGTCGTCGGTCACCCCGGTCAGCTACCCCGGCCCGAATCGGTCAAACGTCGCCGGTCGCGGCGCTGCCCCGGCTCCTCGTTGATCATGAGGTTGGCGGCGATGTGGATCTCGCTGACCGCGCCGCCAACCTCATGATCAACAGATGGGTTGACAGGGGAGGTCAGGCCGGGGTGGGGAGGGTGGCGCGGCGGGTGCGGACGGCCTGGGCCAGGTCGGTGAGGACCTGCGCGGTGGTGTCCCAGCCGATGCAGGCGTCGGTGACGGACTTCCCGTACTCCAGCTCCCGCGTGGGGTCCAGGTCCTGGCGGCCCGGCTGGAGGAAGCTCTCCAGCATGATGCCGACGATGCCGCGCTGGCCGCCGGCCAGCTGGGCGGCCACGTCGGCGGCGACGAGCGGCTGCCGGCGATGGTCCTTGCCGCTGTTGGCGTGGCTGGCGTCGATCACCACTCGTTCGGGCAGGCCGGCGGTGCGGAGCAGGTCGAGCGCGCCGGCCACCGACTCCGCGTCGTAGTTGGGCCGCCCGCCCCCGCCGCGCAGCACCAGGTGGCCGTCGGCGTTGCCCCGGGTGTGCATGATCGCCGGGGTGCCGGAGACGTCGATGCCGGGGAAGACGTGCGGCACGCCGGCCGCCCGGATCGCGTCCACGGCGGTCGAGATGCTGCCGTCGGGGCGGTTCTTCATGCCGATCGGCATGGACAGGCCGGAGGCGAGCTGCCGGTGCACCTGGCTCTCCACCGTCCGGGCGCCGATCGCTCCCCAGGCCACCGTGTCGGCGATGTACTGCGGCGTGATCGGGTCGAGGAACTCGCAACCCACCGGCAGCCCGAGCCGCAGCACGTCGAGCAGGAGCGACCGGGCCGTACGCAGGCCGGTGTTCACGTCGCCCGAGCCGTCCAGCCCCGGGTCGTTGATCAGGCCCTTCCAGCCCACCGTCGAGCGCGGCTTCTCGAAGTAGACCCGCATCACCACCAGCAGGTCGTCGGCGAGCCGGTCGGCGGCCTCGCGCAGCCGGCCCGCGTACTCGAGGGCGGCGGCGGGGTCGTGCACCGAGCACGGGCCGACCACGACCAGGAGCCGGTCGTCGGCACGGTCCAGCACCCGGCCGACGGCGCGTCGGCCGGTGACCACGGCCTCCGCGAGCGTCGCGTCCAGGGGCAGGTGGTGGTGCAGCAGGGCCGGGGTGGTCAGTGGTACGACGCGGTCGATCCGCTGGTCGATGACCCGATGGGCGTCCTGGGTCGGCACGGTGGGGTTCCTTCCGCCGACCGTGCCCGGGGCCGGCGCCCGGGGTCGAGCCGGCTGCTCGTACGCGAAAGGGCAGGGAATGATCCCTGCCCGGCCGGCTCGAAGAGGAGTGACGTCAGATCATGGTTGAGTCACCGGCTCCTCCAGCCGGCTGCCTAAACCATCGATACGACCGCGTCACGCCAGCCAGCGTACCCGACGCGACGGGCTGGGCTCACTCCATCGTCGGCAGGGCCCCGCCCCGCGTTCAACTTCATCTATGCTGCCAACGGTGGCGCCGAGGGCGCGACAAGCGCCCGGCGGGGCCATCAGCGCCACGCGGCGACGCGACGGAACGATTTCCTCGGCGTACCGAATCCTGGGAAAGCGGAACCGGAACCGCACTACCTGGCCGACGACGGCGGCACCCAGTGCGCCCGAACGAGGTGCGTTGCCCGTTCCGGTGCGCACCCGCGGGGTATGGGGATGGCATGAGCCACCAGCAGAGCGACCAGGAGCGGATCGAGTCCCGCGCCCACCTCCTGCCGGAGGAGGCGGCGGTGGGCAGCGAGGACCCCGAGGCCCAGGCCGACGCGATCCTCGCCGAATCGGACATCCGGGAGGATCGGAACGTCGCCCAGGACGCCACCCTGGAGCGCCGGATGTCGGATCAGACCGTGACCCCGAGCGAGCCTCCGGACTGAGGGGACGCGGCCCGGGCCCGGCGGGAGCCGCGGTAGGTGGTGTCGCGAAGCCAGGCGAGCAGCCCCTCCGCCCGCAGGCCCGCCGGCGGGTTGCCGATCGGATCGAAGGCCAGCGCGGCGTCCTCCCGGGCGCCGTGCTGGCCGTCGAGGCAGACCTGCCCGAACGGCCGCCATGGCCCGACCGTCGAGGCCACCGCCAGCACCAGCCGTGGCGCGTCCGGGCCCACCGCCGACGAGACCTCGGCGAGGCTGCGGCCCAGCTCCGGCGAGTCCGGGTCGGCCAGCGCGGCCACCAGGAGCCGGCACCGGCCGGCCCGGAAGGGCATGATCGAGCTGTACGTCCCGGTGAAGCGCCGCCGGGGCAGCGGCAGCTGGCGCAGCACCGGCGGGGCGGCGCTGGAACTCATCAGCAGATCCACCGGCGATTCCGGGTCCCGGTGCAGCCGCACGCCCAGCCCCAGTACGTCCGGCCAGCTCCCCGGCGTGGCGACCCCCTTCGACAGCCGGACCGTGCCCCGCCACCGTCCGGGCCGGTCGAAGAGCGGGACCCCGGTCGGCGGACCGGGCGTACCCCAGATCATCACCTCGGCGGAAAAGGTGCGGCCGACGGGATGCAGCAGCCGGGCCCGCCGGCGGCGGGCCAGCGCCGCGGCGGCACGTTCGGCGGCGGTGGATGCGGGGTCGGGCATACCCCGGGGATACCCCGCCGCGCGGCGAGGATGCTCCCGCCCGTCCCCTTTCCGCCCGCGAGATCGGATAGCGTCGTGCCATGCCCGACAGCGGTTACCCCTGGCCGATCGAGACGACCCGACTGGACAACGGCCTGCGCGTGGTGGTGAGCGAGGACCGCACCGCACCCGCGATCGCCGTGAACCTCTGGTACGACGTGGGCTCCCGGCATGAGCCGGCGGGCCAGACCGGCTTCGCCCACCTCTTCGAGCACCTGATGTTCGAGGGCTCGGTGAACGTGGCGAAGACCGAGCACATGAAGCTCATCCAGGGGTCCGGCGGTTCGCTGAACGCCACCACCAACCCGGACCGGACCAACTACTTCGAGACGGTCCCGGCCGAGCACCTCGAGCTGGCGCTCTGGCTGGAGGCCGACCGGATGGGCGGCCTGGTGCCGGCGCTGACCCAGGAGACGCTGGACAACCAGCGCGAGGTGGTCAAGAACGAGCGCCGCCAGCGGTACGAGAACGTCCCGTACGGCGACGCGTGGCTGCGCCTGCTGCCGCTGCTCTACCCGCCGGGGCACCCGTACCACCACGCCACGATCGGGTCGATGGCCGACCTCAACGCCGCCGGCCTGCCCACCTTCCAGGCGTTCCACGAGACCTACTACGCGCCGAACAACGCCGTGCTCACCGTGGTCGGCGACACCACGGCGGCCGAGGTGTTCGCGCTGGCCGACAAGTACTTCGGCGCCATCCCGCCGCGCGCCGACATCCCCGCCGCGCCGGACGGACGCACCGTGCCGACGGCCGGGCGGCCGGCCGTGGAGACGGTCACCGCCGACGTCCCCGCTCCCCGGGTCTACGTGGCGCACCGCACCCAGCCGTTCGGCACCCCCGGCTACGACGTCGCCACGGTGCTCGCCACCGTCCTCGGCAGCGGCCGGGGCAGCCGGCTCTACCAGCGCCTCGCCGACGGGGAGCGGATCGCCCAGCCGGATCTGGTCGGGGCGTACGGGGTGGACCTGGCCCACGCTCCCGCCCCGCTGATCGCCACCGCCACCGCCCGCCCCGGGGTCACCGTCGAGCGGCTGCGCGACGGGCTGGCGGAGGTGGTCGACGAGCTGTCGACGGTGCCGGTGACCGCCGCCGAGCTGGACCGGGCCAAGGCGCTGCTGAGCACCATGTGGTGGCGGCAGATGTCCACGGTGGAGGGCCGGGCGGACACGCTGGGCCGGTACGCCACCCAGTTCGGCGACCCGGCGAAGGCCGGCGAGCGGCTGCCGGGGTGGCTCGCCGTCACCGCCGAGCAGATCGCCGAACAGGCCGCCGAGCTGCTCCGTACCGAACACGACCGGGTGACCCTGTGCTACGTGCCGGAGGAGAAGACCGCATGACGCTGATCACCGAACGTCCCGGGCCGGGCGCCGCCCGCCCGTACCGGTTCCCGCAGGTGGTGCGCCGGGCCGTCGCCGGCGGGCAGGTCGTCGCCGCGCACCTGCCCGGGCAGAGCCTCGCGGTCGCCCTGCTGCTCCTCGACGCCGGCGCCGGCCGGGAGCCGGTCGGCAAGGAGGGGCTGGGCGCGGTGCTCGCCAAGGCCCTGGAGGAGGGTACCGCGCAGCGGGACGCCACCGCGTACGCGCTGGCCGTCGAGGCGCTCGGCACCGAACTGGTGACCGCGCTGGACTGGGACTCCTTCCAGGTCAGCGTGCAGGTGCCGGTCGATCGGCTGAGCGCCGCCGTGGAACTGCTCGCCGAGGCGGTCCGGACGCCGAAGCTCGACCCGGCCGACGTGCTGCGGGTCCGCGACGACGAGGCGACCGCGCTGCGGATGGACTGGGCCAACCCCGGCCCCCGGGCGGACGCGGTGCTGCGCGGCGACATCTTCGGCACGGACAACCGCTGGGGTCGCCCGATGTACGGCGACCCGGTCAGCGTGGCCGCACTGGACGTGGACGACGTGACCGTCTTCCACTCCGAGTGGTTCATCCGCCCGGGCACCCTGGTCATCGCCGGTGACCTGGACCGGATCGACCTGGACGCGCTGGGCGCGACGGCGTTCGCGGGCGCCGGGGGCGGCCCGGTGGAGAAGGGCGGCCCGGTCGAGGTGCCGCGGCACGACCGGCGGCGGATCATCCTGGTCGACCGCCCCGGCTCGGTGCAGTCCACGCTCCGCCTCGGGCACCCGTCCCCGCACCGGGCCCACCCGGACCACGTGCCGATGTCGCTCGCCGGCACGGTGCTGGGCGGGGCCTTCACCTCCCGGCTGAACCATCTGCTGCGCGAGGTGCACGGCTACACCTATGGCATCCGGGGCGACTTCGCCTCGTCCCGCCGGTTCGGCCGGTTCGCGATCAGTTCCGGGGTGCAGACCGCGGTGACCGCGCCAGCGCTGGTCGAGGCGGTCGGCGAGGTGTCGCGGACCCGGTCGGAAGGAGTGACCGAGGACGAGCTCGCGGTGGCCCGCTTCTGGCGGGCCGGCCAGCTCTCGGTCGAGCTGCAGACCCCGCGGGCCATCGCCTCGGCGCTGACCACCCTGGTGGTGCACGACCTGCCGGACGACTACCACGCCCGGCTGCGCGAGTCGCTGCTCGCCGCCGACGTGGAGCAGGTGTCCGCGGCGGCCTCGGCGCACCTGCACCCGGATTCGCTCACCCTGGTCGTGGAGGGCGACGCGGCGATCATCCGGGACGAGTTGGTCGCCACCGGGCTCGGCGAGGTCGTCGACCACACCCCCTGACCGCCCGTCGCGCGGCCCGGCCGAGATCCTGGTACGCGGCGGACTTCCGCTACCAGGATCTCCCGGGCCGGGCGGGGGTGTGATTCCGGTCGCGTCCGGCCGCCAACCCCGGGCGGGCGGGGGCGCGGATGCTCCGGCCAGGCGGGCCGACGGCGGGTGATCTTCCGGGACGAGCGGTCCTGGAGCGCCGTCGTTGCAGCTCCTGGCGGCTGCCGTCCGGCGAGGGCGGGGCCGGCCGCCGGCCCGCGCGGTGGGAAAGCCTTCCCGGTCCGGCCGCCCGGCTGGGTAGCCTCGCGGGCATGAGGATCGGCATTGTGGGGGCCACCGGCCAAGTCGGTGGCGTGATGCGGCAGGTGCTGGCGGAGCGCGAGTTCCCGGCGGAGCAGGTGCGGTTGTTCGCCTCGGCGCGGTCGGCCGGGCGGACCCTGCCCTGGCGGGACGGCGAGGTCACCGTCGAGGACGCGGCCGCCGCGGACTACCGGGGGCTGGACATCGTGCTCTTCTCGGCGGGCAAGGGCACCGCCCGCGAGCTGGCCCCCCGGGTCGCCGACGCCGGCGCGGTCGTCATCGACAACTCCTCGGCGTTCCGGATGGACCCCGAGGTGCCGCTGGTGGTCGCCGAAGTCAACCCGCACGCCATCGCCGACCGGCCGAAGGGCATCGTGGCCAACCCGAACTGCACCACCATGGCCGCCATGCCGGTGCTGCGCCCGCTACACCAGGCGGCCGAGCTGGTCAGCCTGGTCGTGGCGACGTACCAGGCGGTCTCCGGCGCCGGCCTGGCCGGCGTGGCGGAGCTGGACGAGCAGGTCCGCAAGGTGGCCGAGGACGCCGCCGGGCTCACCTTCGACGGTGCGGCCGTCGAGTTCCCCGCGCCGCGCTCGTTCGCCCGCCCGATCGCCTTCAACGTGCTCCCGCTGGCCGGGTCGATCGTCGATGACGGCTCCTTCGAGACCGACGAGGAGCAGAAGCTGCGCAACGAGAGCCGCAGGATCCTGGAGATCCCGGGGCTGAAGGTCTCCGGCACCTGCGTCCGGGTTCCGGTCTTCACCGGACACTCGCTCCAGATCAACGCCCGCTTCGCCCGGCCGATCACGCCGGCCCGCGCCCGGGAGCTGCTCGACGACGCGCCGGGGGTGGCCCTGTCGGACGTGCCCACCCCGCTGCAGGCGGCCGGCCAGGACCCGACGTACGTCGGGCGGATCCGGGCCGACGAGACCGTCGAGCACGGGCTGGCACTCTTCTGCTCCAACGACAACCTGCGCAAGGGCGCCGCACTCAACGCCGTACAGCTCGCCGAGCTGGTCGCCGCCGAGCGGCGCTGAGCCGGCGGGCCCGGCCGTGCGTCGGGCACGCCGGCCGGGAATGCGGTGAGATGGGGGTCGACCGCGCGACCAGTCGACCCGGGAGGCCCCCATGGCGGACGAGCAGACCCAGCAGGCCCTGACCGATCTCATCGCGAGCCGCCGGATCGGGGTGCTCGCCACCATCAAGCGGGACGGCCGGCCCCAGCTGTCCAACGTGGTCCACTCCTTCGACCGGGTGCAGGACGTGATCCGGATCTCGGTGACCGACGACCGGGCGAAGACCGCCAACCTGCGTCGGGACCCCCGGGCCAGCTTCCAGGTCAGCAGCGCGGACGGCTGGGCGTACGCGGTGGCGGAGGCGCGGGCCGAGCTGACCCCGGTGGCCCAGCGGCCGGACGATCCCACCGTCGAGGAACTGGTCGGGCTGTACCGGGCGGTGCAGGGCGAACACCCGGACTGGGACGACTTCCGGCGCGCCATGGTCGCCGAGCGCCGCCTCGTGCTGCGGCTGCACGTCGAGCGGGTCTACGGCGCGCCCCCGCGCGCCTGACCACGCGTCGCCGCGCCCCTGGCCTCCCGTCGCCCCCGGCCCGGCATCCTTCGGCCGGTCCAGGACCGGCTGCCACGACCCACCACCACCGAACAGGGCGCGTTACTCGGCCCGTGGCGGCGGGTAGACCGCGGTGCCGACACCGAGAGGGGAGCACCATGACAACGGTCGGAGAGTTCATGACGACCCGGTTGGTGACGATGGACGGCGACGACACCCTGACCGCGGCGGCGCAGGAGATGCGTGACAGCGCCATCGGCGACGTGGTGGTGACCGATGGTGACCGCGTGGTAGGCATCGTCACGGACCGGGACATCACGGTCCGGGGCGTCGCCGAGAACATGGACCCCGCCACGACCAGGCTCAACCAGATCACCAGCAAGGACGTGGTGACGGTGAGCCAGTACGACGACGCGGTGGCGGCCGCGGACCTGATGCGCACATACGCCGTCCGGCGGCTGCCGGTGGTCGACGACGGCCGGCTGATCGGACTGGTGTCGATGGGTGACCTCGCCGTCGAGCGGGAGCCGCAGTCGGTGCTCGCCGACATCAGCGCCGACGAACCGAACAACTGACCCGTCCGCCGTGGCGACGCCGGCCCCCGGTTCCCGGGTGCCGGCGTTCGCGCGTTCCGCCCACGCGCCATGTCGGCGGCTCACCCGAACCGGGCGAGATTGACCCCGTACCCGATGGGCACCCCTTCTCGGACGTCGCACGCCGCGGACCGCGGGAGGAGTGAACTGGTGGACGCGACCACGAAGTTCTTCGAGGACCTGGACCGGCGGGGGTACGAACCCCTGCTGGCGAAGACCAGCGGCACCCTGCGCTTCGACCTGCACGAGGGGGCGCACACGACACACTGGCTGCTGCACATCGACCGGGGCAACCTCCGGGTCCGGCAGGAGGACCAGGAGGCGAACACGGTCGTGGGGACCGCGCCGCGACTCTTCGGCGAGTTGGTGAGTGGCCGGGAGAACGTCATCGCGGCGCTGCTGCGCGGCGACATGACCGTGCTGGGCGACCTGCGGCTGGTGTTGCAGGTCGAACGGATCTTTCCCGGCCCGCCGAACTCTCGCGGGCCGCATCACGCGTTCCAGAGGGGGGCTTCCTGATGGCGGGCACGGACACCGTCCGGATCCTGGACGGCAACACGTTCGTGGTGTCCGAGGACACCGGCGACATCGAGGCGACGCCGAGCGAGCCGACCGGCCTCTTCGCCATCGACACCCGTTTCCTCTCCAAGTGGGTGCTGACCGTCAACGGCGAGCGGCTCAACGCGCTGTCGTACGACGACCTCCAGTACTACGAGGCCCGGTTCTTCCTGGTGCCGGGCATGGCCACGCACTACATCGACGCGAAGTTGTCGATCATCCGGGAGCGGGCGGTGGGCGGCAGCTTCCGGGAGACGCTGACCATCCTCAACCACGACGAGAAACCGGTCGACCTGGAGATCCGGATCGACGCCGCGTCGGACTTCGCCGACCTGTTCCAGGTCAAAGACGAGATCCTGAACAAGAAGGGCGAGATCTACGCCGAGGCCGAGTCGGACCGGCTCAGGCTGGGCTACCGGCGGGGCAACTTCAAGCGGGAAACGGTGATCCAGTCATCCCAGCCAGCCCGCTACGACCGGAACGGCCTCGCCTTCACTGTCCACCTGGAACCGAACGAGCAGTGGGACACCGGCATCGACGTACAGACCTTCGCGATCGGCCCGGGCGGTCGGGACCTGCGAATGGGGCTGCGGACGCACGGCGTCGAGCGGCTGGCCCTGCAGCAGGACCTCGAGCAGTGGATCGCCAACGCACCGAAGGTGAACAGCGAGCACCGCGAGGTCTGCTCGACGTACCGGCGCAGTCTGATCGACCTGGCGGCGCTGCGCTTCTCGCCGTTGTCGCTCGGTGGGCAGACGCTGCCGGCCGCCGGCCTGCCCTGGTTTATGACCATGTTCGGCCGGGACAGCATCCTGACCTGCCTCCAGGTGCTGCCGTTCGCGCCGGACCTGTCCAAGACCACGCTGCGGATCCTCGGGGCGTTGCAGGGCACCCGGTTCGACGACTTCCGGGACGAGGACCCGGGCCGGATCCTGCACGAGATGCGCTACGGCGAGACGGCCGCCTTCGAGGAGCAGCCGCACTCGCCCTACTACGGTTCGGTGGACGCGACGCCGCTGTTCGTGGTGCTGCTCGACGAGTACGAGAAGTGGACCGGCGACGTGGCGCTGGTCAAGGAGCTGGAACGGGAGTGCCGGGCGGCGCTGAAGTGGGTCGACGCCTACGCCGACCTGGTGGGCAACGGCTACATCTGGTACGAGCGGCGCAACACCGACACCGGCCTGGAGAACCAGTGCTGGAAGGACTCGTGGGACTCCATCTCCTACCGGGACGGCACGCTGCCGCCGTTCCCGCGGGCCACCTGCGAGGTGCAGGGATACGCGTACGACGCGAAGATGCGGGCCGCCCGGCTGGCCCGGGAGTTCTGGGACGACCCGGCGTACGCCGACCAGTTGGAGCGGGAGGCGGCGGAGCTCAGGGAGCGGTTCAACCGGGACTGGTGGGTGGCGGACGGCGAGTACTACGCCCTCGGGCTGGACCCGGACGGCCGGCACTGCGCGGTGCTCAGCTCCAACATCGGGCACCTGCTGTGGAGCGGCATCGTCGAGCCGGACCGGGCGAGGAAGATCGCCGACCACCTGCTCGGGCCGCGGCTCTTCTCCGGCTGGGGGGTGCGCACCCTGGCCGAGGGCGAGGTCCGCTACAACCCGATCGGCTACCACAACGGCACGATCTGGCCGTTCGACAACTCGTTCATCGCCTGGGGTCTGCGCCGGTACGGCTTCGCCGACGAGGCCGCCGTCATCGCCAACGGCATCCTCGAAGCGGCGCGGTACTTCGACGGCCGGCTGCCGGAGGCGTTCGGCGGCTATCCGCGGGACCTGACCAAGTTCCCCGTGGAGTATCCGACGGCGTGCAGCCCGCAGGCCTGGTCGACCGGGACCCCGCTGTTGCTGATCCGGACGATGCTCGGGCTGGAGCCGCACGAGGGGCACCTGGCGGTGGACCCGCGGCTGCCGGTCGGCATGGGGCGGATCGAGGTGCTGGACATCCCGGGCCGGTGGGGGAAGGTGGATGCCTTCGCCCGGGGCCGGGTCGATCTGCACCAGCTGGCCGCCCAGTAACGCGACCGTGGGGCGCCGCCGACCACCGGGTCGGCGGCGCCGCCGCGTGCTCAGTGGCCGGGCACCAGCGGATCGGCGTGCGCCTGGGTGCGGGGCAGCAGGCAGAACTCGTTCCCCTCCGGGTCGGCCAGCACGGTCCACCGGGGCAGCTCGCGGACCACCGTCGCCCCCGCCTCCAGCACCGCGGCCCGCTCCTCCGCGTCGCCGGCCAAGTCGAGGTGGATCCGGCCGCGGGCCGGCAGGTCGTCGGCGGGGCTGATCCAGATGTCCGGCCGGTGCCCGGACGGGTCGCGCAGCAGCACCGCCTCGGTCGGCGCGAGCGCCCGATCGGCGAGCTTCACCCAGTCCTCCTCGACCACGGGCAGTCCGGTGACCGCGCTCCAGAATGGGGCGAGCAGGTACGGGTCGCGGCAGTGGATGACGATCGCGGCGAGGTCGGGCATGCCCTGACGGTAGTCGGGTCAGGCGGGCGGCAGGACGGTGTCCAGGAACGCGGTGGTGACCGCCTGGATGTCCGGACGCGCCAGGTCGAGGGCGTGCCCGCCGTGGGTGATCCAGCTGTGCACCGGGTGCCCGGCGGCGAGCAGTTGCCCGGCCAGCGCCACCGACTGCGCGGCCGGCACCGACGCGTCCGCGCGCCCCTGCACCAGCAGCACCGGTACGCCGGACCCGAGGTGGGACGCGACCGTGGCGTCGACGGTGGCCGGGTCGCCCGCGGCGGGCGGGTGGCCGAGCAGGTCGGCCCACGGGTCGTCGGATCGCTGCCGCCGCCACTGCGGGTCCAGCGGGTTGACCGGCGCCCAGTACGCCAGCCCCGCCGCGACGTCGCCCGGCCGGTCCACTCCCCGCAGGGCGAGGTGCAGGGCGAGCATCCCGCCGGCCGAGTCGCCTCCGACCAGCAGCGGCAGCCCGTCCGCCGCAGCCCGGGCGGCCCGGGCCGCCGCGCGGACGTCGGCGAGCTGGGCCGGCCAGTGCGCCTCGGCCACGAACCGGTAGGTCGCCGCGACCACCCGGAGCCCGAGCGGGGCCAGGGCCGCGCCGTCCTCGTGGTACCGGGCCCGCCAGCCGCCACCGTGGATCCAGAGCAGCACTCCGCGTTCGGTCATCCCGCCATGCTGGCCCCTCCCGGGGCCGGCCCGCGACCCGGCTCTGCCCAGGGCAGAGCCCGCAGATCCGACCGCCCGATCTGTTCCTACGGTTGCGTAACCTACTCGGGGTAAAGTCGGCGGATGCCGGAGCTCGTGTACCCGCCCGTGATCGCCGCCGCCAAGACGATGTTCCGGGTCCTCGACCTGCGCCTACGGGTGGAGGGCAGCCACCACGTGCCGCCCACCGGCGGGGCGGTGCTGGCCAGCAATCACGTCAGCTACCTGGACTTCATCTTCTGCGGGTACGGCGCGCGCGACTCCCGCCGCCTGGTCCGGTTCATGGCCAAGGACTCGGTCTTCCGGCACAAGGTCTCCGGGCCGCTCATGCGGGGCATGAAGCACATCCCGGTCAACCGGGCGGCCGGCGCCGGGTCGTACCAGACCGCGGTGTCCGCGCTGCGGCGCGGCGAGGTGGTCGGCGTCTTCCCGGAGGCGACCATCAGCCGCTCCTTCACCGTCAAGGACCTCAAGAGCGGGGCCGCCCGGATGGCCCAGCAGGCCGCCGTGCCGCTGCTGCCGGTCGCACTCTGGGGCACCCAGCGGCTGTGGACCAAGGGCCGCCCACGCACCCTCACCCGCCGGCACACCCCGATCAGCATCCTGGTGGGTGAGCCCATGGACCCGGCCGGCTACCCGGACGCCGCCACGATGACGGCCGAGCTGAGGAACCGGCTCAGCGCGCTGGTGGATCGGGCCCAGCGGGAGTACCCGGAGCAGCCCGCCGGCCCCGACGACGCCTGGTGGCAGCCCGCCCACCTCGGCGGCGCCGCCCCCACGCCCGAGGAGGCCGCCGCGCTGGACCGCCGAGGCCCTCGCGCTGCCACCCCCTGACCGCCGGCTGCGGGGCCCGGGTCCGCCCCGACCGGCCCGCGCTGACCTGAGGGTCAGCAGGCGGAACCCGGCCCCACCCGGGCCGGGGAGGCCGCCCGGGGCCAACCCGCCGCCTCGGTCGCCGCCGGCCGGTAGTAGTCCTCCCGGGACAGAAACTCCACCGGCAGCGAACCGGGCAGGGTCAGCGAGCCCCGGGCCGGGCCGGGCGCGCCACCCACTCGGGTCAGCAGGGTGTCCCGTTCCGGCGGGGAGAGGTCCACCAGCTCGGGGTGCACCAGGCGGAACGCGGCCACCGCGCGGCGTACCTGGCGAGCCAGCGCGACGATCAGGGCGTCCGGGCCGGCCAGCGCGAGGGCCGGCTGCCGGATGGTGCGCAGCGCGTCGCAGACCAACAGCAACTCGACCTCGTCGTCCGGGCCCTCGGCCAGCTCCAGCCGGGACGGCCACTGCCAGCGGATCTGGCCACTGACCAGACGGGACAGCCGGAGCGGACGCCGGTGCCGGGCACCTGTCCGGCCGGTCCGCCCCGAGACCAGGGCCAGTTCGGAGCCGGTGCAGACATACGAGAGGCGCCGGTCCGTCACGGTGACCGTCGCCGGCGCGGGCAGGTGCCAGGCGGGCGCGTTCTCGGTGGGACCGAGCAGATGCCCGGCGATCCGCAGTAGGTGCTGCCCGAGCAGTTGCTCGCCCGGCTCGGGGACCAGCGCGTACCGCCGGTCGAGCGTGGGACGGGCGGAGTCCCCATCCGCGTCGAAGCGGTGTGGTCCGATGAAGAACGGTGCGGCGTCCTCCTGCACGGTCACAACCTCCCGGGGACGGTTGGCGGTACGTCGAGCCTGGCCCACACCGTGGTGGCTGTCATGACAGCCGTTAGGGGGTCGGCCGGTCGGTGGACGCCTGTGACCGGTAGGTGCCGATCTCTTCCGGCCGGACGAGGCCGTCCTCGATCGCCCGGGCGAGCAGCGCCGCCTTCGTGGCGGCCGGCCGGCCCGCCCGGGTGTACTTGATCCGCGCCCGATCCACGTACTGCTTCACGGTGTGCTCGCTGATCCGCATCCGGCGGGCCACCGACGCCTTCGACATCGACTGGAACCACAGCAGCAGGGCCTCGCGCTCCTTGTCCGACAGGGCCGGCCGGTCCGGCCGGGGATCGCCCACCATGGCCCCGGCCAGCGCCGGCGGCACGTACGGGCGGTCGCTCGCCGCGGCCAGCACGGTCGCCACGCAGTGCTCGCGCCCCTCGTGCTTGGCCAGGAACGCGACCGCCCCCGCGTCCAGCGCGGCGAGCATGGTGTCCGGGTCGGTGTGCTGGGAGTAGACCACCACCCGCCGGCCGGCGGCGCTCAGCTCGGCGAGCTTGTCGAACGCCATCCGTCCGTGCAGCCGCAGGTCGAGCAGCACCACCTCGGCCTCCGGGGCGGCCCGCAGCACCGCGTCCGGGTCGTCCCCGGTGGCCAGTACGCGCAGCCGCGGCTCGCTGGCCAGCCAGGCGCGTACCCCGTCGATCACCACCGGGTGGTCGTCCACGATGGCCACGCCGATGGGCCGCCCGCCGGTCACGTCCGCCGCCACCGGGTCTGCGTCCATCTGATCTCCCCGTCCCGCTCGTGCACGTGTTCCACCGGCCCGTTCTCGTCCCCGTCCGCCTCCCGCGGACCGGTCGGGCCTGGCGGCCCGCTCGCGTCGGGCCCGTCGTGGTCGGGCGTGACCAGGCTGACCACCACCTCGTCCGGGCCGGTCACCACGGTAAGCCGGGCCCAGTCCCGGGCGTCGGCGAGCGCCGCGGTGAGCGGGTCGGCCAACCGCCGGCGTACCTCGACGGGCAACTCCGGCGGGACGCCGACGGCGACCAGCTCGATCGACAGGCCGTTCCGTTCGGCCAGGTCGGCGGCGGCGCGCAGCTCGTGCAGCAGCGGGTCGGGCACGTCGTCCGACTCGGCGATCAGCCGGCGCAGTCGGGCCGCGGCCAGCACGCAGCGGCGGCGCACCTCCGGGTCGGCCGGGTCGGCGTCGCCGGCGGCGAGGGCGGCCAGCACCTCCTCGGCGGTGCCGCTGGCCAGGGCCAGCCGCGCTCGCCGTTCCGCCTGGACCCGTTCCGCCGCCACCCGTTCCGCCTCGACCGCCAGCGCCGCCGTGGCCGTGCCGGCCCTGGCCTGGGCCAGGGCGGCGAGCGCGACGCCGCCGACGAAGACCGCGACGGGCAGCGACGACACGCCGTAGACGTACATCGCGTAGCGAGCCAGGTCGGCCGGGGCGGTGGCGCCGGAAGCGAGCAGCGCGGCGAGGGCGATCACCGCGTGCGCGCCGAGCAGCGCCAGCAGCCACCGGACCGGCCGTCGCCAGAGCACCAGCGGGAAGAACCAGACCAGGCCGCCCCACACCCAGTTCGCCGCGGCGAACAACTGCCCGCCGCCGACCGCCGCGAAGACCGCCGCGTCGACCACCAGCAACACCGCCGCCAGCCGCCGGGCGGGCGGCAGGCCACCGCGCAGCAGGCGTACGCCGGCCACCACGCCGACCGCCGCGGTCACCAGCCAGCCGGCGGCGACCACGGCCGAGGCGGCGGGTGAGGACCCGACGCCGGGCAGCGCCGGCAGGTCGATCGCCAGGTGCCAGGCGAGCGCGATGGTGACCGCCGCGATCCGGGCGGCCCGGTCGGAGGCATCCGCCACCGCGATCGCCGCTCCCGCGGCATCGGTTGGGGCCGGAGCGCCCGTGGCCGGGATCGGCGCGAGACGGTGGACCGGCCCGACCGCGCGCGCGTCGAGGTCAGTGCTCACCGGTCCACTCCAGTCGGATCCGGGTGCCCGCACCAGGGCCGGAGGTCACCTCGGCGCGCCCGCCGACGGTCGCCATGCGACCGTGGACCGACTCGCGCAGCCCGTACCGGTGGGCCGGGACCGTGGCCGGATCGAAGCCCGGACCGTCGTCGGTCACCTCGACCACGACGGTGCCGCCGTCCCGGGCCAGCCGCAGCGCGGCGGACGCGCCGGGCGCGTGCCGGACCACGTTGGCCAGCGCGGCGGCGGCGCTGTCGGCGAGGGCCTCGGCGACCTCCGGCGGCACCGCGCACGGGGCCAGCGCCGCGGACAGCGGCAACTCGGGCAGCCGGGCGACGACCGCCCGCAGCCGGTCGTCCAGCGCCACCACGCCGGCCGGCGGCGCCGACCGCGCGTCCGCCAGGGCGGCGAGGGTACGCAGGTCCGCCGCGCACCGCTCGCGCAGCGCGGCCGACGGGCCGGAAACCGCGCCGAGCCCCACCATGGTCAGCGTGGCGAGGGCGGTGTCGTGCAGGTCCCGGTTCTGTCGCCGCTCAGCCTCGCGCGTGGAACGCGCCATCACCGCCTCCCGGGCCAGCCGCTGGTAGTCGGCGAAGGCGGCGTCGGCGCGCCCGATCCGGCGCCGCACCACCGCGATCAGCACCGCCGTGAGGCCGGTCTGCACCAGCAAAGTGGTCGCGTGTGCCTGCGCCTCCACCGGGTTGTCCGCCGCGGTCGCGCCGGCCGCGTAGCCGGCGGTGACCAGCAGACTGGCCGGAACCGACCAGCGGGCCGGGGCGGTGACCTGCGCGTTGATCACGGTGGTGCTGGCCAGCACCGCGACCCAGCTCACCTCGCCGGGCAGCACCTCCGGCGCCACCAGCCACGGGATCGCCAGCCCGGCCGCCGCCGAGAGCGCGACATCGCCGGCCACCAGCCCGGCGGTGATCCGGTGCCGCAGCGCGCGGACGGCGTACCAGACGGACCAGCCGGTCAGCACGGCGACCGCCGGTACCAGCAGCGCCACCCGGACCGGCGGGGTGCGGACCGCCAGGGCCACCACCGCGCAGACCAGGCCACAGCTCAGCCGGAGCAGCGCCGGCAGGGTGGTGAAGACGACGGTGAACGCACCGCCGGCCGGCCGGTCCAGCGGGCTCGGTGGCGAGGTCGTGGCGGCAACGACCGGCATGGGGAGGGTGTCCTTCCGGCAGCGACCCGGTCGGGTCCGGGCGGCCTAGATCGACGCCGGAGAATAACATGCAAAACGGCAACTGGTCACCCTCCGTACGTGGCGCGTCGCCTGGGTGGTGCGGCGGAGGACCTCGCCACGTGGTCAGGCGGGTGCGACCGCCAGCAGGTGCGCGCTGGCGCCGAGCACCGCCGGATCGCGCTCGAACGTCTCCGCGCAGGCCATCGCGTCGGCGAAGAGCGCGTCCGCCGGGCCGGTGTCCATTGCGTTCAGCAGCGGCCAGAGTGGACCCTCCACGCCGTACAGCTGGGGGGTCGGCAGCCCGGCCGCCCTGAACTCGTCCACCACCTGTTCCGGCCGGTGGAAGTAGGCGGTGGTGAAGCCCGTCTCCGGGTCGTTCACCCCGGTGGCGTACGCCCCGAGCAGGCGCGATCGGGTGCGTTCGTCCGCCCGCCCCTGCGCGGTCAGGTCGATCAGGGCCGCGTTGCGGCTGATCACCGCCGCGACGACCGGCCCACCGGGCCGGGTGAGCCGCGCCGCCTCGCGCAGCGCGGCCACCCGGTCCGCGCGCTCGGTCAAGTGATAGAGCGGGCCGAGCAGCAGCGTCACGTCGGCCGCGTCGTCGGGCAACGGCAGGTCGCGGGCGTCGCCCACGGTCGCCGTGAGCTCCGGGTACGCCGCCCGCGCGGCGGCCACGTGCGCCGGCACCAGGTCGACCAGGTGCACCCGGTGACCGGCCGCCGCGAGCCAGCCCGCGTACGTGCCGGGGCCGCCGCCCATGTCGAGCACGGCGGCCGGTGGCGGTGGGAGCAGGCGGGTCAGCAGCTCCCGGGTCCGCCTCGCCTCCAGGCGTCCTTGCGGCGTACGGTCCAACCGCTCCGCCTCGGCGAAGACCTCGGTGTAGTAGCGCTGGATGTCCGCCTCGGCCGGGCGATGCTGCGGCATCCGTCGATGGTGGACGACGGTGTCGAACAGGTCATCCGGTTTCCGGGTGACGCGATGCCGCTTACGCCGGGGGCTGTCGCCCGTCGCCGTCCGTCCCGTCGTGGTGCCCATCGGTGACGGTGTGACATTCGGCCGGTAGTCGGCGCTGAGGACACGGAACGATCGCATGAGATTCATCTGATCCATGACGCCGGGCCGGCCACACCCCCCTTCGCCTGCCCGGCGTCGACACCGCGGCCCGCTCGGCCGACCCGCCCCCCTGGGTCGACCGCCGGGTCGCGATCCGCGCCGAAGCCGGCGCGGCGAGGCGGCGGCCCGTCCTGTGGCCGCCGCCTCACCCACTCCCGATTCCGGGTCTACGGCGGCTCCCAGGATCGGCGTCACCGCCACTTCCCACATCTCAACCTCTCCCGCGCCGTCGGCTGGCCTCTTGCGGGCTAGGTGCGGACCGCAGGTGCCGGCGGCCGGAAACGCCGCCAGATCGAACTGGCTTTCAGCAGGCCGTGGGCGACGCCGACGTGGACCGCAGTGAGGCCAAGCACGGCGACTACGCCGCCCAGGCATGCCAACAATGCGCCGACGATGGGTACGTCGGTTGCTACCGCCACGATGGCAACGTAGATCGTGGCCAGCACAGCGGCGACGGCGAACGCGATCAGCAACTTCAGGGAAGCTGTGGGGCTGACCATGAACACCTACGCCATGTCCTGCCGGATCGAGCGAGCCGCGGTGGACGAGGCTGCGCTGCAGCTCTTCGGCTGACTTGGCGTTACGGGGGCCGTGGTGACCGAGCGGGCCGGGACCGACAGACCGTTGACCTGGGATGACGGTGGTGCGCCCGGCAGGATTCGAACCTGCGGCCTTGGGATTAGAAGTTGAATCCCAATCATGATCGCGGGTGACTGACAGTCCATAAGGGTGTCTACCTATCCAGGTAAACGCCCCTATGGCTGTCGGTCAGTAATTGCCTGTAGCGGCCAGTCCACAGGCGTCCGGGCTCACACCGGGCTCACGTCAGGCGGAGGAGCGGAGCAGCGAGGAGCCGACTCGCAGGGGTGGGATCGCTTTTCGCTAGCGATCCCACCCGGCGGCTCAGTCAGCTACAGCCAACCTCCCTATCTGCGATTCGGTCGCAAATACGACACATAGCCATTTGCGAAACCGCGCATAAGCAGTAAGTGCCTACGGAGCCGGCATACAGGAACCCTGGGGTCGTCCATTCTGTCGTACCCCACCGATAGGTTCTTGACATGAACTCATCGCTGGGCCGACTGCTAATAATCCCTGAACGGACCCGCTGTCAAGAGGGCTTGAGGACTCAGGGTTCACTTAGCCTGAGCGTCGAGCCGCCTGGCCCTCGCTCAAGTCGCGCAATCAACGACGGGCATCTACGCTGCCTGCATGGTTGCCAGGAAGATCGTCTTTTACCGCTGGGAATCTGTTAATGCGCAGCGCGAGTTTGTGCCATGGCGTTCTATAGCCCTGCTGGCTGCCGAGATCGCACAAGACTCAAAGTTCGCAGTTCTAGAGGACGAAGACAACGGGACTGCCGTAATTCCACTGGAAGCCGGCAATGAAAACCTTCCCGTCAAACTTCAACTCTTGGCCTTGCGGCCCGCTAGGAATCGACCGGCCCAATGGAGTCCTGGCACAAGCCCAGTAAATATTCCAATGCCAGAGGGCCACTACGTCTCGGACGTAACCCACATCATGATGTGGCCCGACGGATACCTAGCGCATGACTACCACGTAAATCTCCCTCGCCCCAGCCGCCTTGTCGATTTCCTGTACCGGAAGCTGCGAGCACAAGCTGCCTTTAGGCAGCTATACCGGCCCGACATGTATGAACGCTTGGCAGCACTCGAAGGACAAATCCGATCATTCAACTTCACGTTTACGAAACCACACAGAGAACTAGTGGACCCACCCATGGTGGGAACACTCTGGAGAATGATCAAGGGAGCTCCGGTTCCGAGCATCTCGGTTCGCATGGGTTTCGGCAAGAACGGCCCACGTGATCGGTATATTGATCAAGGGCTAGAGCAGGAACTCTTCCAGCTCGCCTCAGCCGAGGAGGAATTCTTGGATCGGCTGGTGGTGACGGGCAAGAGTCGCATCACCGGGTCTTCTGACACGGTCAATCTCATGACCGAGCGAATTCATGAACAGGTCGAACTGTCCCCACAGGTCGACAACTCAGCCTTCCCGGACGTCGAAGAAACCTTCACTACCCTCGACCTGACATACAAGAAGTTCCTGGCTAGCGGACTTTTAGACAACGCTCTAGAGGCTCGCCGCTCCCATAGATAGGCCATGATTCCGGGAGGTTATGATGTCCGAAGAAAAAGGCATGTGGATCGATCGCAAGCCGTGGACTGTCCCCGTCATCGCCTTCCCCGTTGCAGCTGTGCTTCTAACTGTGTGGTCACACCTTTCCGATCAGCCAGTCCTGCTAAGCGCCTCCGATAAGGCAACCCGGCAGCAGGTTTACTCTTCCCTCACAGGCTCATCCAGCGCGCTTCTCGGCTTCGCAATTGCTGCCGTCGCAATCCTCGCCGCACTAGCCTCAGCCCTTCGTTAACGGCTGTCCATG
>NZ_LWLS01000072.1 GCF_001905095.1 Micromonospora sp. CB01531
CCGAGGCGGAGCCTCACTGGTGCGGTGTCCACTAACGTTCACCGGGCTTCCGATGCACCGTTGTGGATCCTCGCCGTTGAGGCGAGCGACTCCCCACCTGGTGGTGGGGCGGGCCTCCGCAGGCCAACTGACCCTCTCGCCACCCGGTGTGGGCGGCGGGGGTCACGCCGGGACTGGCCGGCACCGGGCAGGTGCCGTCCGGCTCGACGGTGCGTGACCACCTCCGGCAGCACAACGGCTGCCGAAGTGGTGGGTCCGCCGCCCGGGATACGGGTGGCGATGATGGCCGCCGCGACAAGGTCACGGTGCCCGATGAACTGGCAGTGCGGGCAGGACAGGGTCCGGCCGCGGGGTTTCGGTACCCGCCGTAGGCAGGCGGGGCAGGTGGAGGAGGTGCCGCGTTCGTTGACGGGGTCGACGGTGATGCCGGCCTGGACAGCTTTGTCGGTGAGGACCTGCATCAGCCGACCGATCTGCCACTGCCGCAGCCGCAGGTTATGCCGCCGCCCCGCGTCGATGTCCAACACACCGCGCGGGTCACCGACCCTGAGCACACCAACCCGCTGCTCCACCGCCCACGACACCACCTGGCGGGCGGCCTCGTGCTGGGCCTGCCGGACCCTGCGCCGATGCCGGCCCTCCACCAGCCGAGCCCGCCGCCGGTACTTTCGCCACCGCCGTGATCCTCGCTGACCCGGCTTCGGCGCCCGCCGCGCGACGGCACGGCGGCGAGCTTTCGTGTCGGCCAGGTGCATACGGTGCTCGGCGCGGATCGCCCGCCCCGACACCAACATCCCCTCACCGTCCGGGCCGGCCACCGCATACGGGTGGATGATGCCCAGATCCACCCCGGCCACCCGGCCCGGGTCCGGGCCCTCACCGGGTGGATACACCGCTACCGGGACTTCGGCGGTGATGTCGAGGAACAGGCGGCCGCCCTCGCACAGCAGGGTGACCGAGCGGACCTGCTCGACCGGATACGGCACCTCCCGCGCCAACCGGAGCCACAACGGCGACGCGCCTTGGGCGGTCGGGATCCGCACCCGCCGGCCGTCGAGGGTGAACGTGCCGTGATGCCAGCGCACCGGCATCAACGCCCGACGACGACGCGGAAACCGCGCCGACAAGTCACCATCCTTACGGGCTTTCGCCGCCGCGAACCAGGCATCGGAGAACCGCCGCAACACCGACCGGGCACCCACCGAATCCAGCTCACCGAACGTGCCCGGACCCGACCCGGACAGCTCCCGGCATAACGCCTGGTAGCCGGTCAGCGGCGCGTCCTGACGGCGGCGCCGCCACCCGTTGACCTCCAACACACACGCCCACACGTCACCAGCCGAGCGCAGCAACCCGAAACACCGCCGCCGCTGCCCCGACGTCACCCGCACCGCCACACGCGCAGTCCGATACACCACCCGAGGCGCAGCAGGATCCCGACGACGAGGCACCACCACACCCAACCCGACAGGTACGACAAAATCCGGCCGCCGCCAACCCGGCGAACGTTAGTGGACACCGCACTAGCCGCGTCCAAGTCGCGGATGCCACGGTGCCGGCATGGCACAGTACGAGGTCCCCACGCCCAGTACGCTGCTCCTGCGCATGGTGCGGCCGGAGCGGGCTGCCGCCGCGCTGCGGATGCTGCACGAGCCGGACCCCGCGTCGGAAGTGCCGGCGGTCGGGTTCCGCGTCGCCACCCTCTCGGACGTCTCCAGCGATCCCTCCGTGGCGCCGCTCGCCGCGTGCGTCGTCCATCACCAACCGAATGATCCGACGGCGTGGCTCGGACGGTTTGCGGTTTCGGTGCCGTTCCGACGGCGTGGGCTCGGCCGGCGCCTGCTCGCCGAGCTCTCCAGGGTGCTGCAGGCCGAGGGGGCACAGCGACTGTGGGTTCACCTGAGCGCCGACCAGCCAGCGGCGCGCGCGCTCCTCGCCGGCGCTGGATTTGTGGTCTGCCAGGTAGAGCCGACCGCCGTATTCCCAGCGGGTCTCCCGGCCAGCAAGGATGACCCGGAGGCCGGGTGGTGGGTGCGCGAGCTCTGAGAGGGGAGGCGGGATGGGCGTGGCAGAGCCCGCTGCTCCCTGGGCGGCGGCGCTGGACTTTCGCGTACTCGGCCCGCTGACGGTCACCGGCCCGGGCGGCGGCGAGCTGCGCCTCGGCACTCGGAAGCAGCGCGCCGTGCTCGCGTTGCTGACGCTGGAGGCGGGACGGGTCGTATCACTGGATCGCATCATCGCCGGCCTGTGGGCGGATGAGGCGCCGTCGAGCGCCACCGGCACGCTGCAGGCGTACATCTCGCAGCTGCGGCGCATCCTGGAGCCGGACCGTTCGCCACGCGCCGCGCCCACCGTGCTCCTCACCCGGGAGCCGGGCTATCTGCTCGCGGTGCGGCCGGATCAGGTGGACGCCGTGCGGTTCGAAACGCAGGTCGAGGCCGGTCGGGCCGCGCTCGCCGCGGACCTGCCCGGGGAGGCGGAACGGCTGCTGGCCGTCGCGCTGGAGCAGTGGCGCGGCGAGCCGTTGCTCGAGTTCGCGGACGAAGCCTTCGCGACGCCGGTGGTCACCCGGCTGACCGCGCTGCGCCAGGACGCCACCGAGGATCTCACCGAAGCCCGGCTCGGCCTGGGACGGAACGCGCAGGCAGCCGCGCAGGCCCGGGCGCTGCTGCGGCAGGACCCGTTCCGGGAGCGGTCGTGGGCCCAGCTCATGGTGGCGCTGTACCGGGACGGCCGCCAGGCCGAAGCACTGGAGGCGTACCGCGAGGCGCGCGCGATGTTGGACGAGCAGCTGGGGCTGCCGCCAGGCCCACAGCTACAGGCGCTCGAGCGGGCGATCCTGCGGCAGGATCCCGCGCTGGCGCTCACTTCCCGCCCGGACACGCCCGCGGCGATCCCGGCCACACCTCCCGTACTGCGCTCCGAGCCGTTGCTGGGCCCCGGGGCAGCCGACGCCCGGCCAGCTGATGAACCGGGCGTCGTGCAAACGCCGCAGCCGGCTGCGGCCGCGACGATGGTGGGCCGGGGCCCGCAGCTCGAGTCGATCGACGACCGGCTCACGGCCGCGACCCGGCGCCGGGGTGGACTGCTCTTCGTCGCTGGCGGGGCCGGCGTCGGCAAGACCTTTCTCACCGAACGCGTGGTCGAGCGAGCGACGGCGGCGGGGATGGCGGTCGCCTGGAGCCGGTGCGTGGAGGGCAGCGCCACTCCTGCGTTCTGGCCGTGGATCCAACTGATGCACGCGGTGCCGCCGAGCCCGGAGAAGGAACGCCTTCTCGCCGCGCTGACCGGGGTCGTTGAGTCGCGGGAGCCGGCGGGTGACCCGGACGCGGCACGGTTTCACCTCTATGAGGCTGTGGGTGAGCTGCTGCGTACGGTGGCGGAGCGGCAGCCGACGCTGTTGGTCATCGACGATGTGCACCTCGCGGACGCCGCCTCGCTGCGGCTGCTGACCCATCTCGCCGGCGGACTGAGCCGGCTGCCGATACTGGTGCTCGCCACGATGCGGGCTGAGCCGGGCGATCATGACCAACCGCTGCGCGAGATGCTCGGCGCGCTGGCGAACGAACGGGGCGTGGAGCGGGTGAGCCTGCCGCCGTTCTCCGCGGCCGACGTGCGTGACTACCTCCGGTCGGGCGTGGTGGAGCCCGACGTCGCCGTCGTCGTCGCGCTGCACGAGCGGACCGGCGGGAACCCGTTCTATCTCCGGGAGCTGCTGCGGCTGCTGGCGAGCGAGCACCCCGGCGGCTGGACCAACCAGGAGGTGATCGCGGAGTCCGCGGTGCCGGAGAGCGTGCGCGACGTTATCGGCCGGCGGATCGCCCGGATGCCCGAGGAAACCCAGGCCCTGCTGCGAGCTGCCGCCGTCATCGGACGCGATGTCGACACGGTGCTGTTGGAGAATGCCGCCGGCCTGGACTACGAACGGGTGCTGAGCCTGCTCGAACCGGCTGTCGCGAGCGGCCTGCTGGTCGAGGTGCCCGACGGCTGGAACTACCGGTTCGCCCACTCCCTGGTCCGCGACGCTCTCTACGCGGAGCTGAGCCGGTTGCAGCGGGCGCGCGTGCACCGGCGGGTCGGCGAGGCGCTCGAGAGCCTGCACCGAGGCGAGGATCCCGCCACGATCGGGCTGCTCGCCCACCACTTCGCCGCCGCCGCCCGGATCGGGGCCTCGGCGAAGGCAGTCGGTTACGCCCGGCGAGCCGCGGAGTTGGCCGAGGCGCAGCTCGCCTATGACGAGGCGGTTGAGTTCCTCACCGTCGCCCTGGCCGCGCTCGACCCCACGGGTGCGAACGCGGTCAGATGCCGATGCGAGCTGTTGGTGCAACTGGGCAAGGCCAGGCGACTCGCCGGAGATGTGGTGGGCGCGCACGTCGCGCTGAACGAGGCGGTCGCGCTCGGTACCAGGCTGGGCGACGACTCGCTGGTGATCGCTGCGGCTACCGTCTTCGGCGGCGTGACGCTCTGGAACTGGCGGACTTACGGGCAGGTGGACGAGCGCATGGTGGCGATCCTGGAGGACCAGCTCGCCCGGCTTGAGCCGGCCGACCACGTGCGCCGGGCGGCGCTGCTCGGCACGCTCGGAGTCGAGCTGTTCTACGGTGACCGACGCGACGAGGGGGAGCGGCTCGCCGAGGAGGCGGTCGAGCTTTCCCGCCGGTACGGCGACGTGGAACTGCGGGCACGTACCCTGAGCAACTACGCGGTAGCCGCCGCCTCGATCCCGGACCGTGATGGCCGACGGCTGGCCGCCGTGAACGAGATGCTCGAGCTTGGCCCCCTGCCCCGGCGGGTGGAGATTGTGGCCCGGCTGCATCGCATGATCTTGCTGATGTCCACCGGCGACGTCGCCGGGTACGACCGCGACCTGGCGCGATGCCGCCACCTGTTGACCGAGATCCGCATGCCCGAGCTCGCTGCTCAGGTCACCTACGCCGCCGGCGGTCGGGCCATCCTGGACGGGCGCTGGGCCGAGGCTGAACGCTTGGTCGAGGACGCCTTCACCGAGCAGCGGCGGACCAACATGTGGGGCGGGAAGTGGATGAGGTTGGTCCTGCTCTACACCAGCCGCCGCTTCCAGGGCCGGCCGGGTGAGCTACTCGACGAGCTGGTCACTCGGGCCGATGAGCCGGAGCTGCAACTGCTGCGCCCCACCGCGGTCCTGGCGGCCTGCGAATCGAGTGACGAGGCGCTCGCCGGGAAGCTGCTGGAGAAATGGGGCTGGACGATCCGCCGCGACTGGTCCTGGGACATCGTGACGTACCAGTGGGCTCTGGTCGCCGCTCGGCTCGGCGTACCGGACCCGGCTCGCCTCTACGAGATCCTCTCCCCGTTCGCCGACCGGTTCGCCGGCGTCGGCTCCGGCGGCGCCACGTGGGGCTCGAACCACTACGCGCTCGCCGAGCTCGCGCACCGGCTGGGCCGAACCGAACAGGCGGGCGTGCATGCGCACGCCGCGCTCGCCGCGCATCGGCGGCTGGGCGTGGCGCACCTCATCCAGGCGAGCCTCAGCCAATCGGTGCAGTTCACTGCCTGACCTCGGCCGGGTCGGCCCGTACCGGCGTTCCGTCCTCGGCCGTACGTCGCTTGGATCCCGCTTGAACGCCAGTCCATGCGTGGGCCAAGTCCGACCCAAGCGCCGGCTGACACCGTCATGTCATCCGGCGCCCGGCTTGTGGGCGCCCTGTCCATGAGGAGTCAACCGGTGCGTACGGTCGACACCGTCGCCTTGGCCCGGCGGGTCCGCGGACCCGTGCTACAGCCCGGCGACGACGGCTTCACTACTGAGATCGCCGGGTTCAACGCGGCCATCGTCCACCGGCCGGACGTCGTGGTGGGAGCCACCGACGCCGGTGATGTGGCGGCGGCGGTAGGTTGGGCCGCCGAGCAGGGACTGGCGGTGGCCGTGCAGTCGACCGGCCACGGCCAGCTGGCAGCCACCGACGGCGGCATCCTGATCACCACGCGGCGACTCGACGAGGTTCGGGTCGACCCGGTCGCCCGGCGGGCTAGAGTGGGCGCCGGCGTACGGTGGCGGAGCGTGATCGAGACGGCGGCCAAGCACGGCCTCGCCCCGCTCAACGGGTCGTCCTCCGGCGTGGGCGTGGTCGGTTACACCCTCGGCGGCGGTGTCCCGGTCATGGCCCGCACCTTCGGATTCGCCGCCGACCACGTTCGGGCGGTCGAGCTGGTGACCGCGGATGGAATGCTCCGGAGGGCCGACGCGGAGAGTGAGCCGGACCTGTTCTGGGCCCTGCGTGGAGCCGGCCGCATCGGCTTCGGCGTGGTGACCGCGATCGAATTCGATCTGGTTCCGGTGCGCAGCCTCTACGGCGGCGGCATCTTCTACCCGGCGAGCGCCACGGCGGACGTACTGCACGCCTTCCGGACCTGGGCCCCGACGCTGTCCGAGCAGACGACCACGTCCATCGCCCTGCTGCGCCTGCCCGACCTGCCGCAGCTGCCCGAGCCGCTTCGCGGGCAGTTCGTGGTCCATCTGCGGATAGCGCACCTCGGCGGCGTCGAGGAAGGTGAGCGCATGCTCGCTCCGATGCGGGCGGCGGCACCGGTGTTGATCGACTCGGTGGCAGAGATGCCGTACGTCGGCGTCGACGCCATCCACTCCGAACCCACTGATCCGATGCCGGAACATCACGCCGGGGTCGTGTTGCGGCATCTGCCGGCCGAGGCGGTGGACGCGCTGATCGCGGCGGCCGGCCCGCACGTGGAGGTGCCGCTCGCGATGGTGGAGCTGCGACTCCTCGGCGGCGCACTGGCCCGGCAAGCGGCGGTGCCCAACGCCGTGAGCGGCCGCGGCGGGGCCTTCTCGCTGCTGGGACTCGGACCGCTGCTGCCCGGGCTCGAGCAGGTCGTGCCGGCCGTCGTAGGCAGCGTCCTCGACGCGCTTGAGCCGTTCGCCGCTCCCGGCCTCGCCTTGGCCAACTTCCGGGGATCCCTGGAGGCCACCGACGGTCCCTACGGTGCCTGGCCCAGCGCGGACGCTGGTCGGCTCAGTGAGATCAAGAATTTTTACGATCCAGCCGGGGTGTTTGGTTCGGGAAAACGAAGCCTCGTCGGTTAGCCCTCCGCTGTTGCACGTCTCGTAACCGCTGGACTTACACAATCGCCATAGTTAAATCGAGACATCTAGATCTATCATAATCGGGGTTGCTCGGTTCAGGAGTGCGAAGCGGGCAGTGCAGGTCCCTGGTGGATAAGCCGTCGTCCTTGGGAGGCATGCGTGCGATTCGATCCCGTAAGCAGAAGATTCCCGTGGCGGCGGGGCGCCGGCCGGATTCGACCGGTGCGACTGTTGGCCGTGGCGCTGGCCGCTGTGTTGATGGTTCCGACAGGTGCGGCCTCGGCGTCGGCCGACGGTACCGCTCGCACCGACGGACCGGTGCCGGCATCGCTGGACGCGGGGGTCGGTGTGCCCACGGGCACGATGGCCGCGGCGGCCTCTGCCGCCGCCACGGTCTGTGCCAAGGTGGCCGCCAAGGCCGGCTTCTCGTACACCGCGAACGTCAGCACGTCTGCGGGCAACGTCCGGCAGATCGTGGTCGCTGTGGCGGTCGCCATGGCCGAGTCGAGCTGCAACCCGTCGGCGACGGGCCAGAACCCCGGCTCGATCGACCGCGGCCTGTGGCAGATCAACAACTATTGGCACCCCGAGGTCAGTGACGCCTGCGCCTACCAGGTCCAGTGCAACGCCAACGCGGCGTGGAACATCTCCAACCACGGCAGCAACTGGACCCCGTGGTCGACCTACAACAACGGGGCATGGCGGAACTACCTGAACACGGCGCGCGACGCCATCACCGGGTTCTCGTTCCAGCTGAAGAGCCGGGGCGCCGGCACCTGCCTGGACGCCATCTCGTCCGACGTCCGCAACGGCGGGCGGATCGCCCAGTGGCCTTGCAACAGCAGCGACAGCTACCAGCAGTGGCGCGTGGTGGTCGGCGCGAACAACTACAACCCGGTGCTCCAGAACGTCGGTACCGGCACCTGTCTGGACGCCATCTCGTCCGACATCCGCAACGGCGGGGCGATCACCCAGTGGGCCTGCAACACCACCGGCGATCCCTACCAGCGGTGGTGGTTCTCGGGCAGCGGGCAGCTCAACACCAACGGCGACGCCAACGCCGGACTGCACAACGTCGGCACCGGGACCTGCCTGGACGCCGACGCATCGACCGCCGGCCAGAACGGGAACATCTTCCAGTGGGCCTGCTCCGGCAGCGACCATTTCCAGTTGTGGAACTGACCGCGTGACAACGGGCCCCGCGGGCTGGACTGCCTGCGGGGCCCGATGCCCTGGTCGTGCTTCGGGCAATGCGCTCGGACTCGCCAACGACCCGGAATTCGGCCTGGTCGGGAGTCTTCACCGGCATCGGTCAGTGGATCGTCACCGTTCCGGCCGCGGCGTCCACGGTGATGATCTGACCCGTGGAGATTTTCCGGGTCGCGTCCGGGACGCAGATGACGGCGGGGATGCCGTACTCCCGGGCCACGGTGGGGCCGTGGGCCATGACCGCACCGGTTTCGGTGACCAGCGCCCCGGCGGTGAGGAACAGTGGGGTCCATCCCGGGTCCGTGGTCGCGGTGACCAGGACATCGCCGGGTTCGATGTGGGCGGTGCCCGGGTCGTGGACGACTCGGGCGGGTCCGGTCGCGCGGCCCGCTGCCGCCCCTACGCCCGTCAGCGCGCCATCCGCGGTGGCCGGCGCCGGCAGGATCGCCTCCAGGTCGGTGCCGTCCGACAGCAGCGCCACCGGTACGGCCCGGCGGCGCGACTCCCGCTGGTGGACCGCTCTGCGGGAGGCGACCGTCTGCCGGTGGTCGACGTTTTGGTGCACGGCGTCGTGCACCTCGTCGAGGGTCAGGAACATGATGTCGCCGGGCTGATCGAGCAGCCCGCTGCCGGTCAGGTCAACGCCCACGGAGAGCAGTTGCCGCCGCATCTCCTGCAGCCGGTACAGGCCGGCGAACTTGCCCGCCTCGCGCAGTCCGGCCAACGCCCGGGCACGGCGCAGCAGGAACCCGGCGAGTCGCCCCCGCACCGGCCTGCGGCGGCGGGCCCGGGCGCCGAGCTCGTGCAGGGTGGCTTCCGCCGTGGCGGCCGCGCGTGCGAAGCGCCGGTCGGGTGCCTGCTCCGGATCGGTGACCCGTAGGTAGTTGGCGATCATGGTGAAGACCGGCGCCGGGTCTTCGTTCCAGCGCGGCACTCCGAGGTCGACCTCGGCGACGCCGCGGTGGCCGTAGGTGTCCAGGAACGCCGCCAGCCCGATGTCCGGGAGCGTCCCCTGCCGGTACCGCGCGGCCAACTCGTCGGGCGGCGTGTGCAGCAGCAACTGTCGGTGGTCGCCGGCGCGCTGGGTGAGCCGCCACAGCGCGAGATCCATTTCGATGGTGACGTTGTAAGGCATCCCACCCAGTACGGCGTGGATCTCGTCCTCGCGAACGACGCCCTTGAGCAGCTGGGCTGGCAGCGCGGCCGCGAGCATGCCGGCCACGATGGGGGAGACGATGTCAGCTGGGCTGCTCGCCGCCTCCTGGGCCTGCACGAAGCGCAGCCGTTCCGCGGCGGCACACAGGCCGTCGGGCGCAGCGGACCGTAGTTTCAGCTGCTCGATGGCGTCGAACATACGCGTCCGCGCCGCGTCGGGTCGGGCCAGCGCCCGCACGACCCCGACCACCAGCCGCACGGCCGTCCGCAGGGACGCCCCGTTCGACCCGTTTCGGCGCTCCGGGCGGTCCTTGCCCGGAGCGAACCGCGGGTCCGCCAGGACCTGCTGCATGACCGCCTGGGCGCGCGGTCCGAAGTCGACCGCCATGAGCTTGACCAGTCGTCTGCGGGCGGATCTGCTGCGCGCCAGGTCGGTCAGGTCGCCGTAGAGCCGCCCACCGATGTCGACGATCTCGGCCCTGATACCGAGCGCGGCGAGCATCGCCGCGACCAGCGACGTCAGCGTGGACATGCCCATCGGCGTGACGGGCTGGAGCATGCCCTGGACGTGGCCGAACTCCAGGTAGACGCGCGGAAGGGGTTTGTCGGTGTCCGGAGGGAGGGGGAAGAGGGTGGTGATTGGCCGCGACTGCAGCAGCCACATTGTCCCGTCCTCGTCGATCGCCCACTCCACGTCCTGCGGGCAGCCGAAGTGCCGCTGGAGGCGCTCGCCGACGGCCCGCAGCTCGGCCAGTTGGGCCCTTGCCAGGCAACCGGTGCCATCCTGGTCCAACCCGTTGAGGAGGTAGTGGTCGACGACAGCCTGACCGTCCACCACCGCCGTGCCGGGACCCGGCGCGGCGTCGACCATCATCTCCGTGCGGCAGCCGGTCAGTGGGTTCGCCGTGAACAGCACCCCCGATACCTCGGCGGCGACCATCCGTTGTACGACGACGGCCATCCGGACCGCGTCGTGATCGATGTGGTGGGCGTCGCGGTAGGCGACCGCGCGGGCGTTGTGCAGCGAGCCCCAGCACTTCTCGACGGCAGCGATCAGTTCAGCGGCGCCGGTGACGTTGAGGACGCTGTCCTGCTGCCCGGCGAAGCTTGCGTCCGGCAGGTCCTCGGCCGTCGCACTGGACCGCACCGCCACCGGGCCCGCACCGAGCCGCTCGTACGCGTCGACGATCTCCGCCTGCGGGATGGTGCCCGACCGGTACGCATCGGTGGTGACGCAGAACCCCGGCGGCACACGCTCGCCCGCGCGGATCAACTCGCCCAGGGCGGCCGCCTTGCCGCCCACCAGATCGATCATTTCGGCGGATGCCTCGGACAGCGGGATCAGACGCATGGGACCCACCTTTTTCGCAATACGACTGCATCGCAAACCACGGTACCTCGTTGGCAATGCGGTCGCAATGCCAGCGACCACCCGGCCTGGACGATGAGGCGGCGAACTGGCCTGGGCCACCGGGCCGTTTTGCTATGTTCTCCGGTCGATGCCATCCGATGCGGACGCTGAGGATCTCGCCGACGAGATCGACCACCCGTTCGGCAGCGAGGAAGGTGGTAGTGACGGCTGCGCAGTCCCTTGTGGACCTCGTGGCGCGAATGATGATCTAATTCATTCGGTTTCGACCGAGTAGCCGGAAATGCCAGGCTGCGTAGAGAAGGAGTTCTCATGCCCGTCACCGCCGACCTCACCAAGCTGGTCGACAAGGCCTACCAGGACCAGACCGTCACCGAGCTGGTCGACGCCCCGGTGTCCGCCCTCGCCGGAGTCAGCGACGGTGGTGCCAAGCTGCTCAAGGAGGCGCTCGGCATTGTCACGATCGGGGACCTCGGCCGCAACCCGTACTTCCGCACCGCCAGCGCGCTGATCGCCCTGACCGGCGGCAAGTAGCCCTGCTCCCGGCCATGCCCGGGCGGCCAGCTTCCGTAGTCGCCCGGGCATGCCGCCCGGACAGCGTGGGCATGCAGAAGTTGAGGGTCCCGGAGGTGACCGATGAGCGAGACCCCGATCAGAACAGGCAACGGAACACAGGTTCCCGCTGCGCCGGCGGTGCGGCCAACCGCCGATCGGGTAAGGCGCTGGCAGTTCAACACCCCGTCGCTCGCCCGTCGGGGCTACGACTCGGATGAGGTCGACCGTTTCCGCATCCAGGCCGCCGACGAGCTTGACCTGCTTGCTAGCGAGATCGCACGGTTGCGGGCCGAGAACGAGCGGCTCGCCGGCCAGCTTGAGCTGCACCGCTACGGGGTGATCCCGAGCGCCGACGCGGCCGCGGACTTGCCCAGAGCCAACGAGGTCAACCTGCTGTCCGAGGCCCAACGGGAAGCCGAGCAGATCATGGCCCAGGCCCACGAGTACGCGCATCGGGTCGCCGAGTACGCCCGTGCGCAGTACGACAACTCCGTACGAGCGGCGGGCGGCGGCGCTGCGCAGGAGGCGCGGCGGGCGATGCACAACGACCGCCGCGGCGTCGGGGTCGAGCGAGACGACGCGGCACGGGAGGTGATGCCGACCGGCGGCGAGACGATGATCGCGCAGATCCGGGCGGTGGCCCGGCACCTTGACGACGGCCGGCAACAACTTGCCCGCGCGCTCGAGCGTCTCGCCGCCGAGCCGACGAAAGCTGAGAGGACCGCGGGCGGGCCCGGGCCGGCTGCTCCGCCCGGGACCGGCCACGCTGGCGTATCCGGCCCGGTCCGCGTCCGGGTGGTCCCGGTGGCCCGGGTGGACGAGCCAACCGTAGCGATGGCAACGATCAACAAGGCCGACGCCAGGGCTGGCGGCACCATCCGGCCATCCAGCACCGCCTGACGCTCCAGCATGACACCGAGGACG
Source organism: Micromonospora sp. CB01531 (assembly GCF_001905095.1). Classification (GTDB taxonomy): domain Bacteria; phylum Actinomycetota; class Actinomycetes; order Mycobacteriales; family Micromonosporaceae; genus Micromonospora. The sequence continues at coordinate 12,294 of NZ_LWLS01000072.1, forward strand.
GCACGCGCCTCAACGACGCACTCGAGCCGCTGGCCGCCTGGGGACGCGAGCGCTCGACCGCTTGACTGCTGCTCAACCCGCTGCCAGGAAGCGTCCACGACGGTTTCCGCTTGAGGTGGTGCCTACCATCGGGCAATGACCGTCACGCCAGACCCTTCCGCGTCGCTCCCACCCGGCGATTCGGACGGTCCGCGCCCCGACGGGCTGCCCGGGCGCTCCAGCTCCCGGCCGGCCCGTCGGCGACGTCGACTCGTCCAGCGGGCCCTCGTCGTCGGGGCCGGGCTTGCGCTGCTCCTCGCTGCTCCGGCGCTCTGGGTTCGGGCGAACGCCGCCGGCCACCTGTACCCGTACGATGAGGCGCCCGAGGCGCCGGTCGTGATCGTGTTCGGCGCGCAACTGGCACCGGGAGGCACCCAGCCCATGCCGTTCCTGAAGGGGCGGCTGGACGTGGCGATCCAACTGGTCAAGGACGGCAAGGCGAGCGCCGTGCTCGTTTCCGGCGACCGCGCCGGCGCCTCCGGCGACGAGATCGCCGCGATGACGGCGTACCTGGTCGCCGCAGGCGTGCCCGCCGAGCACATCGTCGGCGATCCGTACGGTCTCGACAGCTACGACACCTGCAAGCGCGCTCATGACGTGTACGGCGTACGCCAGGCGCTGCTCGTCAGCCAGTCACTGCATCTGCCCCGCGCGGTGGCGCTGTGCCGGCGCCTCGGCATCGACGCGAGCGGAGTCGCCGCCCGCTGTGACGGCTGCCGGCGAGTGACTCTGGCGAAGAACGCCGCACGCGAGGTACCCGCGGCGTGGAAGGTGGCCTACGACCTGGTGACCGCACGCCCGCCCGCGGTGTCCTCAGCTCCCGACCCGGTGCTCCAGCAAGCCCTCGACGAGTAGACGCCCACCGCCTCTCTGGCCGCAGCGACATGAACGGGTGACGCGGCCGGTCAGGCCGGCGCTGCCTCGCCGATCGCCTGGTCCAGGATTTCCAGACCGAGGGCCAGTTCCTCGCGCGTCGTGGTGAGGGGTGGCGCGATCCGGAAGGTGCTTCCCATGCCGGGCAGCTGCACGACGTTCATGTGGAGACCGAGCTCGAGGCAGCGGCGGGTGACCTGGGCGCCGAGGACGTCCGAGCCTTCTCGCGTCTCCCGGTCGAGGACGAGTTCGATCCCCTGCATCAGGCCACGCCCCCGTACGTCTCCCACCACGCCGTGCCGGTCTCTGATGTCAAGCAGGCCGGCGCGCAGGAATTCGCCGAGCTCCCGTGCCCGTACGTCCATCTGCTCCTGCTGGAGGACGTCGAGCACGGTGTTGCCGACGGCGGCGACGAGGGGGTCGGACACATGTGTGGTGTAGAAGAGGTAACCCCGCTCGTGTGCCCGTTGTTCGATCTCTTCGGTCGTGATCACCGCGGCGAGCGGCAGGCCGGCGCCCAGCGTCTTGGACAGCGTGAGGATGTCCGGCACGATGCCGTCACGTTGGAAGGCGTACCACGTGCCGGTGCGGCACAGGCCGGTCTGCGCCTCGTCGACGATCAACAGCATGCCGCGCTCGCGGCACTTGCGCGCCAGGGCGGCGAAGTAGCCCGGCGGTGGCTCGATGATGCCGCCAGAGCTGAGGATCGGCTCGACGATGCACGCGGCGAGACTCCCCGATGACTGGGCATCGACGAGGGCGAACCCGAAGTCGAGCTGCCGCTGCCAGTCCAGCTCCCCGTCGGAGGTGGTGAAGTCGGGGCGGTACGGGTTGGGCGTGGGGATCGCGAAGTTTCCCGGCGGGGTAGGCCCGTAGCCGTGGTGGCCGGCGCTGTAGGTTGCCGCGGCTGCGGCGTTCGTCATGCCGTGCCACGACTTGGCGAAGGCGACGACCTCGTGTTTGCCCGTTACGAGCTTGGCCATCCGGATGGCCGCCTCGTTCGACTCGGCGCCGGTCGTCAGCAGCAGCGCCTTCTCCAGTGGCGGGGGGAGGGACTCGGCGAGCCGGCGCGCGAGGTCGACGACCGGGCGCGACAGCATGCCGCTGAACAGGTGGTCCAGGCTCGCGATTTCCCGCTGCACCGTTTGCACGATCGCGGGATGACAGTGCCCGAGAATGGCGCTCATCTGACCCGAGGTGAAGTCCAGGATCTGCCGGCCGTCGGCGGTGTACACGAAGCTCCCGGCCGCGCGCTCGATGATCTCGGGCGTGAATGCGGCGCCGTAGCGCACCAGATGGCGGTCGGCGTCAGACCAGAACTGTTCGGCGGCACTCTGCTCGGTAGTCAGCGTCATACGCCTCACGATAGGACCGTTCCTTATGCGGGAAAAGCTGAGGTTTCTGGCTATGCTGTGCGGAATTCGCGCACAGGGGGTTTCCGATGCGGCTGAACACAGCACGCCTGGAGATGCTCAGCCTGCTGGACGGCCTCGGCACCATGCGGGCCGTCGCGGCCGCCCTGCACATGAGTCCGTCGGCAGTGTCAGCGCAGCTGGCGGTGCTGGAGGCGGAGGCCCACGCCGAACTCCTGCGGCGCACCGGCCGCCGGGTCCAGCTCACGCCTGCTGGGCGCACGCTCGCCCGGCACGCCCGCATCATCCTCGACCAGATCAAGGCCGCCGAGGTGGACCTACAGGGCCTGTCCGGACAACCAACCGGGCCGGTACGCCTCGCGGCCTTCTCCAGCGCCATCCGGGCCGTCGTCATTCCGCTCGCCGCGCGGCTCCGGAAGGCGCATCCAAGCATCGAGCTTGAGGTCGCCGAACTCGACCCACAGGCCAGCCATCCGGCCCTGCGCCGCGGTGACTACGACATCATCGTGACCGCGGACTTCATCGACGGGTCCATGCCGCTGGACCCGGACGTGCACACCATCCCCCTGCTTACCGACGCCATCGTGCTCGTGTTGCCGCAGTCGCAGGCTGCGTCGGAGGCACCGGCGGACCTGGCCGACTTCGCCGGTGCGGCCTGGTCCATCGACATGCCCGGCACGTACCTGTCGAACCTGGTGACGAGCACCTGCCGGCAGGCCGGCTTCGAGCCGGTCGTGGCTGGCCGCTTCGCCAGCTACGAGCTGCTTCTGGCGCATGTCGAGGCCGGCCTGTCCGTGTCGCTCCTGCCCGAGCTTGCCGTGGACCGTCGCTACCACGTCGCCATCCGCCCGCTGCGCCGACCGTTGACCCGCCACGTCTATGCGGCCGTTCGCAGCCGATCAACTCTCACCGCAGCGAGCCAGATTGTGCTGGACGAACTACGCGACCTCGTTATCGCGGGGTCAGCACACAGAACTCGTGGCCGTCAGGATCGGCCATGACCACCCAGCTGACCTCGCCCTGGCCGATGTCGATACGCGTCGCCCCGAGGGAGACGAGACGGTCGACCTCCGCTTGCTGATCACCGTGGGCGGGTGGAGCGAGGTCGAAGTGCAGCCGGTTCTTCCCGGTCTTCGGCATCAGTGGCGGACCGCCCCAGGTGATCTTCGGGCCGCCGTGCGGCGAGCGGATCGCGGTCTCCTGGTTCTGGTCCCAGACCAACGGCCAGTCCAGCGCGTCGCTCCAGAAGTACCCGACCTCCTGCGAACCGTCGCAGGCAAGCGCTCCGATGAATCCGCAGTCGGCGAGGAAGTTGTTGCCCGGCTCGATGACGCAGAATTCGTTGCCTTCGGGGTCGGCGAGCACCACATGACCGTCCTCCGGGCGCTGCCCGATGTCGATGTGCCGGGCGCCGAGTTCGAGTGACCTCGCCACCGTCTGCTGCTGGTCCTCGAGGGAGGCGCTGGTCAGATCGAAGTGCATCTGATTCTGGCCGGCCTTCTGCTCCTGGCTCGGCAGAAATCGGAGCCGGAACCCGGTGTCATCGCTCGGCAGGAGCGCGATGCCGTCCTGGGGGTCGTCGATCATCTCCCAACCGAGGACGCCGGCCCAGAAGCGCGCGAGACGGAGCGGGTCGTTCGCATCGAAGCAGAGCGCGACGAGGTGACAGGTCATTCCGCTCCGCACCTCCGATCTGATGCTTCAAAAGCCGCAGACAGGGCATGTCTTCCCTGCTCGTGAGGGAAGCAACGCTAGGCGCTCGGGGTCCTGCCACGCAAAGAGATTTGCGTCAGCGGGCGACGCTCGCGTACGCCCGTCGTGTCGACGAGTTCGCCGCCGGCCTTGCGCCTGCTGGCGCAAGGTCGGCGGCGAACGCTGGTGGACACCGTACTAGCGAAGCGGGATCCCGGCTCGACGAGCGGCCTGCTGACCGCCGAGCACCGGCAGGGCGAGGTGACTGACCTTGGTGTCGATCGTGATGGTCGGCCGCGAGGTGAGCCGCTCGGCTGAGTAACTGCGGTAGCTGCCGACGATGATGACGCCGATCCGGTTGCCGGCGGAGAAGACGTAGTCTTCCGGCAGCAGCGGAATACTGATCTCGTACGTCTGGCCCGGTGTCATGGGCTCTGCCGCCGCGACGGAGTTGCGGTTCTGCCCGTCGAGGATTCCCTTGGTTACCCGCCATTGGGTGACGTTGGCCGGCCGGTACGCAACGGGCCGGTAGCACCCGTCGTCGGCTGGGCTCGACTCGCCGTAGCACTCCTCGGGCAGCGTCGTCTGGAGGACTCCGTCGCCGGTTCGGCTGTTCTGCGTGCTCGGCCCATATTCGACCAGGATCGCGCCGAAGTAGGCCTCGTCGAGGCTCGACGATGCGGTCAGGTTGATCACGGGGGTGCCCGAGATACGTAGGTCCTCCTCGAGCGGCGGGGACAGGAAGGCCAGACGGTTCGCTGACGGCTGGTTCGGGTTGTCGATCATCGCTGCTTCGAGTTGGTTGGGGTTGTCGATGAACGAACGGGTGGTCGGCGCGCCCGCGGCCGGGGTGAGTGCGAGCCCGCCGGCGCTGTCGGTGCCGGGACGCAGCCACATGTTGACGTTGCCGGTGCGGGGGATCGGCCAGTCGGCGTGCTGCTCCCAGACGCCGACGGACGGTTCCACGTCGACCTTCGGCTCGTTCATGACGCCGTTGTTGATCCCCTGAAGCCAGTAGTCGAACCAGCGGTGCAGCGTGTCGACCCACACCTCCCGACGGAAGTCGAACGGGTCGATGTGACCAACGCGGCCGACCCACAGCTTGCGCGGGACGTCGTACGTCTTCAGCGCTTCCCAGAACTTGCTGAAGTGGTCGGGCCGGACGTTGTCGTCCTGGATGCCGTGGACGAGGAACACGCTGGCGTTGATGTTCGCGGCGTCGTCCAGGTAGTTCCGCTCGTGCCAGAACGGCGTGTAGTCGCCGTGCTCGTCGCCGTCGTTGGCCCCTATCTCGTTCCAGACCGGCGCGCACCTGGATTGACGCGCCGGGTCGTCAGCAGTGATGGTCCGGGCGAGCGATCCCAGGTAGTTGTTGCCACGCGTGACGATGCCGCCGGTACGCGTGTAGTCGTAGTAGTTGTACGGGCCTGAGATCGGAACGACCGTGGACAGGCCACTGACGCCGGACGCCGCCGCGGCCATCGCCAGCGACCCGTCGTACGACTTTCCGATCATCGCGGACTTGCCGTTGTGCCAGTCGACCACGACGGGATCGCCGTGGGAATCGTGCCCGCTGCGGCGGCCGTTGAGCCAGTCGATGACTGCCGGACCGGAGGCGTTCTCGTTCGCGCCCTGGATCGTCGGGCAGCCGGTGGAACCGGCCGTGCCGGGCATGTCGACGAGTGCAACGGCGTAGCCACGGGGCACGAAGTAGTTGTCGTAGAACAGCGGCCAGCGGTCGAGCAGGCCATCACCATCGAGGTCGGCCTTGAGTTCGGACTCGTTGCCGCGCCCCAAAGTCGCGTAGTACGGGCTGTCGTCGATGATGACGGGCACCTTCAGGCCCTGCTCGCTCGCCGCCGGCCGGATGAGATCGACACGGATGATATCCTTGGTGCCGTCCCGGTCGCTGTCGAAGTCCGTGTCGACCCAGATCCGCTCGCGGATCGCGTCGGCGTAGCCGAACTCCGGCTGGGTGACTCCGTCCTTCACCACGATCGTCGGCGCCTCGACCCGCTCGGCGGCCATCGCCGGCGCCGTCACGGCTAGCATCGCCATCGCTGCGCCGACCGAAACGATCGCCCTCATGGCTTCCTCCACATCCGGCCCGCGCGGCAGCGCTCACTCGGCGCGCCGACTCGACCACTACGGGGACGCTACGAAAAGGGCCGATTGGTCGTCATCAAGCAGATGCACGAAGTCCTTGGCGCGCCGCATAGACATCTGCCGAGACGCGCGTCGGTCATCGCCGGCATCGTTATCGTCGGCCGTACGCCGACGACATGTCGCTGCTGGCACCGGGGCGCCGCCGTCGCATCCGCTCGTCGCCGGCAGCCGGGCGTCGACCGACGAAAGGAGTACCTGGTCATGGTTCCTGCGCCCGGTCGGGCCGCCGTGACGTTCGCCGCCACGCTCGCGCTCGCCCCGCTGACCGCGTGCTCGACAGCCGACGCGCCGGGGGCCGCCCCGTCGAGCCCTCCGTCGAGCCCGGTCGCCACCACCCCGCCGCCCCGGGTCATGCCGGATTTCGCGCGGCTCGAAGCGGAGTTCGACGCTCGGCTCGGCGTCTACGCGATCGACACCGGCACCGGTCGTACGGTCGAGCATCGCGCCGACGACCGGTTCGGCTACGCCTCGACCTTCAAGGCGCTCGCGGCCGCGGCGATGCTGGACGCGGCCTCAACCGCCGAGCTGAATCAGGTGGTCCGCTACGCACGGGCCGACCTGGTGACCCACTCGCCGATCACCGAGCGGCACGTGGGGACCGGGATGACCCTGCGCGAGCTGGGCGACGCCGCCGTTCGATACAGCGACAACACCGCCGCGAACCTGCTGCTGAAGCGGCTCGGCGGCCCGGCCGGCTTCGAGCGGGCGCTGCGCGATCTCGGCGACCAGGTCACCGACCCGGAGCGGATCGAGACCGACCTCAATGAGGCGGCCCCCGGGGACCGGCGCGACACGAGCACTCCTCGGGCCCTCGCCACCGATCTACGGGCGTACGTCCTCGGCGACGCGCTCTCCGCCGAGGACCGTGCGGTGCTGACCGGCTGGCTCAAGGGGAATACGACCGGGGACAAGCTCATCCGGGCCGGCGTCCCGGCCGGCTGGCAGGTCGGCGACAAGACCGGCTCCGGCGGGTACGGCACCCGCAACGACACCGCGGTGATCTGGCCTCCCGACGGCGCCCCCATCGTGCTCGCGGTCCTCTCCAGTCGCGACGAGCAGGACGCGGAGTACGACGACAAGCTGATCGCCCAGGCGGCGAAGCTGACGGTCGAGGCCCTGCGCCGGTAGACGCAGCGCGTCGGATGCCGGCTGAGGTTACGGGTTGAGGTGGGCGGATCGGGTCAGGATCGCGGCGGTGACCGGATCGGTGGTGGCCAGGTCGGGCCGGCGCACGCGTGGCAGTGGTGCTTCGCCGTCCGCCGGCAGGGTGGCGTTCAGCATCACCGTTCGGGCTGGCTGGCCGGGGGAGCGCAGCCGATCGAGCAGCAGCTTGCCGGCCGCCTGGCCCAGTTCGTACGCGGGCTGGTGAATGACGGAGATCGCTGGCGTGAGTAGCCCGGTCCAGGGCGCGTCGTCGAAGACCACCAGCTCGACGTCCTGGCCGGGGGTGAGTTGCCGGTCGCGCAGTATGCGTAGGACGCCGACGGCCATCATGCTGTTGGCCACCAGGATGGCCTCGACGTCCGCCGTTTCCAGCAGGGCGTCCGCGGCCTGGCGGCCGCCGTTCTCGTTGAAGGCGGCGTAGCGGATGAGGTTCTCGTCGATCGGCAGTCCGGCGTCCTGTAAGGCTTCTCGGTAGCCGAGCACCCGTTCGCTGGCGGTGAAGACGCGCTGCGGTCCGGTGATACAGGCGATCCGGCGGTGGCCGTGGGCGATCATGCGGTCGACTGCCGCTCGGGCTGCGCGACGTGAGTCGATCAGGACCGTGTCCACTGCCAGGTCTTGCCGTAACGGCCGGTCCATGGTGATGACCGGCAGGCCTCGGGACAGCAGCCGGTCGACCCGGCTGGTCGCCGACGTCGGCGTGATCAGCACGCCGGATACCCGGTACTGCGCGGCGATGCTGAGGTAGCCGTCTTCCTTCTCCGGGTTCTCGTCCGTGTTGCACAGCAGCAACGAGTACCCGGCCGACTGGGCCACGTCCTCCACGCCGCGGGTGACCTGGGTGAGGAACGGGTTCTCGATGTCCGCGATGATCAGCGCCCAGGTGGCCGAGGTCTGCTGGCGCAGGGATCGGGCCAGCGAGTTCGGCACGTAGCCGAGTTCCCGTGCGGCGCGGCGGACGCGCTCGGCGGTGTCCGGTCGTACGGCGGTGTCGGAGGCGAACACGCGCGACACGGTCGCGGTGGACACCTGGGCGAGCCGGGCCACGTCACGGATGGTGGTCAAGGCAGGCCCTTCGCGGTGGCGTTCCGGTGGTGAGGTGAGCACAGGTTACCCGTCGGGCGGGCGGCGGTCGATGAGCCACGGACGGAATGTAATCGATTACAGATTTCCCTGGCAAGAAGCGGGCCGGTGAGGCGAGAAACATTGCCGGGCTGTGAAGGTGCTGTTGCGGCTACGTGTAAAAGTCCAGCGCAAGAGGGGGTTGTGCCTGTGGCACAGCTCATGTAATCGTCTACATCCACGGGCCGCCTCCGGCCCCGTCCGTGGGAAGGACCTGACAGTGAAGCGGCAAAGAAGACTTGGCGCCGTTGCTGCGGCGACAGCGCTCACCCTCGGGCTCGCCGCATGCGCCGGCGGTGCCAGTGACAACCAGTCCACCAGCGGCGGGTCGGGATCCCTGACCTTCCGGTCGTGGAGTCCGATCGAACAGACCACCCAGCAGATGATCGCGGCGTTCAAGCAGGCGAACCCGGATGCGAAGATCGACGCGACCATCTTCAACTACCCCGAGTACCTGGTCGACCTGCAGACCCGGGCCGCGTCCAACACGATGCCCGACATCGTCGGCCTTCAGCCTGGCGCGCTCACCCAGCAGTACCGGGCAAACCTCATGCCGTTGCAGGACTGCGCCCAGAAGACGTGGGGCGCCGACTGGCAGAAGAAGTTCTATCCGATCGGCATCGAGCAGGCCCGGATGGGCAACCCGGCCAGCGACGAGAACTTCTACACGCTCCCACTGCTGGTGCAGACCGTGAACCTCTGGGCCAACACCAAGATCTTCGACGAGAAGCACGCCCAGATCCCGCAGACCTGGGACCAGCTCAAGGCGACGGTCAACCAGCTCAAGGGCGGGGAGTACGCGCCGTTCATGCTGCCCGCCAAGGACAGCTGGCTGCGCAACGTCGTCTTCCTGCAGATCGCCAACAACATCGAACCGGGCCTGGTCTACAAGGCCGAGGACAGCTCCGACTCGTGGACCAACCCCAAGCTCGTCGAAGCGTTCGACTACTGGGCCAAGCTCTTCACCGACGGCATCGCCCAGAAGGGCGCGATCGGCCTGGACGCCTACCCGACCGGCGCGAACCAGTTCGAGGCGGGTAACGCGGCGATGATCCCGCTCGGCGCCTGGTGGATCCAGCAGTCCGACCCGACCAAGACCGGGCTGCCGCCGTTGTCCGAGGGCATGTCCGGCTACCAGCCGTTCCTGTTCCCGACCATCCCGGGCGGCGCCGCCCAGCCGCAGCTCGTCGGCGGCATCGACGTCTCGCTGGGCATCGCCAAGAACACCAAGAACCCCGACCTGGCGTGCAAGGTGCTCACCGACTGGATCGCCGGCGCGGGCGCCCAGAAGCTGATCAACACGTTCAACGACCTGCCCGCGGTGACCGGCCTGAACCCGGAGAAGTTCACCAGCGACAAGCAGAAGCAGATCTGGACGACCCTGACCTCGGACTGGATGCCGCAGGTGAAGTACTCCCGCTACCTGAAGACCCCGCAGATGGACACCGCGCTCGGGGACGCACTGTCCGGCATCGCCACAGGTGAGCTGACGCCCCAGGCGGCCGCCGCGAAGGTGCAGGCGGAACAGCAGAAGGTCAACGGCTGAGCGGCCCAGGCCGCCCGAACCAGGCGGATGAGGGTGTGCGGCCCACACCCTCATCCGGCCACGGAGCAGACCAATGAGTGACCACACCGTTCAGAAGCACACCGCTCCCCGGGAGTGGCTTGCCGGAACCCTCTTCCTGCTGCCGGCCATCGTGCTGTTCGGGATCTTCGTGATCTACCCGATCGTCTACAACTTCCAGGCCAGCAGCCTCGACTGGGACGGGGTGAACCCGGGCAGATTCGTCGGTCTCGGCAACTACACCCGGCTCTTCCAGGACCCAATCTTCCTGACCACCCTGAAGAACTCCGGCTGGTGGATCCTGCTCACCATCATCCCGCAGGCCCTCATCGGGTTCTTCCTGGCCATGCTGCTCAACGAGAAGCTGCGTGGCCGGGCGATCTACCGGGCGATCTTCTTCATCCCCGCCGTGCTCTCCCCGGTCGTGGTGGGCATCGTCTGGCAGCGCATCTTCGACCCGTTCAACGGCGTGGTCGCCAAGCTGGGCCGGGCCACCGGGCTCGACTTCCTGGTGCACGGCTACCTCGCCGACCCGAAGACCGCAATCTTCGCCGCGATCGTCGTCAACGTGTGGATGTGGACCGGCTTCTCCATGCTGTTCTACCTCGCCGGCCTGCAGCTCATCGACAGCAGCGTGCTAGCCGCCGCCAAGATCGACGGCGCCGGCACCTGGCGCACGATCCGCAGCATCATCTGGCCCTTGCTCCGGCAGACCCACCTGTCCCTGCTGCTGCTCGGCATCATCGGCTCGCTGAAGACCTTCGAACTCGTCTATGTCCTCACCGAGGGCGGACCCAACCACGCCTCCGAGATGCTCCCCACCTACACCTTCAAGCAGGCCTTCCAACTGCAGAGCGTCGGGTACGCCTCGACCATCAGCGCGGTCCTGCTGCTGATCGCGGTGATCAGCTCGCTGTCGATGGTGCGGGCGTTCGGATCGGGCTTCCTCACCGGAGACGAGAAATGACCGCTGACCGCAAGGCCATCCCGGCGACCGGCGCGCCGGCACGAGCCGACTCCGGACCGGTCCGGCCGCACCGCCGTCGCCTTCCACACTGGTCACACGCCGTTCTCGCCCCGCTGGCCGTGCTCTGGCTGACCCCGCTCGTCATGGTCGTCGGCCTGTCGTTGCTGCCCACCTCGAACCCGGGCACCACCGCCCTCGGGATGTTCCCGCAAGAGCCGTCGCTGGGCAACTACGTGCAGATCTGGACGAACAATCCAATCCTGCGGAACCTGGTGAACAGCCTGCTGGTCACCGTCCCGTCGGTGCTGCTGGTCATCCTGTTCGGCTCGATGACCGCGTTCGCGCTGGCCCGGCTGCGCGTACCGCTCAAGGCGGTGATCTTCGGGGCGCTCACCCTGGCGCTGATCCTGCCGATGTCGAGCATCGTCGTGGCCACCTTCAAGATCCTTCAGGCCATGGGCCTGTACAACAACCTGGCCGGCCTGGTGCTCGTCTACACCGCGCTGGGCCTGCCGTTCGCGGTCATCATCATCCGTACGTCGTTCCTCGCCGTGCCGAACGAGCTGTACGAGGCGGCCATGCTGGACGGCGCCAGCAAGTTCTCCGTCTACTGGAAGGTCTACCTGCCGCTGAGCCGGCCCGCCCTGGCCGTCGTGGCGATCTGGCAGTCCATGTCGTCCTGGAACGACTTCCTGCTGCCGCTGGTCACGCTCGAGGACAACACGCTCAAGCCACTGACCCTGATCCCGCTGGCCTACCGCGGCACCTTCCTCAGCCAGCCGGGCGCGCTGTTCGCGATCCTGGTGCTCATCTCGATCCCGATCGTGGTGGTCTTCCTGCTGGTCCAGCGCCACCTGGTCAACGGCCTGTCCGGGGCGATCAAATGAGCCTGCTCGGCGTCGATCTGGGCACCAGCGGCGTACGGGTCGTGGCGATCTCGGCGGCCGGCGTCGAGATCGCCGGCGCGGCCCGCGCGACCACCCTGCACCGGCCGGCGCCCGGGATCGTCGAGACCGACGCCGACGAGGTACTTGCCGCGGCCACCGCGCTGCTCGCCGAGGTCGCCGCCCACGACGCGGTGGCCGCCGACCCGCCGGAGGCAATCTCGTTCAGCGTGCAGGGCGAGGCGGTCCTGCCGGTCGACGCCGAGGGCAACGCTCTCGCTCCGGCGCCGGTGAGCATGGACCGGCGCGGTGCCGGCCTGGCCGACCAGGTCACCGCGGAACTGGGCGCCGGCGAGGTGCAGCGGATCACCGGCCAGCCGCCGCACCCGATGTTCTCCGTCTACAAGATTCCCGACTGGACCGGTCCGGACGTGCGTGGCTATCGCTGCCTGGGCGACTACGTCGCCGCCCGGCTCGGCGCGCGGCCGGCGCTGGACACCAGCATGGCGGCCCGTACCGGCGGCTTCGACGTCGACCGCGGCGTCTGGTCGGCCGACCTGCTCGCCGCCGCCGGCGTCCCGGTCGCCCTGCTGCCCGAGGTGGTCCCACCGGGCACCATGATCGGCAAGCTCAGCGCCGAGGCGGCCAGCGCCACCGGACTGCCGGCCGGCCTGCCGCTCGTGGTCGGATCGCACGACCAGGCGTCGTCGTTCCTTGGCGGCGGTGGCCGGTTCGGCTCGGCGGCCGTCTTCTCCTTCGGATCCAGCGACTGCCTGACCGTCGGATCACCCGCACGTCCCGGTGGCCTCGTCGGCACCGGCCTGGCGTCGTACCCGATGGGCGAGGGCCGCTGGCTCACCCTGGCCGGCACCGCCGCGGGCGGTTGGGCGCTGGACTGGTTCGCCACGCTGGCCGGCGTCGCCGGGCCGGCCGAGCGCGACGCCCTCTTCGAGGCGGCGTCGCCCGAGCCGCCGCAGGTGCTGGTGCTGCCGTACTTCGCCGGATCCGGGACACTCGACAACGACCCGAGGGCCCGTGGTGCCGTCGTCGGGCTCACCCTCGAGACCACCCGGGAGCAGCTCGCCCGCGCCTTCCTCGAGTCGTCCGCGTTCGAGCTGCGCAAGATCGCCGACGCGCTCACCGAGCGGGGCGTCACGATCGGCGACGTACACGCCGTCGGCGGCGGCGCCCGCAGCCGCCGGGCGCTGGCCATCCGCGCCTCCGCCGCCGGGCTTGCACTGACCCCGGTGCCCGGGCACGCGGCGGCCCGCGGCGCGGCCCTGCAGGCCGGCGCCGGCATCGGCCGCTATCCGTCGCTCGCCGAGCTGCCCGCACCGGCCTGCCTGCCGGTCGCCCACCCCGACCCCGGCACGGCCCAGTGGTACGCCGCGCAGTCGCGCCGGTTCCGTGACCTCTATCCGACCCTCATCCCGCACGACCGTAGTTTTTCCGATCCGAAGGAGATCCGGTGACCGAGTTCGACCTGCAGCAGACCAAGCAGGACGTGCTGGACTACTGCCTGCTGTCCATGCGCTACGGCCTCAACTTCAACACCCAGGGCAACATCAGCGTCCGGCTGCCCGGCACGGACCGCTTCCTGATCACCCCGACCGATCTGGAGTACGACCGGATGACGGCCGACGACATGGTGGTGGTGGACGCCGATGCCAATGTCATCGAGGGGCCGCACCAGCCGTCCTCCGAGGTGACCGTGCACCTGGCGGTCTACCGCCGGCGGCCGGACGTGAACGCGATCGTGCACACCGAGCCGGTCTTCGCCAACGTCTTCGGGGTGGCCGGCCAGCCGATCACCGGTGCCCTGGTCAACATGGTCATCTACACCAAGGGCGATGTCCCGATCATGCCGTTCGCCCTCAGCAACCGCACCGAGTTCGGCGACGCGATGTGCGACGTGATGGGGGACCTGAACGCCGTGGTCTGGGCGAACCACGGGCTGCTCACGGTGGGCGAGAACCTGCGGGACGCGTTCAAGGCCACCGTCGCGGTGGAGAGCGCCGCCAAGGTGCTGCTGCACGCCCGGGCGTTGACCGACAAGCCGATCGTCCTGGACTACCACTCGCTCGGCATCACCACGTCGCTCTGAGGAAGGGCACCCCATGCCACTGGTCACTCTCCGACAGGCGCTGGACGAGGCGCGGCGCGGCGGATACGCCCTCGGCGCGTTCAACGTCAGCGACGTGCTGCAGGCCGAGGCGGTCCTCGACGCCGCCGCCGAGACGTCGTCCCCGGTCATCCTCGCCTCGCTGGCCGGCGTCACCGCCCACGGCGGCGACGAGCGGTTCTGGTCGGCCCTGCATCACCTGATCGACGGCTACCCGCAGCTGCCCGTGGTGCTGCACCTGGACCACGGCCCGGACCCCGCCACCTGCCGGCGAGCGATGGACAACGGCTTCACCAGCGTCATGATCGACGGCAGCCTCCGCGTCGGCGGCACTCCGTCCTCGTTCGCCGAGAACCTCGCGGTGACCACCGAGGTGGTGGCGGAGGCCCACCGCCACGGGGTTTCCGTCGAGGGCGAGCTGGGCACGATCGGCGGCTCCAAGACCGACGGATCCCGGGCACCGATCGTGCTCGCCGACCCCGACCAGGCCAGGGAATTCGTGACGGCGACCGGCGTGGACGCCCTCGCCGTGGCGATCGGCACCTCGCACGGCGCCTACAAGTTCGACGCACCCCCGGACGGGTCCGTGCTGCAGATGACGTTGATCGAAAAGATCAGCAGCCTGGTGCCGCAGACCCACCTGGTCATGCACGGCTCGTCCTCGCTGCCCGCTCAGCTGCGGGAGCAGAACAACCGGTACGGCGCCGGCCTGCCCGAGTCCTGGGGCGTGCCGGACGCGGAGAAGGTCCGGTCCGTCACCATGGGCGTCCGCAAGATCAACCAGGGCATGGACTCGCACCTGGCCTTCACCGGGGCGGCGCGGCAGGCGCTGGGCACGGACCGGCTGAACGTCGATCCGGCGTACTACCTGCGCCCCGGCCGCGAGGCGATGCAGCGGATGGTCGCCGAGCGTATGCGCCTCTTCGGGCAGGCCGGCCACGCCGACGACTACCAGCCCGTACCCCTCGCCGAGATGGCCTGTCGCTACACCCTGGAGACGTCATGATCGAGCACGCGTACCTCGTCGCCAACGGCGACCAGCGGCTGTCCGCCAACCAGCTCTGCTGGCCCGCCCAACAGCGCTTCGAGGCCCTCCTCACGGAGGCGTTCCGGAAGCGGGGCGTCACCCTGGAGCGGGCGCACCCGGCGGACACGCCGGAGGGGCACGGCTTCATCGCCAGCCAGGCGCAGGGCCTCGCGGTGCTCGGCGCGCTGCCGCCGGACGCCTCGGTGGTCATGGCCGAAGGCGTGTGGATGTTCTCCCAGCAGGTCCTCGGCGGGCTGCTGCGGCACCGGGGCCCGATCCTCACCGTGGCCAACTGGGAAGGGGAGTGGCCCGGCCTGGTCGGTCTGCTCAACCTCAACGCCTCGCTGGCCAAGGCCGGGCGGCCGTTCGAGACCCTGTGGAGCCGCACCTTCACCGACGACTGGTTCAACGCCCGCCTCGACGAATGGCTGACCAAGGGCAGCATCCAGCACGACCTCAGCCACGTCACGCCGTTCGACGCGTCCATCGTGGACGGCCGCGCCCGGCAGGCCGCCGACGACGTCCTCGGCCGGCTGCGCCGAGAGGGCGCCATCCTCGGCGTCTTCGACGAGGGCTGCATGGGCATGTACAACGCGATCATCCCCGACGAGCTGCTCTTCCCGCTCAACGTTTTCAAGGAGCGGCTCTCCCAGTCCGCCCTGTACGCCGAGACCATGCGGGCGAGCGAGGACGAGGCGGTGGCCGCCCTGCGGTGGCTGACCGACCGGGGCATGACCTTCCACTTCGGCACTGACGAAGCTACCGAGCTCACCCGCGAGCAGGTCCTGCTCCAGTTGCGGATGTACGCCGCCGCGGCCCGGATCGCGGACCGGTTCCGGTGCGACATCATCGGCATCCAGTACCAGCTCGGTCTCGCCGACGTCCTTCCCGCTTCCGACCTGGCAGAGGGCCTGCTGAACAACGCCGACCGCCCGCCGGTCACCGGGGACGACGGCGCGGTCATCCGCGACGGCGCCCCGATCACCCACTTCAACGAGGTCGACGAGTGCGCCGGCCTGGACGCCCTGCTCACCACCCGGCTGGCCGGCGTGCTCGGGCAGCCGGTGGAGACCACCCTGCACGACGTGCGGTGGGGCGACCACGACGCCAGCGGCACGGTGGACGACTTCGTCTGGGTTTTCGAGATCTCCGGCGCGGTGCCGCCCGAGCACCACATCGGCGGGTACACCGGCACCGACTCGATGCGCCAGCCGCCGCTCTACTTCCGGCTCGGTGGCGGCACGGTGCGGGGCGTGGCCAAGCCCGGCGAGCTGGTCTGGTCGCGGATCTTCGTCGAGGGCGGCGAGCTGCACATGGACCTCGGCCGGGCCACCGTGGTGGAGCTACCCGCGGCGGAGACCGAACGGCGGTGGGCGGCGACCACCCGGGAGTGGCCGATCATGCACGCTGTGCTGCACGGCGTTACCCGGGACCAGTTCATGGCCCGGCACCGGTCGAACCACATCCAG
Organism: Micromonospora sp. CB01531; assembly: GCF_001905095.1. Classification (GTDB taxonomy): domain Bacteria; phylum Actinomycetota; class Actinomycetes; order Mycobacteriales; family Micromonosporaceae; genus Micromonospora. The sequence goes on from NZ_LWLS01000072.1 coordinate 28,756, forward strand.
GTGAGCTACGCCACCGACGCGGCCGGCGCCGACGAACTGCTCGCCGCGAAGGCGCTGACCGCGCACCAGCTGGGCATGCGAGTCAACCTCTGCGGCAGCCGTCCCGACAACGTCCCGCTGCTCTGATGGACGTCTTCCTCGGCGTCGACGTCGGCACCGCGAGCACCAAAGGCGTCGCCGTCACCGCGGACGGCCGGGTCGTGGCCCGTGCGCAGGTCGCGCACGGCCTGAGCAGCCCACGACCCGGCTGGTACGAGCACGATCCGGAGTCGGTCTGGTGGGACGACTTCCGGCGGGTGATCGCCGAACTGACCGCCGATCCCGATATGCGCCCGGCCGGCCTCGGGGTCAGCGGCATCGGACCGTGCCTGCTGCCGGCCGACGAGGCCGGCAGGCCGCTGCGGCCAGCTGTCCTCTACGGCATCGACACCCGGGCCGAGGAGGAGATCGGCCTGCTCACCGACCGGTGGGGCGCGGCGGAGATCGTGCGCCGCGGGTCGATCCTCACCTCCCAGGCGATCGGGCCGAAGCTGTACTGGCTCGCCCGGCACGAGCCGGACATCTTCGACCGAACTCGAATGATGTTCATGGCCAGCTCCTTCCTGGTGCACCGGCTCACCGGCGAGTACCTGCTCGACCACCACTCGGCGAGCCAGGTGAGCCCGCTCTACGACCAGCGGGCCGGCGACTGGGACGCCGCCTGGTGGGACGAGATCGCGCCGCACATACGGCGTCCTCCGCTGCGCTGGGCGAACGAGGTGGCCGGCCGGGTCACCGCCGCGGCCGCCCGGCAGACCGGCCTGCCCGCCGGTCTGCCGGTGACCGCCGGCACCATCGACGCCTGGGCCGAGGCGGAGAGCGTCGCCGTCCGCGCGCCCGGCGACCTCATGCTGATGTACGGCAGCACCATGTTCCTGGTCGCGATGACCGACCGGCCGCTGACCAGCAGCCGGCTGTGGCCCACCGTCGGCCTACGTCCCGGGGTGAACTGCCTCGCCGCCGGGATGGCCACCGCCGGGTCGGTCACCGGCTGGCTGGCCGACCTGACCGGCGCGGACTACGCCGCCTTGACCAGGGAGGCGGCCGCGGTCGCGCCCGGCAGCGACGGACTGCTGATGCTGCCCTACCTGGCCGGGGAGCGTACGCCGATCTTCGACCCCCGGGCGCGGGGCGTGGTGGCGGGACTGACCCTCGGCCACGGCCGAGGCCACCTGTACCGGGCGGCACTGGAGGGGGTCGCGTACGGGGTGCGACACAACATCGCGGCAATGCGCGAGGCCGGGGCGGTGCCGGCGCGGGTCGTACCGGTCGGCGGCGGGACCACCGGCGACCTGTGGACGCAGATCGTCAGCGACGTCACCGGCCTGGTGCAGGAGCTTCCCCGGGAGACGACCGGTGCGGCGTACGGCGACGCGATGCTGGCCGCGGCCGCGACCGGGGCGGCATCCGACACCGCAGCATGGAACCCGATGATCCGTTCGATCGAGCCGGACCCCCGGCACCGTGACCGGTACGACGCCCTCTTCGCCGACTACCTGGCGCTGTACGAGTCCACCGCGCCGATCGTGCACCGCCTCTCCGAGCCGTGACGACTCGTAGCCCGCTCTTCATAGGACAAGGATCCGATCTTAACTTCCTTGAACCCGGCTCGCCTGGGCCTGGCCAGCCGGACCAGGCCCAGAGTCGACAGGTTCCGTGAACCTGCAATCGAGTGGACGGTCCCGCGACAAAGATCCGCGAAGACGCGCCCGGCGCGGCCGGCAGGTGGCGATTCGCGACCCGTAGGACCGGGGCGCGTTCCGTCACGGTCCGGCGTCTCCTACTCGTTGTTCCAGATACCTGTGGCGGCGGCCTCCTTGGCGTAGTCGGCGAAGTCCCGGGGCGGTCGGTTCAGGGCTCGCTGCACCCCGTCGGCCAACAGGGCGTTGCGGCCGTCCAGCACGGTCGTGAACAGGTATGTCAGCAACTCGACGGCCTCCGCCGGCACGCCCTCGGCGGCCAGCGCCCCGGTGTAGTCCTCGACGGAGACCGGGACGAGGTCGATGCGCCGGCCCGTCGCCTTCGAGATCTCGCCGACCGCGTCGGCGAAGGTGAGCAGGCGAGGACCGGTCAATTCATAGATCTGCCCCGCGTGTTGGTCCTCGGTCAGCGCCGCCACGGCCACATCGGCGATGTCGTCGGCGTCCACGAACGGCTCGGGCACGTCCCCGACCGGGAGGACGACCTCGCGGCCGAGCACCGGCTCCCGTAGGTAGTCCTCGCTGAAGTTCTGGCTGAACCAACTCGACCGCAGGATCGTCCAGTCGACCCCGGCGGACTGGATCAGCTTCTCGGCGGCTTGGGCCTCCTCCTCACCCCGGCCGGACAGCAGCACCAACCGGGATACCCCGGACGCCACCGCGAGATCTGCGAACGCGCCGACCGTCTCAGGCGCGCCCGGCATGGCAAGGTCCGGGTAGAAGGACACGTACACGGCGCCGACATCACGGAGCACCGGTGCCCAGGATGTCCGATCCGTCCAATCGAATGGCTGCGCGGCGGACCGGGAACCGACCCGGACCTGCATTTCACGGCCCCGCAGCCGTGCTACGACCCGGCGGCCGGTCTTGCCCGTACCGCCGAGGACCAGGATCATCTTCTGCTCTTGTTCGTCCGTCATATGGCCCATTGAAGTGCCGGCTGGCGAGACTTCACATAGCCAAGACGCGCAATCTTGTGTGTAATCGTCTACGTGGATGCTGTTGTAGGCCTGCTTGACGGCCCCCGAGCCCAGGGCGCGTTCCTGCTCCGCTCGATGCTGACGCCACCCTGGTCGATGGCGATCAAAGACGAGGCGCCGCTCACCCTGGTGGCCATGGTCCGAGGCGACGCCTGGATCGTTCCCGACGAGGGCGCGGCCGTACGGCTGCACCTCGGGGATGTGGCGATCATTCGCGGCACCGGGCCGTACACCGTCGCCGACGACCCGACCACGGCGCCGCAGGTGATCATCCAGCCGGGCCAGCGCTGTACGTCCCCGGACGGGCAGGAACTGTTCGAGATGACGCAACTGGGCGTACGCACCTGGGGCAACAGCGTGGACGGCCCGACGATGCTGCTCACCGGCACCTACACGATGCAGGGCGCAGTCGGCCAACGGCTGCTGAGCGCACTGCCGCCGCTGCTGGTCGTCCCGCGTGAATCGTGGGAGTCCCCGTTGGTGCCACTGCTGGCCACCGAGATCGTGAAGGACGACCCCGGTCAGGAAGCCGTACTCGACCGCCTTCTCGACCTGCTGCTCATCGCCACGTTGCGCGAGTGGTTCGCCCGGCCGGGAGCGAATGCCCCTGCCTGGTACAAGGCACATAGCGATCCGGTGGTCGGCCGGGCCCTGCAGACGCTGCACAACAACCCCGCCCAGCCATGGACCGTGGCGTCCCTGGCCGCCAAGACCGGGGTATCCCGGGCGGCGCTGGCCCGCCGCTTCACGGCGCTGGTCGGCGAACCGCCCATGTCATATCTCACCGGATGGCGCCTGGCCCTCGCCGCGGACCTGCTCCGCGAGCCCGGCGCCACCGTCGGCGCGGTCGCCCATCGCGTCGGCTACGGCAGCTCCTTCGCCCTGAGCGCCGCCTTCAAACGTCGGCGTGGCGTGAGCCCGCGACAACACCGGGTGGCCGCCGGGGTGTAGCAGGGTGCGGCGGTCAAGTCGCGATGCGCTGGAAACACCGTTGGCGAGACAGGCCCGACTGGCCCGCCCCACGGATGGGACGGGCCAGGCTGAGCCATGCGGGTCAGGGGTCAGGTACGGAAGGGCCCGGTCACGCAGTAGGTGATGCCGCCGGACGAGGATCCCGTCGTGCCGCGCTGGGACGAGAAGTAGAGCCGGTCGCCGGCGGGGGTGAAGGCGGGGCCGGTGATTTCCGACGAGCTCTGTCCGTTGATCCGCAGGAACACCGAGATCTTGTCGTCCGGGGTGATCATGCAGATCTCCATGTTGCCGCCGTCCTCGGCGACGTAGAGGTCCCCGAACGTCGAGCCGGTGACGTTGTCGACACCGGTGAGCGGGGCCGGGCCCGGGTTGACCAGGTTGTCGTCGTAGGCCAGCTCGTAGGTGTTGTTGGCGAGGTTGACCTGCCAGACCCGGTTGTCGCCCTTGGTGGTGAACCAGACGGTGTCGTTGGCGTAGTGGCAACCCTCCCCGCCGTTGAAAACCTTGGCGCCGGAGACCTGCCTGCGGGTGACCGTGGGGGACCCGTCGGGGTCAGGGACGGTGGCCCAGGTGAACGTGCCGGACGTTGCAGTGCCGGCCACGAGGACCTGCAGGGTGCCGGCGGAGAGGTCACCCCAGGTGGTCGGGACGAACCGGTAGAACCGACCGTCGGTCTCGTCCTCGGTCAGGTAGATGACCTTACGGACCGGGTCGGCGGCGGCGGCCTCGTGCTTGAACCGGCCCATGGCCGGTCGCGCGACGGCCGCACCGCCCAGGGGGTAGGTCTCCCAGACCCGGCCGAGGCTGATCTCTTCACAGGACAGCCAGGTGTTCCACGGGGTCTTGCCGCCGGCACAGTTGTTGTTGGTGCCGGACAGGATGCGGGAGGCGCCGGTGATCTGGCCGCTGGAGTTGAACGAGATCATCGACGCGCCGCCGCCCGACGTGGCGCTGGTCTCGGCGTTGGACACGTAGATCCAGCCGCTGCCGTTCGGGATCACGGCACCACCGTCCGGCGCGCTGTGCCAGACGTACGACGTGCCGGGCACCACCTGGCCGGACCGGGCAATGACCTGGCTGGTGAAGCCAGCCGGCAGTTGGATGCCGTTGGCGTCGGCGGCCTGCAGCGGACCGTAGGGGCTGGCGGCGCTCTGTGCCGGTGCCGCGTACGCCGTGGACCACGCCGTGAATGGCAGTACCAAACCACCCGCTCCGGCCACCGTCGCCCTCAGTAGTGTGCGCCGATCCATGAACCCTCCTCGATATCGGGTACCGAGAACATAATGGTGGTTTTCTATCCAACGGCGGAGCGTGAGGTGAACGGCGCACGGCGACCGCTTGGCGATCGGTAGACACCCCTCAGGTTCGGTTACCGCTCGCAGGATCCGCTGTCGAGGTGGAAGTACCGCGTGTTGGCCCAGCGGCAGAGCCGGACGCCGACGACGATGCCGGCCATCGTGACCAAGGCGGGGAGGTACCCGCTGGCGACCTGCACGATCGGGATTGCCGGACAGCCACCCGAGATCGCCCAGCCGGTGCCGAAGAGCACCGCGCCGGGGATCACGCCAGCATGGATGCGCCCCGGGGTGCGGCGGACGCGCAATACGGCGAACACCACGACGATGATCGCGACGGCGCCGGCGAAGGCCAGGAGCATGCGAAGCTCCTGGAAGGTGAACATGCGGTTCAGTTCGGCGTAGTCACCGAACCCGATGTTCGCGACGGTGTAGCCGAGGGCCAGACCAGCGATGATGTTGGCGACGAGTAGCCCACCCCGGGTGCGCATCAGATCACCTTCCACAGCAGGAACGACACGAGGACGCCGGTGCCGAAGAAGACGGCAGTCGCGACGATGCTGACCGGCTGTAGCCGGCCACAGCCATTGAGCCCGTGACCGCTGCTGCACCCCCCGGCGAGACGGGTGCCGAAGCCGACGAGCAGACCGCCGACGAACAGCGCGCCGATCATCGCGATCGGTTTGTCGGTCACGATCTGGGCGAAGGCGGCGCCCATGTCGAGCCGGAGCTGGAACCGGCCGGTGGTGACCGCCGCCACCCAGCCGCCGACGAAGACCGACAGGAGCAGGGCGACCTGGCTGATCAGGGGTGCCGGCAGCAGGCTCGCCAGGGCGGGGCTGGCCGCCGCTGGCGGTCGCACGTCCGGTTCTGAGGCCCGCGCGTCGTCGTGCGGGGCGGGACGCGCGGCAGGTGCGGCGGAACCGGCTCCGAACTGGTCGGCGGCGGCCGCGGCGAGAGCCTCGGCGAGGACACGTTCGTCAGCGAACTGGGCGTTCACCCGTTCGACCCGGCGTTCGGCGCGCCAGTGCAGCACCCGGTCCCATGCACCGGACACCCCGAAGGATCGATCGGTCGTGACGGCGTAGTTGATGGTGGTGAGGGCGAGCCCGACAGCCCCGGCCCACCAGGGCCAGTATTCGGTCATGCGGAACCTGCGATCCATTCTGCGAGGCGGGTCCACCAACGAGCCTGCCGAGGCGCCGGTGGGGTCGATGGCATTTCGGAGGGGTGCGTACCTGGTGCGGGTGACCCGGGGTTGACGCCTTGAGCGGCTGCCGGTGCCGGGTTGGACTCCCGGACCGGTACCGGCTCGAACCGCTGTGAGGGCCCCGGATTGAACGGTGACGGTGCCTGTGGCGGACCGGCCGGGCCTGACCCGCCAGCGGCGGGAGCGCGTCTCAGGTGTGACGCGTCGACTCCATTCGGCAGGAGCGTGATCGGCACGAGCTGCCCCGTCCGGGACAGCTTGTATCGAGCACACGTCCGCCAACCCTCCGCACTGTCGCAGTAGTAGTTCCGCCAGTCGCGCAAGCTTGCGTTGAGCAGCGGGAAGAGGGGGCATTCCCGCACGTGTGAGCAGGCCATGTCGCTCCGATCTGGCCATCGTCACCCGGGGCGAATGGGCGGGTTGGCATGAGTTGGAGGGGTAGGTCTCGGTCAGCGAGCATACATACCGTATGGATTAATAGCGATCCGGGGATGATCATGGCGAAACGTCGCTGATCAACGGCTTGGTGGCGCTCTGCTCCGGCCTCGGCGCGGTCGGACGTCCGCACCCGACCCCCTTGGACGTGGCCTTCTTCGACCTCCGCCTTCGCACCGCGTCGTCGCAGCCGGTGAACATCCAATATCGACGGGCGTGTCGGGTGTGCGATCATGTGCCGTCCCCTCTACCACTTTCGGAGGATTCCTCATGCGACAGCGTCGGCGCGTGGCGCGCGCGGCCCTCACCACAGCCGCCGCCACGGCCCTGCTCGGGCTGGCCGCCCCGGCCTGGGCTACCGGCAACCCGCACAACCCGCCGGGCGACAACGGCACCGTGAAGATCGACGGGATGCCCTTCTCGGACAAGGTCGACAACGAGCCGCACGTCACCTGCGAGTTCGAGCTCGAGTTCTTCAACTTCGACGAGAATCAGAAGGCGAACGTCACCCTCTGGGCGCAGCCGCCGTCGAGCACGCCGAAGGACAAGGTCGTCTGGTCTCGGCAGAACGTGCTGATCAGCAACGATCCGGCCTCCGGCGCGGAGAACGACCACGACGAGGTCATCCGGCTCTCCGCCAACGACCTCGACCTGTCCGGCCTCACGCAGAAGCAGCAGGGCTACCACATCAAGCTCGATGTGGAGCTGATCGGCGGCAAGTCGGCCGACGGCAAGCACAAGGTGTTCTGGCTGAAGCCGTGCGCCTCCTCGGAGTCGCCGTCGCCGAACCCGTCGACCCCGGCGACCCCGGGCGGTTCGGAGAACCCCTCCGGGAATCCTTCCGGCACGCCGGGTGCCCCGGGCTCATCCGTGGGTGGCGGCACCGGTGGCGGCGGTACCGAGGGCGGCCTGCCGATCACCGGTGTGGCTGCCACGAGCATCTCGCTCACCGGCCTTGCGCTGATCGGCGGCGGTGTCCTGCTGATGGCGCTGCGTCGTCGCCGGGACAAGATCCGCTTCACCAGCTGACCTCCGCGCCACTCGGGAACCCGGCCGTCGGACCTCGCGTCCGGCGGCCGGTCTCGTTCTCGGTCATGCCGCTGCACGTGGGCGACGAAGGTGAACGGGTGCGACGGAGAACGTGGCAATACGGCCGATGGAACATTCCACGTTGATGCTTGAACAGTCAACGAAGACTCGTCGCTCAAGGGTTACCTCGTGCTACCGGCGCGACCTACTCTCCGCACCATGTCTGACATCTCCCGCCGCAGGCTTCTCGGTGCTGTCGCCGGTGGCGCCGCCCTTTCTTTTCTGCCCCCGTCACTGCTGAAGGCGATGGCCGCGCCGCTGCCTCCCGGCGGTATGGATGCGATTGAACACGTCATCATCCTGATGCAGGAGAACCGTTCCTTCGACAACTACTACGGCACCCTCAAGGGCGTGCGCGGCTTCGGCGACCGTACGCCGCTGCGTCTGCCCACCGGGGCCACCGCCTTCGAGCAGCCGCGGTCCGGTGGTGGCAAGGTCCTGCCGTTCTCGGCCCGGCAGGCGGCGGTCGATGCCGGCCGCCGCGAGAGCGACATCCAGTACCTCGGTGCGCTCCCGCACGGCTTCTCCGACGCCAACCAGGCCCGGGCGAACGGCTGGTGGAACGACTGGATCGCGGCCAAGGGCCAGAGCACCATGGCCTTCTACGACCGGCGCGACATCCCGCTCCAGTACGAACTGGCCGACCGTTTCACCATCTGCGACGCCTACTTCTGCTCGGTCTACGGCTCGACCAACCCCAACCGCAACTACCTGTGGACCGGCAAGACCGGCTACGAGCCGGACGGCGTCAACCGGGCGGTCACCAACGCCGCCTACTCCTACACCCACGCGGGCTATGACTGGACGACGTACCCCGAGCGGCTGGAGGCCGCCGGCGTCTCCTGGCAGATCTACCAGGAGTGGGACAACTTCACCGACAACGCGGTGGAGTACTTCCGGCCCTGGAAGGAGATCGGCCGGAAGATCCTCGCCAAGGTCAGCGGCCAGTACTCGACCACCGAGCAGTTCTACGACGGCCTGTGGGGCAAGACCGCGGACCAGCGGAAGGCCGCGCTGGCCCAGTTCCAGCAGGGTGTCGACGCGCTGACCGAGGCGGAACGTCGGCTGTTCCTGCGGGGTGCCTACCGCTCCGAGCCGAACACCCTCGTCCAGCGGATCCGGTCCGACATCAAGAACGGCACGCTGTCGAAGGTGAGTTGGCTGGTTCCGACGGCGGCGCTCTCCGAGCACCCCAGCTCCTCCACCCCGGTCGGCAGCGCCAACCTCATCTACGACGTTCTCGACGCCATCGCAAGCGACCCGAAGACCTGGTCGAAGACGGCCCTGTTCATCAACTTCGACGAGAACGACGGCTACTTCGACCACGTGCCGGCCCCGGTCGAGCCCCGGCCGGACTCCGGCAACAGCGACGACTGGTTCAACGGCCTCCCCGTCGGCCCCGGCCCGCGGGTGCCGATGACGGTCGTCTCGCCGTGGACGGTGGGCGGTTTCGTCTGCTCGGAGGCGTTCGACCACACCTCGGTCATCCGGTTCCTAGAGAAGTGGACCGGTGTCCAGGAGCCCAACATCAGCGCCTGGCGCCGCAGCGTGTTCGGCGACCTGACCTCCGCCTTCGACTTCAACCGCGGATACCCGCAGCCCAGGTTGGAGCAGCCCGGCTCGGTGCCGTCGGCGGTCGGCCGCTGGAACCCCGTACCGCCGAAGAACCAGTCGCTCCCGAACCAGGAGGCCGGCACCCGCCCGACCCGCCCCTCGCCGTACCGGCTGTCCCTGCGGGCCGACGTCACCGGCTCCGGCGTCCGCCTCCGGCTCGGCAACGCGGGCACCACCGCCGCAACGTTCACCGCCTACCCCGGTGACGGCACCGCCCCACGCACGTGGACCGTCTCCGCGGGCGGGACCGCCGACAACACCGTCGGGTATGACGCCGGCGGCTACGACCTGCAGGTCACTGGCCCCGGCTGGTCCGTCTGGGAGCTGCGCGGCACCGGCGTGGGCGCCGAGGCGTACCTGGTCGAGCAGGCCGTCCCCGGCCAGGTGAAGGTCCAGTGCGCCAACCCCTCCACCGCCACCCGCACGCTCCTCGTCGGCGAATCGGTCTACCCGCGCAACCCCGGCGACCATGTCCAGACCGTCACCCTCGCGCCCGGCGAGACCCAGACCGTGCCGATCCAGCTCCCCGACCACGGCTGGTACGACGTCGTGGTCGTCGACCAGGAGGACCCGGCGTTCCTGCGCCGGATGACCGGCCGCCTGGCCGACGGCAGGCCCGGCGTCACCGACCCGGCGACCGGTACCGCCCCGGCGCTGGCCGCGACGATCACCCCGCCGGAGCCGCTGCCCTCCCTGGACACGCCGTTCGCGCAGGGCAGCCCGGCCGACGTCGTCGTCACCGTGCGGAACCAGGCCGACGCCAAGCTCGACCGGCTCTCGGTCGCCCTGCTCGCCCCCTCCGGCTGGACGGTCGAGCGGGCCGCCGCAGCGCCGACGGTGGTTGCCGCCGGGGACTCGGCCGAGGTGCGCTTCACCGTCACGCCCGCCCCGAACGCCACCGCAGGCAGCCTGGTGGTCGCCGCCCACGGCGACGGCAACGGCCTGCTGAGGCTCGCCGACGCACGTGTCCGCTCCCGGGTCGCCCCTGCGATGAGCGTCTCGCTGACCGGTCCGGCGAGTTCGCCCGGCACCGACGGCACCGTGATCTCGCCGGGCAGGCCGGTGACCGTGACCGCCACCATCACCAATGCCGGCGCCACTCCGCTTACCAACCTGGCCGCCACGCTGGCCCTCCCGACGGGCTGGACCGCCACCCCCAGGGGCGACGCGCCGACGGCCGTTCCGGCCCGCTCCTCCACCCGGCTGGAGTGGGACGTCGTCGCGCCCGCCTCGGCGGCGCGCGTCTCCGGCAGCCTCAAGGCGACCGTCACGGCGAATCTGAGCGGCAGCGTCCAGCAGGCGACGGCGTCCCTGTCCGCCAAGACCGGGCCGGTCATGACCGGCTACCTGCTCGCGGAGGACTTCGAGTCCGTCGTCCCCGCGCTCGCCCCGGCGGCCGACCTCAGCCGGCCCGGCCTGCTCGGCTGGACCCGGACCACCCCCGAGGGCTGGACGGTCACCAACGCGCCGGCCATGCCGCAGGGCACCCGGGAGCTGCAGGGCTGGACCTTCCTGTCCAAGCAGTTCTGGTTCCCCGGCGGGCAGAACCGCCCCAACTTCAGCCGCTCTCTCGGCGTCGTCGCGGTCGCCGACCCCGACGACTGGGACGACACCGGCAGCCCGTCCGGCCGGGGCCGGTTCGACTCGACCCTGACCACCCCGGCGGTGGCCATCCCATCGGGCACCGCCACCCTCCACCTGGGCTTCGACTCCCACTATCGCCAAGAGAGCCCGCAGGAGGCCGAGGTCACCGTCCAGTTCGACACCGGCGACAAGGTCCAGCTGCTGCGCTACAGCAGCGCCACCTCCGGGAACACCAACCAGGGCCAGGACCAGGAGAACCGGCTCGTCCGGCTCTCCTGCCCCGTCCCGGCTGGGGCCACGTCGGCGAAGGTCAACTTCCGGATCTTCAATGCTGGCAACAACTGGTACTGGGCGATCGACAACGTCCGCCTCGGCACCAGCCCGATCGCCGATGCCTGACCGGCCGGCGGCCTGACCGCCCCCGCGCGGGGCGCATGACCGCCCCCGCGCGGGGACGCATGATCGTCCCCGCGCGCGGAGCTTCGGTGCTGGGCAGGAGACGGGCCGCCGTGCCGGCCGGCCCGTCTCCTGGCCGGAGCGCCGGCGACACCTGTTCGCGCCCAACGGTGTCGCCCTCGACACCGCCCCGATCCGGCAATACCGTGCCGCAGTGGATCTCTTCTCACGCTCTTGGGCAGCGTTGCGCACGGCGGTCGCCGAACTACCGGACGAGGACTTCGCACAGCCGTCCGGCTGTACCGGCTGGCTCGTGCGGGACCTGGTCTCCCACCTGATCATCGACGCTCAGGACGTCCTGATCACCCTCGTGACCCCAGCCGAAACGGAACCGAGCCGGAACGCGGTGTCCTACTGGGACGTCGCCGAAACGCCGCCGACCGGCGACGACCCGCTCGACGCGCTGATCGTCCGGCTGGCCGCCGCGTACGAGGATCCGCGGCTGCTGAAGTTCCACCTCGACGACGTCGGCTCCGCCGCCGGGCGCGCCGCCGAACTCGCCGACCCAGCGGTCCGGGTCGGCACGCGTGGCGAGGTCCTCACCGTGGCCGACTACCTGTCCGCCTACGTCCTGGAGTGGACGCTGCACCACCTCGACCTGACCGCGCATCTCCCGGGCGCGGCGGACCCGCCCGCCGAGGGACTCGCCTGGTCACGCGAGCTGCTGGAAGAGATCGCCGGGGCCTCGTTCCCCGCGTCGTACTCCGACAGGGATGCGCTGCTCGTCGGCACCGGACGCCGCGCGCCGACCGACGCGGAAAAGGTCGAACTGGGCGAGCTGGCCGTGCGGCTCCCGTTCATCCTCGACTGAGCCGGCCTCGGATGATCCCTCCCGCCGTAAGTCGATCCAGGGCGGCCCGGGCACGAGTCGTCGCGGCGTGCCGCGGCTTGGCGGTCGAGGCGGCCTGGACGGCCAGGGCGTTGGCCGACACGACGATGGCTATGCCGAGCCACTCGTGCGGTTCCAGGACCTGGCCGAGGAGGGCGAGGCCGGCCAGCGCGGCCAGCACCGGGTGGATGCTCATGAACACGCCGAAGAAGCGGGCCGGCACGGTACGCAGCGCGACCAGATCGGCGGCGTAGGGCACCACCGAGCTGAGGATGCCCGCACCGACGGCGTAGAGGATCGCGGTACCGGCCAGTCGTCCCTGCGCGAGCAGGATCGCCGCGACCGGCAGGTAGAGCAGCGCAGACACCAGGGTTGCCGCCGCCGGTGCCTGCAACCCCGGCAGCCGGGCCCCGACGATCCGGTTGAGCAGGATGTACGCCGCCCAACACGCCGCCGCCAGCAGGCCGAGCCCCACTCCGAGGTAGTCGCTGGCCGGACCCGGTAGGACCAGGACGTACACGCCGACGCAGGCGCCCGCCGCGCAGAGCAGGTCGAGCCGGGTTCGGGAACCGGCCAGGGCGACGGCGAGCGGGCCGAGGAACTCCAGGGTGACGGCCAGGCCGAGCCCGACCCGGTCGATCGCGGTGTAGAGACTGAGGTTCATCGTGGCGAAGACCAGCCCGAGCAGCAGGGTCGGCCACCATTGCGCCCAGGTGAAGCGACGCAGGTTCGGGCGTACGGCCGGCAGCAGCACCGCCGCCGCGACGAATTGCCGCACGGCGACGACCCCGGCGGGCCCGAGGGTGGCGAACGCGTGCGCACCCAGGGCCGCCCCGACCTGGCTGCTCGCCGCACTTCCGGTCATCGTGGCGATCCCGCGCAGCAGCGGTCCACGGTCGGGTCCAGCCGGTTGACAGCGGCCCTGAGCAGCAACTTCACCTGCCGTCTTCACGGTCATGAAGGCAGTGTCGACCCGCACCGACTGATACAAGAAATGCACTAGCCGTCAGAGTTATACGCTTGGCGTATGGATGTGCAGCTGCGTCAGCTCCGTACCCTCGTCGCGGTGGTCGACGTCGGCACATTCACCGACGCGGCGGCTGTCCTGGGCGTCTCCCAGGCGGCGGTCTCACGTTCCGTCAGTGCCTTGGAGGCGGCGCTCGGCGCTCGCCTGCTCCAGCGAACGACCCGGCACGTCTCGCTCACCCCCACCGGCACCCGCGTCGTCGCCGCCGCCCGCCGGGTACTCGACGAGGTCGCCCACCTGCAACGGATCGTCGAGGAGTCCCGCACCGAGCTGCGCGTCGGCTATGCCTGGGCGGCGCTGGGCAAACACACCAGACGGCTGCAGAAGACGTGGGCCGCCGCCCACCCCCAGGTGCCGCTGGTGTTCGTCCAATCCAACACCCCGACCGCCGGGCTCAGCGAAGGCACCGCCGACGTCGCCGTGATCCGCCGGCACCTGGCCGATCCCCGTTTCGACACGGCGCTACTCGGCGTGGAGGCCCGCTACGCCGCCGTGGCCACCGACAACCCGCTGGCCCGGCGACGATCGGTACGCACCGCCGACCTGGCCAGGTACACCGTCGCCATCGACAGTCGGACCGGCACCACCACAACCGCCCTGTTCCCGCCAGGTGCCGAACCCACGACCATCCGCACCACCCACGGCGTCGACGAGTGGCTCACCCTCATCGCCGCCGGCCAAGCGGTCGGCATCACCTCCGAGGCCACCGCCAACCAGAACCCCAGACCCGGGGTGGCGTACCGCGCCGTCCGCGACGCCCAGCCGATACCGGTCTGGCTGGCGTGGTGGAAGGACGACCCGCCCGCCCACCTCACCGAACTCGTCAACCTGGCCTGCGAAACCTACCGGACGGGACAACCCCGGCAGGAGCGCCCCGCGTAGCGGAGCCCACCGCAAGAGGTCGACGGACGGCGGGGGAGTGGTGTCGTCATCGGGCGGTCCCGGGTCACGCCGGTTCGGGCTCTGTCGGATGTGTGGTCGGGTGGACCGGCGGCGGACCCAACAGCCGCATCGGAGGTGCGGCGGCGAGCGGGGGCGGATCGGCGCTGGGCACGGTGCGGGGCAGCAGCGCGGCGAGCCCGGCGCGGGTGGCCACCACGATCAGCCGGTCGGTCCGGACCAGCGGCCGGCGCTCCGGCAGGGCCCAGATCGTCTGATCGGCCCGCCCGGTCCGCATCGCGATGACCTGGACCGCGCCGGGCTGGGACAGGTCGCGGCAGTATCGGCCCTCGATGTCGGAACCGGCGCCCACCGGGAGGTCGGCCACCAGCAGCACCCGGCGGCCGACGGAAATGGTGTCGATGACCTGGCGGCCCATCATGGCGGCCGCGAACGCGGGCGCGGCGAGGTAGGACACGCTGCGCGACTGGTGGATGCCGAAGGTCCGCTGGACCCGCTGGGCGAAGCCGTCGTCGAACAGCCGGAGCACCACCCGCAGGGGCTCCACCGTCGTGTCCGGCGCGGTGTAATGCGCCCGGTGCGCCGAGCGCCCGGTCAGGGCCGTCTCCAGGTTGGTCACGTCGTCGGAGGTCAGCACCACCAACGCCCGGCAGGTCTGCACCGAGGCGGCCCGCAGCGTCTCGGGGCGGGTCGCGTCCCCGACGATCACGGGCAGGCCCAGCTCTCGGGCGACCGCGACGCCCCGGGCTGACTCCGCTCGGTCGACCGCGACCACCTCGATGCCGAACGAGTGCAGCTCCTCGATCACCCGGGTGCCGATGTTGCCCAGGCCCACAACGATCACGTGGTCGTCGACCGGGTCGATGAGCCCGCCGGCGGCCACTGCCAGCCGGGCGTGCACCAGCGAGTCGACCATCAGAGCCGTGACCGTGGGTAGCAGGGCCACGCCGGCGACCACCAGCACGACCTCCGTCACCTTCGCCATCAGCGGGGCGGCCGGGTCGGCGTTGGCGCCGCCCAATGTGGTGAGCAGGGTCAGATAGCCGGCCTCGGCCAGGTTCAGGCCGCGGGCGTACGCGAGCACGGCGCTGCCGACGGCGAACAGCGCGACCATCCCGGTGAGCGCCAGCCGCAGGCGGCGGCCGAAGACCAACCCGGCGGCCCGCAGCAGGCGGGGACGCCGGCGGGTCGGTGGCGGCGGACGTCGGCCATACGTCCGGACCAGGACCAGGTCGGCGGCTTCCTGGTCCGCCGGGAGGGCGATCGGCTCCGGACCGGTCGTGTCGGCCAGGCCGCAGACGACGTCCGCAGCGGGGTCGAGGGCGGCGCGGCTCGCGATACGTACCAGATCATCGTCGCGGAGCCGCAGGTAGGCCGGAGCGTCCTCGCCGAGGGCGGCGGCGACGAACGCCGGCGCGGCGATCTCTGACCCGGACAGCACCACGCAGTCCCCGAGCATGGTGGCCACACCCTCGCCGAGGACCGCGTTGAAGAGCCGAACGACCAGCCGTACCTCCGGTGCCAGCTCACGCACGATCATCGCGATGTCCACGTTGGTCACGTCGTCGTCGCCGACCAGCGCCACGGCAGCGGCATCACGCACTCCGGCGCGCTCCAGCACCTCGGCGGTCAGGCGGTGGGCCACGACGAGGTTCGGGCGCGGTACCGCAGCTCCGGTCTCCGGCCCGAACTCGGCGATGTCCGGCGCGTGGCTGTCAGTCAACGACGGCAGGACCACCGTGACAGGGACGCCGTAGCGGTCCATCAACTCGGTGACCAGCCGGCGGGCCAGTGCTCCGGCCCCGCAGACCACGAACCGCTGGCCCACCGGCTCCGGGTCGAACCCCTGCCTGGTGTCATCGGACACACCTGAATGGTAGTCAGCGACAGCCACGGCCAGCGTCCCGACCGGCCGGCGGCAGGCAGCAACGGCAACCGTCCATCCGTCGATGTGACCGATCCGGTGTCCTGACCAGTCATCAGAGGTGGAGTCCACCAGAGCACGGGAGTGAACCTTGGATCAGAACCTGCGGCTACTCTTCGCCCGCGCCCTGGCCGACGAGCCCGAGCCGCCGCCGGGTGACCTGGCCGGACAGGCCATGGCCACCGGCACCAGCATGCGCCGCCGCCGACACCGGTTGGTGGCGGCAGGCGTGGCGGGCGTGGCCACCATCGCGGCGCTGGGGGCGGTGAACGTGGCGCCACCGGCGGAACGTTCGGCGTCACCGGCGACCGTGCCAGCAGGGTTTGCGATGCTGGTGAACCCGGCGTGCGATTCTCCGGTCCAGGACACCTCAACCGATGTTTCGATCTTCCTCACCGCGGACCTCACGGATCAACAGCGCAGCGCGGTGGAAAGCATGCTGCACGCCGATCCGGCAGTCCACACCATGGCCTACGAAAGCCGCGAACAGGCCCTGATCAGGTATCGAAAGATATTCGAGGACGCGCCGCAACTCGTCGCCGCCGTCAAAGCCAGCCAGCTGCCGGAGTCGTTCGGGATCAAGCTGACCGGGCGGTCACAGTACGCCAACCTGGCGGCGCGCGTCGAGCGTATGCCCGGGGTCGACGAGGTCATCGGCAGCGAATGCCCGCCCGGCACGAATGCCTGGGCGGCCAGGTGATGGCGGATACCCGGACCGACGCCGCCGGATCACTCCCTGACGCCAGGCACGGTCTCGTGGCCCGGTGGGGCGTGGCCCGACGGCGTGAGCAAACCGCTCGACAGGCGGAGTTCACCGCGTTCGTGGAGGCCACCGCGCCGAGGCTGCGGCGTACCGCCTACTTGATGTGCCGGGACTGGCATCTCGCACAGGACCTGACCCAGATCACCTTCGCGAAGATGTACGCGGCGTGGGGCAGAATCCGGCATGCCACCAATCTCGAGGCGTACAGCCGCCGCGTCCTGATGAACGCCGTCTTCGACCAGAAGAAGCGGCGCAGCGACGCCGAACTCGTGCTCGCCGACCTGCCCGAGGCGGCGCACCGACGGCTCGACGACACCGTGGAACTGCACGTCGCCCTGCTACAGGCCCTGGCCGCCCTGCCCATCCGCGACCAGGCCATCCTGGTGCTCCGCCATTGGGAGGATCAGAGCGTCGAAACAGTGGCCGGCATCCTCAACGTATCGGTGTCAGTGGTAAAGACTCAGAACGCCCGTGCACTGAACAGACTGCGGGCACTGCTCGGCGAGGACTTCGTACGGACCTGACCGCCCGCAGCCAGTCTGGCCGTCCGCCTCATGCCCACGCCAAGGGCAGCGACAGATGGAAATATTTGGCAAGGGGATCCGCGGCGACGCCCGGTTGGCGTACGCCGGGGGAGCCCGTTGGACGCTTGGCTGATGACCCGGCGATGGGTCAGGCGTCGGGGTGCAGTTCGATGAGCAGCTTCTCGACCCGGGTGCGGATCTCGTCGCGGATCGGGCGGACCGCCACGAGGCCCATGCCGGCGGGGTCTTCGAGCTTCCAGTCCTCGTAGCGCTTACCAGGGAAGACGGGACAGGTGTCGCCGCAGCCCATGGTGACGATGACGTCGGAGGACTCCGCGGTCTCGTACTCGAGGAGCTTGGGGGTCTGGTCGGTGATGTCGATGCCGACCTCGCGCATGGCCTCGACGGCGGCCGGGTTGACGGTCTCGGCGGGGGCGGAGCCGGCGGAGCGGACCTCGACGGTGTCGCCGGCGAGGTGGCGCAGCCAGCCGGCGGCCATCTGGGATCGGCCGGCGTTGTGGACGCAGACGAACAGGACGCTGGGCTTGTCGTTCATGGGGTGCCTTTCGGGCAGTACGGGTCGTGGGGCCGGTTGACCGGCGCGCCGTCGGGGTCGAGGGCCAGATGGCGATCCGGGTTGCTGTTGCGGTCGACGGTGCGGTAGAGGCCGGGGTCGTGATGGCGGTTGACGAAGACGTGGTCAGGCCGAGCCGTGTCGGCATCGCGCGGGTGCGGTGTCATGAAGGGCGGCTGAGGGCGACGTCCTCGTCGGTGGGGACGACAACCTGGTCCGCGGCGGCGTCCGCGTCGGGGTAGAGGGCGGCGAGTAGGCCGACACCGACGGCGAGGCCGACGATCTGGGCCAGGACGAAGCCGGGTACCGAGGTGGCGGCGATGCCGGCGAAGGTGTCGGTGAAGGCGCGGCCGACGGTGACCGCCGGGTTGGCGAACGAGGTGGACGAGGTGAACCAGTACGCCGCGCCGATATACGCGCCGACCGCGGCGGGGGCGACGGCGGCGCGGCCAGAGCGGGCGAGGGCGAAGATCAGCAGGATCAGGCCGGCCGTGGCGACGACCTCACCGAGCCACAGGTGGCCCGCAGCGCGGTCCTTGTGGGAGAAGTCGACGGCGGCGAGGTCGAACATCAGGTTCGCCAGCACTGATCCGGCGATCGCGCCGAGAACCTGGGCCGCGACGTAGCCGCCCAGGTCCCGGGCGGTGAGGCCGGTGCCGGCGTGGCGGCCGAGGAACCAGTCGGCGGCGGACACGACCGGATTGAAATGGGCCCCGGAGACGGGGCCGAAGATCAGGATCAGCGCGCCGAGGGCGAAGGCGGTTGCGGTGGAGTTTTCCAGCAGTTGGAGGCCGACGTCGCCGGGGGACAGGGTGGTGGCCATGATGCCGGAGCCGACCACGGCGGTGACCAGCAGGGCGGTGCCGACGAACTCGGCCAGCAGGCGCCGCCGAAGTGTGATGGTCATCAGTTTGTTCTCTCTCCTGCTGATCAACAGCAGGTTGCCGGGTAGGAGTGCAGATCCGCCAGTGCGGCGAGGGTGCCGTCCCGGTCGGCCCGATCGAACACCGTCCTGCCGTCCCGCCGCGAGATGACCACACTGCCGCGTCGCAGCACGACAGTCTTCCGGCCTGCGCGGCGGCAGAGGCGGCTCACCGCTGAGTTGCGGCGGTCGGCTCGATCGACAGCAGGGCGGCGAGCTGGCGCAGGATCTGCGGGCGGGCGCGATAGTAGACCCAGGTGCCCCGCCGTTCGGCGTCGACCAGGCCCGCCTCGCGCAGCGTCTTGAGGTGGTGGGAGATCGTCGGCCCGGTCAGGTCGAACGGCGGCGTCAGGTCGCACACGCACGCCTCGCCGCCTTCGGCGGAGGCGATCATCGACATCAGCTGCAGGCGGACCGGGTCGCCGAGTGCCTTGAACGCGGGCGCGAGCACCGCGGCCATCTCGGCCGGGACCCGGCGTTGCGCCAGCGGGGGGCAGCACGGCGCCTCGGCGTTGAGGTCGACGAGGGGGAGCGACGCTTGTTGCTTCGACATCCCTCTAGGTTGACATCTCTATAATCAGCGTGCAAGCCTCTGATTCGACGAACGTCAAGACAGGCGTCGCGACGAAACGAGGACCAGCATGTTCGGCTCCACCCGCCGCCCACGCACGCTGCTGCCGGGTGCCCGGTTCTGCGACTCCTGTGCCCAGGTGTCCACCCCGCGCAGCGGGCCGAGCGCTGCCGCGACCCAGACCCGCTAGACTTTCATCGCCAATCGACGATAAACGATAGAAGGAGTGCTGGTGGACGACCTGCTCGACCGGGACACCGCCCAGACCTACGCCTCGTGGTTCCGGGCCCTCGCGGACCCGACCCGGGTGCAGATCGTCGAGTACCTCGCCCGGCACGCCCGTCCGATGTGCGTCGGCGAGATCGTCACCGCGGTCGGACTGGCCCAGTCCACCGTCTCCCAACACCTGAAGATCCTCACCGAGGTGCGGTTCGTGCTCGTCCAGCCCGTCGGCACCGCCCGTCACTACCGCCTCAACGACGCCTGCGTCGGCTGTTTCCCGTCGGCCGCCGACGTGGTGATGGGCCGCCCGGCTCCCCAACCGAAGGGAGGCTGCTGATGGCCGACGTCACCGTCCGCCCCATGACGGCGGACGACGCCGACCGGGTCCTCGCCATCTACCAGGCCGGCCTCGACGGTGGCAACGCCAGCTTCGAGACCACCGCGCCGACCTGGGCGGCGTTCGACGCCGGCAGGCTGGCCGAACACCGGTTCGTAGCCGTCGACGCAGACGATGCCGTCGTCGGCTGGGTCGCCGTCTCACCCACCTCGACCCGCGCCGTCTACGCGGGCGTGGTCGAGCACTCCGTCTACATCGACCCCGCCGCCCAGGGGCGCGGCGCCGGCCGGCTGCTCCTGGGTGCCCTGATCACGTCGACCGAGGCCGCCGGCATCTGGACCATCCAGTCCGGCGTCTTCCCCGAGAACGCCGCCAGCCTCGCCCTGCACCAGCGCGCCGGGTTCCGGGTCATCGGCACCCGCGAACGCGTCGGGCGCCACCACGGCCACTGGCGCGACGTCATCCTCCTCGAACGCCGCAGCCCCACCATCACCTGACGCTCGACCGCCGCCTTGGACAGGCGGCCTACTGCACCATGCTGATTCGATAAACATCAACACAAGGAGTTCTGTGATGAGCACCCTGGACCAGTTGCCGATCGCCGTCATCGGCGCCGGCCCGGTCGGCCTCGCCGCCGCCGCCCACCTGCATGAGCGCGGCCTGCCCTTCACCGTCCTCGAAGCCGGCGACACCGCCGGCACGGCAGTGCAGCAGTGGGGCCACGTCCGCGTCTTCTCCCCGTGGCGGTACAACATCGATCCGGCCGCACGGCGCCTGCTCGACGACGCGGGCTGGGCCGCCCCCGACCTCGAGGCCCTGCCCACCGGCGCCGACCTCGTCGCCGACTACCTGCAGCCGCTCGCCGACCTGCCGCAGCTCAAGCCCCACCTGCGCTACGGCATCCGCGTGGACGCGATCAGCCGCCTCGGCTTTGATCGGCTCCGGACCACCGGCCGCGAGCAGGCCCCGTTCCTGATCCGCCTCACCGACGGTGAAGAACTGCTGACCCGTGCGGTCATCGACGCATCCGGCACCTGGGGCACCCCCAACGTCCTGGGCGGCTCCGGCCTCCCCGCCCGCGGTGAGCAGGACGCCACGGCGTACCTGGACCACGCCCTCCCCGACGTGCTCGGCGCGGACCGCGACCGGTTCGCCGGCCGCCACACCCTGGTCGTCGGCGCCGGCCACTCCGCCGCCAACAGCCTACTCTCCCTCGCCGAACTCGCCGCCGAGACGCCGGGCACCGAGGTCACCTGGGCGATCCGCTCCGCCTCCCCGACCCGCACCTATGGAGGCGGCGACGCCGACGCCCTCCCGACGCGGGGGGCGCTTGGCTCGCGCCTGCGCGACCACGTCGACGCCGGCCGCATCCGCCTGCTCACCGGCTTCTCCGTCCACGCGATCACCCCGACCGGCGGGCGCGTCGCTGTCGTCGTCCGCCACGTCGACGGCACCGACGAGTCCGTCACCGTCGACCGGATCGTCGCCGCCACCGGATTCCGACCCGACCACACCATCGCCGCCGAACTGCGCTTGGACCTCGACCCGATCATGGGTGCCACCCGCGCCCTCGCCCCCCTGATCGACCCGAACGAGCACTCCTGCGGCACCGTCCCCCCGCACGGGGTCGACGAGCTCGCCCACCCCGAGCCCGGCTACTACGCCGTCGGCATGAAGAGCTACGGCCGGGCGCCCACCTTTCTCATGGCCACCGGCTACGAGCAGGTCCGCTCCGTCGTCGCCGCCCTCGCCGGCGACTGGACCGCCGCCCGCGACGTCCAGCTCGACCTGCCCGAAACCGGAGTCTGCAACAGCAACCCCGCCGACTCCTCGGGCACCGACAGCTGCTGCGGCACCAGCCCGGAGCCGGTCGGCCATGGCCTCGCCACCGGAAGCTCCGGCGGCCTGCCACCGCTGAACCTGATCAGCGTCCCTGATCAGCTTTGCCCTGGGTCGGCTGGCACCACCGGTGGCGCACGCGAAAAGGACGCCACGAGGCAAGCGGTGGCGTACCGGATCATCCTGCCCGCCGGCTACGACAGCGCGGTCCTCGGCAGCGCCGCTTAGCGAGTCCTCTTCGTCGTCCGCTTGCGGGGTGGGGTCAACAGGTCGGCTATCGCCGCGATCGCGGACGGCACTACCCGGTAGTACGCCCAGACGCCGCGTTTCTCGCGTTCGAGCAGGCCGGCCTCGGTGAGGATCCGAAGGTGATGACTCACGGTCGGCTGGGAGAGTTCCAGCGGCGCGGTGAGGTCACTGACGGACGCCTCGCCCTCCGGGGCGGACTGGATCAGGCTGAGCAGCCGCAGTCGGGCCGGGTCGGCGAATGCCTTCAGCACTCCCGCGAGCCGCTCGGCATCGGCACGCTTGATCGGCTCGCCAGCCAGCGGCGAGATAGCAGGCATAGCAGTTTTCGCAGTTCTCACGCCCTCTATCGTTCCACGAGCACCATCGATCGGCCGGTGGAACCGGGACCAGTGGGCGCGAGCGTGTCGGCGTCGGACGCGATTCGGCCGTGGTTGCGTTCGGCCGTCAAGTAGGCGGAGATCACGGCTGCGCCCTCGCCGACGAGCGGGAACCGGGCGGTGCCGGCCGTGCGCAGCCGCGTACGCAGTTCGTCGCGGGCGATGACGAGGGCCACGATCGCTACCACGACCGGCTCGACGAGGTTCGTCAGAGCGCGGGTCAGGTTGTCGGTGACGGTACCGGTCCCGGACAAAGCGGAACCGCGCCGGCCTAGTGCTGGTTACGCTGTCGCAGGAGGTGAACCATCATGTTGACAGGCGCACCGGCGCAGGCGGCCATTCCCGCGGGCGACATGGAACGGGCCAAGCGCTTCTATCGCGACACGCTGGGCCTGACGATTTCGCGGGAGGGCGAGGACGCCGTTCATTTCGAGTCCGGTGGAACGCAGTTCTTCATCTATCCCACCTCCAATGCCGGGCAGGCGCCCCACACTTTGGCGGCCTGGTTGGTCGCTGACCTCGACGCCGAAGTGGCGGACCTGCGGGGGCGCGGCGTGACGTTCGAGGAGTACGACATCCCTGGGCTCAAGACCGTCAACGGCATCGCAGAATTGCCGACGATGCGTGGCGCCTGGTTCAAGGACAGCGAAGGCAACATTCTCGCCGTGAGTCAGCCCCGCTAAGGGCAATTCTGTCGTCGCGATCGGGACGCCGAGCTCGAACGCCTCCTGAAGCTTGGGGCGCGCCCGGCCGACATCGGCCGGACCGGCGAGGAGTCCTGGCACGTTCTTGCCGACTCCGAGGGCAATGAGTTCTGCCTGCTCAAGTCCCGCCTCAACCCGCTCTGACGGCTCCGTGTCCCCGGTGTGGGCCTAGACCTGGCGGCCGTAGGTGACGGTTTCCCGGACGAGCCGCGGCGCCTTCTCGGCAAGCTGCGGATCAGGCGATGCTCCGAGCGCGTCGTTGATAGTGGAGAACGCCAGCCGGAACGCGATCCAGGTCGTCGCCTCGAAGATCTCCTGGTCGTTGAGGCCCGCGTCGCGCAGACGCTCCACGTGGGCCTCGGTTGTGGCATTCGGGTCCTGGACGACCTGGCGGGACCAACCGGCGAGTGCGGCCTCCCGCTCGGACAGGTCACTGTCAACGCCTTGCAGCACTCTGGCGGCGGTCGCCTCGTCACTGAGTTCGGCCAGCCTGGATCCCCACGCCAGTGCACAGTAAGCGTCGCCGAGGGCCGCGGCGGTGGCAGCAACCATCACGGCTACCTCCCTCGGCGACAGGGTTGAGCCGGCCAGGAGTTCGGCACGCACGGCCTGGAAGGACGCCAGCACGTCAGGGCGCCAGCACCAGACACGAGTGAGGTTGTTGACGTAGCCGTCGGAGGTGACATCGGCCTCGTACGCGGCGGCCACCGCCGAACTCTTCGGTGGGTCAGTGAGGAATGCAGCCTGGCGGTTCATGGGGTTAGCGTGCTGCACCCAGCGACCAGCCGAGGACCGATCAACGACAGCTGGGAAGTCACCTTCTTGTCCCAATGTCGCCGCAGCTGTTCAGGTGGGCTCGTAGTTGGTCATCGGTGGGCTCGACCAGGAGGCTGCCGTCGGGCCATAGCAGGGTGGGAATGCGTCGTCGCCCCCGCTGCAGACGCCGGACGAGTTCAGTTGCGGCCTCGTCCTCGTCGAGGTCGACGTAGGTGTAGGCGATCCCGGCTCGGTCGAGCAGGGCGCGGCTGCGCCGGACGTCGGGGCACCAGCCAGTGCCGTACACGACGAGCGCATCGTGGTGGGAAAGATTCTTCGCAGTCAGGTCGGTCTCCTCGTCGCCGGGACGGATGGCAGGCCGCATCCCCAGGGTGCCAGACGGTGCCGCGGGGATGCGGTGTGCCTGCGGGTCAGTCCGCGAGCTGGTAGCCGGCCCGCTGCACGGCGGCGCGGACCTCGGCGGTGTCCAGCGGCTTTTTGCTGAGGACGGTGATGGTGCCCGCGGCCACGTCGGCCTGGACATGGGTCACACCCGTGATCTCGGAGACGTGTCCGGTCACCTTCTTGGCGCAGCCGCCGCAGGTCATGCCCGACACCTGATAGGTGCTCCGGGGCGCCGCACCTGTGTCGGCGGCCGCAGGGCCGCTGTCGATCGCGACGGCGCCGCAGCCGCAGTTCGATTCATTGCCGCACATGTGGATCTCCTCCGTGTCGCAGACGATGCCGTGGCGGTGCGCCAGGTGGCCGCCCAAGCGATCGGGCCAGCTGCCCGTCGACCGGTGTTCTGAACATACCCCTCCCTGGTATCCGTCTCAAGACCTCGGCAGACCCTCATGCTCTGCAGCAGGTGTAAGCCGATACCACTTGACGACCTATACGGGTGGGGGGTAGAAAAACTCCGCTACCGATACCCCCTAGGGGTAACTGAAGGAGTAATCACCATGTCATCTCCATCGAAGCGCTGGTGGGCCCTCGGACTCATCGCCCTCGCCCAGTTCATAGTCATCATGGACACCTCGATCATCGGCGTCGCGCTACCACGCATCCAGGCGGATCTCGGCTTCTCACCCGAGAACCTGTCCTGGGTCTTCAACGCCTACGTCGTCGCGTTCGGCGGCCTGCTCCTGCTCGGCGGCCGACTGTCTGATCTCCTCGGCGCCCGACGCATGTTCGCCGCCGGCTGGCTCATCCTGCTCATCGGCTCCGCCGTCGCCGGCCTGGCCGACAGCGTGGCGGTCGAGCTCAGCGCCCGTGCCGTACAAGGAGCCGGCGCGGCCCTCATCGCCCCGTCCGCGCTCACCCTGCTGATGACGCTGTTCGGCGCTGAACCCAAGGAACTTACCCGCGCTCTCGCCCTCTACGGCGCCGCGGCTCCCGCCGGCGGCACCGCCGGCGTCTTCCTCGGCGGCGTCATCACCGAATACGTCAGCTGGCCCTGGGTCTTCCACATCAACATCCCGATCGCGGCGCTCGCGCTGCTGGTCACCCCGGCGCTGATGCCCGCCGGCGGCACGCGTAAGGGGTCGCTGGACGTCTTCGGCGCCTTGACGGTGACCGTGGGCCTCGGCGGGGCCGTCTACGGAATCGTCCGGGCCCCCGAGATCGGCTGGGCCTCCGGGCAGACCTGGCTGGTCCTCGCCGGAGCCGTCGTCGCCCTGGGCGCGTTCGTCGCCATCCAGGCGGCGCGCCGCGAGCCGCTGGTGCGACTGTCGATTTTCCGCGCCCCGAACCTCGCTGCCGCCAACGTCGCCCAACTGCTGCTCGGCGCGGCGTGGATCCCGATGTGGTTCTTCCTCAACCTCTACCTGCAGCACGTCCTCGGCTACAGCGCCTTTCCCAGCGGCGCCGCGCTGCTGCCGATGACGATCCTCATCATGGTCGGTATGGTCGCGCTCGCCCCGCGGGCCATCGTCCGGTTCGGCGCGAAGCCCATGGTGGTCACGGGCCTCGCGGTTCTCGCCGTCGGGCTCGGCTGGCTCGCCCTGGTGCGCCCGGACGGCAGCTTCGCCGTGGACGTCCTGCCCGCTTCGCTGGTCGCGGCGCTGGGCATGTCCCTGGCGTTCATCCCGTCACTCGGTACGGCGATCTCCAGCGCCCAGCCTGAGGAGGGTGGCCTCGCCTCGGGCATCGTCAACACCAGCTACCAGGTCGGTTCCGCCCTTGGCCTGGCCGCCATGACCGCGGTCGCCTCCTCCGCCGGAGCGGACCGGCTCGGCGACCTGCCCGTCTTGACCGACGGCTACTCCGCCGCCTTCGTCGGCGCTGGGATCATCGCCGGGGCAGGCGCCGTCACCGCCGGTCTCACGCTGCGCGCGGCGAAGCGGCGGCAGGCCGACGCCGCCGAGCCGGTGCCCGCGGGCTGACCCGTACGGGAACCATGGCCGGCATGGAACGCCGGTGGGTCGGACAGATCCTGGCTGGCCCACCGGCGTCAACCACGCGACCCGGTCCCGGATGTCCGAGGTCGCCGCCGGCCCTTCGGCAACACCCTGCTACCCCGATGCCTTGGCAAAGACAAGACTTGTCCACGGTGGTGAGTCCGGGATACGAAGGCGTCAAACCACCAGCCATGTGACTCGCCTCCAACCGATCGCAAGGAGCATCGATGCGTAGAAGCCTCGCGGCGCTCGCCACGGCCGGTCTGCTCGCCACCGTCCTGACCGGCGCCCTGCCGGCCTCCGCCAGCCCGACACATCTGCCGGGCGGTCCATGCCTGCAGCCCAACCAGAATGTGAGCCTGTCCAGCGTCGCCGGTTACGACGATGTCCGTCAGGTGCTCGATCGGATCGAGCGGACCAGCCGGGGACTGGTCAGGGTCGACTCGGCGGGGACTTCCGGCGAGGGGCGGGAGTTGCTGTACGCGACGGTCGGCAGCGGGCCGATGACCTTCTGGCTGCAGGCGCGGATCCACGGCAATGAGCTGCACAGCACCGAGGCGGTGCTCCAGATCCTCGATCACCTCGCCAGTGGGTCCCCGGAGGCACGCCTGATCCGCGAGAAGCTCACCGTCGTGGTGATCCCGATGTACAACCCCGACGGCTCCGAGGCGAACATCCGGCAGAGCACGACCCCCAACCGCGTCGACCTCAACCGCGACTGGGAGAACTTCGCCCAGCCGGAGTCCGCCGCCTTCTGGCGGCTGTGGCGCCAGGTGGCCCCGGAGCTGGCGCTCGATCTGCACCACATGGGCCAGGCTCCCGTGGTCAACGGCACCGACCAGCTCAACCAGTTTCAGATCGGCGCCCGGTCCATCGATCCGTCACGGATGACGGTCGAGCAGTGGCTCACGAACCGCCAGATGGCCATGGTGAGCGTCGACGCACTCAGCCGCTACGGACTCGCCAACGTCGCGCACTACCCGCTGATCGACATCACCAACGCCGTGCTCAGCCGCATGCTCATGGGCGGGACGGCTCCCGCGGGCGAGCAGCCCGTGGCGCAGACAGCCACCCGGGGCGCCATCTTCTACGAGGTCCGCTCCGTCGGCCAGAAGAGCAACGGTCAGCTCGAAAACCTGTTCCGGATTCCGACCATGGCGGTGCTGAGGGCCGCCGCTGACGGATCCCTGACGTCGTACGACGCTCCCGGTACGCCAACCTGCCGTTCGCCAGCCAGGGGTCGTGCGGCCAGGTCTGACAACGCCGATGCCGCGGTGGGCCCAGGTCCGGCAGGGCCCACCGCAGGCGCGTCCGGGGTTCCTTGCGTCGACCTAATACCTAGAGCTACTATGCATCATAGCTCTAGGGTGTGAGCTCGGGAGGTCTCGTGAGGGTCACCAAGGATCTTGTCGCTGCCTCGGCGACACCGATGGTGCTGGGCATCCTCGCCGAGGGGGAGAGCTACGGCTACGCCATCCTCAAGCGGATCAACCAGCTGTCCGGTGGAGAGCTGGACTGGACCGAGGGCCTGCTCTACCCGCTGCTGCACCGGCTTGAGCGCCTCGGGCACGTGGAGTCGAGCTGGCAGTCGGTCGCCGGGGAGCGGCGGCGCAAGTATTACCGCATCACCAACAGCGGCCTGGCTGAGCTTGCCGAGCAACGCCGCCAGTGGGACACCGTCGTGGACGCGCTCAAGCAGATCTGGGTCGGGCCCGGCGATTTCAGGCCGTTGACAGCGATCCCGCTGGAGGGCCAGGCATGACGGTGCCAGACGGTCAAGACGAGCTGGAGGCGCAGTTCGCTCAGTGGCGTCAACACGTACAGCGCCGCGCCGAGCTGAAGCAGTCCGACGCCGAAGAGCTCGAAGACCATCTGCGCGGTTCCGTCGACGAGCTCATCGCCGTTGGCCTACGTGCCGACGAGGCGTTCCTCGTCGCGGTCAAGCGCATGGGTGGCCTGGACGAACTGTCCCGCGAGTTCGCCCGGGAGCATTCGGAACGGCTCTGGAAGCAACTGGTGCTGACCGGCGACACCGGCGGTCCGGCGGCCGACCCCCGGTCGCGGCGCGACCTGACCGCGATGGTCATCTGCGCGGCGGGCGCGGCAGCGTCCATCAAGGTGCCGGAACTGTTCGGGATGAGGTTCGAAGCGGACGCCGCGTTCTATGGGCCCAACTTCAGCGTGCTCGCGCTGCCCTGGCTGGCGGCTTTCCTGGCCTGGCGTCGTCACGCCGGGAAGGCGCTGATCGGGGTACTGCTGGCGTTGTTCGCAGTAGGTGCCGTGGCGGCCAACGCCTATCCGCTCGCGGAGGACTCCCAGTCGGTGGTCCTGACCAGCATCCATCTCCCCATCGCCCTCTGGATTGTGGTCGGTCTGGCCTATGTGACCGACGATCCGCGCTCGTCGCGCCGGCGTATGGACTTCATCCGCTTCACCGGCGAATGGTTCGTCTACTTCGTCCTCATCGCCCTCGGTGGCGGCGTGCTGATCGCATTCATGGTCGGGACCTTCAAGGCCATCGGGATCTCCCCGGAAGGCTTCATCTCGCAGTGGCTTCTTCCCTGCGGCGTCGTGGCTGCGGTGGTGGTGGCCGGGTGGCTCGTCGAGGCCAAGCAGAGTGTCGTCGAGAACATCGCCCCAGTGCTCACACGGCTGTTCACCCCGCTCTTCACCGCCGCGCTGCTGGCCTTCCTCGTTGCCCTCGGCTGGACCACCGCCGGCATCAACGTCGAGCGGGAAGCGCTGATCCTGTTCGACCTCCTGCTGGTCGTGGTGCTGGGGTTGCTGCTCTACTCGATCTCAGCCCGCGATCCGCTCGCTCCGCCCGGCCTGTTCGACAAGCTGCAGTTCGCCCTCGTCGTCAGCGCGCTGGTCATCGATGTGCTGGTGCTGCTGGCGATCACCGGGCGCATCACCGAGTACGGCACCACACCCAACAAGGCGGCGGCGCTGGGGGAGAACGTCATCCTGCTGGCCAATCTCGCCTGGTCGGCGTGGCTGCTGCTGGGTTTCGTCCGCCGGCGCACCCCGTTCGCGGCGCTCGAGCGCTGGCAGACCAGCTACCTACCGGTGTACGCCGCGTGGGCCTGGATCGTTGTCCTGGCCTTCCCCCCGTTGTTCGGCTACCTCTGACACCACTCACGGCTCTCGGCCACCACCGCCCCACCGAGTTCAGGCATCGCCCTCCGGGCACCGCTCACGGCGCCGGGTTACGGGTCAATCGAGGGTTCGCGGTCAGTGGCCGCGGTAGAGAGCGTCGATGTCGGCGGCGCGGTGCCGCTGCACCACCTCGCGTCTGATCTTCAAGGTGGGGGTGAGCTCACCGTTGGCCTCGGTGAAGTCGTCGGGCAGGATCCGGAAGGTCTTGATCGCCTCCGCGTGGGAGACCGACCGGTTCGCCTGGTCGATCGCGGTCTGAATCTCGCCGCGCAGGGCGGGGTCTTCGCGCAACTCCGCCACCGAGGCGCGTGGGTGACCGTGCGCGTCGCGCCACCGGGACCACGCCTGCGGGTCGATGGTGACCAGGGCGGCGACGTACGGCTTGCCGTTGCCGGTCAGCATGGACTGGCTGACCAGCGGGTGTGCGCGGACCCGGTCCTCGATCGGGTCGGGAGCGATGTTCTTTCCCTCAGCGGTCACCATGATCTCCTTTGTGCGTCCGGTGATCCGCAGATAGCCGTCGTCGTCGAGACTGCCGAGGTCGCCGGTGCGAAACCAGCCGTCGGCGGTGAACGTCTCGCTGGTCGCGGCCGGGTTGTTCCAGTACCCCTGGAACACGACGTCGCTGCGGACGAGGACCTCCCCGTCGTCGGCGATGGCCAGTTCCACGCCGGGCAGCGGCCGGCCGACGGTGCCGATCCGCATCCCCGAGGGCCGGTTCACCGCCAGCGCCGGGGACGTTTCGGTCAACCCGTACCCCTCCAGGGTGGTGAGGCCGGCGCCACGGAAGAAGTGCCCGAGTCGCTCACCGAGGGGAGCCCCGCCGACGACGGCGAGACGGCAGCGGCCGCCGAACGCGGCCCGCAGCTTCCGGTAGACCAGCAGGTCGAAAAGACCCCGCCGCAGCCGGAGGCCGATCCCGGGGCCGGACGGCGTGTCGAGCGCCCGGCTGTACCCGACCGACACCCGGTCCGCGACGTCGAACAGCCACCCGCGATGCTGGTCGGCGGCCTTCTGCCGCGCCCCGTTGTACGCCTTCTCGAACACCCTCGGCACCGCCAGGACGAACGTCGGTTGAGATCGGCGAAGCTGCTTCAGCACGTCGTGCGCGTTGGGGCTGGGCACCATCGTCGCCCGGGTCTGCACCATCGCCACCTGGACCAACCTGGCGAAAGCGTGCGCCAGCGGGAGGAAGAGGACTGTCGACGCCGCCTGGTTGAACAACTCCGGCAGCGCGGCGACCGCGTTGCCGACGTCGAGGTGGATGTTCCGGTGCGTGAGCACGCAGCCCTTGGGCCGGCCCGTGGTCCCGCTGGTGTAGACGATTGTGGCCGGGTCCGCGCCCGACACCGCGGCACGCCTGCGTTCGACCGCCTCGTCGGCAACGGCCCGGCCCTGCTCCGCCAGCTTGATCAGATCGTTGGAGTCGATCTGCCACACCTGGCGCAGCTCCGGCAGCCCGTCACGTACGCCGGCCAGCAGCGCGGCGTGGTCGGCCGTCTCCACCACGCACCCCACCGCGCCCGAGTCGGCGAGGATCCAGGCCAGCTGCTCCGCGCTCGACGTGTCGTACACCGGAACGGTCACCGCGCCGACCGTCCACACCGCGTAGTCGACCAGACTCCACTCGTACCGGGTACGGCTCATCAGGCCCACCCGGCTCCCGGGCGTCACGCCGGCCGCGATCAGCCCGCGAGCCACGGCCAGCACGTCGTCGCGGAACTGCCGGCAGGTCACCACCGACGGATCACCGGACGAGCGCGGCCACGACCAGGCGTCCGGGTCAGGGCGCCGGAACTGCACCGCGTCCGGCTCCTGCCGCGCGTTGTCCCACACCACGTCGGCCAGCCCGACCGACTCCCCGCCCGTGATCTTCGGCTCCACCCTGACGTCGCGCCGCATCACGCCCCTCAGCTCTCCACCGAATCGATGTCGCTGCCCGCGCCGACCATCTTCTGTGCCTGCCCTTCCCCGGGTGGCTACCGCGCGATTGCCCGAGGCGTCCGGCGGCAAACGGCCCACAACATGATCCGCACGGCCGCCGTCATCCGCCGGGACGGATTCGCCTCGGGCTGGGCCAGGCTCGCCAGCCGCACGCGCGCCGACCAGCCACCGGGTGAACGACACCCGATACCGGCCGGGATTATCTCCAGCACCAGTGGGAAGCCCATGACATGGCCGCTCCGGACGATCGTGGCCGGGGAAGATCGGGCCGCCCGGCCGAGCGTCTCGGCCGAGCCCTGTGGCTGCCGGCCGTGCGCCACTTTCTCGCCACCCGCCAGTTGGCGGCCATCGCGGTGCTCTCCGTCCAGGCCGGGCTCGCCACGGCCGCCGCGTGGCTCATCGCCACCCATTTCCTCGGCCGCGAGGCGCCGGTGTTCGCACCTGTGGCCGCTCTCGCCACGATCGCCTCTGCCAGCGGGCAACGCACCAGACAGACGGTGGAACTGCTCATCGGGGTGGGGCTGGGCATCACGGTGGCCGACGCCCTGCTCTATCTCGTCGGTAGCGGAGCGTGGCAGATCTCCGTCGTTGTCTCCAGTTCCATCGCGCTGAGCATGCTGGTCGCCGGCCGCAGCGGTGCCATGGTCAGTCAGGCCGGCGCGACCGCCACGCTGTTCGCCACACTCGCCGGGAATCAACGAAGTCTCGAGCTACCCCGCATCATCGACGCCGCTGTGGGTGCCTCGGTCGGCTTCCTCGCCGTGGCACTGCTCCTGCCCCTGGACCCGTTGCGGGCCGTCGACCGCGCCGCCAGACCGTTCTTCACCGACCTCGCCGCCGCTATCCACACCACCGCCCAGGCCCTGGCCACCGGCGACCGGAACCTTGCCATGCGGGCCCTGGACAGCCTCAACACGATTGACACCGACAGCACGCGTCTCAACGAAGCCCTGCGAGCCGCTGACGAGACCGTGACCATCGCCCCCTGGTGGCGCCGTCGGCGCCACCGCTACGAGCAGTACCGGGCGGCCTCGGATCAACTCAACGCCTTCGCCATCGACATCCGAGTGCTGGCCCGCAGGGTCGCCACCCTGCTCGAATATCACGAACCCGTTCCGCCCCCACTGCACCAGGCCGTGGACACCCTCGGCGACGCCCTGACCCACCTTCATCGCGAGTGTGCCACCGCCCGGGCATCAGGACAGACCCGCCAGGCTGTCCTCGAAGCCGCACGCCTGGCCGGACACGCCAGCAGACACCCAACCTACGCGTTCGGTGAGACTGTCGTCCTCCAGATCCGCAGCGCCGCCAGCGACCTGCTCCGTGCCACCGCCCTCACCCCTGAAGAGGCCAACCACCTCGTCCGTGACGCCGCCACCGAGCCCGACAACAAGCGGTAGGCGGACAGCGCGGGCCAGCTGAAGCCCCGGGTCAGCGCTGGTCGATCATGACGTCGATGCTGTAATCCTGCGCTCGGTAGCAGTGGTCGCCGTACTCCACCGGTGCGCCGACCGCGTCGAACGCGCTGCGCGTCATGGTGAGCACGGGCTCCGCGGGCCGTAGCTGGAGGTGGCGGCGCTCCGCCGCGTCCGGCATGCGCGCGCCTATCGACTGGTGTGCGACGACGGGTCGCACGCCGCGCTCCCGTAGCACGGCGTACAGGCCGGTTGCCTCAAGATCGTCCTTGTCGATGTCGGTGTACGACGGTGGCAGCCAGTTTCGGAGGATGGCCAGTGGCCGACCGGCGGCCAGCCGCAGGCGGACGATAGCGAGGAGTTCGGTATCGGCGGGCAGGTCGAGCATGCCGGCTATCTGCTCGTCCCGCTTCAGCTCGTGGTGCAGGAGGATGGTCTCGGGCTGGACGCCGTCGCGCTTGAGGTCGTCGTAGAGGCTGGTGAGTTCGGCGCGTCGGTGCACCTTGCGGGTCGCGACCGTGGTGCCCAGCCCCCGCCGTCGTACGAGGAAGCCGCGGTTGACCAGCTCCAGGATGGCGCGCCGCACGGTCGGGCGGGACAGGCTGAGCCGCGTCGCGAGCGCGATCTCGTTCTCGAACGGATCACCGGGTCGCAGCTGGCCCGTGGCAATGGCGTTGCCGAGCTGCTCCGCGAGCTGGTGGTAGAGCGGCACGGGAGAGGAGCGGTCAATCGTCACGCCAACTTGAATTGCCACGGCCGCACTCTACACCTGCCCTGATAGCAAGACAGCACGTAACTATGTCAGAACAAACTCTTGACAGAACTTTTACCCCCAGGCAGGCTCTCGGGCAACGCTGGCGGCCCGGCCACGGGCCGCGCAGCGGGCCGGGGCATACCTCCATGCACGGGATGGGATACGGATGCGCAGCGGGCGTGGCGTGACGGCGTACGACCTGGTGGCGATGGGCCGGACCGGGGTCGACATCTATCCACTCGACCACGGCGTGGGGCTTGAGGACGTCAAGCGGTTCGAGAAGTTCCTCGGCGGCAGCGCGACCAACGTGGCGGTGGCCGCGGCCCGGCACGGGCGCCGGACCGCCCTCGTCACCCGTACCGGCCGCGACCCCTTCGGCCAGTACATCCACCGCGCGCTACGCGGGTTCAACGTGGATGACACCTTTGTCACCGAGGTCGACGGCCCGCCGACGCCGGTCACCTTCTGCGAGATCTTTCCCCCGGATGACTTCCCGCTGTACTTCTACCGCTATCCGGTTGCCCCCGACCTGCTGGTCGAACCGGACGAGATCCCGCTCGAGGCGATCCGCGACGCGGCCGTCTACTGGAGCACGGTCACCGGCCTGTCGCAGGACCCGTCCCGCTCGGCGCACTTCGCCGCCTGGCGGGCTCGCGGCCGGCGGGCGCACACCATCCTCGACCTCGACTACCGGCCGATGTTCTGGTCGAGCCCCGAGGAGGCCACCGCCCAGGTGGGCGAAGCCTTGCGGCACGTCACGGTCGCGGTGGGCAACCGCGAGGAGTGCGAGATCGCGGTCGGTGAGACCGACCCGCATCGCGCCGCCGACGCCTTGCTGAGCATGGGGGTCGAGCTGGCCATCGTCAAGCAGGGCCCCAAGGGCGTCCTCGCCGCGACCGCCACCGAGCGCGTCGAGGTGCCGCCCGTTCCCGTGGCGGTCGTCAACGGCCTCGGCGCCGGCGACGCCTTCGGCGGCGCCCTCGTCCACGGGCTGCTCAGCGGCTGGGACCTGCACCGCGTCCTGCGGTTCGCGAACGCGGCGGGGGCCATCGTCGCATCCCGACTCGAATGCTCCAGCGCCATGCCGACAACCGCCGAGGTCGAGGTGCTCCTCGGCGACCGGGAAGAGGAGGTGGCACGATGATCACGACCTCGATACGACCGCGTATCCGTGAGCTGACCGAGGTCCGGGTGCGTGAGCCGGAGCGGATCGCCGCCGGGTGGGCCGCCCGCAAGCGCCGCGACCTGGTGGGTCCCGACGGCCAACTGCTCATCGTGGCCGCGGACCACCCCGCCCGCGGCGCCCTCGGCGTACGGGACAACCGCCAGGCCATGGCGTCCCGCAGCGAGTTGCTGGAACGCCTTGCCACCGCGCTGTCCCGCCCTGGTGTCGACGGGGTGCTCGGCACCCCCGACATCCTTGACGATCTGCTGCTGCTCGGCGCGCTCGATGACAAGATCGCCATCGGCTCGATGAATCGGGGCGGCCTGCAGGGCTCGGTCTTCGAGTTCGACGACCGCTTCACCGCCTACAACGTCGCGGAGATCGCCGCCCGAGGACTCGACGGGGGCAAGATGCTCACCCGGATCTGCCTCGATGATCCGGCGACACCGGCAACCCTGGAGGCGAGCGGCCGGGCGGTCACGGAGCTGGCCGGGCGTGGCCTGATGGCGATGGTGGAGCCCTTCCTGTCCGTCCGCGTCGATGGCCGGGTCCGCAACCTGCTGGACCCCGAATCGGTCATCGCCTCGATCCACATCGGCTCGGCGCTCGGGGCGAGCAGCCAGCACACCTGGCTGAAGCTGCCGGTCATCGACGACCTGGCCCGGGTCATGGACGCCACGACCCTGCCGGCCCTCCTGCTCGGCGGCGATCCGAGCGGCCGCCCCGACGAGACGTACGCCGCGTGGGGCGGGGCGCTCGACCTGCCCGCGGTACGCGGACTGGTCGTCGGGCGCGCGCTGCTCTTCCCACCGGACGGCGACGTGGCGGCGGCCGTCGACATCGCTGCGGGCCTCGTCCACCGGCAGCCCTCGTGAGCACGAGCAGCCGCTGGGTCCACCGCTACGGCACGACCGGAGATGGCGACTTCCAGGTGGCGATCACGGACGCCCTGGACGGGTGGGAGCACACCAGCCTCCGAGTGGCCACGCTGCCGTCGGCCGGTCAGGTCGACCTCGCCACCGGCAACAGCGAGATCATCGTCGTTCCGCTGCGCGGGGGCCCGGACGTAATGGTCGTTGACCACACCGGCGCACGGCACGAGGTCGGGCTCACCGGCCGGGAGAGTGTCTTCGCCGGCCCGACCGATGTGTGTTACGTACCCCGGGAGGCGCGTCTCACGGTGCGCAACCCGGGCCGAGGGGCGGCCGTGGTCGCGCTGGCGGGGGCGAGGGCGACGAAGCTCGCCGCACCGCTGCCGGTGCGTCACCTGGCCGCCGCCGACGTGCCCGTTGAACTCCGCGGCGCCGGCATGGCCTCGCGCGAGGTGCGCAACTTCGGCATCCCACAGGTGCTGGAGGCCGACTCGATCATCGCGTGCGAGGTCGTCACACCGGCCGGCAACTGGAGCTCCTACCCGCCGCACAAGCACGACGAGGAGCGCGACGGCGTGGAGACCGAACTCGAAGAGATCTACTACTTCGAGGTCCGGACCGAGGCCGGCGGCACGCCGGTCGACGGCGCCGACCCGGTCGCCTACCAACGGGTCTACGGCATGCCGCAGCGTCCGATCGACGTCCTCGCCGAGGTCCGCTCCGGTGACGTGGTCCTCGTACCGCACGGCTGGCACGGCCCGGCGATGGCCCCGCCCGGCTACGACCTCTACTACCTCAACGTGATGGCCGGCCCCGGCGCCACCCGGGCCTGGCTGATCTGTGACGACCCGGCCCACGGGTGGGTGCGCCAGTCATGGGCTGGACAGGCAGTGGATCCGAGACTGCCGATGGGAGGGCCTCGATGACCGCGATCGCCACGACGATTCGCCTGACCGTCGGCCAGGCCGTCGTACGTTTCCTCGCCAACCAGTGGAGCGAGCGCGACGGCGTGCGCCAGAAGCTGTTCGCCGGCTGCCTCGGCATCTTCGGCCACGGCAACGTCGCGGGTCTCGGTCAGGCCCTGCTGCAGAACGAACTCGCCGGCGCTGCCGAACACCTGCCGTACGTGCTGGCCCGCAACGAGCAGGCGATGGTGCACCTGGCGGCCGCCTACGCCCGCCAGAAGGACCGCCTCCAGACCTGGGCCTGCACCGCGTCGATCGGCCCCGGCTCCACCAACATGCTCACCGGCACCGCACTGGCCACCGTCAACCGCCTGCCGGTGCTGCTGCTCCCGTCGGACACCTTCGCCACCCGGGTGTCCGAGCCGGTACTCCAGGAACTGGAGGTGCCCTACGGCGGCGACCTCACCGTCAACGACGCCTTCCGGCCGCTGTCCCGCTTCTTCGACCGGATCAACCGGCCGGAGCAGTTGCCCTCGGCCCTGCTGGGTGCCATGCGGGTGCTGACCGATCCGGTGGAAACCGGGGCGGTGACGATCGCGCTGCCGCAGGACGTGCAGGCCGAGGCGTACGACTGGCCGCTGGAACTGTTCGCCGAGCGGGTCTGGCGGGTGGCCCGGCCCCCGGCGGAGGCGGCCGACATCGCCGACGCCGCCGCGATCATCCGGTCGGCCCGCCAGCCGTTCATCGTCGCCGGCGGCGGGGTGCACTACTCCGGTGCCGAGGCGGCGCTGCGCGCGTTCTGCGAGACGACCGGCATTCCGGTCGGCGAAAGCCAGGCCGGCAAGGGCTCACTGCCACACGGTCACCCACAGGCGATGGGCGCCGTCGGATCGACCGGCACCACCGCCGCCAACGCGCTCGCCCGCGACGCGGACGTCGTCATCGGGATCGGCACCCGCTACAGCGACTTCACCACCGCCTCGCGCACGGCCTTCCAGGACCCGGCCGTCCGCTTCGTCAACATCAACGTCGCCCGCTTCGACACCGGAAAGCACGCCGGCCTGTCGATCGTGGCCGACGCCCGGGAGGCGCTGACCGCGCTCGGCGCGGCCCTCGACGGGTACGCGGTGGCCCCCGAGCACCGGCAGCGGCAGGCCCGCCTGTGGCGGGACTGGGACGCACGGGTGGAGGCCACCTACCACCCCGGTCGGGAGGTCGTGGACACGCTCCCCGCCGGCGTGCTCACCCAGGGCATGGTGCTGGGCCGGGTCAACGAGCTGTCCGACCCCCGGGACGTGGTGGTGTGCGCCGCCGGCTCCATGCCCGGCGACCTGCACAAGCTCTGGCGGGTCCGGGACCGCAAGGCGTACCACGTCGAGTACGGCTACTCGTGCATGGGCTACGAGATCCCCGGCGGCATCGGGGTACGGCTGGCCGACCCCGACCGGGACGTCTTCATCCTGGTGGGCGACGGCTCGTACCTGATGATGCCGACCGAGCTGGTCACCGCGGTCCAGGAACGTGTCAAGGTCATCGTCGTCCTGGTCCAGAACCACGGCTTCCACTCCATCGGTTCGCTGTCGGAATCGCTCGGCTCGCAGCGGTTCGGCACCCGGTACCGATACCGCGACGACGCCACCGGCCGCCTCGACGGCGCAAAGCTCCCGGTCGACCTCGCCGCCAACGCCCGCAGCCTCGGCGCCACCGTCATCGAGGTGCGCAGCCCGGAGGAGCTCGACCGGGCGATCAAGGACGCCAGGGCCATCCCCGCCGACGGCGGACCCGTCGTCATCCACGTCGAGACCGACCCCACGGTCCACGCCCCCGACAGCGATTCCTGGTGGGACGTACCGGTCAGCGAGGTCAGCGAACTCGACAGCACCCGGCAGGCGTACCAGAGCTACGCCGTGCACAAGGCGAGCCAGCGCCCCCACCTGGCGCCGACGGAGAGCCCAGCCAGATGACCAAGCTGGCGAGGGGAGGATCAGTTGTCGGGGTCGAAGGCGCCGTCGAACTCGAAGACGGGGTTCGGCACGTCGTGGCCGTGGCTGTCGGTCAGGGTGGCCTGACCGATGAGCTTCGACGGCCCGCCGGCGACGTAGGTGGCGTCGGCTTTGACCTGTACCTCGAACTTGCCGTCCTGTGGTTGTCCGTGGTCGTCGATGAAGTGGATCATGCAGATCCAGTCGGGGCCGGGCCCGACATCGGGGACCTTGGGGCCGCCGCGGTCGCAGGCCGGGGCAGCGCCGATGCGGGTGACGGTGACGCCGTGTTCGCCGAGCAGGTCGGCCCGCTGGACGTACAGATTGGCGAAAGCGGGCCCGATGGCCCGTTCGAGGCGCGATTTGGTGACATCGGGCTGACCGCATCCGGCCAGTGCCCCCACGGCGGCGACGGCGAGGCCGCTGGCCAGCGCGATGGTGCGGGTACGGGTCATGATCAGCCTCCGGTGATGTCGCGGCGACGCAGGTAGCGGTGGGCGGGGGCGAGGCAGACGGCCAGCCAGCCCGCGCTGACGACCGCGCCGGTGACGATCGGCGCGTGGAACGGGTGCGCGGTGAGCAGCCCGTGCCAGGCTTCGAACGGGGTGGTGAGCAGCAGTCGTCGGCCTTGGTCGAGCCCGCCGAGGCTGCTGACCAGCTGCATGATCATTCCGGCGACGACCGGGGCGGCGACGCCGATGGTGGGGTTGCGGGTGGTGACCGAGAGCAGGATCGCCAGGGCGGTGAAGCCGAGCATCGGCGCGACGGCGGTGGCCCAGCTTGCGATGACCAGCGGCAAGGCGTGGCCAGCGGGGATGAGTTGGCCACTGAGGCCGGGTAAGGGTTGGGTGCCGACGACGAGCAGGCTGGTGGTGATGGTGCTGGCGGCGAGCAGCGCCAGGACGAGGAGGTTGAAGCCGACGGCGGTGAGGGTCTTGGCCCAGAAGACCTGGGTACGGCTGACCGAGCGGGTGAGGACGGTCTTCCAGGTGCCGTGCTGGTCCTCGTTGGCGAAGATGTCCCCGGCGACCAGGGCGGCGAGCAGGGGCAGCACCCACTGGTGGGCGAAGGCGAGCACGAACAGCGGCACGGCGTAGCCGCTGGTGTGGATGTGCCGGCCGTAGATGGTGTCCTTCGGCGGCAGTTGGGTGTTGAAGATCAGGACGACCGCGACGGGGACGACGATCGCGCCGATGAGCAGGGCGCGGCTACGCACCTGGGCGGCGAGCTTTGCCACCTCCCACCGCAGCACGGTGGCGGTGCCGGGCCTGCGGCGTGCGGCCGGGGCGACGGCGGGTACGGCGGTGGTGGTCATCGGCGGGCTCCGGCGGGGGTGTCGACGCCGGCGGACGGTCCGGCGGCTGCGGATTCGGTGAGCATGAAGAACAGCGCCTCCAGCGGCGTCTCGCCTCGGGTCAGACCGCGCAGCGCGATGCCGGCGTCGACAACGTCGGCGACCAGGGCGTCGATCTCCTTTTGCGGTCCCCGGACCGCCAGCCCGTCGTCGACGGAGGTGACCGCCAGCCCGCGGGCGCGGGACAGCTCGGCGGCCCGACCGTCGTCCGTGGTGGTGATCCGGTGGGCCTGCTCGGGCGCCAGTTCCCGCAGGGCGGCGATCGTGCCGTGGTGCACCACCGACCCGGACTTCATGATGGTCACGTTGTCGCAGATCTGCTCGACCTCACCCATGTCGTGGCTGGAGAGCAGCACGGTGAGGCCGGTGTCGGCGAGCCGCCGGACCAGCGCCCGCATGTCGCGGATGCCGGCCGGATCGAGGCCGTTGGCGGGCTCGTCCAGGACGAGCAGTCTCGGGTCGCGCAGCAGGGCGGAGGCGACGCCGAGGCGCTGCCGCATGCCGAAGGAGTAGCCGCGGACCTTGTCCTGCTGCCGGTCGGTCAGCCCGACGACGTCCAGCACCTCGTCGATGCGGGCGGTGGCGTCGCCCCCGTCGAGTCCAGCGAGCAGGCGCAGGTTCTTGCGGCCGCTCAGGGCGGGATAGAACCTCGGGCTCTCGATGAACCCGGCGACTCCGGACAGTGAGGTGACGCCGTGCCGCTGCCAGGAGCGGCCGAACACCTCCAGGGTGCCGCTGTCGGGACGGACCAGCCCGAACAACATCCGCAGGAAGGTCGTCTTACCGGCCCCGTTGGGGCCGAGGACGCCGTACACCTCGCCTTGGGCGACCTGCACCGTAATGTCATTGACGGCGGTCAGTGGCCCGTAGGCCTTGGTGAGATGGACGGCGTTGACCGCCAGCACATCGCTCATGACCCGGACGCTAAAGATCACACATGAAGCCAGCATGAAACCGGCCGGCGGGTCGGCGGCGGTTATCCGGGGCGGGCCGGCCGGCGGACAAGACGCCATCCGGCGTAGGCGAGCGCGGCGAGGGCCCCGACGGCGAGCAGATACCACTGGAAGCGATGCAGATCCGCCACGATGGCGCGGATGTGGTCCCCGGCGAGGTAGCCGGCGGTGGCCCACAGGCCGACCCAGGCGGCGGCGCCGAGGGCGTTGTAGACGACAAAACGTCGCCATGGCATGCCGGTGGCACCGGCGATGATGCCGTTGAACTGCCGCAGGCCCTCGACGAAGCGGGCGACTGCGACCAGTTTCGGCCCGTGCCGGCTCATCATCGCCTCCAGCCGGGCAAACCGCTCCGGCGTCAGGCGCACGTAGCGGCCGTACCGCAGGATGATCCGCCGACCGCCGGCGCGACCGATCAGGTAGCCGATGCTGTCCCCGATCACCGCGGCCAGAAACGCGGTCACCGCGACGCCGATGATGGCCAGTTGGCCGTGCGCCGCGAAGCCGGCGCCGAGGATGATGGCCGTCTCACCTGGCGCGGGAACGCCGAAGCTTTCCACCCCGACGAGCACCGCGAGGCCCAGGTAGCCGTGGCGCGCTACCAGGCTGGTGAGGAAACCAACGGCGGTCACCGCGGCCCGGTGGCGGCCGTCACCGGGTCACCGGGGCGCAGCAGTGGGCGCAGCCGGGTCCCGTCCAGCCAGTCCACGACGGCGCCGATCGGCCGGCGGGCGATCAGGTAGCCGAGCAAGGTCACGCTTGCGCC
The DNA here is from genome assembly GCF_001905095.1 of Micromonospora sp. CB01531. Lineage (GTDB taxonomy): Bacteria > Actinomycetota > Actinomycetes > Mycobacteriales > Micromonosporaceae > Micromonospora. The sequence goes on from NZ_LWLS01000072.1 coordinate 70,316, forward strand.
GACCGCGAAGCCGGCCAGCACGTCCAGCGGGTAGTGCGCCCCGATGTAGATCCGGGCGAACCCCATCACCGAGGCGGCGGCCACGGCCAGCAGTCCGATCCGCCAGCTGACCAGCAGCAGGCCGGCCGCGACAGCGCCGGCCATGGTGGCGTGGTCCGACGGGAACGACGGGTCCGCGCTCCGATCGGCCAGCACCAGGATGCCAGGCAGCGTCGTGTAGGGGCGGGGCTCGTGCACGGCGGACACGATCAGCTGGTTCCCCGCCACCGCGAGCAGCATGCCCACCGGGGCCCACACCGCCGCCGGCAGTCCCGCGCCGTGCCGGCGGGCGGTCCACCAACCGACCAGCAGCAGGACGGCGAACAGCATCACACCGTACTTCGCGTAGCCGGCCAGCGGCGCGTGCAACCATGGCGTCGCCCGGGCCAGTTCGTTGATCTCCAAGAAGAGCCCGGTGTTCATGCTGTCCCTCCGCGATCCGATGAAGATGGCGACGGTAGGCAGCCGGACATGAAGGGCAGATGAAGATCACCGACGCTGTGTTGCACTGGCCAATCAAGGACGGAAGGGGGCGGGGGTGCGGATCCTGGTCGTAGAGGACGAGCGGCGGCTGGCCGGCCTGCTCGCCCAGGGACTGCGCGAAGCCGGACACCCGGTCGACATCCGGCACACCGGCTCCGAAGGGCTGCTCGCCGCGGCCACCGGCATGTACGACGCCGTGGTGCTCGACATCATGCTGCCCGGCCTCGACGGCACACAGGTCTGCCGGACCCTGCGCCAGCAGGGGAACCACGTGCCGGTGCTGATGCTCACCGTCCGCAACGCCGTCCCCGATCGGGTCGCCGGCCTCGACGCGGGCGCCGACGACTACCTGACCAAACCGTTCTCCTTCGACGAACTCCTCGCCCGGCTACGCGCCCTGCACCGCCGCTCGGCCGGCCCTCCGTCGGCCGAGGTCCGCGCGGGGGACCTGCTGCTGGACCCCACCCGCCGGCGGGTGTTCCGGGGCGAGACGGAGATCGACCTGTCCGCGCGGGAGTTCGACATCCTCGCCCTGCTGCTCACCCGGGCGGGGGAGTGCCTGACCCGCTACCAGATCCTCGACGAGGTCTGGGACGGCGAGACTGACATCCGCTCCAACGTCATCGACGTGCACGTCGCCACCCTCCGCGCCAAGGTCGACAAACCGTTCGGCCGGCAGGCCATCGAAACCCTCCGCGGCGTAGGCTACCGACTCCGCCCCGACGGCGGCTGACATGTCGCGACGTCGCCGATGGGGTGCGCGCTGGGGGCGACTACCGCTTCGCGTCCGACTGGTCGCCGGGTTCGCCGCCGCCATGCTGGTGGTACTCACCGGCGCCGGCGCGTTCGTCTACCTGCGCGTCCGCTACGCCCTCGACCTGCGCCTCGACGAGGATCTGACGACCCAGTCGACACAACTGACCAGCGCCGCCCGCTCCGGCACGCCGCTGGCTGCCGCGGCCCGGACCGGTCAAGGGGAGTACTGGCAACTCCTCGACTCCACCAATCACGTCCTCGCCGCCAGTCCCGGCCTGCCTGCCGGGTCCCTGCTCACCCCCGACCAGTTGAACCGGGCCCTGCGCCAGCCGGTCCGAGCCGATCGAGGCACCCTGTTACCGATCAGCCCCCGCCCGCTGCGCCTGTACGCGGTCCCCGTCCAGCCCGGCACCGCGCCGGCGGCGGGCCAGCCCGCGGTCACCGTGGCCGCAGTCCGCCGCGACCAACGCGACGAAGCCCTGCGGGAACTCATCGGCCAGCTCGCCCTGGCCAACCTCGCCGCTCTCGCCATCGCCTCCCTGGTCGGCTACCGCCTCGCCCGCGCCGCCCTCGCCCCCGTCGAGTGCTACCGCAGCGAGGCCGCCCGCATCGCCGCCGGCGCCACTGGGTACGCCTCGCCGTCCCCGCCACCGACGACGAGGTCGCCCGGCTCGGCCGCACCCTCAACGGCATGCTCACCGCCCAGGACGCCGCGTTGGATCGGGAGCGGCAGTTCATCAACGACGCCAGCCATGAACTGCGCACCCCGCTGACCCTGCTCGCCACCGAACTCGAACTCGCTCTGCGTCGACCCCGCACCACCGCCGAACTGGAACAGACCGTACGTAACGCCGCCGCCGACACCGCCGACCTCATCGCTCTCGCCGACGGCCTGCTCGCCGTCGGCGCCCAACCCGTCCAGGATCACACCGCCCGCACCGTCGACCTCACCGCCCTCCTCACGGACCTCGTCAACCGCTACCGGACCAGGACCGGCACCGACCCCCACAGGCTGCGCTGCCAGACCGAGCCCGGCTTGACCGTCCCCGGCGACGCCTCCCGCCTCGGTCGGGTCGTCACCAACCTGATCGACAACGCCGGCCGCTACGCCGGCCCCCCGACCACCGTCGCCGCCGGTCAGGTCGACGCGCTGGTCCGCATCACCGTGCACGACACCGGGCCCGGCATCGACCCGGCGTTCCTGCCGCACGCCGCCGAACGCTTCCGCCGCGCCGATACCGCCCGCACCTCACCCGGCGCCGGTCTCGGCCTGTCCATCGCCGAGGCCATCGTCCGGGCCCACCATGGCGAGCTGCGGGTCTGCTCCGCCGGCGTCCACCACCGCGTCGACACCCGGTTCGACGTCCCCTGTGACCACCCGGCTGAGGGAACCACCGTGACCGTCCTGCTACCCGCATCTCCCCAGTGACCGCACTCCCGCACGGGGGCTCCGACCAGCAGCCTGGGGAAGCCATCGCCAGCGCCTCAAGGCCCAAGCTCGAACAGTTGGTCCGCAATCGGCCAATCAGTTCGCTCGGGCGGTGAGGGCCAAGCGCAGGCCGCGATAGAGCAGGCCGACGGCGAAGACGGCCAGTCCGGCGAGTACGGCGGTGATCGGCAGCGCGGCGACCAGGATCACGCAGCCGAGCGCGCCGAGCAGCTGCAGCGGGCGCGGGAAACGGCGCTGTTCCGGGGGCTGGGTCAAGGCCGAGATGTTGGCGATGAGGTAGTAGGTGAGCACGCCGAAGGACGAGAAGCCGATGACGTCGCGCAGGTCGGTCACGAGCACGAGAACCCCGACGGCGGCGGCAAGAGCGATCTCGGCGTGGTGCGGCACCCGGAACCGCGGATGTACGGCGGCAAGCCAGCTCGGCAGATCGCGTTCGCGGGCCATGGCCAAGCTCGTACGTCCAACACCGGCGATCAGAGCCAGCAGTGAACCCAGCGCCGCCGCGGCGGCACCGACGCGGACGATCGGCGAGGCCCAACTCCAGCCGGCGGCCTGCACCGCAGTAGCCAGGGGCGCGGCAGATTGGGCGAGCCGGTCGGGACCGAGCACCAGCAGCAGGCTGAGCGCCACCGTGAGGTAGACGGCCATGGTGATGGCCAGGGCGAGCACGATCGCACGGGGGATCGTGCGTCGTGGGTCACGGACCTCTTCCCCCATGGTGGCGATGCGTGCGTAACCGGCGAAGGCGAAGAACAGCAACCCGCCCGACTGCAGGATTCCGTACCAACCGCCGGACGGTCCCGCCCAGCTCGACAGGTGGGACCAGGTGTCCACTCCACCGGCTACGTTCAGTGCCACCGCCAAGGCCAGTACCGCCAGGACAATCGTGACCAGGACGCGGGTCAGTCGGGCGGTGCGGGTAACGCCCCGGTAGTTGACGGCCGCCAGGCCGATCACCGCGGCGAGGGCAACCGGCCGCTGCCATCCGTCGGGCGCGGCGTATTCGGCGAAGGTCAGGGCAATGGCAGCGCAGGAGGCTGTCTTGCCCACCACGAATCCCCACCCGGCGAGGAAGCCCCACCAGTCGCCCAGCCGCTCGCGCCCGTAGATGTAGGTCCCACCGGAGGTCGGGTACACCGCTGCCAACTGCGCGGAAGAGGTCCCATTGCAGTAGGCCACGACGGCCGCCAACGCCAGGCCGATCAGGAGGCCGCTGCCGGCCGCCTCCGCGGCGGGTGCGAAGGCGGCGAACACCCCGGCACCGATCATCGACCCCAGGCCGATGACCACCGCGTCAGAGATGCCCAACCGGCGGGCCAGCGTCGTGGGGTGGCCCGGGCTGTCCGCCACCTGCCGCCTACCTCCCCGCGCGACTATTAGATCAAACCGATTTGATGTATTCTGCTGACCATGGCGTCGTCGAGTCAAGCCACCCCGGCGTTCGTACGCCTGGCGGCCCATCCGCTGCGGTGGCGGCTGCTGACCGAACTCGCCGACAGCGACTACCGGGTCCGGGAACTGGCGACGCGGGTCGGTGAACCCCAGAACCTGGTCTCCTACCATCTGCGGCTACTGCGTGACGGCGGGCTGGTCACCGCCACCCGCAGCAGCTTCGACGGCCGCGACAGCTACTACCACCTGGACCTGGATCGCTGTACGGACGCGCTGGCCGAGACCGGCGCCGCGCTGCACCCTGCGCTGCGCCGGGCGCTGGCACCTCGCAGATCCCCAGCTGACCTGCAGCGCTCGCCCCGCGTCGGGGTGCTGTTCGTGTGCACCGGCAACAGCGCGCGCTCGCCGATAGCCGAGGCCCTGCTACGCCACCGCACCGGCGGCCGGGCCGAGTCGGTCAGCGCCGGCAGCCACCCCAAGTCCCGCCTTCATCCCAACGCCGTACGGGTGCTGCACGACCAGTTCGGTATCGACATCACCGGCCAGCGCCCCCGGCACTGGGACACGGTGACCGGTCGCCGGTTCGACTACGTGATCAGCCTGTGCGACAAGGCCCGCGAGGTCTGCCCGGACTTCCCGGACCATCCCCGGCGGGCGCACTGGAGCATCCCCGACCCCGCCGCGGCCGGCGACACCGACCAGGCCGGCTACCCCGCCTTCCAGCATGTCGCAGCCGACATCGACACCCGTATCAGGCACCTGCTGTCTGTCCTTGGCACCCACCGGTCTTGAAGGAGGATCAGCCGTGACCGCAGCTAGCCAGTACGCCAGCGTCCGCTACGTCGTTGATGACGTCCAAGCGGCCATCGACTTCTACACCACCCATCTCGGCTTCACCCTGAACACCAGTGCCGCGCCCGCCTTCGCCGACGTGGTACGCGGCCCGCTGCGACTGCTCCTGTCCGGGCCAGCCAGCTCCGGCGCCCGCGCCACCCCCGCCGACGCCACCGCCGCCGGGCGTAACCGCATCCACCTGACCGTCGACGACCTGGACACCGAGATCGACCGACTGCGCGCCGCCGGCCTGCCATTCCGCAGCGACCTGGTCACCGGCCCCGGCGGACGTCAAATCCTGCTCACCGACCCTGCCGGCAACCTCATCGAACTGTTCCAACCCGCCCACCGCCCGGACGCACCCTGACCGCCTCATCGCTGCCGCGCATGGCCGGTGTTCAGGCCGTGGCGGGCAGCCACCCCTCGAGCAGCGTGGGGTCGGCGACGCCGGAATCGACCCGATGACGCTCCTCCGCGGTCAGGCTGAGTTGCCGAAGCGTCCCTGATCAGCTTAGCGATCCTGAGCCGGATTGAGTGTCCGGGATCGTTTCCCACCGTGGTGGAGTTGCATGGGCGTGGAGATGGAATCCTGCGCCCAGTGCGGCTCCTCGTGGCTGGTGGCCGGTGGTGGGTGTGCTGGTCGTGTTCACGCTCTGGTGTCGGTGGGCTGCGCGGGGCAGCCTTGTCCGACCCGTTGGTGCGTGTCCCTCCGGACGCTTGCCCGCCAGGCTTTGGGGCCGGGTGGGGGAGGGTGCCCTGCGTCGCCTGGGCGCGGGGCGTGGTGGCTTGTGCCGGGTGGGGCCGGTCTTCGACCGGTCCCTCCGGCTGGCATTGGAGCTCGGGGTGACGACGGCGTTGGCTTCGAGATCGTCGACGACCGAGCGGATCACCATGGCGCCGTTGGTGCGGTCGATGACCGTCTTGGCCTGATGGGTGAGGCCGCGGGCGGCGATACGCCGCCAGGCGCCGTGGTCACGGTCGCCCTGCCAACCGCACCCGGTGTTGGCGCAGCTGGCCCACTTCCAGCCTGGTGTGGTGGGCCGGTCGGGGGCTTTACAGTGCCGCAGCGGGGTCAAACATTGGGGGCAGTGCTTGGAGGTGTTGCGGGCGGGGACGGTGACTACGGCGATCCCGTGCTCGGCGGCGAGATGCCGCATCCGGTCGCTGATCTTTCCGCGGACCTGCTGGGACAGGCGCGTGTTCAGGCTGTGCCCCATGCCCTTGGCTTCCAACGACCGCAGGTCCTCCAGATAGATGACGGACGCCCGGGCGGCGATCGCCTGGTCCACCATCCAGCGGGCGGCAGCCCACGCGAGCGCATCGTTCAAGTTTTGGCGGCGGTCGGACACGTGGCGGATCTCGCCGGCCAGCACCTCGTGTTTCGCTCTCAACTGCTCGTCCGGGCGGCCGCCGAGCAGCCGCGCGTACCGTTCGGCCTTCGCATGCAGCCGCTCACTCTGGCGCCGCAGGCGGTGCTGCTTGGCCAGGACCCCGGCGGCCCGGAACTGTCCGCCAGCCCCCAACGCCGTGATCCGCCCATCCTTTCCCAGTCGCAGGGCTCCGGCGCTGAGGAGGGTGTTGAGGCCCCAGTCCACACCGACCGCCACCGTGTGACCGGTCCGCGCGGCTTTCGGCACCGGGTACGTGTATGCCAGGTCGGCACGCACCGTCCCGTCGGTGACGCGGAGGGTGGGCAGGTGCAGCACCGCCGAGGCAGGAACCGTAGGCGGCAACGTGATCCGGCACGCCACCCACGTCCAGTCCCGATACCCTCGCGGATCTGGGCGGGTGGGCAGTTGCAGCCGCAGCAGCGCTCCTGCCGGGTCGGTGTCGCAGCGTTCGATGGTGGCCTGCTGCCGGTCACACGCGGCCAGCAGCAGCATCCGCGGGATCCTCGGGGTGCCTTCGAGTTCGAACACGTCCACCGGCAGCCGGCCATTGGCCTTGGCGAACGTGGCGGCCTGCCGGGTCCGGGACTTGATGATGCTGGCGGGCAGATGCTCTCCGCCGGGGATCGAGGCCCGCACCTGATCCCACTCGGCAGGGGTGCGCCTACGCGGATCGGCCGGCCACGTCGACAGGACCCCGGCGGTCACCTCCGCACGCCACGCCGCCGAACGAAGAACACGCCCCGCCTGCTCCTGCGCCATCCGCACGACCCGGTCATTGACCCTCACACCCTGAGGCGCGGTCACCGTCCAGCCCAGCCGCCGCAGCGCCATCCACGCGTTCGACGGCAACCGCCGCCCACCCGCATCCACCCCGCAGGCCAACACCCCCACATCCACGCGGTTCCAGTGCGCGCCGATCAGCGCGGCCACCATGCCCGCCACCAGATCAGCACACCAACCCACCCGTTGCGCCAGCACCGTCCGGGACAGCACCTCGCCGGTTGCCTCATCCACCCCCGCGCGCAGCACACCACGGGCACACGCGGTCCGGGCGGCCTCACCCTCGGCCAGCCGCAGCTTCCCGCTCACCGACTCAACGCCTCAACACCCATCCAGAAAAACCGGCCCTCACCGCCGACCCACGCCACCGGAACCCTCCCCGAGCCAACCCAGACGTGATGCGCCACGGGGTGAACACCGACACGCTTCCCGGCCTTGGAAAGCCGAAAACGTTCCACACAGGCCAATCTATGATCACTGATCATCGATAATCAAGTCGGTCAGCCTGACGCCCCAATCCGGTACCCGGTTCCGGCTCCTCCAGTGCCGTCGACAGCTCGATGAGCAGGGCTAGCGCCACTCCCTGCTCGACGGCCGGTGCGCCGTCGCCGTGGCGGCGCAGTCCCGAGTTCAGGGCCCGGAAGGCGGCTCGGTCATCGTTTTTGAACTCACGCAGGATCCGCACATTGTCCAGAACCCGGGCGAGCCCTTGGAGCTGCTTGGAGCCGCCGTACTCCAATTCCGTCGGCTCGTCACGCTGGATGAAGATAATCGAGTTGCCAGACGGGTCCATGACGGTGAACCGTGAGGCACCGGGCCGGTATCGGGTTATCCGCGGTAGCCCCTTGGCAAGCACCTTCCCGTAGGTGCGGCGCATCGCCTCGGTGAACGCCGCGTGGTACGGCGCGACCGTATCGACCATTACCAGGCATCCGCCGGTGTTCTCCAGCGATGGGTCCACGTTGTTGGCGGCGCGCCCGTAGTGCAGCTCGAACCCGCGCCACCGGAACGCCAGGTACAGGTAGGGCTTCGACTGTTCGTAGGTCACGGCGAAGCCCAGGGCACGCCAGAAGGCCAGGGTTTCCTCCGGTGCCACACAGGGCAGCATCGGCACGACGCTCTCGTTGGGCTGGACACGCTCATCAAGCATCGTCAGCACCTTGGTTCGACGGGCAGGCGCCGCAGCAGTCTGCCAAACCCGCGGCGATCGTGCACATGCAATAAATCGACCATCGCCGCGAGGACTTGACATAGCTCTGCCGGCGCGCACGCTCACTGCCATCGGCTCCGGGTGCCAGTGGCGGGTCCTACCGCGGCTATGCATGAGTGAGACGGTGCCGGCGGGGTCCGCGGTATTCGACGGACTGGCCGCCCAGCAGCCACCGCGATGTCAGGCCGACGTTCGGCGGGAGATGCCTTTCCCGCCGAATCTGGCTACGTGTTCGACACGGTCGACGCGGCGCTGGCCACGGTCGCGGGAAGTCCATGGGTGCTGCTCGTCGTCGTCGTGGTCGTGGTAGCGGCAGATGCCCTCGTTCCGCTGGCTCCGAGCGAGAGCACGGTGATCGCTGTCGCCGTGGCGTCAGCCGCCAGCGGGCACCCACCGCTGGTCGCCGTCGTGGTCGCTGCGGCGCTCGGTGCGTACGGTGGTGATCGGCTGGCGTACGGCGTGGGCCGCTGGTGTGGGCCGGCGATGACCGCCCGGCTGCAGCGGCGTCGGCGAACTCGCGCCATGGCGGAGTTGGCACATCGCGTGATGCACCGGCGCGGTCGCACGCTTATCGTCTTCGGGCGCTACCTGCCGGGTGGGCGCTCGGCGACCGCTGTCACCGCAGGCCTGGTCGGGTACCCGTTGGGGCGGTTCCAACGGTTCACCGCGTTGGCGGTCACCATCTGGGCCGTCTGGGCGGCGTTGCTGGGCTACGGCAGCGGCGCACTCTTCGGTGGTAACCCCACGCTGGGGCTCGCCCTCGCCTACACCGTCGCGGCTACGGTGGCCGTCGTCGCCGGCCTCGCCCGTCGCCTGGGCGGGTCCCCGGCGCGTGGCCGGTTAGGGCGTGTCCTGAGGACGGGGCGATCGACCGGCCGGGCCGGTGGCTCGGGGACCAGCAGGCCTGGGTAGCTTCCTTGTCATGAGTGAGGACACCTTCCGCTCGGTGGAGATCGAGCGCACCAGCGTCGGGCAGTATGTCGTGCGGAACGTCCGTGGTGGATCGATGTCGATGGGCATGGGCCAGGATGCCAGCTTCACGCCGGTGGAACTCCTGCTGGCGGCGATCGGCGGCTGTACCGCGATCGACGTGGACCTCATCACCAGCCGCCGCGCGGAGCCGGCTCAGTTCTCCGTTGCGGTCACCGGCGACAAGATCCGGGACGAGGTCGGAGGCAACCGGATGCAGAACCTCACTGTCGAGTGCACCGTGACGTTCCCGGTTGGCGTGGAGGGCGACAAGGCGCGCGAGGCGCTGCCCCGGTCGCTGCAGCAGTCGCACGACCGGCTCTGCACCGTCTCCCGTACCGTCGAACTCGGCACTCCCGTCTCGATCGTCGAGGCCGCCGGTCCCACCGGGGACTGAGGTCTCCGGGCTACGGCCTCCACCAGCCGGTCGAGGGCCCGCCGGTCATGTTCCGGTACGGGAACCGGACTGACCTGGCGGCCCTCGACAGGCACATGAACACGTCCAACTTCAACCGCGTCGTCCGGGCGAGATCGTCAAACGCCTCGTCGCCCCGTGGGCCGCGCACCTGATGACGATGCTGATGCAACTGGGAACGAAACCCATTTCACAGTTGCACACATTGCAATACGAGCATATGTTGGCCGCGTCGCCAAGGTTGAAGGGATACGGACATGGGTGCGGGTCACAATCATGGGGGTGAGGCGATGCGGGCTGGTGCGCGGCACCGGAAACCGCTCTGGGCGGCGCTGGCCGTTCTGACCACGTTTATGATTGTGGAGGCCGTCGCAGCCTGGCTCACCGGCTCCCTCGCGCTGCTGTCGGACGCGGCGCACATGTTCACCGATGTCCTTGGGATCGCGTTGGCCGTCGCGGCCATCACCGCAGCCGGTCGGTCGTCCCACGGCATTCACCGCACGTTCGGTCTGTACCGGCTGGAGGTCCTCGCGGCCCTGGCAAACGCCGCCCTGCTGTTCGGAGTGGGCGTGTACGTGCTCGTCGAGGCTGTACGCCGGTTCGGCGACCCACCGCAGGTGCTGGTCGGGCCGATGTTGCTCGTCGCCATCGCCGGACTGATCGCCAACGTGGTGGCGTTCCTGCTGCTCCGAACCGGCTCGAAGGAGAGCCTCAACGTACGCGGCGCATACCTCGAGGTACTGAGCGATCTCGTCGGCTCGGTCGGGGTGATCGTCGCCGCTGTCGTGATCGCCATGACCGGCTGGCTCTACGCGGACCTCGTCGTCGCGGTGGCGGTCGGCGTGTTCATCCTCCCGCGTACCTGGCAACTCGCCCGCGCCGCGCTGCGTGTGCTGGTGCAGGCGGCCCCGCCGCACATCGACGTGGCGGCGGTCCGGGCGAACCTGATCGACGTGCCCGGGGTGGTCGATGTGCATGACCTGCACGTGTGGACGCTGACCTCGGGCATGGACGTGGCCTCGGCACACCTGAGCCTGCGTGCCGGCGCCGAGCTGGGGCCGGTGCTGACGGCGGCGCGGGCCCGGCTGCACGACGGGTTCGGCATCGATCACTGCACCCTGCAGGTGGAACCGTCCACGGCGGAGAAGGTGTGCGACGGCATTCAGTGGTGACCGGCCGTGCCTCGTTCCGCGCGCGGGTTCAGGGCCGTGACGTCGGTACATGTGGAGTCGATTCAAGTACGCACGGGCGGTCGGCGAGGCACTGGCCGACCGCCATGGAGGTAGGTGGAGGCGCCCCGCCAGCCGACCGCTGGCGGGGCGCCGAAGCTGCGGCTACTGCCGGGGGTTGATCGTCGTGATCGGGAGGCGGAGCCGGAGCTGGCCGGCGATCGGGACATTGTGTTCCCGGACCTCCAGTAGTTCCTCGGCGGTGAGGGCCCGGGCGTAGATGCGGAACTCGTCGAGGGCACCGCGGAACCGGTTGACGCCGTCGATCCGTTGGCCGAGGTAGATGCTGCGGATACCGAACTCCTTGCCGGTGGTCACCGAGCCGCGGGGAGCGGCCAGGTCGGCGACTCTGGCGCCGTCGATGAGAACCGTCACCCGGGTCGCCGTGCGTTGCATGGCGACGTGGTGCCAGAGCCCGTCGTTGTACGCGCCCGCGATGGTGATGTTCGCGTCGCCCTGGCCGGTGCCGATGACGCCCCGGATGCGGTTGCTCGCCGGTTCGGCCCGCAGCCAGATCTGCGCGGCTCCCGTACCCCACTGGTAGCACCACCAGATCACGTGGCTGCCAGTGGTTTCGCTGTACCGGAACCACGTCATGATCGTGAACTCGTCGCCGCCAAGGTCGACGTCCGGGTTGTACGGCACCTCCACGTGGTCGTCGACGCCGTCGAGCGCGATTCCGCTGCCGTACCGCCCGTCGATCAGCGTCGCACCGCCGCGCACGTAGGCAGTGTTGTCGTAGCGCGGTGACGCGTCCGGAGTGGTCGGTCCCGGCTGCGGTGGCGGCGGCAGGCCCGGCGGGGAACCGTTCGGGGTGTCGAGGTACGCCTCGTTGAACCTGACGAACTGGATCACCTCGTACAGGGCGGTCACGCCGCCTTCGTACAGCAGCCCGGCCACGGGGCCCGCGACCGGGTCGGTCCCGATCTTGACCATGTCGGAGTACCCACCCGGGCCCCAACTGACGACCTTGCCTTCCTGCCAGGTCTGCCAGGTCCGGGCCTCGTCGTACGAGGAGCGGATCGTCAGGGCCTCGCGCTTGCCGGGGTTCGCGGGCCCGGAGAACAGAATGCGGTTCCGCGCGTCACCTTCGTCGGTGGCGGTAAGGCGCAGCAATGCTCCCTGCACGACCGGCATCGTCAGCTCGGGCACCATCTGGAACGGCGCGTCGAAGTTTTCGCCGCCGTCGCTGGAGATCGCGTACGCCCGAGTGCCGTCAGCCGTCCCGGCTTCCCGCACGTTGACGTAGATCCGGCCGTCGGTCAGCTCCACCAGCGTCGACTCGTTGACGAAGGTGGTGTCGTCGGCGCCACCGGAGCTGGCGCCGAGCTGCCACGTGTCGCCGCCGTCGTCGCTGTAGGCCAGGTGGATGCCGGCGACGGGCCGCCCGTCGGGGCCGACGGACTCATGGTTGGCGCTCATCACCAGCCGCCCGGCGTGTGGGCCGCGGTTGAGCTGGATGGCGTGCACCGGGCCGGTGGCGTACCAGTGGGTCCACTCCGGCAGGATCAGCTCGGTCATTTCCCGCGGCGCGCTCCAGGTCGCTCCGTGGTCGTCGCTGACCTGCAGGTACGGATCACGGCCACCGCTTCCGGTGCCCGGGTTGTGGGTCGTGAACAGCACGACCCGCCCGGTCCGTTCGTCCACGATCGGCATCGGGTTGCCGTGCGTGTCGCCGTTGCCGCGCGACACGACCTGCAGCGGCCCCCAGGTACGACCCCCGTCGTGGGACCGCTTCAGCACCAGGTCGATGTCGCCCCGGTCGTCACAGTTCTTGATCCGGCCTTCGGCGAACGCCAGCAGGTCCCCGTTGGTGGCCTTCACGATCGCCGGGATCCGGAAGCAGAAATATCCGTCCGTGTTCGCCGTGTAGACCGCCTGTTCCTCGTGGTACGGCTCGGCGGCGTGCGCGGTGCCGCTGGTCAGCAGGGCAGCGGCCAGCGCCGCGACCACCGCGGTGGACAACAATCGACGGGGTCTTCGGCCGTGTCCTTGTCTCGTCATTTGCGATACCTCCACTGGTCACTGCTGGGCTGTCGAGCGGCAGGTGAAGCCGAAGTTGCCGGTGGTCGTAGCACCTGTTGGGTCGTGATCGTCGGCAGCTGTGCCCGTATCGCCCCACCTCTCGTCACAGGTGTCAGACATTTGGCGGACATCCTACGTCTGGCGTCGGGCGCCGCAAGCCCCTCGGGACAGATTGTCGGCCAGCTTGATCGACATGTACCTTCCGAGGTGCTTCCATCGACGTGCCACGAGACGGTTCGAGATAACCCCGCAGAGGCGGCGTGGGAGGCGCGTACCCCCTTGTTTTCTGGGCTGCACCGCGAAGCAGATTCACCCGTGTCGACTCCTCGCCGCGCTCGCGGCGCACCTGAAAGACAGCACAGTCGCGACCGGACAGAATTGCCAGACACCTGTTGACCGCGACGGAGGCGGAGAGCAAACTCGTTCGCGACCGGGAGGAGATCCTATGTCTTGCATCCGGAGAATGACGCAAACCGCCGGTACCGTGCTCGCGCTGGTGCTCGGCCTGACAGCCCCGGCCGCCGCGGAAGGTCAGGACGCCCAGTCGACGGCACCACCCGACGACTGGGTCGGCACCTGGTCGGCCTCGGCATCCGGCACCGTGCCCAACCTACCCACCGGATACGCGAACCGGACCATTCGCAACGTCGTGCACACCAGCGTCGGTGGTTCGGGCTTGCGGGTCTCGCTGACCAACGTCCTCGGCACGGTGGCGGTGCGGATGGACGTGGTGACGGTCGCGGTCGCCGATGCACCCGACGGGCCGGTCGCGGTCGCGGGCACGATGCGCGCGCTCACCTTCGGCGGCGCGCCGTCGGTGACCATCCCGGTAGGCGGCGAGGTGCTGAGCGACCCCATCTCCCTTGCCGTGCCGGAAGATGGCAACCTCCTGGTCAGCGTCTACACCCCCGGTACCGTCCGGGCCGGTGACCTATCACCAGGTGGCCAACCAGACCTCGTACCTGTCGCAAAACGGTGATCACGCGGCCGACGAGTCCGGCGGGGCGTTCACCGAGAGCATCACATTCTGGGCGTACGTGAGCGGCGTGGACGTCCTCGGACAGGCCGAAGGCGCGGTGGTCACGCTGGGCGACTCGATCACCGATGGGAACAACTCGACCCGGAACGCGAATCACCGCTGGCCGGACTTCCTGGCCGACCGGCTGATCGCCGTGCCTGGGCCGACGCGGCTCGGCGTGCTCAACGTCGGCATCAGCTCGAACCGGTTGCTCAACAATACCTGGAACCCCAACGCGCTGTCCAGGTTGGACCGCGACGTGCTGACCGCGACCGGCGCACGCTCGGTGATCGTCATGCTGGGAATCAACGACATCGGCGGCCAGCCGCAGCACCACGAGCCGTCACAGATCATCGCTGCGCTGGGCCAGATAGCGGCACAGGCCAAGGCGAAGGGGCTGCGGGCCACCGGTGGCACCCTCACGCCGTTCGGCGGGTCGAGCAACTACACCCAGGAACTGGAAGGCGTACGGCAGGCGGTCAACCACTTCATCCGCCACGGCGGCGCGTTCGACGCGGTGGCCGACTTCGACGCCGCCCTGCGAGACCCCGCAGCGCCGAACCGGCTACGCGCGACGTACGACTCCGGCGACCACCTCCACCCGAATGACGCCGGTTACCAGGCGATGGCGGCGGCCGTTGACCTGGACAAGCTCGACACCCGCCCACCCGGGCACTGGGTCGGCACCTGGCAGACGGCCATGGCGCGCACGACGCCCGGTGCCGACCAGGGCATGCCGAACCACTCGATCCGCAACGTGGTGCACACGAGCGTGGGCGGCGATGCGGCCCGCGTACGCCTGTCCAACGTGCTCGGCACGGCGTCGGTCCTGATCGGACGGGCGACGCTGGCGGTGGCGACCAGGCCCGACGCACCGGACGCGGTTGCCGGCACGATGCGGGCGCTGACCTTCGGCGGCGCGCCGTCGGTGACCATTCCGGCCGGCGGCGAAGTGCTCAGCGACCCGGTTTCCCTTGCCGTGCCGGCAGACGGGGACCTGCTGGTGACCGTCTACACCCCGGCGCCCTCCGGCCCGGTGACCGAGCACCCGCGCTCGTACCAGACGTCGTTCATCACCGCGGACGGCGACCACGCGGCAGACGAGCAGGGCACCGCGTTCACCCAGCCGACCACGGCCTGGTACTACGCGACAGGCGTGGACGTCCGGTCCACCACCGCACGGGGCACGGTGGTGACCTTCGGCGACTCGATCACCGACGGGGACAGGTCGACCACCAACGCGAACCTGCGGTGGCCCGACGTCCTCGCCGACCGGCTCGCCGCCCAGCCGGGACCGACCAAGCTTGGCGTGGTCAACAGCGGCATCAGCGGCAACCGGATCCTGGACAGCAGCACCGGAAGCGGAATCGGCGGCCCGAACGCGTTCGCCCGCCTGTCCCGGGACATGCTGACCACGTCCGGGGCGCGCACGGTCATCCTGCTCGAGGGCGTCAACGACATCCTGAACCTCGAACGCCCCGACCCGGAGGCCCTGAAACTCGCCTTGCGGCAGATCGCCGCCCAGGCACACGCACAGGGCCTGCGGGTCGTCGTCGGCACGATCACGCCGATCAAGGGATGGCGCTCCTACACCGAGGAACGGGAGAACGTGCGGCAGGTCGTGAACGAGTTCATCCGCACCAGTGACGACTTCGACGCCGTCGTCGACTTCGACGCGGTGGTGCGTGACCAGGCCGACCCGCAACGGATCAGCCCGGGGTACGACTCGGGCGACCACCTGCACCCGTCGGACGTGGGCTACCGCGCGATGGCCGAGGCCATCGACCTCGGCACACTCCGTTGAGTGCTGGCTGCGTGCCGTCCCACCCAGGTCGGCGCGCAGCCGGCGAGCCGGACGCAGTGCCGGCCGGCGGCCCGCAGCCGGTCGCCGAGGAGGGCGGCGCCGCCGTCGGTGCCGTCGACGACGACCCAGGCATCCGCGTCCGGGAGGGCGTCGGCGAGGTGGTCGAGGACGCTGTGCCAGCGGTCCTGTTGGTCGTCGGTCAGGTGCTGCTGGGCGGGTGCGGTCTCCCGGTCGCCGGTCATGCATCCATCATGCAGATGCGGCTGCTAACACGCTATGGGCGGCCGAAGATGCGGATAGATTGGCGGGTTTTGCTTGGCAGGTGCCGGAGGCTAGGGTGCCGGTGTGACGGTATTTCGGATCGGTGAGGCAGCCGAACTGCTCGGAGTCAGCCCGGACACGGTCCGCCGTTGGATCGACGCTGGGCGGCTGAGCGCGACCCGGGATGACCACGGCCACCGGACGATCGACGGGGTTGAACTCGCCACGTTCGTCAGCGGTCAAGCCGGTGAAGCGGATGATCGAGCCGACGCGTCGTCGGCGCGGAATCGGCTGCGGGGCATCGTCACCGCGGTGGTGAAGGACACCGTCATGGCGCAGGTGGACATCCAGGCCGGGCCGTTCCGGCTGGTGTCGCTGATGAGTCGCGAGGCCGTCGACCAGCTGGACCTGCAGGTCGGTTCGGTTGCGGTGGCAGTGATCAAGTCGACCACGGTGGTGGTGGAACGATCCACCCCGGCCGTGGCGCACAGGGGGAGGACCACCACGTGACATCGCATCGCATCCGCGCCCTGCTGACCGCACTGGCGGTGTCGGCCCTGGTCGCTGCAACTGGCTGCGGCGGCAACGACACGACGGGCGCGCAGACTGGCGCGAGCGCCACCGCGGGCGCCACCGGCACGGTCAACGTGTTCGCCGCGGCGTCCCTGACCGAGACGTTCACCAAACTCGGGAAGGACTTCGAGGCCGCGCACCCCGGCACCAGGGTGAAGTTCAACTTCGCCGGCAGTTCCGCGCTCGCAACGCAGATCAACCAGGGCGCCCCGGCGGACGTGTTCGCGTCCGCCGCCCCGAAGAACATGGCGACGGTGACCGACGCCGGCAACGCCGACGGCGCCCCGACCACGTTCGTGAAGAATCAGCTCGTCATCGCCGTGCCGAAGGGCAACCCGAACGGCGTCAAGGACTTGGCCGACCTGACCAGGCCCGGGGTGAAGGTCGCCCTGTGCGCCGAGCAGGTCCCCTGCGGGGCCGCAGCGAAGAAAGCGCTCGACACCGGCGGGGTCGAGCTGACCCCGGTGACCCTGGAGCAGGACGTCAAGGCCGCGTTGTCGAAGGTGAAGCTCGGCGAGGTCGACGCCGCCCTGGTGTACCGCACCGACGCCAAGGCCGCCGCGGCCGACGTCGAGGGTATCGAGTTCCCCGAGTCGGCGGGAGCGGTCAACGACTACCCGATCGTCGCGCTGAAGGGGGCCAGGAACGCGGCCGGCGCGAAGGCGTTCGTCGCCTACGTGCTGTCCGACCGGGGGAAGGCGGTGCTGACCGAGGCCGGTTTCCAGGTCCCGTGACCGACACCGACGCCGTCGTGGCGGGCCGGCCCGAGGGCACGCCGTCCCGTCGCGGCACCCCAGGCCGGCAGGTGCCCGCCGCACTGCTGCTGCCGGCCGTACTCGGGCTGATGTTCCTTGTGCTCCCGCTTGCTGGGCTGCTGATCCGGGCGCCGTGGGCAACGCTGCCGCAGCGGCTGGCCACACCCGGCGTGCTCACGGCGCTGCGGCTGTCCCTGCAGTGCGCCACCCTGGCGACGCTGCTGTGCCTCGCCCTCGGCGTCCCGCTCGCGTGGCTCCTCGCCCGGGTCGATTTCCCCGGCCGGCGGCTGGTCCGTGCGCTGGTCACCGTCCCGCTGGTGCTGCCGCCGGTCGTCGGTGGGGTGGCGCTGCTGCTGGTCTTCGGCCGCCGCGGCCTACTCGGCGGCTGGCTCGACAGCACGTTCGGCATCACGCTGCCGTTCACCACGACCGGTGTTGTGCTGGCCGAGGCATTCGTGGCGATGCCGTTCCTGATCATCGCCGTCGAGGGCGCGTTGCGCGGGGCCGACCGCCGGTACGAGGAGGCCGCCGCGACGCTCGGCGCCGGCCGGTGGACGACGTTCACCCACGTGACGCTGCCGCTGGTCGGGCCCGGGATCGCCGCCGGGGCCGTGCTCTGCTGGGCCCGCGCACTGGGTGAATTCGGTGCGACCATCACCTTCGCCGGCAACTATCCCGGCACCACGCAGACCATGCCACTGGCCGTGTACCTGGCCCTGGAGACCGACCTGGACGCCGCCATCGTGCTCAGCCTCATCCTGCTCACCGTTTCCGTGGCCATCCTCGCCGGGCTGCGCGACCGCTGGATCAGCAGCACATGACCGCCGTTCCCGAACCCGTCACGGCGGCCCGGAAGCCGTTCAACGGACCGATGCTCGACGCGCACCTGGTCGTCGACCGGGGCACGTTCCGCCTCGAGGTCGCGCTGCGCATCGCCGCCGGGGAGGTCGTGGCGCTGCTCGGCCCCAACGGCGCCGGCAAGACGACCGCCCTGCGCGCCCTCGCCGGCCTGCAACCGCTCACCGACGGCCACCTGGCGCTCGCCGGCGGCGACCTCGACCGCCCCGAGCGCCGGGTGTGGACGCCGCCCGAGGACCGCCCGATCGGCGTGGTGTTCCAGGACTACCTGCTCTTCCCGCACCTGACCGCCGTGGACAACGTCGCGTTCGGACTCCGCCGACGCGGCTTGGATCGCCGTGCGGCGCGTGCCCGGGCCGAGACGTGGCTGGCCCGGGTCGGGCTTGCCGACCACGGCCGCCGCAAACCCCGGCAGCTGTCCGGCGGGCAGGCGCAGCGGGTTGCGCTCGCCCGCGCCCTCGCCGTCGACCCGACCCTGCTGCTGCTCGACGAGCCCCTCGCCGCGCTCGACGCCCGTACCCGCCTGGACACCCGCGCCGAGCTGCACCGCCACCTCACCGCCCACCCCGGAGCGACGCTGCTGGTCACCCACGACCCGCTCGACGCGCTCGTGCTTGCCGACCGGCTGGTCATCGTCGAGGACGGCCGGGTCGTGCAGGAGGGCGACGCCGCTACGGTCACCGCGCGGCCCCGCACCGACTACGTCGCCCGCCTGGTCGGGCTCAACCTGTACCGCGGACGGGCCGACGGCCACGCCGTTCACCTCGCCGACACGTTCACGCTCGCCTGTGCCGACCGGCTCGACGGCGACGCCTTCGTGGTCTTCCCGCCCACGGCCGTCGCGTTGCACCCCCAGCGGCCCGACGGGAGCGCCCGCAACACCTGGCCGGCCACGATCACCGGGATCCAGCGCCACGGCGACAACCTGCGCGTCCAACTCGCCGGACCGATCACGGCCGCCGCGGACGTCACCCCGGCCGCCGCCGCCCACCTGCAGCTCACGCCGGGCCAGCAGGTGTGGGCCGCGGTCAAGGCCACCGAAACCCAGGCGTACCCGGCCTGACCTGTCCAACAGCGGACACTCGTGACCGCCGCCCCGGCAGCGGTAGGTCATGCCCCGCACCTGGGGCTATGGCAGGCCGCCCGGTCAAAGGTCCTTGACGGCGCCGCTACCCATACGTTAGAGCTGTAAATATTTCAACTCTTGGATGAAGTGGCGAATCCTCGCGCCGTGCGTGGAAAGGTTCCGGTTCCGGGCGCTGCCGAGACATGCGACGAAGGGATCACGAGGTGTCACGAAGAGGACTAGGCGTCGGCTTGGTCACTGCACTGTCCCTACTCGCGCTGTGTCCGGCCGAGGCGTCCGTCGCCGCGGGCGTGCCGGCAGGGGTGTCCGTGTATCTCACCGACCTCGGCACCAACACCTACCTGTCCCGCCAATCCAGCGTGGCGTGGCATGGCGGGCGGGCCCCGGACGGACCGACGATCACCGTCGACAGCCAGCGGCGGTATCAGGAGATCACCGGCTTCGGGGCGTCGTTCACCGACTCCGCCGCCTGGCTCGTCGGCACCCGCCTCGACAACGAGCAGCGCGACGCGGTGATGCGCGACCTGTTCAGCGGCCAGGGCATCGGCTTGAGCTTCCTGCGCCAGCCGATGGGCTCCAGTGACTTCGCGGTGAACGGGAACTACTCGTACGACGACATGCCACCCGGCCAGACCGATCCGGCACTTGCGCATTTCTCCATCGACCACGATCGGGCATACATCATCCCGCTGCTCAAGCGGGCCCGGCAGCTCAACCCGAAGCTGACTGTGATGGCGTCGCCATGGAGCCCGCCAGGCTGGATGAAGACCAGCGACTCGATGATCGGTGGGACGCTCAAGCCGGACGCCTATCAGCCGCTGGCCGACTACTTCGCGAAGTTCCTCGAAGCGTACGGGGAGGCGGGGGTTCCGGTCCGCTACATCACCCCGCAGAACGAGCCGCTCTACGTACCCTCGGGATATCCGGGTATGTCGCTCAGCGCGGAGCAGCAGAACAACCTGATCAAGAACTACCTCGGCCCGACACTACGGGACCGCGATCTGCGCACACAGATCCTTGGTTACGACCACAACTGGGATGTCGTCAGCTATCCGGAAACCATGTACGCCGACCCGGCCACGACCGGGTTCGTCGCCGGCACGGCGTGGCACTGCTACGGCGGTGACGTGCGGGCTCAGGCCGTGTCGCACAACGACTATCCCAACAAGCCGGCATGGCACACGGAGTGTTCGGGCGGCACGTGGGAGGGCGACGAGCAGGCCGGTTTCGCCGGAGCGCTGGGCCTGGTGATCAACAGCACCCGTGACTGGGCAAGGGGTGTCATCCGCTGGAACATGGCCCTGGATCAGAACAACGGACCGACCAACGGCGGTTGCCTGACCTGCCGCGGCGTGGTGACGGTCGCGCAGGACACGGCCGGCCACTGGTCGTACGCCAAGACGGTCGACTACTGGGCCCTCGGTCACGCCAGCAAGTTCGTGCGTCCGGGCGCCCGCCGGGTCGCGTCCAACTCCTTTGGGGCCGGTGACGTGCAGGACGTCGCCTTCGTCAACCCGGACGGCTCCACGGCGCTGGTCGCGTTCAACTCCGCGAACAGCCGAAAGACTTTCCGCGTGCAGTGGGGCAACAAGTGGTTCACCTACAGCCTTGCCGGCGGGGCGGCAGCCACGTTCACCTGGACCGGTACTCAGCCTGGCCCGGTGGACCCGGCCGCGATCGGCTCGGTCGACATCCCGCTCGAGAACCCGGACGGGACGCGAGCGTTGATCAGCTACGACTCCGGGATGCTGGCTCACCAGGCTCAGGTGCGGGTCGGCAACCAGTGGCTCGGCTACACGCTTCCCGCCGGAGCGTCGCTCACCGCTTCGACGACTGCGGTGCCTTTGTCCCGGGGCGCCTGGACGGTGTCCGCGTCAGCGAGCAATGCCACCGAACCAGCTGGTAATGCGATCGACGGCGACCCGGCAACGCGGTGGAGCACCGGCCGCGGCATGCAGCTCGGCGACTGGTTCCAGGTCGACCTCGGCTCGGCGCAGACGTTCAACCAGGTCGTCCTGGACACGACCGGCAGCAGCGGCGACTCCCCCCGGGGGTACGAACTCTTCGTGTCCAACGACGGCACGAACTGGGGCCAGCCGATCGCGACCGGACCGGGCAGCCCGGTGAACAAGATCCTCATTCCACAGGTCACGGGCCGCTACATCCGGGTGGTGAACCAGGGTGATGCCGGCAACTGGTGGTCGATCCACGAGCTGAACGTGCTCGGGCCAACCGGTTCGGCGAGCGTGGCGGCAGGCTCGGACAGTGGCGTTCAGCGCAAGACGGCCGTGCTGCCCGACGGCACGCAGCTTCTCGTCGTGTACAACGCGCGCCGCTCGGTCGCCACCTTCGACGTGCCGTGGGGAGACACGACCTACGCCTACCGCCTGCCGGCCAGCGCCGCCGCGATCTTCACGACGCGCCGAGGCTGATCAGTTGGCGCTGTGCCGGCCGGCGCATCCCTGGCCGGCACAGCGAAGCGGCACTTCGGGTGATGCAGCAGGTCTCGGAACCGGGCCCGGATCGGCGCGGCGGCACCGACGCGGATCTGGTACATCACCTCGTCGGTGTCGGTGTCGGTGTCGGTGTCGGTGTCGGCGTCGGCGTCCGACGCCTCTGCACGCTCCGCCGCGTCGGTCTCACCGACGGGCTCGACCCGATCGGACCGCGATCCAGCCGCACAGCAGAGCGGTCAGTCCGCGGCGACGACCGGGAGGGAGCCGGAACCACCCGGCCGCCGTCAACCGGTACCCGGCAGCGAGCCCCTCAACGGACCCGACGAGCACGGCAGCCAGTGGGACAACGGGTTCGGTAGGAACGCTCTCCTGCACGACATGAGCGTGGGAGAGTCGGCGCAGAGCCTCACCCGAAGGAGGAGGGGTGCCGAGCCGTTGGCGCTTGTTGGCACTGCTCGGGGTCGCCGCCATCTTACCGCTGGCCGAGTCCCTCGTGCTTGTGTTGATCGGGTTCCGGCAGGCGGAGGGACTGATCGGGCAGAGTTCGGCGGTCTGGCCGTACGACTCCTACCACGATATGCGCTGGCTGCTGGTCTACCACAATTCCTGGTGGGTGTTCGGGCTCGGCCTGGTGGGGGCGATCGTGCTGCGCGGGGCGTTGTCCGCGGTGCTGGTCGGCCTGTCCTGGCCGGCCGGGAAGCGCCGACCGTTACGGCGGGCCCTGCTGCTGCGCAATCTCGGCGTGGCGGGGTTGACGGCCGCCATCGTCGCGCCGTTCGCTGCGCTTGCGGTGGCCGCGTCGGTGGTGTCCCTGTCCTGGGTTCTGTTCGTCTCGCTGATCCCCATGGTGATATTGGCCCCGTTCCTGCAGCGGATGTCGGTGGGTGCGGGCTGGTGGCGTGGCCTGCCGACGATGGAGCTTTTCGGCTGGTCGTCGCTGAACTTCGTGGTCATCACCGTGGCAGGCGGCCTGGTGTGGAGCGCGGCCGAGGCGTGGACGCCGGTCGTCGCCGTGGCCGTCGGGATGGTCAACGGCCTGCTGTGGAACCGGACCGTGCGGGCGGCCGTGCTGCCCTCCCACGTGCGGTTGCGGCAGGTGCCGGTGGTACCGATCGTCGTGGTGCTGGTGCTGGCCATCCCGCTGGTGGCGCAGGCGCTCACTCAGCGCCACCCCGAGACGACCAGCTTCTCGCCGCCGATCTTCAACCGGCCGCTACCCCAGCGGGTGCCCTACGCGGTGATCCTGCTGGCCGGACACAATTCCGCGTACGACGGCCGGCCCGCCGCGGATCCGAACGTGGAGCGGTTCTCGTATGACGGCCTGGACTCGGGTGGCCGTCCGCTGCCATACCGCTCGACCGCCACCCACCGGTCCTTGGAGTCCAGCGCGCAGTTGCTCGCCGCGCAGGTCGAGGCGGTACACCGGCGCACCGGTCGGCCGATCGCTCTGGTCGGGGAGAGCGAAGGCGCGATGGTGGCCCGCACCTACCTACGAAACCCGAAGCCACCAGTGGCGGCGCTGGTGATGCTCAGCCCGCTGGTCCGCACCGGCCGCGCGTACTACCCGCCACCGACCGCCGACTCCGGCTACGGCGTGGCCACCGGCTGGCTGCTACGGGCCATGTACGCACTGGCGAGCGTGGGCTCCGCAACCGACGACCACCCGGATGAGCCGTTCATCCGCTCGCTGCTGGAAGACGGACCCTTCTACCGCTTCCAGACCATGTGCCCGATTCCAGGCGTCCGGGTGATCGCCTTCCTGCCCACGGTCAGCGCTGCCGAGGCGCCACCGGGTCTGTACACCAGGATCCCGGTGGTCGAGTTGCCGTCCCTGCACGTGGAGTTGCTCGGCCAGGGGATGGTCGATGAACAGCTGATCGACTTTCTCGCCGGAAAGAACATGAGCCACGTCCGCAGCGAGTACGTCCTGATACAGGCGCTGGCGGCAGCCTGGCAAGCACCCCTCCTGACGGTGGACGCGAACCCCGTATGGCGGCCCAAAGCGCCGCCCGGGCCATCGTTCTCGCCGGTCCGGATCTGCGGTCCGGTCCGGTGACGAACCCGCCCTGGCGTCGGTCAGCTGCGAGCGACGCGGGTGCGCCTGGGCGTTGTCGCCCTCTTGACGCCGCGAGGTCTCCGGTGCCCGGTCCTCGAATCAAGAAGACCGGTGGACCGGAGACGTCGCGAGATCGGTTCTGGCACCGACCAGGGCCGGAGCTGCAACCGGCTTGGTGTTGGCCGGATTGGCCGGGCGGAGCCGGTCTGGCGACCTCGGCTCAGCCGAGGGTGGTGGTGTCGATGACGAATCGGTAGCGGACGTCGGAGGCGAGGACGCGGTCGTACGCGTCGTTGATCTTGTCCGCCGAGATGAGTTCGACGTCGGCGCCGATGTGGTGCTCGGCGCAGAAGTCGAGCATCTCCTGGGTCTCGCGGATGCCTCCGATCATCGAGCCGGCGTAGGAGCGGCGAGCGCCGATGAGGGAGAAGACGTTGAGGGTCAGCGGTTCGGCGGGGGCGCCGACGTTGACGAGGGTGCCGTCGACCGCGAGCAGGCCGAGGTAGGCGTCGACGTCGATGTGCGCGCTGACCGTGTTGATGATCAGGTCGAACCGGCCGGCGAGCTGCTGGAAGGTGTCCGGGTCGCTGGTGGCGTGGTAGTGGTCGGCACCCAGGCGGAGCCCGTCTTCCTGCTTCTTCAGCGACTGGGACAGCACGGTCACCTCGGCGCTCAGGGCGTGGGCGATCTTGACGGCCAGGTGCCCCAGCCCGCCGAGGCCGACGACGGCGACCTTCTTGCCCGGGCCGGCGCCCCAGCGGCGCAGCGGCGAGTAGGTGGTGATGCCCGCGCACAACAGCGGCGCGGCGGCCGTGAAGTCGATTCCCTCCGGCACCGACACCACGAAGTCGGCGTCGACCACGACGTGGGTGGCGTAGCCGCCCTGGGTGATGGTGCCGTCCCGGTCGACACCTCCGTAGGTCGGCACCATGCCGCCCTGGCAGTACTGCTCTTCGCCGTTGCGGCAGTTGACGCACCCCCGGCAGGCGTTCACCATGCAGCCGACCCCGACCCGGTCCCCGACCTGGTGGCGGGTGACCTCGGAGCCGACCTCGGTGAGGATGCCGACGATCTCGTGGCCGGGCACCAGCGGGTAGGGCTGGGGTCCCCAGTCACCGCGAACGGTGTGGATGTCGGAGTGGCAGATGCCCGCGTACCTGATCTCGATGAGCACGTCGTTGGGGCCGACGTCGCGCCGCTCGATGATCGTGGGGGCCAGCGGCTCGGACGGGCTGGGTGCTGCGTAAGCGTGGACACGCATGATGTTGCTCCTGGTTCTTCGTGGCGAGGTTCGGCCGCGGGGCGGCCGGTTGCCCATGCGGGCACCTGACGCAGGTCGTCAGGGTGCCGCGTCGCGCAGGATGGCTGCGTTCATCGCCATCCAGGAAACCTCGGCCGCGGTGCGTCGGGGAGTCTCTGCTGAAAGGTGTACTGGCAGGGCACCCCACGGTGAGCCGGGGGAGGGCAGGTCGGACCGTGGACAAATCCGCGAGTTTCTCGCGGCGAGGCAAGATCGCCCGGTACGGGCGGCCAGGCAACCAGCGCCAGAACATCACTCCACGCGAGCGGTTTGTGCGCCGGCGTCCGCTTCCTGTGAGGCGGCCCAGGACGCGAGCAGGCGCAGCGCGTCCTCGGATGGGGAGCCGGGCTCCGCGGTGAAGATGGTGAGAGTGAGGCCGGGCTCGGCGACCATTTCCAACCCTTCGTAGGCGAGGGTCAGGTCCCCGACCATGTGATGGCGGAAATACTTGGCGCCGGTGCCGTGGTGCCGGACGTTGTGGGCTCCCCAGCGCTTCCGGAACTCGTCGCTGCAGGTGGAGAGTTCACCCACGAGGTCGTGAAGATCCTTGTCGTGCGGGTCGCGGCCGGCTTCGGTGCGCAGGATGGCGACGCAGATGTCGGCGGCGACGTCCCAATCCGGGTAGAAGCGGTGCGCTTTCTCGTCGAGGAAGGTGAACCGTGCGAGGTTGGCGGGCCGTTGTGGATCGGCGTACACCTCGACGTAGAACGCGCGGGCGAGCCGGTTCGCGGCGAGCAGGTCCATGCGGCCGTTACGGACGAACGCGGGACCTTGGGTGACGGCGTCGAGGGCCCATTGCAGGCTGGGGCGTGGGGACCACTGCCGTGCCGTCCGGCGCCGGGGCCGCATGAGGGCACTGCTGCCGTCCGCGGCTCTGGCGAGGTCGAGCAGGTGGGCCCGCTCCGCGTCGTCGAGCTGGAGCGCCCGTGCAATGGCGTTCAGCACACCAGGCGACACTCCGGCGAGCGAGCCCCGTTCGAGCTTCGAGTAGTACTCGATGCTCACCCCGGCCAGCGACGCGACTTCGCTGCGGCGTAGTCCCGGAACCCGCCGATTGGGGCCGGCGGGCAGACCGGCCTGCTCCGGGCTGATCTTGGCGCGTCGCGAGACGAGGAACTCGCGGACCTCTGAGCGGTTGTCCACGTCTCGACCGTACGTGTCACGGCTGGCCGGTGGGGTGCCCTGTCAGTACACCTTCCAGGAGAAACTCCCCGAGCGGGCGCTGCCGGGGTTTGCTGGATGACGATGAACGCAACCACCGGCCGCGCCCAGCGGGAGTGACTGTCGTCGTCCTCCGCGGGGTCGTAGGCCCGGCTCCCGGCATCATCGCGGCCTGCCCGGGTAGGACGCGGAAGCTGGCAGGTCGGGTCGCGGCCGGTCCTTTGGGAGGAAGAACCTATGCGTGGTGTCGTCATGCACGCCCCCGGCGACGTCCGGGTGGAAACACGGGAGGATCCCCGGATCCTGCTCCCGACCGACGCGATCATTCGGCTGTCCGCGACCTGTGTCTGCGGTTCGGACCTGTGGCCGTATCGGGGCGTTGAAGTGTCGAAGGGGCCGTCGCCGATGGGCCATGAGTACGTCGGCGTCGTCCAGGAGGTCGGTAGCGAGGTCAAGAACATCAAGCCGGGCCAGTTCGTGGTCGGCTCCTTCTTCGCCTCCGACAACACCTGCCCGATCTGCCAGGCCGGCTATCAGAGTTCATGCATCCACCGGGAGCCAGTGGGCGGACTCGGCGCCCAGGCCGAGTACCTGCGTGTCCCGCTGGCGGACGGCACCCTGGTCGCCACGCCC
Organism: Micromonospora sp. CB01531; assembly: GCF_001905095.1. Lineage (GTDB taxonomy): Bacteria > Actinomycetota > Actinomycetes > Mycobacteriales > Micromonosporaceae > Micromonospora. The sequence continues at coordinate 97,251 of NZ_LWLS01000072.1, forward strand.
GACACTCCCTCGGACGACTTGATTCCGGGCCTTCTCGCCGCCTCCGACGTGCTCGGCACGGGCTGGTTCGGCGCCGTCGCCGCGGAGGTGGGCCCAGGCAAGACCGTCGCAGTGGTCGGCGACGGGGCTGTCGGTCTGCTCGCCGTGCTGGCGGCCAAGCACTTCGGCGCGGAGCGCATCATCGCGATGAGCCGGCACGAACCTCGCCAGCGGCTCGCGGCACACTACGGCGCGACCCATGTCGTCACCGAGCGCGGCGATGAGGGCGTGGCGCGGATCAAGGAACTGACCGACGGGCTCGGGGCGCACTCGGTCATCGAGGCGGTCGGCACGCAGGAGTCGATGATGCAGGCCATCCGTTCCACCCGTGCCGGCGGTCACGTCGGGTACGTCGGCGTGGCCCACGACGTCCAGCTGCCCGGCGACGAGCTGTTCTTCTCCCACGTGCACCTGCACGGGGGCCCCGCCCCGGTGCGCCGGTTCCTGCCCGAGCTGATCGCCCTGATCTGGAACCGGGAGATCGATCCCGGCAAGGTCTTCGACCTCACCCTCCCCCTTGAGCAGGCTGCCGAGGGGTACCAGGCCATGGACGAGCGCCGCGCCATCAAGGTCCTCCTCACGCCGTGACGACCCGCGCCGCCCCCGCGCGGGTGGCCACCGTGGCAGCGACAAGCCGCTGCATCCAGCGCAGGGCGTACCGCACAGGAGGACACCTTGGAGATCCTGACCAGACAGCCGTCGGTCAAGGGACCGGCCGACTGGTTCACCGGGGACGTCTGGTTCGACCAGATCGTTCCCATGACCGGCCCGTCCATCGGCCGCTGCAACGCCGTGCACTTCGCCCCCGGCGCCCGCACCGCCTGGCACCGGCACGCCAACGGGCAGCTGCTGCACGTCACCGAGGGCATTGGGCTGACCCAGTCACGCGGCGGCGAGGTCGTCGTCATTCGCCCGGGCGACAACGTCTGGTGTCCGCCTGGTGAGTGGCACTGGCACGGCGCCGCCCCTGACCACTTCATGACCCACCTGGCCATCTGGGACGGCCTCACCCCCGGGCAGGACGGGCCGGAAACGCAATGGGGCGAGCACGTGACAGACGACGAGTACCGCCGGCAGCCCGCGTGACCAGCAGCCGGCGGCCGCGTCGTCCCGCGGCCGCCGGCTCACCCACCGACCAAGAGGGGAGTACGGACATGTCCGAGACCACTCAGCAGAGCCCCGTTCGGAAGATGCTCGGAGACTTCGCGCCCAAGCTCGTCTCGCTCACCGACGACGTGCTCTTCGCCGACGTCTGGGAACGCGCCGACCTCGCGCCCCGCGACCGCAGCCTGATTACCATCGCGGCCCTGGTCGCGGGTGGCAACAGCGAACAATTGCCGTTCCACCTCAACCTCGGCAAGCAGAACGGCCTCACGCAGGCCGAGATCGTCGAGGCCATCACCCACCTGGCGTTCTACACCGGGTGGCCGCAGGCCATGTCCGCCGTCATGGTGGCCAAGCAGACCTTCGAGGGCTGACCGGCGTGCGAGCCGGTTCACCGTCACCCGTACATCAGGTGCAGCGTCATTCCGGCGTCGGCGTGTGCCAGGTTGTGGCAGTGGTTGGCCCACATTCCGGGGTTGTCGGCTGGGAACGCCACCTCCCAGACGTCGCCGGGCCGTACGTCGAACGAGTCCAGCCACAGGGGACTCCCGGTCGCCGGCTCTCCGTTGCGGGACAGCACCAGGACGTGATGGCCGTGCAGATGCCACGGGTGCACCACCAGTGACCGGTTCACGATCGTGAACTTGACGATGTCGCCGGGGCGTACGACCTGGGGCGGGATGTCCGGACCGGCCGCGCCGTTGACGGTGTGGGCGTACCGCGGAAGCAGTCCGTGCAGGTCGAGGCCGCGGTCGAGGACCAGGGTGAACTCCTTGTCGAACCGGGACCACGGCACCGGAGAGCCGACGCCGTAGGTGAGCGGATCCAGCACCGGCCACGCGCCGGTCGCCGCGGACACCGGCCCGGTCGAGTAGACCGCCCGTCCGTCGACGAACAGCGCCACGGGCGTGGCGGGCGCGGTGAACACCAGGTCGTACCGTCCTCCGGCCGGGATCAGCACGGCGGTGTCCACGAGCGGGGTCGGGCCCCGCAGATCGGATCCGTCGATCGCGGCGACCCGGAACGGGGTTCCGGCCAGCGCGTAGCGGTGCGTCGTGCTGTCGGTGTTGACCAGCCGCAGCCGTACCGGCGTCCCCGCCGCGACCGGTTCTGTTCGTGGCGCGGGCAGCGGAAGGCCGGAAAGGGTGTGCACCGGCACCGTGACGTCGACGCCGGTCGCCGGCGCCGGGCGCACCACCAGGACCCCGTAGAGCCCCATCCGCACGCCGACGTCGGACACCGTGTGCGTGTGGTACCAATACGTCCCGGCCTGGTCGGCGCGGAACCGGTAGACGAACTCCTGTCCGGGCAGCACCGCCGCCTGCGTCACGCCGGGCACCCCGTCCTGGCTGTTCGGCACGTCGTAGCCGTGCCAGTGCAGCGTGACGCCTCGCGCGATGTCCCGGTTGCGCAGCGTCACCTCCAGGACGTCGCCGACGGTGGCGGTCAACTCCGGCCCGGGGACCTGCCCGTCGAACGTCCACGCCGCGACGTCCCGGCCGCTCACGCTCACCGTGGCGGTCCCGGCCGTCAGGGTGAACCGCCTGGTCGGTTCGCCCACGGTCCGCGCAGCTTCATATCGGTGATCATGTGGTACGGCGGGAGCAGCTCCCGGTGCGACGGCCAGCCCGGTTCCGGTCACCAGCGCCGCGACCGCCGCCGCGACGGCCGCCCTGGACACCGTCTGCGACGGGCGCGCGCCGAGCACGCGCCACGTGACCGCGGTCGCCGCGACGACCCCGGCGACCGCGAGCAGACCCGCGCCTGCCGACGTCGGATAGCCGTGCAGGACCGTCACGAGCAGGGCGCCGCTGTCGGCGTACCCGGCGAAGAGGAGCGGGACCGCGACGGACCGGATGTCGCCCGGGGCCCGCAGCAGCCGCGGCCCGGCGACGACCACCGCCGCGAGCGACAGTGGGGCGGCGATGAGGACCTTCTCCGCCGCGAACCACCAGCCGGCGCGGGCGAGCGCGGTGATCGTGATCGCGCGGGCGACCGTGGCGAGCAGCGCGACGGCGGCCAGCGCCAGTGCCAGCCGGCGGCGCCGGGCGGCCGACGCGGCGCCCCCGGCCAGCCACCCGGCGGCCGCGAGGACCGCGATCACCAGGTCGGCCGCGAGCAGCGACCCGACGGTCATGCCGGCTCCCTTTCCCGGACGGCCACGCGGGTGACGCCGGCCGGCGCCGGGTCGGCCAGCTTGCGCGCTGCCCGGCGGACACCGACCACGACGTGCACCGCGACGATTCCGTTGACCGCGTGCAGCCCGGCGATGGCCAGGCCGATCGGCGTGCTGGCGCCCGCGGCGTCGGTGAAGGCGTTCGCGAGCATGGCGAGCAGCGCCTGCAGGACGACCAGGCCGAGCGGCAGAACGGCCAGTCCGACGAGCCGGCCCGGCGCCTTCGCCAGTACGGCGAACAGGATGGTGAGCAGAGTGAGGACGGGGATGACCGCCATCCCGGTGACGCTGTGCAGCGCATACGCGCCGTCGCCCGCGGGCTTGGTGAACGCGCCCAGGGCCGCGAAGACGAACTGCAGGGCGAACGCGACGAGCAACAGAGTGCTGACGATGACCAAAGCCTTGCGCATGGGTGACCTCCTAGAGCTGAGCCGGGGACAGTGCCCGGGCGACGTGGTCGGTGGCCGTGATCGCGCCGTAGGCGACCAGCCGGACGAGGTCGGCGTCGTCCGGATGGGACAGCCGCCAGAGGGCGACATCGCCCGAGCGGATCGCGCTGGGCGCGAACGCCGCCAGCAGGGCGATCCGCGCCGCGACGCGGTCCGCGCCGGGCAGGTCCCGGACCAGATCGGCGGCCCACTCCGCGGGCCGGGCCGGGTGCCGGCCGTCCTCCCAGCTCACGGTGGCCGTGACGGTCCGGCGCGCCACGTCGCCCAGCAGGTCTCCGCCCCGCATGGCGGCGTTCCGCAACGACGCGTACGCGACGCCGACCGGGCTGTCCCCGGCCCACGCCGGTGGCGATGCCGGGCCGGTGCCGAGGAGCGGCAGGCTGCGGCCGGGCTCTTTCGGCTCCCGGGCCGTCCTGGCGTAGAGCCGGCCCCCGGCTGACCGCACCACACGGGAGCGCTGCAGGCCACCGGGCAGCAGATCCGGGGCGAGCAGCGCCGAGACGATCCGGTTGATGAAGTGGAAGGCGAGCAGGGTGCCGGTGACCTCAGGGCAGTACGGGCTGGTCCACTCACCGGCTCTGGGGCTGCGGCTGGCCTCGGCCCAGCCGACGAGCGCGGCCTGCCGCGGCTCCGGTGGCGTCCCGCCCCGGACGATGGCCTCGGCCAGCTCGTGCTCGCCCAGCGCGTGCAACAGCATCACGTGGGCGTCGACGCAGAATCGGCAGCGGTTCGCCCGGGACACCGCCGACGCGACGAGTTCGCGGTCGACCCGGGACGCGGCTCCGGCGAGCAGGGCCTCGCGCATCAGCGCCCAGGTCGCGGCCAGCACTTCCGGCACCGCCGAGAGCGCCTGGAAGGTGGGCGCCGGCCCGAGGAACTCGTCCCGGAGCTGCCGGTAGACGTCCGCGGTGAGACCGGTCGCAGCGCCAGCTGGAGCGGGGGTGAAGAAGCGGTATGTCATGGACTCGATGCTTGCGGAGGCGGGCCGGGAAAGCGTCGTGCCGCCGCAGGCACTTGCCCGGGCGCCGATACCGCGTCCGCAGTACGCCGCATCTACCGCAGGCGCGGGATGCTCCCTGATGACGACCGTTCTACAGTGCGATCATGCGCCGCGATCTGCCGTACGCCCTCAGCGGCCTCGCCCTCGGCGTCCTCCTGCTCGGCAACGCCGCGCTCGCGCCGGACGCCGCACCGGTGCGGGCGATCGACGTCGCCCTGGTCCTGGCCATGGCGGCGGCCCTGGCGGCGTGCCGGCGGTATCCGGTGGTGGCGTTGAGCGTGGTGACTGCCGCCATGCTGGCCCTCCACGTCCGGGTGCACCCCGGGGTGTCCGCCGCGTTCCCCGTCCTCGGCGCGGTCTACGTCGCCGCCTGGCGGGGGCACAGATCGGCCACCGCCCTGGCCAGCCTCGTCTTCCTCGGCGGCTTCCTGGCCCGCGACGTCTCGGTCGCGCCCGCCGGCCGCCCCGGCCAGCTGATCGCCGAGCGGACCGCCCTGCTGCTGGGCTGGTTCGTGGCGGCCAACGTCGCCGGGCTCGTCTCGCGGCAGCGCCGGGCGTACCTGGAGCAGGTCGAGCAGCGGGCGGTCGAGGCCGAACGCACCCGCGAGGAGATGGCGCTGCGCCGCGCCGGGGAGGAGCGCCTGCGTATCGCCCGGGACCTGCACGACTCACTGACCCACAGCATCTCCGTGATCAAGGTGCAGGCCGGGATCGCCGTACACCTGGCCCGCAAGCACGGCGCGGAACCGTCGGCCGCGCTGCTGGCGATCCAGGAGGCCAGCGGCGCCGCGATGCGGGAACTGCGGGCGACGCTGGACGTCCTGCGTTCACCCTCCGACGGGGACGGGGTCGGGCTGGCCCGGGTGGGTGAGCTCGCCGAGCGGACCCGGGCGGCGGGCGTACCGGTGCAGGTGACCGTCACCGGTCAGCCCCGGAACCTGCCCGCCGAGGTCGACCAGGCCGGCTATCGCGTCGTCCAGGAGGCCCTGACCAACGTCGCCCGCCACGCCGGCCCCGCCACCGCCCAGATCCACGTCGAGTACGCCCCGGCACAGCTGACCGTCTCCGTGACCGACGACGGCCAGGCCTCGCCGGTCCGGCCGGTGACACCCGGTGTGGGCCTGCGCGGTATGCGGGAACGGGTCACCGGACTGGGCGGCACGCTGCACACTGCCGCCCGCGACGGCGGCGGGTTCGGGGTGCAGGCCACGTTCCCGCTGGACGGCCCGGCATGACCGAGCGCTTGTGCGCCCAACCAGCGCAGCCCGCCACGATCCGGGTGCTGCTCGCCGACGACCAGGCGCTGATGCGGGCCGGATTTCGGGCGTTGCTCGACGCCGAGGACGACCTGGCGGTCGTCGGCGAGGCCGCCGACGGCGCTTCGGCCGTCGAGCTGTCGCGACGCCTGCGGCCGGACGTCGTGCTGATGGACGTGCAGATGCCGGGACTCGACGGCATCGAAGCCACCCGGCGCATCGCCGTCGATCCCGACCTCGCCGCGGTCCGCGTCCTCATCCTCACCAACTACGGGCTCGACTCCCACGTCTTCGCCGCACTCCGCGCGGGCGCCAGCGGATTCCTCCTCAAGGACGCCGATCCCGCCGACCTGCTGCAGGCCGTCGCCGTCGTGGCGCGCGGCGACGCGCTGCTCGCCCCGGGGATCACGCGTACGCTCATCAGCGAGTTCGTCGCTGGCCCACCGCCGGCTGACCCGGCGGCCGGACGCGACGTGCTGACCGCCCGCGAACAGGAGATCGTCGAGCTCGTCGCCCGAGGGCTGAACAACGACGAGATCGCCGAGCGCATGGTGATCAGCCCGTTGACCGCCAAGACACACGTCAACCGGGCGATGACGAAGCTGCACTGCCGCGACCGTGCCCAGCTGGTCGTGTGGGCGTACGAGTCGGGTCTGATCACGCCGCGTCGCCGGTGACGCCCATCGTCGTGCGCGGACGACAGCGGCGGTGTGACCTCCATCGCCACTGGGAAGGGCCGGGTGAGCTGGGGCGTTGTCCGGCACATGCCGGAGACGGATGTGGTGGTTGTCGGGGCCGGACAGGCGGGGCTGTCCAGCGCGTACCACCTGCGCTCCGCCGGTCTTGACTTCGCCGTCCTGGACGCCGACCCGGCACCGGGCGGGGCCTGGCAGCACCGGTGGCCGACGCTGCGCATGGCGACCGTGCACGGGATCTTCGACCTGCCCGGCATGCGCTTCACGCCTCCGCCGCCGGACGAACCAGCCGCCGACGCGGTGCCGGCCTACTTCGCCGCCTTTGAGCGGGAATTCGGCATCGACGTGCAGCGGCCGGTCGCCGTCACGGCCGTCCGGAACGCCCGCGACGGGCGACTCCTCGTCGAATCGGCCAACGGCACCTGGACCACCCGGGCACTGATCAACGCCACCGGAACCTGGACCCGGCCGTTCGTGCCGTACTACCGGGGACAGGAAACGTTCCGCGGGCGGCAGCTGCACACCGCGCACTACCGGGGGCCGGCGGAATTCGCCGGGAAGCGGGTGGTGGTCGTCGGGGGCGGAGCGTCGGCCGTGCAGCTCCTGGTCGAGATCGCCGACGTCGCGGCGACGACGACCTGGGTCACCCGCCGGCCGCCGGTGTTCCGGGACGGGCCGTTCACGCCGGACTACGGACGCGAGGTGGTCGCCAAGGTGGAGGCACGGGTACGGGCCGGCCTGCCTCCGGGAAGCATCGCCAGCGCGACCGAGCTGTCGTGGACACCGCAGCTGCGCGAAGCCCGGGAACGCGGTCTCCTCCGCCGTCGGCCGATGTTCGACCGGATCGTCCCCGGCGGCGTCCAGTGGCGCGACGGCGCGGCGCAGGACGTGGACGTCATCCTCTGGTGCACCGGCTTCCGGCCGGCGCTCGACCACCTGGCCCCGCTGCGGCTGCGGGGGCCCCGCGGCGGCATCGTCGTGGACGGCACCCGGGTGGTCGCCGACTCCCGGATCCACCTGGTCGGCTACGGGCCGTCCGCGAGCACGGTCGGCGCGAACCGCGCCGGGCGGGCAGCGGTCCGCGAGCTGCGCGCGCTGCTGGTGGCGCCCGCCCCGGCCTGACCGTACGGCGACGGCGGATCCATCAAGGACACGTGTTCTGGCAGAGCTCAGAGCCAGGGTGGTGGGCCCTCGAAGGTGAGGGCGTGCACGTCGAACAGGACCGCCGCCGCCACGCCCAGCGCCGGCCCGCCCTGGCGGGCCGCCCAGGTGAGGAACGGCCCGGGTTCGGGGCCGGCCACGCCCAAGCCCCTGGTGTACTCAGCGTGCGCAGCCAGCGAGGCGATACCCCGCTGCAACGGCTCACCGGTGACGTCCACGCCGTGCGTGGGCTGCTCGGCGCCGGCGAAGCAGACGTAGCGCACCCCGCCCCAGGGCGGCAGCCCCTCACCCACCAGTTCCGGGAAGATCCACCGGTTGCCCGCGTCGCGGGCGGCGTCCAGCGTCGCCAGCCCCACCGCCCGGTGGTCGGCCTGGTTGGTCATGCCGCCCACCATGCGGATGGTGAAGGCGCCCGCGACGATGACCTCGGGCCGGTGCCGGCGGATCGCCCGCACGATGTCGCGGCGCAGGTCCGGGCCGTACTCGACGACCCCGTCGCGGTGGTCGAGGAACTCCACGACCTCCACGCCGACTTCCCGGGCCGCGGCGCGCTGCTCCTCATCGCGCAACGGCGCGGCCTGGTCCGGGTGCATGGTGTCGATTCCTGCCTCGCCCCGGGTGGCCAGCAGGTAGGTAACGTGCTTGCCCTGTGCGGTCCAGCGGGCGATCGCCGAGGCCGCGCCGTACTCGATGTCGTCGGGGTGTGCGGCCACCGCGAGGCAGCGCTCCCAGTCCTCTGGCAGTGCCGGTAGAAGACCATCCACGGTCCACACCGTAGGCGACTCACCGCCGCTCCGTCACCGCCGCGCCGCCACGTTGACATCCGTCAAGCAGGCGATAATGAGCGGGTGGATCCCAGCCGGCTGCACCCGCAGGCGCGGGCGGCGATGCAAGTCCAGCAGCGTGTCCCGCTCACTCGGTCAACCCTGCCGGCGGCACGGCTCAGCATGGTCCAGGCGACCTCGGCCGAGGTGGGCGACGCACCGTCGATCCGGTCCGTGGTGACCGTCGACGCCGGCGGCGTGCCCGCCCGTCTCTACCGCGACGGCGATCACGACGCGACGCCGGTGGTCCTCTATGCGCACGGCGGGGGCTGGGTGATGGGCAGCGTGGACACCCACGACGGGTTGTGCCGGCACGTGGCGGCGGCGTCCGGCTGGGCCGTGCTCTCCGTGGACTATCGGCTCGCCCCCGAATGTCCGTACCCGGCCGCGGTGGACGACATGGCGCGCGCGCTCACCTGGCTGCGCGGGCCTGGGGCGGCTCGGCACGGCCTCGACCCGGGCCGGATAGCGGTGGCCGGTGACTCCGTGGGAGGGCACCTCGCGGCGGTGACCGCCCGGCACGCCCAGGACGCGGGGATCCGTCTCGCGGGACAGATCCTCATCTGCCCGGTCATCGACCCCGCCGCCGACTACCCGGCCCTCGACGAGTACGGCCTGGACCGGGAGGAGATGCGGTTCTTCTGGGACGCGTTCGCCCCACCCGGGGTGGACCGTACCCAGCCGAATCTGAACCCACTGCGGGCCGACCTCACGGGCCTGCCCCCCGCCCTGGTCATCACCGCCGAACTCGACCTGTTGTCCGCCGAGGGTGAACGGTACGCGGCCCGGCTGCTGGCGGCCGGCGTTCCCGTCACCGCAACCCGATACCAGGGGCTCATCCACAACTTCCCGCGGAAACTGGCCCTGTTCGACGCCGCCCATGTCGCCCTGGCCCAGTTGGCCGCCGTGCTGAACCGTTGGTGAAACGGTTGGTACCGCTGCTGCGGGCCAGCACCTTGCGGGCAAGGTCATCGTCCCAGCAGGAGGACTGTTTCGGACAGCCAGCCGCGACTGCACCAGCATGGCCGGCAAGTTTCCAGCGCAGCGGGCCAACCGGCGTGGCCTGTTTCCAGCGCTTGTGGGTAGCGGTGGCGTGTTCGTCAGGCCGCGTCGTGGCGGTGGCCGGCAGCTCGGCCGGTGCGGCGGGCCCGGCGGCGGGCGTCGCCGCGTTCCAGCCACCACTCGGCGACAAGCAGGTTGACCACCCAGCTCATCCAGACGCTGGCGCCGGCCGCGGCCCGGATCATCGCGTCCTGGTCGCCGCCGTAGGTCGTGTCGACGTGGGGCAGCAGCAGGACGATGAAGAGCATCACCCACGCCCGGTTGAGCACGATTGACGTGGTCAGCGCGAAGCTGCGGATCATCCACCGGCGGTGCTCGACGAACCGGTGTTGCCGCGCCATCCGGTAGCCGGCGACCGAGGTGGCGAGCCAGAGCACTGCCAGCATGGTGTTGCCGACCTGTGAGACGAAGCCGGTGCTGCTAAACGGTGCGACGCCCAGGATCGCGATCCCCGCCGGGAAGACCCCACCGAAGAAGTACGCCCGGCCCATCCAGCGGTGCGCGGCCGGGTAGCGGCGGCGGAACCAGGGCCAGACCTGGAAGCAGCCGGCGAGCAGGGCCACGGAGCCGAACACGATGTGCGCCACCAGCAGTGGGTAGTACTGCGGGTAGTCCTCCGGGACCGGCAGCCGGGACCGGCTCGGGTCCAGCGTCAGGTACGGCGGCAGCGCGTACGCGACGAACGCGACCGCGACCAGCAGCAGCGGTACCGCCCAGCGCAGTTGCCGCCGCACGCGGCGGCGACCGGCCGGGTGCCCGGCCGGTACGCCGGTTACGGGCGGGGTTGACGAGGTGTCGACGGTCGTTGGCATGTTCGCTTCCCCTGCCTTCTCGCAGCGGCGGGTCTTGACCCAGGGCGTCCGGCGCCACCCACCGAGCCCGGTCGGCCGGGACCTGCGACCCGCAACCGCCGGTCGTGCCGCTCGTGATGTGGCGCACCGGATGCAACAGACTCTGCGCCGTCCCGGCCGCCGGGTCAGCGGTGCTGGCTCCCGCATCGCTGGTGGTGCTGGCACCACCCGGGGCGCGCTCGAAAGCTCTGAGCTCTGGCGCTACAGGGGACAGAATGAGCCCCTGGCCAGCGGCTTGGTGACGCCGGCCAGGGGCCCCTTGACGCGATCAGCCTTACCTCAGCCGTCGGACTCCGACGACGGGATGTAGGCGCCCGGCACGTCCGCCGGCGCGAAAATCTTGTCCTCGCCGGGGTAGGGCTTCTTCCAGTCGTGCGCCTGGTACCACGTGAAGTGGTTCATCTGCGCGGGGTTCGCGAAGTCGGGCTTGGCATCGGGCCCGGTCAGCCGCTGGTGCGACTTCCACTCGTCCCACTGCGCCGCCACCTGCTGCTTGTCCGCCGGCACGGTCGCCGCCGGCGCGGCCGCGGCGAGGGGGTTCTGCTGGGCCGGGGTGTCCACGCCGCAGGCAGGCGGGGTCGCCAGACCCGCGGTCAGCGAGGTCCGGTTGGGCACCGCGGTGAACGGCGTGTAGTCCGCGTTCTGGGTGAACGCCCCCCGCATCGGGCTGGCCGCGCTGTCCTTCTGGTTCATCGGGTGGATCCCGAGGATCTGCTCGATGGTCCGGATCATCGTGATCTGCGTGTAGTTGTGGCTGTCGACGACGCCGTGCCGGGCCCAGGGGCTGATGATCTGGATCGGGGCACGGTGGCCGTCGACGTGGTCGAGGCCGGCCTGCGAGTCGTCCTCGACCACGAAGATCGCCGACTCCTTCCAGTACGGGCTGTGCGAGATCCTCTCGACGATCTTGCCGACCGCGAGGTCGTTGTCCGCGACCTGGGCGGCCGCGTTCGGCGGGCCACCGGTGTGGTCACTGGAGAGCCAGAACATGTTGAGGTTCGCCGGCCCGTTCTTCTCGAAGTCACGCTTCCAGATCTCGTACCGGTAGATGTCCGGGACGCCCAGGTCGTACTTCGGGAAGCCGGGCACCGACACGTTGTTGAGGGACGGGATCGGCGAGGAGGAGACCATGCGGTAGGCGGTGTCCTGCCCGGTCGCGGCCATGTTCCTGGTGTCGCAGTAGAGGTTCTGCCAGCTCGAGCCGGGCGGCTTGGTCAGGAACTGGTGGAACTCGCCGAAGTTCCGCACGGTCTTCCCGGCCGCCTGCGCGCCGGTCCAGAGGAAGCCGGTCCGCTGGTGGCCGAGAGCGTCGTCCTCCGTGTCGTAGCTGCGGATGTACTCACCGGCCGAGGACTCGGTGTACTCCGGGTTGTCGGCCTGCATCAGCCAGTTGTGGCCCTCGGCCGAGTTCGTGCCGACGTCGTACGTGTTGTCGTACAGCCCGAACTGGCGAGCCATCGCGTGCTGGTTCGGCGTCACGTTCTCGCCGAACTGGGCCAGCGACGGGTCGCCGTTGCCCCGGGGGTCGTCACCGAAGACCTGGTCGTAGGTTCGGTTCTCCTTGACGATCAGGAAGACGTGCTTGATCGTCGACGGGTCGCCGAGGCGCACCGGGACCGGCACCGGCTTCTTGTCGCCCTTGCCCTCGGTCAGCGCGACCGAGCCGCCGTGCCAACCGTTCTGGCTGAACACCTTGCCGGTCTCGGACTTGATGACATCGTCGCCGGGCAGCGTGAACCGCGTCAGGCTCGACGTCGTGTCGTGGGTGCCGTGCCCGGCGTTGTTGGTGGGCCGGCGGGCGTCGATACCACGGGTGTTGGAGACCAGCACGTCCTTGCCGAAGGCGGTGATCTCCGCGGGGAAGTAGTCCGTCGGGAGCAGGCCGACGTAGCTGACCGGCTCCAGCGGGGTCGTGTACCGGTAGACGGCGACCGCGTTGGCGCGGCCGAGCGTCACCAGCAGGTGACCGTCATCCGTGAGTGTCACCGCGTTGGGCTCGTAGCCCACGGTCGCTTCCGGCCACGGCTGGGTGGCGATGGTCTGGACGACCTTGTCGCTCGCGGTGTCGATGACCGACACGTCGTTGGTGGCGGTGTTGGTGACGAACAGCGCCCCGTTCTTGGCATACAGGGCGGTCGGGTGCAGACCGACGTCGATGCTCGACGGGGCGGCGGCCGGGTTCGCCAGGTCGATGACGCTGACCGTGCCGCTGAGCGTGGCGGCGGTCACCTGGTCGGCGAGCACCAGCGTGTTGTACGAGTTGATCGTGGGCTCGCCGGGCAACGCCTTGCGCCCGCCCTCGTTGCTGACGTAGAGCTTGCCGGCGACCTCGATCATGTCACGCGGGGCGTTGCCCACGGCCCAGCTCTGCTCGATGACCCCGGTTGCCGCGTTGATGGCGACCACGCGGTTCTGGCCGTTGACGGCGGAGTACACGGTGGAGCCGTCGGGCGAGAACACCGCCTCGCTCGCCAGCGCGCGTCGGGGTCCGTCCTGCGGGATCCGGATGAACGTCGGGTTGGCGAGGGTGCCGTCCGGGTTCACGGTGAACTTGCGGTAGCCGTCGGCTTGGCCCAGCCACAGCTGCGATCCGTCGGGGGAGTACGTGGGACCTTCCTGGCCCACGTCGTTGCCGCTGATCCGCAGATTCGCCGCCGCGTTGTTGCCGACGAGCTGCTGCACCTTCCAGTTCTTCAGGTCCACGATGGCCAGCGCCATCCCGCCGTCGGTGACCGCGGCCGCGAGGTGGGTGCCGTCCGGGCTGACCGTGGACGACATGATCTTGCCGTTGTTGATGACGAGGCGCTCGCCGATCGGGTTGATGTACTGGTCGGCGGATACGACCAGGCCCTGGTCGGTGGTCTGGCCGACCTGGTCGGTGCCGAACCGGTGCGTCTGGGCGAAACCGATGCCGGTGCCGGCGGCGACGACGACAGCGGTGGTGCCTGCCGTCACGAGGGGGATCTGGCGGCCGATGCGTCGACCGAGAAGGCCTGAGCCGTCCTTCCCGACACGCCGGCGGCGGCGTGTTACCTGCATTGACTTATCCCTTCGTGGTGGGGAGCAGTTCGACATTGCCGTCGAACTGCCAGAGCGGGTTCGGTGCGTCCCCGGTCGGGGTCCGCACCAGGAAGTAGCCGTTCACTTCCTTCGGTCCGTCGCCGTCGGCCACGAACCGCCCGTCTGCGGTGACGTCTAGCTGGTAGATGGCCGTCCCGGCGGCCTCGACGTCGGGGAGATGCCAGGAGACGACGCAACGCCAGTCGTTGCCCGGCCCCTGGGCGGCGACCTTGCCACCGCCCTTGTTGCACGTCGCCGTCGCCTTCAGTTGCGCTTCGGTGACGTCAGGGCGATTGAGCTGCCTGGTCTGCATGCGGTAGAGGTGGGCGAATGCCGTGGCGACCGCGCGCTGCACCTTGTCCTGCTCGATCCCGGAGCCGGTGGCCGGCGTCGCCGCGGCGACGACCCCTACCGTCGCGGCGAGCAGCCCGACGAGCGGCAGGACGCCGGCGGTGACCGCCCGGCGCCCCGAGCCGTCGTAGGTTGGATTGGTGAAGTCGCGCCTCAGGAAGAGCAGGTACGCCAGCGCCGTCGCGGTCACGGTCCACACCAGGCTGACCACGATGCCGATCAGCAGCGGGCCGAGCTGTGCCGGGCTGGTGAACAGACCGTTCTATGCGATGAAGGCATAGCCGGGCAGGGCAAGGCGTACGGCGACGGGCAGCGGCAGCATCTGGGCGAGCTGCATCGCGAGCGCGACCAGCGCGGGCAGCAGCAGTCCCATCGGCGAGCGCCCCAGCGTGACGGACCCGAGTAGTCCGATCGCGGCGAGCGCCAGGGTCGGGGCGAGCACGCAGACCCAGGCGAGCAGCACCTTCCCGGCGGCGTCCGCCGGCGTCAGCAGGTGGCCGTCGAGGCCGACCAGCGCCTCATTGCCGACTGCCACGACGCCGCCGGCCGCGCTCGAACCGGCCAGCCCGGCCACGAGCAGCAGGATGACGGTGAGGCTGGACAGTGCCTTCGCGGCGAAGATCCGTCGAGGCGACCGGACCGCAACGAGCAGGTGGCGCCAGGTGCCGAGCCGGTCCTCGGAGGCGAACACGTCGCCGGCGACCACCGAGGTCAGCAGCGGAAGCGCCCAGGTGCCGGCGAAACCGAGCAACACCAGCGGGCCGGCCCACCCGGTGGCGTGCATCCAGCGGCCGAAGAGGGTGTCGACGGGCAGCGAGCTCTGCTGGCTCACTGCGGCGACGAAGAGCGCCGGCGCGATCCAGCAGGCGAGGAGCAGCAAGCGGATCCGCCATTGCGAGACCAGCTTGACCAGTTCGAAGCGGTAGCCGCGTGCCACCGAGACGCGGCGGGCCTTGGTGGCTCTGTCTTCGGTGATGGTGGCGGTCATCGGCCGGCCTCCTGCTGCTCGGTGAGGGCGAGGAACGCGGCCTCGAGCGGCGACAACACGGGTGCGAGCTCGCGCACCGCGATGCCTGCCTGCACGAGCCGTACCACCAGTTCGTCGAGTGCGGGCACCAGCGCGCGGACGACGAGCATCTCGGCGTCCGGCCGCGCCACGGCGTCGTCGTCAACGCGGATTCCGGCCGTGTCGTCGGCCAGCCGCCGGGCTGCCTCCGGATCCGAGGTGCGCAACCGGTAGCTGAGTTCACGGTTTTCGGCGGCCAGCTTGCCGAGTGGGCCGGAGAAGACGACCCGTCCCGTGGCGAGGATGGTGACCTCGGAGCACAGCGCCTCGACGTCGTCCATGCGGTGGCTCGAAAGTACGACGCTGGTTTCCGCCCCCGGCGAGGCGGGTGAGGACACCGTGTACGTGCTTCTTACCGGCCGGATCGAGGCCGTTGGACGGTTCGTCGAGAACGAGCAGCCGGGGCTTGGTGAGCAGCGCGGCGGCGAGCCCGAGCCGCTGACGCATGCCGAGGGAGAAGCTGCTCGCCCGGTCGTCGGCGACATCGGTGAGCCCGACCTGGTCGAGCACGTCGTCGATCACCGTCGTCCGCGTGTCCTGGCCGCGCAGGACGGCCAGGGCGGCGAGGTTCTGCCTGGCGGTGAGCGAGGGGTAGAGGCCGGGACCGTCCACGAAGCCGGCGACACCGTCGGGAGCGGCCAGCGCCCGGGCGATCGGCGTACCCAGGATCTCGAGGCGGCCGCTGTCGGCGACGGCCAGGCCCAGCAGGAGACCGAGCAATGTGGTCTTGCCGGCGCCGTTCGGCCCGACCAGGCCGTGGATCTGCCCCTGCGCCACATCCAGATCGATGCCGTCGAGCGCCACGACATCGCCGAAACACTTGGTGATCCCTCGAGCCCGGATTGCGAGGAGTGCGTCCACGAGCCCCTTCTTTCGTAGCCCTAAGCAACCTAGGGATCGCACCCAACCCAGGCATCGACAGCTCGTTAAACGTTCATGGAACGGGAGGCGATGGACATCCGTTGCCGCCGATGCCCGCCGTCGGCCGTCGATATTCGGCGGCACCTCGTCGCCGTACGCGGAAGGGCCCCTTGTCTGGCAAGGAGCCCTTCCACGTACCTCAGTCGAGCAACTCGGTCACGGTGCCGGCGGCGACCGTACGGCCGCCCTCCCGAACGGCGAAGCCGAGCCCGACATCCATCGCGACCGGCTTGCCCAGCTCCACCGACAGGTCAACGGTGTCGCCCGGCAGGACCATCGTCACGTCGCCGAGGTCCACCGACCCGACCACGTCGGTGGTGCGGAAGTAGAACTGCGGCCGGTAGTTGGCGAGGAACGGCGTGTGGCGCCCGCCCTCGGCCGTGGTCAGCGCGTAGAGCCTGGCCCGGAACCGCTGGTGCGGCGTGACACTGCCCGGCAGCGCCACCACCTGACCCCGCTGCACCTGGTCGCGCTTGACCCCGCGCAGCAGTACGGCGGCGTTGTCCCCGGCCTCGGCAGTCGCCAACGACTTGCCGAAGGTCTCCAGCCCCGTCGCCACGGTCGGCAGCGTCGGGCCGAGCCCGACCACCTCCACCGGGTCGCCGACCCGCAGGACGCCACGCTCGACCGCGCCGGTCACCACCGTCCCCCGACCGGAGATCGTCATGACGTTCTCGATCGGCATCAGGAACGGCTCGCCGAGCTCGCGGGGCGGCACCGGGACGTACCGGTCGACAGCGTCGAGCAGTTCCACGACGGACGACACCCAGCGCGGGTCGCCCTCGAGAGCCCGCAGCGCCGACACCCGCACGACAGGCACCTCGTCGCCGGGGAACCCGTACTCGGACACAAGCTCCCGGACCTCGAGCTCGACCAGGTCGAGCAGTTCCGGGTCCTCGACCGCGTCGGCCTTGTTCATCGCCACCACCAGGTAGGGCACACCGACCCGCCGAGCGAGCAGCACGTGCTCGCGGGTCTGCGGCATCGCCCCGTCGAGCGCGGACACGACCAGGATCGCGCCGTCGACCTGCGCCGCCCCCGTGATCATGTTCTTCACGAAGTCGGCATGGCCGGGCATGTCCACGTGGGCGTAGTGCCGGGTCGCGGTCTCGTACTCGACGTGCGCGATGTTGATGGTGATCCCGCGCGCCACCTCCTCCGGCGCCCGGTCGATGCCGTCGAAGGACACGAACCGGTTGACGGCGGGGTCGCGGTCGGCGAGGACCTTGGTGATGGCGGCCGTCAGGGTCGTCTTGCCGTGGTCGACGTGACCCATCGTGCCGATGTTGAGGTGCGGCTTCGCGCGCACGAACTGGCTCTTGGCCATGATGAACTCCACACTGGAGACGAACTGGCGGAAGACGAACGCGGGCGGGTGCCACTCCGCGGAACCGCGCCAGAACCGCACGTCACGACGCGCCTCGAAGGGCAGCGCCGGAGCACCGGGCCACCCTCCTCCGTGGTTCTGCCGCAGCGGGAGGAGGGTCAGCCTCGGGTATCAGCCAGCCATGCGCACACGCCAGCGGCGCCCGGCAGGTGGAAGCCTGCGGGCCGCACGGAGCCGACGGTGCTGAACATGGCGATCACGCTAGTCTCGAACGTCGGGTGGAGCGACCGATATTCCCTGCCGGTCGGGCTGAGACTGCCTGACGCCTGCGACGAGCAGCCCTACCTCGAAATAGGTCACCTCGCTGCCCGTCGAGCCGTTCAGGGATTCGGATGTCACCGCCATCTGCGGGATCGAGTCGCGGGGTGTGGACCGGCTAGCGGTCCGGGCTCCCGGAAATCCACCTCAGCGCACTGCCCGACCCGCTGCTGGCCGGCCACGGGCCTCTCGCGTTGGTAGTCTGGCGTGCCGCAGCGAGAAGGGGCGGGCCATGAGCCAGCGCAATCGGGTCTGGATCGCCATGGCCTGCGTCTCGGCCGGCCTCTTGGTGGTAGGGGCGGTGGGCTGCCTTGGGGCGCTGGTACTGCTGCTGCCGAATGGCCCGAAGCACGCTCGCGAGTATCTGAGCCAGGTGCAGGTCGACCCCGCGTACCGGCAAATCGGCGAGGGCGGCCAGGGCAACTGCAACTGCAACCTGGAGTACACCTATGTCGGCCCGAGCCAGGTGGAGGCGGCTCGCGTCTTCTCAGGTCCTGCTCTCACCCTGCAGCCCAGCGATGGATCCATCGCGGCCTGGGATCGGCTCCTCACGGGTGAAGGAGCCAGCGAGGCGAGCGGACATTGCCGGCTGGGGGTGTACCGGTACCCGCGTGATCGTGAACCGTTTGACGAATGGAATCTCAAGAAGCTGTCGACCGACGAGCGCGCTCTCGTGTCGTCCGGCGATCTAGTGGTCCTCCGTCTGTACGTGTCCTGCGAGCGCGACTACGGCTGACACCAGGGCTTGCCGATGCGACCTGCTGAAGCCACTCTCTGTCGGCAGCATTCAACGCGTCGTAGCCGGGCAGCGTGCGCAGCCGGGACGCATGTTCAGACGGCACTGTTCGCGTTCCGGCTGATCGCTGTTGTTGCCGAGCAGCAGCACCGCGCGCTCGTTGTCCATGTCGACTGGCTGCGACAGCTCTTCAGAGATCATGTGGTCCCGGATACCCGCGACCCGCCTGGCAGAGCGGCCGACGGAGTCTTTCGGACTCAGCGGCTCACCGCGGTCTCCCGCTCGACACGGGACAGCTTCTCGGGATTGCGCACGGCGTAGAGCCCGGTGATGAGGCCGTCGTCGATGCGCGCCGCGATGACGGTGTCGATCTCGCCGTTGAGCCGGAGGATCAGCGCCGGGTAGCCGTTGACCTGTGCCGGCCGCAGCGACACCGCGGCGGTGATCCGGCCCCGCCCGGCGTTCAGCAGACGGGCCACCCGGTCGGCCCCCACGACGGGCTTCAGCACGGCCTGCACGAGTCCGCCACCGTCACCCAGGAGGACGACGTCCGGCGCGAGGATGTCGAGCAGGTGCTGCAGATCGCCCGTTTCGACTGCCCGCTGGAACGCCTCGAGCGCGTCTCGGGTCTGGGCCGGAGAAACGACCCCGCGTGGCCGCCGTGCCGCGACGTATGCCCGAGCCCGGTGGGCGATCTGGCGCACCGCGGCCGGGCTCTTGTCGACGGCCGCGGCGATCTCGTCGTAGGCCAGGTCGAACACCTCGCGCAGCACGAACACCGCCCGCTCGGTCGGCGTGAGCGTCTCCAGCACCAGCAGCATCGCCATCGAGACGCTGTCGGCCAACTCGACATCCTCGGCCACATCGGGTGCGGTCAGCAGCGGCTCGGGCAACCACGGCCCGACGTAGGATTCTCTGCGGCGGCGGAGCGTACGCAGGCGGCTGAGCGCCTGGCGGGTGGTGATCTGGACCAGATACGCGCGTTGGTCCCGCACCGTGTCGAGGTCGACGCCGGTCCACCGCAGCCAGGTCTCCTGCAGGACGTCCTCCGCGTCGGCGGCCGAGCCGAGCATCTCGTAGGCGACGGTGAACAGCAGGTTGCGATGGGTGAGGAAGGCCTCGGTGGCGGAGCCCATGCGGTCGCCACAAGCGAGCGGGTCGGCTGTGCCCATTGTGTGCCCGCTGCGCTCGCCCATGCCTTGCTCCTGCCTGTCTGCCTCGACGGTGCCGCCCACGAGACGCCGGTCCCCACCGCTTTGTGACACCCACGATCGGTGGCGTGCGTCACGTCGCCGTACTGTCACAGGGATCGGGTCGCCGGCATCTCCATGTGCGCAAGGACGCCGCGGGAACGATCCGCGCGGCAGGCAACTCCACGAGCAGGAGCTTGGTCATGAACGCGCACACCACAGACCAGAAGATCGCGCTGATCACCGGGGCGAACAAGGGGATCGGCCGCGCGGCCACGGAGCGGTTCGCCGTGTTGGGCATGACGGTCCTGATCGGCGCCAGGGACGCGCGGCGCGGCGCGGAGGCTGCTGCGGCGCTGCGCGCGGCAGGCGGAGACGCGCACGCGGTCACCGTGGACGTCACCGATCCGGCCACCGTCCAAGCGGCCGCGAAGCAGGTCGAGGAGGAATTCGGCCACCTCGACGTACTGATCAACAACGCCGGCATCACCGGCTCCGGGCAGGTCTCGCCCGAAGACGCCCACGATCAGGTCCCAAGCTCCGTCGACCTGGACATGGTCCGGGCGGTGTTCGAGACCAACGTCTTCGGGGTGATCGCGGTGACCAACGCCATGCTCCCGCTGCTGCGGCGGTCACCGGCGCCACGCATCGTCAATGTCAGTAGTGCCGCCGGGTCGCTGACCCTCGCCAGCGACCCGGCCGGCCCCCTGGCGGCGCTGCTGCCGTCGGCCGCGTACACGCCGTCCAAGGCCGCGCTGAACGCGTTGACCGTGCAGTACGCCAACGAGCTGCGCAAGGACGGCTTCCTCGTGAACGCCGCGGACCCCGGCTACGTCGACACGGAAATCAACAACCACAACGGCTACCTCACGCCCGCGCAGGGCGCCGCGGTCGTGGTGCGCCTGGCCACGCTCGGCACGGAGGGACCGACCGGCGGATTCTTCAGCGAGGACGGCCCGATGCCGTGGTAGAGCGGCCTGGACTGTTGGCCGCTGTCGCCGTGACCTGTTCGATATGACAAGGAGGAACCAGTGAGTGACTTTCAGACCATCGCGGATCGCGTCGAGATCGAGGCGCTGCGCGGGGAGTTCACCGACGCGGTGATGATGCGCGACTACGACCGGCTTGCGTCGCTGTTCACCCCGGACGGCGCGCTGCGGATGCCCAACATCCCGGCCGAGCTTCTCGGCCAGGAGGAGATCCGCTCCTGGGGCGAGCGGGTGCCGAATTTTGTGGACTTCCTGGTGCAGAACACGCACCCGGGCACGATCGCTCTTGACGGCGACACCGCGTCCGGCCGCGCGTACATGTCGGAGCTCGGGCGTACCCGCGACGGCCGTCAGGGGCTGAACTATGCCATCTACCACGACCGCTACCAGCGCACCGGTGACGGTTGGAGGTTCACCGAGCGCGTCTATGAGGTCCGCTACGAGGACAGCACACCGCTGGCGGGCTCGCCGCCGCGCCGGGCCGCCCGCTGACCCGGCGTGGCGAGTCGCCACCACGTCGACCGCCTCGGCAACGCGTCAAGCCGCTACCCGTCCGGTCGGACATCGATGCGACGACGCGTGCAAGATCCCGTTCGGCCAGAAGTTCCGACTTGTTCAGGCCTGGCTTGCCGGGCAGCCACCCGGTGGCCGATGTTCCGCTGCCGTTGGGTCACTGCTTCCCTGGCATCCCACCGGGACGTCACCAAGATCCCAGAGCGTCGGCACCTGCGTACACCTGCGCATTCCTGGTGCCCCCTCTGTCAAGGATGCTCACCTTGTCCCACCACGAAGACGACCGTTCCGCCATCTCCGGGCCGAGCCGGCGCCAGTTCCTGATCCTGTCGGGAGCGGTCGCCGCGGCGACCTCGATCGGCGCTGCCATCCCCACCGCCGCCAGCGCCGCCCTCGGCGGCGGTATCGGCAACCTGCCCGGCTACCCCTTCACCCTCGGTGTGGCCTCCGGCGACCCATTGGCCGACTCGGTCATCCTGTGGACCCGTCTCGCCCCGGAGCCGCTGGCCGTCGGCTCCGGCATGCCGCCGAAGAACGTCCCGGTCCACTGGCAGGTCGCCCACGACGAGGCGTTCACCCAGATCGTCCGCGAGGGCGAGGTGTTCGCTCTGCCGGAGTACAACCACAGCGTCCGTGTCGACGTTCGGGGACTCGCGCCCGACCGCTGGTACTTCTACCGGTTCCGGTGCGGGCCGGAGCTGAGCCCGGTCGGCCGTACGCGGACCCTGCCAGCCGCCGGTGCGCAGGTCAACTCCTTCACCATCAGTCACGCGTCCTGTCAGACCTGGCAGACCGGCTACTTCACGGCGTACCGGTACATGGCACAGGACGACATCGACCTCGTCCTGCACCTCGGCGACTACATCTACGAGGGCGCGATCACCGCGGCCGCGCCCCGCGGCGGAACCTTCGTGCCCGATGAGGTGCGTGCCGCCACGAACACGGTGGACCAGTACCGGCTGCGCTACTCCCTGTATAAATTGGACCCTGACCTGCAGGCGGCGCATGCCGCGTTCCCGTGGGCGATCACCCGGGACGACCACGAGGTCACCAACGACTACGCCGGCGGCATCGACCGCGGGCAGAAGCAGCTCGCTCGACGCGCCGCCGGCTACCAGGCGTGGTGGGAAAACACCCCCACGCGTTGCGCTCCGCCCGTCGGCCCCGACCAGCGGATCTACCGCCGGTTCACCATCGGTAGCCTCGCGCAGCTAGACCTCCTGGACAGCCGTCAGTACCGCATCGGCGACAACGACCCGCTGGTCTCCAAGCTCGGCGACGAGCAGGAGGCGTGGCTGATCGACGGCATCAACTCGACCGGCGCGACGTGGCACGTGTTCGCGCAGGGCCAGCAGCTCGGCGGCGTCAACCAGGACAGCCCCACCCGGAACCGGGTCTACCGCGCGTACCACGACCGTCAGGTGTACCCAGTCATCTTCTCCGGGGACCTGCACTGGGCGCTCGTCCAGGATTCGCTGCTCGCGGTTCCGGATCCCACCAGCGCGATCGTGGGCACGGAGTTCATCGTCACGTCGATCACCTCGACCGGCGACGGCCCCGGCGACCAGGCCACGAAGGACAACTGGCTCAAGCGTCCGTGGATTCGTTACGTCGACGGCTACCGCGGCTTCATCCGCACCACGTTCACCCCGACCGGCGCGACGGCGACCCTGCGGAACGTCAAGTTCGTCACCCGGCCGGACGCCCCGACCTGGGACGCGCAGCGGTTCTACATCGAGGCCGGCCGTCCGGGCGTGACGCTGGTCTAGGCCGCCTACCAACGTCGGCGCAGCCGCCCGTCCACGGCGCGCCTGGCCGGACAGCACCGGACGGCACAAGATCGGCCCCCGGCCCTGGTCCAGCAGCGTGGGGGGCCGACTTCGTGAGCGCCGGTGGTGTCCGGCGGTCCCCGTGCAACACGGCCGCCACGACCAGCAACGACACGGCGTTTCGGTGCGGCCGCGGCTTCCGTGCGGCTCGGCGGCCCGGCCGGATACGGTGGCAGGCGTGACCGAGGCGGTGCGGGTGTCGGCGTGGTACAGCTGACCTGGTGCGGGCACAGCACCGTATGGATCGAGGACTCGGGAACCCGGCTGCTGACCGACCCGCTGCTGCGTGACCGGCTCGCCCATCTGCGCCGCCGACGCGGGCCCACTCCGCGACTACCGTCCGCCCCGGACGCCGTACTCGTGTCGCACCTGCACGCCGACCACCTGGACTTCGCGTCGCTGCGCCGGCTGCCCGAGCACACCGCGCTCGTGGTGCCGGCGGGCGCCGCCCGGCTGGTCCGGCGGGCGCTCGGCGCGGCGGCCGCCGGGCGCTGCACGGAACTCGCGGTCGGTGACCGGCTCACGATCGGCGGCGTCGGCGTCGCCGCCGTCCCCGCCGCCCACCACGCCGGCCGTGGTCCGTGGTCCCGGCACCGGGCAGCCGCCGTCGGTTACCTGATCGAAGGCCGCGCGCGAACCTGGTTCGCCGGGGACACGGCGCTCTTCGACGAGATGGCCCACCTCGGGCCCCTCGACCTCGCGCTGATCCCGGTCGGTGGTTGGGGACCGACGCTCGGCCCCGGCCACCTCGACCCGACGGGGGCCGCCGAAGCGGTACGGCGCACGGCACCGGCGTGGGCGGTACCCATCCACTTCGGCACCTTCTGGCCGGTTGGTTGCGACCGGATCCGGCCGGACCGGTTCGCTCGGCCTGGCGACGACTTCGCTCGCCAGGTCGAGATGGTCTCGCCCGCCACCAAGGTGCGCGTGCTGCGGCCGGGCGAGTCGTTCAGTGCGGACCCAGCGTGACGGCCACACTCGGCGCGCTGGGCTCGCTGATCCTGGTGGTGCTGTTCGGCTCCGTGGTCCCGGTGGTGCCGACCGGCGCGGCGGTCAGCGGCGCCGCGGCACTCGCCGCCCACCAGCAGCCGGTGACCGTGGTCCTGGTCGTGATCGCCGGCGCTGTCGGCGCGTACGTCGGCGACCTCGCGACGTACGGCATGCTCGGCTGGGGTGGCGAGTGGGTCGCCCGGTGGCTACCCGGCCTGCGCGGACGGCAGCGGGTCGGCGAGGTCTCGGCCCGCGTGCGCGAGGGCCACGTCTCGACGCTGCTGGTGTCCCGGCTCATCCCTGGCGGCCGGATCCCGGTGCTGCTGGCCGCAGCCGTGGCAGGGCTGGCCTGGCGGCGTTTCGCCGTCGCCAACGCGCCGGCTAGCCTGCTGTGGGCGGTGCTCTACGCCTCGATCGGGGTCCTCGGCCGGGCGGTCTTCCCGCAGCCGTGGCAGAGCGTCGTCGCCGCGGTCCTGCTCGTCGTGCTGGTCACCCAGGCGCTGAGTTGGCTCAGCCGGCGCCGGCGACCCCCGGACGATCCGTTGACCCCGTAGGCCGCTTCGCCCGCGCTACGCGGCCGGCTCGTGGCGTCGGTCGTGGTCCCGGTCGAAGTCCGGCTCATTGCCCGCCCCGTCCGGCGTGCCGACATCGTCGGCACGCCGCAGGCCGAGCTGCCGCAGCCAGCCGAGCAACTGACGGTGTACGTCGTCCGGGCCGACCAGCTCGCCCTCCTGCGGCCAGTCGGCGGGGTGGATGAGCAGGGCCTCGGTCTGCCACCCGCCGAGCCCGCCGTGGCACCCCACCAACTCCTCGAAGGCCGCGACCTCCTCCAGGCCCGGCTCCACGGCGCTGATCACCACGAGGTCGCCGACGTGGTCCATCGCCTGATGGCGTAGCAGGTCGTGGCGTGCCCGGGGGCCGTACGGGGCCAGCGGATCGTCGCCGTCGATCTGCCCGTCCCGCAGCCGGTGGCAGCCCCGGCTCCCGATCGCCAGCGGTCCGGCGGCGGAGTCGACCACGACCAGCCCGATGCCGGGGTGCGCGGCCAGGCCGTCGATCAGCCCGGGGACGGCGGCGTCGATCCGCTCGCGGGTCAGCCGTCCCGGATGATGGGGCAGGTAGATCATCGCCAGGTTGCCCGATGCCACCACCACGGCCTCCGGATCGGCAGCGGTGGCCGACTCCTCCCGGTCGGCCGGCCCCAGGCTGACCTCGCCCCCATCCGCCCGGGACCGCAGGGCCAGCCGAGCCGCCGTGCCGGTCGCCCCGCCCCGGCCACCGACCTCGGTGAGCAGCGTGTTCACCCGGCCCCACGACTCGACGGGATCGGCGGACTCGGCGGTCGTCGCGGGTTGGGTCGGGACGGTGGGCGCCAGCCGGCCGCCGGGCGCGACCTCCCGCACCGGGTGTGCGGCAAGGCGGGCGACCAGCTCCGTCAACGACTCGCCGTGTCGTTGGCGGAACGTGGCGCCCTGGCTCTGCCCGTGGTCGCTCAACACCACGATGTGGTAGTGCCGCGTCGCCTCAGCCGCCAGACGCTGCAGGATGCCGAGCGTCTGATCGAGCGCCTCGAGGACCGCCATCGCCTGCGGGCGAGCCGGCCCGGCGTGGTGGGCCACCTCGTCGTAGTCCAGGAAGTCGCAGAAGATGACCGGTGTCCCGCCGGCCATCTGCTCGGCGATGAGCGACACGTTCAGGTCGCTGAGCAGGCTCGCCATCGGGCGCAGCGCCAGGTACGAGCCCCGGCGCCGTCCCCGGGGCTGGATGTCGCGCAGCCGCTGCCGCCGCGCCTCGTACAGCTCGCGAAGCACCTGCCCGGCCCCGCGCACCACGGCCCGCGCGAAACCGTACGGGCTGGCCATGAACACCGCGTAACCCCGGGTGGATCGTCCGGGCAGTCCCGCGCGGCTCACCGTGAGCAGGCTGGTCGGGGCGTCGCCGGAGAAGGCGGTGCTGATGCTGACCCCGCCGTCCCGCAGCAGGCCCTGTCCGGTGGACAGGCGCTGCTCGATCTCGGCGGCGTCGCGCGGCCGGCTGGTCACCACCATGCGGCCCGCGGAGCGAGCTCCGCTGTCGCTCACTGTCGCCTTCTCGTACCAGCGATAGGCCGGCACCCGCTGGATGTCGCCGTATAACAGGCCCGCCTGGGCCGCCGGCGTCGTGGCCGGAAGCCCGGTGTGCCAGCGGGTCATCCGGTGGCTGCCCGAGCGTAGCCACCGGCCGATCGTGGGCAGGTTGCCGGCGCGGATGGCCCACCACACCAGCGGCGCGGCCACCCCGTCGAGCTGGATGATGAGCAGGCCGTCGGCTGCCTGCTGGGCGGGCGCCTCCTCCGGGGCGGCACCTCGCCGCCGTCGTTGCCGCCGGGTGGGGCGCCGCTCCCGCCTGCGCCGCACCCGGGCCATCACCCACAGCATCTCGCTGACGAACGCGTCGTCCGTTCCGGCGTCAGCGAGCCAGTTCACCACTGCCGCGAGCGCCACGGCGAGCCAGGCGGCGGCGAAGGCATCGGCGAACCCCGCCACGTCGGCCCTCGGATCCAGCCGCAGCGCGACGTACATGACGACGGCCTGTACGGACACGCCGATGGCCAGAGCGCCGAGCCCGCCGAGCGCGGTGGCCAGGGCGAACAGCAGCGGCCGTAGGACCGCGCCGATCGCGGCGATCAGCCCGACCAGCCACAGGGTCGCGACCAAGCCGCTCGCCGTCACGCCCGGCAGCAGCCACAGCGTCGTGCTGAGCACCACGAAAGAGGTGACCATGTTGCGTAGCAGCGCACGCACCCGAGCGACCGTCGGCCGGTAGTCGCGCAGCACCCCCAGCCCGACGCGCACAGGCTGGGGCGTCAGCGTCCGGTTCTCCCCGGCGGCTGGGTCCGGCTCCATTCGACTCACAATGCCACACCCCCACCGGCCAAGATCGGTCTGCCGGAGGGCCGGAGTGTCCGCAGGTTGGAGCGGACGGGCTCGGTGGCGTCATGGACCCGGCGCCCACGACAGACCCGGAAGTGCGCCCGGCACCGAGAGGTGATCGTGCTGTTGCGTGGACCGGCGTCGCGCGCCTCTCCGACGGTTGGGGACCGGCATCAATCCTGGGCCAGCGCCGCCGGCGTGGCCCGGGGGCGGCTCTGGTGCATGAGGGCGGCGACGAGCAGGGCGATGCCCGTCATCAGGACGATGTCGCCGACGCTGATGACCACGTTCAGCCACGGTACGGGCAGGATGTCGCCGAGTGCGGCGAGCCGGGTCGCCGTGGTGCCGACCGTGTGGTGGGGATCCAGGGTGGTGTCGGTCGGGGCGGCGCCGAGGTGGTGCAGCGCGGCTGGTGCGACCGGCATGTGTCCGTTCGGCAGGATCGTGGCCGCGTTCAACGTCGCGCCGGCGAGGGCGACGGCGATGCCGGTGCGGGCTGGGCGGGACAGGTGGGGGAGGTTGATCAGTAACGCGATGCCGACGGTGGCGAACACCAGGGCGGTCAGCCACCGTTGGGCGGCGGCGGAGAGGAGTCGGGAGCCCGGCGGTACGTGGGTGAGCAGTTGTCCGAGCGCGGCGGCGTACAGCAGCCAGATGCCCCGTAGTGGCTGGTCGGCGAGGCGGCGCAGCCGGCCGCCGGTGAGGTATCCGGCGGCCAGGCCGACGAGGACGGGGCCTACAAGAAGTACGGACATCAGCTATCCGGCCTCGTCCAGGGGTGCGCCGATGGTGGAGGGCAGGGCGGTGGAGGCGACGAGCAGCAGGCCGGCGGGGGGTCTCATCTCGAGCCGGGTCAGCCGCCGTGCTGGTGTGGTGCGCCGACGGTGTAGAGCAGGGTGGCGAGTGCGGCCAACGCCAGGACGATCCGTAGCTTCATGGCAATCTATGCTATGGATCGGTGGACATCAACTGATTCGGTATTGTCGGCACTGATCTGGACCTGTCCGTGCAGAAGAATGTCAGGCAATCAGGCAAAGCCGCAGCATGGCCTCCACCCCTGGGCGCCTCCGATGCGTCGCCCGATCCAGCCGGCGTGAGTCCCGAGCGCCGGATGCAAGGGGCTTGCCTGTCCGGTTCGGAGGGTGGGCCGAGGCCGTTCGAAGGCCTGGGGTGGTGCTTCGGTTCGACCAACCGGGGACGGCTGATCTGGCGTGATGTCTGGCCGTCGAGCCTTGGCGCTGCTGCCCGCCTTCATTCGCCGTCAGGATGTCGTCATGCGGGCCCGGTCAAAAGCTCTAAAGTGAGACGACGGCTCAACCGCTTCGGCCGGCGAATAGTCCTCACGGAAAGGATGAGTGGTCATGGACTCAGATTCAGACGAAGTAGAACTCAGCCCCGAGGAGCAGAAAGCGCAGTACAGGCTGCTGCAAGCCCTCGAGAGGGCGAGAACGATCTCGATGGCGCTCGACCGTGTCGAGCATCTCCTGGATCCCAATAAGCCGTTCACTCCAGCCATGAACACGCCTTCGGTGAGGGCGTTGTTGGAAGAGGTGAATCCTGGCAATACGACCGAGACGCGCCGCGAAGCGGTACGCAAACTCAAGGAGAAGCTGAACATAGCCAACAAGGAGTACGACGAGGCAATGAAGGCGGCGGACAGGTTTTCGTGAGATTGGTTCCGTCGACGTCCCGCCTGTCTCAGCGGAAGCGTGCGTCCTGCCAGGGCACGCGGGCCAGGTGGCGGCGCAGCAGCAGGTAGTCGACGCTGGTGCCAGATGCAACGCCAGTCCGACACCGCCGATCTCCGCGCCGAGGGTCAGGACCGTGACGACCAGCGAGCCGGCGAGGTTGGCAGCGCCACCCGTGGGTCGAGGCGCTCGCGGACCAGGTCGAACACCGGCCGTCCGCTGACCGCCGTCACCCGGCCGCACATCTCCGCGTACGCGCAGATCCCGACAACGGCCGACGGCGAGGGCCCAGGCGTGGGAGAGGCCGAACCGGGCGCCGGCCTCAGCGTTGGCAACGATGTCGCCGATGTCGACGAACCCGCCGATCGCGGTCAGCACGCCCAGGGCGATCGCCAGGACCCGCTTCACGGTTTGCCCTCCTGCGGAGGGCGCGCCTGGTAGTACTCGATCAGGTCGTTCAGCTGCCGGGAGGTCTCCTCAAGGCTGTCGACCGCGCGGCCGAGCGCCGCGTCGTCACGGGCGGTGGTGGCGTCGGAAAGGAGGCGGCCGGTGTCCTGCACCAGCGGGACCAGACGTTCCCGCAGGGCGGCTGGAGGCGTCGTCGGGGGCGGCGAGCTTCTGCTGTGCGCCGGCCACCGCCGTCACGGCGTCGTCGTAGGCGGTGGTGAAGAAAGCGCCGGTAAGGTGGCCGCGCAGCCCCTGACGGCCAACCAGCACTCCGGTGGAAGCGGCGTCGTGCGCCGCTCGGCCACCTGCAGCGCGGTCCGCACATAGCCGGCCGCGTCCGGTGGCTGCGACACCTCATACGCCAGGCCGGCCCAGAGCCCGAGCAGTGCCGTGGCCGCGATGATCAACCGATGGCTCAGTTTCACCCGGAGCCTCCTACCCACCCGGGTGCGGCCGCCAATCCTGCGCGGGCATGCCCGCCTGGTGCCAGCAGGACGAGCGAAGGAATCCCCAGGTAACCCCTTTTTGCAATATTGGGGATCAAGTGCCGCAACTCCGGCCATAGGCTGCAATTCCAGGGTGTGGGAGGGAGAAGAAGGTGCGGCCTGAGGATCTCAGCGGGGCGGACCCGCGCGGGGAATGCGGCGGGCTGTTCCGATGACGTGGACCGGATCGCCCAGACGCACCACGGCAGTCCTCGCCCTGGTGGTGGCGGCCCTGCTCGTCTCGTCATACGCGATGGGGCGGACCTTGGGGCTGGACCAGCTAGGGCACAACCCGAGCAGGGCTGCCGGTGACCCGGGCGGCGCGCAGCACGCCGACCAGCCCGAGGCCGCATCGGCTGGCCCGGCGACGCGCGACCACAGCGCGAGCCCACTCGAAGCCGGGCAGGACGGCGCGACGCGGAGCGCCGCCGGTGGCGGTCTCTTCGGTGCCCACGCCACCACCGGCACGCGCCGGATCGCGCTCACCTTCGACGACGGGCCCGACCCCCAATTCACCCCGCAGGTCCTCACCGTGCTGCGGCGGTTCGAGGTCCGAGCAACCTTCTGCCTGGTGGGGGAGAACGCGCAGAAGCACCCCGATCTGGTCCGGGCGATCGTGGCCGACGGGCACACCCTCTGCAACCACTCCTGGAATCACAACATCTCCCTTGGCAACCGGTCGCCCAAGGACATCCGGGCCGACCTGCTGCGAACCAATGCGGCGATCCGGGCGGCGGTTCCCGACGTGCCGATCGTGTGGTACCGCCAGCCGGGCGGCGTATGGACCTATCCGGTGGTGTCGGTGGCGCACGAGTTGGGCATGACGTCGCTGCACTGGAGCGTGGACCCGTCGGACTGGCAGGCACCCGGGGCCGACCGCATCGCCTCGATGGTGATGAGCAGGATCCGACCGGGCGCGGTGGTGCTGCTGCACGACGGCGGCGGGAACCGGCAGGGCACGGTGAACGCCCTGGATCGCATCCTGCCGGAACTGGCCGCCCGGTTCGAGCTGACGGCGCTGCCCACCGACGCCAAGTGATCGGACGGGAGCCGGAAGGCCTGCCTGAACTTGAGCCGGCGCCTGGTGCGCGGACGGTTAGCTGGCTGACCTGCCAGGGCGGCCTCGGTAAATGAACCCGGAGAGGACGACGGACACCGCCGGTATCAGGGCGGCCAAGTTATGCCAGGCGGTGTAGGCGGCGGCAGTGGCGAACGCGGCGGCGGGATACCAGGTGACGACGAGGCTCCGCGCTATCTGCCCGTCAGGGAACCGGCTGCGGTGTCGGCGTAGCAGCTCGCCGATGCCCATACTGAGCCCGGTCCAGGTGCCCGTGATGTAGGTGGTGGCCCGTGACCCACGCGGCAGGCAGGACCGCTCACCCCCGGTGTATCCCGTCCCGCCGAGCGGCCGTAAGTGCGTGCCGCCGCTACGTGACGGCAGCACTCACCGGTCCAGGCGAGGCGTCGGCCGGTGCCTGGCGCCGGCTGGGCGGGGACGCCCGTCTCGGAAGTTCAGCCATGGCAGCGCGGTATCTCGTATCCGGCCGGTCCGGGAGGGATGAGCGAAAGTCGGAGCGGCGGCGCCTGCCAGGCGACCGCCGCGCCCCGCAGTATCCGGTACAGCTCCGCGCCCGTCGTCCGCGGTGTCTCACCATGGAGAAACGCGACGAGTCCCCGCTGCACCCGGCTGCGGTCGAACGCATCCCCGTGCAAGGCGACCACCAGGACGAACGGCACGCCCAACGGGTTGCCCGGCCGATCGGCGAGGGCATCGCTGAGCGTCACGAATGCCACCATGCGTACCCCCGGGACCGGGCAGAACATCTGATCGCGATAGCGCTGTGGGTTGCTCAGGAGCGAGTGGATGAGCGGTTCGTCGGTGCTGATCGGCAGGCCGCTGGACCACCTGGCGACCGTCAGGATCGCCCGCAGCTGCGCTCCTGCGGCCAGTCCCCAACCGCGTCCGTCGCCGGCCGGTGGGAAGGCGGCTGCGGATGGGTTGGGCACGGGGCTGAGCAGGATGACCGCAACCACGGCCGGGTGCGGACGCGTTGCCAGGTAGGTGCGGACGACGAGGGCTCCCTCACTCTCCGCGAGCAGGGCCACCGGCTTGCCGGTGCGGTTGTGCACCTCGGCGACCTGTGCGTCGAGCAGTTTCGCGCTGCTCTCCAGCGACTGCTGGGTTTGCGGCGCCCGATACGGCAGCGGCCGCCCGCCGGAGTCGAGGCCGGCGTAGGAGAATACTTCGAACGGGATGCTGTCGGCGATCTGCTGGCCGCCGCCGACTGGCGCGCCGTCGCCGACGGAGTCGTAGCCACCCACGAAGATGAGTGCCTGAGGCGGCCTGCCGCCGGGGCCGATAGCCAGTGGGGGCGGCGGTTGCCCGGCGACCTGGGCAGCGGTCCTGGCCAGGAACCCGGCCGGGGCGATGCCGAGCAGCAGCCCGACGGCGACCAACGGGGCGACCGGGACCCGGACCAGCACGACGCGTGCCGTCAGCACCGCCGCGAGCAGGCGCCGCCAGAGCCAGCCGTTCACGACGCCGGCGAGGGCGGCCAGCACGATGGGCAACGGGCCCGGCGCGGCGGACATGAGCACGGAGGCAATGGTCAGGATCAGGAACGACACCACGGCCCAGAGCACGGCGGCCGGCGGCGGTAGCCCCCGCCACCAGTCGGGCACCAGGCCGGCCCGCTGTCCGACGAGGACGAGCACGAAAACCACACCCACATGGGCAATGAAGAGCCAGGACAGCGAGGTCGCGGCGAGTGCCACCGAGAGCGCGGCCCAGGGCAGCATGACAACGGCCAGGACGGCGATGCCCGCGATGCCGGTGAGCAATGCCCTGCCCACCGCCGGCCGCCGTCCCGCCTGCGGCGGCCAGGCGACCAGCACGATGGCAGCGGTCCACACACCGCGCCCGACCACCGTGGCGATCAGTTCGCCCGTGAACTGCGGCCACGAGTCGTGATAGACGGAGATCCAGCGCAGGTCGTGAAAGGTCGCGAAGGGCACCGGCGCGCTCGCCTGCGGAGCCAGCCCCACCGCGGACCGGAGGCCGAAGCGGCTCGACAGCACCGCCTCCAGGATCGGCGGAAGCGTGGTCAGCGTAAGGAGCGCCAGGAGGCGTACGGACGCCGATCGCAGCACGACCACCGCGCCGACCTCCTGCTCGCCAGGCGTGCCGCCACCCAGAACCGGGCTGCTCAGGTGAGGATGAACGCATATTATCGGCTTTCTCCCTCCTATCTCTGGCATTGGGGCGTACCGAACGCTGGGGGCTCAGCGGATGACGGGGCGGGGGAGGGGGTAGTGGCGTCCATGCTGCCGTCGTCAACCCGGCTGAACCGCCGCGCGTACCCCCGTGCCGGCCAGCACAAAAGATCTTGAAGCGGTGTCGTATCCGACGTCCCGCCGGTCGTCTAGCAGGTGACAGCACCTCAACGAGACCGACGGGAGTAGATCATGAAACCGGTCCTGGACAGCCTGGACATCGTCGTCGCAGACATCTCCGCCACGATCGAGTTCTACCGACGGCTGGGCCTGGAGTTCCAGGTTGACCCGAGCTACGCGGAGCACGCCGGATGCGACCTGCCGAACGGGCTGCATCTGATGCTGAACGAGGAGAAGTTCACCGCGATGGCCCGCCCAGGTTGGACCCGTGGCGCGGGCAGTCCACCGGTCTTCCTGGCGTTCCGGCTCGACAGCCCGGCCGACGTCGACGCCAGGTACGCCGATCTCACCGCTGCCGGATACACCGGGGCGCGGGAGCCGTGGGACGCCTGCTGGGGTCACCGCTACGCCACGGTGCTGGACCCGGACGGCAACGGCATCGACCTGTACTGTCCGCTGCCCGGCCACAGTTGAGAAGGTGAGAGCCGTGAAGTACGTGCTGATGTTCGCCGAAACCGAGCAGTTCGCCGCCGACCTGGCCGCGATGGACGAGACCGAACGCGAGCGGGCTTACGGGCGGGTGCGGCAGTGGTTCACCGACAACGCCGACAAGATCACCTCGCACACGCACCTGATGCCCGCCCACACCGCCACCACCGTCCGGCTCGACCAGGCCGAGCCGGTGATCACCGACGGGCCGTTCGTGGAGGGCAAGGAAGTGATCTCCGGTTTCGCCGAGATCGACGTCGCCGACCTGGACGAGGCGTTGCGGATCGTCGCGTCGTGGCCGGCGTGCCCGCTGGTGGAGATCCGCCCGATCGCAGGATGAGTCGGGAGGCCGGGGTGGAGTTGGCCCGCGTGGTGCGCGAGCACGCGGGCCGGCTCGCCGCCTCCCTCGTCTCGCTGATCGGTGACTTCTCCGCTGCGGAGGACCTCGTCCAGGACGCGGTCGAGGCAGCGCTGCAGCACTGGCCGATCGAGGGGATCCCGGCCAACCCGGACGGCTGGCTCTACACGGTCGCCCGCCGCCGGGGCCTGGACGCGCTGCGCCGCAACGCCCGCTTCCGGGACAAGCTGGCGCTGGCCGCGTGGCCGCCGCAACCGGTGCCGGACGACCGGCTACGGCTGATCTTCACCTGCTGCCACCCCGCGCTGCCCCGCACCGCTCAGGTCGCCCTCACGCTCCGCGTTGTCTGCGGCCTGACCACCGCGCAGATCGCCAGAGCGTTCCTCATTCCCGAGACCACGGTGGCGCAGCGGATCACCCGCGCCAAGCGGAAGATCAGCGACGCGGGTATCCCATACCGGATCCCCGCCGCCGACGAACTCGGCGCCCGCCTGGTCGAGGTGATGACGGTGGTGTATCTGCTGTTCAACGAGGCCTATCTACCGACCAGCAGTCAGCGCGCTCAAGCGCAGCACCTTGCTGCGGATGCCGAGTTCCTGGCCACCCTGCTCGCCGGGCTGATGCCGAACGTGCCAGAGGTGCTCGGCCTGCTCGCCTTGATCCGGTTGCACCGTGCCCGCGAGGCCGCCCGCTTCACCCCGGACGGGCAGATCATCCAACTGCCCGACCAGGACCGAAGCCGGTGGGACCGGGACGTCATCGTCGATGCGGCCTGGCTGATCGCCAGGGCCGCAAGCCTCAAGAAGCCCGGCCCGTATCAGCTGCAGGCCGCGATCGTCGCGGTGCACACCGAGGCCGGCCGGTGGGTGGACACCGACTGGCAGCAGATCCTGATCCTCTACACGATGCTCGACCGGCTCGCACCGTCGCCGGTCACCAAACTGCACCGGGCCGTCGCCCTGCGGTACGTGGCCGGGCCGGATGTGGCGCTGGCGGCAGTCGGCGAACTCCGTCAGGCCCTCAACGGCTATCACCTGTGGCACGCCACCCGGGCTGAACTGCTCCGCGACCTCGGCCGCCCCGACGAGGCACACGAGGCGGACAGGCGGGCGCTGGAGTTGACCGCCAACCCGGCCGAGCAGTCCTTGTTGCGGCAGCGGATCAGTTGGGCTTGACCGCGTGGACGCGTTCGACGGTGCCGGCCTTCAGCCTTTCTGTCTCGACGATCTCGAAGCCCGCGGCCCGCACGAGGGGTAGCTGGCGGCGGGTGAAGTGCTCGCCGGCCGCGCGAATGGTGACCCGTTCAAGGAGCCACTGGGCGGCGTAGATCGGTGGCCAGGTGCTGCCGATGTGGTCGAGCAGGAGCAGCCTGCCGCCGGGTACGAGGACGCGCTTCATCTCGCCGATAGCCTTCACCGGGTGCGGGATGGCGCACAGCGACAGGGCGCAGACCACCGTGTCGAACGACGCGTCGTCGAACGGCAGGCGCTCGGCGTCGCCCTCGTGCAGGTCGACCGAACGGCCGAGGTCGGCGGCGCGCTGCCGGGCGATGCCCAGCATCGCCGGGCTCAGTTCGATCCCGGTAAGCGTCGCGTCGGCGGGATAGTGCGGCAGGTTCCGGCCGGTGCCGATGGCGACCTCCAGCACCCGACCGCGGGCACGGGCGCCCAGCCACTCCCGGCCGCCGCCGAACTGGATCCGCTCGAGGAGAACGATCTGCCGGTCGTAGCTGGGTGCGGCACTGTCCCAGACTCGCCGCTGCTTCGCGGCCGGGGTCTCACCGGTCTTCCTCTTGGCGGTACTGCTCATGATGGTGGTCCTTCCACGTTGGCGGAGTGGAGAAGGGTGCAATCCACATCGGAGGAGACGGCTGCGCCGATCACTCCCGTGACCGCCTGGCGGACCCGGGCGGCGGCTCTGGCGGGGTCGGGCTGCCCGGCGTCGAGCCAGGCGATGATCGCCTCGATCGCCACCACCGGGGCGAGCTGGGCGGCCCAGCGCGCCAGCGCCTCGTCGGGTACGACCGCCGAGATCTGCAGGTACGCGGCGGCGGTGATGTCGGCGCGGAACTTCTCGATGCGCTCTTTGAACTCTGGTTCGCGCACGGCATGCTGAAACAGCAGCCGGAACCCGGCCGGGGACTCGACCGCAGCCCGAAGGAGGCCGTCGGTGCTGGCGTCGGTGAACCCACCGACGGGCTCTTCGAGGTGGGCGTCCAGCCGGGCGCACATCCGGTCAAGAATCGCCTGGTACAGGTTGGTCTTGGAGTCGAAATGCCGGTAGAGGATCACCCTCGTGATCCCGGCCTCGGTGGCGATCTCGTCCAGGCCCGTCGCCGCGAAACCGGACCGGGCGAACGCCTCGGTCGCCGCGGCGAGGATCTGTTCCCGCCGCTGTGCCCGAGGCAGACGGCGTCCCGGCTCCGGTTTCTCGTCGGCCACGATGACCCTTCCCCGCTTGTTGACTTCAACGTATACATATGCCCACTGCCTTTCAAGGACCCAACCGGTGGGCTTCGATGGGCGACCCAGCCTGAGCTTGCGTGCGGCTTCCCCCGAGCCCCCTCGTGGAGTCCCGGTAGGGCTGCCAGAAAATGCCGTCTCCCGCTCCGATGCGACCCGGTTCGGACGGCCCGGAACGAGAAGTGAACCTGTACGGCGCGGGCCGCGACTGAACAGGCGAAGGAGGGCAGATGGCCGATGAGTTGTTGGTGGTTCGCTGCCAGTTGGGCGAACGTGAGGCCTTCGCCGAACTGGTACGGGCCTGGCATCCGGCGATCGAGCGGTACGTCGGGCGAATGCTGACCGGGCCTGACGACGATGTGGTGCAGGAGGTGTGGCTGGCGGTCTTCAAGGGGCTGCCGCGACTGCGGCAGCCGGACCGGTTCGCCCCCTGGCTCTTCACCATCGCTCGCCGGGCGGTGATGAACCGACTGCGCGATGGCTACGCACACCCGGAGCCCGAGGCGATCGACGACGTGCCGGGAGTCGACGAGGCGGAGGCGGTGGTCGATCGGGAACTGCTCGGTCGCGCGTTGGCGGCGCTTCCGGCCAGGGAGCGGGAGGTGCTGCTGCTGTTCTATCTCGAGGACCTGCCGCTGGAGGTGTGCGCACAGATCTGCGCTGTGCCGGTCGGCACCATCAAGTCGCGGCTCAACCGGGCGAGGAAGTTGTTGCGCCGCGAGTTGGCGCGGAAGGGGTACGAAGCATGACTCCCGAAGAGTTGCTCAAGCGGCTCGACGCACCCTTGTCGCTGCGTAAGAAGGTCGGATACGTGGCACTAACGCTCGTCGGGCTCGCCGGCAGCGGCCTGATCGTGCTGCTGTGGGCAACCGAGCCCGGGCTGCCACCGCGGACGATGGTGGCGTTCGCGGTACTGGTGGCGATCGGACTGTGCTGGGCGGCTTTCGGCGGCTGGGCCGTGACCCGCAGGACGCCGATGTTCGCCCAGGATCGCGTCGTCGCCGGCTGGCTCGGACTGGGCGCCTGGCTGCTGTTCACCGTCGGTGCGCTGGTCATCACCACCCTGCGGCACAAGCTCGCGCCATCGTTGGTCGTCGCGGTGCTGGCGTTGGGCGTTCTGGCCATCGCCAACCTGCGCACCGCCCGCCGTAGGAGGGCGGCCCTGCTACGCCGCAAGGAAGAGTTGAGCCAGCCGCGGGGTCGTTGAGCGCGCGGAGCCACTCGGCTGGCGGTAGCAGTCACGCCAGTTCGGCGATCACTGCGCGGACCATGCGGCGGCCGTGCTCGGCCATTCGGGGGAAGGTGTGCCGGTAGTAGTCGAGGCCGGTCAAGGACGGTGCGAGGGCCCAACCGCAGGCGCGGCGCCAGGTAGCGTCGTCGAACCCGATCGCCTCCCGGTAGGTTTCCCGGGCCGTGCCGGTGAAGGTCCAGAGCGCCGGAGCCACGTCCGGCGCCGGATCGCCGAGACCGAGTGCGCCGAAGTCGATGACCGCGGCCAGCCGGCCGCCCTCGGTGACCAGGTTGCCCGGTTGCAGATCACCGTGGATCCATACGGGGTCCCGGTCCCACACGGGAGCAGCCAGACAGATGTCCCAGGCCGCCTCGGCCGCGGTCACGTCGAAGCCGTCGTCATGCTCGGCGAGCCGGGGCAGCACTCGGCGGACGGCTTCATCGGCGTGGCGCAGGGCGGACCCGCGGGTACCCGGTGGCTTGAGCGGGCCGCCGGCCGGCTCCACCCGGTGCAGGGCGCGCACGAAGGCCGCCACATCGCGGGCCAGGAGCACGTCGTCGCAGCCAAGCCGGGGAGGCGTGTTCCCCACGACCCACGGCACCACGGTCCACCGCCATGGATACCCCGCGCCCGGCTCGCCCACGTGCAGCGGAACTGGAATCCGCACCGGCAGGTGGGACGCCAGCCAGGGCAGCCACCGGGCATCCGAATCGGCCTGGTCGACCGCCCCGGCAATCTTGGGCATCCGGGCGACGAGTTCGTCGCCGATCCGAAAGAGTACGTGGTCGGTGCCCTCCAACGCGTCGGGTAGGGGCGCCACGGGAAGGCCGACCCACTGCGGACACTGGGCCGCGACCAGGCGGCACACCTGATCGGCGGTGGCTCGAATCTCGTCATCATGGATGGGCACGGCTGGCACGTTAGTGCGGCCAGACGGTGTGGTGCCAACCGGTTCGGTGGCAGGCACCGACGCGCCAACCTCACCTGCCCGACATGCTCGGTGGCAGGAGCAGGTTTAGCTGGCGCTCGCCGCTGTCGCCACGGATCACCAGTGGTAGCTCAGGTTGACGGCTAGCGTGGCCACCGCAGTGGAGAAGAACACGGCCCATCCCACGAGCTGACGGGAACCCACTCGCAGGTGCGCGATGAGCGCCCCGAGGAAGTACAGCACGAGGCCAGCGGCCGCGAGTGTCCCGAGCAGTGGCACGGCGAACCCGACCAGCAGCCCCAAGGAACCCGCCGCCAGCAACCCGCCCAACACCGGTACCCACGACCGGGGCACGCGCTTCATGTCCGCCTGGGCCTTCGGATAGTCGTGGCCGCTCAGGTACGTGACGGCGGCGGTGCCGTTGAAGACCGAGGCGATGATGGTGACCGTGGCGTATGCGGTGAACATGAACCCTCCTGGTTGCCGGCTTCAAGGACGAGCTGGCAGCGCCGGAGGTGACGTTCCGTGCGGTGATCTGAAGCACAAGCCCCGGCCGGGCCCGGCCCGCTCCAGTGGTCCTGGAGCAGGCCGGGCCCGATCGGAGGAGGTCAGCGGAAGCGCGGGTCGTTCCCGGCCCGGGTGTCCACGTTCAGGGACAACGCGCGGGCGATGTCGCCCCAGGAGACGTAGGAGAAGTTCGTGGCATCGCGGTCGTCGTCCACGTCGGGCCCGGTTTCAGGCTCGTCGTGCGTGACGAACAGGCCCTGCCGGTAGTTGCCGACGGGGCGGTTCGTCACGGCGAGCCCGTCGGAACCGTTGATGTCGTCGGCGCCGCCGACGCCCTTGACCCGGAAACTCCCCAATGCACCGTTCACGCCCTGGCGCTCGTAGACCGCGAACGTGTCGTCGCCCTGGCTCGACACGAGCACGTACCCGGTGGAGCCGGGCCCGTAGTAGATGTCGACGCCCTCGGCGTCGGCCGTGAGCAGGTTGCCGCCGTAGCCCTTGGCGTTCGGGTCGATCGGCCGGCATTCCTCGGTCTCGCTGTCGTAGACGTCGTGGATCCCGAAGTCCTTGACGCGGTCGATGAGCTTCGGCTGGTTGCCCGAGCCGAGCGGCAGTTGCAGCCGCCACAGTCCGACGTCCTCCTGCGCGGCGTAGAGCACGCCCGACGCCTGGTCCACCGCGACGCCCTCGAGCTGCGGGGGCACGCCTGGCTCCTCGCAGGGAACCCAGGTCGTCCCGTCCGGCAGCGGGAAGGTGCTCGGCATGGTGAGCCGCTGGATGCCCGTGTAGCCGAGCTTGCCGCCGATCTCGACGATGCGCGCGGTCGCGATGGTGGTCGCCCCCTCCTGGGTGACGACGGCGTACGTCTCGCCGGGCCGCGGCTGCCAGATGGCGAGGCCGTACGCGGTGTGCTCCTCGTCGACGGCCTGTCGGTCGGGGTTGAAGAGGAAGCTCTGGTCGGCGGCGGTGACCTCGGTCAGCGGGGAACGCGCCGCCGCGCCGGCCGGGTCGACGACGAAGAAGCGGAGCTGGTCGTTGTAGCGGTCCGAGACGACGGCGACGTCGACCAGACGACCCGCCAGGCGGATGCCGTAGGCGATGTCCACGTTGTTGTAGCGGCCGGTGGCGGTGTCGACCCGTGGTGCTTCGGTGGCGGGCAGCGACTGGAGCTCGCGCGAGCCCATGTCGTAGACGCGGAGGCCGCCCTCCTTGGCGGTCACGATCACCAGCGACTTGCGAGAGTCCGCCGGGTGGACCCAGATGGCCGGGTCGTCACCGGAGGCGTTCCCGCCGGCCTCGTCGTCGTACAGGATCGGGGTTTCGTTGTCCGTGGTCACCACTGCGGGCTGGGCGGTGGCGGCGCGGGCGCCCACGTGCGGAGGAGCGAGCAGCGCGGCGACGACTGCGCCCACCGTCAGTGCGGCGTTCAATGTGTACGTCACGGCAGCAACCCTGCGGGACGGAGATTGACGCCGGTCTGACCGCCGGTTGCCATAGATGAAACTCGAGGGTTGCCGCCTCGGGTCGGGTCAGCTCCGGTTGACGGCGGGGTGGCCCGCCCACCACCCCGGGTACCGGCCGTCGGTGAACCGGACGTGCGCCACCCCGTTCAACACCGCCTGCCGGTCGAGGTTCACCCTGTCGCCCACCTGGTAGTCGGTGACCACCGACCGCATCGACCCGGCCGCGTCGATGGCGTACGCGGTGAGTGGGGCCACCGCGACCGTCGCCGGCCGCAGGATCCGATATCCCATCGTGGCGGCCTCGCCGACCTGGTACGAGTGCTGTCTGATCTCCTTGAGGTGGTAGCCGGCCAGCGTGCCGGCATTGATCTGGTACCAGATCCCGTCCTGCCGACGGACCTTGAGTCGGGCCGCCGACGGCGCGCTGCTCCGCCGCGACAAGCTGATCGTCCGGGTGGCGGTGACGTTGCCGGCGCTGTCGAACCGGTACCCGGTGTGGCCCCCGGGCTGGAGCGCGACGGCGCCGGTGACGCCGTGTGGCGGAAAGTCGGCGTAGTAAAGCTCCGCGATCTGAGCGAACACCGGGTCGCCGGTGATCGCATAGCACTGGATGTGCTGGGTCATGTGGATGGTGTGGTAGGTGTTCGCGTCCGACCGGTGCCGCAGGCAGTACTTGCTGCGCCAGTGCCGGTTGCGGATGTCGGCGTAGACGTCACGCATGGTGGTCAGCGCGCCCTGCAACAGCACCCGGGCACGTTCGTCCCCGGTCATCGCCCAGTAGTCCCACAACCCGAAGGCGGCGAAGTTGTGGCCGTTGTAGGTGAGGTCGCCGGAGATCCGCTTCGGGTTCGCGTACTCCTCGAGCCAGAGTCGCCCGGCCACCACGTACACCCCCCAGGGCCTACCGGCGACCGGGGGCACCAGGAACGAGGCGAACGTGGCGTTGGCCGCGGCCCGCCACCGGGCGCCGCCGGTGGTGCGGTAGAGCCGGCAGAACAGGCTCAACGCCTGCCCCTGCGCCATCATCGAGTACCACGGGGGGTCGTAGATCTCCTGGTTGCCGTGGAGCTGGAAACGGAACGGGTACGGGTAGAACCAGCCGCCCCCGTACTCCACCCGACGGTCGATCAGCCGTTGGGCCTGCTTCTTAGCCCGGTTCAGGTAGGCGACGTTGCCGGTGATCCGGTATGACTCGACCAGCGCGAGTCCGTACTGTGCCTGGTCCACGGGGTGGTCGTAGAGCCGGCCGTAGCGCAGGGTCATCCGGACGCCCGAAGCATCGTGGACGCCGGTGTCGACGAGGGGCATCGGGTTGCGCAGGTAGTAGGGGCGGATCGTGTCCGGCAGGTCACGGATCTCGAACGGGTGGTACGAGAAGTCGAACGGCACGCCGCTCACCGCCCTCGACTGGGCCCGCGCCGTGACGCCGGGCACGGATGCCCTACGCGGTGCGAGCCGCCGCGCGTCGGCGGCGGACAGCGCGGGTACGTCGTACAGGGCCGTCGGGTCCGGCGCCGGGGAGATCTCGAACGCCGGATCGATGACGGGACCGGCGGAACCCAGGAACGCGCGCCCGGGCAGGAGCGGTTCCGCCCCGGGATCGCCGGGCGGCCGGGCTGCGGCCGGCTCGTCGAGCAGCCACAGCCCGCCGGTGGCGAGCCCGGCACTCAGCACGGTCCTTCGTGACCAACGGTGCGCGCGCGACGCCTCCGCTGCCGGTCCCTGACTCCCCATGGGCACCCCGCTCAGCTCGGTGGATCGGGCTACCGGTTTTGTAGCACGCCAGGAGCCGGCTGTCCGGCCGCTCGCCGACGTCCGTGGTGTCGGTCGCCGTTGCCCGCCGCGTCGCCCGGTGCCCACAGCGGTCAGCCGGGCGCGGCCACCGAGCGGCGACTTTCATTCAATCATCTGAAAGTTGAGCTATTTAGATCTAAAGATTAGAGTGTCGCCATCGATCTTTTGTGTTGCGCGCTCGTACTGGCCGGTCCAGGGGAGGAAAGTCGCACGGATCCTTCCCGGCAAGGCCCCGCCGCCACCCACCAGGAGGAACCATGACCGCACCGAACCGCTGGCGCCGGCGCCGCCGAGCCGCGCTCGCGGCCGCTGGTGCCGCTCTGGCGACCCTGCTCGCCGCAGTCCCCGTCACCTCGGCCACGGCCGCACCCGTCACCGCCGATGTCCCGCCGC
The DNA here is from genome assembly GCF_001905095.1 of Micromonospora sp. CB01531. Taxonomy (GTDB): domain Bacteria; phylum Actinomycetota; class Actinomycetes; order Mycobacteriales; family Micromonosporaceae; genus Micromonospora. The sequence goes on from NZ_LWLS01000072.1 coordinate 139,708, forward strand.
AGGAGCCGGGCGTCACCCTGCGCTCGTACGACATGGGCACCCCGCTGTCGGCGCTGTGCACCCTCAAGCCCGCACAGACGCCGAACGTCGACAAGCTCATGCCGCAGATCAACTGGACCACCACGGGCGAGTTCGGCCTGTCCGACCGATTCATCAGCCACGTCACCGCCAACCTCACCGTGCCCACCGACGGCGACTACGCCTTCCGGCTCACCAGCGACGACGGGTCGCGCCTGACGATCGACGACCAGCTCGTCGTCGACCACGACGGCCTGCACGGCGAGACCTCCAAGGAAGGGTCGGTCAGCTTGAGCGCCGGCCTGCACCCGCTGTTCGTCGAGTTCTTCGAGAACGGCGGCGGCCAGGTGTTGCGGCTCGAGTGGCGGCCCCCCGGCGCGGACGGCTTCCAGCTCGTGCCGACCTCCGCACTGAGCACCGACGCCGGCGTCGTACGCGTCACCGCCCCTGGCTGGAAGTACTGCGAGGGCGCGACCGACTCGGCCGGCGACGGCCTGCCCCTCGACCGGGTGCACCCTGGCTACACCCTCACCGACCTGCGTCCCGAGGGCTTCCGGCCGCAGGTCACCGGTATGGCCTTCCGGCCCGATGGTGACCTGGTGATCTCGACCTGGGGCGGCACGGACAACGTGACCGGCGAGGTCTACGTGGTCGGGGGCGTCACCGGAAAGACCGGCCCCGAGCAGGTGACCTACCGCAAGTTCGCGGCGGGGCTGCGGGAGCCCCAGGGGGTGGCGGTGGTCGACGGCACCGTCTACGTCAGCCAGAAGCACGAGCTGACGGCCCTGCGCGACACCGACAACGATGGCGTCGCGGATGACTACCGGACGGTTGCGACCTGGCCGTGGGGCCGCAACTTCCACGAGTTCGCGTTCGGCCTGCTCTACCGGGACGGGTACTTCTATCTCAACCTGTCGGTCGCCATCAACCTGGGCGGCGCCACCACGGTGCCCCAGCCCGCACCGAACCGCGGCACCTCGATCAAGGTGAACGCCGCGACCGGCGAGATCACGTACGTCGCCGGCGGGCTGCGCACCCCGAACGGGATCGGGTGGGGCCCGAAGGGCGAGGTCTTCGTCACCGACAACCAGGGTGGCTGGCTGCCCGCGTCCAAGCTGGTCAAGATCCAGGATGGCGCCTTCTACAACCACTACACGACGCCCGCCGGGCCGTACGACGACAAGCCGGTGACGCGCCCCATCGTCTGGCTCCCGCAGAACGAGATCGGTAACTCACCGTCCACCCCCGTGCTGCTGAAGCAGGGCCCGTACGCGGGGCAACTGGTCGTCGGCGATGTGACCTACGGCGGCCTGCAGCGCGTGTTCCTCGAGGAGATCGAGGGGCAGTACCAGGGCGCGGTGTTCCGGCACACGCAGGGCCTGGAATCCGGCATCAACGAGGTGGCCCTCGGCCCCGACGGCGCGCTCTACGTGGGTGGCCTGGGCGCCGGCGGTAACTGGGGCCAGGAGGGCAAGCTCTCCTACGGCCTGCAGAAGCTCACGCCCAACGGCACCTCGACCTTCGAGGTCAAGGAGATGCGCGCCTCGCACGTCGGGTTCGAGCTGGAGTACACCAAGCCACTGTCCGCCGAGACCGCCGCGGACCTCGCCGACGCGTACCAGGTGACGCAGTGGCGCTACGGTGCCACGAGCCAGTACGGCGGGCCCAAGCTCGAGCTGGAGACGCTCAAGGTGACCAAGGCCGAGCTGTCGGCCGACCGGCGCACGGTCAAGCTGCACATCCCGGGTCGGAAGGAGAACCGGGTGGTGCACCTGCGCTCCCCGCGTCCGTTCTCCTCCGCCGACGGCGAGGAGCTGTGGAACACCGAGGCCTGGTACACGCTCAACGAGATCCCGGGCCGCGTGGTGCAACCGCAGACGTTCTTCGAGGCCGAGGAAGGCCGTACGGTCGCGGTCGGCATGGCCACCGACCACGCCGCCTACTCCGGCGCAGGCTTCGCCGCCGGGTTCGCTCAGAACGGCTCGTCGACCAGCATCTCGGCCGATGTCCGGGCGAGCGGGACGTACGACCTGGCGATGCGCTACAGCAACGGCCCGAACCCCTACTCCGGTGAGAAACAGCTGAGCCTGTACGTCAACGGCAAACGGGTGGAACAGAGGGTCTTCCCCTCGACGGTGACCTGGGAGGAATGGGGGACGGTCACCACCACCGTCCCCCTGAACAAGGGCCGCAATGTGGTCGAGTACCGCAAGGAGGCCGCTGACTCCGGGCACGTGAACCTCGACGTGCTCGCCGTCCGGCCGCACGGCGAGCGCATCACGCTGTTCAACGGTGGCGACCTCACCGAGTGGCAGCACACCGACGGGCGGGAACCTGGCTGGCCGGTAGCCGACGGCGCCATGACCGTCCGGAACGGAGACCTCCGCACGGTGCAGGCCTTCGGTGACTTCCGCCTGCACATCGAGTTCAACCTGCCGCTGTACCCGCCGGACGTGACCGGTCAGGCGCGCGCCAACAGCGGCGTGTTCCTGCAGGACCGCTACGAGATCCAGGTGCTGGACTCGTTCGGCATCGACCCGCCGCGGACCAACGACGCCGCGGCCATCTACAACCAGAAGGCCCCCGACGTCAACGCGGCGCTGCCGCCCCGGACCTGGCAGACGTACGACATCGTCTACCGGCAGGCCCGCTACGACGCGGCCGGCAGGAAGGTCGAGAATCCGCGCGTCACCGTGGTGTGGAACGGCGTCACGGTGCACAACGACGTCGAGATCCTCGGCCCGACCGGCAGCAGCCGGCCCGAGGGCCCGGCGGCCGGCGCCATCCGGCTGCAGGACCACGGCAACCCGGTCCAGTACCGGAACATCTGGATCGAGCCGCTTGACCGGTAGGTCCGCCAGCGGTCAGCACGCGGACGGCCGGGTTCGCCGACCCGGCCGTCCGCGTGGCGGCTTACCCGGGCCACCCGCCGGCGCTCCCGACCAGTGGTGGCCTGGATGGTCAGTGGAAGTCGACGTTGTACAGGCGTGCCTTGTAGAACTCCGCCCCATACGACAGGGAGCGGGTGAACGACCTGGCCCCCGCGGAGTCGAAGAACTGCACCGTCGGGCTGACCCAGTTCCGCGTGTCCCCGTGGTACGTCGCCCCGGTGGCCTGCACCCAGAACCGCTCGCCCGAGCTGTGCTGCGAGTACGACTTCACCGAGTTGTCCGGATAGCTCTGGGTCACGGCGTACGTGGTCTTGTCGATGGTCATCACCTTGCTGCCGTCCGTGGCCAGCATCAGGTTGCCGTTGGCGTAGCTGGCGTCCAGGCTGTGCCCCAGATGGGCGCCGATCGAGATCGACCGGGACAGCGACAGCCGGGTGCTGCGGTAGGTACCGGACACGGTGTAGATCCGGGCATAGTCCTGGCCGATCGCCCACAGCTTGCCGGAGACGTCGTCCCACCAGACGCCGTGGGCGCCGGGGAAGGAGATCGTCTGGACCAGCGCCAGGGTGCTCGGGTCGCTCACCGCGGTGGGGCCGTAGAGATAGAGGTATCCGCCGGAGGACGCCACCACGATCGCCCCGATATTCGGGATGCGCTCGATCGCGTGGGGGTTGTTGCCCGGCGTGGCGTACCAGAGGAGGTCGTTGAGCTCCTGCGCCGCCTCGGTGGTCTTGTTCACGATGCCGACCTTGCCGCCCGACGCCGTGACCAGGGCGACCACGCCGAACGCCGACGTGTTGCGGAACTTGACGTCGGAGAGGTTCGACCAGCCGTTCGCGGTGCCCGGGCTGAAGCTCCACTTCAGCGTCGAAGTGCTCCAGGCCGAGCTGGACGGGTAGATCTGGATCTGGTTGTGATACTGCTCGCAGACGGCTACGTCGTAGGTGGCGTACGCCTGCGCGGGCGCCTCGCCGAGCAGCGCGGCGGCCGGAGCGGCTGCCGCCGCTGCGGCTGCGGCCTTGAAGATCGCTCTTCTACGCAAAACATCCTCCCCAAGGTCCTGGATGGACCAGCCAGGTGGATGCTAATCCCCATCGATCGGTGGTGTCGGCGGTCACCCGGCTCGACCCACGACCTCACCGCCGCCCGCCATCACAGCATCAGCGACGCGCCCACCAGCGCTTGGCGATGACCTTCGGGTCGCGGCTGCACAGCCCGGGCGCTCAGCCCACGGCCCCGGCGGCGGGCTTGCGCCAGACCGACACGTGGCTCTCGCTGTCGGACGTGAAGGGCGCCCCGTCCCAACCCGCCACCCGCTGCTCCAGCGTCAAGCCGGCCAGCCGTGCCATGAGGTCGCACTCGGCGGGCCAGATGTAGCGGAAGTAGCTGTAGCCGTAGCGCATGGACCCATCGTTCAGCCGCCGGTAGTGGTGAGACGTTCCCTGTTGCGTGACCATGTCGTAGGTGTCGAAGCCGGCGTGCCGGTCGGTCACCTCGAACGGCACCGCCGACTGCCCCGGGGGGAACCGCCGGATGCCCGGCACCCACAGCTCGACGACGAAGCGACCGCCCGGCGACAGGTGCCGGGCAGCGTTGCGGAAGCACTGCACCTGCTCGTCCTGGGTGCACAGGTTGCCGATGCTGTTCCACACGACGTACACGAGTGAGAACTGGCCGGGGACGGTCGCCGTGGCCATGTCGCCGATGACGACCGGCAACTGCTCCGCGGGCACCTTGCGCCGCAGCCGGTTGACCATCGGCTCCGACAGTTCGATCCCGGTCACGGAGATGCCGCGGGCGGCGAGCGGGATGGCCACCCGACCCGTGCCGATCGCGAACTCCAGCGCGGGGCCGGAACCCGCCAGCCGGGCGAGGAAGTCCACGGCGGGGTCGAGCACCGCTGGGGCAAACATCTCGGCCGAAAGGTCGTCGTACCGCTCCGCGGTGTCCTCGTCCCACAGGTCGCTGCTCGTCACGGGCCGAGCCTGCTCGCCTCCCTGCGCGCACGCCACCTATTTAGCGGAAGGGCGGCGTGCGCCCGTCACCCGAGCGCCGGCAGGATGACCCGCTCCAGCAGTGCCACCGGAGTCCGCCACTGGTCGGGGTCGTCGTAGTTGCCGGCGGTGACGGCCACGGCGAGATCCAGGTCGGGCAGGACGATCAGGCGCTGGCCGCCGTTGCCCATCCCGGCCACCAGCCGGTGGCCCGCCGTGGCCTCGACGTACCACTGGTAGCCGTACTGGCCGCCCCAGTCGGTCGGCAGGCGGGGCTGCAACATCGTGTGGATCCACGCGGCGGGGACGATCTGATGACCGGCCCACGCTCCCTCGGCGAGCACCAGCTCGCCGATTCTGGCCAGGTCGCGCGGCGCGAGCCGCAGCCCGGACGCAGCCGAGGCCACCCCGTCCGCGCCGGTCATCCACTCGAAGCTGTGGATGCCGAGTGGCGCGAACAGCGCCTCTCGCCCGTACTGTGGCAGCGGCTGTCCGGTCCCGGCGGTGATCAGCCGGCCAAGCAGCGCCGCGGCGCCTCCGCAGTAGGACCAGCGGGCGCCGGGTGGCTCGAGGATCGGCCGCTCGAGCACGTACCGGTACCGGTCCGGCGCCAGTTCCATCGCGATTTCGGCGTTGGCCAGGTTGTCGTACGGGAGGTCTTCGCGCCATTCCAGGCCGAGGGACATGGTCAGCGCGTGCTCGACGGTGAGCCGGGCCCGTTCGGGGTCGGCCGCCAGATCGGTGTACTCCGGGAACTGCCGCAGGAGCGGCTCTGCAGGGTGGGGGACGCTGCCCTGGCCGAGCGCGATGCCGTACAGCAGCGCGGTCACGCTCTTGGTGACCGACCGGACGTCGTGCAAGGTCCCGGGTCCGAACTCGACGACACCCAGCGATCTGCCCCAGCTGAAGTCTTCTCCTGCGCCGTAGTACGCCAGCAGGGTCTCGCCACCACGGACCGCCACGACCGCGTGGAGGCCCTCAACCTTCCCGGCCTGGCGCGTTTCGTGCAGGCGCTCGCGCAACTCGGTCCTCATCGACCCTCCTCGGCGGGGTGACACTGTCCTTACGGGATACCACGGCGCTCATCATCGTTCGGTCAACCGCCAGTACCGTTACCCGCCGCGGAGGTCGCGCCCGTATATTCACCGGGGTGAACCTGCCCTTCCCCGGCACCACCACCCAGATTCCCCCATCCGGCACCCGCCCCAGCGCCCGCCCGGCCTGGCTGCTGATCGGGCCGACACTCGCCGCGTCGCTGGGTGCCTTCCTGCTCGCCGTCACCTTCGGGCCGGAAAAGGCCGAGATCCAGCGGGCCATGCATCTGCCGGCCTCGGTGATCCCCTGGATCTTCGTGGCCTACCTGCTGGCGGCGCTACTGGCGGTTCCGGTCGGCGCTCTGCTCGGCCGGCGGTGGCCGACCGCGGTCGCGCTGCCCGCGATCGTGCTGCTGGTTCCCGGATCGCTGCTGACCGCGCTGGCCCCGGGGAGCGGAACGCTGCTGCTCGGCCGCGCGGTGACCGGGGTCGGGGCCGGTCTGGCCTGGGGCGTCACGGCCGTGCTGATCACGCAGGTAGGGGCACGGCGCGGGTTGATGGTGCCACTCGTCGCCGGCGCGGTGGTGCTGGCGCTGGCTCTCGGACCCGTGGCCGGGGCGTTTCTGGGGCGGTCGCTCGGTTGGCGGTGGCCTTTCCTGGCGGCCGTGCCGCTTGAGGTGGTGGCGTTGCTGGTCACCGCGGTGAGCGGAATCATCGTGCTGATGCGGCGCGCGTCCCAGCCGGCTCAGCCTCCGGCCGCACCGTTGGCCTGACGAAACGGGCGGCGCAGGGCAGCCGAGCTTCGCCCAGCGACGAACCCTGCTGCCTCCGCGAGGTCGGACCGCGCGTCGAACGGCGAAGGCCCCATCGCGGCGGCGGACGATTCGCGTCGCGCGACCTAGGATCGGGCCATGCCCCTGACCGTGGACGACGTCGACCGGTTCGAGGCCGCCAGGCCGCGCATGGAAGCCATCGCCTACCGCCTTCTCGGCTCCGCCACGGAGGCGGAGGACGCTGTGCAGGAGACGTTCATACGCTGGCAGGCCGCCGACGTGGACCGCATCGAGGTCCCCGAGGCCTGGCTGACGAAGGTCCTCACCAACCTGTGCCTCAACCAGCTCACCTCCGCGCGGGCGCGCCGCGAGACCTATGTGGGTCAATGGCTTCCCGAGCCGCTGCTCGCCGGGGACCCGATGCTCGGCCCGGCCGACACCGCCGAGCAGCGCGAATCGGTCTCGTACGCGGTCCTCACCCTCATGGAGCGCCTCGCTCCCAACGAGCGGGCGGTGTACGTGCTCCGGGAGGCCTTCGACTACCCGCACCGGGAGATCGCCGAGATCCTCGACATCACCGAGGCCGCCAGCCAGCAGATCTTCCACCGCGCCAAGAAACACGTCGCGGACGGCAAGGCCCGCACCGAGATCGACGGGGCCGCCGCTCGGCGGATCGTCGAGGAGTTCCTGACGGCCGCCACCAGCGGCCAGACCGAGCCGCTCGTGCGCCTGCTCACCGAAGACGCCATCTCGATCGGCGACGGCGGCGGGAAGGTCCCGGCCCGCGCCAAGGCGTTCGAGGGCGCCGCCGCGGTCGCAAAGTTCCTGCGGGGGCTGTTCAAACCCGGCGAGGCCAAGCGCGCCATCGTCGGCGGCACGCCCGCGGTCTACGCCTGGACCGCCAACGGCGACCCCGCCGTCGTGGCCGTCCTGGACGGCCGGGTCGTCGGCGTCATGTGCCTGGAGGTCACCGCCGAGGGCATCGCCGCGTTCCGCAACCAGGTCAACCCCGACAAGCTCGACCGCGCGACCGCGCACTGGGCGGCCGCCGACCACGGGGAACCCCTGTTCAACGCCTTCTGACCGCCAAGTGAGGTGCTTCACATCTCCTTCCTGTCAGGAAACGACGGGCCGCCCGGTTCAAGGGGCAAGCCCGCGCAAGACAGGAGCAAGGAAATGCCGCACCGCATCATCGTCCTCGGAGCCGGCTACACCGGAGCCATCGCCGCCGGCCGCCTCGCCAAGCGGCTCCGCCGCGAGGACGTCGCCATCACCCTCGTCAACGCCGAGCCCGACTTCGTCGAACGCGTCCGCATGCACCAGCTGGCGGCCGGCCAGGACCTCAAGCCCCGGCCATTCAACGAGATGTTCGCAGGCACCGGCGTCGAACTGAGGCTCGCCAAGGTCACCGGCGTCGACGTCGACCGCAGGACCGTCGCCGTCACTGGCAGGAACGGCGCCGAAGAACTCGCCTACGACACGCTCGTCTACGCCCTCGGCAGCGGCTGGAACACCCAAGGCGTCCCCGGAACCGCCGAGCACGCCTATGAGATCGCCAGCCGCCCCGGAGCACTCCGGCTGCGCGAGCGCCTGGCCCGCCTCGACGCCGGGCAGACCGTGGTCGTCGTCGGCGGCGGCCTCACCGGCCTGGAGGCCGCGACCGAGATCGCGGAGGCCCGCCCGGACCTCGACGTCGCCCTCGCCGCCCACGGCGGCCTCGGCGACTGGCTCTCGCCCAAGGGCCGCGAGCACCTCCGGAAGGTCCTCGGCAAGCTCGGGATCACCGTGTACGAGCACGCCGCCGTCACCGGCGTCGGCGCCGACCGCGTCGACATCGCCGACGGCAGGGCCATCCAGGCCGCGGTCACCCTGTGGACCACCGGCTTCGCGGTCCACCCGATCACGAAGGCGACCGCCCTGGAGGTCACCGGTACCGGCCAGATCGTCGTCGACGGGACCATGCGTTCGGTTTCGCACCCGGACGTGTACGCCGTCGGGGACGCGGCCTGTGCGATGGGACCGGGCAACAAGCCGCTGCGGATGTCGTGCGCTTCGGGTACCCCAGCCGCCTGGCAGGCCGCCGACGCGATCGCCGCGCGCCTGACCGGCGGGAAGCTCCCCAACGTGCCGATCCGCTACTTCAACCAGTGCATCTCACTGGGCCGCAAGGATGGCCTGATCCAGTACGTCACCGCCGACGACCGCGCCGTGTCGGCGGTCCTAACCGGACGGCTCGCCGCCGTCTACAAGGAGCTGGTCTGCAAGGGTGCCGCCTGGGGCGTCGCCAACCCGATGCTCGGGCTGCCGACCCGGCGCCGCCAGGTCACCGCGGAGCGGGCCGCGGCGGGCCCGACCGCCAGTGTGCTGGCGTAGAGCACGAAGCGAAGCGGACGCCCTCGACGCGAGGGCGCCCGCTTCGCTGTCGGTGGTCGTCACTCGCGCGAAACGTCATTGCAACAGGGTCTCGACAACATGCCACCATGCACCTGAGCATCGAGCGTGCCGACTTCGCTGACCCGCACCTGGGTGCGTTCCTTCGGGCGCATCTTGATGACCTCGCGCCCACAGCCCCGGTGGAGAGCCGGCACGCGCTGGACCTCCGTCGGCTGCAGGCACCAGATGTCCGCCTGTGGGTGGCGTCCGTTGGCGACCGGATTGTCGGGACTGGCGCGCTCGCGGCACTGGAGCCGGGTCATGAGGAACTCAAGAGCATGCGGACGGATCCGACGCGACGAGGCCAGGGAATCGCGACCCGGGTCCTCGAGCACCTGCTGGGGGATGCCCGTGGCCGCCGCATTCGCCGGATCTCCCTGGAGACCGGCAGCATGGATTTCTTCGCCCCGGCGAGAGCGCTGTATGCCAAGGCAGGGTTCGTCTTCTGCTCCCCATTCGGTTCCTACCGGGAGGACCCCAACAGCGTCTTCATGACCAAGGCCCTGTAGGGCTGACCGTGCAGGACCAGGTACCGCTGCTCGGACCTCCGCCGGCACGGGCAGTCCGGGTGTCGACTGGCCGGACCAAGCACGTTTACACGTAGGTCGATCTGGTACTCGCCACGTGACTGCCTGCGGTCAGGGCGGCGGGCACCGACAACGTGCGGATTGTCCGTCGTTGCCCGAAAGCCGGCATGAGCAGAAACTGACACCGCGCCCAGTAGGGAAGGAAGTTCCATGAACGGCCGACCGAACATCGTGACGCGAAGCGGGCTGGCATGATCCGGGCATGCGCAAGACCGTCGTCCTGGTCGGACTCGTGGTTTCGCTGGCCGCGTGCGGGTCGCTCGGCGAGGGTGCCCGGGGCGAGCGCTACCGGATGGGCTCCCGCGCGATGGAGCCGACGATCACTGCGGGTTCGGTCGTCACGGCCGAGGTGGTGAGGCCGGGCTACTACCAGCCGCGTACGGGCGACGTCGTGGTTTTCGATCCACCGGAATCCTGGGATCACGGCGAAGGGGAGCCGCCATGGATCTTTCGAGTGGTGGCGGTGCCAGGCGACACCATCGCCTGCTGCGACGCGGAGGGCCGGATCGTCCGTAACGGCGACGGGCAGGACGAGCCCTACGTCCAGGATGCGGCCTTTCCGGGTGCCGTTCTTCAGACGGAGTTCCAGCCCATCACCGTGCCGGCGGGCGAGGTCTACCTTCTCGGCGACTACCGCGAGGCGGCCAACGACTCCTCGCAGAATGGACCGGTGCCGGTGGAAAACGTGATCGGCGTCGTCAAGTTCTGAGTCAACCTCAGTCACGAGCGGTACGCGCGGGCACATGCGGGGAAGGGCCGTGAGACTGCCATGAGAGCTGCCCGATCACCGTCAGAGCGCCTGTACTTCACCGAGTACGGATCGGGGTCGCCGCTCCTGCTCGTGCACGGCTTGATGGTCACGGGCCAGATGTTCGAGCCGGTGATAGCGCATTTCGCCGCCCGGCATCGCGTGATCGTTCCCGACCTGCGCGGCCACGGGCGGAGTCGGGGACTTCCCCCGCCGTACGCGGCCACGCAGCTGGCAGCCGACCTGCCGCAGGTGCTCGACCAGCTGGGCATCGAGTCCACCGCCGTGCTCGGCTACTCGCAGGGCGGTGCGATCGCTCAACAGCTGGTCCTCGACTTTCCCGACCGGTGCGACCGCCTAGTACTCGCCTGCACCTTCGCGTTCAACATGGCGACCTTGCGGGAACAGGTCGAGGGCCGCCTGTTGCCGCTGGTGCTCCAGCTTCTCGGCATGCGGCTGTCGGCGAGGTTGATCGTTTCACCGGCGGCGCCGCAGCTCGGCAGGGAACGTGCCGACTGGCTCGCGGGGCTCATCGCGGACCAGGACCGCAGGTTGATGGTGTCCGCCTGGAAGGAGACGATGGCGTTCGACAGCAGGCGGCGGCTGGCGGAGATCACTTGTCCGACCCTCGTGATCGCCGCCTCGGATGATCAGGCGGTGCCGATCCACCACGCGAGGATGCTCCACGTGGGCATCGCCGGTGCGGAGCTGGTGGTCATCGGCGCTGCTGGCCACGGGCTCATCTGGACGCACACCGAAGAGTTCGAGCGGGTGACCGACAGCTTCCTCGGCGCCTGACCGGCCGGGGTGCCGGGCACCGGTTGCGGCGGCACCCGGCGCGGCGGTCACCGGCTCGAGCGCCCCGCCAGCAACTCGTCGACCTGCACATCGGTGGGGGCGGTCGCGGGACCGCGCCGCGTGACGGCCAGCGCCGCGGCGGCGTTGGCACGACGTACGGCCTGGACCGGGTCGAGACCGCTCACGAGGGCAGCGACGAAGGCGCCCACGTGGGCGTCGCCGGCGCCGTTGGTGTCCACCACGGTCACCGGGAAGGCCGGCACGCGCACGGACCGGTGGTCGGTGGCGAGGACGGCGCCCTGCGGCCCGGTACGGACCACCACGCCGGCACGCCCGGTGCGCGCCGCCAGCGACACGGCGGCCGCCTCCGGATCGGCGTGCTCGGTGAGGATCCGCGCCTCCCGTTCGTTGCAACTCCACCAGTCGGCACGTTCCGAGACGGACGCCATGACGGGACCGGGTATCTCGGCTACCAGCGGACCGGGGTCGACGACGACGGTGACCTCCGGGGCGACCGTCGGCAGCCAGGCCGCCAGCGCCGGACCGTTGGACGGGTAGGCCAGGCTGTAACCGGAGACGTAAACGACGTCGCCGGGGCTCAGGTCGATCCGGGCCAGCTCCGCCGGCCCGAGCCGCGCCTCCGCGCCGACGCTGGTGGCGAACGTGCGCTCGCCGGCCGGGTCGATCAGCGCGACGCTGAACCCGGTGTCGACCTCCGGTAGCGCCGGCTGCACGAGTTCGATGCCGGCCTGGGCCAGCTGTTCGCGGGCCAGGTCGCCGAACGGTCCGGTGCCGTGCATCCCGGCGTACGCCACGGGCAGTCCCTGGCGGGCGGCGCTCGCCATGACGTTGAGCCCGCCCCCGGCGGTGATCCGGCTGCCGGAGGCGAGCACGTCCCCGCCGACCTCCGGCAGCCGCGGCAGGTACATCACCACGTCGACGACGACGTTCCCGGTGTGCACCAGGCGGGCCGGCCGCCCGGTCACCGCCGGGCCTCCGCGACGGTTTGGTCGCCGGCCGGCGCGTTCCCCTCCGGCGGGGTGGATCCGGTCCGCCCCGCCGCGCCGCCGCGCCGCCGGCTCGGCACGGCGAGCAGCAGGTACAGGGCACCGGCGACGACGAAGGCCGCGACCCAACCGAGGCCGTTCGTGCCCAGCCAGGAGTCCGCGAGCGGGCCGCTGAACCAGACGTCGTCCGCCGAGGTCGAGGCCGTGGTGAAGAGCAGGCCGAAGACGGTGCCGGCCAGCCACGGCAGCAGGGCCGTCCAGCGCACCCCGCCCCGGTACCAGTAGGCGCTGGTGGGGGTGGTGTCCATCAGTCCACGCGGGTCGTACTCCCGCCGGCGGAGCATGTCGGCCAGGAACACCGCGACCCACGCGGTGATCGGCACGGCGAGCAGCGAGATGAAGGTGATGAACGGTCCGTAGAAGTTGCCGGCGATCAGCATGAAGTAGATCCCACCGGCCAGCGTGAGCACGATGTCCAGGCCGACGGCCATCACCCGGCGGGTCCGGATGCCGAGGGTGATCATGGTTAGGCCGGCGGAGTAGACCGAGAGGTTGTTGGAGAGCAGCAGACCGCCGAACGCGGCGAGCAGGTACGGCACCGCCATCCAGGACGGGAGCAGCACCTGGATCGCCGAGACGGGGTCGCTGGCGGAGGCCAGGTGGCCGTCGCCGGCCGAGAGCAGGCCACCCAACCCGATGAGCAGGAACAGTGGGATTCCGGCGCCGGCCGAGGCGGCCGCGACGATCCGCCCGCCCGAGACGTTCCGGTGCTGGTAGCGGGCCATGTCGGCACCGGCGTTCGCCCAGCCGATGCCGGTGCCGGCGGCGATCACGCCGATTCCGGCGATGACGACGCTCAGCGGGGCGGCCGGGGCGTCAAGCACGGCCTGCCAGTTCACCCGCGTGATCAGGAACGCGGCGACCACGACGTTCAGCGCGCCGAAGACGTACGTCGCCCACTGCTGGATCCAGACCAGCGTGGCGTGCCCGAGGCCCGAGACGACCAGGGTGAGCGCCACGAAGGCGAGCAGGCAGATCACCGTCAGCACGGGGTTCGCCGTGAGCCCGAACGCGATGTTCAGCAACGCCAGCAGCGCGTACGCGGCGGTTGTCGTGTTGACCGTCTCCCAGCCGACCCGGGACAGCCACGAGACCACCGTCGGCCCGTGGTTGCCGCGTGGTCCGAAGACCGCGCGGGACAGTGTCATGCTGGGCGCCCCGCCCCACTTCCCGGCCACGCTGATCAGGCCGACGAGGGCGAAGGAGCCGAAGGATCCGATCGCGGCCACCAGCAGCGCCTGCCAGATGTTCATGCCGCGCAGCGCGACCAGGGTGGCACCGAGCGGCAGCCCCAGGATGGAGATGTTGGCCGCGAACCAGACCCAGAAGAGCTGGCCCGGTCGGCCCGTGCGCTCGGCGGGGGGCACCGGTTCGATGCCTCTGGTCTCGATGGCGCCGACCCGGTTGGTGTCGGCCGGGCTCGTGCCAGCCGGTTCCGTCGTGGACATCGTCGTCCTGCCTTTCCCTGCGTACCGGCGTCAGCGGGGCTGACGGAGGGCGAGCAGGCGTGTCGCCATGTCTGCCAAGGGGAGATGGTTGGTTTGCTCGATCGTTCCCAGCGCGGTGTCCGGGAAGGATCCGACACCGTGGCCGGCGCCGGCGATGGCGCCGACCATGGCAGCGATCGTGTCGGTGTCGCCGCCGAGACCCGCGGCCAGCAGGCAGGCCTGCCACGGGTCGTCGGGGTGCACGGCGAGCACCGCGAAGGCCGCCGGAACGGACTCCTGGGTCGCCACACTCGTCCCGACCAGGCGGTAGATCAGGTCGGCCGCCGCCTCCGGCGTCCGTCCCGTGACCAGGTCGGCGGCCCAGGCGATCCGGGCCGAGATGTCCGCCGCCGCCACCCAGTGGCCCCGCCCCGCGGCGAGCTGCGCCGCCCGTACGGCGGTCGCGGTCGCGGTCGCGGTGTCCGCGCCGTCCAGGCCGGCGCTGACCGCGGCGGCGACGGCGGCGGCGCCGGCCAGGGCGACGCCGGTGTTGTGGGTGACCCAGCTCGCCTCGACGACCCGGTCGACAAGCCGGTTCAGGTCGGTTGCGGGTACGGCGACGCCTACCGGGGCGATCCGCATCGCCGCCCCGTTGGTCGTCCCGAACCGGCCGGCTTCCTCAAGCGGGCGGCCGGCGGCCACGGCGGCAACCGCGGCCCGGGTCGACGGGCCGAGCAGGTCCAGCGAGCCGCGCCGGCGCATGTCGTCCTCCCACGCGAGCAGCTCCCGGGCGAGGCGATGCCCGTCGATGCGGCCCCGGCCGTCGAGAAGAAGCCGCCCGAGCAGCAGTGCCTGCTCGGTGTCGTCCGTGACCGTCCCGGCGGGCATGCCGGGCGCGATCGGCTGGTCCGCCGGCCCCGGCTCGAAACCGGTCAACCGGCCGTAGCGGGCGACGATCTGCTCTCGCGGCATGGACTGGGTCGGCATGCCGAGCGCGTCACCGACAGCGAGCCCGGTCAGGGCGGCGACGGCCCGCGACTCGAGCGTCGCGGACCGAGCCGGCGTCGGCGTACTCACGACGCCTCCCCGAAGCGCAGGTGCAGCCGGAACCGTGCCGGGTCCAGCAGGCTCTCCACGTGCTCGACGAATTCACCGCGCGCGTCCCGGCTCAGCCGCCGGGTGCGCAGGAAGAGCTTGCCGGCGGCGCAGTCGAGCAGTTGGGCGTCCGGCGGTGCGACCTCGGCCAGCTCCACCCACTCCTCGCCCTGCGTCGGTACGAGGCCGGCCGAGCGCAGCGCTGTGTACAGGGACCCGGTGAGGCCGCGTTCGGGCAGCTCGCGCAACGGGCCGACGGCGGGGATCCGGCTCCGCTCGATCGAGATGGCCGCGCCTCCGTCGAGCGACCGGAGCCGGTCGACGGCGACGCATTCGGCGGACGGCAGATCGAACCGCTCCGCCAGTTCGGGCTCGTGGACCAGCTCGAGACGCAGGACGCGTACGGTTGTCGGGACGCCCTGCTCCGCGAGGGCGCGGGACCAGCCCAGCCGGTCGTCGATCGTCCGGCCGTCGAAGGTCACGAATGACCCCTTGCCGGAGCGGGTCTCGATCAGCCCGCGCCGGCTGAGTTCGGTGAGGGCCTGACGGACGGTGTTCCGGCTCACATCGAACCGGGTCGCGAGCGCGTGCTCGCCGGGCAGTTGGGTGCCGCGGGCGAGCCGGCCGCCTCGGATCTCCCGGGCGAGCTGCTCGACGACCCGCTCGTGCTTGAGCTTGAGCACCTGTCCAAACATGTTCAGAAGGCTAGCTCTGACCTGGGCCTTCGGCAACAACCCGCACTCAGGCGAGGAGTGTGCCCGGCGCGGTGGTCAGCCGTCGAGGCGGGTGCCGATGGCCTGCAGTGCTTGGTCCCGTGCGGCGATGACGTGTGCGTAGGCGGTCTGGCCCGCGTGCTCCGGGTCGTCGCCGATGACCGCCTCGAGGATCGCGCGGTGTTCGGCCAGTGCCGCCTCGCGGCGCTGTTGGGTGCTGTTGGTCAGGTGGCGGTACCGGACCATGTGGTCGGAGACCTGATCGTGGAGCCGGCTGGCCCAACTGTTGTTCGCGATTCTGGCGATGGCGTCGTGCAGGCTCTTGCCGGTCGTCATCGCCTCGTCGGCGAAGTTGACCAGGGCCGCGTTCCGTTCGACGATGCCGGTCAGCTGCCGGACGTCGTCGTCTGTGACCTGCCGGCACGCCTCGCGCGCCATCAGCGCTTCGAGCGCGGCCCGCACGTCGTAGAGTTCGGCGATCTCGCGGGGGTCCAGGGCCGGCACGACGACTCCGCCGGTCGGCTGTTGGGTCAGGAGGTTCTCCGCGATCAGGCGACGGATCGCCTCTCGTAGCGGGGTGCGGCTCACCTCAAGTGACTCCGCCAGTGCCGGCTCGTACAACCGTTGCCCTGGCTCGAACTCAAGGTGCAAGATGCGCCGTTTGAGCTCTATGTAGGCGAAATATCCCCCGGAGGCGCGGGGCTCTGAGCGAGTCAAGGCGTAACCTCTCTGCAACGGACACTTGTATACAAGTATGCAAGGCGGTAGCGTCCCCGAGGCGGCGGTCGAGGCGCACCGCGCCGCGCCCCACTTCGCCGACTGGCGGGCAGCGGCCGACCAGCACGTCGTGCCGGGCAGCCAGGTCAACCTGCTCGCCACCCGCCTCTTCCACCACGCCTAGGGACCAGGAATGAAAATTCTGGTTCTCCCCGGCGACGGCATCGGACCCGAGATCACCCGAGCCACCCTCGACGTGTTGGCTGCCGCCGACCGGAGATTCGGCCTCGGCCTGGCCGTCGAGGAGCGCGAGATCGGCCTGTCGAGCCTGCGAACGGTGGGCACAACGCTCCCGGACGAGGTCATGCGCCGCATCCCGGAGGCGGACGGCGTGCTCCTCGGCCCGGTGTCCCACTACGACTACCCGCCCCGCACCGACGGCGGCATCAACCCGTCCGCTGAGCTGCGCACGGTCTTCGAACTCCACTCCAACGTCCGGCCGTGCGGTTCCCGGCCGGACCTGACGATCCTGCGGGAGCCGATGGACCTGGTGATCGTCCGGGAGAACACCGAGGGCTTCTACTCCGATCGCAACATGTTCGCCGGTGCCGGCGAGTTCATGCCCGACCCGGACTCCGCCTTCGCCATCAGGAAGGTCACCGCGCGGGCATCGGAACGAGTCGCGCGGACCGCCTTCGCCCTCGCCCGCGAACGCCGCCGGAAGGTAACCGCCGTGCACAAGGCGAACGTGCTCAAGCTTTCCGACGGGTTGTTCCTACGCGAGGTGCGCGAGGTGGCCCGCGAGTTCCCGGACGTCGAACTCGAGGAACTGATCGTGGACGCGGCCGCCGCCCTGCTCATCCGCCGGCCCTCGTCCTTCGACGTGCTCGTCACCACGAACATGTTCGGTGACATCCTGTCCGACGAGGCGTCCGAGCTGTCCGGCAGCCTCGGCCTCGGCGGCGCGATCAACGTCGGCGACGACATCTGCGTGGCGCAGGCCCAGCACGGCTCCGCCCCCGACATCGCCGGGACCAACACGGCCAACCCGGTGTCGCTCATCCTGTCGGCCGCCCTGCTGCTCGACTGGTTCGGCCGCCGGCACGACCGCTCTGACGCGATGGCCGCCGCGGCCACGATCCAGCGTGCCGTCGACGATGTCCTAGCCGACCCGGCCAGACGCACCCGCGACGTCGGCGGCACCCGCGGCACCGACGAATTCGCGGCCGCCGTCGTCGCCGCCATCTCAGCACCGTCCCCCGTCACCGATCTGTCCAGCGCTCACTGAAAGGGCCGCCATGACCATCCTGCCTCCCCAGCCGAACCTGCTCATCACCCCGGCGGCCGTCGAGCCGTTCGACCGGGGCAACGGCGTCGTCACCATCCCGTACGTCGGGAAGTGGAACTGTGCGATCAACCGGGTCACCACGGGGCAGACGCAGTTCGAGGTCGGTACCGGGCTGCCGTTGCACAGCCACAACGTGGAGGAGACGGTGCTGATCCTCGAAGGCCTGGCGACCGCGCAGATCGGTGATGACCACTTCGACCTGGTCGCCGGTCAGGCGACGTGGGTGCCGGCGGGGGTGCCGCACCGGTTCTTCAACCGTGGCGACGGGATCATGCGGATCTACTGGGTCTACGGCGGCCGTGACGTCACCCGCACCATCACCGCGACCGGGGAGACGTTCGAGCATCTGTCGGAGCACGACAAGGGCGGCCAGAGCAACCCGTGACGAGAGCAGCGATCATGCGCATCACCACCACGAACCCGGCCACCGGCCAGCCCCTGACCACCTACGACACGCACGATGACACCCAGCTCGAGCGGCTGTTGGACCGGGCCCACACCGCGACCTCGGCGTGGGGCTCGACGCCACTGGACCAGCGCCTCGCGGTGGTGTCAGCGCTCGCCGCCGCGCTACGGGCCGGGCAGGACCGGTTCGCGCGGCTGATCACCGACGAGATGGGAAAGGTACGCGCCGAAGCGGCTGCCGAGCTTGAGAAGTCGGCCGTGGCCTGCGAGTTCTACGCGTCGCAGGCCTCGACGATCCTCGCGGACGAGCCTGCGGGGATCGACGGCGTCGACGCCTGGGTCGCGTACGAGCCGATGGGCCTGGTGCTCGCGGTGATGCCGTGGAACTTTCCGTTCTGGCAGGCGATGCGCTTTGCCATCCCCGCCGTCGCCGCCGGGAACGGGGTCTTGCTCAAGCACTCGCCGAACGTCACCGGCTGCGCCCTGGCCATCGAGCAGGTGTTCCTGGCCGCGGGGCTGCCCGTGGGCGTCTTCACGACGATCGTGGTGGAGGAGCCCCGCGTACCCGACGTCACCCGGCGGCTCATCGCCGACGACCGCATCGCCGGGGTGACGTTGACCGGCAGCAACCGCGCCGGCGCGGCCGTGGGAGCCGCCGCCGGTCACGCGGTGAAGAAGTCCGTGCTCGAACTGGGCGGCTCGGACGCCTTCGTGGTGCTCGCCGACGCCGACGTCGACGCGGCTGCCGCCGCCGCGGTCAGGGCCCGGTTCACCAACGCCGGCCAGAGTTGCGTGTGTGCCAAGCGCTTCATCGTCGAGGCGCCGATCGCGGAGCGGTTTGTCGCCGCCTTCGTCGCCGGCACCCGGGCCCTGACCGTCGGCGACCCCACCGATCCACGCACGAACATCGGCCCGATCGCCCGCAGCGACCTCCGCGACACCATCCGGCGACAGGTCGAGGAGTCGCTCGCCGCCGGCGCCACCCTGCTAACCGGAGGACGGGCCCTGCCCGGCAGCGGGTACTTCTTCGAGCCCACCATTCTCGGGAACACCGGGCCCGGCATCCCCGCCTTCGACGAGGAGACCTTCGGCCCGGTCGCCGCCGTCGCGGTCGCCGCCGACGAGGCCGACGCCGTCCGGCTGGCCAACGCCTCGCAGTACGGGCTCGGACTGAGCGTGTGGACCGCCGACCCGGAACACGGCACGGCCTTCGCCCGACAGATCACCACCGGGGCCGCCTTCATCAACGCCGTGGTCGCCTCCGACGCACGCCTGCCCTTCGGCGGGACCAGGCGCAGCGGATACGGACGGGAACTGGCCGCCGCCGGCCTGCGCGAGTTCGTCAACACGCGCACCTACTGGGCGGCGCGATGACTGGGCTCCTGGGACACTGGTGGGCACAGCCGCGCGTCGCCGATCATGATTCGGTGGTGGAGTCCTGCCGGCAGATCGTGCGCAGGACGTAGGGCATGATGCCCCCGTGCCGGTAGTAGGTGGCCTCCCGCGCACCAGTACGACGCTGCCTTCGGCTACTACGCCTTCGCCGCGTCGCTCGGGCAAGCCGTCGGACCCGGGCTGATCATCGGCTTCGGCGGTGCCCGTCCGCTGCCGGACACCCAGCTGATCTTCCTGGGCGCCATCGTCCTGACCCTGCCGCTGCTGGCCGTCGCAGGCCTCCTCAAGCCCCCGGCCGGGCGCCGGCCCAACAGTGACCAGGCCGTCGGCCGCGTCCGCGACCTGCTGCGCCAGCCGGGGCTGACCCGCGCCCTCGTCGTCAGCTGCGTCGTCCTCGCCGCGGTCGGCCTGGCGCTGCTGCTGCTCCCCATGCCGCTGTGGCTGATGGCCCTCATCATCACCGTCGCCGGCCTCGGGCTCGGCGTCGGGCAACCCCTGACCATGTCCTTCCTCGCCGAGGCCGCACCACCGGGACTGCGCGGCCGGGCGATGTCCCTGAGACTCACCGGCAACCGGCTCGGCCAACTCCTGATCCCCACCGCCGCCGGCGTTGTCGCCGCCGGGGCCGGCGCTGCCGGCGTGCTTGGCTTCACGGCCGCCGGTCTTGCGGTCGCGGCCCTGGCGGCGCGTGGCCTGCACCGGTCGCCGTCGTCGGTCAACCGTCCCGGCCGCGAGGCCGGCAGCACCGCCAGTCGGAGAGGAAAGCCATGATCCTTGAACACGCCCCGAGCGGCAGCGGTGCGGGCAGCGGATCGTAGGACCCACCCGCCGGATTGCGCACTTTGGAAGAAGCCGCGGGACGACGGACGTGACAATCTGTCCCTTTAGCGAGAACTGTGCGTAGGTCCACCTGTGCCCGCTGTGTGGACCAGGAGGGACCCCGATGCACGTTAACGACAACACGCCAGCCCCGCTGGCGGGGCGGCGCGAGTGGCTGGGCCTGGCGGTCCTGGCCCTTCCCACGCTGCTGCTGTCAGTGGACATCAGCGTGCTGTTCCTGGCGCTGCCCCGGCTTGACGCAGACCTCGCGGCCACCAGCACCCAACAGCTGTGGATCATCGACGTGTACGGCTTCATGACCGCCGGGTTCCTCGTCACGATGGGCAGCCTGGGTGACCGGATCGGCCGTCGCCGCCTGCTGCTCATCGGTGCCGCCTGCTTTGGGCTCGTCTCGGTGCTCGCGGCGTACTCGACCAGCGCCGAGATGCTCATCGGTGCCCGCGCGCTGCTCGGCATCGCCGGAGCCACCGTGATGCCGTCAGCGCTGGCCCTGATCAGCAACATGTTCCCCAACCCGAAGCAGCAGGGCATGGCCATTGCAGTGTTCATGAGCTGCTTCATGGCCGGCGGTGCCATCGGCCCCGTGGTCGGCGGCGCCATGCTGACCAGCTTCTGGTGGGGGTCCGTCTTCCTGCTGGCCGTACCGGTCATGCTCCTGCTCCTGGTGGCCGGGCCGGCGCTGCTACCCGAGTACCGGAACCCGGAGGGCGGGCGGCTCGACCTGGTCAGCGTCGTCCTGTCCCTCGCCGCGATCCTGTCCCTGATCTACGGCATCAAGGAGCTGGCGCGGGCCGGCTGGGAGCTGGTTCCGGTGCTCAGCCTGGTCATCGGCCTGGTGTTCGCCGCCGTCTTCGTGCGCAGGCAGCGGACGCAGCGCGAGCCGCTCCTCGACCTGCGCCTGTTCCGTCACCGCTCGTTCAGCGCCGCCCTGGCCATCATGCTGTTCGGCACCGCGATGATGTCCGGCCTGTCGCTGTTCTTCACCCTGTTCCTCCAGTTGGTGAAGGGACTGTCGCCGCTGTCGACCGGGCTGTTGATGGTGATCTCGGCCGTCGGCATGGTGATCGGCGCGATGGTGGCCCCCGGGGTGGCGCAGAAGGTACGCCCCGGCACGGTGCTCGCCGCCGGCCTCGGCATCGCGGCGATCGGCTTCCTGGTGGTCAGCCGGGTCGAGGAGTCGGCCTCGCTGGCTCTGCCGATCATCGGCATCGCCATCGTCTCGCTGGGCGCCGGCGCGTTCGCCTCCCTCGGCACCGGCCTGGTGGTCGGATCGGTGCCGCCGGAGAAGGTCGGATCGGCGTCGGCGGTGTCCGAGACCGGCGGCGAGTTCGGCGTGGCGTTCGGCATTGCCGTGATCGGCAGCGTCGGAACCGCCATCTACCGCAACCTGCTTGAGCTGCCCGCGGAAGTGCCGGCCGGCGCCGCGACCTCAGCCCGGGAGAACATCACCGGCGCCGCCGCGGCGGCCGCGGAGCTGCCGGAGGTGGTCGGGACGGCCCTGTTCGACGCCGCCCGGGCCGCGTTCACCACGGCCCTGCACGGCGTGGCAGTGGTCTCCGCGACCATCGCCGTCGGCCTGGCCGTGGTGGCCGTCCTCGCGCTGCGCCAGGCGCCGCCGACCGGCGCCGTGCCGGCACCCGACGGCGCGGAGGACACCACTCCGGCGCCGGCCGCCGAGCCGATGCCGGCGAGCGGCACTGGCAACTGATCACCCGGACCGTCCGAGGCCCGGGCCGGCGTGGGACGCCGGCCCGGGCCGACGCCACCCGGGGGTGCATGGTCCCGGCGCTGGAGAAGCTGACGCCGTAGTGCCGGCGACGGCTGAGCGCCGGGTCCGGCGGGACGCCGTCACGGCCCCGCCGACCCGGCGGCTCCGCGCGACGATCCGCCGGACCTGGCGCCGCCCCGCTCAGTCGGCGATCTCGACGCGGGTGTGGTCCCCGACGACCAGGCGGTGATACGACCGGTCGCCACCGGGGGCCACGACCGCCGACCGCCCCACCAACGAGCCGTGCAGGCCCGGGGTCCCGGCGATGGTGGCGCCATCCAGCACGATGGAGTCCGCCAGCCGGGTGTTTCGCAGCACGCAGTGGCTGCCGATGGCGGTGCCCGGCCCGATCCGGCTGTCCTCCACCAGCGTTCCGTCGCCGATGATCGCCGGTCCGTCGATCCGCGACCGGACCACCCGGGCGCCAGGGCAGATCACCACCTGGCCGGTCAGCCGGCTGTCCGCGTCGACCTCGCCGGCCACCTCGCCCCGCAGCTCGCCGAGCAGCCGGCGGTTGCAGTCCAGGACGTCCTCCAGCTGGCCGGCGTCCTTCCAGTAGCCCGCGTACTCGCTCGCCCGGACCTCGAAGTCGTGGCTGACCAACCACTGGATCGCGTCGGTGATCTCCAGCTCGCCGCGGGCCGAGGGGCGTACGGCGGCGACCGCCTGGTGGATCGCGGCGGTGAAGAAGTAGACCCCGATCAGCGCCAGGTCGCTGCGTGGTTGCTGCGGCTTCTCCACAACGCGCCGCACCCGCCCGGTGGTGTCCAACTCGGCGACGCCGAACGCCCGGGGGTCGGTGACCTTCTGGAGGACGACGTGCGCCGCTGGGCGGCGTCGGCGGAAGTCGGCAGCGACGTCCCGGATGCCGTCGGGGAGCATGTTGTCGCCGAGGTACATGACGAATTCCTCGTCGCCGAGGAAGTCGCGGGCCAGTCGTACGCAGTGGGCCAGACCCAACGGCTGGTCCTGCGGCAGGTAGGTCACCCGCAGGCCGAAGCGGTCGCCGTCCCCGATCGCCTCGGCGATCGCGGGGCCGCCGTCGCCCACCACGATGCCGACCTCGTCGACGCCCACCTGGCGGATGTTGCCCAGCACATGTTCCAGCACGGGCTTGCCGGCCACCGGGATGAGCTGCTTGGGCATCGAGTAGCTGAACGGTCGCAGGCGCGTGCCCGCACCCCCCGAGAGCACCAGGGCCTTCATGGATGTCGGTCTCCTCTGTCGAGTGCTGCTTCGTGGCGATGAAGACACGGCGGTCCACATGCCCGTCCGGGCGGAGCTGGACTGCCCAGCGTTGGTGAACGGCTCCGGGGCGTGTGGTTGCGCCGTACCGGAGCGCTGGGACGTCGCGCGCGGGCGGACAGCGACGCGCGGCCCGCCTCGCGAAGGCGAGGCACGGGCCGCGGGTCACCAGCGGATCGCGACCGCCGCCGGTGCCGGCCGTACGCCGGCGGGTGTTGGGCTCCGCTCTGCCCGGCGTCGGTACGGCTGGGGATTGCTCACCGTACCGACGTCGGCGTCACGACGCCCGGAGGGGCGTGTTCTGGTAGGCGGTGATGAGCCAGTCCGGTCCCTGCTTGACCAGCGTCCAGGTGGCCCGGATGGCCCGTTCGGGAGCGACCTCGGTCTCGCCCGGTTGGAGCACGCCGCCCTGGGTGATGACCAGCGCGGCACCCTCGCCCAACTGCTTCACCGCCAGCGGGGTTCCGGTCACGTTGGTGCCCTTGTACGGCCCGGCGTACGCCTGGCTCATGAAGCCTTGGATCTCCTTGCGACCGGTGAGGAAGACGCCGGGCAGGATCAGCGTGCCGTCCTCGGCGAACGCGGCTGCGAACGCCGCCCCGTCGTTGTCGGCCCAGGCCTGCACGATGCGCCCGGGTACCGCCTGGATGGCGGCGGCCGTCTCGTTGTCGAGCGCCGCGTCGATATCCAGCATCCTAATTGTCCTTCCGTGGGGTCGGCGGCTGTGGCTGTATCGTTTCGCCACGGACTCCTCCGGCGCATCTCGTTGATTGCGGTCAACCGACCTGCGGAATGCGCGCCGCAACTCAGGAGATGCGCCGTCGGCCCGGCGACGGGACGCTGGCATCATGGCCGAACCTGGCGGCAGAACCGGATCGATCCCCTGACGAAAACGGCAGTCGCCTGCCGGCGCGCCGAACTCGGCGGCCGCCGCAGAGCGTGACCGCGAATGTTGACGGCCGCTTGCCTGCTCGAATCCAGAACTGATGAGCCGGTCGTCCCGGCGTGGCAAGGAGAGACTGATGGAATACGGACCGGATCACGCTGAACTCTACGACCTCGTTTTCCGTAGCCGGGGTAAGGACTTCGGGGCCGAGGCGGAGCAGCACAGCCGCCTGATTCGGGCCCGGATTCCCGAGGCGAAGACCCTGCTGGACGTGGCCTGCGGCACCGGTGCCCATCTGGCGGCCTTCGCGAGCCTCTTCGACCACGTGGAGGGACTCGAACTCACGTCGGCGATGCGGGAGGTGGCGAGAAGGAGGCTGCCGCAGGCCACCGTACACCCGGGCAACATGCTTGATTTCGATCTCGGCCGCACCTTCGATGCCGTGACCTGTATCGGTAACGCCGTGGCCGAGGTGAAGTCCGCCGATGAGCTGGTCACCACGATCGGCCGCATGGCGGAGCACCTTGTCTCGGGCGGAGTCCTGGTGATCGAACCGTGGTGGTTTCCGGAGAACTTCATCGACGGTTACATCGGCAGCCACCTGGCCGAGGAGAGCGGTCGCGTCGTATCGCGGATAAGCCACTCGACGAAGCAGGGGAACAGAAGCCGCATCGAAATTCATTGCGTTGTCGCGGACAGCACCGGCATAACGGGATTCACCGACGTTCTCTCCGTGGGCCTGTTCAGCCGCGAACAGTACGAGGCGGCGTTCCGGGACGCCGGCTGCACGGTGGAACTGACGCCCCCGTTGAGACTGGGGGACGGGCGGCCCACCAGCCCGGGAATATTCGTCGGAGTGCGTAAGTGAGACCCCGCGGCGTAGCCCCCACGTCGCGCCCCGGCTATGACGCTCGGCACCCTTCGGGCGTCCGCGGCGTCAGCCGTTGCCGGCGGAGATCCAGCATGTAGAACACCTTGTCAAAGCGGCGCTCGCCGACGGCGACGAAATCGGGCAGCCGGCCGTACTCGGTGAAGCCCAGCGACCGGTAGAGGTGCAGGGCGCTGCTGTTGTCGCCACGGGCGTCCAGGGTGAGGACCTCGATACCGGAGCGCCGGGCGTCAGCGATCAAGGCGGCGGTCAGCGCTCGACCGACGCCACGCCCCTGGGCGGCGCCATCCACCGCGATCTTCTCCAGGTCGGCGTGCGGTCGGTGAGTCGGTCGGGCATAGCGCAGCCAGTAGCCCAGCCCGACGAGCCGACGGTCGAGGTACGCGGCACGCAGAGACCCGTCCCCGGCCCGTACCGCCCGGACGACGTGGCCGAGAAGCTCCGCCACGTCGGCGCGTGACGGTGGTTCGACCCAGCCCAGCGCGGCGCCGGCGCGGACCAGGTCCGCCAGGATCTGCTGGGCGGACTCCGCAAACCGGGCCTGAAGGTGGGGTCGGATGCCAGCGCCGCCGCGTCCACGATGGCCGGCGCAACTGGCGCGCTGCTGGCTGCGGAGGTGTTCACGGTCCCGAGCGTAGCCAGGTGCCGGTGGCCCAGCCGCTGCCATGCACCCTGGGTCAGCCCAGCACCACCACCGGACCATCCTCCTGGCCGCTCGATGCCGCTCGGACGAGACGGTCGAGGGTACGGGCATCGCTCAGCAACGGAGCATCGAACTCCCTCGAGTTGTCGTGCACCGCGTCGACGACCCTGGAGAGGAAGATCCGCATGCTGTCGGCCGGGCCCACGTGTCGTACGTGCCTCTCGCCATGGGATTCGATCTGGATGCCGACGGTCATGTCCGGCAAGGCCGAGAAGGGGCGTTCGAGGTCGACGGACAGTTGTCGTCCCAGCAAGAGCAGGGAGTTTCGATAGGTCGTGGTGAACCCGAACTGCCCGACGATCGTCTTGCCGCCCGGATAACCCGCCAGGACGCTGTAGGACGTTTCCAGGCCGTCCGCGGTGCGGTCGCCCGCAATGACCTGCACCTGCTCCGGTTCCGCGCCCCACAGAACTCTCCCCAGGGACGCCAGATAGGGGCCGGTGTCGAGCAGGGCGCCGCCACCCCTGCCGCGGTCGTGCCGGAAGTCGTCTGCCGGTACGGGCGGGGTGAACACGGCGACGACCTTGGTGACATCCGTGTCGAGGCCGTCGACGAGTGATCTGACCTCCGCGAACATCGGATGGAACGAATAGCACGTCGCCTCCGCGAGCACGCGGGAGGACGATCGAGCCAGCGACACCATCGCCTCAGCCGTGTCGAGGCTCAGGAACGCCGGCTTGTCCACGACCACGTGGTGACCCTGCTCTATCGCATACCGAACGGCCTGCGCATGCTCGCTGTTCACCAGCGAGACGTAGACGAGGCCGGGCGCATTCGCCTGCAGCGCGGCACGCCAGTCGGCGTAGATCTGCCCCAGCTTCGGTAGCGAGCCGACGGTCGCGCGGTCGGCGTGCGAGCTGGCGATGTTGATCGCCTCGATCTCGTTCATGGCGGACGCGGCCGGTAGCACGCGACGCCGGGCGAATCTCGACATGCCGATCAGAAGAAGTTCCATGGGTCGCTCCGGATCGCCGCGCCAGAACTGGCGGTGTGGTCGTGGCGGGGACGGGTGGTCAGAGGAGGCAGGCCATCAGGCTTCGTGCCTCGACGTTGACGTAGTAGCCAGCGTGCACCAGTCGGTTGAGCAGACCGAGCGTCATCCACCGATAGTTCTCCGGCGCGTCAACGGGATGATCCTCGGGAAGCTCGATCACCAGGTGCTTCGTGTCCGCCCGGTGGAACCGGCCGCCGTCCTCTGATTGCAGCGACTCCATCCGCACCTGCGAAGCGGGGGCGGTGAGGTACTCCACGAGCGGTGGAAGATCCTGCGGCCCGCGGCAATAGCCCGGTGCGAGTTGAATCGTGGCGGCGAGTTCGAGCCGGTCCGTGAGGCCCGGCTGCACCATCGCCTGGACCAGAAACTGGAGCACTCCCGAACGGCGCTGGCAGACGAAGGCCACCAGGTTGCCGGGAACGGGTTCGAGCATCGGTTGCCACCACCGGCCGACCTCCCGGCTCGTCGCCTCCACCGAGAGTCCGATAATCCGGAAGAAGGCGCCGTCGCGGTGCCTGATGCTTTGCCCGTCGGCGATCCAGCCGTCCAGCCCTGACAGGCCGACCCGCCGTACGTCCAGCGTGAAGAGTTCCTTCTGGTCGATGAGCCAGGTCATCGCGGCGGACACGTCCGCGTCGGATCGGGCCAGGCCGTGCGACGCGATGACCTGAGCCTGAAACTCGTCGGCGGTGCGGCCGTCGACCAGCCCGCCGCCGGCCGCCCCGTAGGAGATGCAGCCCAACACCGTACGGGCGTTCATGTTCACGTTCCCGCGGGCGAGCTGGCGCCGCAGTTGGCCCAGGGTGAGCCAGGCGAAGTCCTCCCTCATCGGGACTTCCTCATCCGGCGGGAGCTCCACGATCATGTTGCGATTTCGCTTGTAGAGGTACCAGGACGCGTGCTCGGACAGCAGCCGGTCCACCACGATGCGACCGCGGGTGGGCCGGAGAAAGTACTCCAGGTACGGGGTGGACCGCCCGCCGTGGACCCGCTGATAGTTGCTCGGCGTCGCCTGCACCGTCGCCGCGTACTGGACCAGCCTGGTGTTGCCCGGTTCCATCTTCACCTGCATCAGGAAGTGGTGGACGCCGTTGATCCGTTTGACCAGGATCCCGAGGATTCCGATCTCGGGCTGCACGATGATCGGCTGACCCCATTGGGACGCCGGACCGAAATTCGTCCGTACGGACAGGCCTTCGATCGTGAAGAAGCGGCCCGAGGAGTGGATGAGGCGGTCGTCGATCCGCCACTCGGGGAGGGTCTCCAACGGCACTTCCTCCACCTTGTAGGAGGAGGCCGCGAACCGTTCCTTGAGAAAGGTGTCCGGATCAGGCGTCTCCGGGCTGCTCGCCGTCAGGGCCGACAGCAGGAAGTCGTCAGCGCGGCTCACCGAGGGTGGCATGGGTTCTCTCCTCCGGGCGGGCAGGGCGAACGAGCCGGGTCAGACCGCGGAGATGGCCGGCAGCGGGAAGACCAACCTGCCGCCGCGTGCCAGGAACTCCTGCTCCCGCTCGATGAACCCCCCGCGGTGGACCCAGGGGAGCACCAGCAACTGGTCGGGCCGGCGCGCCTTGGCGCCCTCCTCGGAGACGATGGGGATACCGGATCCGGGAGTGAGGCACCCGTGCTTCTCCGAGCTGACCTCGCCGACGCACGGCAGGTCCTCGGCGCCGATCCCGCAGTACTGGAGGATCACGTTGCCCTTGGTCGACGCCCCGTACCCCAGGGTCAGCTTGCCCGCCGCCCGCGACTCGTCGAGGAATGCGCGCAGCTTGTCGCGGTGGTCGCCGACGCGGCGGGCGAAGGTCTCGTACGGCGCCATGCTGTTGAGTCCGAGTTCGGCCTCCCGCCGGCGGATCCGTTCAACCTGGGCGGTGTCGATCTTGTGCTTGGTCGGATCCTTGACCAGCGTGACGCAGAGGCTGCCGCCGTTGACGTCGGTGATCTCGGCCGTCGACACGGTGAACCCGACGCGTTCGGCCATCCACTCGATCTGGCGCAAGCTGTAGTACTCGAGGTGCTCGTGGCAGATCGCGTCGTAGGCGGGGATCTCGAGCAGGGGGACCGCGTAGCTCATCTCGATCATCCACACCCCGTCGTCGGTGAGGATGTCGCGGACGTCGGCCATGAACCCGAGCGGGTCGGGCAGGTCGTAGAACATCGCGATCGACGTGACGATCTTGGCCTTGCGGTCGCCGTACCGTTCCGCGAACGCCGCCTTCGAGAAGAAGTCCGGGATCAGGTCGACATCGTCGGGGTAGTACTCCCGCCACTTCTCGCCCGTGGGATCGATGCCCACCCGGGTGAGGCCGTCGGCCGGGTAGCCCCGCAACAGGGTGGCGTCGTTGCTGCCGATGTCGAGGACCAGGTCGGTGCGGTCCAAGTCGACCATGCCGGTGAGCTGCGCGACCTTCCGGTGCAGGTGATTGATCATGAAGGGGCGGATGCTCGAACGGTATCCGTAGTGGACGCCGAACATGAGCGAGAGATCGGCGGTGTGCCGCAGTTGCACGAGGCCACAGCCGCCCGGGCCGCACTTGACGAGTTCCAGCGGAGCGGTCGGCACGACCTCGCCGGGTCGAGGAAAGATCCCGGTCAGCGCCTGGTTTCCCAGATCGAGAATCGGCACCAGCGCGCGGTTTCCGCAAATTCTGCACTCGGTGCACTCGGTGATGGCCAGGTCGCCGGTGATGGTCACGATGCCTCCCACTTGGTTGCCATTCGAGTTCAATTCCGAGCTGCCGGCGGAGTCGAGCGGCGGCGCCCCGCCGCGTGGTGTCCGGGCGGGCGGTCCTCAGCGCCGCTAGGACGTCGTGCGTGGCTATTCGAGCCGATGATCTGCACTAATTTTGGCCACGAGTGCGGGCGTGGTCATCTCCTGGATTGCGTGCTTGGCAATCGCGGAGAAATGCCGGGCCGGCGGTTGGCGGAGCGCCGCTTCACGACCCCACGAATGGTGGCGTCACGCCCACAACGTCGCCTCCGCTTCCCGGCACCTCTCGTACCGCGGGAGCAGTCCCTGCTGCTCGGCCTCGGCCAGCGTCAGCGCCACCTGGTCCCGCTCGGAGATGACCAGCGGGATGTCCTTCGGCAGCGGCAGGTTGAGGTCGGGGTCCAGTGGGTGGAGCGCATGCTCGTTCTCCGGAACGTACTCCCCGGAGATCATGTAGCACATCACCGTGTCGTTCTCCAGCGCAATGAACGCGTGCCCGACGCCGATCGGGAAATAGACCGAACGAAAGCTGTGGGGATCGACCCGGACGGCGTCCCAGCTGCCGAATGTCGGCGAGCCGATCCGAATGTCCACGACGATGTCCAGCGCCGAGCCCTGGGCGCAGTACACGTACTTGGCGCAGCCGGGTGGGGTCGCCGTGAAATGCACACCGCGCACCACGCCCCGGCGGGACCTGCTGTGGTTGGTCTGCGCCACATTGAAGAGCGGCCGGCCGGTCGCCTTTCGGAACGGCGTCTCCTGAAAGGGGGAGACGAAAAGGCCCCGGTCGTCGTGCAGAGCCGTGGGCGTAAATTCGACGGCACCTTCGACGGAAAGCTCGCGTATCCGCACCGCATCTCCATACAGGTCTGCTCACGAAGCGGGGTTGCCGGCGGTGGCCGGACCGGGCGCGACGGGCCGGCATGATCGTGGTCGGGCCGGCCTGCCGTCCGATCGAGACGGCAGGCTGGCGACGGTGACGCGATCAGGCGGTGGTCGAGCCGATGACCCGGGCCGTCAAGGGCGGTGCCCGCGACGTTCGAGGGTCAGCTTTTCGAGGTCGGGGACGATGTCATTCGGTGTGGGCAGCTCGGCGGCCTCCGCGCTCAGCCGGGCGGCGTTCCTGGCGAACGCCGGATCGTTGAGTACCCGCAGGAGGTGGCCGCGCAGTCCCTCCGCGGTCAGCCGGCCCGGATCGCTCACATACGCGCCCGCGCCCTGCTCCTCCAGCCCGTTGGCGACTGCGACCGGGCCCCAGAACTTGTCGTTCCCGAACTTTCCGGGCACCAGGAGCTGCGGCACCCCGTGTTCGAGCGCCGTGGTGAACGTGCCGAGGCCGCCGTGATGGACGATGGCCGAACAGGTGGGGAGCAGCGCGGTCATCGGAACGAAGTGGACCGGGCGAACATTCTCCGGCACGCTCGGCAGCGACGCCAGCTGCTCCTTGCTGAGGGTGAGCACCACCTCGACGTCCAGCCCGGCGACCGCCTCGATCAGTTCAGTGATCGACGCACCGGCGTTCAGCTCCCGGAACGACAGGCCGAGGGTCAGGCAGACTCGCCTGCGCTCAGGCTCCTCCTGCAGCCACTCCGGCACCGCCGAGGGGCCGTTGAACGGAATCGGGCGCATCATGAGGTAGTCCATGCCGGGCGGTTGCCAGGTCCACGGCGGCATGGCGTTGATGGTCCACTGGCCCAGCACCATCTCCTCGTCGAAGTCGAGGCTGAACCGGTCGAGTATCGGCTGCAGGGCATCCCGGATCGGGTCGCGGTCGGGGTTCTTCTCCCGGGCCGCCGTACGCAGTTGCACCAGCGCATCCGTACTGATCATGAGACGCGCATGCGCGGCGCCGCTGGCCCGTGCGGCCACCGGACCGGAGAAGGCCATGGTCATCCCGTCCCAGATCACCAGATCCGGCTTCCAGGTGCGCGCGAAGCGCACCGCGCCGTCGATCACCGAGTCCGGGCTGAAGCCGGTGAAATGGTAGCGGGCCAGCAGGTCGAGTTCGTGGTGCGGATCCGCTGCAACGTAGTCGTCCTGCACTGATTTGCGCTGCTGCTCGTACGGGCTGTCGATCGCCGCCGCCTGCGGGGTCGTCTCGGCCACCGCGTCGGCCATCATCGCACTCACGTCGATCTCGCCGCCGATGGAGACGGCGGTGAGGCCGGTGTGGGCGATGTCCTCGACGGTCATTCCCGACGGGTCGGGTTGACTGGCGACCCGTACGTGATGTCCGGCCGTCTGCAGCGCCCAAGCCAACGGCGCCATCGCGTACAGATGGGTCCTGCTCGCACAGGTCAGGAAGAGGATTCGCATGGGAGCCTCCTAGGTAACGAGTGCCGCGTCCGAAGCCTCCGCGTCGCGGCGTGACCGTCCCGGTTCACGAGCGGGCTGCGGCAGGACGGCGTGCTCAGGCCGCGCGCCGGTGCGTGCGCGCGTCTACAGCGGCGAGGAGCTCGCGGGCCACTCGCTGCACCTCGGTGTCGGTGAGCGCCTGGTGCAGGGGGAGAAGCAGGGTGCTGGCCGCGGCTGCGTCGGTACCCGGCAGGTCGGCCGCCGAACCGTAGAGCGGGACCCGGTGCAGCGGCGGATAGCGGAACGTGGTGTAGATGCCCCGCCGCAGCAGGTCTTCCGCCACCTCGTCGCGGATCTCGGGGTCCAGCTGCACCCAGTAGAAGTAGTTGGTGGAGACGTGGCCGGCGGGCAGCCGTGGGGGGCGCTGGATGTCCGTGGCGTCTGCCAGCAACCAGTCATATTCGGCCATGATGGCCCCGCGCCGCTTGACGAAGTCGGGCAGCCGGCGAAGCTGGACGCGGCCCATGGCGGCGGTGACGTCGTTGCCGATCAGCCGCCGGCCGATCTCGTGGATCTGCTGGTCCCACCAGCGGCGTGGCTCTTTTGCCGCGGCGGCGAAGGCGCCCCGGTCCTCCATGCCGTGGTAGGCGAGCCGGTGTGCTCTACGGGCCAGCTCGGTGTCCCGTACGTAGATCATGCCGCCGTCCCCGGTCGTGATGATCTTGCGGGAGTCGAAGCTCCAGATGCCGATGTCACCGAAGGTCCCGCAGGCCCTGCCGTTCACGGTCGAGGCCACCGAGCAGGCGGCATCCTCGATCAACGTGATCCCGCGCTCCCGGCACAGCGCGGCGATGGCGATGACGTCGCCCGGCAGGCCGCCGTAGTGCAACACCGTCACCGCCTTGGTCTGCGGAGTCAGGACAGCCGCGATGTCGGCGACCGAAGGGTTCAGGGTGCGGGAGTCGACGTCGCAGAAGACGGGACGGGCACCGGTGGCGGCGACGGTGCTGGCGTTGGACACGAAACTCACCGCGGGCAGGACGACGTCGTCACCGGGGCCGAGATTCAGCAGTTCTATCGCGAGGCCCAGACCGGAGGTGGCGGAGTTGACGAAGAGCAGCGTCTCGGGCGGTACCCCGAGGTGGTCGGCGAAGTCCTTCTCGAACGCCTTGGTCTGCTGCCCGTATCCCAGCCAGTTGCTGTCGAACACCTTGCCGACGGCCTCGAGCTCCTTGGCGCCGACGCTCGGCTGAAACATGTGGATCATGTGCGTCCTCTCAACAGGCGGTCTGGAGTGCGGTCGGGCCGCGCCGATGGGTGATCGTGAGCTTTCGGATGCTCCCCGCATCAGCCTCGCCGTTTCCGGTCGGCACTGGGCGCCACGTCGAATTCATGCTCGGGCGGCCCCGTCGGCGGTCGCATCTCCACGAGTGCCGACCTGGGGCCGGAACGGTGCCGGGTCAGTCCTGCCGGGTCGCGAAGACCATGTGCATGCCGGTGCCGGCTCGCGGAACCGGCCGCCGGGACCCGATCGGCGGCCCCGCTCGGGGACGCGGCCCCCGTCCGCGGCACCGGCCGGATCCGCGCCCGCACGTCCAACGTCGATGGCCCTGCCCAGCTGGTCCTCTCCGGCCGTGCGCGATCGTCCGCGCCCTCCGGCGATGGCAATCACGAAGGTGCAGCGGCCGGTCCGGCGGTGATGAGAATCGATTCGCAACCAGCCGCACGGCAGCGGCCTTTGTTCGTCACACCCACCTGGGAGCGGAAATGACCATGGTCGGAACCGGTGTCCGCGTCGATGTCGATGGCGAGACACTCGGCGTGCCGGATGTGCGCCGCATCGCCGAGGACAACGCGCGGGTTGCGCTCAGCCCGCAGGTGCTGGAACGCGCCGCGTCGAGCCGGGCGCAGTTCGAGGAAACCGTACGGCAGAACATTCCGGTCTACGGGGTGACCACCGGCTACGGCGAAATGATCTACATGCTCGTCGACACGGCCAAGGAGACCGAGCTGCAGACCAACCTGGTACGCAGCCACAGCGCCGGCGTCGGCCCCCTGTTCTCCGAGCCGGAAGCCCGAGCGGTGGTCGCCGCCCGGCTGAACGCACTGGCCAAGGGCCACTCGGCCGTTCGTCCGCTGGTCCTGGAGCGGCTCGCCCTCTATCTCAACGAGGGTCTCACCCCGGCCGTGCCCGAGATCGGCTCGCTGGGAGCCAGCGGTGACCTTGCCCCGCTGGCCCACATCGCCAGTTCGCTGATCGGCGAGGGCTACCTGCTGCGCGACGGCCAGAAGGTGCCGACCGGGCCGGTGCTGCGCGCGCTGGGCATCGAGCCGCTGCGGCTGCGCTTCAAGGAGGGCCTGGCACTGATCAACGGCACCTCGGCGATGACCGGCGTCGGCGCCCTGGTGGCCTCGCACACCCTCGCCCAGGCCCGGCACGCCGAGATCGCCGCGGCGATGGTCATCGAGGCGCTGCAGGGCTCGATGAGCCCGTTCCAGCCGGAGGGCCACGACATCGCCCGCCCGCACGCGGGGCAGATCGCCAGCGCCGCCAACATGCGCGCGCTGATGCACGGCAGCCGGCTGACCGTCGAGCACGCCGACCTGCGCCGGCAGGTGGCCGCCAGCAAGGAGAAGGCCAACGGCAACGGCTCCGGCGTGCACCGCTCCGACGTCTACCTCCAGAAGGCCTACTCGC
Source organism: Micromonospora sp. CB01531 (assembly GCF_001905095.1). GTDB lineage: Bacteria > Actinomycetota > Actinomycetes > Mycobacteriales > Micromonosporaceae > Micromonospora. The sequence continues at coordinate 174,182 of NZ_LWLS01000072.1, forward strand.
TGCGGGCGATCCCGCAGGTGATCGGCGCGGTCCGCGACACCCTCAGCCACGCTCAGCTCAAGCTCGAGATCGAGCTCAACTCCGCCAACGACAACCCGTTGTTCTTCACCGGCCGGGAGATCTTCCACGGCGCGAACTTCCACGGCCAGCCGGTCGCCTTCGTGATGGACTTCCTGACGATCGCGCTCACACAGCTCGGGGTGCTGTCCGAGCGGCGCAGCAACCGGCTGCTGAACCGGCACCTGAGCTACGGCCTGCCGGAGTTCCTGATCAAGGGTGAGCCCGGCCTGCACAGCGGCTTCGCCGGCGCGCAGTATCCGGCCACCGCGTTGGTCGCCGAGCACCGGACGATCGCCCCGGCCAGCACCCAGAGCGTGCCCTCAAACGGCGACAACCAGGATGTCGTCAGCATGGGCCTGATCGCCACCCGCAACGCGCGGCGGGTGCTGCGCAACAACAACATCATCCTCGCGCTGGAGTTCCTCGCCGCCGCGCAGGCGGTGGACGTCTCCGGGCGTCTCGACGGGCTCAGCCCGGGTGCCCGCGTCGTCTACGACACCGTGCGTTCGCTGGTGCCCAGCCTCGACGACGACCGCTACATGGCCGACGACCTGGAGCTGATGGCCGCCGAGCTGGAACGCGGCACGCTGCTCGACGCGCTACGCGACGCCGGCATCAGCCTCAACTAGGGAGGCCTCGCCATGACCATCTTCTCGGCAGTTCAGCCGATCGGGAAGCCGTGATGGGCGAGCGCACCGCGTACCGCACCTGCCCGCTGTGCGAGACCTCGTGCGCGCTGCGCCTGACCCTCGACGACGACCGGGTCACCTCGGTCACCGGCGACACCGACGACCCGTTCTCGCGGGGCTATCTGTGTCCCAAGGGCGCCAGCCTCGGCCGCCTGGACGAGGATCCGGACCGGCTCACCGGCCCGCTGATCCGCGAGGGCGCGTCCTGGCGCTCCGCCAGGTGGGACGAGGCCTTCGCCGCCGTGGCCCGGGGGATCGACGGGGTGGTCGCCGAGCACGGGCGCGAGGCGCTCGCGCTCTACTTCGGCAACCCGACCTTCCACACGATGGCCGGGATCCTCTACCGCGGGCCGCTGGGTGCCGCGCTGGGCACCCGCAACATCTTCTCCGCGAGCACGGTCGACCAGATGCCCAAGCACGTCGCGGGTGGTCTGATGCTGGGCGACCCGTGGGCGGTGGCGGTGCCCGACCTCGACCGGACCGAGCACCTGCTGATCATCGGCGCCAACCCGGCGGTGTCCAACGGGTCGCTGTGCGTGGCACCCGACTTCGCCGGCCGGCTTACGAAGCTGCGCCGTCGCGGCGGCCGGGTCGTCGTCATCGACCCCCGCCGCACCCGTACGGCGGAACTCGCCGACGAGCATGTCTTCGTCCGGCCCGGCACCGACCCGGCGCTGTTGTTCGCGATGGTGCACACCCTGCTGCAGGAGCAGCTCACCGCGATCGACGTGCCGGTCGCCGGCCTGGACCGGCTGCGGGAGCTGGCGGCCTCGTTCACCCCCGAGGCGGTGGCCCCGTTCTGCGGGGTCGACGCGGCGGTGATCCGCCGGCTCGCCCGGCAGTTGGCCGCCGCCCCGGCGGCGGCGGTCTACGCCCGGATCGGCACGTGCACCGCGGAGTTCGGCACGCTCACGCAGTGGTTGGTCGACGTGCTGAACGTGCTGACCGGCAACTTCGACCGGGCGGGTGGGGTGATGTTCGCCCGGCCCGCCACGGCCGAGGTGCACAAGAGCCCCGAGCCGTACGTCTCCGGGCGCTGGCACAGCCGGGTGCGCGGGCTGCCCGAGACGCTGGGCGAGTTCCCGGCCGCCACCCTGGTGGACGAGATCGAGCAGCCGGGCGCCGGCCAGATCAAGGGCCTGGTCGTCGTCGCCGGCAACCCGGTGCTGTCCACCCCGGACGGCGCCCGTCTCGACCGGGCGCTGGCCGGGCTCGACTTCATGGTCGCCGTGGATCCCTACTGCAACGAGACCACCCGGCACGCCGACGTGATCCTGCCGCCGCCGCGGATCCTGCAGATGCCCCACTACGACTTCCTCATCTCGACCATCCAGGTGCGCAACTACGCCCGCTACTCCCCGGCGGTGCTGCCGCTGGCGCCCGGGCAGCGTTCCGAGGCCGAGATCCTGGAACGGCTCACGATGATCGCCATGGGCCTGGGGGCCGACGCCGACCCGGCCGGTCTGCCCGAGCAGATGCTCAGCGCGATCCTCGGCGCGGCGGTCACCATCCCCGGCACGCCGCTGACCGGCGCCGACCCGGCCGCCCTGCGGGCCGCCCTGAAGGGCGACGACGGCCCGGACCTGCTGCTCGACGCGATGTTGAAGATGGGCCCGTACGGGCTCGACCGGGACGCCCTGCTGGACCGGCCGCACGGCATCGACCTGGGCCCGCTCGAGCCGCGGTTGGCCGACATCCTGCGTACCCCGTCCGGCCTGGTCGAACTGGCCCCGGAGCCGCTGGTGGAGGACACCGCCCGGCTGCGCGACGCGTTGCGCCGCCCGCGGGCGCAGATGGTGCTGATCGGGCGTCGCCACCTGCGCTCCAACAACAGCTGGATGCACAACGTGCCGCGGCTGGTCGGTGGCAGCAACCGGTGCACCCTGCAGATCCACCCCGACGACGTGGCCCGCCTGGGTCTCGGTGACCGGGCCCGCATCAGTTCCGCCTCCGGTGAGCTGACGGTCGAGCTGGAGCCGACCGACACGATCATGCCCGGCGTGGTGAGCCTGCCGCACGGCTGGGGCCATGGGGGCACGGCGCAGAAGGTGGCCGCCGCGCACGCCGGGGTGAACGTCAACGAGTTGACCGGTGGCGGAGCCCTGGACGTGCCGTCGGGCAACGCGGTCCTCAACGGCGTACCGGTCAGTGTCGCGCCGGTCGCGGATTGAGGTGAGCAACCTGAAAGAAGATCGGCGCGGCACTCGTCGATAACCTCGGCCCGTCCACCGCCGGAGTCGTACCCGTACCGGTGACATCAGCTGATGGGAGCCGTGCTGTGAATCGACGAGGCCTACTGGTCATGGGGGGAACGGTGGCCGGCGGGTTGTTCGTCGCCCAGCGCGCCGTCGCGAACGGAACGTCCGCCACCGTCCCCGCCGCCGGCCGGTCCGCACACCAGCATGCCGGGCTGGTGCCGGCCCGCGCCGGCGTCGCGCCGTTGACCGTCGCGCCGTTCCAGGTGCGGATGCCGATCCCGCCGATCGCCGCGCCGGTGCGCCAGAGCACGATCTGCGACGAGTACGAGGTAGAGGTCCGGCGGGCCCAGGTCGAGGTGGTGCCCGGGCTGACCACCGACGTGCTCAGCTACGGCGGCGGTCTCGTGGGTCCGACGATCCGCGGCCGCACCGGGCACCCGGTCAAGGTGACCTTTCGCAACTCCCTCGACGTGCCCACCAACGTGCACCTCCACGGTGGACATGTGGCGGCGGCCGACGACGGGCACCCGATGGATTTGATCCAGCCGGGCGCCGTGCGCGTCTACCACTACCCGAACAGCCAGCGTGGCACGACGCTGTGGTACCACGACCACGCCCACGGGCTGGAGGCCGAGCATGTCTACTACGGCCTGCACGGCTTCTATCTGATCGATGATCCGGCCGAGCAGCAACTGCGGCTGCCGACCGGCAACTACGACGTGCCGATCATGCTCAAGGACGTGAAGCTCGACGACACCGGCGCGCTGGTCTTCGACAACCCCGACGAGCGCACCACGGTGCTCGCCAACGGCAAGCCGACGCCGTTCTTCCCGGTCAGCGCGCGAAAGTACCGCTTCCGACTGCTCAACGCGAGCAATGAGGGCGTCTACACGCTGAGCATCGACAAGGGCAAGCTCTGGCAGATCGGCACCGACGGCGGTCTGCTGCCCGCGCCGGTGGCGCGGCCCGCGGTGACCTTCGGCTCCGCGGAGCGGGTGGATGTGGTGATCGACTTCACCGGCCTGCCGTCGGGCTCGTCGGTGGTTCTCCGCGACGCGAACAAGGGTCCGGTGCTGCGTTTCGACGTGGGGTGGACGGCTCCCGACACCAGCCGGGTGCCGGCCCGGTTGCGTGCGCTGCCGATGCTGCCGCAGGCGACTGTCGAGCGTGACGTGCGGATGAGGTTTGACCTCACCGGAGACCCGGTCGGCCTGATCAACGACAAGGCGTACGACCCGAACCGCGTCGACTTCACCATCAAGCGGGGCAGCACCGAGATCTGGACCATCCACAACGACGACACCGAGTTCGGCATCCTGCACACCTTCCACATGCACCTGGCCCAGTTCCGGGTGCTGAGCCGCACCGGCGCGCCGATGACCCCAGACGACGCCGGCGACAAGGACACGGTGGTCGTCCCGGCTGGGACTTCGGTGCGGGTGCAGGCCACCTTCGACGGCTATCTGGGCCGCTACGCCTACCACTGCCACTTCCTGGAGCACTCCAGCATCGGCATGATGGCGCAGATGGAGATCGTTCCCTGACCGACTGGGGTACGGCGACGGGCCCGGGACGCCTGAACGTGGGCGCGGCGCACTCGGCCAGCTGGAACGCCAGCAGCTGCCGCAGATCCGCCAGGCGGACGGCCTCCTCGGTCCTTTGGTAGCCGGAGCGGCCGCGCCCCGGCGAGCCGGCCCATTACCGTGTTCTCCTGGGTCGGGTCGATGCCGGTCGCCGGCTGACGACAAACGGCGTCGGGATGTGCGCTCCTCACCTTCACAAATGCGTAAAGAGTCGTTGCGGATCCGCTCCGCCGCGGAGCGCATCGACAGAGATGCGGCGGCGTCGGCGGCGGTGTGAGGCTGACGCCATGACTGTTCACCCAGGTGCGGCTCGGCGACGAGATCAGGTGACCCGCCCGCTGACCGGCGACGAGTACGTCGAGAGCCTGCGCGACGACCGGGAGATTTTCCTCTACGGCGAGCGGGTCAAGGACGTCACCACGCACCCGGCCTTCCGCAACCCGGTCCGGATGACCGCCCGGCTCTACGATGCGCTGCACGACCCGGCGAACCGCGACGTGCTGACCGCGCCGACCGACACCGGCTCGGGCGGGTTCACGCATCCGTTCTACCGGACCCCGCACACCGTCGACGACATGGTCGCCGACCAGCGGGCGATCGCCGCCTGGGCGCGGATGAGCTACGGCTGGATGGGGCGCAGCCCCGACTACAAGGCGTCGTTCCTGGGCACGCTTGGGGCCAACGCCGGCTTCTACGCCCCGTACAGCGACAACGCCGAACGCTGGTACCGGGAGTCACAGGAGAAGGTGCTCTTCTGGAACCACGCCATCGTGCACCCGCCGGTCGACCGTAACCGGGCGCCGGACCAGGTCGCCGACGTCTACATCCGGGTGGAACGCGAGACCGACGCCGGGCTGATCGTCAGCGGGGCGAAGGTGGTGGCAACCGGGTCGGCGCTGAGCCACTACAACTTCATCGCCCACTTCGGCCTGCCCATCCGCAAGAAGGAATTCGCGCTGATCGCGACCGTGCCGATGGGTGCCAGCGGGGTGAAGCTGATCTGTCGGCCGTCCTACGGTGCGACCGCCGCGGCGATGGGCAGCCCGTTCGACTATCCGCTGTCGTCGCGCCTGGACGAGAACGACACCATCCTGATCCTCGACAAGGTGCTGGTGCCGTGGGAGAACGTGTTCGTCTACGGCGATCTCGGCAAGGTGCAGATGTTCGCCGGGCAGTCCGGTTTCAGCGAGCGCTTCACCTTCCACGGCTGCACCCGGCTGGCGGTCAAGCTCGAGTTCATCGCGGGGCTGCTGGTCAAGGCCCTCGAGCTGACCGGCACCAAGGACTTCCGCGGGGTGCAGAGCCGGGTGGGTGAGGTGCTCGCCTGGCGCAACCTCTTCTGGGGCCTGTCGGATGCCGCCGCCCGCAACCCGGTGGCCTGGAAGAACGGCGCGTTGCTGCCCAACCCGCAGTACGGCATGGCCTACCGGTGGTTCATGCAGGTGGGCTACCCGCGGGTGAAGGAGATCATCCAACAGGATGTGGCCAGCGGGCTGATCTACGTGAACTCCGGCGCCGAGGACTTCCACAACCCCGACATCCGGCTCTACCTCGACCGGTTCCTGCGCGGCTCGGACGGCTCGACCGCCGAGCAACGGGTCAAGGTGATGAAGCTGCTGTGGGACGCCACCGGTACCGAGTTCGGCGGGCGGCACGAGCTCTACGAACGCAACTACGCCGGCAACCACGAGAACACCCGGGTCGAGCTGCTGCACGCCCAGACCGCGTCCGGCCAGATCGACGCCTACAAGGCCTTCGCCGAGCAGTGTCTCGGCGAGTACGACCTGGACGGCTGGACGGTCCCGGACCTGTGGTCCCCGGACCGCGCGGCGGCCTGGCCACGCTGATCCGGGGCTGACCGCGGGTCCGGAGCCAGACCACACCGCATCGGCAACGTCGCGTTGGTCGCCGCCTCGCGGCGCCGGTCGCTGAACCTGGCCCTGGAGCAGGCAGGCGACCTCTCTTTCTCAGAGCCTGCCCCGAACTGGAGGTGTCCCCGCCATGACCGCCGCCAGCCTGGCACCACCCGGCACCGCCGTGCATCTGCTCGTCCGGCACCGCGCCCAAGCCGCTCCGGAGGCCACCGCCGTGTCCTGGAGCACCGGCCCGGTCACCGCCCGAGACCTCGACCGGCGGGCCGCCCGGATCGCCGCGGCCCTGCCCGGCCTCGCCGGCTGGCCGGTCGCGGTGCGGGTGCCCGCCGGCCCCGACCGCTACGCGGCGCTGCTCGGCGTGCTGCGCGCCGGCGCTCATCTGGTCTGGTCCGGCACCGGCGCGGCCGGCGAGCGCGGCCGCCTGATCCTCGACAGCGTACGCCCGGCGGCGGTGCTGACCGGAGGCACCGACGACGACCTCGCCGCCTGGTACGCCGAACGCACCGGCGTCCCGCTGCTGGACGTGACCGCCCTGCCAGACGCCGAGCCGGCCGAGCACAACGTCCCGCCGGAGGCCTGGGCCTACATCGCGCACACGTCCGGCTCCACCGGGCAGCCCAAGGGGGTGCCGCAGACGCATGCCGCGCTGGCCCAGTTCAGCACCTGGTTCGCCGGTGAGTTCGGGCTCGGTCCGGGCGTGCGGGTGGCGCAGTGGGTGGCCCCGGAGCACGACCCGGCGCTGTGCGAGACCTTCGCGACGCTGGTGGCCGGGGCGCAGCTCTGCCCGGTGCCGGAGGCGGTCCGCGTACACCCCGGTCGGCTGCTCGACTGGCTGGCGGCGGAGCGGATCGACGTCCTGCAGACCGTGCCCAGCTTCGCCCGTGAGCTGCTGCGGCAGAGCCTCGGCGGGGCACGGGCGCGGCTGGCGCTGCGGCGGTTGCTGCTGATGGGCGAGGCGGTCCCGGACGATCTGGTCCAGGGCCTGCACGCGGCGGCCCCGGGGATGGACCTGGTCAATCTCTACGGACCGACCGAGACGGTGGCGGCGACCTGGCACCGGATTCCACGGACCAGCCCGGGACCGGTCCCCATCGGACGGCCGATTCCGGGCCGAGAGGTGCTGGTTCTCGACGAGCTCGATCGGGAATGCCCGCCCGAAACGGTGGGCGAGTTGGTCGTCCGCAGCCCCTACGTGACCCCGGGCTACCTCGGCCGCTCCGGCGACGGCGATCGTGGCCATCCGGCCTTCCGGGGCGTGCCGGGCCGGGGTCCGGGGCCCTGGTACCGCACCGGGGACCTCGGCCTGCGCCGTCCGGACGGGCTGCTGGAGTTTCGCGGCCGCCGCGACCAGCAGGTGAAGATCCAGGGGCACCGCATCGAGTTGGCCGAGGTGGAGGCCGTACTGCTCGGGCACGCCTCGGTCGCCGAGTGCGCCGTGCTGGCGGTGTCCGGTGCCGACGGCATCGTCACCCGGCTGGTCGCGTACGTCGTGCCCCGTGCGGAGCCCGCTCCGGCGCAGTGGCGCGCGCACGTGCGGCAGCGGTTCGGCGACGTGCTGCTGCCGATGACCTTCCGGGTCGTCCCGGACGCGCTGCCCCGCAACGAGACCGGCAAGGTGGACAGCCGTCGGCTGGCTGAGCTGGGCCAATCGGTGGCGCACCGGGGCCGCGGCTGAAAGGGCATGGCGGAAGATGCGTCGCCACCGGTCCGGCTGCCAGAGTCGAGAGGCGGGTCGGGTTGTGACCGACCGGCAATTCCTGCACGAAGAGCGGTGGCCCGGGAGGGTTGCGGGTCCTCTGCTGTCCTGTTCGAGGAGGATCGATGGAGACAGTCACCACGCCGTCGCGTTTTGAGCTGGTGGGCCGCGCGGCCGAGCTCGGCAAGCTGCTGCGGGCCAACGCGCTGGCGGCGGAGCAGCAGCGGCGACTCACCGACGAGACAATCGCCGCGCTCGCCAGCTCCGGCCTGCTGCGCATGCGGGTGCCCCAGCGCTACGGGGGCTACGAGTCGGACATGCGTACCGTCGCCGAGGTGGTGGCCGAGCTCGCCCGCGGCGACGGCTCCACCGGCTGGACCGCCGCGGTCTGGCTGATCAGCAGCTGGATGACCGGCCTGTTCCCGGACGCCGTACGCGACGAGGTGTTCGCCGACCCGGACGTGCGGATCGCCGGGATCCTCAGCCCGAGCGCCATGGCCGTGCCGGTCGACGGTGGCTACCAGGTCAACGGCAAGTGGTCGTTCAACACCGGTGCCCAGCACAGCGGCTGGAACGTCAACGCCGCGGTCCGGCCCACCCCGGACGGGCAGTACGAGCCGATCATGGTGCTGCTCCCGATGAGTGACCTGCAGGTCGTCGACGACTGGCACACCGTCGGCATGCGCGGCTCCGGCAGCGTCAGTACGGTGGCCGAGAACGTCTTTGTGCCGGCGGAACGAGTGGTGCCGATGGGCCCCGTCATCGTCGGCGCCCACCCGCTGCAGCAGAACCCCGCCGCGCTGATGTGGCGGGCGCCGTTCATGCCGATCGCCTGCACCACCGTCGGTTCGGTCGCGTACGGCCTGGCGGTCGCCGCCAAGGACGCGTTCCTGGAGCGGCTGCCCGGCCGCAAGATCACCTATACCGACTACGCGGAGCAGAGCGCCGCGCCGTTGACCCACCTGCAGGTGGCCGGCGCGACCGTACGGGTGGACGAGGCCGGATTCCACATCTTCCGTGCGGCCGACACGATCGACGCCAAGGCGGCCGCCGGCGACGCGTGGACGCTCGAGGAGCGCGCCCGGGCCCGGCTGGACCTGGGCGCCGTCTGCCTGCGGGCCAAGGAGACCGCCGACGTGCTGGCCGACGCCAGCGGCGGCTCCTCCCTGCACACCGACGTGCCGATCCAGCGCATCGAACGTGACATCAAGGCGCTGAACCTGCACGCGATCATGCACCCCGACACCAACTTCGAGCTCTACGGACGGCTGGCCTGTGGCCTGCCGCCGAACACCCAGTACATCTGACCGCGCCGGAAGGAGAACTCACCCAGCAGCAGCCGGCTGGCGCGGACCGAGGAGGAACTCGTCGCGGTGCCGCCCAACCTGGTGGGCTGGGGAGCCCGTACGTCAGGAACTGACCCAGGAGCTGGAGGATGCCCTCCGAGCTGGGAGGACGGGACCCGTTTACGGTCTTGTCCGGCCCATCGCGGAGGGCACTTCCCCATGGTGGTCGGTGCGGTGACGGTCGGTGCCCGGGCGGTCGGTCGGCGTAGGTCCGGCAGCCCGGCGCCGGGTGTGTCGGTCGAGCCGCCGATGGGGCCGGATAGCGGTCGGCGTGCCGCGACGCCCGGCCGCCGGCAGCCCGATCCGGATACGTCCAGCAGCGCGGCGTCCCGGTCCGTGACGTCCCACCGGCGGCCGGGTGGCGTCTGCCGGCGGGACCACGGCCGGAACGGTGCCGTCCGAGGTGAACGGCGCCGTCCCGGAACCGGTGACGTGCGGGTCTCGGCCTGACCGCCGTGGCTGTCATCCGCCACGGGGCCGTGCCGGCGGGGCCACGCCGGGTGGTGGGCGCGCCCGGCTGCGTACCGGTGCCTGCCCGGTCCGACGTCGCTACGGGCGACCGCGGGATCAGGGACAGATCTCGCTGCCCAGCCCGAGCTGTTCGTCGACCGGGCGCTGGATCTGGTCCTTGCCGTAGAGGGCCTGCCAGTAGTGGCCCCATGGCCGGGCCCACGCGTTGGCTACGCAGGTCCACCGCGGTCCGGGGCGGTACGCCTCGACGAAGGCCCCGACGTGCGCCTCGACGGCGCGGTTGTCATGGATGTCGATCACGTCGCGTAGCTTGCCGGTGCTCAGTGCCAGCTTGACGACCTCGTACCCGTCAGAATTGCCGTTGAGGCTGCTGTCGAGATACTTGCCGACCGCGTCCCGGATGTAGAAGTAGCGGCTTCGCGCGTCGATCATCGCCAGATAGTCGTCGACGGTTTCCGCGGTCATCTCCGAGAACGAACTGATGTTGATCGTGAGATCGAAATCGGTGGCGGTGTACTGCTCGTCCACGTCACCGATCGAGGTGAACCGGACTTTGGCGAACTGCTCGGCGTCGAGCACGGAGCGCAGGTATCGGGTGGACAGGGTCAGGGAGTTCGGCAGGTCGATGATGTGGTACTCGCGTACGTCGTGGTTGGACAGGATGGTGTGGCACGTACGCCCGTACCCGGCGCCGATCTCCAGGACCCGCGTGCCTTCGAGCTCGACATTGCCGGCGATGAAGTCCAGTTCGAGCACCGACTGCAGGTAGTCCATGCACACCGGCTCACCGTCGAAGGTGATGGTGATCGGCTCCCCCACGGTGCGGTTGCGGATGCTCCGCAGCCGCTTCCAGTTCTCGTCGCTCAGCCCGTCGGCGAGAATATACATCAATGATTTCAGATACCGAACTCCGTTCACTCTCGGATCCCAATAGCCGATCTTGAAGTTGATCGGCTTGGATTTGAAGGATGAGATTTCAGTCGCCGCCGCCTCGGTGACGTGGAACTTGTCGTGGCGCGCCCGCAGCTGGCTTGGGCCGTACTTTTCGCGCATCTGCTTTCCTATCGATTCAGAGGGCGAGGACCCCGCCCGGCTGAACACATATTGCGCGCAGTTTGTGGCCGAAATCATCTCTGTGCATGCGCCCGAACGGCGGGCCGACGCCGGGGCAATCGAGCGGTCGGCCGGCGGGCTGCGGCCGGCGTGAGCGGGTGCTCCAGCGGGCGCGCGTGTCGGGGTGACCGCGAGCTGCGCCGGCCGGGCGGGTACCCGTCCCGGCTACGGCGGGCGCGCCGGCCGGCGGTGTGGGGCGACGTCGGGCCGGGCCGCGCGGAGTCGGGGGACTGGCCGGGGCCTCGGATCAGTGCGCCAGGGCCGCCTCGCGGCGGCGGAGTGACTCCTTGCGGCTGTCGAGCAGCGCGAGCAGGACCGGCGGGTCGAGCTTGGACACCGGCAGCAGTTGCGCGTCGAGATGGAAATCGCGCTTGCCGAACACCGTGATCGGGCCGGCGGTGGCCACCGTCACGTCGTCGGGCGTCAGGTCGAGCGGGGAGCCGGACACGGACTGGCACAGGATGTACCAGGTGCCGTCGGGGATGCCGCTGAAGTGGAAGGTGCCGGGCTCGTCGAGGACGGCGCAGTTCATCGGGGGGCCTTCGGGGATCCGGTTCGGGAAGACACCCATGAAGATCAGTCCGCGGTGTACCCCGCTGACCGTGCCGGTGATGGTGTTGGCCCGCGCCGGGCGGGGGCGGGTGCAGACCGCCGGGGCGAAGCCGCCGAGCCGGCGGTAGGTCGTCGGGGAGAGCCCGACACTCTTGGTGAATCGGGTGCTGAAGGTGCCCACGCTGTTGTAGCCGACGCGGATGCTGATGTCGGCGACCGTGAGGTTCGTGGTGGTCAGCAGCCGTTTCGCCTCTTGGAGCCGGATGGCCGAGAGGAATCGCCCGGGCGATATTCCGGTGACGCGCTGGAACACCCGGGTGAAGTGAAATTTGCTGAATCGTGCAATACGCGCCATTTCTTGGACGGTCAATTCCTCGGACGGATTCATGAGCATTCGGTCGATGACTTTTTCCACGGCTCTCTGCACGCCCGAGTGCAACGATTCTCCCCCCGGAGTTGGTCGAGCGCCGGGGCGGCCGGGTCGGCGTTGGGCGGTCCCGGGCGCCACAGGCATCGTAGAGGGTAACCACGGGGTGGCCGATGGTCAATGCGCCGTGCGTCGGCCGGGGCGCGGCGTGCGGTCTGCCGAAATTGCCTACCGGAAATGCAGGGACAGGCCGCTGTCTGGATGGCCGAGAGCAGCCGTGGAGCGACTATCTGACCGGGTAAGTCGGGCATGGTAGGCGTCACCTGGCCGGACGCCGGCAGCCGAGGTTCTCCCTGGCAGCCGGCCCCGATCGCCATGTTTACCAGGGCGTCCAGCGAGGTAAGGTATAGACGGCCATGATGTCCTGGGGGAGCGATGCGCATATCGGATCTGAGCCGGCGTAGCGGTGCGCCGGTCCCGACCATCAAGTTTTATCTCCGAGAACGGTTGCTCATGCCGGGCACTCCCACCGCACGAAATCAGGCCGTCTACGGCGAAAAGCATCTTCGCCGCGTGCGGCTGATTCGCGCGCTTGCCGGGATCGGCGGGCTGGAGCTTTCGTCGGTGCGCGAGCTGCTCGCCGCGGTGGACGACACGCGCGTTCCGCTGACCGAGGTCGTCGGCGCCGTCAACCGGGCGCTCTGCCCGCAGGCGAGCCGGGGGACGGCCCCGTCCCCCGACGAGCACGCCGATGAGGCGGCGCGCTACGTGGACGGGCTCTCCTGGGACCACCAGCGAGGGCGTTCCGGCTCCCAGGTGCTCGCCGAGGTGATCGTCGCGCTCCGCGAGCTCGGCTGCGACGCCGAGCTGACCGCCTTCGACGGCCTGGCGGCCCTCGCGGAGCAACTGGCCATCGCCGAGCTGGACCTGCTGGCCCACAAGGACGCCGTCATCGACCGGGGTGCGGCGGTGGCGCAGACCGTGCTCCTCAATGTCGCGTTCACGGTCCTGCACCGCATGGCCCACCAGCACCACGCTCTGCTGCGGCACGCCGCGGACACCGGTCACGCGGCGGGGCGGGACGACTGAGACGCCGGGCCCGTCGCGCGGTCCACTGGAGACCGGCGACGGGCCCGCGTCGGTGGGCCGGCTGATCAGCCCGGGCGGGTGAGCGCGGGTTGCCGCGCCTGGCTGCCGGTGGAGCGCTTGAGCGCGCCGACGAGCACCCGCAGCAGGGTCGCCGGCCGCATCAGTGCCTGCGGGGGGTCCACCATCCCGGCCGCGCGCATGTACGCGGTGGTCACCTTCGGGTCCTGGGTCGCCGCCGCCTGCACCAGCGAGAGGAAGCGCTGGAGGAAGCGGACCTTCATCGAGCGGTCGCCCGGCACGCCGGCGAAGCCGAGGTCGACGGTGGTCGTCATCTCCCAGGCCGCGTCGATGACGCTGCTGGCGAGGTCTTGGAAGTACGCCGCCGGATCCGGCGCGCTGTCCCGGCGGAGGTGCCTGCGCAACGTCAGGGCCGACAGCGCGGCGACGGTCATGCCCTGGGCGTACACCGGGTTGAAGCTGGTGACCGCGTCGCCGGTGATCACGAGACCCGCCGGGAAGCGGGACATCCGCTCGTACCGGCGGCGCAGGGTGACCGGGTAGTGGAAGGGGACGGGCTCGTCGATCGGCCGGGCGCTGCGCAGTGCCTCGTGGATGTCCGGCACGCACAACGACTTGACGAACGCGTAGAAGCCCTCCTGATCGGTCGGCGGGTGGTCGCCGAGCAGCCCGTAGACGGTCAGCTCCACCTTGCCGTGGTCGGTCTGTGTGAAGATCGCGCCCCGCGGGGAATCCGGGTAGGCCACCGGGATGATGGCGAGGTCGCCCCCCCAGGGATCGTCGTCCAGCTCGTAGTGCTGGGTGACGTAGCCGAGGTCGATCTTGATGCGGTCCTCGGGCACCCGGGGATAACCGAACTTGGCCAGCATCGCGGGGGTCCGGGAACCCCGCCCGGTGGCGTCGACCACCAGGTCGGCCTCGATGACCTCCTCGCCACCGTCGCCTTCCAGATGGCGTACCCGGGCGCCGGTGATCCGGCTGCGATCGGCGGTCGCCACGAGGTCGACGATGTCGCACCGCTCGACGAACCGGACGGCCGGCAACTGCTCGACCCGCTCCCGGACGTGCCGTTCCATCAGCGGAGCGGTCGCCGGCACCGCGGTGTAGCCGATGTCCTCACGCCGTAGCGGCTTGCCGTTGAAGAACCAGCGGACCGAGCCCGCGTAGTCGCCGGTGGGGCAGCCGTCCGCGACGAGCTCCTGGATGAATCCGGGGAAGAGCTCCTCGGCCACCTGCAACCCGCGTACGTGCATGGCGTTGATGTGCCGGCCCTGGGGCCGGCCGCGCCGCGGCCCGATCGTGCCCACCAGCCGGTCCCGATCCACGATCACGACCTCGTCGTACTGCTCGGACAACACCCGAGCGGCGAACAATCCGCCGTAGCTGCCACCGAGGACCAGCGCCCGGCGTGCTTTCTCACCCATCGTAGGTCGACCTTCCTCGCGCAGTGCTCAACTGGGCATGGGGGCGAGCGGGACGGAACGGAGCAGCCCGCCGTCCACCACGAGCTCCTGCTCGGTAACGTCCGACGACCTGCGGACAGCAGGAACAGCACCACCTCGGGCACCTCGGCGGGATCGCTCGAGCCGCGCCGCATCGCGACCCGCGATGACGACGTGTGCGCCGGCCTCGGCCAGGCGCTGCGCGGTAGCCAGTCCGATGCCGCTGCCGGCGTCGGTGGCAAGTCCCTTCCTGCCCTCGAATTCGCTCATGTGGATGAGCGTGGCAGTCCCCCGGGTGAGTGGACATCTCCCGGCTTGCCGTGCTGAGGCCGCCGCACGGCGCCCGGGCGGCCAGCGATGAATGACGATGCCGTCGACCTGTCGCCGCTGTCCACAAGGTGCCGGCGACCGTCCACCGTAAACGGCGAGGCGTGCGGTCCCACCGGGACCGGTACCGATTCCGCGGCGCTGCGCAATGCGGAAAGATGTGGTCCGGCGACGCCGCCCGGACGATGGTGTCGACCGGTGAGCGTCGTGCGAAGGGACTGTGCCGTGCCGTCATTGTTGCCACCCGTCCGCCGGCCGGCCCCGCCGAGTTCCGGGCCGCCGGTATCGACGACCGACGTTGACGGACGTCCCTGAGCCGCCCTGGCCGCCGCCGGCGGGCCGGCGTTCGGCGCTCGGTCACCTCAGGTGCGCCGGCCCGTGTCCTTCGGGTTGTTTCTTGTTTCCGCTGGTGGGGTGCGGCCGTTCACTGGAGTGCGGGAAGCTCTCGCACGGTGCGCACGATATCGAGTATCACCGGTATCTATTTTTACTTCGCGATTGCGGTTGGCGGCGTCGATCACGGACGAGGGTTGCCCGGGACGAGGGCGGCCAGTTAGCCTGGCGACGGAAATCGCGGAATTGATGATGCTGACCTGTATCTGATTCGGTCGAGCCTTTCAATTCATGGGACCACCCTTCGAATAATGGGTGTCCGCGGTATTCCTTTCGAGAGGTCCTGCTAGGGGGAGACGTGATGGAGCACACTTCCGAAACGGCGGTTCTACGAGCCATCAATGCGATGCAGGAACGCCTGGGTGAGCAACTCACGGTGGATGACATGGCCCGTGCCGCGATGTTCAGCAAATTCCATTTCACCCGCATGTTCCAGCGGGTCACGGGCGTGTCGCCCGGTCGGTTCCTCTCCGCCCTGCGCCTGCAGCGGGCCAAGGAGCTGCTGGTCTCGACGCGGATGAAGGTGGCCGACATCAGCGTCAGCGTCGGATACAACAGCGTCGGCACGTTCAGTTCCCGATTCAGCCGCAGCGTCGGGATGTCGCCCACCATCTACCGGCGCCGCTCCGGATACGCCACGGAGATCCGGGCCGGCGCCGACGGCTCCGGCTTCGGTAACGCGGCCCTGTCCTGCGACGTGCGATTGGCCTGCCCGGACGAGAACGCGCTGATCTTCGTCGGCCTGTTCGCCGACCGCCTTCCCGAAGGTCATCCGGTACGCTGCGGCGTGTTGCGGCACGCCAACCGGATCGTGTTCGACAACCCCCCGCCGGGCAGTTGGTACCTGCTCGCCCAGTCGGTCTCGGTCGATCGAGGTCCGGCCCGCCTGGGCCGCGACCGCGCCGACCGACCAGTGGCGGTCGCGACCGCCGGGCCGATCACCATCCGGCCCGACACGCTCGTCTCCATCGAGCTGGTCCTGCGGCCGGCCCGGGCCCTCGACCCGCCGGTCCTGCTCGCGTTGCTCGACGCCCGCACGCACGCCCTGGGCCGGCTGGTCGATGCGCGGACCATGCCCGAGGCGGAGCTGGCGGACGCCGCCTGAGCGGGCACCCCACGCGGGCGGGTCGGCGCAATTGTCGCCCGACTCGCGCGGTGCCCGCGGATCTCCGCACTGGCGAACAACCCCGCCCAGCTCGCCACCGAAATCGCGGGCGCAGAATTACCGTCACTTGTTCCGCTGTTCCGGCAATTCCAAAGAAAGAGTGCACGGGAGCGCGGCGTACGCTCCGAATCATCGCATCGGCTCCTCTTCCCGGAGGTTTTCGTGGAGCTTTGCAGCCCGGTCGCCATCGACCTACTCGGCACGGCTGGCCACGCCGCCCACGGTGCTCGGCTGAAGGGACCGGCGTGATGAGGCTTCTGGTGACCGGTGGTGCCGGCTTCATCGGCTCGAATTTCGTGCGCCGGATTCTCGGCGGCGCCTATCCGGCGCTGGACGGCGTTCGCGTCACGGTGCTCGACAAACTCACTTATTCCGGCGTGATGGCCAATCTCGACCCCGTCGGCGACGACCCGCGGCTGCGCTTCATCCTCGGCGACATTTGCGACGAGGACCTAGTCGACGAGTTGATGAGCGGGCACGACGCCGTGGTGCACTTCGCCGCCGAAACGCACGTGGACCGGTCCATCAATCAGGCCGCGGCGTTCGTACGCACCAACGTGCAGGGCACCCAGGTGCTGCTGGACGCGGCCGTACGGCACCGGCCGCGCCGGTTCGTGCATGTGTCGACCGACGAGGTCTACGGGTCGATAGCCCACGGTTCCTGGGACGAGAACTGCCCGATGGAGCCCAATTCGCCGTACGCCGCCACCAAGGCCGCTGCGGAGCTCCTGGTCCGCTCCTACCACCGCACGCACAACGTGCCGGCGCTGGTCACCCGGTGCTCCAACAACTACGGGCCCTACCAGTTCCCCGAGAAGATCATCCCGCTGTTCATCACCCGGCTGATGGCGGGCGGCAGCGTGCCGCTCTACGGCGACGGCCAGCACGTCCGGGACTGGCTGCACGTCGACGACCACTGCCGCGCGGTCGCCGCGGTCCTCAGCGGAGGGCGGCCGGGCGAGGTCTACAACATCGGCGGCGGCATGGAACTGACGAACCGGCAACTGGCCGAACGGCTGCTGACCGCGTGCGGCGCCGGCCCGGAACGGATCTGCTACGTCGATGACCGCAAGGGCCACGATCGCAGGTACTCCGTGGACACCAGGAAGATCCGGACCCAGCTCGGCTTCACGCCCCGCATCCCGTTCGACCAGGGCCTGGCTGCCACCGTGCAGTGGTATCGGTCGCGCCGGGACTGGTGGGAGCCGCTACGGGACCGCGCCGAGGTGCTGCGTTAGTAGTGCCGAAGCACGAGATGGACTGGATGGGCGGGATGTCGGGCCGTCCGGGCCTGGTCGCTGGAGGCGGTGGCGGGCTAACTGAGCGACCGGACCTGGCCCGCCGGCCGGCCGCAGCCGTCGCGGGTCAGGTTTCGACTCGCCCCACCCGGTACGTCACGTGGGTGGCCTCCGGGGTGTCGACGGTGTCCAGGTGGTCCAGTTCCGGACCGGTGCCGTCGAACAGCGCGGTGCCGGACCCCAGCAGGAGCGGTACGACGTGCAGCCGCAGGTGATCGACGAGGCCGGTCCGCAGCGCCTGCTGGATGACCGACGCGCCGCCCATGATGTGGACCCGTTGGTCGCCTGCGGCCGCCCTGGCCGCTTCGATCGCGGCGGCCACTCCGCCGGTCACGAACGTGAACGTGGTGTCGCCCTTGCGTACGGCGCCGTGTGGCCGGTGGGTCACCACGAAGACCGGCATGCGGAAGAAGCCGCCTTCGGCCGCCCAGCCATCGGTGTCGTCGTACACCCGCCGGCTCGTCACGACGGCGCCGGACGCGGCGAACGTCGCCCTGCTCAGCCGCCGCCCTTCGTCGTGTGTGAGCCACGCGTGCAAGCGTTCGCCACCCTTGCCGAACCCTGGCCACCGGTCGAGGTCAGGCCCGGTGACGAACCCGTCCAGCGACATCGAGATGTCCGCTTCAACAACTGCCATGCCCGGGTAGACGCAGTGGGGCCGTGAAGTGTCCGATGAGTCGGCCAACTTTTTCTCGTCGGTACGGGTATGAACGGTGCTGTGGACGCCACGAGCTTCGCGGAGCTGACCCGTCGGTATCACCGCGAACTGCAGGTCCACTGCTACCGGATGCTCGGCTCGTTCGATGCGGCGGAGGACCACGTACAGGAGGTCTTCCTGCGGGCGTGGCGGTCCAGGGACGCGTTCGAGGAGCGTTCCAGCGTCCGAACCTGGCTGTACCGCATCGCCACCAACGCCTGCCTGGACACGCTACGGCGTACCCGCCCGCCGCTGCAGCCGTACCCGGATCAACTGCTCGACGAGCACCCGGGCCCCGACGCGGTGGCCATCGGCCGCGAGACGTTCGGTCTGGCGTTCCTCGCCGCGATCCAGCTGTTGCCGCCCCGCCAGCGGGCCGTGCTCGTGCTGCGGGACGTGCTGTCCTGGTCGGCGAGTGAGGCAGCCGCCCTGCTCGACACGACCGTGCCGGCGGTCAACAGTGCCCTGCAGCGCGCTCGGGCGACGCTCCGGGACCGGTGGCCGGGCGGTCGACTGGAGTGGTCGCCCACCGGTGCACCGGATCCGGCGCAGCGTGAGCTGCTGCGGCGGTACATCGCCGCGCACGAACGGGCCGATCCCCAGGCCCTGGTGGACCTGCTCCGCGAGGACATCCGGTTGACGATCGAGCCGGACGTCGGTGAGTGGTCCGGCAAGGCCGCCGTCGCCGACGCGCTGCGCCGGGACATGAACACCCCCGGTCAGTGGCGGATGCTGGCCATGGCCGCCGACCGTCAGCCGGCCGTGGCCGCCTACGTCCGCGGTGCCGGCGACGCCACGTTCCGCCCGTTCGCGCTGATCGTGCTACGCCCGGAGGCGGGCCTCCTCCGCGCGATAGACGTGGTCAAGGCACCCGGCCTGTTCGCCACGTTCGGCCTTCCGGCGAGCCTGGACCGGTAGTGCCCCGAGGCTGAGTTCGGCGCGCCGTACACGGCGATGTCGATCTTGGCTCAGCCGTACGGTCGTACCGGGAGATCTTGGCAGCTCCGCCGTCCGGCGGTGGGCTGCCCCGTCCTGATGCTGCGATCATTGCATCTTTTGCCGCATCTGTCCTGACCTGCCACTTTCGCCGCTTTTGCGGGCGTTCGACGTCCTCTGCTGAGGTTTGCTCAATAAGCTCCGAAGCGAGTTGCGGCACCGGCCCAGGCCCCTCCGGCGCGGGTCGTGCCGCGCCATCCGCGCACCACGCGGACACCCTGCCTGACGTCCCTCGGGGCGGCCTGGGCCACGACCGCCGGAATCCCACGGAGATGCGTGAGACACGATGAAGGACTCGGACACCATGGTCCTGCCCCGGCTCGGGTCGACCGAGGCCAGCGTCGAGGACCCCTGGGGAGAAGGGCACGGCGTCCCCGCCCCCAGTCGCCCGGCGACCGACGCCTCGCGGGGGCGTACCGCCGCCTGGCTGGTACCGGCGCTGCTGATGGGCGCGCTGAGCGTCGTCGGGGCCGGCGCACCCGGACTCCGCACGGAAGAACTCGCGACCTGGGCCAGGGCCAACTCGTCCTGGCGGGACAACTGGTCCCTCCTCCACTCGAGTGAGGCCACCGAAGCGCCCTACCACCTGCTGATGCGCGCGTGGGCGGAGGTCTTCGGCAGCTCCGACCTCGCCCTGCGCGCGCCGTCCATGCTGGCCATGACCGCGGCGGCAGCGCTGGTCGGCGTACTGGCGGCCCGGATGTTCGCGCCGGCCACCGGGGTCCTGGCCGGGGTGCTCTTCGCGCTGCTGCCGACCTCGACGCGGTACGCGCAGGAGGCCCAGCCGTACGCGTTGACCCTGCTCGCCGCGGTGCTCGCCACGTCGCTCCTGGTGCCGGCGATCGACCGGCCGTGGTTCTGGCGCTTCGCCCGCTACGCCGGTGCCGTGGCGCTGCTGGGCCTGGGCAACGTCGTCGCGCTCCTGCTGCTGGTCGGGCACGGCTGGGCGGTGTTCGCCTTCCGGCGCGACAAGGCGCTCCGGTGGCTGGCCGCCGCGCTGGCGGGCGCGCTGCCCGCGGCCGCGTTGCTCTGGCTCGCCGCGCCGCACGGCGTACCGCTCGCGCGGAACGCGCATCCGAGCCTGTCGGCGCTGGCCGCGACCCCCCGGGAACTGTTCGGCGTCGCCGCACTGGGCGCCGTGCTGCTCGCGCTGGCGTTGTTCAGCCTCCCGCTGCGGTACTCCGCCGCCGTGTGTACCGCCTGGGCGGTGGTGCCGCCGCTCGCGCTGTTGCTGGTCGCCCAGGTGACGCCTGTCTGGTTGCCGCAGTACCTGCTCTTCACCCTTCCGGCGTGGGCGATGCTCGGCGCGGCCGCGCTGTCCCGCGCCCGGCTCGGCTGGGCCGCGGGGGTGCTGGCGGCGGTCGCGGTGATCGGCGTCCCGGCCCAGGCCGACCTGCGGGAACCGGACGGACACCAGCAGGCCAGCCGCCGGCTCGCGGAGCTCGTCGAACGCCGCCTGCAACCCAACGACGGCGCCGTCTACGGCTCGTCGGACGCGGGCGACGGACGGGTCGGCCGGGACCTGGTGACGCACTACCTGCCCGCCGGCCGCCGGCCGCGGGACGTCCTCGCCACCAGCCCGCAGCGCGCCGACGGCCGAGGGCCGGTCGCCGAGTGCGCCGACGTGGCCGGATGCCTGCGGGGCACCCGGCGAGTGTGGGTGATCCGGCTCGGGGAGCGCGCCGACCCGGTGCAGGGCATCGGCGGGGCGAAGGAGCGGCTGCTCCGCACGAGGTATCAGGTGGCGCAGGTCTGGAGACTCACGGGGCTGACGCTGGCCCTGCTGGTGAACGAGCGGAGCGATCTCTGACCGGTGGCGCGCCGGCGGTGAGCGCCGGGCCCGTCGATCGTCATCGCGCAATCCGCAGTGTCCATCCGTATCAGCCGCTCACGATCGGCCCGTGCCGAGTTCGTGGCGAGCAAGTCGAACCCTTGGGGGAAACGTGGGCGTCGCTGTCGATACGCGCCGGTCTGAATCCGCGGGGGAGGGAACCCCCGGCCGGCGTCAGACGGTCACCTCGGCGCAGCCGCCAGCCGGCCGGCGCCCCGACCGTCGGCAACTGAACATCAAGGCCCGCCTCGCGTACGCGAAGTGCGGTGCGACCGCCGGACCGCTGGTCGCGCCGCGGGGCCCGCAGGCGCCGGTCGAGTTCCGCCATGTCGCCTCGCCCGCGGCCCGGCTGATGCTGACCCTTCTCGTCCTCGTCAACAGCGCGGCCGGGTTGTTGCTCGTCGGGTGGCTGCTGCTGCCCGCGCACGTACCCGGCTCGGGCGTGCTCGGGCTCGGCGGCTGGCAGACGGCGGCGGCCCGGCTCGGCTTCTGCGTGGTCGTCGGGGTCGAGCTGATCCGCCTCGCGCAGAACGTGGTCGTCTGGGTGTTCGCGTACCACGCCAAGGACCCGGTGCCGGTCGATCCTCCGGTCGGCCTGCGGGTGGCGCTGCTCACCACGATCGTGCCCAGCAAGGAGCCGATCGACGTCGCCGAGCGGACCCTGCGGCGGCTGCGGCAGATCGTCTACTGCGGCCAGGTGGACGTCTGGATCCTCGACGAGGGGGACGATCCGGCGGTGCGGGAGATGGCCGCCCGGATCGGCGTGCACCACTTCAGCCGCAAGGGCCGCCCCGAGTACAACCAGCCGAGCGGCGAGTTCCGCGCCCGGACGAAGTCGGGCAATCACAACGCCTGGCGGGCCGAACACGAGGACCGGTACGACGTGGTCGCGAACGTCGATCCGGACCACGTGCCGCTGCCGAACTTCCTGGAACGGACCCTCGGCTACTTCCGCGACCCGGACGTCGCCTTCGTGGTCACGCCGCAGGTCTACGGCAACATGCACCAGAACTTCGTGGCCCACGGCGCCTCGGTCCAGCAGTACCTCTACAACGGACTGATCGCCCGCGGCGGAAACGGCCTGGACGCGCCGCTGCTCACCGGCACCGGCCATCTCTACCGGCCGTCGGCGTGGCGGACCATCGGCGGCTACCAGGACTCGATCATCGAGGACCACCTGACCAGCATCCGGATCCACGCCGCCGTCAACCCCGAAACGGGCAACCAGTGGAAGGGCGTCTACACCCCGGACGTGGTGGCACTCGGGGAGGGCCCGACGTCGTGGGCGGACTACTTCAACCAGCAGAAGCGCTGGGCGGCCGGCATCTGCGAGATCCTGGTACGCCCCGAGCTGCGCGCGCCGCGCGAGCTGCCCGCGCGACGGCGCTGGCAGTACCGCCTGCTCCAGTTCTACTACCCGAGCGTGGCGGTCAGCCTGTTGCTGGGGAACTTCGCCACGGCCCTGTACCTGCTCACCGGGGTGAGTTCGGCGCAGCTCGATCTCACCGTGTGGTCGGCGCTGTGGGGCTCGAGCATGGGCACCTGGTTCCTGCTGTGGCTCTGGCTGCGCCGCTTCAACATCGCGCCGCACGAACGGGAAGAGATCGGGCTGGTCGGCATGGCACTCGCGTTGTTCGCCGGGCCGGTCTACGTGGCCGCCGCGGTCGGTGCGCTGCTGCGGCGGAAGCTCGGGTTCGTGGTGACGGCCAAGGGGAAGTTGCGCACCATCGAGTCGCTCGGCACCTTCCGGCTGCACTTCTGCTGGGCCGCCTTCGCCGCCGGCCTGCTCGGGGCGAGTTTCGTGCTGGACCACGGCTTCACCATGCTGCGGGTGTGGCCGGTCCTGACCCTCCTCACCGGGCTCGTTCCACCGCTGATCGCGCTCGTCTCGAACATCCGGACCCGCCGGGAGCAGCACGACGACGCGGCCGAGCCCGCCGCCGGCGCCGACAGCGCGGAACGGCACCCGCCGAAGTCACGGGTGCCGGCTGAAGGGGTCCCGCGATGACGAGGCTCACCGTGCCGCGGGTCGTGATGCTGCTGATCGGCGCGCTGCTGGTGGTCTACGCCTTCGCCCTGCCGGCCGTCACCGCCTCCCGGGGCCCGGGGGATGCCCGGTCCGGCCGGGTGGCGAAGGCCGACGCGGAGGCGCTCGCCCAGCCCGGCGCGTCGCGCCGACCGGCTCAGCAACTCTTCCCGCCGGCGGGAAAGACGTTCATCGGGGTGATGACCGAGAAGGGCCCGCACGACTTCACCGCGATGAACATGTTCACCGCGGCGGCGGAACACCAGCCGCAGGCCATGCTCTTCAGCTCCGGGTGGGCGGTCGACGCCTTCGACCGGACGCTGTTCGACCGGATCAAGGATCGGGGCATGCTGCCGATGCTGGGCTGGGAGCCGTGGGACTACCGGTCGGGTGAAGCAGCCGTCAGGAAGGGGCTCCCGACCCCGGAGATCGACAGGGCACGGAACGAGCAACCCCAGTACCGGTTGTCCCACATCGCGCGTGGGGACTTCGACAGCTACCTGCGGTCCTGGGCCGACGGCATCAAGTCCCTCGGCTATCCGGTGGCCATCCGGTTCGGGCATGAGATGAACGGCTACTGGTACCCGTGGTGCGAGTCGGTCAACGGCAACCAACCGGGTGACTACGTCAAGGCGTGGCGGCACATCCATGACCTGTTCCGGGCCGCCGGAGCGACCAACGTCACCTGGGTGTGGAGCCCGAACAACAGGTGGGACGACTCGACGCAGAAACTTGCCACGTTCTATCCCGGGGATGACTACGTCGACTGGGTGGGCATCTCGGGCTACTACAGCACGGTGTTCACCTCGGACTACCGGTCCTTCGACACGATCTTCAGCCAATCCATCCAGGAGATCCGGGCCTTCACCAGCAAACCGCTGGTCATCACCGAGACCGGCGCCTCCGACGCCAACGGGCGCAAGGCCGAGTGGATCACCGAGGCATTCCAGATGCTGGCGCGCTACCAGGACATCATCGGCGTCATCTGGTTCGAGGTGGACAAGCAGAAGGAAGTGGACTGGCGCATCGTCAGCTCACCGGTCGTGGCAAAGGCATTCGCCAAGGCGGTCGCCGATCCTCGCTACCAGTTCACCTGGTCGTCGGACATGCTCCCGCGCACGAAGCTGGCCGATTAGATGCCCGAGCCCCAGTACCTGCCCGCAGATGACGACTCGGCCGAGCTGGTCGCTCGCGCCGACAGCGAGGAACGCCCGCCGAAGTCGCGGGTGGCGGCCGAAGGGATTCTGCAATGTTGAGGTTGAGCGTTCCGCGAGTCCTGGTCGTGCTGATCGGCGCGCTGCTGCTGACCTACGCGTTCGCCATCGCACCGATCACCGTGTCCGGGGGCCGGGAGGCCGGCCCGTCCGGCCGGGTTGCGCGGGCCGAGCCGGGCGCGGTGAGGACGGGCGAGGCGCTGGCGACGGCCGCACCGACCGCGCCGCCCCGACCGGCCGCGGAACTCTTCCCGCCGGCCGGCAAGGCGTTCATCGGCCTGATGACCGAGAAGGGCCCGCACGACTTCACCGCGACGAACATGTTCGCCGCGGCCGCCAAGCACGAGCCGCAGGTGATGCTGTTCAGTTCGGGATGGGCGGCCGACCAGTTCGACCGGACGCTCTTCGACCGGATCAGCGAACGCGGCATGCTGCCGATGCTGGGCTGGGAACCCTGGGACTACCTGGTGGACCAGGCCGCCCGCGAGAAGAATCTGCCCGCCCGCGAGATCGACAAGCTCCGCTCCAACCAGCCTGCCTACCAGTTGTCCCGCATCACGGGTGGAGACTTCGACCCCTACCTGCGCTCCTGGGCCGACGGGATCAGGTCGCTCGGCTACCCGGTGGCCATCCGGTTCGCGCACGAGATGAACGGTGACTGGTATCCGTGGTCCGAGGCGACCAACGGCAACCGCCCGGGCGAGTACGTCAAGGCGTGGCGCCACGTACACGATCTGTTCCGGGCCGCCGGGGCCACGAACGTCATCTGGGTGTGGAGCCCGAATGCCCGCTGGGACAAGTCCACCGGGAACATGTCCGAGTTCTACCCCGGCGACGACTACATCGACTGGGTGGGCGCCACGGGCTACTACGGCACGGGGGTCTTCACGGACTACCGCTCTTTCGAGGCGATCTTCGGCCCCACCATCACCGAGATCCGCACGTTCAGCAGGAAACCGCTGGTCATCACCGAGACCGGTGCCTCGGACGCCACCGGGCGCAAGGCGGAGTGGATCAAAGACGCGTTCCAGGTGCTGCCCCGATACCAGGACATCATCGGCCTGATCTGGTTCGAGGTGAACAAGGAGCTGGACTGGCGGGTCGCCAGCTCCCCGGCAGTGGCGAAGGCGTTCGCCGAGGGGGTCGCCGACCCTCGCTACCAGTTCACCTGGTCGCCGGGCTCGTTGCCGCGTACCGCGCCCGACAACCAGGCGTCCCGCGGGCCGGCGTGAGCAGCACGAGGAGACGAGCCGGCCGGTCCGGGCCGGCAGGAAGGAACGCCGCCCGCAACTGTCGCGGGTGGCGGCGAAACGGGGGAGTGTCTTGGTAAGGCTTACTGTTCCACGGGTCGCGATGGTGTCGGTCGGCGTGCTGCTGCTGGCGTACGCCTTCGCCGTCGCGCCGGTCACCACGTCCCGGCTCCGGGACGAACCCGCGTCCCACCGCCCTGCACCGGCCGAACAACAGGACTCGGTGGTGACCGCCGAAGCCAACGGGCTCGCGCCAGCCGACCCGATCCTGTCTGCACCACCGGGGCAGCAACTCTTCCCGCCCGTGGGGAAGGCGTTCATCGGGGCCTTCACCCAGCAGGGCCCGTACGACTTCACCGCGCTGGACACGTTCACGGCGGCCGCCAAGCACCAGCCGCAGGTGATGCTGTTCAGCGCCGGGTGGGCCGCCGACCAGTTCGACCGGACGCCCTTCGACCGGATCAAGGACCGGGGCATGCTGCCGATGCTGGGCTGGGAACCCTGGGACTACCGGCTGGACGTAGCGGCCCGCAAGAAGCGGTTGTCCGCCCGCGAGATCGATAAGCTCCGCTCCAACCAGCCTGCCTACCGGTTGTCCCGGATCGCGCGGGGGGACTTCGACAGTTACCTGCGGTCCTGGGCCGAAGGGATCAAGTCGCTCGGCTACCCGGTGGCGATCCGGTTCGCACACGAGATGAACGGCTTCTGGTACCCGTGGTGCGAGTCGGTCAACGGCAACCGAAAGGGCGACTACGTCAAGGCGTGGCGCCACGTACATGATCTGTTCCAAGCGGCCGGGGCCACCAACGTCAGCTGGGTCTGGAGCCCGAACGCGCGGTGGAGCAGGTCGACGCCGAAGCTCTCCGCCCTCTATCCGGGCGACGACTACGTCGACTGGGTGGGCGCTACCGGCTACTACGGCACGGGCGCGTTCTCCAGGTACCGGTCCTTCGACTCGATCTTCAACCCCACCATCAAGGAGATCCGCACGTTCAGCAGCAAACCGATGGTCATCACCGAGACCGGTGCCTCCGACGGCCACAAGCGCAAAGCCGAATGGATCAAGGAGGCGTTCCGTGTGCTGCCCGGACACAAGGACATCATCGGCCTCATCTGGTTCGAGGTGAACAAGGAGCTGGACTGGCGCATCGTGAGCTCCTCGGCCGCGGCGAAGGCGTTCGCCCAGTCGGTCGCCGGCCCGCGCTACCAGTTCACCTGGTCGCCCGAGATGGTCCCGCGTACCGCGCTGGGCGGGTAGGTCCGCCCCGACGGCCCGTCCCCACGGCGTCACCGGTCGCGGACTGCCCGCCGCGCGCCGGTGACGGCGGGTTGACGCGACCTCCGGCAGGGTGCGCAGGACGACGTCGTGGTGGTCCGGGCCCGCCGGCCTCGACAGGTCCACCGTCTCCCCGCGTAGGCCGTCGAAGGAGACCTCATGATCAGGACGATGGTCCGGATGCGCGCGCGTCCGGGGTGCGAGCCCGCCGTGGCGGCGGCGTGGCGGACGGCCGCCGGGCAGATCGCCGGCCTGGCCGGCAACCTCCGGCAGGACCTGCTGCTCGACGCCAGCGACCCGCGCGTGTTCGTCGTCGTCACCGAGTGGGCCGACGAGTCGGCCCTGCGCGACTACGAGAACGGGGCGGTCGCCGGGCGCTTCGCCGGCGCCGTCCGGCCGCTGGTCGAGCCGCCCGGCCCGGGCAGCTACCGGGTGATGCGCGATCCCGGCGGCGCCGGCTCGACGATCTTCGTGGACGTCGAGGTCACCGTGCCGGCCGCCCGGCTCGCCGAGTTCGAGCGCGGCTACGCCGAGGTCCTCACCCGGATGGCCGGGATACCCGGGTACGTGCGCGAGGAGCTGCTGCGCGAGCCCGGTACGGACATCTTCCACATCTTCGCTGAATGGAACAGCGAAGCCGAGTTCCACCGCTGGATCGGCGACCCGGCGCACGCCGAGCAGGAGGCAGGGCCGATCGCACCGTTTCTTCTCGACTTCCGGCGCCGCCTGTTCCACGTCGCGGCCGATTCCGGGAGCACCTGGGCACTGAGTACCGGCAGGGAGGCCGACGTGGACAGGACAACGGACGTACTGGTCGTCGGGGCGGGGCCCACCGGGCTGACCGCCGCCGTCGAGCTGGCCCGGCGCGGCATCGAGTGCCGGGTGATCGACAAGCTGGCCACGCCGCCCGGGCAGGCGGACAAGGCGATCGGCGTGCACTGCCGCACGATGGAGCTCTGGGAGGACCAGGGCATCGTGCGGGAGGCCATGGACGCCGGGATCTGGCTGACCGGGAACATGGTGTTCGTCAACGGTGTGGAGACCCACCGGATGAGCTGGGAGCTGCCCGAACTGCCGTACGCCCACCTCGGCCTGCCCCAGTACGAGACCGAGCGGATCCTCACCGAACGGCTGGCCACCCTCGGCGTACGCCCCCAGCGCGGTGCCGATCTGGTCGAGTTCACCCAGGACGACGACGGCGTGCTGGCCACGGTCGCGACCGCCGACGGTGGCCGGGAGACGGTCCGGGCGAAGTACCTGGTCGGCTGCGACGGCGCGCACAGCCGGGTCCGCGAGCTGCTCGGCTTGACCTTCACCGGCGGGCTCGGCCGGTTCCCGCAGCTGTTCATGCTCGGCGACGTCGACGTGGACTGGGACATGCCGGACGGGCACCTGCTCCGGTTCCTGCACGAGACCGACGGCCGGATGGACGGGATGCTGGTCTGCGTCCCGCTGCGCGGCGAGGCCCGGTACCGGATCGCGACGTTAGCGCCGCCCCGGTTCTTCGCCCAGACCGGCGGGCAGGACGCACCGCCGGGGTTCAGCGAGGAGCTGGCCGCGCCGACGCTCGCCGACGTCCAGGCCGCGCTCGACCACCTGGCCCCGCCCGGCACCCGGGCGTCGAACCTGCGCTGGTCGTCGGTGTTCCGGATCAGCCACGGCATCGTTGACCGGTACCGGGACGGTCGGGTGTTCGTGGCCGGCGACGCCGCGCACCTGCACCCGCCCGCTGGCGGCCAGGGCATGAACACCGGGATCCAGGACGCCTGGAACCTGGCCTGGAAGCTGGCCCTGGCGGTACGCGGAATCGCGGCGCCCGGACTGCTCGACAGCTACGAGACCGAGCGGCGCCCGGAGGGCGAGGAGATCGTCGGGCGCGCGGTCCGGATGGCCTTCACCGACGAGCTGGACCGCGAGGACCTGAAGCGCCAGTTCCTCCAGGAGATGTCCATGCTGCTCAGCTACGCCGACAGCCCGCTCGTCGGCGAGTGCCTGACCGACCCGGACGCGCTGCGGCAGGGCCCCCGGCCCGGCGACCGCGCCCCCGATGTCGGTGGCCTGCGCCGGCAGGGCGTCGGACACCCGCTGCGTTTGCGTGACCTCACCCGTGGCACCCGGCACACCCTGCTGGTGTACGCGGACGGCTCCGCCGACGAGGCGGCGCTGGCCGCGGTGGAGAAGCTGTACGCCGAGGTCCGCGGCCAGACGGCCGGGGAAGTCGACGGGTACCTGCTGCTCGGTCCGGACGGCCGGGCGCCGCGGCTGCTCGCGCCGCCGGTGGTACGCGACGACGAGGGCCGGTTCCGCGCCACGTACGGGGTCACCGGCACCGCCGTGTACCTGGTCCGGCCGGACGGGCACGTCGGGTTCCGCAGCCAGCCGATCGACGCCGACGCGCTCCGCAAGCACCTGCACCTGGTGTTCGGCGGTGCGAGATGACCCGGGTGCGCACGGTGCTGGCGATGCGGACCAGGGAAGGCTGCGAGGACCGCTTCGAGGCGGAGTGGCTCTCCGCGGCCGAGGAGATCCGCACCCTGGACGGCTGCCTGCACCAGGACCTGGTCCGCGACGCCGACGACCCGCGCAGTTATCTGATCATCAGCGACTGGGCGGACCGGGAACGGCTGGACGCCTTCGGCCGCAGCGAGCACCGGGACCGGCTCCTGCGCATGATCCGTGAGCTGCGCGAATCCGCGCAGCGGCACACCTACCAGGTGCTGCACAGCGTCGGCAGCGAGCCCGAGGAGGCGAGATGACCGAGCCGGCCCTACCCGCTTCGGAGTTCTACACCGACGAGTTCGCCGCCGATCCCTATCCCAGCTTTGCGCGGCTGCGGGACGACCGGCCGGTGTGCCCGGTCAGCTCGCCCCGCTTCGACCAGTACCTGATCACGAGGTACGACGACGCCAAGACGGCGCTGACCGACCCGCGACTGTCCAAGGACCTCTACGGCCCCGGCCAGCACTACCTGCGGCTCTTCGGGCCGAACTCCGAGGGCCTCAACAAGAACATGCTCAACTCGGACCCGCCGGAGCACACCCGGTTGCGCCGGATCATCTCGCAGGCGTTCGCGCCGCGCCGGATTGAGGCGCTGCGGCCGCGGGTGGCGCAGATCGTGGACGGCCTGCTCGACAGGATCGTCCCGCAGGGCCGGGCCGAGCTGATGCACGAGTTCGCGATCCCGCTGCCGATGATGGTGATCTGCGAGCTGCTCGGCATCCCGGAGGCCGACCACGGGCGGGTGCTCGACTGGACCCAGGTGATTCGGACCTCCGGGTCCTCCCGCCGCCCACCACAGGAGGAGCGGGCGGCCGTACAGGAGGCCCAGCTGAAGCTGCACGACTACCTCGTCGACCTGATGCAGGCCAAACGCGCGCACCCGGCCGACGACATCATCGGCGCGCTGATCGACTCCTGTGACCGGGATCGGGCGTTGTCCGAAGCGGAACTGGTCACCACCACGTTCCTGCTGCTGTTCGCCGGGCACCAGACGACCGCGGACTTCCTCGGCAACGCCACGCTGGCCCTGCTGGCCCATCCCGAGCAGCTGGAACTGCTGCGCACCACGCCACACCTGCTGCCGTCGGCGATCGAGGAACTGCTCCGGTTCGACGGCCCGCTGCCGGTGGCCAGCCCGCGGATCGCCACCGAGGACGTCGAGTACGACGGGGTGTGCATTCCGCGCGGGTCGATCGTCGGAGTGGTGATCAATGCGGCCAACCACGACCCGGCGCACTTCACCGACCCGGACCAGCTGGACCTGCGACGGGTCCGCGGCCCGCACCTCGGCTTCGGTCACGGCGTCCACTACTGCCTGGGTGTCTCGCTGGCCCGGATGGAGGCGCAGATCGGTCTCGGTGCGCTGCTGCGCCGGCTGCCCGGGCTGCGGCTCGCCGTGCCGGTCGCCGAGGTACGCCGGCTGCCGGCCGCGTCGCCGTTCCGGGGCCTGCTGGAGCTTCCGGTCACCTTCGCCGCCTAGCACCTCCGCCGCGCCGGGTCCCCGTCCGCCGTACCACCGAAACCCACCCAAGGAGCAGCCATGGTCTTCCGGAACGTGATCGTCTGCCGCATGGTCCCCGGCAGTGAGAACATCGTCGGCGACGTCTTCGGGCACTACGACAAGACCACCCGACCGCAGGATCTCGGAGTCATCGGGCGGATCCTGCTGTCGCACCATGACCTCTACATCCACGTCATCGAGCGCAAGCAGGACCCGAAGGTGTCCGGCCAGACCCGTGGGCTGCCCGCGTTTCAGAAGATCGCCGAGGCCATCGGCCCGTACGTGACGCCGTACCCGAGGTACTGGAAGAACCCGTCCGACTCCGTGGCGAAGGAGTTCTACCAGTGGGTGCCGGACGGGAAGGGGCCCGAGGACACCACGCTGACCATGATCGTGGGCCGGATCAAGCCCGGCGCCGAGCCCGACGTGGCGCGCGTCTTCGCCGAGTCCGACGCCGGTCCGCTCCCTGCCGAGCTGGGGGTCACCGGACGCTGGCTGTATGCCATCGACGACGTCTACGTGCACCTGCTCGAGCAGGACGCGTCGCTCGCCGAGGTCATGCGGCACAACCATGACAAGCCGGCCTTCAGCAAGGTGATGGAGGACCTCAGCCCCTACATCAGCCCGTACCGTCCGGACATCTGGCGCGGGCCGCAGGACTCGGTGGCCAAGCCGTTCTACCGCTGGCGAGCCGAGGACTGACCAGTACGACCGCGGTGGGGGCGTCGGCGGACGCCTCCACCGTCGTCACTCGTCCACGACGGTGTCCGTCTCGCCGTCGTGCTGGAACCGCACGGGCTGGTGCTCGTCGGGCCGTGGGTTCTGGGACGGGGTGTGGTGCGGGTCCCCGTCGGGGGAGAAGAGCACCTCGTCGGTCTTGTGGGTCTTCTCCTCGTCCTCTTCCGGCTCCGTCACGTCCGCTCCTCGCCAACTGCGCCTCGCCTGTGTTCTCACCCTAGGTGGGCGGGACGGGCCACCGCAGGCTTTCCCGTCGCCCCGCCCCGAACTGCCGAAACCGCCCCGGACGGCATCGGGCATGCGGGATGGTGGGTCCCGCAGCGAGCCGGGTACCGGGGGTGACGGATGTCGACCAGGGAGATCATCCAGCTGATCGGCGAGTTCCTGGACCTCGCCGGGGTGCTGGTCATCGCCGGGGGCGTCATCATGGCCACGGGCGTCTTCGTGCGCGGCTGGTGGCTGACCCGCCGGCTGGTCGACGTCTACCCGCCGTACCGGCAGGGCGTCGGGCGGGCCATCCTGCTCGGCCTGGAGTTTCTGGTCGGCGGCGACATCATCCGTACCGTGGCGGTCTCGCCCACCTTCGCCAGCGTCGGCGTGCTGGCCCTGATCGTGCTGGTCCGGACCTTCCTCAGCTTCTCACTGGAGGTGGAAATCGACGGCCGGTGGCCCTGGCAGGGCCGGAATCCGGTGACCGGCCTGAGCGCCGGCCCCCGGGCGGCGGGGCGGTAATTCCACGCCGATCAGATGTTGGCCGAGTCCGGCGGCACTTCCCGCGGGAGCGCGGGTGCGCCGGCGGCGGGCTTCTCCTGGCGGCAGTGGAGCCCCAGCGTGTACGCCGTCATCGACAGCGAACCGTACGCGTACCCGTCGACCAGCACGTCCGGCCGGCCGTCGGCGGCGCCGGCCAACCCGGCCAGGTAGAGCAGCGGGATGAAGTGGTCGGGGGTCGGTACGGCCAGGTCGAAGTCGCGGTGCCCATCCAGCCGGGCCGCCTCGGTCGGGCTGCCCCGCATGATGTCCCGGGCCGCGTCGTCGAAGCGCCGCGCCCAGTCGAAGCCCTCGTCGGTCAGCCGTGGGTCCACCCCGCCCAGGTTGTGCACCACGTTGCCGCTGGCCACGACGAGGACGCCGCGCTCGCGCAGCGGCGCGAGCCGGGCGCCGAGGTCGAGGTGGTAGTCCAGCGGCTTGAACGCGTTGATGCTGAGCTGCACCACCGGGATGTCCGCGTCGGGGAAGGCGTGCGTCAACACCGACCAGGTGCCGTGGTCGATGCCCCACGAGTCGAGGTCGGCGCCGACCCAGGTGGGATGCACCGCGTCGCTGATCTCCTCGGCCAGTTCGGGCAGCCCGGGCGCCGGGTAGCGCACGTCGAACAGCTCCTGGGGGAAGCCGTAGAAGTCGTGGATGGTGCGCGGCCGGGGCATCGCGGTGACGGCGGTGGCGCCGATGTACCAGTGGGCGGACACCACCAGGATCGCCCGGGGCCGGGGCACGGCCCGGCCGAACTCCCGCCAGGCGGCCGTGTAGCGGTTGACCTCCAGGGCGTTCATCGGGTTGCCGTGCCCGAAGAACGCCGCCGGCATCACCGTCTCGGTCGTCTGGCTGCTCATGCCGTCCTCCGGCTCCGTCGTGTGCCGAGCGTAACCCGGGGTGGCCGTCCGCACCGGCCCACCGCGGCACGTGCCACCGGCAACTCGGCCAGCACGCCGAGCCGTGCCTGCCGGCCTGCGGCCCGCCACGTCGGGCACCCGTTGGTCTGATCTCTCTGCTTGCCCCTGCGGCGGGGAGCCCGGGAGCCGTAGCCTCCGATGGAACCCGCGGGAGGCGAGAGCGGTGGACCACAGCGCCGGGCGGCCGGGCGGCGCCGGCGGCCGAGCAGCGCACCACCGGCACGACAAGCACGCCGGCCACGACCCGGTGATGTTCCGCCGTCGGTTCTGGCTCTGCCTGGCGCTGACCGTGCCCATCGTGCTGACCAGTCACCTGGTGATGAGCTGGCTGCACTATTCGCTGGACGTCCCGGGTGTGACGTGGGTGGGTCCGGTGCTCGGCTCGGTGGTGTTCGGCTACGGCGGTTGGCCCTTCCTGGTCGGGGCCGTCCGGGAGGTGCGGGACCGGGCGCCCGGCATGATGCTGCTGATCGGGCTGGCGATCACCGTGGCCTACCTCGCCTCGCTGGCGACCACCATCGGCGTTTTCCACCTGGACTTCTGGTGGGAGCTCGCCGCGCTGGTCACGATCATGCTGTTCGGCCACTGGCAGGAGATGACGGCGATCGGGCAGGCGCGCGGAGCCCTGGCCGCGTTGGCCGCCCTGCTGCCCGACGAGGCCGAGCGGGTCGGGCCGGACGGTTCGGTGCACCGGGTGGCGGTGGCCGGGCTGCGCCCGGATGACCTCGTGCTGGTCCGTCCCGGCGGGCGGGTGCCCGCGGACGGGCACGTCGTCGAGGGCGCCGCCGAACTGGACGAGTCGATGATCACCGGGGAGTCGCGACCGGTGCCGCGGGGAACGGGGGACCGGGTGGTGGCGGGCACGGTGGCCACCGACTCGGCCCTGCGGGTACGCGTCGACGCGGTGGGGGAGGACACCACGCTGGCCGGTATCCAGCGGCTGGTCGCCCAGGCGCAGGAGGCCGGCGGCCGGGCCCAGGCGCTCGCCGACCGGTTCGCCGCGTGGCTGGTCTACGCCGCCACCGCCACCGCCGTGGTCAGCCTGGTCGTCTGGGCCGCGCTGGGCCGGGTGGACGAGGCCGTGGTACGCACCGTCACCGTGCTGGTAATCTCCTGCCCGCACGCGCTCGGCCTGGCGATACCGCTGGTCATCGCCCTGTCGACCAGTGTGGCGGCGCGGGTCGGGATTCTGGTGAAGGACCGCCTGTCGCTGGAGCGGATGCGCAGCGTGGACGCGGTGCTGATCGACAAGACGGGCACGCTCACCAAGGGGCAGCACGCCGTGACCGGGGTTGCCGCCGTCGACGGCCTCGGCGAGGACGAGGTGCTGCGGCTGGCCGCCGGGGTGGAGGCCGACAGCGAGCATCCGCTCGCCCGGGCCATCGTCGCGGCGGCCCAGCGGGTCGGCCCGGCCACCGCCAGGGACTTCCGCTTCCTGCCGGGACGCGGGGTGCGGGCCACCGTGGGCGGGACAGCGTACGCGGTGGGTGGGCCGGCCCTGCTCCGGGAGTTGCCCGCCGAGGTCCCGGACGGGCTGCGCCGCGCCGACGGGGAGTGGGCGGCGCGGGGCGCCGCCGTGCTGTATCTGGTCCGGCTCGCCGACGCCCCGCGGGTCGTCGGCGCGCTCGCGCTGGAGGACGAGGTACGCCCCGAGGCCCGCCAGGCGATCGTCGAACTGCGGCAGCTCGGGGTCCGGAAGATTGCGATGATCACCGGGGACGCCCGCCCGGTGGCGGAGGCGGTCGCGGCCGACCTCGGGTTCCGGCCCGACGTGGACGAGGTGTTCGCCGAGGTGCTGCCCGCCGACAAGGACGAGATCGTGGCGGGCCTGCGGGAGCGCGGCCACCGGGTGGCGATGGTGGGCGACGGCGTCAACGACGCGCCCGCCCTCGCCCGCGCCGACGTCGGGCTGGCCATCGGCGCCGGTACGGACGTGGCCATCGAGTCGGCCGGTGTCGTGCTCGCCTCCTCCGACCCGCGCGGTGTCCCCGCCGCGATGCGGCTGTCCAAGGCGTCCTACCGCAAGATGGTCCAGAACCTGATCTGGGCCGCCGGCTACAACGTGGTGGCGATCCCGGTGGCCGCCGGTGTCTTCGCCTGGGCCGGTGTTTCGCTCAGCCCGGCCGCCGCCGCCGTGCTGATGTCCGCGTCGACGATCGTCGTGGCCCTGAACGCCCAGACACTGCGGTGGGTGCGGCTGACTCCCGGGGACCCGGGAGCCCGCTGACCGCCGTGGTTGGATGGCGGGGTGCAGTTCACCGTGACAGACGTACCTGAGCGGGAGCGATTCGAGGCGCGGGACGAGGCGGGGACGCTTGCCGGGGTGGTCACCTACCAGCTGACCGGCAGCATCATCGCCTACACCCACACCAAGGTCGACCCGGAGTTCGAGGGGCAGGGTGTCGGATCGACCCTGGCCCGGGCAGTGATGGAGGACGCGCGGACCAGGGGCCGGACGGTGGTGCCGATCTGCCCGTTCCTCGACGGGTGGCTGGGCAAGCACCCGGAGTACGAGAAGATCGTGGTCCGGTCGACCCGGAAGATCAAATAGACGGCGCACCCGGCCTGAGAATTCCCTGAGTGACGGACGCCTCATGGACGGTGACCGGTCGCCCGGGGCAGGTTTGACGTCAACCTGCTCCGGTCATCGAACCCAGAGCGAGGACGAGAGGGGAAAGGGGTGCCCGAGACGAACCGCGTCCGGCCGAGTCACGACGCAGTGCTGCCGGACGACGTGATCGACACGCTGCTGTGGCGGGTGGCGTACGACGTGGCCGCCGCTCACCAACCCGACGCGACGGGCGCCTGTGCCAGTCCGCTCTGCGTCGACCAGGGCGTGCCCTGCGCGCCACTGGTCTACGCCCGCCGGGCGATGCTGCTGGCCCGGGGCGGCGGCCGGCGGTACGCGACCCAGGAGGCGCCCGACCCGATGGCAAGCGACCGGCGGCGCGAGGCCGCCTGACGACGGCGCGCCGGGGCGGAGGTTCTCCTCGCCCGCTACAGACCTGATGGCGTAAACGATTCAGGCCCGGTCGTCGTGGGCTGAGTCGGGCACGCAGTCAGCTCGAAAGGGCTCGAGGCGGACAATCTCCCAGGCCGATCCAGCTACGTCATCAAGTTCGTAGCGCCGAGCAGGAGCCCGCCGTGCGGCGCCCGCCGCACCCGCCAGAATGTCCGGCTCGTCCGCCACGGCCCTCAGGCCTGCCGACAGGGGCATGGCGCGGCCGGCTCAGTGGGTCGGGCCGAAGGCGGCGAGGAACCGGTCCCGGAAGGCGTCCATCGGCCACACCGGGGCCTGAAGCCCGGGGCGTAGGCCGTCCTGCCAGCCCCAGCCGGCGATCCGGTCCAGCACCCTCGAGTCCTTCGCCACGATGGTGATCGGCACGTCCCGGCTGGCGTGCTCGCCGGTCACCGGTGCCGCCGGCTGGTGGTCGCCCAGGAACACCAGCACCAGGTCGTCCCCGCCATATGTCAGCACGTACGAGACAAGGGTGCGCAACGTGTACTCGATCGACTGCCGGTAGCCGGCGCGGATCGCGGCGCTGTCCCGCTGCACCGGGCCCTCGATCCTGGCCCGGTGGAAGATCGTGCCGTCGCCGACCGCCCCCCACGGCACCGGCTGGGGGATCGCCGACCACGGCGAGTGGCTGGAGATCAGCGGGATCTCCGCCATCAGCGGGGCGTGCGGTTCCGCCCGCTCCAGCCGCTGAAAGGTGGCCAGGGCGTACTGGTCGGGCATCGGCGCGTAGCTGAACCTCGGGCCGCGGTAGGCGAGCTTCTCGGCGTCGTAGTAGCGGTCGAACCCGAAGAACCTCCCCTCCGGCCACGGCTGGGTGGCGGCCGGCATCACCCCGACGGTCTGCCAGCCGGCCCGGCGGAACGCACCGTTCAGGGTCAGCCGGTCGCCGGCCAGCAGGTCCCGGTGGCGCTGGTCGTTGTCGATCCACAGCCCCGAGAGCAGGGTGTCGTGCGCCAGCCAACTGCCGCCGCCGAAGGTGGGCGAACGGAGGAAGCCGCTACGCGCGTCGTACCCGGCCGCCCGCAGCCGCCGGTAGCCGTCGTCGAGCACCGCGGCCACGCCCGGCGCGAGCCCGGGGGCCTCGACGGCGTCCCGGCCGTAGCTCTCCACGAACGCGACCAGCACGTCCTTGCCCCGCAACCCGGTCAGCAGCCGGTCACCGGGGACGTCCCGGTACGCGTCGACGGACACCTCCCGGGCGAACGCGACGCGGTCCCGCAGCCCGGCGCGGATCTGCCCGGCGTGTGCCGCGACCAGCGCGGTCGCGTCCCGGCCGGCGACCGGTACGCCGGCGGCGAGCCGGACCCCGAACAGGGCGCAGCCCAGCCAGAGCACCGACAGCGCGGCGACGACCCGCACCGAGGTGGCCCGGTGCCGGACGGCGACCCGGGCCAGCCGTAGCACACCCCAGGCCACCAGGACCGGCAGGCCGACGGCGAGCAGCAGCGCCCCGGCCGCCGCGGCGACCGCGCCGGCCCGGCCGACCGAGTCGGCGAGGAAGCCGAAACCGTCGTCGAACAGCGCCCAGTCGAGCAGCACGTCGAACGGCCGGCCCCGGGCCACGAAGAAGCCCATGTCCAGCAGCTTGAGCAGGCCGAGCAGCCCGAGTACCAGGCCGAGCAGCACCGCGAGCGGCCGGCGGGCCCGGGCCGGGAGGACGAGCAGCAGCCCTGCCGCGACCAGCCCCTCCAGCGGGATCCGCAGGAACGCGCCCGGCCCGAGCCGGTGCGGCTCGTCCGGTACGACCAGCGCCGCCACCACCAGCACCAGGGCGAGGCCGGTGCCGGCCCCGGCCAGGATCCGGCGTCCCCGCGACGCCGCCACCTCGCGTGGCGCGGTCGGCTCCTGCGGCGCGATCGCCCCGCCCGGCAACGTCGGCTCATCCGGCGTGCCGGCTTCGCCCGGCAACGTCGGCTCTTTCGGCGGGCCGGCCTCGCCGGATGAGGTCGCCGAGGTCGGGGTGCGGGGCGGCGGGACGGGCGGGCCCACGGCCAGCCGCCGCCGGGAGATGAGGGGTGACACGCCACGTCCTTCCCTGCGGGGATGCGCTCAGACCGGCTGGCGAGCGGCGATCCGGGCGGGAACGGGCGGCCGCGCGGGGCGACTGCCCGGCGCGGCCGGACCGACCGCGTCGAGGGGGACGGCCGAGGCCGGCCGAATCGCAGCCAGTGCCGCGACAGGAGCGGTGGCGCGGGCCGGGCGGTGCCGCCACAGCCAGGCCACGTCATGGCCGAACGACTCGACCAGCAGGGCCAGCGCGCCGGCGACCAGCGCGGCGGTCGCCACCGGTGGCAGCAGGTGGCTCGCCGCGACCGCCAGCACCACGCCCTGCGCCGCCGCGACGACCTTGCGCCAGTACCGGGGCGGCAGC
Source organism: Micromonospora sp. CB01531 (assembly GCF_001905095.1). Taxonomy (GTDB): domain Bacteria; phylum Actinomycetota; class Actinomycetes; order Mycobacteriales; family Micromonosporaceae; genus Micromonospora. The sequence goes on from NZ_LWLS01000072.1 coordinate 212,954, forward strand.
GTGCCGCGCATCCAGGGCAGCAGCCAGCTCGCCGCGACGAAGGCGTACCGCATGCCGCCGATGGCGAGCACCCAGCCGCCGACGGACGGCGCCAGGTGGGCGCTGAGCACGAGGATCAGGAACGCGTCGACCTCCATGTCGAACCGCGCGCCCAGCGCGCTGGCCGTGCCGGTACGCCGGGCCACCGCGCCGTCGACCGCGTCCAGCGCCAGCGCCACGGCGGTGAGCGGGACCAGCACCGCCGCCGGTGCCGGCCCGGCCCCGCCCGGCACCACCAGGGCCAGCACCCCGCCGACCAGCAGCGCCCGGGTCAGGGTCACCCGGTCGGCCGGGCCGAGCCGCTCCGCGCCGCTCGCGCGCAGGCCGCGCCACAGCAGGCCGCAGAGCACCCCGCCGTACGCCAGACCGGCGAGCCAGCCCGGCACGCCGAGCCCCACCGTGCCGGCGAGCCCGGACAGCAGAACGAACTGGACGATCAGCCCGACCAGTGGGCCGTTTCGAACCGTGGACACCCTGCCTCCGTGTCTATGATCGGCAACCCCTGTCCATCAACACGGGCAATCCGGCCGACCGGTTCGGTCCGGATGCGGAGCAGAGGAGAATCGGTGACCCGGCAAGCCCGCGCCTTCTGGCTCCGCGCCCCCGGCGAGGGTGAAGTGCGCCCGGTCGAACTCCCCCCGCCCGGCCCCGACGAGGTGCTGGTCCGCACCCTCTTCTCCGGTGTCAGCAGGGGCACCGAGACCCTGGTCTTCACCGGCCGGGTCCCCGCCGACCAGTACGCCAGCATGCGCGCCCCGTTCCAGGAGGGCGACTTCCCGGCCCCGGTGAAGTACGGCTACCTGAGCGTCGGCACGGTCGAGGAGGGCCCGGACACGCTGCGCGGGCGGACCGTCTTCTGCCTGCACCCCCACCAGACCGGGTACGTGGTGCCGGCCGACGCGGTGGTAGCCGTACCCGAAAACGTGCCGGCGGCCCGGGCGGTGCTGGCCGGCACGGTGGAGACCGCCGTGAACGCGCTCTGGGACGCCGCGCCGCTGGTCGGCGACCGGGTGACCGTGATCGGCGCGGGCATGGTCGGCTGCTGCGTGGCCGCCCTGCTGGCCCGGTTCCCCGGCGTACGCACCGAGCTGGTGGACGCGGACCCGGCGCGGGCCGAGGTGGCCGCCGCGCTCGGGGTCGACTTCGCCCTCCCCGCCGACGCGGCCGGCGACCGGGACCTGGTGGTGCACGCCAGCGCCACCGCCGCTGGACTGCAACGCGCGCTCGACCTGCTCCGCCCGGAGCGCAGCGTGCTCGAACTGAGCTGGTACGGCGACCGCCAGGTCACCCTGGCCCTGGGCGGCGCGTTCCACTCGAAGCGGCTGGGCGTGCGCAGCAGCCAGGTCGGCACGGTGTCGCCCCGGCGGGCCGACCGCGGCTACGCCGACCGGCTGGCGCTGGCCTTGGAACTGCTCGCCGACCCGGTGTTCGACGCGTTGCTCACCGGCCGGTCCCGCTTCGCCGACCTGCCCGACGTGCTGGACCGGCTCGCCTCGGGCCGGCTGCCCGCGCTCTGCCACCTCATCACCTACGACGAGGAGTGATCCGTGTTCAGCGTGACCGTCCGGGACCACATGATGGTCGCCCACAGCTTCCGGGGTGAGGTGTTCGGCCCGGCCCAGCGGCTGCACGGCGCCACCTTCGTCGTCGACGCCACCTTCCGCCGGGCGGAGCTCGACGCCGACGGGATCGTGGTCGACATCGGCCTGGCCACCGAGCAGCTCAAGGCCGTGCTCGGCGAGCTGACCTACCGCAATCTGGACGACGAGCCGGCCTTCGCGGGGATGAACACCACCACCGAGGTGCTGGCCCGCACGGTCACCGACCGGCTCGCCGAGGCCGTGCACGCCGGCCGCCTCGGCGCGGGCGCCCGCGGCATCGCCGGGATCACCGTCACCCTGCACGAGTCGCACGTCGCCTGGGCCAGCTACGAGCGGTCACTGTAGCCGGATGAGGGTCGTCCACGTGGTGCTGCCGGGCGACATCGACGACCCGGCCACCCCCAGCGGCGGCAACACGTACGACCGGCGAGCATGCCACGGCCTGACCGCCCTCGGCTGGGCGGTGCGGGAGCACCCGGTGCCCGGCGGCTGGCCGCGCCCCGGCCCGGGGGAGCGGGCCGCCCTCGCCGGGGTGCTCGCGGGGCTGCCCGACGGCGCGCTCGTCCTGCTCGACGGGCTGGTCGCGTCCGTGGTACCCGAGGTGCTGGCACCGCACGCCATACGGCTGCGCCTGGTGGTGCTGGTGCACCTGCCGCTGGAGGACGAGGCCGAGGCGTGGACCCTGGCGCTGGCCGCCGGCGTGGTCACCACCAGCGAGTGGACCCGCCGCCGGCTGCTCGACCGGTACGCGCTGCCCGCCGGCCGGGTGTGGTCCGCCCCGCCCGGCGTGGACCCGGCGCCGGTCGCCCCCGGCTCACCGGCCGGCGGCCGGCTGCTCTGCGTCGCGGCGGTCACCCCGGTCAAGGGGCATGACGTGCTCGCCGCCGCCCTGGCCACGCTCGCCGACGTGCCCTGGACCTGCGTCTGCGTCGGCGCGCTCACCCGGGATCCCGGCTTCGTCGACCGGCTGCGGCGGCAGCTCACCGACGCCGGCCTGGCCGACCGGGTCCGGCTGCCGGGGCCGTGCACGGGCGCCGCGCTGGACGCCGCGTACGCCGCCGCCGACCTGTTGGTCCTGCCGTCCCGGCAGGAGACGTACGGGATGGCGGTCACCGAGGCCCTCGCGCGGGGCGTACCGGTGCTGGGCAGCGCGACCGGCGGGCTGCCGGAGGCGCTCGGGCGCGCCCCGGACGGCGCCCGGCCCGGCCTGCTCGTACCTCCCGACGACCCCGCGGCGCTGGCCGCAGCGCTGCGCGGCTGGCTCACCGGGCCGGACCTGCGGACCCGGCTGCGTGGCGCGGCCCGGCGCCGGCGGGACACCCTCAGCGGCTGGACGGTCACCGCGGACCGGCTGGCGACGGCCCTGACGGAGGCGACGGCATGACCACCCTGCTCCCACCCGACTTCGCCGACTGGCTGCGGCTGCGCGAGCCCGCCGACGCGGCGGCCCGCTCGGCCGAGCTGGTCGACGCGGTCCGCCACCGGCTGCCGGCCCACCGCCCGGTGGTCGTGCACGACCTGGGCAGCGGCACCGGCTCGATGGCCCGCTGGCTCGCGCCCCGGCTGCCCGGACCGCAGCACTGGGTGCTGCACGAGCGGGACGCCGACCTGCGGGCGCTCGCCGCCGCCGAGCTGGTGCACATGGCCGCCGATGGCAGCCCGGTCACCGTGGAGACCTGCGGCTCCGACATCACCCGGTTGCGGGCCGCCGACCTCGCCGACGCCCACCTGGTCACCGCGTCGGCGCTGCTGGACATGCTCACCGCCGAGGAGATCGAGCAGATCGTGGCCGCCTGCGCCGGCCACCCCACCCTCTTCGCGATCTCCGTGCTCGGCCGGGTCGAGTTCAGCCCGGCCGACCCGCTCGACGCCAGGCTCGCCGCCGCGTTCAACGCCCACCAGCGCCGCACCGTCAACGGGCGGGCCCTGCTCGGGCCGGACGCGGTGGACGCCACCGTGGCGGCCTTCCGCCGCCGGGAGGTCGGCGTGCTTGTCCGCGCCAGCCCGTGGCGGCTCGGCCCCGACCAGGCGGCGCTGACCGCCGAGTGGCTGGTCGGCTGGCTCGACGCGGCCGTGGCGGAGCGGCCGGAGCTGGCCGGCGCGGTCGGGGCGTACCGGGACCGGCGGCTGGCCGAGGCGGCGGCCGGCCGGCTGCGGGTGGTGCTGCACCACGCCGACCTGCTGGCCGGGTGAACCGCGCGACCCTGCGGCACGTGACAACAGGTAGATCAAGGGAGGGCCGGTTGTCACATGCCACCACCGTCGCGCCCACCCAGGCGCTAGCGGACCCTCCCTCCGGCCACTCCGGCTCGGCGGGTCTGACGCCACGCCGCGACCCGGAGCAGCCGGTCGCCCGCCCCGTCCCGGCCGGCCCGATCCCGCCGGCCCGGTCGCCCTGGCCGTGGGTCTGGACGCTCGGCGGGCTCGGGGTGCTCGCCGTCCTGGTCTGGTCGGTGGGTACCGGCCCGTTCCTGGCCGGGCTGCGGCTGATCGACGCGCCGGCCCTCGCCGCCGCGTCCGCCGTCGGGGCGGTCACCACGGTCTGCTGCGCCTGGCGCTGGTCGCTGGTCGCCGGCGGGCTGGGTATCCGGCTGCCGCTGCCCGTCGCCGTGGCCCACTGCTACCGGGCGGTCTTCCTCAACTCCACGCTGCCGGGCGGGGTGCTCGGTGACGTGCATCGGGCGGTCCGGCACGGCCGCGACGCCGGGGATGTGCTTCGGGGCGTCCGGGCGGTGGTCTGGGAGCGTACCGCCGGGCAGGTGGTGCAGCTGGTCATCGCGGTGGCCGTGCTGGCCGTGCTGCCCTCCCCGGTCCGGCCGTACCTGCCGGCGGTGGTGGCCGGGCTGGTCGCCGCCGGGCTGGGACTGGTGCTGCTGGCCCGGGCGGTGCCCCGCTCCGGCGCGTCCCGGTGGGCCCGGGCGGCGCGTACCGCGGTGGCGGACGTCCGGGCCGGGTTGCTCGCCCGGCGGACCTGGCTCGGCGTGGTGCTGGCCTCCGTCGTGGTGGTCGCCGGCCACCTGGCCACCTTCCTGATCGCGGCGCGCACCGCCGGCGCCGACGCGCCGCTGTCCCGGCTGCTGCCGCTGACCCTGCTGGCCCTGCTCGCCATGGGGGTGCCGGCGAACGTGGCCGGTTTCGGGCCGCGCGAGGGGGTGGCGGCCTGGGCGTTCGCCGCCGCCGGGCTCACCGCCGCCCAGGGCGTCGCGACCGCCACGGTGTACGGGGCGCTGGTCCTGGTCGCCAGCCTGCCCGGCGCGGCGGTGCTGCTGGTGCGCCGGTTCCCTTCGCGGGTGTCCGGCGACTGTCGGTGATCCCGCCTACGGTGAGGGTGCGAGGTGTGCGTTGCCGGCGCGTCCGGCGGCCCCGGACGAAGGAGAGCGGATGGACGAAGCGCTGCCCACGGCGACGGTCCGGACCCAGGTCACGGTCCCGCTGCGGTTCCCCGACGGGTACGTGACGGCCGCCCGGGTCTACTCCTTTCACGGCCTGGTGGACGGCCGCGAGCACCTCGCCTTCGGGCTCGGCGACCGGGCGGGGGCCGGGGACGGGGCCGCCCTGGACGCGTCCCCGCCGCTGGTGCGCCCGCACAGCGAGTGCCTCACTGGGGACGTGTTCGGCAGCCAGCGCTGCGACTGCGGGCCGCAGCTGCGGGAGGCGGTCGAGCGGATCGCCGGGGCCGGCGGCTACCTGCTCTACCTGCGCCAGGAGGGCCGGGGCATCGGTCTGTACGCCAAGCTCGACGCGTACGCCCTTCAGGACGGGGGCCTCGACACGTATGAGGCTAACGTGGCGCTGGGCCGGGGCGCCGACGAGCGCGACTACACGGTGGCCGCGCAGATGCTCGCCGCGCTGGGCGTGACCCGGGTGGACCTGCTCAGCAACAACCCGGACAAGGCGGCCCAGCTCGACCGGCTGGGCGTGACGGTGGTCGACCGGGTGCCGACCGGGGTGCACCTTTCCCCGGCGAACGCCAGCTACCTGGCGGCGAAGGCGAGCCGCGCCGACCATGCCCTCGACCTGCCGTTCGTGCCGTGACCGCCCGGCCGTACGTGCTGCTCAGCTGCGCGATGTCGATCGACGGCTACATCGACGACGCCTCCACCGGGCGGCTGCTGCTCTCCAACGACTCCGACTTCGATCGGATCGACGAGGTCCGGGCCGGGTGCGACGCGATCCTGGTCGGTGCCGCTACCGTCCGCCGGGACGATCCGAGGCTGCTGGTGCGTTCCGCGCGGCGGCGCGCCGACCGGGTGGCGCGCGGCCTGCCCCCGTCGCCGATCAAGGTCACCGTCACCGGCAGCGGCGACCTCGACCCGGCCGCCCGCTTCTTCGCCCTCGGCGACGGGGCGAAGCTGGTCTACTGCCCGGGTGGCGCGGTGGAGAAGACCCGGGAGCAGGTGGGCGAGGTGGCCACCGTGGTCGACGCGGGCGACCCGGTCACCCCGGAGGCGGTGCTCGCCGATCTCGCCGCGCGGGGCGTACGCCGGCTGATGGTGGAGGGCGGCGGCAGCGTGCACGCCCAGTTCCTCGCCGCCGGCATCGCCGACGAGTTGCACCTGGTGGTGGCGCCGTTCTTCGTGGGCGACGGCCGGGCGCCCCGCTTCGTGGCGGACGGGCGCTACCCCTGGCATCCGGGCCGCCGTGCCCGGATCGTCGAGGTACGCCAGATCGGTGACGTGGTGCTCACCCGCTACGCCCTCTCCGACCGTTGCGACGGACGCGGCGGGGGGCTCAGCGGCGGGTAGCGGCGCGAGGTCGGCGAGGTGGCCGTGTCCCGACGCGCCGGACACCGCCGCCTCGCCGAACTGGCGAACCGGTGGGGCGCTCAGAGCACCTGGGACAGGAACCGGCGCAGCCGCGGGTGCTCCGGCGTCTCGAAGACGGCGGCCGGCTCGCCGGCCTCCAGCACGACACCCCGGTCGATGAACGCCACCGTGTCGGCCACCTCGCGGGCGAACCCCATCTCGTGGGTTACCACCACCATGGTCATGCCGGCGGCGGAGAGGTCGGCCATCACCGCGAGCACGCCCTTGACCAGCTCCGGGTCGAGCGCCGAGGTGGCCTCGTCGAAGAGCATCACCTGCGGCCGCAGGGCCAGCGCCCGGGCGATCGCCACCCGCTGCTGCTGCCCGCCGGAGAGGTGCGCCGGCCGGGCGTCGGCCTTGGCGGCCAGCCCGACCAACTCCAGCTGGGCCCGGGCCACCTGCACCGCCTCGTCCTCGGAGAGCTTCTTCAGCTTCCGCAGCGCGAGGGTGATGTTGCGCAGCACGGTCATGTGCGGGAAGAGGTTGAACTGCTGGAAGACCATGCCGATCCGCTGGCGCAGCGCGTCCGGGTCGTCCCGCAGCACGCTGCGGCCGTCCAGCAGCACGTCGCCGCGGTCCGGCTCGATGAGCCGGTTGATGGTGCGTAGCAGGGTCGACTTGCCGGATCCGGACGGGCCGATCACGCAGGTGGTGCCGCCCCGCGCCACGTCCAGGTCGGCGCCCCGCAGCACCTGGTGCGCGCCGAAGGCCAGGTGCACGTCCCGGACGGCCAGGCTGACCGAGGTGGCGGTGGTGGCGGTCGTGCTCATCGCGGGTCCCTCCGTCCGGTGGTGGGCAGGCCGGTCTCTCCGGCCAGGGCCAGGCCGGCGTCGTCGGCGTCGTCCGGGGCGACGGCGACGCTGCGGCCCTGCCGCAGCCGGCGGTCGATCCAGTTGACAGCGTGGGTCAGCGGCACGGTCAGCGCCAGGTAGAACAGGCCGGCCAGCAGCAGCGCCGACTCGTTGCCGGTGGTGGCCGCGTAGTCCTGGCCGATCCGGAACAGCTCGCGCTGGCTGGCCACCAGGCCGAGGAAGTAGACCAGGCTGGAGTCCTTGATCAGGGCGATCAGCTGGTTGACCCACGCCGGCAGCACCCGGCGTACCCCCTGCGGGACGATGACCAGCCGCATCGCCTCGCCCCAGGAGAAGCCGAGCGCCCGGGCCCCCTCCAACTGGGCGGCCTCCACGCTCTGGATGCCGGAGCGGAAGATCTCCCCGATGTAGGCGGCGGCGATCAGCGACAGCGCCAGCACCCCGAGCGGATAGGGGTTCGGCCCCCACACCTGCATGCCGAGCGGCGCCAGGCCGACGCCGATGAGCAGGATGGTCGCTGCCGCCGGCAGGCCGCGGAACACGTCGGTGTAGACCCGGGCCGGCCACCGCAACCATCGGGTACGCGAGATGCCCGCGATCGCCAGCAGCATGCCCAGCACCGAGCCGAGCAGGGCGGCGGAGACCGCCAGGATCAGCGTGTTCGGCAGCCCGACCGTCAGCATCTCGGGCAGCGCCTCGCGCATGGAGTCCCAGTCGAAGAAGGTCTCCCACAGGGTGCTCAACGGATCCATCAGACGTCTCTCCTACCGCCCCGCTCGTTCGTCGTACGTACGTCAGGAAGCCGCCGACGGCGACGGCACCGCGACCGTGCCGCTGCCGGGCTTGAAGTCGGCCGGGATCGGCCGGCCCGGGTAGTACTGCGCCTGCAGCTTGCTCCAGGTGCCGTCGGCGATCACCTCGTCGAGGCCCTTGTCCAGCGCCTCGCGCAGCTTGTCGTTGCCCTTGGCGACCGCGTACGCGGTCGGGGCCGGGCTGAGCTGCTTGGCGGCCACCTTGATCTTGCCGTTGCTGTCGGCGGCGGACTTGTCGCCGATCTCGGCCGGGGCGATCCAGGCGTCGGCGGTGCCGGCCTTGAGCTGGTTGATCGCGCCGTTGTAGTCGGGCACCCGCACCGGGTTGAGGTTCTCCCGGGTGGCGTAGTCGTCCTGCACCGTGCCCTGCACGACCACCACCCGCTTGCCGGCGAGCTGGTCAAAGCTGGTGATCGACGAGCCGGCCGGCACGTCCAGTCCGAAGTAGCCGAAGTCGTAGCCGTTGCCGAAGTCGACGGTCTTCTTGCGGGCCTCGGTGATGGTGATGGACGAACTGCCCACATCGAACTTGCGGTTGTTGACCTGCGAGAGCAGGGCCGAGAAGTCGGTGCCGACGAACTCGACCTTCAGGCCCACCTTGGCGGCGACCGCGCTGAGCAGGTCGTTGTCGAAGCCGGTGAACTTGCCGTCCTTCAGGTAGACGTTCGGCGGGGCGTCGGTGAGCGTGCCGGCCCGCAGCACGCCGGCCTGGAGCAGGCCGTACGGGTTGGCGGCCTCGCTGGTGGCGCCGTCGCCGCCGCAGGCGGTAAGGGCGGTGGCGGCGAGCACAGCGGCGGCGCCGAGCGCGGCGACGCGAGTCAGGGCAGGAAGGAATCGCACAGGTGTCTCCAGGGTCGAATGGCGACGTGGGCGTACGCCGCCGACGGCGCGCCGCGACGGACGAGCCGGAAGGGATGGTGCGGAAGGAAGGGAGGTGGGCGCTTAGCGCATTCGGCGACAGGCGTCGCTGCACACCCGCATCAGGTCGACGTGCCGGCGCTTGACCAGCGCGAAACCGGCCGAATAGGCGACGCCGTCAGCGGGCAGGGTGCGGAGGTGAGCAGACATGGTTCTCCCTGGTCGGTGATGACCTGGGTACCAGGCCACGCTTGCACCGGCGTGCTGCCGATGCCTGGTCCTCACCCGGGGCACCCCACCGCGGAGGAGGGTTGCCGGCCAGCGAGCCGGGGCTTGGCGCTGGCGCTCATGACCTGGCGAGAAGGCTAGCAGCAGCCCCACCCGGGACGTCCAGCCGTTATGACCACCCTCACGTCACAGCCCTTACCCGGCCGGCTCAGGGGCGCCGTACCGGAGCGGGCTGGACGGTCCGGACCAACCCGATCCGGCGGTACCCGACGCGGCCGCGCGGGCGGGCGGGCACGATCGGGGCGTCCCGGCCGGTGCCGTGCCGGCCGTCGCCGGACGACCGCTGCTCGTGGTACTCCTGCTCGACGTTGACGGTCCAGACGTCGTGTCGGGTGCCGCGGGCGATGTTCTCGGCGGTCAACATCGCCGTCAGCATCGAGTGGTCCTGGTTGTTGTAGCGGTGCATCCCGTTGCGCCCCACCGGGTGCACATTCGGCACCTCGCGGGCCAGCCAGTCGCGGATCACGTCCAGGTTTCCCTGGTACCGCTCGTCGTAGACCGGATACGCCTTCGGCATCCGCACCACGTGGCCGGCCTCCACGCACTCCGGCCGGACCAGGCCGAGCCACTCCAGCTCCGCGGTGGCGAGCACGACGAGTTCCTCGTCCGGGGTACGCCACATCTCGTCGTCCTCGAAGACGAAGTACTCCAGCCCGAGGCAGGTACGCCCGTCCTTGACCAGGTACGGCGACCAGGAGCCGAAGTTCTGGATGCGGCCCACCCGCACGGCCGGATCGTGCACGTAGATCCAGTTGTCGGGGAAGGAGAACTCGGCGGGCACCACCAGGGCGACCGTCAGGAAGTCCCGGTAGCACAGGTCGTCGGCGGCGGCACGGACCTCGGCCGGGGCCTCCGGGCGCATGGCGTGGACCAACGCGGAGATCGGCATCGAGCAGACGACATGGTCGGCCCGCTCGGTGCGTTCCCCGTCCGCGTCGGCCACGGTCACGCCGGTCGCCCGCTGGGCCGCGGGATCCCGGTGCACGGCGGTCACGCGGACGCGGGTAGCCACCGATCCGCCCCGCTTCTCCACCTCCTCGGCGCAGCGCTCCCACATCATCCCCGGCCCGAACTTCGGGTACTGGAACTCCTCGATCAGGCTGGTCACGTCAGTGCGTCTGTGCCCGGGCAGCAGGGCGTTGCGCAGCGCCTTGGCAAGCGAGAGGTTCTTGATCCGCTGCGCCGCCCAGTCGGCCTGCAACTGGTCGGCGGGCATCCCCCAGACCTTCTCGGTGTACGTCTTGAAGAAGATCGAGTAGAGCCGCCACCCGAACCGGGCGGACACCCAGCCCTCGAAGTGCGACTGGTCCTTCGGCGGCCGCAGCCGCGTCCACGCGTACGAGCCGACGCAGCGAACCGCCTCGGCGATGCCCAGGTTGCGCAGCGCGTTGCCGGCGTTCAGGGGGTAGTCGAAGAGCGCGCCGCGGTAGTAGATCCGGCTCATCCGGGGCCGGAGCAGGAAGTCCTCGTCCGGCAGGATCTCGTGCCAGAAGGCGTCGACCCGGGCGACCTTGGTGAAGAACCGGTGCCCCCCGATGTCGAAGCGCCAGCCGTCCCGCTCGACCGTGCGGCTGATGCCGCCCACGATGTCGTCGGCTTCGAAGACACGGACCGGCTCGCCGTGGCGCAGCAGCTCGTACGCGGCGGTCAGACCGGCCGGTCCCGCGCCGATGATCACGGTGCCGTTGTTGTCGCCCATGCTGCCCGGAGCCCCCCGCCGTGTCTGATGCGGCAGCGCGCATACCCGTCCGGCACCCCGTCTCACCTGTGTCGGCCGGGCGAATCTCACCGCATCCGGTCCGCCGCGGCTTCGCCCGTGGACACAATCCCCTCGGTTCGGCGACGACCACGGGTGGGCGAGGTGCCAGCGGGGATGCCGGGGACCTCCGCGGTCCGGCGGTCGGTCGCGGCCGCGACGACCGGTGGGGGACGGATGGGTGAAGGGCTGCGGGCGGGCCAAGCGGCCCCGGTGGCGCGGTGCTCCCGCCGCCGCGACCGGCTGCGGTCGCTGGCCCGCGCGGCGTCTAGGCTCGCCGCCCGGGTGCCCACCCCTTGGGGCTTCGTGCTCGCGGTCTTCGTCGGGTCGAAGGTCGTGCTCAGCCTGATCGGCGTGACCGTGCTGGCCGCCTGGGACGGGGTGCCCGGCGCGCCACCCCCAGACGAGGCGCTGATGCGCGCCCAGCAGCACGATGTCTCACCGCACCGGTGGATCTCCCTCTGGTTCGCGTGGGACTCGTTCCTCTACGACCATCTGGCCCAAGTGCCGCTCGACCGGCCCTGGCGCGACTTCGGCTTCCCGCTGCTCTACCCGTTCCTCGCCCGGCCCTTCGCCGTGCTGCTCGGCGGGCACACCGCGTGGGCGCTGCTGCTGGTCAGCAACGTCGCCCTCGTGTTCCAGCTCTACTACGCCCATCAGCTCGGCGGCCGCCTGCTCGGCGACGACGGAGCGGACGCCGCCGGCGCCGCGGGGCGTCGGTTCACCCGCTACCTGCTGCTCCTGCCGGCCGCCTTCTTGTTTCAGGCGGCGCTGACCGAGTCGCTCTTCCTCTGCCTCGTCCTGGCCGCCTTCTGGTACGCCGAGCGGGGCCGCTGGGCGCTGGTCGGGATCGTCGGCTACTTCCTCGCGCTGAGTCGCTCGATCGGCTTCCTGGTGGTCGTCCCGCTCGCCCTGGTCCTGCTGCGCCAGCACGGCTACCACCTCGGGCTCCGGACGATCGGTCGGTACCTCAGGATCGGCTGGCCGCTGCTGCTCGTACCGGCCGGGTGGCTGACCTTCATGGCGTTCGGCAAGTGGCAGAGCGGCGACTGGTACGCGTACAAGCACGCCCAGGAAGAGGGCTGGGGCATCAGCGTGCAGAACCCGCTGGGGGTGATCATCCACGGGCTGACCGGTTCGTCGGGCGACGCCCTACGGGCCTGGGTCGCCGTCGCCGTGCTGGTGATGGCGCTCGTCGGCCTGCGCCGGGTCGAGCTGCCTTACCTGGTCTACACGGTGATCGTGGTGCTGGTGCCGCTGTCGATGGGACCGCTGGTGTACCGGAGCCTGCTCCGCTACCTGCTCGCCGCCTTCCCGGTCGCGCTGGTGCTGGCCCGCTGGGCGCAGCGAGCCACCCTCGACAGTTGGCTGACCGCCGCCCTGGCGCTCACCCAGGGCGCGCTGTTCGTGGTGTGGCTGACCTACTGGACGCACTTCATCATCTGAGGTGGCGGCACCGGCGGCGGGACGCCCGATCTCCGCTCGCCCGAGGTGCCCGGCGTGATCCGCCTACCGGTTGCTAGGTTGCTCCGGTGTTCGCCCTGCCTTTGACCGACGACGCCGAGCTGCGGCCGCTCCAGCCCTGGCACGCCGACGAGTTCCTCGCCAATCTCGACCGGTGCCGGGAGCACATCGCCCCCTGGGTGGGCGCGTCCTTCGTGGCCATCGACGCCGAGTCCGCCCGCCGGGTCCTGCAGAACTACGCCGACCGGTGGGCGCGCGACGACGGCGGCATCTGGGGCATCTGGCAGCGTGGCACGCTCGTCGGCGGGGTGCTGTTCGTGTCGCTCAACACCACCACCGGCGTCTGCGAGGCCGGCTGCTGGCTGGAGCCCGGCGCCGAGGGGCAGGGCCTGGTCACCCGCGCCGCCCGGGTGATCATCGACTGGGCGGTCCGGGAGCGCGGCATCCACCGGGTGGAGTGGGTGACGAAGGCCGGCAACGAGCGCAGCATCGCCGTCGCCCGACGGTTGGGCATGCGCCGCGACGGAGTCCTCCGCGCCGCCGCCCCGGGCCCGACCGGCCGGGCCGACATGGAGGTCTGGTCGGTGCTGGCTCCGGAGTGGACGGCAGGGTCGCCGGCCGCCCACTGACCCGCGCCACCGCCACGCGGCACAGTTTTGTCGTACCCGGGCGTGAACATCTGTCCATGGCTGCCCCCGCCCTGGCCGACCGGTCCCCCCAGCCGCGCGCCCTGCCGCTGCGCGAGGTCCGCACCCGGCTCACCCAGCTCGTCGCCCTCGCCGAGCTGACCGACACCGTCACCATCGTCACCCGCGACGGCGACACCCGCCCGGTCGCCGCGATCGTGCCGGCCCCGGCCGCGCGCACGGCGGCCCAGGCCCGGGCCGACGCCGAGCGGATCGCCGCGATCAGCGCCGGCTGGTCCCGCCGCCTCGAGGAGCTGCACCGGCAGAGCAGCCGGCGGCACGCGGCCGAGCGGCGCGCGCTCACCGACGCCCTCGCCGAGGTCTGGGCCGAGCTGGAGCGCCGCGTCCCGGCCGGCGACCCGGCGCTGGCCCGGCTCCGGGCCGCCCACGCCGAGTTCCTCCGCGACTGACCCGCGCGACCGGCCCGGCGCCCGCCGGACCGCCACACCGCGGAGCCCTTAGCGGTCGCTCCTCGGCATGGCGGTCACCACGCCGGAATGCGGGTCAGTCCCGGCCGCGCTGGGCTCGGTAGCGACGGATCAGCGCCGCGGTCGACGAGTCCACGTCGCCGAGCTCGGGGTGGGAACCGGCGAGCTTGGGCGCGAGCTGGTTGGCCATCACCTTGCCCAGCTCCACGCCCCACTGGTCGAACGGGTTGATGTCCCAGACCGTGCCCTCGGTGAAGACGATGTGCTCGTACAGGGCGATCAGCTGGCCCAGCGTCGACGGGGTCAGCTTCGGCGCGATGATCGACGTGGTCGGGTGGTTGCCCGGCATTACCCGGTGCGGCACCACGTCGGCCGGGGTGCCCTCCGCCTCGACCTGCTCCCGGGTGCGGCCGAAGGCCAGCGCGGCGGTCTGCGCGAAGAAGTTCGACATGAACAGGTCGTGCATGTCGCCCAGGTCGTGGTTGGGCTGGCTGAACGCGATGAAGTCGGCCGGGATCAGTCGCGTCCCCTGGTGCATCAGCTGATAGAAGGCGTGCTGGCCGTTGGTGCCCGGCTCGCCCCAGAAGATCTCCCCGGTCGGGTACGTCACCGGCCGGCCGTCGACGGTCACCGACTTGCCGTTGCTCTCCATGGTGAGCTGCTGCAGGTACGCCGGGAACCGGTGCAGGTACTGCGCGTACGGCAGCACCGCGTGGGTCTCCGCGTCGAAGAAGTCCGTGTACCAGACGTTCAGCAGGCCCAGCAGCGCCGGCACGTTCCGCTCCACCGGCGCGGTGCGGAAGTGCTCGTCCACGGCGTGGTAGCCGGCCAGCATCTCGCGGAACCGCGTCGGCCCGATCGCCAGCATCACCGACAGGCCGACCGCCGACGGCAGCGAGTAACGGCCGCCAACCCAGTCCCAGAAGCCGAACATGTTCTCCGGGTCGATGCCGAAGTCGCGGACCCGCTGCTCGTTGGTGCTGACCGCGACGAAGTGCCGGGCGATCGCGGAGTCGTCGGCGTCCAGCCCGGCGAGCAGCCAGCGCCGAGCCTGGTCGGCGTTGGCGAGGGTCTCCTGGGTGGAGAACGTCTTGGAGACCACGACGAACAGCGTGCTGGCCGGGTCCAGGTCGGTGGTCTTGTCATGGATGTCGGTCGGGTCGATGTTGGACACGAACCGGCAGCTGATCCCGGCGTCCCGGTACGCCTTCAACGCCTCGTACGCCATCACCGGCCCGAGGTCCGAGCCGCCGATGCCGATGTTGACCACGGTGGTGATCCGCTCGCCGGTGTATCCGCGCCAGGCGCCCGACCGGACCCGCTCGGCGAACGCCGACATCCGATCCAGCACCCGGTGCACGTCGGCGACCACGTCCTGCCCGTCCACCACCAGCGACGCGTCGCGGGGCAGGCGCAGCGCGGTGTGCAGGACGGCCCGGTCCTCGGTGGAGTTGATGTGCTCCCCGGCGAACATGGTGGCGATCCGGTCGATCAGCCGGACCCGCTCGGCGAGCGCGGTGAGCAGGCGCAGCGTCTCGTCGGTGAGCAGATTCTTGCTGTAGTCCACGTGCAGGTCGGCGACGTCGCCGGTGAGCCGCTCACCCCGCTGCCCGTCGGCGGCGAACAGGTCCCGCAGGTGGGTGCCGCGCAGTTCCTCGGCGTGCTTGCGCAGGGCCTGCCATTCGTCCGTGGTGGTGATGTCCACAGTCATCGGGCCGATCTTCTCCTTCACGACGGGGTCTGCCAGCGGGCCGTCGTCGCCCCGCTGCCGGCGACCCCACCAGCCTGCCACCCGCCGGAGGTGCGCGCGACGGGACCTGGCATCACCCATCCCTTGGAACGGGCGCCACGCGCCGCGCCGGTTGCGACACCTGTTCGACACGTCGACTGCGGGGAGACAGCGTGCGGTAGCGGATCGTACGCTCCGGTCACTGACCGTACCGGTGAGGAGGGCCCATGACGACGGTGATCGGGCCCCGGCCTCCGTCCGACGAGGACGAGCCGGCCGACGGTCCGGCGGAGCCGCTGCCGGAACTGGAGGACGGCCACTGGATGCACCGGGCCACCGAGTTCGCCCACACCAGCTTCGGCTCGGTGGCCCGCCGGCTCCCCGCCCTGGTCCGCGAGGCGGTCGCGCTGGCCTGGGCGACCAGCCGCCGGGACACCCTCGCCTCGATCGGGCTGAACGTCGCCGCCGGCGTGCTCACCACGCTGGGGCTGCTCGCCACCACCGGGGTGCTGCGGCAGCTCTTCGCCGCCGGTCCGACACCCGACCGGATCCGCGCCGCCCTGCCGGCCCTGCTCCTCGCCGCGCTGGCGGTCACCGCACGTGGCGCGCTCACCATCGCCGCCGGCTGGGCGCAGGCCCGGCTCATCCCGCAGATCAACTACCAGGTGGAGCTGCGGCTCTTCGAGACCACCACGGCGGTCGAGCTGGCCGCCTTCGACGACGCCGGCTTCGCCGAGGAGATGGACCGCGCCCGGGACAGGGGCATGGCCGAGGCCGCGTCGATCGTCGACGACACGGTCAACCTGGTCACCGGGCTGGTGGGGGTGCTGGCCACCGCCGCCGCGGTCACCGTGATCCAGCCGGTGCTGCTGCCGTGCCTGCTGCTCGCCGCCGCGCCGGAGGCGGTGACCGCGGTGAAGATGGCCCGCCGCCGGCACCTCGACTGGCTGGGCCGGATCACCCGGCGCCGTCGGATGTGGATGCTCGCCGAGCTGATGGCCGACCGGCACACCGCCGCGGAGATCCGGGCGTACCAGATGCGGGACTTCCTGCTCGCCGAGTATCGCCGGGTGATCGGTCTGGAGACCCGCGCCGAGCTGCGGCTGGCCCGCGCGCTGACCGCCACCCGCGCGGTCGGCCTGTCGATCACCGGGGTCGCCGCGTTCGCCCTCTACGCGGTCCTCGGCGGCTTGCTGCTGACCGGCGTGGTGGCCCTCGCGGCCGCCGCGACCGCCCTGCTGGCGGTGCAGTCCGCCCGGGCCGGGCTGCGGACCGCCGTGTTCGCCACCAACTCGCTCTACGAGGACGCGCTCTACTACCAGGACTACCGAAACTTCGTCGACCGCGCCGGGCAGCGGGTGCCGGCCGGCGGCGACCGGGGCGTCGACGCCGTCGAACACATCGAGCTCGACCAGGTCACGATGTGCTACCCGGACACCAATGTCCCGGCCGTGGACGGCGTCAGCCTCACCATCCGGCGGGGGGAGGTGATCGCCCTGGTGGGCGAGAACGGGTCCGGCAAGACCACCCTCGCCAAGCTCATCGCCGGCCTCTACCGGCCCACCGAGGGGATGATCCGCTGGAACGGGGTGGACCTCGCCGAGCTGGATCCGCGGCAGACTGCCGGCCAGGTGGCGGTGATGAGCCAGGACTGGCGGAAGTTCCCGTTCACCGCCCGGCAGAACATCCGGATCGGCCGGCACGACCGGGCCGCCGGGCCCGCCGGCCCGACCGTCGAGGACGCCGCCCGCGGCGCGGCCGCCCACGACATGATCACCGGGCTGCCGTTCGGGTACGACACGCTGCTCGACCGGCAGTTCAAGAACGGCCAGGACCTCTCCGGCGGCCAGTGGCAGCGGCTGGTGGCCGCCCGCGGCCTCTACCGGGACGCCCGGCTGCTGATCTGCGACGAACCCTCGGCGGCCCTGGACGCCCGGGCCGAACACGCCCTCTTCCAGCACCTGCGGCGGCACCCCGACCGCGCCGTGGTCCTGATCACCCACCGGCTGGCCAACGTCCGGCACGCCGACCGGATCTTCGTGCTGGACCACGGCCGCCTCATCCAGCAGGGCAACCACGACGAGCTGATGGCGCAGGACGGGCCCTATCGGGAGCTGTTCGAACTCCAGGCCGCCGGCTACCTGGCCGGGGCGGGGGAGGGTCCGGGCTGACCAGTTGACCTCGAGTGCACTCGAACTCCTAGGGTTGCCGGACCGGCCGCCGCCCGGTCAACGCGGCGTACCCCCTCAGGAAGGAACAACCCTGTGCGCTACCGCGTTCTCGGCGGCACCGGCATCCAGGTCAGCACCCACTGTCTCGGCACCATGATGTTCGGCGCGGTCGGCAACCCCGACCACGACGACTGCGTGCGCATCGTCCATGCCGCCCTCGACCAGGGCGTGAACTTCGTGGACACCGCCGACATGTACTCCGCCGGCGAGTCCGAGGTTATCGTCGGCAAGGCGCTGCGCGGCCGGCGGGACGACGTGGTCCTGGCGACCAAGGTGCACTTCCCGATGGGGGAGGGACCCAACCGGGGAGGCAACTCCCGGCGCTGGATCGTCCGGGAGGTGGAGGAGAGCCTGCGCCGGCTGGGCACCGAGTGGATCGACCTCTACCAGGTGCACCGGCCCGACCACACCACCGACGTGGAGGAGACCCTCGGGGTGCTCACCGACCTGGTCCGGGCCGGCAAGGTCCGTGCCTTCGGCTGCTCGACCTTCCCGGCCGAGGAGATCGTGGAGGCGCACCACGTCGCCGAGCGGCGGGCGCTCGGCCGCTTCCGCACCGAGCAGCCGCCGTACTCGATCCTGGCCCGTGGAATCGAGACCGCGGTGCTCCCGGTCTGCCAGCGGTACGGCATGGGCGTGCTGGTCTGGAGCCCGCTGGCCTCCGGTTTTCTGTCCGGCCGCTACCGGCAGGGCCGCACTGTGGACCTCACCGCCGGCCGGCCGGCGCTCACCCCGGCCCGCTTCGACCCGGCGCTGCCCGGCAACGCGGCCAAGTACGCCGCCGTCGAGCAACTCGTCGCGCTCGCCGACGAGGTCGGCTGCACCCTGCCCGAGCTGGCCGTCGCGTTCGCCGTCGCGCACCCCGGGGTCACCTCGGCGATCATCGGACCGCGCACCATGGAGCAGCTCGACGGGCTACTCAAGGGCGCGTCGCTCACCCTCGACGACGCGATGCTCGACCGGATCGACGAGATCGTCCCGCCCGGCACCAACCTCTACCAGCCGGACGGCGCCTGGTCGTCGCCCGTCCTCACCGACCCGGCCCGCCGGCGCCGCCCCCTCGCGGATCGCGCCGCCGCCTGACCGCCGGCCGCCGGCGGCTGATATCCGTCGACCGGTACGCCGGCGTGCGCCACACTGACGGTGTGGATCATCGTGATCTGGTCCGGGTGAGCAAACGGATGTCGCTCGCGCTGCGGCACCGCCCGGACCGGTTCGGCCTGGCGCTCGACCGGGCCGGTTGGGTGCCCGTCGCCGACCTGCTCGCCGCGCTGCGGATCAGCCGCGGCGAACTCGACGCCGTGGTCGCCGGCAACGACAAGCAGCGCTTCGCCGTCGAGCGTGGACCCGACGGTGTCGACCGGATCCGGGCCAGCCAGGGCCATTCCGTCCCGGTGGACCTGGGCCTGACGCCGGCCCCGCCGCCGGACCGGCTCTACCACGGCACGAGCGAGAGCGTCCTGTCGGCGATCCGGGTCGAGGGGCTGCGCCGAGGCCGCCGGCACCACGTACACCTGTCGCCGGACGGGGCGACCGCCCGCCGGGTCGGGGCGCGCCGGGGTGGCGCGGTGGTGGTGCTGACCGTGGACGCGGCCGCCATGGCCGGCAACGGCTACCTCTTCTACCGCAGCGCCAACGGCGTCTGGCTCACCGACGTCGTGCCCGCCGCCTACCTCACCGCCTGACGCGCCCGCACCGCGTTGACCGTGAAGCTGTCGCCACGGCCCGCCGACGGGCGACAACTAGGTCAGATCGCGGTGACCAGGTGGCGGACGATGCCCTCGAAGACGAGGGTCAGGCCGCCCACCGTTCGGCGAGGAAGTCGGCCAGCACCCGGGTATGCGTGGAGAAGGCCAGCTCGACGGGCTCGGTGAGGACCAGCCACTCGGTGGCCTCCTCGGTCGGTGCCGACGGCGGCAGGTCGCCGACCGCCCGCTCGGGCAGTACGCCGAAGACCATCATGGTGCCGCCCGCCGGCGCCCCGTGCACCGCGAACAGCCGCGCCTGCTCGGCGTCGGCCAGCAGGCCGGTCTCCTCGCGCAGCTCCCGGACCAGCGCCTCCGACCACTCCTCGCCGTACTCGATGAAGCCGCCGGGCAGGGCGAGCTGCCCGGCGGCCGGTTCTATGTCCCGGCGGACCGCCACCACGCCGAGCCCGGCCGGCGTCCGGACCGGCAGCACCGCCACCGCGACCGGCAGCGGGTTACGCCACACCGTCCCGCCGCAGGCCGCGCAGACCCGCGGCCAGCCGGCCTTGGCCGGATAGGCGGCACCGCAGTACGAGCAGTGTGAGTACGGTGTGACGGTCACGCCGCAGCACGTTACCCGCCTGGCTCGTGAGTCGTCAGGCTTCGGCCCCGACAGGGCTGCGGCTGAAGAGGATCTGGCGGTCGCGGGGCACCCCGGTGAGGCGCCCCGCGACGGGCCGTCAGCCGCCGAGCCGGGCGGCCACCGCGCTGCGCAGCTCGGGCAGCCGGTCGTGCAGCAGGCCAGGACATTGAGTGTTGTTGAAGTCCTTGTGCCCGTAGAGCTCGCTGGACGGGATGCCGTACTGCTGGCAGGTGAAGGCGCAGAACCACACCAGGCTGTCCCAGAGTGCCTTCGGTGGCTGCACGTCGAGGTAGATGCCGTCGTTCTCGATGCCGATGGCCTGGCTGTTCTGCCCGACGCAGTGCGCGCCCTGGACCATGGTCTGACCGTGCAGCAACGCGTACAGGCTGCCGTGCCGGCCCTCGGTCAGGTAGCCGCCGCGGCTGTTGGTGAAGTGCTGCCCGGAGTCGAGCCAGCCGTTGGTGTCCATGTGCAGGTTCTGAATGTCGCGCGAGTTTCGGTAGGCCTGCGCCAGGCTGTAGTCGGTGGTGTTCGGGAACGCCGTGTGATGGATAATGATCTTGTTGGGGCGGCTCTGCACGACGCTGACGTTGGTCGAGGGCGGGCGGGCGCCCCAGGTCGCGCAGTTGGCGATATCCGGCTGGTCGACCCGGGTGGCGACGGCCCGCGCGTCGCGGTCGTCGCCGAACTGGGTGAACGCCGTGGCGCCGGCCGCGGCGCCGAGCAGGACCGCGCCGCGCAGCACGGCCCGCCGGGGGACGGGGACGGACATCGGGGCCTCCTCAGGAGTACGGACGCCGGTGGCGGGCGGCTGCTCCCGGGGCCCGGCGTGGCGTCAGACACGCCGCGCCGCAGTGGTCGAGAGGGTCGCCCGCCACCGGAGCGGGATCAGCAGGGTCCGTTGCAGGCCAGCACCTTGAGCCGGTCCAGGGTGCCGTTCCAGACGTTCTGGTCACCAGGGAAGACGCCGGAGTCGGCCCACTGCCAGAAGGAGTACGTCCCCCAGCCGGCCGGCAGGGTGCCGACGCTGCTGGAGTAGCGCGCGATCCAGAGCGGGTTGTTCGCGGCGAACTGCGAGGTGTTGCCGGTGCAGGTGGTCCACCAGTCGGTGGTGGTGTAGATGGTGGCCCACCGGCCCGTGCGGGCGTAGTACTGGTTGACGAACGAGGCGATCCAGCTGCGCATCGAGGCCTGGCTCAGCCCGTAGCAGGTGGCACCGTACGGGTTGTACTCGATGTCCAGGGCACCCGGCAGGGTCTTGCCGTCCTTGGACCAGCCGCCGCCGTGGTCGACGAAGTAGTTGGCCTGGGTGGCGCCGCTGGAGACGTCCGGCCGGGCGAAGTGGTACGAGCCCCGGATCATGCCGACGTTGTACGAGCCGTTGTACTGCTGGGCGAAGTACGGGTTGGTGTAGCCGGTGCCCTCGGTCGCCTTCACGTACGCGAAGCGGGCGCCGTTGTTCCAGGCGGCGGACCAGTTCACGTTGCCCTGCCAGCTGGAGACGTCCATGCCGGGCAGGCCGGCCGGCGCGGCGCTGGCGGGAGTCGCGCCGAGGAGGGCCGAGGCGGCCAGGGTGACGGTGGCGAGCACGGCCGTGGCGGCCGTACGTAGCGCCGATCGCAGGGGACGGTTCATCTTTCCCTCCCGGGGGGTCTGCCGCTCGCGGCGGCGGGAGTTGGTGAAAGGAACTGTCAGTATTACGTCACAGGATGGAGACAAATTTCAATAGATACATGGAAGATCATCTTAATGATTTTCGGGCAGCCCCCGCACACACCAGGCGCGTAGAACGCTTCGGCCGGCGTGTCGATCCCGGCGCCGGCCGTTCGTATGGAGGGTGAAGGGGCCGGCGGCGGGCCGGCCCGGACGGGCGAGGAGAAGCGCATGAAGCAGTACCTGATCAGCATGTACCAGCCGGCCGGCGAGGGGCTGCCGGACCCCGAGTTCCTGGCCGACGTGATGCGCAAGATCGACGCCATCCACGACGAGCTCGTCGAGGCCGGGTCCTGGGTCTTCGGCAACGGCCTGCACGCCCCGGAGACCGCCACCGTGCTGCACCCGCGGGGTGACGAGGTGCTGATCACCGACGGGCCGTACGTGGAGGGCAAGGAGTACCTGGGCGGCTTCACCATCATCACCGCCCCCGACCTCGACGCGGCGCTGGAGTGGGGCCGCCGGTACGCCCTGGCGACCACGCTGCCGATCGAGGTGCGCCCGTTCCAGGGCGAGGTCTGAGGGGTGCCCGACCCGACCGACGTCGAACGGCTCTTCCGCGCGGAGTACGGGCGCGCGGTCGCCGTGCTGGTCCGCCTCCTCGGCGACATCGACCTCGCCGAGGAGGCGGTCCAGGACGCCTTCGCCACGGCGGTCGACCGGTGGGCCGCCGCGGGGCCGCCGCCCAGCCCGGCCGGCTGGATCATCACCACCGCCCGGAACCGGGCCATCGACCGGCTGCGCCGCGAGGCGTCCCGCGCCGACCGGCAGGCGCAGGCCGCCCTGTTGTACGCCCACGACGCGCCGGCCGAGGAGGGACCCGTGCGGGACGACCGGCTCCGCCTGATCTTCACCTGCTGCCATCCGGCGCTGGCCGCCGCCGCCCGGGTCGCGCTGACCCTGCGGCTGCTCGGCGGGCTGAGCACCGCCGAGATCGCCCGGGCCTTCCTGGTGCCGGAGCCGACCATGGCGCAACGCCTGGTCCGGGCCAAGGCCAAGATCCGGGACGCCCGGATCCCGTACCGGGTGCCGCGCGACGCGGACCTGCCGGACCGGCTGCGAGCCGTGCTGGCCGTCGTCTACCTGATCTTCAACGAGGGGCATACGGCCAGCTCGGGGGACCAGCTTGTCCGCGACGAGCTCTGCGCCGAGGCGATCCGGCTGGGCCGGCTGCTCGGCGAGCTGATGCCCGACGAGCCGGAGGTGCTCGGACTGCTGGCGTTGCTGCTGCTCACCGAGGCGCGGCGGGCAGCTCGTACCACCCCCGGCGGCGTTCTGGTGCCGCTGGACGAGCAGGACCGCGGCCGGTGGGACCGCGCACTGATCGCCGAGGGGCAGGGCCTGGTCCGGCGCTGCCTGCGGCGGGACCGGCCCGGCCCGTACCAGATCCAGGCGGCGATCAACGCCGTGCACAGCGACGCCCCGACGGCGGCCGACACCGACTGGGCCCAGATCCTCGCCCTGTACGACCAGCTCATGCGGCACGCTCCCGGGCCGGTGGTGGCGCTGAACCGGGCGGTCGCGCTGGCCGAGGTGGCCGGGCCGGCCGCCGCGCTGGCCCAGGTGGACGGCCTGGACCTGGCCGGCTACCACGTCTTCCACGCGGTCCGTGCCGACCTGCTGCGCCGGCTCGGCCGCGCGGGGGAGGCGGCCGCGGCGTACGACGCGGCGATCGCGCGGACCGACAACCACGCCGAGCAGGCCCACCTGCGACGGGTCCGCGACCTGCTGCTTCCGTGAGCGCCCCCGGCGCCCCGCAGCCGGTCCGCCGTCCGGACAGGAGGGTGGGGCTGCGCGGGATTCCTCGGCCCCGCAGAATCGTCCGGTGCGGCGCGGCGTGTGGAAATGGAGTCTCGTCACCGTCGTGACCCTGCTGGGCGCCGGCGGCACTGCCTGGGTCTGGCTCCGGTACGACTTCGAGAAGGTCAACTGGCTCTGGGGTGTGGTCGCCGGGGTCATCGCGGTCTACGTGGTGGTGGACCAGCTCTTCGCCGGGCGGGAGGCCGCCCCGCCGACGGCCTGGGTGCACCGGCGGGCCGCCGCCGACGAGCTCGCCGAGCTGATCCGGCGGGAGCCCACCGAGCAGACGCTGTTGCGCGCGGTCGACGAGCCGTACCCGTTGCCGGTGGCCTGGCACAACGCCCCGGAGCGGCTCATGCCGTCCTGGCGCTCGATCGGCCGGTCCGCCGACGCCGGACCCGTCGACCTCGCCGGGCGGGACGGAGCGCTGTGGGAGTGCTACCGCTCGGTGCCCTCAGGGCGCCTGCTGGTGCTGGGACCACCCGGATCCGGCAAATCGATCATCGCGCTGCGGCTGGTCCGGCAGTTCGCCACCCGGCGCGACCCGGAGGCGCCGATCCCGGTGCTGCTGCCAGTGGACTCCTGGGACCCGGGCGCCGAGGGGTTCCACGACTGGCTGGCCGACCGGATCACCCGGCGGTACCCGTACCTCGCCGGCGGCCATCCGCGCCGTGAGGCGGTGGTGCGTGACCTGCTGCTGGCCGACCTGGTGGTGCCGGTGCTGGACGGCCTGGACGAGCTGCCCGAGGACCGGCTCAGCGCCTGTCTGGAGGAGCTCAACGAGCTGCCGACCCAACGGTTCGTGCTGACCTGCCGCTCCGCCGTCTACGAGACGTACCTGATCCAGGGCGAGCGGCTGCGGGCGACCGCCGTGGTGACCCTCGCGCCGCTGACCGCCGCGCAGGTCGGCCGGTACCTGCGGGACGCCGCGCCGCTGCACCAGGTGGGCAACTGGTCCACGGTGGCCGACCGGCTCGACGCCGACCCCGAGCTGGCCGCGGCGCTGTCCACCCCGCTGCTGGTGGCCCTGGCCCGGACCGCGTTCGACCAGCCCGGCACGGACCCGCGCGAACTGCTCCCGCTGGCCGCCGAGCGCGGCCGGCGTTCGGTGGAGGACGAGGTGCTGTCCCGCGCGGTCGACGCGGCCCTACGGTCGCGGCGGGGCGGGCAGGGCCTGCGCCGCTGGGAACCGGACCGGTCCCGCCGCTACCTCGCCCAGCTGGCCAGCCACCTGGAGTCCCTGGACAGTCGCGAGTTCCGCTGGTGGCAGCTCCCCGTCGCGCTCCCGCGTCCGTTCTGGGTCGCCTTCGACGGTCTGCGGGCCGCTGTTGCGGCGTGGATCGCCCTGTCGCCGGTCGGGGAGGCGCTCGGCGCCCTCGTCGCCGTGACCGGTCACGCCCAGGTCCGGGAGCTGCTGCACGGCGTCACCGCCCGGCCGTCCCTGCTGGTGGTCCTGGCGGCCCTGGCGGCGGCCGTCCGGTCGGCGCTCCGCGACGACCCGCACCACGGCGTGCCGCCGGTACGGCCGGTCTTCACCGGCGGATTCCGGGCCCTCCTCGAGGGACTGGTGGCCGGACTGGTCGGCGGTGCCTTCTGGGGCGCCCTGACCTGGCCGCTGTTCGTGGCGATCGGGCCGCCGCCACGGCTCGGCACGCTGCTCGGCGCCGTGCCCGCCGTGACGCACTGGTCGGTGCCCACCCAGTGCGCCCTGGCCGTGGGGGTCGGCTGGTGCGGATTCACCGTCGTCCGCTCCGCGCTGCGCGTCGACCTGTCCGTCCCAGCTGCGGAGTTGAGCGCGCTGAGTCCCGCGGGGACGCTGCGGGCGGATCGCGCGGCGACGATCGCGGCGCTGCCGCTGACCGCCGTCCGGGCCGTGGCGCTGTGGTTCCTCGGCCTCGCCGCCCTGTGGCTGGCCGGCCTGTCCGACTTCCCGCCGCCGGTGGCACAGGGGTACGCCGGGCTCGGCCTGGGCCTCGGCTGGTGGCTGTACCGGCGGGGCGGCAGCGCCTGGTTCCGCTTCGGCGTGGCCCGGTTCGTGCTCGCCGCGCGCAACCGGCTCCCGTACCACCTGCTGGCCTTCCTCGATCACGCCGACGCGGTCGGTCTGCTCCGGCACGGCGCGGGTGCCTACCGGTTCCGGCACGGCCGGCTGCAGGCCCGGCTGGCCGCCGGATCGGTGGCCGGCCGGCGCGGCAGCCGGCTGCGTGAGGACTTCGCCGTCGAACTCGCCGGGGCCGGCTACTGGCCGGAAGCGTTCCAGACGCTGGCCGGCGTCGCCGACACCCGGGCGGCCAACATCGGGCTCGACGACGATCGCACCGGGGTGGCCCTGCGCCGGGCGGTCCTGGTCGGCGCGGCGGCCGGGCACTGGAGCGGCCTGGCCGACCTGCTCGCCCAGCTCCCGGCGCCGCCGGCCACCGGGGCGGCCCGTACCCCGGTTGAGGAGCAGCGGCGGGTGATCGCCGAGCTGGTCGGCCGAGACGCCCCGGTGCGGGAACTGCTCGCCGCCGCCGACGAACTGGCCGCGCGGGAGGAGCGGAGCGGGCGGCCCGAGCCGGCCACCGCGGAACTCCAGGCGGTGCTGCGGTACGCCGCCGGCGACGTGGCGGCGCGGGACGCGTGCGAACGGCTGGTCGACGCCGTGCGGTCCGCCGGACTTGACGCCGAGTGGTCCGCGCCCCTGGCCGCCGGGCTGCTGGCCGGGCTGACCCTCGCCGAGGGGCAGCCGACCGAGGCGGTGGCGATCTGCCGGTACGACCTGTACTTCGCCGACCTGCTGCCCGCCGGGTCGGACCTGCTCCCGCTCGTCGAGACCTGGCGGTGGTCGGCGGCGGTGCTACGCCGGGTCACCGACGAGCGGGCCGAGACCTTGCGGCGGATCCGTGTCGCGGTCAGCGCCGAGCGCGGGCGCGGCAACCGCCCGGTGCTGACCCGCCGGGAGTTCGCCGAGATCGGCCTGCATGCCTGTCATCGGCTGATCGGGCATCCGATGTTCGGGCCGCTGGCGCTCGGCGTGGCGTACCGGCTCGCCAGGGTGCTTCGGGCCCCGGACATCGTGGCACTCACCCTGCGCCGCGCGGTCCCCATGTGGCACGACGCCTGACGGTCCCACGCGGCGCTGCTTCGGCAGGAAAACCCGATGTCAAAAACGTGATTTAGACTTCCACTACGAGTACAGTGGTGCGGTGCCCAACGGAGTGCAGGCCCAGGTGCCGGTGCTGTACGTCGCGGACGCCGATGCCGCGCGACGGTTCTACGAGGTCTTCGGCTACGCCGAGCTGCGCACCGGGGGCGACGGTGAGTCCCGCTGGTCCTATCTGCAGTGCGGGGAGCTGACCCTGCTGCTGGCCGCGATCACGCCCCGCCTGGTCACCGTCGAGTTGCCCCTGCTCATCTACCTCTACGTCGACGACCTCACCGCCACGATCGACCGGCTGACCGCCGCCGGGTACGCCGTCGAGCGGTCCGGGTATCCGGAGCACGCCCCCGGCGGTGAGTGCCGCACCACCGACCCGGACGGCAACGTGGTCCTGTTCGGGCAGCGGCGGGCGGTCCCCGAGCAGGCCCGCAGCCCGGAGGCCGACAAAGAGGTCCGGTTCTCGCTGATCCGCGAGGCCGCCGAGCGGGTCCGACAGCACGGCGGCGCGCCGGCCCGCTGCCAGATCGGCGGCCCACGCGGCGAGGCGTGCCCGGAGCCGGCCGAGGTGAAGCTCGCCGACTCGTGGGGCGACACCGTGTGGGGCTGCCTGGCGCACGCCGACGAGACCCTGCTCAACGCCCGTGGCGCGTTCCTGGCCAACGAGGACGGGCAGGGACTGGGCGCGTTCCTGCGCAACCGGCAGGCGAGCCCGACAGCGCGGACCGGAGCGGCGCGACGTCAGCGCCGCCCGTCCTGACCTCGTTCCGGCGTCGTCCCCTCGGCGGGCGTTGCCTTCGGATCGGTCCCCTCGCTTGACGTCGCCTTCGAGGCGGCCTCGGTCGATGTCGCCTTCGCGGTGGCGTCGCCGGACGTCGCCTTCGGTGCGTCGCCCGAGGGGTCTCGATCGGGGCCGGCTGCCTGCTGCGGGACGATGGGGATGGCAGTGAACGGCTCGAAGATCTGGTCGAAGTTCCGCCGGTCCCGCAGGAGTTCCGCGCTCCACTGGGCGGCAGCCCGCTGCTCCGCGGCCATGTGCCGGCGCGCCCGGGACAACTCCTCGTTGATCGCCTCCGCCTCCTCGCCGCCTGGGGGATCGTCGAGCATTTCGTCGAGGATCGTCATCCACCGCCGGTTCAGGTCCTCGGCGTACCGGGCCCGAGCCAGGTAAAGCTCGTACTCGCACTCCAGTTCGATCATGCGGTCCCAGTGCGGCCGCAGCGTCTGCAGGACCCGGTCGTCGTGGCGAACCCACCACACCTCCGGCCGGCACTGGACCGTCACACGGCCGCGCGTGTAGCGCCACAGCTTCGGATCCTGCCCGGTCAGGGCCTTCTGCAGGGCCGCCTCGAGGTCCCCCGCCCGGTGCGGGGCGAAGTCGCGCGCGCAGTCCGCGGCCGCACGCCGCAACTGCTGAATCACCTTGGGCGTGAAATGGCGCACGTACCAGATCGGCACCTCGGGCCGCTCGCCCGTGATCGACCAGGTGAGCACGGCCCGGACGGTGAACGTGAACACGTGCCCCTTGGCCGCGACGACGATCGGGTAGGACAGCTCCCGGTGCTCGTGCGTCTCATCGGAAGAGGGAGACGGCACGTCCCCGTCCGCCGCCGCCCACAACCTCTGCAGCGCCGGAAGCAGCCGCGCCCACGTGGTACGCACGCCCGCCTTCAGCCGGGGGCCGGCCCACCCGGCCCAGTCTCGACCCCGGTCGATCCACGGTGGCCGCCGGTCCGGCGAGGGCGCCTTCCCGCCCGACGCGTCGGTCATCTCACCCCTCCTGAGCACGTGCCACCGTCCGGCGGTCGGTCGAGGGGTGTCGCGCCGCTCTGCCGGCCCACGCTAACAACCCGGAGACGCCGGCCCCGGCAGCCGCGCGGCGCCGAGCGTGAAGCGGCCCGCTGTGACGGGCAAGGGTGCGTCGTCCTCCGGCTCCGATCCCAGATCTCGTCGGGCATGGCCAGCCACTCGAAGCCGCCGAACTCGCGGCGCTTTCCCGCTTGACCACGGCCCCAAGGGCGGCGTTCACCGTCGCCTTCTTCGTCGTGGTGCCAGCGCCGTTGATATCCGCGCCCTCGTGGCGCGTCGGTGAGTGGCGGCGCGACAGATCACCTGGCTTGTGCCGGTGAACAGGGACAACGGGGCAATCTGTTCGGGAAGCGGATGCACCGGGGTGCCGGACTGCCGTCGAGGGGTGCGGTGGCGCGGCGGAGGCCGGCGAGTTGGACGTAGATCTCCCGCTTGGCGGTCGCGTTGCCGCGCCGGTTGATGACGTAGCCGGTCAGCCAGACCCAGCCGGCGTACGTCGGGCGGTCGCAGACCGACACGACGCGGAAGGTCAGGGCGCAGCCGCCGGCGAACTGCACCGAGGCGCGGCCGTCGATCCGCAGCAGGTCGCCAGGTTCTGGCCGCACCGCTACCAGTGGCCCTCGTTGGGCCGGCACTCCCGGGCGTGCATGGTCTGCCAGTCGCGCAGCGCCCGCTTGAGCCGGTCGTTCTCCTCGCTCAGCCGGCGGATCTGCCCGTGCAGGTCGGTCAGCTCGTCGGCGAGCTGGGCCTGGAACTCACGTACCTGATCGGGGTCGGCGCCACGGCGACGCGGGTCGAACGTGTGGGTCCGCACCTCGTGCGGGGTCAACCGGGCCGGCTGGCCGGTCCCGTAGAGCTGGCCACCTCGATACACCTGGGCCACGTCAGTCCTTTCCAGAACACGCGGGAGCGCGGAGGTCAGTGCGGTGGGTCTGGAAGGGTGGGCCGTCCGCACGCCGGCCGCGGGCGGCCCGCCCGGCTCCGCCGCCGCAGCTCTGATCAGCGGTACGACAGCGGAGCAGTCCGATGGGTCGGGACGGGCACGCGCACCCGCCCCGACCAGGGGGATGCCTCTGCTCCTTGTTGCCACGCAAGGGGAGAGGCGGTTCTCAACTTAGCTGTCCCAGTCGTCTGAGTCAAACGATGAGTTGTTGTGAGGTGTCGTTGCGTGATCGAATTGGCATGCCACGCAGGGGGAGTCATGCCGATCACCGCCGACTACATCCGCATCGCCGACGAAATCGTCGCCGACATCAGAGCCAACAAGCTCAAGCCGGGAGACAAGCTGCCCTCGATCGCGCAGCTCGCCGCGATGCACGAGGTCAGCCCGTCAACCGTCAAGCAGGTATACGTGCGGCTCGAAGCGCTGCGAGTTATCTGGCGCCACCAAGGCAAAGGCATCTTCGTCAACGACCCCAGGCTCTGGATGCGCGAGCCCTGAAACTTGCGCCTTCCGGGGTGGCGGCCGATCAGGGGGTGGCGACGAGATCAAATCAGGTGCACCCTTACCGGTGTGAAGACCTTCGTCGGCGTGACGGACGAGAAGTGGTATCGGTTTCTGGCCGCGCGTCCCGGCCTGACAGAGGTCAACTTCTGGCGGCCCTCCGGCGGGAGCTTCCGTGCTCTCACGCCCGGTGAGCCCTTCTTCTTCAAGGCGCACTACCCGCTCAACCGAATAGTCGGCGGAGGCTTCTTCAGCGGCTTCACTCAGTTGAGGATTTCCGAGGCGTGGGAGCTATTCGGTGTGGCCAACGGCGTCGCGAGCCTCGATGAGATGCGCCGCAGCGTCGGCCGGTACCGAAAGCAGCCGATCGGACTCGACGAAGACCCGATCATCGGCTGCATCTTCGTTCGGGATACTGTCTATTTCCCCGATGATTCGACGGCCGACCCGCCTCCGGGGTTCGCGTCTAATGTGGTGCAGGGGAAAACGTATGATCTTGCTGATCGGTCCGTGGCCGGGTATTTCGAGCCTCTGCTGCACCGCCTCCTAGGTGGTGTGACTGTGGAACTGGATCTTAGCGAGCCCTGGCATCGACACGGACCGGTGTACGGTGATTCCCGGCTCGTGCCGCAGCGTCTCGGCCAGCAGTCGTTTAAGGCGGTGGTCCTTGGTGTCTATGGGCGGCGCTGCGCGATCACTGGAAACAAGGTTCAGCCGGTGCTGCAGGCAGCTCACATCCGGCCACTCCCTAACGGTGGAGAGCACCGCGTCGACAATGGACTGCTGCTCAAGTCAGACGTCCATATCCTCTTCGACCGGGGGTACCTCGGCGTAGATCCGAAGCACCGGTTGCTGGTCAGCCCTCGGCTGCGTAGCGAATTTGGCAACGGTGACCAGTTCTACGCCATGGCCGGCACCACCATCGCAGTGCCGGAGCGGCGGCGTGACAGGCCCAATGCCGAATTCCTCGAGTGGCACCTGGACACCGTTTTCAAGGCTGCCTAACCCGCTCCTTGCTTCTGGGGTTCGCGAATCAGCTTAACGCTGCCTCCGGTGACTGGTTCGTGTTCGACTGCTCGTCATGCCCGGCAACCCTTTCGTCGTCACCGACCCGAAGGCCTGGATGCGCAAACCTTGACGGTCAGCTGGCGAACTGACGGGTAGCTGACAGTATCGACGGCGGTGCCGTTGAGTGTCGGACCCGGGCGGGAGACTGGTCCTCCCGCCGCCGGAGGTGCCCATGCCCTACGTCAAGTCGCACACCAGAAGGGACGGCGCCCGGGTCCGGGCGCACTACCGGAAGCGCCGCCGTGCCGGATCGGCGTCGACTGCTCGTCGGCGTCGAGGGTCCCGATCGTCGGGCGTCAACCTGGGGGTCGGGCTCGCCGTCCTGGGGGCGGTGGCGCTGGTGGTCCTGATTGTCGACTTCGTCGGGCGGCACCCGTACTGGTCGGCGTTCGTGGTCGCCCTCGTCCTGATGGCGGTCGCGGCGGTGCTGGCGCTGACGGTGCGGGAGCGCGGCCGCCAGCGAGCGGAGCAGGCGGAGCGGGACCGGCTGATCGCGGTGACCGACGTGATGAGCGGCGCGGCGTTCGAGCAGTGGTTCGCCCGCCTACTCGCCGGCTCGGGTTTCCGCCAGGTACGCGTCTGCGGCGGGTCGGGCGACCGGGGCGCGGACGTCACGGCAGTCGCCCCGGACGGCCGGCGGGTGGTGGCGCAGTGCAAGCGGCAGAGCGCCGGCAACCGGGTGGGAAGCGCGGCGATCCAGCGGTTTGCCGGCACCTGCCGGGAGATCCACGGCGGCGAACTCTGCATGATCGTGACCAACGGGTACTTCACCAACGGGGACGGCGTCCACCTTGCTCGCCGGCTCGGGATCAACCTGGTGGACCGGCAGTCTCTGGAGCTGTGGGCCTGGACCGGCCGTCCGCCCCGCGCCCTGGCCTGACGGCGCCGGGCCACCCGTCGCGAGTGTCTGGCCCGTGGTCGATCATCAATCGTTCACCGGCACGGTGGAAACGGTTTCCGTGCGGGGGCTGTACGCCGGAGCGGATCACCGCCAGACTGGGGCCCGATCGGAGCTGATCGATGTCAAGTCGCCCCAGGACAGGGAGGATCCCTTGACCACGCTCGCGGCCCCACTGCCTTCCCCCGCTGCTCGCGTACGTCGTATCTTCGGCGCGTTCGCGCTGCTCACGGCCATGGTCGCCACCGCGCTCGTCGGCCCGTCGGTGGTGTCGCCCACCCTCGCCGACCCCGCTCAGGCGGCCGTCTACAGCTCCTGCACGATGACTCGCTGCGCGGACGCCCGCACCGCGCGCTCCGGCTGGTCCGGCAAGGGCTTCCCGACCAGCCGGGGCTGGTACTCCTGGAGCGGCGGCCAGTGCAACTTCGCCGGTGGCCAGTTCTACAACCGTGAGGGCCAGCTTCCCGCCAACGCCACCTACTACGAATTCGACGTCCACCCGCGCGCCTGCGGCGCCGCGCGGGACGCGTACCGGATCGTGGTCAACAAGAGCACCGGCGTGACCTGGTTCTCGCCCGACCACTACGCGAACTTCTACCGGCTCTGATCAGGGTGTCGCGGGTCGGGCCGTCCGCCGGCCCGACCCACGCGACCGCGAAGGAGATGCGGATGGCGTCAGCGGCGGCGCACCCGCCGGCCTGGCTCACGTTCGACGCCGGGCCGGACGCCGAGCCTGCCGGGCCGGACGTCGAGCCTGCCGGGGTCGTCCTTGCCGGCGCGGTCGCCCGCACCCGGGCCGGCCTCTTCGACGCGCTGGCCACGGCCTTGCCCCTACCCGACTACTTCGGACGCAACTGGGACGCGCTCGCCGACGTGCTGGCCGATCGGCTCGACACCGGTCCGCTGACGCTTGTCGTCCGGGACGCAGGGGAGTTGCTGGCCGAGGAGCCACCCGCGCAGCTCGGTGCTCTGCTCGACGTGCTCGGCGGGGTCGCCGCCATCGGGCACGCGCCACTGCGCGTGGTGCTGCGCGACCACCCGGACCGGCTGCCCGCGCTCCGGCACCGGATCGCCACCGCCATGGCCAACCGGGCTCCCGCTCAGCCACCGGACACCCACTGACCGGGCCCGCCCTACGGCGCCCCCGTGCCCGCCCCATGCCGCCCGCCGACGGGCGCGCCAGCCGGGCGGTGCCGGACAAGCCCCTACTTCAGGGAAAGAATGGCCTCCGGGTACGAGATGAGAACACTTTCCGTGAATCTGTGCGGACGTCAGTTGGGTTGGTCGAGGATGGCGCTGAACCGCTCCTCGGCGAGGTCGAGCTGGGCGAAGATGTGCCGCTTGACCGGCGCGGACAGCGGCGTGTCCGGCCGGGCGATGAGGTCCCGGTACACCGGCACCAGGGGCCGGTACTTGGCGGCCGACCGGGCCACCTTCGGACCCACCGTGTGGATCACGCCCACCCCGTTGTCGGTGAAGTCCGACACCTTGATCACCCGGGCCCAGGGTTCCCGGTCCAGGCTGGCTGCGACGTGTTCCCGGTACTGGACGTGCCGGTCGCGCCCCGGGTCGTACGCCGGGTTGGTGACCGCGCCGACCAGCCGGGCGACCCGCGGGCCGAACCGTTCGGCGAGCGTGGCCAGCGCCGCCGCCGTCGCGTCGCCCCCGACGGCTCCAGGTCGCTGCGCGGTGTCGGACGCGCCGAGCGGGAGTTGTCGCGGGTCCAGGCTCGCCAGCTCCGCCGGGTGGTCCTCGACCGCGTCGTGCAGCAGGCCCGCGACGATCACGTCCACGTCGCGGACCTGGTAGTGGTGCATCATCCGGATCGCCACCCGCAGCAGGTGGTTGAGGTACGGCTCGCGAACCCGCCGGTCGTCGCGGTGCAGCTCGGCGGCGAGGTCGAGGGCCTCGGTCAGCCGCGCCCGCGCGGCGTCGTCGAACGCGCGGATCTCCAGCCGGAACCGCGCCAGCAGGCCCGGCTCGCCGTGGATCTCGGTGATCGCGTGCATCGGCATGGTGGCCAGGTACGCGGGGAACTCCATGGTCCACTTATAACTGATCTTCGCTGCCACCGGGGTCGCGCCGTCGGCCACCCGACGTCCCGCACTCGCCGCCGGAACGCTGGTTGACTGTGCGTACGGCCGGGGTGGCAGCGACAATCGGCGGATGGACCGGCTGCTGAACCTGCTGGTGGCGCTGCCGCCCGCCCTGGTTCTGGCGCTGGTCTTCCTGCTGCCGGCGCTGGAGGCGTCGACCTTCCTCGGGCTGCTCGTGCCGGGGGAGATCGCGGTCCTGGTCGGTGGGGTGCTCGCCCACGAGAGGCGGCTGCCGCTCTGGGCGGTGATTGTGGCCGCGATCGCCGGGGCGGCCCTCGGCGATCAGGTCGGCTACCTGGTCGGCCGCCGCTACGGCCGGCGGCTGCTGGACCGGGTGCCCCGCCGGTTCGTCCGCTCCGGCGAGCTGCAACAGGCGCTGGACCTGTTACGCCGCCGGGGTGCCCTGGCGGTGGTGCTGGGCCGGTGGGCGGCGGCGCTGCGCGCGCTGGTGCCGGGACTGGCCGGGACGAGCCACATGCCGCGCCGGACGTTCACCGTGGCGAACATCGCCGGCGGGGCCCTCTGGTCGGCGACCGTGGCCGTGCTCGGCTACCTGGCCGGGGCGTCGTACCGGCTGCTGGAGCGGCGGCTCGGCTGGGGCGGCGAGGTGGTGCTGGCCGTGGTGGTGCTGCTGGTGCTGGTCCGGGTGGTCCGGTCCCGCCGGGCCGCCCGCCGCGCCCGGCAGGAGTCTTCGCCGGACACCCACGCCGGTTGATCAAGAAGTTGGCGTCGAACTCCCGGCCCTGGCTGACGCGAGCTCCTTGGCCAGCAAGGCTGTCCGCCGGTCAGGTTGGGGCGGGGCCGAGGCTGTCGCGGCGGACCAGCTCGGCGGGGAGGGTCTCGATCCGGTCCCCGTCGGCGTCCGGGTCCAGGGCCAGGGTCATCGCCCGGGCGCCCAGCTCGGCCAGCGGCAGCCGAACCGTGGTCAGGGTGGGTGTCACGTCGGCGGCGATCGGCATGTCGTCGAAACCGACCACGGAGACCTCGTCCGGCACGCGTACGCCGCGATCCCGGAGCACGGACAGGGCGCCGACCGCCATCGAGTCGTTCAGCGCCACGACCGCGGTCAGCTCCGGTACGGCGTCCAGCAGCTCCGCCGTGGCCCGCGCCCCGGCGTCGCGGGTGAAGTCGGCGTACCGGATCCGCTTGGTGGGGAGCGCCTCGTCGAGGCCGGCGGCCAGGCCGGCGAGCCGGTCGGTGGTGGTGGTCAACTGGTCCGGGCCGGCGATCACACCGACCACCCGGTGGCCGAGCCGGCGCAGTTCCGCCCCGACCAGGCGGGCGCCCTCCTCGTTGGCCGGCAGCACGGCGTCCCCCCGGTGCCGGTGCCGGCCGACCAGCGCCACCCGCCCGCCGGTGGCCACGTACGCGGTGAGCCGCTCGTCGAGCAGCGCGTTGACGCCCTCGTCGTGGTAGCCCGACCCGGCCAGCACGATCGCGGCCACCTGCTGGGCACGGAGCAGGTCGACGTACTCCAGCTCGCGTTCCGGGTCGCGGTAGCTGTTGCAGATGATGACCAGCCGGCCCTGCTCGGTGGCGACCCGCTGCAGCCCCCGGGTCACCTCGGCGAAGTACGGGTCGGAGACGTCGTGCACCACCACGCCGACCACGCTGCGCTGCGGCCGGGCCAGCAGCTGGGCGTGCGCGTTCGGGACGTACCGCAGCTCGGCGACGGCCCTGAGCACCCGCTCGCGCAGATCGTCCGCGACCGGCTTGCTGCTGCGGTTGATCACCCGCGACGCGGTCGCGGGGGAGACGCCCGCCCGGCGGGCGACGTCGGCCAGCGTCGCCATACCACCCCTTTTCCTACCCGGTCGAGAGGTTACCGCAGGATGGTCGGGAAAGCCCTTGCCTGATCGGCGGACGCCGACCTCCCCCCAACCCCGCGTCATCGGGACGGGACGGCGGGTCGGGAGGTGGTGGCGGTGGTCCGCACCGCCTTGACGATGGCGGGGATGGAGCCGACCAGCAGGACCAGCGCCCAGACCGCCGCCACCACGGCGAAGACCAGCGCGCCGAGGTCGTCGGTGATGCTGACCAGGATCCCCGGCACCAGCCGGTGCAGGAACACCAGCACCACCGTGCAGACCAACGTGGTCAGTGCCAGCAGCACCAGGCCCTTGTTCTGCAGGAAGCGCGGTTGGGCGAGCAGCAGCAGGCCGGCCCAGACCAGTTTGAGCAGCAGCACCAGGCCGAGCAGCACGGCCGCGTCGCCCACCGGGAAGAACCCCCACACCGCCAGGTACGCCAGCGTGCCGAACGGCGCCGCCAGGAACAGCGACACCATCACGGTCAGCTCGACGAAGGCCACGATCAGCAGGACCACCGAGACGATCAGCAGGACGATCCCGAAGATCAGGGTGGCCACCCCCTGCAGCCGGCCCTGGATCCGGTCCGGCACCACCAGGCTCAGGCTGAACAGCCCGGTGGTCCAGAGCGCCACCACGTCGATCAGCGCCAGGTAGCCGGTGCCCCGGCCGGCGGGCTCGGTGACCGTCCCGACGTCGCCGAGGTCCACGCCCAACTGCCCGGCGCTGTCCCGCAGCGCGCCGCCCGCGTCCCCGCCGCCGGCGAGCAGCGCCGCCCCCAGCTCCAGCCCCACCACCAGCGCCACCGCGAGCAGCGCCAGCAGCAGGAACGGTTTGCGCAGCTCACCCATGACGTGCCTCCCTCCCTGGCGCGACCCCGGCCGTCCGTCCGATCAGGACCTGGCGACGGTGACCGTGCATCCGCCACCTCCCGGGCAGCTCAGGGCGACCTCGGTAGCCCGGTCGACGGCCACCTTCGCCACCGCCGTGCCGTCGTCACCCGGGCTCACCTCGTCGCGGACGGTGACCTCGGCGTCCCCCGGCGCGGGCGCCGACACCTCGAACGACGCCGGGCTGCGCAGCACCAGGGTGCGCAGGCCGCCCGGGTCGGCGACCCGCAGCAGGCAGCCGGTGCGGAAGGTGACCACCGCGCCGTCGGGGGACGTGGTCGGCGGCGCGGCGGGCGGCGCGCAGGCGACGGTGACCGTGGCCGGGTCGACTGTGGCGGTGCCGCCGCCCAGCCCGCTCAGCCAGCCCGGCCGGGCGGCCGGGTCCCCCCGGTCGTGCCGGCCCCCGCCGACCGCGATCAGGTAGAGCGCCACCAGCAGCCCGGCCAGCGCCGCCAGCAGCACCTTCTGCCGCCCCCTCATGGCCGATCTCCGCTTCGCTCCGACCCGCCCTGAGGGGCGCTCCGTCGGATGATTTGCTCGCTCATGGCTGGATGAGCTGGCTGAACCGGAGCTGGTCGACACCGGCGAAGTACCGGTCGGTGCCCTGCGTCTTGCTCACCGCCACCAGGGTGACCTGGTGGGTGCCCTTGCTCAGGGTGAGCGTGCCGACGTCGATCCAGTCGGTCTTCACCACGGTCGGGCTGAAGCCGAAGAAGGTGTCGCCGACCTGCCGGCCGTCCACCAGGAAGATGGTGTTGGCGTAGTCGAACGAGGTGGTGCGCACGGTGGCGAAGCGCCAGGTCCCGTCGACCGGCAGGTCCACCGTGACGGTCACCCGGTCGCCGACCGTCCGACCCTGGAAGAACAGCTGGGCGTCGCCCGACCAGGTGACGAGGCAGCAGTTCTTCTGCTCGACCACCGTCGCCGCCACCGGGCCCGCCGACTGGACCACCGCGTCCGGCACCAGGCTCTCCGCCTCCAGGGTCACCTCCTGTGCCCGGGGCGGCGGAGGCGGCGGGTCACCGCCGCGGGTCACCAGCCAGCCGACCACCCCGGCCACCACCAGCACCAGCGCGGCCGCTGCCGCAAGCCATGGCCACAGCGGGCGCTTCGGCGGTACGGCGGCCCGCACGTCGTAGGTCACCCGACCGCTGGAGCGGGAACTCTCCTCGGGTGCGGTGTTCGCCGAGTACGCGAAGCCGGTCATGTCGTAGCGCCGGGGCGGGGTGCCGGGCGGCACGGTGAGCCGGACCAGGAAGGAGACCGAGCCCTGCCCGGGCACCACCCGCTGCGGCTCGGCGACGGTGAACCAGGCGCGCTGGCTGCCCTCGCCGGGCGCCACGTCGAAGACCACGGTGTCCGGTGCCGTGCCCGGGTTGGAGACGGTGAAGGTGAGCTCGCCGCTGTTGCGGGCGTCCAGGGTGAACTGCTCGGCGGCGGCGACGACCGCCCATTCGGTGGTCATGACGGCTCCTCTGGGGACGGCACGGACGGCGGGGACGGGACGGCGATGACGATCTCGGCGGTGACGATCTCGGCGGTGACCGCGGCCGGTTTCTCCGCCTCGACGATGCGGGTGATCACGGCGAGCTGGTCGGCGGCGGCCGGCGGCACCCGGACCACCACGTGGAACGGCTGGTCCGCCGGCTCCTCGAGCAGGAAGCCGCTCACTCCGGTGGCCAGTTCCAGCGCGGTGCGCATCCCGTACGGGGTGCCCCGCCAGCGGGCCAGCAGCGCGCCGTGCGCGACGAGGTCCCGTAGCCGGCCCACCGGCAGCGGCAGTGGCGCGTCGGCCCGGGGCGCGGCGATCACGTGGTCCATCGCCACCCAGCGGGTCAGGTACGCGACGAAGCCGTCCCGGGTCCGGTACGGCGCGAAGAGTGCGTCGACGTCGGCGAGCACCGCCTCGTCCGGGGCGTGCAACGCCTCCATCACGTCCAGCAGCGCGCCCAGCACGCTGCCCGGCCCGGCGGCCCGCTGGTACGCGGCGGGCAGCAGCCGCTCAATCGCCGCTCGGCGCATCCTGCCGCACCACCTCGATGTCGTGCTCGCCGGAGCAGAGCAGCCAGGTTCCGGGCACGGTGACCACGTCGGCGGTGGCCTGGTTGGCGCTGGCCGTCCAGTCGGCCGCGTCGCCGCTGCGGTACACCCCGCGCTCCCCGCCGGCGAGGATCAGCCGGGCGGCGCCATCAGCGCCGGCGGACGGCACGGTGGCGGCGATCGCGTCGACCGGGACGAATCGGGTCCGGTCCCGCAGTGGCAGCCCGCAGTTGACCATGACCGGCTGCCACTGCGGCTGGGCGGCGAGGGTGTCCAGCCGGACCACCCCGCCGCTCTGCGTGGCGGCGACCGCCAGGGTGCCGCTGAACGCCAGGTCCCGGCAGGTGCCGCCGATCCAGCCGGCCTGCACGGCCTGCCACTTGACGTCCGACTCGAACAGCCGGGTGCGGTGGCAGCCCTGGCCGGGCTTCCTCGGGTCCGGCTCGCCGGCCCCGCACCACAGCAGGGTCGCCGGGCCGTCGTACTGCACCGCGAGGACCCGGTTGTCCACGTTGGCCAGGCCCACGTGGGCGAAGGTGCCGGGGCGGCCGGCCGCGGTGGACAGGTAGACGCCGAAACCGGCCTGGGCGGCCACCGCCACCCCCGGGGCGCCCCGTTCGGAGACGAACGCGCGGACCGCGTAGAAGCCGCGGTCGGCGTCGGCGGGGTCGACCAGGATCTGCAGCGGCACCGCCCCGGGCAGCAGGGAGACCTCGTACAGGCCGGCGTCGGTGGCGAGCAGCAGCGCACCCGCGCCGTCCCGGTCGATCCAGGCCAGGTCCTGCACCCGGGAGTCCAGGTCGGTCAGCAGGGTCCAGGTCTCGCCGAGGTCGGTGCTCAGGCGGACCCGGGAACCGCCGGAGTCGCGGGCGGTGACCACGGCGACCGAGCCGGCCCGGGGCACGATGCCGGGGCGTACCGGGGCGGGGGCGGGAACCACCCGGACCACGGTCTCGGCGTCGAAGCGGCCGGCCGGCTCCCAGCCGGCGCCGGCGTTGGTGGAGCGGAACAGCACCGGGCCGCGGCCCGCGTACCAGGTGCCGGGCTGGTACTGGTCGACGGCGACGGTCCGGACCTGCGCGTCGGGCGCCTCGTCGACCACGAACCGGACCGACTCGACGTACCGCACGCCCGGCTCGGCGTGCTCCAGCATCCGGTACACGTTGGACGCCCGCAGCGGCTCACCGAACACCCAGCCGGTCGGGTTGAGCGGGGTGGGCAGCGGGCTGAGCGTCTGGTGCAGCCGGTCGTGGATGCGGCGGCGGACCGCGTCGACGTCCTCCTCCCGGCGGACCACCACCCGGGCTCGGATCGACACCGCCTTGTAGCGGGCCCAGCCGGCCCGGACCGCGGTGCCCAGGGCCCGCCGCCGGTCCAGGTCGGCCTCCACCCGGCGGCGGGCCTCCTCCACCTCGTGCTCGCGCAGCACGTCCACCGGCAGCCGGCCGCCGGGGCGGGC
The DNA here is from genome assembly GCF_001905095.1 of Micromonospora sp. CB01531. Taxonomy (GTDB): domain Bacteria; phylum Actinomycetota; class Actinomycetes; order Mycobacteriales; family Micromonosporaceae; genus Micromonospora. The sequence continues at coordinate 252,955 of NZ_LWLS01000072.1, forward strand.
CTGCTCCGGCACGTACGGCACCAGCACCACCTCGACCTCGCCGGGGCGGGCGAAGCTGTAGACGGCCGCCCGGGTGAACGCGCGGGCCCGGGCCACCGCCCCGGAGCCGGCGGCGAGGATCTCGTAGTCGCGGGCGGTGACCGCGCGCTGCTGGGCGAAGAACTCGTACGGCCCGCGGGTCAGTGCCGACTCCAGCGACTCCAGGTCCCGGCCCCCGCCGGCCGGCTCGGGGTTGTCCACCCGCAGCCCCGGCAGCGGGTCGCGCAGGCTGGTCAGCGTCCCCGCGGCGACGTTCCCGGCCGGCCCGCCGCCGCACCGGTACCAGAGTCGGATCTGCCGTCCGGCCGGCGGCACCGCCGCCACGGTCACCAGGCCGCGCGGGGCCCGTCCCGCCGCGCCGGGATCGCCGCCGGCCGGGCCGCCGTCGGATGCCGGGCCGGGCGCCCCCTCGACGCCCGGCCCGGTCTCCGGCCCGGCCGGCGGGCGCAGGTCCAGCGCGGGGGCGAAGGTGACCACCCCGGAGGCGCGGTCGACCAGGTAGACCTTGGCCTGCGGGCCGGTGCCGGCGAAGCTGTCCACCGGCCGCCAGATCTCGTACGTGCGTCCCTCGTGCTCCCGGGCGGCCGCGCCCAGCTCCACCGAGCCTGCCGGCACCTCCACCCCGAGCAGCAGGTCCAGCGCCTCGGCGGTCCGGGTCAGCGGTGCCCGGGCCGCCCGGAACACCTGCCCGGCCTGGCCGGTGCCGACGCCGAGCAGTTCCGCCTCGACCGGCTCGCAGTGGTGCATGCGTACGGTCACCTCGGTCTCCCCCTCGGGGAGCAGGGCCGGCTCGGTGCTGACGAAGACGATCGGCCGGGGGTCGGCGCCGCGGGCGGCGGCGACCCGGGTGCCGGCCGGGACGCGGACCGTGCCCTGGTCCGGGCCGGTCCGGCTGAACCGGACGTCCGCCCAGGCGGCCGTGGGCGGGTGCCGGGTCACGCCGAGCAGGTTGAGGAACGCGACGTACGCCTTCTCCGGCAACTGGTTCAGCCGGTAGATCATCACCTCGGTGAGGTACGCGAACGCCTCCAGCAGCGCCATGCCCGGGTCGTGCGCGGAGAGGTCCGTCCAGTCCGGGCAGGACCGGTGGATCCGTTCCCGCGCCTCGGTGACCAGGTCGAGGAAGGCGCGGTCGTCGAGGTGCGGCACGGGCAGCGTCATGACGTTCCCTCCTCGCCGTCGTCGGCGGGCAGCAGGTCGACGGAGAAGACGAGCTGGCCGGGGGAGAGGCTGGCCCGGACCCGGTAGTCCAGCCGGATCACCAGCCGCCACGGGGCGTCCGGGTCGGGGCCGGCGTCCACGTCGATCACCTCGACCCGGGGCTCCCAGCGCCGGATCGCCTGCCGCACGTAGTGGATGGCCAGGCCGGCGGTGGTGTCGTCGTTGGGTGCGAAGACCAGCCGGTGCAGCCGGGAGCCGTACCCGGGGCGCATCAGCCGCTCGCCCGGCGTGGTCGACAGCAGCAGGTACAGCGCCTGGCGGACCGTCTCGTCGCCCTCGGTCATGGCGAGCCCGCCGGCGGCGGTCAACGCGAGGCCGCCGGTGCGGCCCGCGTCGAAGCCGGCGCCGACGAAGCGGAAGGCCCTCATGCGTCCGCCTCCAGGAAGCTCTGCCGCGGGTCGCGGGCGGTGTGGTGGACCAGCCCGGGCGGCGTGCCGTCGGTCAGGCCGTCCAGGTGGGACAGCACGATCCGGTGGCCGTCGACGCGCAGCCAGGTGCTGTAGCCGACGGTCACCTGGAGGGTCTTGGCGCAGGGCTTGATCGTGGGGCCGTAGTTCGGGCAGGCGGTGATGTCCCGCCCCTCTGGGTCGGTCGCCACCAGCACCGGGACGCCCTCGACGGTGAGCCATTGTTGGGAGGCGCGGTTGGCGACCCGGCCGTCGTGGTCGCAGGTGATCAGCGAGTCGTGGTGGATCCAGCGCATCAGCCACCTCCGTGGGCGCGGGCGAGGGTGCGGGCCTGCGTGGCGGCGGTGTCCGCGTCCTCGGCCGCGTCGGCGTGCAGGAAGTCGACGGTCCGGGCGCGGACCACCATGGCCCGGCCCGGCGCGGAGAGCACCAGGTCGCCGGCCGCGTGCACGGTGGTCAGCTCGGGTCGCAGCTCCACGAAGCTGCCGGCGTCGGTGGCCAGGCGCAGGGTGCGTCCGTCGTCGTCGATGACGATCGACTGGCCGGTGCCGGTCCGCATCGACCAGCGCCGGGACCGCCCGCCCACGATCCCCGCGTCGTACGGCTCGACCGCCCCGAAGAGCGAACCGAGCACGACACCGGCGGTCGGTTCGCCGCCGGGCAGCGCCACGAGCACGGTGTCCTCCGGGTCGGGCAGCGCCACGATGCCCTTGCCCCGGCCGGCGCCCGGGCAGACCACGGCGAGCCAGCCGGCGTCCAGATCCCCGTACGCGGGCAGCGTCACCCGGGCCCGGCCGAGCCGGTCGGGGTCGTCCACGTCGGTGACCGTGCCGAGGGTGACCGTGGCCGGGGCGGGCGCGGCGGCCGGCGGCGGCTCCGGCGGGACGGTGGAGAACCGGGTCAGGTGGCCGTTCGCGTCGACCGTGTGCACCACCTCGGTGAGCACGTACACCCCGGCGACGGGCGCGGGCACGCCGGCCAGGGCGATCCGTCGACCGGGGCGCAGCGCGGGGTCGCCCTCGGCCGTTCCCTCCGCGGTGACCAGCGCCGCCACCCGCGCGTCCAGCCCGGCCTGGGCCAGCGCGGCCAGCTCGTCGTCGCTGCGCCCCGGCTGGTCCACGGCGGTCCGTACCCCGTCCGCGCCCACCTCGCCCGGCTCGGGACGCAGCGGGATGCGCCGTCCGGAGCGGGCCGCGTCGACCTGCTGGCGCAGCGGTTCGGCGCGCTGCGGATGCCAGCCGAGGGCGGCGCACTCCGCGCCGGCCCGGTCCAGGTTCTCCGCGACGCGGAGCGCGTGGACGGTGTCGCCGAGGGTCAGCGGGACCGGCTCGCCGTAGCCGTCGAGGGTCAGCAGCCGCAGCCGGTCGTCGTCCACGGCCAGGTGCAGGCCGGCCCGGCCGGCGACCTCGCGGAGCAGCTCCAGGTCGCTGTGCCGGTGCTGGAGCAGCCGGTCCAGCCGTGGCCCGTCGGTCTCCGCGTCGACAGTGAGCCCGAGGTCGGCGCAGAGCACCCCGGCCAGCTCGGCGGCGGTCACCGCCTCGAAGACCCGAAGCTCCTGTCGCTTGCGCAGCCGGTGCAGCGGGTCGTACGCCCGGATCCGTAGCAGGGCGACACCGTCGGCGGCGTACTCCACCTCTACGGCGGTGACCTCGCCGGTGAACAGGGCGCCCGGCTGGCCGTCGAGGCGCAGGTCGAGGTTGGCGCCGGGGCGTACCGGGGGGTCGAGGGCGGCGGTACCCGGCCCGGCGGCGAGGGTGAGCTCGCACTGGGTCGGCTGGTCGAGGCGGGCGGCCACCCGGACGCCCCGCAGCCGCCGGGGCTCGGCCAGCGGGGTGCCGTCGATCGTCACGGTGGCGGCCCGGTTCACGCCGCACCACCCCTCGCGTCGTCGCGTTCCCTCGGGGCGTGGCGTCCGGCCGGGCCGGCGAGCCCGGGTGCGGAAACGGCGCGGCGTTCGTTCGTTCCGGCGGGCTGCGGTGCGGTCACGGCGTGGTCCCTCCCGTCCCGCCGTCGGTCGGCGTCGCGACCGTCGGGGTGGCCGGCGGCACGGCCAGCGCCGCGCCGGCCGGCACGGTCAGCGGGTCGCTGATCCGGTTGTGCTCGGCGAGCAGCCGCCAGCGCAGCGGCGACCCGAGCGCGTCGTGGGCGAGCAGGTCGAAGCGCACTCCGGACCAGCCCGGCTCGGCCGCGCCGTCCGCCGCGGCGACCACCGCCGACCCGGGCGGCAACGGGGTGCTCGCCGCGGCGAGCTCCTCCTCGAAGCCCGCCTGGGCCGCCTCGGAGGACTCGGCCACCCGGACCAGCTTCAACCGCAGCCAGGAGCGGCGGGGCGTGCCGGTGAGGGCGAACGCGTCGAAGCGTTCCGCGATCGCCACGATGACTCCGGGCACGTTCCAGGTCTTGCCCCACACCAGCCGCACCAGCGGGGGTCGCAGCCAGCCGTGCTCGGTGGCCGAGTTCTCCGCCAGCATCCACAGCGGACGGGTGAGCGTGCGGACGTCCTCGGGGCGTACCTGGGACTCGACGAGGTCGGTGTCGAAGAGCAGGTCCAGCACCAGCTCGGTGCGCCCGCCGCCGGTGAACAGCAGCGGGTCGTCGGCCAGGCCGGCACCGGTGAGCCGGCCGTCGGCGGTGCCCCGCGGGCGTACCCCGGCCAGCCGGGCGACCTGCACGGTCTCCGGGTTGAGCAGGCAGTCCACCCGGGCGCCGGACTCGTCCACGAGGAAGGCCACGCGTTCCATCAGGAACCTGCCTGTTCCCGGTCCAGCCGGCGCAGCCGCGCGGCGTCGACCGTGCTGGCCGCCGGCAGCCACAGCTCCCGGTCGTCGGGCAGCGTCGGCCACGGGTCCCGCCGGCCCCGGCCATCGGGTACGGCGCCGGGGGCCCCGGCGGGGGGTGCGCCCCGGGTCTCGTCGGGCAGCGCCGGCCACGTCCCGGCGGCGGTGCGCGGCGGCCGTTGCCGGGCGGCGGACGCCGCGGCCCGCTCGCTCCACTCCGCAGCGGCCACCGCCGGTCCGCTCGCCGCACCGGAGCCGTCGGCCCGCACTGCCGTCCGGCCCGAGCCGCCGTTCGAGTGCATCTGTTGTCCCCCCAGCGCCGACAGACGTATCCGAAGGCCCGCGGCAGGATCGGCGCGGCCCACGCCGAGCGGTCCACCGTCGCGCGGTGGCGGTCCGGCATCAGGCGCATTCCCGTCGGTCCCCCGGTCCGCCCGGGACGCGGGCCCGTCGCGGTACCCGGCAACAGTCAGGCCGTCACCGTGGCCGGGGCACCCGGTGATCGTCGGGGGCCCGGCGCTCTGGCTGGGCTCGGTGCTCAGGCTGGACCAGGTCGGGGTGGTGCGCTCGCCGGGCCCGGTCCGGGTGGTGCGCTCGCCCGGGCGGGTGCCACGTACCGTGGCGGGTTGCTCGCCCGGTCCGGAGGCACGGCTGGTCCCGGCGGTGGCGCCTGACCCCCGCTCGCCAGTCGTCCACTCGCCGCGGTCCGGGGAGCCGGTGGGCGCCGGATCGGACCGGATACCCGAGGCCGTCCCAGCGGTGTCGCCGTGGTGGCCGAAGGCGGACAACCCCTGCTGCCCGGCGGTCTCGGCGCGGCCCTGCGAGCCACCGGCGGGAGCGAGCCGTTCCCCGTCATCGCGCTGGCCGGACGCCGTGCCCAGGTCCGACCGGACCGGCCGGTCCGATCCGGCCGTCGAGACCGCGTCGGGGCGCCTCCACCGGCGCCGAACGTCGCGCCCGGACCGCACCGGCCGCCGCCACCCGCCCCTAGTCCCGACCACGGTCCGGTCCCCCCGGCGCCCCGACCCACCGTCCCACCCGCCCGCTCCGGGCGCCCCGTCCGCACCCGCCCCGCCCTCCCGCCCGTCGATCAAGGGGTTCGCGTCGACCGACGCTTCGGATCCGACCGAAACTCCTTGATCAACAGCGGGGAGGTCGAGAAGGGGGAGATCGGCCGGGGAGAGGTCGTGGAGGAGACCGGGGGCGTGGGCGGCGACGAGGCGCAGCCAGTGCTCGGGGGGCTCGCCGGGGCGGCGGAGCGCGGGTTGGTCCACCGCGGCCCAGGCTGCGGGCCGGTCGGCGGTCGGCGCGGCGAGCCCCTCGGCAGCGGGGGCGGCGTGCCGTTCGGCAGCGGGGGAGGCGAGCCGGCGGGTCGGGGTGGCGAGGCGGTCGGGGGGCGGGGCGGAGAGGCGGTCGGCCGCTACGCGCAGCGCCCGGGCCAGCCAGTCACGGGGTCGTCGGGGCGGCCGCACTGCCGGACTCCAGTTCCAGTCCCTCGTACGCCAGGGTCAGCGCCTCGATGGCGATCTCCTGGGCGAGGGTGTTCAGGTGGGCGCCCCGCCACCGGGTGGGCCACGCGTTGATCATGTTCCAGCGCAGTACCTCGGCGGTGCCGGCCGGGTCGAGCAGCACCACCGAGACGTTGCGCCGGCTCACCGTCCCCTTCGCCGCCGCGTTCACCCAGTCCCACAGCTCCCGCGACGAGGTGAGCCCGAAGCGGAGGGTGACCGGGGCGTACTCGACCTGCCCGGGGACGGCCCGGATCCGCTCGTTGCCGGCCTCCCGGTACGCCAGCGACGGGATGTTCACGTCGAAGCCGCTGACCTCGGTGAAGTGCCCGTTGGTGATCCCGTTGATCAGCAGCTTGAAGTGGTACGCCCGGTAGGGGTCGACGGGGGCGCCCGGCTGCGGGGTGGCCGTGGTCGGCATGTCAGCCTCCGATCGTCTCGGTCTCGGTGCCGCCGGCCCACTGGCTCAGCTTGAACACCACGAACTCCGCGGGCTTGACCACCGCGATGCCGATGTGCGCGACGACCATGCCGGCGTCGCGGACGTCGGCCGGGTTGGTCTCTTCGTCGCACTTGACGAAGAACGCCTCCTCCGGCGTACGCCCGAGCAGCGCGCCGTCGCGCCAGACCCGGGTGAGGAACGCGCCGATGTCCCGCCGGATCGAGCGCCAGAGTGTGTAGTCGTTCGGCTCGAAGACCATCCACCGGGTGCCGTTGGCGATGGCCTGCTCGATGGCGATGGAGAGCCGCCGGACGTTGAGGTAGCGCCACTCGCTGGCCTCGGCGGCGAGCGTACGGGCGCCCCAGAGCCGGATGCCCTCGCCGGCGAAGTAGCGGATCACGTTGACGCCCTTGGGGTTGAGCACGTCGTGCTCGGGGCGGGTGACCAGGCAGGCCAGGTCGACGGCGCCGCGTACCGGCTCGTTGGCCGGGGCCTTGTGCACGCCGCGCAGCGCGTCGGTGCGGGCCCAGATGCCGGCCACGTGCCCGCTCGGCGGGGTGAGCACGAGCTCGCCGCTGAGCGGGTCGCGTACCCGGATCCACGGGAAGTAGAAGGTGGCGAAGTCCGACTGCCGGGGCCGGTGCGCGCCCGGGCCGTCGTCGTCGGCGGGTTTCGGCGGGCCGTCGGTGGGCTTGCCGGGCGGCTTGCCCGGCGTGGCGACCCGGGTCAGCGCGGACACGTCGTCCACGTCCGGCGGCGGGTCGCAGATCGCCACCATGGTGCGCAGCCGCTCCGCCATGCTGATCAGTGCGTCGTGGGACACCGGGTCGTGGTAGCCGGGGGCGGCGAGGATGGAGATCTCGTCGATGGCCTCCAGCAGTTGCAGACCGCTGCGCCGCCCGCCGGTGCCGGTGAGCTGGCCGCCCTCGCCGACGTTGACCACCCAGCAGCGGGTACCGCCGTTGTCGAGGAAGCCGAACACCGCCCGGGCGAGGTCCGTGCTCGCCAGGTCCTCGCCGTCGGCGTACAGCCGGAGGAACTCCGACCAGCTGTTCACCGCGAGCGCCTGGTCGACGTGGGCGGTGCGGTTCGGCGCGACCCCGACGAAGGCGGCGGTGCTGGTGCCGACCGGGCCGATCGGGCGGGCACCACTGGGGACCTCCTCGACGTAGATGCCGGGGGAGAAGTAGGTGGGCATCGGTCCTCCTTGAGGAGACGGCTCAGTCGGGAGCGCAGACGATGACGAGGTCGGGGTCGCCGGGATCGAGGTCGGCGGTGAGGGTGCGGCCCCGGCCGATCAGGCGGACCCGGACCGGCCGGCCGGGGGCGTCGGGGTCGTGCGGGACACCGACCAGCCGGAACCGGCCGGCGTGGTCGGTCTGCGTGGCGTACGGGGTGCCGACCACCTCGACCCGCATGGCGGCGAGCGGCTGCCGCTCCGGCCCGACCACCTGGCCGTCGAGGGTGAGCATGTCCAGCTGGCGCAGCCGCAGCGGGTGCCGCACGGGCGGTGCGGGCGGCCGCGGCCGGACGATCTGCGCGGGCACGTCGACCAGCAGCGCCGGCCGGGGCGCCACGCCGAAGGCCCGCCACAGGGCGGGGTCGCCGGCGGTCAGCACCACCTCCGGCGTGCCGGCCGTCGCGGCGGCGGCGAGCACCCGGTCCAGCGCGGGGAGCGCGGCCAGCCCGGCGCCGCTGACCAGCAGCCGGACCACGAACCGGTACGGCTCGCGGGCCCCGCCGCTGCCCACGGTCTGCTGTGCCGGCCGCAGCTCCAGCGGCCAGACGGTCAGCCCGTCCGCCGGGTCGTCGCGGGGCGGGCCGACCGGGACGGGGTCGCCCGCCGCCCCGGTCAGCCAGGCCGCGAGGTCCGCGACGGCCGCCTCGATCGCGCCGGTCATCGCGGCGGGGTCCCCTGGATCCGGTACGCGATGGCCTCGTTCCACACGTGCGGGTAGACGCCGATCTCGAAGTACCGGGTGAACCGGTTGATCGGCGCGTTGGTGTGGTCGTGCCAGAGCAGCCACACCGGAGCGATGGTGAACAGCGCGTAGTTGAGCACCACCAGCGGCAGGTAGAGCGGGCCGAGCAGCCGGGCCTGCAGGATGTGCACGTCCTCGTGCCGCTGGATGCCCGGGCTGGACCCGGCGCAGACGGTGCCGATGGTGGTGGCGTACCGGGGCGAGACCCCCTCGACCACGTTGACCCGGCCGCTGGCGGCGGAGACCACCCGGTCGAGCTGGTGCCCGAAGACCAGGTGCAGGGCCAGGTAGACCGCCCCGACCACGGTGTTGAGCAGGCTCCAGGTGTGGTCGACCACGAAGAGGAAGACCCCCTTCGGGTCCGCCCCGTAGCTGCCGGCGGCGGCGACCGCCCAGCCGAAGGGCGCGCCGACGAGCAGTCCCACCACCGCGCCGATCACCAGGCCGAGGGTGCCGCCGGCCCACTGGCCGAGCAGGGCGCCGAGGACGATGTGGACGGCGGCGCTGACGATGCCGAAGACCATCGGGGCCACCTCCTTCAGACCCACGAGCGGATGTAGCGGGGCTCGCGTCCCTGCGCGAGCTGGGTCGGCGACGCGCTCGTCGCCTGCCGGTTGCCGGGCGGCAGCTGGTTGACGCCGAGCGCGGCGGAGAAGATGACCAGCCCGTTGAAGAACGCGACGATCCACTTCTCCGGGCCGGCATCGGCGAACGCCGCGGCGACGTACGACAGCGCGAGGGCGATGCCCAGCGCGATCCATTTGCGTGCCTTGTCGCCGCCCGGGCCGATCAGACCGCCGATGACGTTGGCGGCCAGCAGGGTGGCGGCGCTGGCACCGGTCAGGGTGCCCAGGGCGGCAAAGGTGAAGAGATCGTTCACGGCGATCTCCCTTCGGATGGTGCGGTGGTGCGGGTCGGGGTGGGTGGTGCGGCGGCCGGGTCCGTCCGGGCCGGGGCCGCCCGGGTGGCGGTGTCGCGCCGGATCAGACCGGCCCCGGATGGTCGACCGGGGGCGCCGGCGCGGGGGTGGTGGCGGTGGGGGCGGCGGCCGGGCCGCGGGTGCGGCGGAGCAGGAGTACGACGGCCCCGGCGACCAGCAGCAGGACGACCACCCCGCCGACGATCAGGAGCCAGGGGAAGCCGCCGCCGGAGACCGGCTCGGCGGCGCCGGTGGTCGAGGGGCTCGCGGGCGCCTCCGCCTCGGCGACCAGCTCCGCGGGTTTGGGCTGGTTGGCGTCCACCTTCCAGGTCACCGACCGGCCGGTGACCGTGCCGTTGGAGGTGAGCACCCGGCCCGGGAAGGTCACCGATATCTCGAACGACATCAACCGCACGAACAGCTGCCGATTCCGTGGATCCCGTTCGGGGATCTTCCCGGCGTATTTCTCCGGGTCCAGCGGAAACGAGAAGCGGTAGCGGTCGCCGGTGCGGACCAGTTTCACGCTGTCGCTGGTGAATTGCGACAGCGGCTTTTTCCGGTACACGACCTGCACGCCGTAGAACCGGGCGTCCTCGTAGCGGCTCTCGTCGCCGGCGGGAAGCGTGGGGAGCTGCCGGCGCATGTCGGTGAAGGCCGCCTCGACGTCCGGGTTCCGGTCCCTGAGCAGGGATTTGTCGGCGGTCACCAGGAGTTGGCCGGTGACCGTGTCGTCCGCGTTCACGGTCAGCCCGAGGTTGAGCTGCATGCAGCCGCTCAACGCCGCCACGAGGGCGAGACACACCGCGAGGCGGAATGCTTGGCCGCGGTGGAGTCTCCTATTCATGGACACCAGTCTGTGTGATCGCTATCACATCCCGCAGTCAGCGATCAGTCACAAGCCTGTCGCCGATCTTACCGGTCGCTGCTCCCATTCGGCCGACCCGGAAAAGTTGGGCGATCGATATTCTGGAGGTTTGACCATTCCACTGCCTTCGCAGTGATCCTTTTCCCGACCGGACGGTCCGGGCGAGCGCCGGGGATGGGAGGCCAGCGGACGGTGCTCCCGGCGGAAATCGGTTGCCGCGTCCGGTGGTGGTCGTGATCATGGCCGGGATGGCGCGGCAGGACGAGACCACGGACCCGACGGCGATGCGACCCGCCGTCCCCCCGATCGACGTGGCGCTGGTCCGCCGGCCGATCGCGAGCCAGTTTCCGCGCTGGGCCGACCTCCCGGTACGGCCGGTCGCCGTCGGTGGCTGGGACAACCGGACCTTCCACCTGGGCGATGAGCTGACGGTGCGCCTGCCCAGCGCCGAGGGGTACGTGCCCCAGGTGCGGAAGGAGCAGCGGTGGCTGCCGGTCCTCGCGCGCCGGTTGCCGCTGCCGGTGCCCACCCCGCTGGCCGAGGGGAAGCCCGGCGAGGGTTACCCGTTCCCGTGGTCGGTGTGCCGCTGGATCGAGGGCGAGACCGCCGCCACCGACCGGATCGGCGACCCGGTCCGTTTCGCCACCGACCTCGCGGGCTTCCTCGCCGCCCTGCACCGCACCGAGCCGGCGGGTGGCCCGCCGGCCGGCGCGCACAGCGCGTTCCGGGGTGCCCCGCTGGCCACCTACGACGGTGAGACCCGGCGAGCGGTCGAGCTGCTCGGCGAACGGATCCCGACCGACACCGTCAACCGGATCTGGGCCAACGCGTTGCGTCCACCTGGACCGGGCCGCCGGTCTGGTTCCACGGCGACGTCGCCTGGGGCAACCTGCTGGTCCGCGACGGCCGGCTCGCCGCGGTCATCGACTTCGGCTGCTGCGGGATGGGCGATCCCGCCTGCGACCTGGCCATCGCCTGGACGCTGCTGTCCGGCCCGAGCCGGGCGGCGTTCCGCACGAAACTGGGCGTGGACGAGGCGACCTGGGCCCGGGGGCGCGGGTGGGTGCTCTGGAAGGCCCTCATCACCCTCGACAACCCCGATCCGGTCCGCGCCGCCGAGGCCCGGCACATGCTGAATGCCGTCCTCACCGAGTACGCCGAGTCCCCGGCGGGCCAGGGCCGCCCGGTCGGGTGAGGGCCGGGATCACTCCTCAGCAGGGCGGGTGAACGCCCCGTCCGGCGCCGCGATACATCGGGGCACCAACTACCCGCTGCGCGGGCAGGCGGCGCTGCTGGTCGCCAGGTGGCAGCGGCCCGGGCGGGTCGGACTAGGTTGATCGGATGCACCCGATCGCCTGCATCCTGCTGGTCGACCCCGCCGGCCGGCTGCTGCTCCAGCTCCGCGACGAGCACGCGACGTACCACCCGAACGTGTGGTGCCTGCCCGGCGGGCACTGGGAGGCGGGAGAGACGATCGAGGAGACGGCGCTGCGGGAGTTGCGGGAGGAGTCCGGGCTGCGCCCGGACGGCCGGCTGCGGCTCTTCACCGAGCAGGAGATTTCGGAAGCCGGCCGGATCAAGCACTACTTCTGGGGCACGACCACAGCCGGGCAGGAGGACGTGGTGCTCGGCGAGGGCGCCGCGCTCGTCTTCACCGCCCCGGCGGAGGTCCTGGACGGCCGCCCGTACACCCCGGGCACCGCGGACGTCCTTGCCCGCTTCCTCGCCTCGCCCGAATACGCCCGCCTCACCCGCTGATCCCCCGCCGCGCGCCACGGATGCGGCCGTGGGCGCAGCTTCACGTGAAAGAGGCCACTCGCCGTCGGTGAGCCCGGCCGCTGCGGCCGGACCGGCCGCAGCGCACCATGGGTGGTCGAAGTGGCGACGGGAGGCGGCGATGGCGCGGTGGGGCAGGCTCCGGCCGCTCGGGCTCGGCGGGTCTGACACCACGCCGCGGCCCGGAGCGGCCGTCCGGGCGGCCGTGGGGCGGCTGCGGCGGGGCTGGCTGCCGGTGGTCGAGGCGACCCTCGCCGCCACCGTCGCCTGGGTCCTCGCCACCCGGTTGGTCGGCCACCCGCAGCCGTTCTTCGCACCGGCCGCCGCCCTGATCGTGCTCGGCCAGGCCCGTGGCCAACGGCTGCGCCGGGCCGTCGAGGTGGTGCTCGGGGTGGCCGCCGGGGTGCTCGTCGCCGACCTGGTCGTGCAGGCGCTCGGCCCGCACGCCAGCTGGACCGTCTTCACCGTCATCCTGCTCACCGTGGCCCTCGCGGTGGCGGTCGGCGCCAGTTCGGTCACCGTGGTGCAGGCCGCCGTGTCCGCCCTCTACCTGGTGGTCGTGGCACCGCCCACCGAGACGCTGGTCCCGTTCCGGTTCGTCGACGCGCTGATCGGGGGTGGGGTGGCCATCGTGGCGAGCCTGCTCATCGACGCCCGCCGCCCGCTCGCCCCGCTGGTCGCCGAGTTCCGGCACACGTTCGAGGAACTGGCCGGGGTGCTCGACGAGATCGCGACGGCGCTCGACCGGACCGACGCCGAGGCGGCGCTGGCCGCGCTGGAGCGGGCCCGGCACGCCGACGCTGGGGTGGAGCGGCTGCGCGGAGCGGTGCAGGCCGCCGGCGAGGCGCTCTGGCTCCACGTACGCCGCCGGCAGCACCTCGGGCGGCTGCGCTCGGTGGAGAGCTCTATCCGGCAGATCGACTACGCGGTCCGCAACGTGCGGGTGCTGGCCCGCGCCGCGGTGACCCTCACCCGGGGCCCGGCGCCGGTGCCACCCGAACTGGGCGCCGCCGTGCGGACCCTGGCCGGGGCGGTCCGCTCGGCCGGGGATGCGCTCGCCGCCGACCTGACCGGGCAGGACGAGATCGCCGACCGGCACGCCGAGCGGGCGGACGTCGCCGCGCTGGAGGCGGTCCGGGCGGCCGGGCGGCTCTTCACCCCCGGCCAGACGCTGCCCCTCGCCATGATCATCGGCCAGGTCCGGGCCACCGCGATCGACCTGTTGCGCGGGGTCGGCGCCGACGACGACGCGTCGGTGCTCACCCGGGTCGACACGGCGGTCGCCGGACCCCCGGACTGACGCCGGACCAGAGACCGCCGGGGCCCTCGGGGCCGCGAGTCTCCCGACGGTCGTGTCAGCCGACCAGCCAGTCCACCGCCCGCTGCCGGATCTCCGCCGGCACCTCGTGGCCGCCGGGGAACTCGGCGTACTCGGCCGGATAGCCGAGGCTGTGCAGGCGCGGGACCAGCCGCCGGCTGCACACGTCCACCGGCAGCACCCGGTCGTCGGTGCCGTGCGAGACGAACACCCGCGGCCGGCCGTGGGTGACCAGCGGCGCGGCGAACCCGGGGGAGAAGGCCACGATCGCGTCGACCAGGTCGCCGTTGGTCAGGCCCAGCGAGAGGGCGTACGACGCCCCGTCGGAGAAGCCGCCCAGGGTCACCCCGGCCATCGGGTACGCCGCGAGGACCGCGCCCAGCAGCGCGTCGATCCGGCGGACGTCCGGGCCGTACCCCTCGGCGATCAGGTCCCAGCTGCTCGCGGTGGCCTGCGGCGCGACCAGCAGCAGCCGGTGCGCGTCGGCCAGCGGGAGCAGCAGGTCCAGCCCCTGCCGGGCCGACCCGCCGGCGCCGTGCAGCAGCACCACCACCCGGTACGGCCCGGTGCCGACGGCCGGCGCGTACCGCAGCGCCGGCGTCCCGCCCTCCGGATCGGGGACCGACGTCAGCCCGGTCGGGCCGGGCGCGGCCACCACGGCGGGGCGGGCGGTCAGCCGGCCGTGCCGATGCCCCTCCTCGGGCTGCCGGTGCGGCGGCGCGGGCTCGGTCAATGCTCGCCCCTCGGTCGTCGGTCGGTCCGCCGGCGCATACCCGGCTGGTGCCGGCTCAACCGCCGGGAGCGGCCCGCCGCGCGGGTCCGGCGGCCGCCTCGGCGCTGACCACCCGCCGGCTCAGGCGCTCTCCCGGGCGACCAGCGCCGACGGGAACGCGGTGACCGGCGGTACCCGCCGGCCCTCCAGCACCGCCGTGGCCGCCGCGGTGGCGATCCCGGCGACCGGGTGGGTGGCGGTGGTCAACGCCGGGCTGCTGACCGCCGCGTACGGGATGTCGTCGAAGCCGGCCACCGCCACGTCGTGCGGCACCCGGATCCCACGCCCACGCAGCGCGGCGATCGCACCCAGCGCGGTCGTGTCGCTGGCCGCGTAGATCGCGTCGGTGTCCGGCCAGCGGGTGAGCGCCTCCATCGCCGCCCGGCCGCCCCGCGCGGCGGTGAAGTCGCCGGTCACCAGACGCACCGGCAGCCCGGCCGACCGCATCAACGCCTGGTACACGGTCACCGACCGCTCCGCGCAGCTGAGCCAGCGGGGGCCGGTGACCATGACGATCCGGCGGCGACCGTTGGCGTGCAGGTGGCGCAGCACCGCGTCGGAGCCCGCGGCGTTGTCCACGTCGAAGGCGGGGACGGCCGCCGAACCGATGCCGATCGAGGCGACCCGGCCGCGGAGCGTGGCGGGCACCGCGTCGAGCATCCGCTCGGTCGTGTTGATCAGCAGCACCCCGCAGACGCTGCGGTCGTCGCCGAGCCGGCGCAGGCGGGCCGGGGAGCTCAGCGGCAGCCACTCCAGCGCCACCCCGACTCCGTGCGGGGCGCAGAGCCGGGCCGCCGCGCTCACCACCCGGTCCACGTACGGGTCGTCGAGGATCGCGGCGTCGGTGCCGGCGACGGCCACCACCAGCCGTACCCCGGCACCCCGGACCAGCGCGCGGGCCGTGGTGTTCGGCACGTAGCCGAGGCGGTCGGCGGCGGAGGTGACCCGGTCCCGCGCGGCCGGCGAGGCGAACCCGTAGCCGCCCAGCACCCGGGACGCGGTGGCCCGCGACACCCCGGCCGCCTGGGCGACGTCGTCGAGGGTGGCGGGACGTGCCGTCGGCGTGTCCATGCGTCGTCCTTCCTTACCGGCCGCGCCCCCCGCGCCGGCCACTGTCGGCATCATGCCGCGTCCGGGCCGCCGACGGTAAGGGTGATAGCGCTTGCCGTGAGAGCGCTCCCAGGTATGGGATGATCGGCGAGCAGCCCTCGGGGGAGAGGAAGACATCGCGTGAGCAGCACCATCGACGCGTCGAGCGTCGACCGGCCGGTCGTGCCCCGGGCGGTCCTGGCCGCCCGGACCGGGGTGGCGGTCGTGTTCGCCCTCAACGGGCTCGCGGTGGGCACCTGGTTCTCCCGGGTGCCCGCGGTACGCGAGGCGCTGGGGCTCAGCACCGGGCGGCTCGGCCTGCTGCTGATGGCCTTGTCGGCCGGCGCGGTGCTGGCGATGCCGATGGCCGGGCTCGTCACCCAGCGGCTCGGACCGGCCCGCACGGTGGCGGCCTCGGTCCTGCTCGTCGCGTTCGGCACGGTCGTCGCCGGCCTCTCCGCCGGCCTGGCCGGGTCGGTGCTGGGGGTCGCCGTGGGCCTCTTCGCCTTCGGCTACGGCTCCGGCACCTGGGACGTGGCGATGAACGTCGAGGGCGCGGCGGTGGAGAAACGCCTCGGCCGGACCATCATGCCCCGGTTCCATGCCGCTTGGAGCCTCGGCTCGGTGGCCGGGGCCGGGATCGGCGCCGGGGCGGCCCGGCTGGGCGTACCGGTGGGGGTGCACCTGCCCGCGCTCGCGGTCGTGGTCCTGGTCGGCGCGCTGCTCGGTGCCCGCGCCTTCCTGCCGGCCCCCGCGGAGGCGGAGGGTACGGCGGACCCGGCGGCCCGGCGCCGGGCGCTGCTGGCCACCTGGCGGGAGCCGCGCACCCTGCTCATCGGCCTGCTGGTGCTGGTCATGGCATTCACCGAGGGCAGCGCCAACGACTGGCTGGCGGTGGCGTTCGTCGACGGGTACGGCGTCAGCGAGGCGGTCGGCGCTGTCGTCTTCGGCGTCTTCGTGGTCGGCATGACGCTCGGCCGGACCGTCGGCACGATCGCCATCGACCGGTGGGGGCGGGTGGCGGTGCTGTTCGGCACCATCGGGCTGGCCGCCGTCGGCGCCGCCCTGGCCGTGCTGGCCGGCTCCGGGCCGCTCGCCGTGGTCGGCGTGGCGCTCTGGGGGATCGGGGCGTCGCTCGGCTTCCCGGTCGGGATGAGCGCCGCCGCCGACGACGAGGACCGGGCGCCGGCCCGGGTCAGCGTGGTCGCCGTGATCGGCTACACCGCCTTCCTGGCTGGGCCGCCGCTGCTCGGCTTCCTCGGCGACCACCTTGGCATCCTGCCCGCCCTCGGTGTCGTGCCGCTCCTGCTGCTGCCCACCCTGGCGCTGGTCCCGGTGCTCCGCCCGCCCGCTCCGGGGACCCCGCCGGGCCAGGGCTGATCGACCCGGGCCACGGCCTGTCGCGGTGCCCGGACGGGCCGGATCCGACCGGAACCGGGTGACCACGGCCGGTCAGCGGACTCCCACGGCGCTCCCAGCCACCTGCCAGGTGATGTTGCTGCACTGGGAGCGACGCCGAGGAGAGGAGGCGGGCATGGGCTGGTTCAGCCGACGGGGCGCCGACCGGACGACCCCGACCAAGCTCGACCGTGAGGCCACCGCGGAGGACCTGGCCGCGCTGGAGGCCTTCGTGACCAGCCGCCGCGGGGTGGAGTTCTACCTGGAGCCGGAGACCACCGCCACCGACACCACCGTGGTCGCCATCGCGTACGACGGCGAGTGGATCCGCCGCCGCACCGGCTCGCCCCGTGCCGCTGGGAAGATCGCCCAGCGGCACGCGATCCCGCTGTACGAGGCGGCCCGCACCGGCTACCCCGAGCGGATGCGGGCCTGGAACCGGGCCCATCCGGAGCGCCGGGCCCGCTGACCGCCGCCGGCGGGGGTCAGCGGTGCGCGCGGAACGCCGCCGCCAGCTCGTCGTCGTAGGTGGCGATCGGGCGGCCGTCGGCCGCGTACGCGACCAGCCGGCCGTGCGTCATGGTCGCGGCGCGGAACGAGAAGATCCGGGACCCTGGGTAGGCGTCGAGCAATGGGATGGCCCGGGGTGCCCCGCCCGGCGCCGAGTAGTAGGCCAACCGGGCCACCTGCCCGGAGACCACCCCGTTGACCCGGACCTTCGTCGGCTCGACGGCCGTGCCGAAGGAGACCGCCGCGTCCCCGCCGTACGCGTCGCACTCGGCGGCCCCACGGCAGACGAAGAAGTATCGGGGGTTCGCCACGTCGTCGAGGGCGTACGCCTTGAACGTGGGGTCCGCGCCGGCCGGGAGCGGCTGCACGGCGAAGAACGCCAGCGTCGCGGCGGCGGCCACGCCCACCCGTAGCCAGGCCCGGCGGGCGGTGGCCCGGCGGTGTGCCCGGGTGGCGGTGACCGCGACGCCGCCGAACCCGACGAGGCAGAGCGCGCCGACGCCGAGCGCCCGGGCGTTCTCCAGTAGGAACTGCACGCCGGGCCGGGCGGACACCGGGCCCAGCGCCGCGCCGAGGGATACCACCATGGCCACCAGCAGGGCGGCGCCGGCCATCCGGCGGGCCACCCCGGACGCGCCGACCAGCAGCATGGCGGCCAGCACCGGCCAGATCTGGTGGTGGGTCCAGGACACCGGGGAGGCGGCCACGGTGGCGCAGCCGACCAGCACGGCGGCGTGCCCCGGCCGGCGGAGCCCGGTGAGCTGCCGGGCCCGCAGCAGCGCCACCGCGCAGATGACGCCCACCAGCGCGGCCCAGAGCAGCGGCAGGGTGGCCGGGGCGACGCCGACGCGGAGCAGCATCCCGTGCAGCGACTGGTTGCCCAGCGACGCGAGGTCGCCGATCCGGGAGGTCTGCAGCACCGTCCCGGTCCAGTAGGTCCAGCTCTCCGCCGGCAACACCGCCGCGGCGACCCCCGCCGCCACCAGGAACGCAGCCGCCGCCCGACCGGCGTCCCGGTAGCGGCCACTGACCAGGAAGTACGCCACGAAGAGCAGCGGCGTCAGCTTGATCGCCGCGGTCAACCCGACCAGCACCCCGCGCCAGCGGGGCGGAACCACCCCCATGCCGTCCAGCAGGGCCAGCAGCACGATGAAGATGCTCACCTGGCCGAAGCGCAGGTTGCTCTGCACCGGCGCGGAGAGCATCAGCGCCGTGGCGACCGCGGCCACGGCCAGCGGCCGTCGGGACCGCTCGGGCGCCAGCACCCCACCGACCGGTACGGCGATGGCGACCACGGCCACGACCGTCAGCAGCAGCCAGAGCACGCCCAGCGCGGGCTCCGGGAGCACGGTGATCGGCGCCAGCACGAGCGCCGCGAACGGGGGATAGGTGAACGGACCCCCGTTCTTCGCGACATACCCGTACAGCGGCCGCCCGGCCCGCAGGTCGGTCAGCGCCCCGTAGTAGATGTGCAGGTCGGAGAGGTGGTCGGGGCGTCGTGCCACCAGCCCGACGGAGACCACGGCGGCCAACGCGAACCCGGTCCACAGCAGAAGCACCCGGCGGTCCCGCATCGACCGAGGATAGGACGGGCCGCTGCGTCGCGGGGCCCCCTTCGGGCGCTGCCGTCAGCCGGCCAGCGCGGCCCGCGCCTCTGCCAGCCGTACCGGCTCGTCGTGGGCGGAGACGTACCACTCGACGTCGTCGGTGAGCAGGCCGCGCGCCATCGCCAGGTCGGGCCTGTCCCCCGGGGCACGCAGGTGGGCCGGCGGCGGGTACCAGCAGTCGCCGAGCAGCAGCACCCCCGAGTCCGGCACCAGCACCACCGACGAGTCCGGGGCGTGCCGGCCGCCCACGTGCCGGACCACGACCCCGGTGGGCAGGGTCAGGTCGTTGGTGAAGGTGCGGGTCGGCGGGAGAACCGTGAAACCGTCCCAGGAGTCCATGGTGAGGGCCCGGGCCCGGAAGCTGTGCCCGAGCCGGGGGTTCTCGCGTACCTGATCGCGCAGGTAGCGGTGGCTCCACGGCCGGGCCGCCTCGGCGCGCAGAGGCGCGACGCCGGCCTCGTGCCCGACGATCTCCACCCCCGGCCAGGCGCAGGCGCCCCAGACGTGGTCCCAGTGACAGTGCGTGTAGACCAGCCAGCGGGGAGCCGGCAGTCCGGCCGCGCGCAGTCCGGCCTGGACCTCGCGGGCATGGGCCGGGCTCTGCCCCGCGTCGACGATCACACTTCCGCGCTCGTCGGCGACGACGGCGACGGTCGGGCGGACCGCGTACGGGTCCGGGTCGCCGGGGAACAACCAGACCCGGCCGGCCAACTGTCGGGGCGTGACGGTGTCGATGGCGGCCATTCCTCTCGCCGGGCGGAAGTGCGGTCCGTAGTCGATCGCGATGCTATCGGCCCGACGCGTCCCAGACCGCCCCGCCAGCACGGACGTGGTTTCCGAACCGTGCCGCGCCGTCCGACGGAACGGTGTTGGTTAAGGTGCCGGGCGGCGGGTTAAACCGACCTACCGATCGGTGTGCGTCATTGCGAGCGGCACTGTTCGCCGATCCATCTGATCGATCAGAGTCCATCGGTCGTGGCCGCGGTGGCGCCGCCGACCTGCCGTTGACCCGGGGCCGGAGGCTGTGGCAGCATTCGCGGCCAGACGGCAGTGAAGGAAGCCGGTGTGAATCCGGCGCGGTCCCGCCACTGTCACCGGGGAGCGATCCCCCCTCGTGAGTCACGGCCGTGCGTGCGCGGTTGGAAGGCCGGGGGAGAGCGTCGATCCGGGAGCCAGGATACTTCGGCCGTCGGAGAGCCCCAGGGCGTGGACACCCGAGGAGGACCCGATGCACGGCCTTTCCGCCATCGACGGTGATCGTCGTATCCGGCCGGCGCGCACCGACGTGCCGCTGACCGCTCGCCCCGCCGCACCGCGGGCAGCGCGCGGTCCCGCGCACCCGACCGTTCGCCGCGCCGCCGCCCGTCCGGGCGTCGCCGGAGTCGCTCGCGCCGTCCTCGAACCCGCCGCCGGGCGGGGTCGCGCCGTCCGCCGCTGAGTTCCGCCCCGCCGGGTTTCGCGCCCGGCCGGGCGTCCCTGCCGGCCCGCCGTCGGTGAGCCGCCCGCCCGGACCCGCGTACCCGCTGAACCCGCGCCCACCCCCGCCCGCCGCCGGCCCTGCCGTGCCGCCGGGCGTCACGCTCCGGAGCCGTCCGTGCGCATCCTGCTGCTGTCCACCGCCGACACCGACCTGCTCGCCGCCCGCGCCAGCGACGCCGACTACCGGCTGGCCAACCCCGCGCGGCTCGCCGTCGACGCGGTGCCGGCGCTGCTCGACGGCGTCGACCTGGCCGTCGTGCGCCTGCTTGGCGGCCGGCAGGCGTGGCCGGACGGCCTGGCCGCGGTGCTCGCCTCCGGCGTGCCGACCGTGGTGCTCGGCGGTGAGGCGCTGCCCGACGCGGAGCTGATGGCGGCGTCCACGGTGGCCGCCGGGGTGGCGGCCGAGTCCCTCGCCTACCTGGTGGAGGGCGGCCCGGACAACCTCGCCGAGCTGGCCCGGTTCCTCTCCGACACCGTCCTGCTCACCGGGGAGGGCTTCGCCCCGCCCGCGCCCACCCCGCCGTACGGCATCCTCGGCCCCGACCCGGCGTCGGCCGGGGACGGGCGGCCCACGGTCGGGATCGTCTTCTACCGGGCACACGCCCTGGCCGGGAACACCGCGTTCGTCGAGACCCTGGCCGACGCGGTCACCACGGCCGGCGGGCGTCCGCTGCCGATCTTCTGCGGCTCGCTGCGCGGGCTCACCCCCGGCGACGGACCGACGGGCCTCTTCGCCCGCTGCGACGTCCTCGTGGTGACGGTGCTGGCGGCCGGCGGCACTGTCGCCGCGGACGCGTCCGGTGGGGGCGACGAGGACGCCTGGGACGTCGGCGCGCTCGCCGCCCTGGACGTCCCGGTCATCCAGGCCCTCTGCCTGACCAGCACCCGCGACCGGTGGGCGGCCAGCGACGCCGGGCTCTCCCCGCTGGACGCGGCCATGCAGGTGGCCATCCCCGAGTTCGACGGCCGGATCGTCACGGTGCCGTTCTCGTTCAAGCGGATCGACGCCGACGGGCTCTCGGTCTACGAGCCCGACCCGGAGCGGGCCGCCCGGGTCGCCGGCATCGCCGTCCGCCAGGCCCGGCTGCGGCACGTGCCGAACGCCGACAAGCGGCTGGCGATCGTGCTCAGCTCCTACCCGACCAAGCACTCGCGGGTCGGCAACGCGGTCGGCCTGGACACCCCGGCCTCGGCGGTACGCCTGCTCGCCGCCCTCGCCGACGCCGGCTACGACCTCGGTGCCGGGCCACTGCCGGACGACGGGGACGCGCTGATCCACGCCCTGATCGCCGCCGGCGGGCACGACGTCGAGTGGCTCACCCCGGAGCAACTCGCCGCCGCCGAGGCCCGGGTGCCGGGGGAGACGTACCGGCGTTGGTTCGGCGCGCTCCCGGCGGAGCTGCGCGCGCGGCTGCGGGACCACTGGGGCGAGCCGCCGGGGCAGCTCTACACCGACGGCGGCGACATCGTCCTCGCCGGGCTGCGCTTCGGCAACGTGGTGCTGCTGATCCAGCCGCCCCGCGGCTTCGGGGAGAACCCGGTCGCCATCTACCACGACCCGGACCTGCCGCCCAGCCACCACTACCTGGCCGCGTACCGGTGGCTGGCCGCGCCGGTCGCCGACGACGGCTTCGGCGCGGACGCCGTGGTCCACCTCGGCAAGCACGGCACCCTGGAATGGCTGCCCGGCAAGGGACTCGGGCTGGCCGCCGACTGCGCCCCCGACGCGGTGCTCGGCGACCTGCCGCTGGTCTACCCGTTCATCGTCAACGACCCCGGCGAGGGAACGCAGGCCAAACGCCGTGCGCACGCCGTCGTCGTGGACCACCTCGTCCCGCCGATGGCCCGCGCCGAGACGTACGGCGAGCTGGCGAAGCTCGAACAGCTTCTCGACGAGTACGCCACCGTGCAGGCCCTCGACCCGGCCAAGGTGCCCACGGTCCAGCGGCAGATCTGGGACCTGGTGCGGGACGCGCAGCTGCACCACGACCTGCACCAGGCGGAGATGCCCGCCGAGGACGACTTCGACGATTTCGTGCTGCACCTGGACGGGTACCTCTGCGAGGTCAAGGACGTGCAGATCCGCGACGGCCTGCACGTGCTGGCCGAGGCGCCGGCCGGCGAGGCGCGGGTCAACCTGGTCCTCGCCGTGCTGCGCGCCCCGCAGGTCTGGGGCGGTGTCCGCGCCCTGCCGGGGCTGCGCCAGGCCCTCGCCGCCCACGTCGGCCTCGACGAGGCGGCGCTGCTCGCCGCGCCCGGGGAGCGGATCACCGTGCCGGTGGCGCTGACCGAGGCGGTCGACGGCCCCGCCGCCACGGCCGCCGACGCCGTCGACCTGATCGAGGCCCTCGCCCGGCGGCTCGTCCTCGGCATGGAGACGCTCGGCTGGGACGGCGCCCAGGCGGACGCGGTGGTCGAGGAGGTCGTCGGCACCGCGGTGCCCGACGCCGCCGAGGTGCTGCGCTTCGCCGCCCGCGAGGTGGTGCCCCGGCTGGCCCGCACCACCGACGAAATCGGCCGGGTGCTCGGCGCGCTCGACGGCCGGTTCGTCCCGCCCGGCCCGTCCGGCTCACCCACCCGGGGACTGGTCAACGTGCTGCCCACCGGCCGCAACTTCTACTCGGTCGATCCGAAGGCCATCCCCAGCCGCAACGCCTGGGACGTCGGGGTGGCCCTCGCCGACTCGCTGCTCGCCCGGCACCGCGCCGACACCGGGGCGTACCCACGCTCGGTCGGGCTCACCGTCTGGGGGACCAGCGCCATGCGGACGCAGGGTGACGACATCGCCGAGGTGCTGGCACTGCTCGGTGTCCGTCCGACATGGGACGACCGGTCCCGCCGGGTCACCGGCGTCGAGGTGGTGCCGCTCGCCGAACTCGGCCGCCCGCGGATCGACGTCACCGTCCGCATCTCTGGCTTCTTCCGGGACGCCTTCCCGCACGTCGTCGCCCTGATCGACGACGCGGTCCGGCGTGTCGCCGCGCTGGACGAGCCGGCCGCGGACAACTACGTGCAGGCGCACGTGGCCGCGGACGTCGCCGAGCACGGGGACGAGCGGCGGGCCACCGCCCGCGTCTTCGGCTCGAAACCCGGGGCGTACGGGGCGGGGCTGCTGCCGCTCATCGACGCCCGAAACTGGCGCACCGACGCCGACCTCGCCGAGGTGTACGCGGTCTGGGGCGGCTACGCGTACGGGGCCGGGCTGGACGGGCGGGAGGCGCGTGCCGACATGGAACGTTCCTTCGCCCGGATCGCCGTCGCGGTGAAGAACCAGGACACCCGCGAGCACGACATCGTCGACTCCGACGACTACTTCCAGTACCACGGCGGGATGGTGGCGATGGTCCGCCACCTCACCGGCACGGCCCCGGCCGCGTACGTCGGCGACTCGGCCATGCCGCACGACGTGCGTACCCGCACGCTCGGCGAGGAGACCCGCCGGGTGTTCCGGGCCCGGGTGGTCAACCCGCGCTGGATCGCCGCGATGCGCCGGCACGGCTACAAGGGCGCCTTCGAGCTGGCCGCCACCGTCGACTACCTGTTCGGCTACGACGCCACCGCCGGGGTCGTCGACGACTGGATGTACGAGCGGCTCGCCGACGCGTACCTGTTCGACGACACGACGCGCGCCTTCCTGGCGGAGTCCAACCCGTGGGCGCTGCGCGGCATCACGGAACGCCTGCTCGAGGCCGCCGATCGGGGGCTGTGGGCCGCCCCCGAGCCGGCCACTCTCGACCGGCTGCACGAGACGTACCTGGCCAGCGAGGGCGACCTGGAGGAGCGGCAGTGAGCGCGAGGAGTGAGCCGGGTTTGCGAGCCCCGCAGTCGCGAACGAAGGAGCGGCAATGACCAGCTTTCCGTTCAGTGCGGTACTGGGCATGGCCGAGATGCGCCTCGCGCTGCTGCTCAACGCGGTCAGCCCGGCCATCGGCGGGGTGCTCGTCCGGGGTGAGAAGGGCACCGCCAAGTCCACCGCGGTGCGAGCCCTGGCCGCGCTGCTGCCGCCGGTCGACCGGGTCGAGGGCTGCCGCTTCGCCTGCGACCCGGCCGCGCCCGACCCGGGTTGCCCGGACGGGCCGCACCGGGCCGGGTCGGCGGTCGAGCGCCGCCCGGCCGGCCTGGTCGAACTGCCGGTCGGCGCCGCCGAGGACCGGGTGGTCGGCTCGCTCGACCTGGAACGCGCCCTCGCCGAGGGGGTACGCGCCTACGAGCCCGGCCTGCTCGCCGCCGCGCACCGCGGCGTGCTCTATGTCGACGAGGTCAACCTGTTGCACGACCACCTGGTCGACCTGCTCCTCGACGCCGCCGCCATGGGTCGCTGCCACGTCGAGCGGGAGGGTGTCTCGGTCAGCCACGCCGCCCGGTTCCTGCTGGTCGGCACCATGAACCCGGAGGAGGGTGAGCTGCGCCCGCAGCTGCTCGACCGGTTCGGGCTCACCGTCGAGGTGGCCGCCAGCCGCGACCCCGCCGTACGCGTCGAGGTGGTCCGCCGCCGGCTCGCCGCCGACGCCGATCCGGCCGGCTTCGCCGCCGGCTGGGCCGACGCGGACGCCGAGGTGGCCCGCCGGGTCGCGGCCGCCCGCCACCGGCTGCCCGCCGTGGCGCTGCCCGACGCGGCGCTGCGGCAGATCGCCGAGGTCTGTGCCGCGTTCGACGTGGACGGCATGCGGGCCGACATCGTCACCGCCCGGGCCGCGGTCGCCCATGCGGCGTGGCAGGGCCGGGACCGGGTGACCGCCGAGGACGTCCGGGTCGCCGCCCGGCTCGCCCTGCCGCACCGTCGCCGGCGGGACCCCTTCGACACGCCGGGCCTGGACGAGCAGCGCCTGGACGAGGCGCTGCGCCGGGCCCGGGACGAGCACCCGGACGACGACCCGGACGACGACGGCCCGGGCGGCGGATCCCGCCCCGACGGCGGTCCCGGCGGCCCGGCCGGCGGCCTGGGCGGGGGTGCCGAGGGCGGGGCGCCCGACGGGCGGGGCTCGGGCGAGCACCCGGGTGCGCCGGATGACGGGCGACGGACCGGCCGGGACGGCCGGTGGCCGGTCAACGGCCGGGCCGGCGACGACGGCCGCGGCGAGGTCGGCCGCGACGACCCGTTCGACCAGTCGGGCGGCGACAGCTGGGGCGGCGCTGGCGGCGACGCGTCCGCCTCGGAGGGCCCCGGCCGAGCGGGCGACGCCGAAGGATTCGGCGGGGACTCCGAAGCCGATCGGCGGGCGGGTGAGGACACCCCGGGCCAGGGCGCCGACCGGGCCGGACCGCGCGTCCGGCGGGACGGGCACGCCGGCCGGCCGGGCGAGCCGGACGGCGTCGACGGGCCCGGCCCGGTGGCCGTACCCGATCGGGGGCTGCGGGCGCGGCTGCTCACGGCGCCCGGCGTGGGCGAGGGGGTGCCCGGCCGGCGCTCCCGGGCCCGTACCGGACGCGGCCGGACCACCGGCGCCCGGGTGCCCGCCGGGCGGCCCGGCGCGCTGCACCTGCCGGCCACGGTCCGGGCCGCCGCCCCGCACCAGGCGGCCCGCGGCCGGCACGGCGGCCCGCTGCGGCTGCACCCGGACGACCTGCGCGAGGCGGTCCGCGAGGGACGCGAGGGGAACCTCGTCCTGTTCGTGGTCGACGCCAGCGGATCGATGGGCGCCCGGCAGCGGATGAGCGCCGTCAAGGGGGCGGTGCTCGCCCTGCTCACCGACGCCTACCAGCGCCGGGACAAGGTGGCCGTGGTCGCCTTCCGGGGCACCGGGGCGCAGACCCTGCTCCCGGCCACCTCCTCGGTGCTCGCCGCCTCGACCCGGCTGGCCGAGCTACCCACCGGCGGGCGTACCCCGCTCGCCGAGGGCCTGCTCGCGGCGGCCGACCTGCTCCGAATGGAGCGGCTGCGCGACCCGAAGCGGCGCCCTCTGGTCCTGGTCGTCACCGACGGGCGGGCCACCGCCGGACCGCAGCCGCTCGACCGGACCGCCCGGGCGGCCGCGGTGCTCGCCGCGACCGGCGCCCCCTGCGTCGTCGTCGACTGCGAGTCCGGCCCGGTCCGCCTCGGCCTGGCCGGCCGCCTCGCCGCCCAGCTCCGGGCCCAGCACCACCCCCTCGACCGGGTGGCCAGCGACTCCCTGGCCGCCGTCGCCACCACCACGCCGACAAGGAGCGCCGCCTGATGCCGCAGGGGAAGCCGACCCACGTGCCCGAGGACGGGCTGACCACCCGGCAGCGGCGGCACCGGCCACTGGTCATCGTCCACACCGGACAGATGAAGGGAAAGTCG
Organism: Micromonospora sp. CB01531; assembly: GCF_001905095.1. Taxonomy (GTDB): domain Bacteria; phylum Actinomycetota; class Actinomycetes; order Mycobacteriales; family Micromonosporaceae; genus Micromonospora. Next base: position 279,326 of record NZ_LWLS01000072.1, read on the forward strand.
ACCGCCGCCTTCGGGCTGGCGTTGCGGGCCTGGACGGCCGGGCTGCCGATCGGCGTGTTCCAGTTCGTCAAGAGCGCCAAGTGGCGGGTGGGGGAGGAGAACGCCTTCCGCGCCCTCGGCGAGCTGCACGCGCGGACCGGGCAGGGCGCCCCGGTGACCTGGCACAAGATGGGCGAGGGCTGGTCCTGGATCCAGCGCGGCGAGACAGCCGACCACGCCGCCGACGCCCGGGAGGGCTGGCGGCAGATCCAGCGCGACCTGGCCGCGCAGCGCTACGGCCTGTACGTGCTCGACGAGTTCACCTACCCGATGACCTGGGGCTGGGTCGACGTCGACGAGGTGGTCGAGACGCTGCGCAACCGGCCCGGCTTCCAGCACGTGGTGATCACCGGCCGCAACGCCGACCCGCGCCTGGTCGAGGCGGCCGACCTGGTCGCCGAGCTGACCAAGGTCAAGCACCCGATGGACGCCGGCCAGAAGGGCCAGAAGGGCATCGAATGGTGAGCCCGCCGCGCGGCCCGGCGGACCCGTGGGAGCTGCCCCGGCTGGTCGTCGCCGCCCCGGCCAGCGGGCACGGCAAGACCACTGTGGCCACCGGGCTGCTCGCCGCGCTGCGCCGCCGGGGCCTGACGGTCAGCCCGCACAAGGTCGGCCCCGACTACATCGACCCCGGCTACCACGCCCTCGCCGCCGGCCGCCCCGGCCGCAACCTCGACCCCTGGCTGGTCGGGCCGGAGCGGGTCGCCCCGCTGCTGCGCCACGGCGCCAGCGTCCCCACCCCCGCCGACGTCGCCGTCGTGGAGGGAGTGATGGGGCTGCACGACGGCGCGGTGGGGCACGGCGGATACGCGTCCACCGCGCACGTCGCCCGGCTCATCGCGGCACCGGTGCTGCTGGTCCTGGACACCACCGCGCAGGGCCGGTCCGCCGCCGCCCTCGTGCTCGGCATGCGCGCCTTCGACCCCGGTGTGCGGATCGGCGGGGTGATCCTCAACCGGGTCGGCTCGCCCCGGCACGAGACGCTGCTGCGCGACGCGCTCGCCGAGGTGGGCGTACCGGTGCTGGGGGCGGTGACCCGGGCCGTCGAGGTGAGCGCCCCGGCGCGCCACCTCGGGCTGGTGCCGGTGGCCGAACGCGCGCCCGAGTCCGTCGCCGTGGTGGCCGCGCTCGCCGACCTGGTCGCGTCCACGGTGGACCTCGACGCCGTGCTCGACCTGGCGCGTACCGCACCGCCCTTGACCGAGCCGGCCTGGGACCCGGTCGCCGCCGTGGCCGGGCCCGCCGGCACGGCCTGCCCGGTCGTCGCGGTCGCCGGCGGCGCGGCCTTCACCTTCTCCTACGCCGAGACCACCGAACTGCTCACTGCGGCCGGCGCGGATGTGGCAATCGTCGACCCGCTGCGCGACCCGGCCCTGCCGCCCGGCACCCGCGCCGTGGTGGTCGGCGGCGGCTTCCCCGAGGTGTACGCCGAGGCCCTCGCCGGCAACGCCGCGCTCCGTGCCGAGCTGGCCGACTTCGCCGGTCCGATCGTCGCCGAGTGCGCCGGGCTGCTCTATCTCGGCCGCTCCCTGGACGGGGTGCCGATGTGCGGGCGGCTCGGCCACACCGCCCGGATGACCGGCCGGCTCACTCTCGGCTACCGCGACGCCGTGGCCGCCGCCGACTCCCCGGTGCACCGCGCCGGCGACCGGGTACGCGGACACGAGTTCCACCGCACCGTCACCGACCCGGGGCACGGCGACCGGCCGGCCTGGCGCTGGGACGACACCGCCCACGGCTTCGTCGCCGGCCGGGTGCACGCCTCCTACCTGCACACCCACTGGGCCGGACACCCGTACGCGGCCCGCCGGCTGGTCGAGGCGGCGAGCTGGTGAGCGCCGACACCGTCACGCTGACCGGGGTCGGGGTGGGCCCGGGCGACCCGGAACTGCTCACCCTCCGGGCGGTCCGGGTGCTGCGCGAGGCCGACGTGGTCCTCGTACCTGTGCTGGACCGGCACGCCGCGGACCCGGACGCGCCCGGCGGCCGGGCCGAGACGGTGGTCCGGGTGCACGTGGCCGCGGACCGGCTGCGCCGGCTGCCGTTCGCGCTCGACGACCGGGGCGGGGTGACCGCGCGCCGGGAGCGGGCCTGGGACGCCGCCGCGCGGGCGGTGCTGGCCGCGGTCGATGCCGGCGCCCGCGCGCTCGCCTTCGCCACCATCGGCGACCCGAACGTCTACTCCACCTTCGGCTACCTCGCTGACGGGGTGCGCGCGCTGCGGCCGGCGGTCCGGGTGCGCACCGTGCCCGGGGTCACCGCCATGCAGGAGCTGGCCGCCCGCGCCGGCGTCCCGCTCTGCGAGGGGCGGGAACCGCTCACCCTGCTGCCCGCTACCGCCGGGCTCGCGCCGGTCGCCGACGCGCTCGCCGGCCCCGGCACCGTCGTCGTCTACAAGGGCTGGCGTCGCCACCCCGACCTCGTCGACGAGCTGCGCCGGCAGGGCCGGCTCGGCGACGCCGTGCTCGGCCGTGCGCTCGGCATGTCCGACGAGCGGGTCGGGTCGGTGGACGCGGACGCCGCCGACCTGCCGTACCTGTCGACGCTGCTGGTGCCGGCCCGCCGGGACCGCCGGGGAGGAAAACTGTGACCACCACCGGGAAGGTCTGGTTCGTCGGGGCCGGTCCCGGCGCCGCCGACCTGCTCACCCTGCGCGCCGCCCGGGTAATCGGTACGGCCGACGTGGTGATCTGGGCGGCCAGCCTGGTCCACGCCGACGTGCTCGCCCACGCCCGCCCGGGCGCCGAGCTGGTCGACTCCTCGCAGCTACCCATCGAGGGGGTGCTGCCGCTCTACCAGCGGGCCGCCGCCGAGGGGCTGACTGTGGCCCGGATCCACTCCGGCGACCCGGCGCTGTGGGGTGCCGTGCAGGAGCAGCTCGACCTTTGCGCGGCGCTCGGCCTGGCCGTGGAGATCGTCCCGGGGGTCTCCTCGTTCACCGCCGTCGCCGCCCTCGTCGGCCGGGAGCTGACCATCCCCGAGGTGGCCCAGTCGGTGATCCTCACCCGGCTGGAGGGTGGCAAGACGCCGATGCCGGCGGGGGAGCGGGTCCGGGAGTTCGCCCGGCACGGCACCACCATGGCGCTCTTCCTCTCCGCCGCCCGCTCTGGGCAGGCGCAGGCCGAGCTGCTGGCCGGTGGCTACCCGCCGGAGACCCCGGTGGTGGTCGCGTACCAGGCGACCTGGCCGGACGAGCTGGTGGTCCGGTGCACCCTCGCCGAGCTGGAGGCGACCGTCAAGGCGCACAAGCTGTGGAAGCACACCCTGTTCCTGGTCGGGCCGGCGCTCGCCGCCACCGGCACCCGCTCGCACCTCTACCACCCTGGCCACTTCCACGCCTTCCGCCGGGCGGAGCCTGCCGCCCGCGCGGCGCTCCGCCGCGCCCGCGCCGGGGGCGCCGCCGGCCCGGCCGCCGGCGAGAACCTGCCCGCCGCCGGGGACCCGGCCGGGGACGGTCGATGACGTACGCCGAGCCGCCGCTGCGCGAGCCGGACCTGCCGCGTACGGCGAAGGTCCGGCCCACCGCGCTGCGCACCGGCTGGACCACCGGCGCGTGCGCCACCGCGGCGACCAAGGCGGCGCTGACCGCGCTGGTCACCGGCGTGCCGCAGGGGACGGTGGAGATCGGCCTGCCCGCCGGCCGGCGGGTCAGCTTCGCGGTGGCCCGCTGCGACGTCGAGCCGGCGCGGCGGGCCGAGGCGGTGGTGGTCAAGGACGCCGGCGACGACCCGGACGTCACCCACGGCGCCGAGCTCACCGCCACCGTCGCCTGGCGGGACGAGCCCGGGCTGCGCCTCGACGGCGGCCCTGGCGTCGGCACGGTCACCCGGCCCGGGCTGGGGCTGCCGGTGGGCGGGCCGGCCATCAACGAGACCCCGCGCCGCATGATCGGCCTGGCCGTCGCCGAGGTGGTCGACCTGACCGAGGTCGGCGTCCGCGTGGTGATCAGCGTGCCGCGCGGCGAGATCATGGCCCGGAAGACCACCAACCGGCGGCTCGGCATCCTCGGCGGCATCTCCATCCTCGGCACCACCGGGATCGTCCGCCCCTTCTCCACCGCCTCCTGGCGGGCCAGCGTGGTGCAGGCCGTGCACGTGATGGCCGCCCAGGGGGAGCGGACCGTGGTGCTCTGCACCGGTGGGCGGACCGAGCGGGCCGCCCGGGCGCTGCTGCCGGAGCTGCCCGAGGTGTGCTTCGTCGAGGTCGGCGACTTCACCGGCGCGGCCGTCACCGCCGCCGTCGGCGACGGGATGACCGGGGTGGTCTTCGTCGGCATGGCGGGCAAGCTCGCCAAGCTCGCCGCGGGCGTGCTGATGACCCACTACACCCGGTCGAAGGTGGACCTGTCGCTGCTCGGCGCGGTCACCGCCGAGGCCGACGGCGACGCCGAACTGGTCGCCGCGGTCGCCGCGGCCAACACCGGACGGCACGCGTACGAGCTGTGGGAGGGCGCCGGGCTGCTCGGGCCGGCCGGGGACCTGCTCTGTCGCCGGGTCCGCCAGGTGCTGCGCCGCTTCGCCGGCCACGCCGTCACCGTCGACGTGGCCATGGTGGACTTCGCCGGCGCCCGGCTGGTCGCGTCCTCAGGCCGGTGGGTCGCGTGACCGCCCGAGTGTCCTCGCCACTGCCCGTCCCCGGCGGGGCGGCCGTCACGGTGGTCGGCGTCGACGCCGCCGCCCGGCCGGCGTACCCCGGGCTCGCCGACGTGCTGGCCGACGCCGGGCTGGTCGTCGGGGCGGCCCGGCACCTGGCCGCCGCGCCGGTGCCACCCGGCTGCCCCACCGTCACCCTCGGCCCGCTCGAACCAGCGGTGCGCCGGCTCGCCGCGGCCGTCGCCGCCAGCACCCCGGCCGTCGTGCTGGCCAGCGGCGATCCCGGGTTCTTCGGCATCGTCCGCCGGCTCCGGGCGGCCGGCCTCCCGGTCCGCGTGCGGCCCGCCGTGTCCAGCGTCGCAGCCGCGTTCGCCCGGGCCGGGCTGCCCTGGGACGCCGCCGCCGTGGTCAGCGCGCACGGACGCGACCTACGACCCGCGCTCAATGCCTGCCGGGCGCTGCCCGCCGTCGCGGTGCTCACCGCCCCCGGCGCCGGGGCGGCCGAGATCGGCGCCGGGCTGGCCGGCTGGACCCGCCGCCTGGTCGTGGCCGAGCACCTCGGCACCCCGGACGAACGAATCACCTGGACCACCCCGGCGGAGGCCGCCGCCACGACCTGGGCCGACCCGCACGTCGTGCTCAGCCTCGCCCGAGCCGACGCCGACCCTGGGCGCGGGCGGCGCGCGGACAACCAGCCCGCGGCCCCGCCCGCCGAGGGATGGGCGCTGCCCGAGTCGGCGTACGCCCACCGCGCTTCCATGATCACGAAGGTGGAGGTGCGGGCCCTCGTGGTGGCCCGGCTGCGTCCCCGCCTCGGCCGGCTGGTCTGGGACGTCGGCGCCGGCAGCGGCTCGGTCGGCATCGAGTGCGCCCTGCTCGGCGCAGCGGTCATCGCCGTCGAACGGGAACCGGACGCGCCGATCCGGGCCAACGCCGCCCGGCACGGCGTCGACGTCCGGGTGGTGGCCGGCGCCGCCCCGGCCGCCCTGGACGGCCTGCCCGACCCGGACGCCGTCTTCGTCGGCGGGGGCGGCACCGCCGTGCTCGCCGCGGCGGCCGCCCGCCGCCCGTCCCGGGTGGTGGCCACCCTCGCCGCCCTCGACCGGGTCGCCCCGGCCGTCCACCTGCTGCGCGACGCCGGATACGCGGTCGAGGGCAGCCAGCTCGCCGCCGCCCGCCTCGCCGACCTGCCCGGCGGCTCGCTGCGCCTGGCCGCCACCAACCCGGTCGTCGTGCTCACCGGAGAAGCGCCGTCCACCTGGGGGAATCCATGACCACGATCGGACTCGTCGCGGCCACCGCCGCCGGCCGCCGGCACGCCGGCACCCTCGCCGCCGCATGGCCGCACGCCCGGCCCGTCGAGGCGGAGACCACCGCCGAGGCGCTGCGGGCCGCCTGGGCGGAGTGCGACGCGGTGGTGGCGTTCCTGGCCACCGGCGCGGTGGTCCGGATCCTCGCCCCGCTGCTCGGCGACAAGCGCACCGACCCGGCCGTGGTGGTGGTCGACGAGGCGGCCCGGCACGCCGTGGCGCTGCTCGGCGGGCACGCCGGCGGCGCCAACGCGCTCGCCGCCGAGGTCGGCGCGCTGCTGGACGCCCGGCCGGTGGTCACCACCGCCACCGACGCGGTCGGCCTGCCCGGGCTGGACACCCTCGGCTGGCCGGTGGAGGGCGCGGTGGCCGCGGTGTCCCGGGCGCTCCTCGACGGCGCGCCGGTCCGGCTGGTCGCCGACGCCACCTGGCCGCTGCCCGCCCTGCCGGACAACGTCCACGTCGACGAGGGAACCGGCGCGGGCGGCTGGCGGATCCTGGTCACCGACCGGATCGTCCCGCTCGACGAGCGGACCGTGGTGCTGCGGCCCCCGTCCCTGGTCGCCGGGATCGGGTCCAGCCGGGGCGTAGCGGCCGCCGAGGTGACCGGCCTGCTGCGCCGGGCCCTCGCCGACGCCGGCCTGAGCGCGGCCAGCCTGCGCTGCCTGGCCAGCGTGGACGTCAAGGCCGACGAGGCGGGCATCCGGGCCACCGCCGAGGCGTACGGCGTACCCCTGGCGACCTGGCCGGCGGCGGAGCTGGCGGCGGTCGACGTGCCGCACCCCAGCGAGGTGGTCCGCGCCGCGGTCGGCACGCCGAGCGTCGCGGAGGCCGCCGCGCTGCGCGGCGGCGGGACCCTGCTGGTGCCCAAGACCGCCTCGGCGATGGCCACCGTCGCGATCGCCCGGCACGCCCCGCGCGGCCGCCTCGCGCTCGTCGGACTCGGCCCCGGCGCGGCCGACCTGCGCACCCCGCGCGCGGTCGCCGAGCTGCGCCGGGCCGCCGTGGTCGTCGGCCTCGACCAGTACGTCGACCAGATCCGCGACCTGCTCCGCCCCGGCACCCGGGTGCTGGCCAGCGGCCTCGGGGCGGAGGAGCAGCGGGCCCGGACCGCCGTCGCCGAGGCCACCGCCGGCCACGCCGTCGCCCTGGTCGGCTCCGGCGACGCCGGGGTGTACGCGATGGCCAGCCCCGCCCTGGACCACGCCGACCACCGGATCGACGTGGTCGGGGTGCCCGGCGTCACCGCCGGAATCGCCGCGTCCGCCCTGCTCGGCGCGCCGCTCGGGCACGACCACGCCTACCTGAGCCTGTCCGATCTGCACACCCCGTGGGCGGTGATCGCCCGCCGGGTGGCGGCCGCCGCCGAGGCGGACTTCGTGGCGGTGCTCTACAACCCGCGCAGCCGGGCCCGGGACTGGCAGCTCGGGGCCGCGCTCGAGGCGTTCGCCGCGCACCGCCCGCCGCACACCCCGGTCGGCGTGGTACGCCACGCCAGCCGGCCCGGCGAACGCGTCCACCTGGCCACCCTCGCCACCCTCGATCCCACCCTGGTCGACATGTACAGCGTGGTCGTCGTCGGCAGCTCGCAGACCCGGGTGGTCGCCGGCCGGATGGTCACGCCCCGGGGCTACCGGTGGCGGGAGTGACCCCGGCCCGGGTGACCGTCGCCGCCTGCCAGGGCTGCGGCGCCTGCCTGCTCACCTGCCCGGTGCACGCCATCCGCCCGACCCCCGGCGGCCTGCGGGTCACCGACCGCTGCACCGGCTGCCTGGAGTGCCTGGAGATCTGTCCCGTGGACGCCATCCGCGTCGAACCCCGACCTGGAGGAGAGCGATGACCCTGACCGCCAGGGTGGTGCACCCGATCGAGGCGGAGTCCTACCGGATCCTGCGCGAGCGGGTCGACCTGTCCCACCTGCCGCCGCTGACCCGGGCGGTCACCGAGCGGGCGGTGCACGCCAGCGCCGACCTCGACTACGTCACCGATCTGGTCTGCGCCGAGGACACGCTCGCCGCCGGGCTGGCCGCGCTGCGGGCCGGGGCGCCGATCGTCACCGACGTGTGGATGGTCGCCGCCGGGATCACCCGGGCCGGGCGGGACCCGGTCTGCCCGGTCGCCGAACCGGCCGCCGCGGACCTGGCCCGCACCGCCGGCCTCACCCGGTCGGCGGCGGCGGTGCGGATCGCGTACGAGCGCGTCGGCCCCGGCGCGGTCTGGGTGGTCGGCTGCGCCCCGACCGCGCTGGTGGAACTGATCGACCTGGCCGCTGCGCCGGCGCTGGTGATCGGGCTGCCGGTCGGGTTCGTCGGGGCTGCCGAGTCCAAGGCGGCGCTGCGGGCCAGCGGCCTGCCCGCCGTGTCCAACGTGGGGGAGAAGGGCGGCTCGGCGGTCGCCGCCGCCGCCCTCAACGCCCTGCTGTACCTGGAGGAAGAGTGAACGACCGTACCCCGCTGCTGATCGTCGGGCACGGCACCCGCAGTGCGGCCGGTGTCGCCCAGTTCGCCGCGCTCGTCGACCGGATCCGCCGCCGGGGCACGGTCGACGACGTCGACGGCGGGTTCATCGAGCTGTCCCGCCCGCCGCTCACCGACGCGGTCGGCGCGTTGGCCGGCCGGGGACACCGGCACCTGGTCGCGCTGCCCCTGGTGCTGGCCGCCGCCGGGCACGGCAAGGGCGACATCCCCGCCGCCCTGGCCCGGGAGAAAGGGCGCCACCCCGGCCTGCGGTACGCGTACGGCCGGCCGCTCGGGCCGCACCCGCTGCTGCACGACACCCTGGCCGAGCGGATCGACGCGGCGCTGGCCGGCGCCGACCGGGCCGGCACGTGGATCGCCCTGATCGGCCGCGGCTCCACCGATCCAGACGCCAACGCCGAGGTCGCCAAGGTGGCCCGGCTGCTCTGGGAGGGCCGCGGCTACGCCGGCGTCGAACCGGGGTTCATCTCGCTGGCCGAGCCGTCCGTGCCGGCCGTGCTGGAACGGCTGCGCCGGCTCGGCGCCCGCCGGATCGTGGTCGCCCCGTACTTCCTCTTCGCCGGGGTGCTCCCGGACCGGATCGCGGCGCGGTCCCGGGAGTTCGCCGTCGACCACCCGGGGCTGGACGTGCGCGTCGCCGACCTGATCGGCGACTGCGACGCCCTCGCGGACCTGGTGCTGGAACGGCACGCCGAGGCGCTGCGCGGGGACATCCGGATGAACTGCGACACCTGCGCGTACCGGGTGACGTTGCCCGGGTTCGTCGACAAGGTGGGCCGGCCGCAGACCCCGCACCACCACCCCGACGACCCGGCCGACGGGTCCGGCCACCACCACCATCACCACCACGGCGACCACCGGCACGAGCCGGCGCTGCGGCCCGGCCAGGTCGCCGTCGTGGGCGGCGGCCCCGGCCCCGACGACCTGATCACCGTACGCGGGCAGGCGCTGCTCGACGCCGCGGACGTGGTGGTGGCCGACCGGCTCGCCCCGGCCGGGCTGGTGCGCCGGCTGCGTCCCGGCGTGCTGGTGGTGGACGCCGCCAAGGTGCCGCGCGGGCCGGCGATGGCGCAGGACACCATCAACGCCATGCTGATCGCGCACGCCCGGGCCGGCAGGCGGGTGGTCCGCCTCAAGGGCGGCGACCCGTACGTCTTCGGTCGCGGTCACGAGGAGGTGCTGGCCTGCGCGGCAGCCGGGGTGGAGACCGTGCTGGTGCCCGGGGTGAGCAGCGCGGTCGCCGCTCCGGCCCTGGCCGGGGTGCCGGTGACTCATCGCGGGGTGGCGCACGACGTCACCGTGGTCTCCGGGCACCTGCCGCCCGGGCACCCGGACTCCCTGGTGGACTGGGCGGCGCTGGCCCGCGCCCGGGGCACGGTGGTGCTGCTCATGGCGGTGGAGAACATCGCGAAGATCGCGGCGGTGCTGGTCGAGCACGGCCGGGCTCCGGACACCCCGGTGCTGATGGTCCGGGACGCCGGGCAGCCCGGCCAGCGGAGCTGGTCGTTGCGGCTGGACGAGGTGGGCGGGCTCGCCGCGCGGGTGGACGTCACGCCGCCGGCGGTGTTCGTCGTCGGTCCGGTCGTCGGCCTGCGCGGCTGATCGCCGGGCCGGCCGGCCCGGTTCCGTAGTCCGGGCCGGCCGCCCCAGATGCGGACGGGCAGTGCCGACGGGGGTCAGCCGGTGAATGCGCGGGCGAGCGCGTACCCCAGGCTGGCCGCGCCCAGCCCGGCGACCACGCTGGCCAGCACGTTCGCCACGGCGTGGAAGCGGGCACCGTCCCGGGTCAGCCGCAGCGTCTCGTAGCTGAGCGTGGACCAGGTGGTCAGCGCGCCGCAGAAGCCGGTACCGATCAGCGCGGTCACCGCCGGGTCCGCCGGCACCGCCACCACCGCGCCGAGGACCAGCGACCCGAACACATTGACGGTCAACGTGCCCCACGGGAAGGGGGAATCGTGCCGGGCCTGCACCGCCCGGTCGGTCAGGTAACGCAATGGAGCGCCGAGCGCGGCTCCGATCGCGATCAGCAGGACGGTCATCGCGCCTCCCCGGCACCGGCCCGGGCCAGCACCCGGCCGGCCAGCGCGTCCCCCAGCCAGACGGCCAGGAGCGCCCCGACCAGGGTCGCCGCCAGGTAGGCCAGCGCGGTGCCCGGTGCCCCGGCGGCCACCGCCCGCTGCACGTCCACCACGTAGGTGGAGAACGTGGTGTAGCCGCCCAGCACGCCGACGCCGAGAAACGGCCGGACCAGCGGGCCGGCCGGGCGGGCGGTGAGCACCGCCATCAGCACGCCGATCAGCAGGCAGCCGGTGACGTTGACGCCGAAGGTCGCCCACGGGAAGCCGGTGGGCGGGTGCGGGAAGGCCGCCTGGAGGCTTCCCCGGGCCAGCGCGCCGAGCACGCCCCCGGCCGCGATCGCGCCCAGCACGGCGGCAGGGTGGGCGGCCAGCTCCCCGCGGTCGGCGGTCACGTGCAGGTCGACATCCGGATCGACGCGGCGTTCGGGCGGTTGTGTCACAGTTCCTCCCCACCAGGACGGGCATCACTGGCAGGGACCGTTGGCGAGCCCCTGACCTGGCAGGACCCACGGTACGGGCGTACGGTGTGCGGCATCGCCCGGCACGCGGCGGCGTCGGGGCTTGTCGCGCAGGAGGCAACCGTGCAGGACCGCACCCCTCGTCCCGAGGAGCTGGAACCCGTCGAGCGGGTGTCCGTGGACGAGCTGCGGGCGGTGCAGTTGGACCGGCTGCGCTGGTCGCTGCGGCACGCGTACGACAATGTGCCGCACTACCGCCGGGCCTTCGAGGCGGCCGGGGTCCATCCGGACGACCTGCGCGAGCTGGCCGACCTGGCCCGTTTCCCGTTCACCGGGAAGGCCGAGCTGCGGGAGAACTACCCGTTCGGGATGTTCGCGGTGCCCCGGGAGCGGATCGCCCGGCTGCACGCCTCCTCCGGCACCACCGGCCGCCCCACCGTGGTCGGCTACACCCGCAACGACGTCAGCACGTGGGCGAAGCTGATGGCCCGTTCCATCCGGGCCGCCGGCGGACGCCCCGGCGACCGGGTGCACGTCGCCTACGGGTACGGGCTCTTCACCGGTGGGCTCGGCGCGCACTACGGCGCCGAGGAGCTGGGCTGCACGGTCATCCCGGTCTCCGGCGGGATGACCGAGCGGCAGGTGATGCTGATCCGCGACTTCGAGCCGGACGTCATCATGGTCACCCCCAGCTACCTGCTGGCGATCGTGGACGAGATGGAACGCCAGGGCGTCGATCCGAGGTCCACCTCGCTGCAGGTCGGCATCTTCGGCGCCGAGCCGTGGACCGAGGACATGCGCCGGGAGATGGAGCAGCGCCTCGACATGCACGCGGTCGACATCTACGGCCTGTCCGAGGTGATGGGGCCCGGGGTGGCCGTCGAGTGCGTGGAGACCAAGGACGGCCTGCACCTGTGGGAGGACCACTTCTACCCGGAGATCATCGACCCGGTCAGCGGGGAGGTGCTGCCCGACGGTGAGCAGGGGGAGCTGGTGCTCACCTCGCTCACCAAGGAGGCCATGCCGGTGGTCCGCTACCGCACCCGCGACCTGACCCGGCTGCTGCCCGGCACCGCCCGGACGATGCGGCGGATCGAGAAGATCACCGGCCGGACCGACGACATGATGATCGTCCGCGGGGTGAACGTGTTCCCCACCCAGATCGAGGAGCTGATCTTGCGTACGCCCGCGCTGTCGCCGCACTTCCAGTGCGTGCTGGACCGGCAGGGCCGGATGGACACCCTCACCGTCAAGGTGGAGCGGCGGGCCGGGGTGCCGGCCGACGAGGCGGAGCGGGCCGGGACGGCCCTGGTGCAGCAGGTCAAGGACACGATCGGGGTGAGCGTGGCGGTGCAGGTCGTCGAGCCCGACGGGGTGGAACGGTCGATGGGCAAGATGCGTCGGATCGTCGACCAGCGGCGGGGGCGTTGAGGTGGGGGAGCACGACGGCCGCACCGCGGCCCACGACATGTTCGACGCCGACGTGGCCTCCAAGGGGCTCGGCATCGAGCTGGTCTCGGCCGGCGACGGCGCGGCGGTGGCCCGGATGCGGGTCACCGCGGCCATGCTGAACGGCCACGCGATTGGTCACGGCGGCTTCGTCTTCCTGCTCGCCGACACCGCGTTCGCGCTGGCCTGCAACAGCCACGGCCCGGCCACGGTGGCCGCCGGCGGCGAGATCAGCTTCCTCCGGCCGGTGCGCGAGGGCGACCTGCTGGAGGCTCGGGCCACCGAGCGGGTCCGCTACGGCCGCAGCGGCATCTACGACGTCACGGTCTGGCGGGACGGCGAGGTGGTCGCCGAGCTCCGCGGCCGCAGCCGCACCCTGTCCCGGGACGCGCGGGGCGGCGCGGCTGGCTGAGCCCGCGGCGCCCCCACCCGGATTGCGGACCCCCGCCCAAAGTCGAGTCCCTGGGCTGACCTTCCACCGGCGCGGCTGCCCGATCTGCCGGTGGCCCGGCAGCACGATGAACCGGTGGCACACATCCTGCTGTTGCACTCCGTCTTCGGGCTGCGGCCCGCCGTGCTGGCCGCCGCCGCCCGGCTGCGTGCCGCCGGGCACGAGGTCGCCACCCCCGACCTGTACGGGCTGCCGGCGGCGGACACCGTCCAGGACGGTTTCGCCCTGCTCGACAAGGTCGGCCGGGACAGCGTGCTGGAGCGGGCGCGCGCGGCCGCCGACGATCTCCCGGCCGAGGCGGTGCTGGCCGGCTTCTCGATGGGCGCCGGGGTGGCCGGGGCGCTGCTCGCCGAGCGGCCGCGGGCGGCGGCGCTGCTCCTGCTGCACGGCACCGGGGGTGCCCCGGAGTCGGTACGCCCCGGGCTGCCGGTGCAGCTGCACCTCGCCGACCCTGACGAGTACGAGCCGCCGGACGAGCTGGACGAGTGGCGGCGGGCGATGACCGGCGCCGGCGCCGAGCTGTCCGTGTACCGCTATCCGGGGCCCGGCCACCTCTACACGGACCCCGATGTGCCCGACCACGACGCCCTGGCGGCCGCGCTCACCTGGGACCGCGCCCTGGCGTTCCTCGCCGGTTGAGCCGCGGCGCCGCTCCACCCGATCAGCAGGCACGGAGTTCTCCGCCGTCGCGCGCGGCGTGCCGCGTGCCGCCCGGGCCGGTTGTTCCGCCGCAGGCGCTAGGAACTTGATGACGTGAGTGGATCGGTCCGGCGGAGGTGGTGCTCGTCGGGCCCTTTCGAGCTGATGGCGTGCCCGACTCATCCCACGCCCGACGGGCTTGAATCGCTTACGCCATCAGGTCTGTAGGCGGACGACCTGGAACCTGACCACCGCCCTCGCCAGCGAGGAGGATGTGGTGCGCGCGACGGACGCACCGGGGCAACCGCGGCAGGCGCGGACCGGGACGACGCCGGGGGCGGAGCAGCCCCGTGCCCGCTCCGCCCCTGGCGCCGGGCTCAGGCCACGGCGAGCGCCGGCGACCCGGCGAAACCGCCGGTGCGACCGCGTCCCCGTGCTCGCGCCCGGGTCGCTGCCCGGTGCGCCGGTTCCCGGTCCCGTTCCGCCAGGGCTGGCGGCCCGACGGCCGGCAGGGCCTGCCGGCGAGCGTCCACCGGGGCGCCCGCTCCCCGTGCCAACCCGATGTGCGGCAGGCCGGCGTACCGGGACGGGAAGCGCGGCAGCGAGACGGTGGGCGAGCCGTCGAATGGCCCAGCCTTGGTCTCGGCCCTGAACATGCCGTGCGAGACGAGACCACCCTGGTCGTGGCGGGTGCGCTGCCCGACCGGTTGGGCACGTGGCGGCGTGGCGCCCTCCGGATGCTCCGGTGCGCCGGTCGCGGCGGCCACCGCGGGTTGCGGGGCGGTCCGCGCCCGCCCGACGAACTCCGCCCGCAGCGCGCGCGGCAGCCGGTGCCGCGCCACCCGGGCCACGGTGGGCTCGGCGACGGCGTACCCGCCCAGGCCGGTCCGGCGCAGCAGACCGGCCGCGACCAGGGCGCGCAGCACCGGCTCCGCCCGGCCCGGCACCCAGCCGAGCAGCCGGTCCATTGTCGCGGCCGGAAACTCCGCGGGTTGGGCCGCGCCGGCCATCAGCACCGCCCGCTGGTCGCCGTCCAGCCGGTCCAACCGGGCGTCGACCCGGCGGCGCACCGTCTCCGGCACCCCGATCCGGTCGCCGTCCTCGTCGAGCGCCCGGACGTACGCCTGCGCGACCGCCGGGTTGCCGCTTGTCAGCGGCAGCAGCTCCCCGGCCAGCGCGGCCGGGCGGCCGGCCCGGTCGAGCAGATGCCGGAGCAGCCGCCCGGTGTCCACGGCGCCCAGCGCGGGCAGCGGCACCCGGCGACGCCGCCCGGCGGCGCCGGGCAGCAGGTCGGCCCAGCCCGGGCCGTGGGTGGCCACCACGGCCAGGGGCAGTCCCCGCTCGCTCGCCGCGGCGAAGAGCCGGTGCAGGAACCGGTTCAACGCCGGGGCGGCCCGGTCGAGGTCGTCCACCGCCACCACGGTCGGCTGGCCGGCGGCCAGGTCGAGGAGGACCTCCCGCCAGACCTCGGCGCCGCGGCCCGCCGCGCCCACGTCCTGGGGCGCCACGACGAAGTCCGCCAGCGCGTGCACCGCCGCGGCGCGGTGGGCCGGCGGCAGCAGCCCGGCCAGCGCCGTGGCCAGCCGGCGACGTACGGTCGGGGTCGGATCGGTGTCGCGGACCCGGGCGAACGCGCGGACCGTGTCGGCCAGCGGCGCCAGCTCTCCCTCCGGATACGGCGGGCAGTGCGCCACGCACCAGCGGACCGGCGCACCGTCCACCGTCGACACCGTACGGGTCAGCTCGTGCAGTATCCGGCTGCGGCCACTGCCGGCCGGACCGACCAGGGAGACCCAGCGCGGCCGCCGGTCCCGGACGGCCCGGGCGATCTCGTCGCCGGCGGTGGCCAGCTCCCGGCGCCGACCGACCAGCGGGCCCTGGTGGTGGGTCGGCCGGGGCCGGGCCGCCCCCAGCACCCGCCAGACGTCCAGCGGCAGCGCCTTCCCGGCCACCGTCAACGCGGCCAGCGGGCGCTGGTCGACCAGGCCGTCGGTGGCCCGCCGGGTGGCCGCGCAGACCGTCACCCCGCCCGGCGCGGCGTACTGCTGGATGCGGGCTGCGGTGGTGATGACGGCACCGCTGGCGGTGCCGTGTCCGCCGTCGCGGGTGGCGGCCAGGTCGACCAGGGCCTCGCCGGTCGCCACGCCGACGCGGACCCGCAGCCGGATGCCGGCCGGCGCCCGCCGGTCCAGCGCGTCCTGGATCTCCAGCCCGGCCCGCACCGCCCGGTACGCGTCGAACCCGTCCGACGCGTGCGCCCCGAACAGCGCCATCACCGCGTCGCCGATGTACTTCTCCACCACGCCGTTCCACCGGCGCAGCACCCCGGCGACTGTGTTGAAGTACGCGCGTTGCAGCTCCCGGACATCCTCCGGGTCGAGCCGCTCCACCAGACCGGTCGAGCCGACGATGTCGGCGAAGAGCACGGTGACGGTGCGTCTCTCCTCGGGCACCGGCCAGTGCGTGGCGGTGACGGGTTTCCGACTTCTCACGATCGTGGTCATTGGCCTCGCACCCACCCTTTCCCCCCCGCCCGGTGCCTGACGACCTCCGGAGACTTTCACCACCGGGTCCTCGGGGGATCGGTAGGACGACGTATGTCGACCACCCGCAACCTTTAGTCGTAATGTCGACGCGAGATGTACCACCACCGGCTCTCGCCCATAGAACGGTGGGGGAACGTGTGACTAGGCTGCGAGCCATGGCCAGCGATGTGGACACCGCACCGCTTGTCGGCCGTGCCGACAACGTGACGGCGCTCCGGTCGGCCCTGCTCGACGACGTCGCGCCCGGGCACACCGCTGCGGTCTTCCTCACCGGTGAGAGCGGGGTGGGCAAGACCCGGCTGCTGGCCGAGGTCAGCGAGCGGTTGCGGGAGGCGGGCGCGCTCGTGCTGACCGGTTCCTGTCTCGACATCGGCGACGCCTCCCCGCTGCATCCGCTGCGGCAGGCGTTGCGCCGCTTCGACGCCGAGGCGACCGAGGCCCGCCTCGCCTCGGCGGTCCGCGGCCTGCTCCAGGTCTTCGACGAGGAGACCCCGGGCCCGGACGGCGCGGGCACCCTGCTGGAACGGGTCTCCCGCGGGTTGCAGCTGGTCGCCGGGGGGCGTCCGCTGGTCCTGGTCCTGGACGACTTCCAGTGGGTCGACCGGAGCACCCGCCAGCTCCTGCTCTATCTGCTCGCCGGCCTCGGTGACCTGCAGCTGTCGGTGCTCGCCGCGATCCGGGCCGAGTCGTTGCAGGGCGCGCACCCGTTGCGCCGGGTGCTCACCGAGCTGCGCCGGCTGCGTTCGGTCCGGGTGGTCGACCTGGCGCCGCTGGACCGCGCCGGCACCGACGAGCTGGCCGCCGCGATCGTCGGCGCGCCGCTGAATCCGGACGCGGCCGACCAGATGTGGCAGCGCAGCGGCGGCAACCCGTTCGTGGTCGAGGAGTTGGCCCGGGACCTGCGCGACGGCCGCGACGGCCTCTCCGACACGGTGCGCGAGGTCTTCCTGGCCCGGGTGGACGCGCTGCCGCAGCACGCGCACGCGGTGGTGCACGCGGTCGCCGCGGGTGTCGAACCGGTCGAGCACTGGCTGCTCGCCCAGGTGGTCCGGTTGCCGGAGGAGGAGCTGATCGACGCGGTCCGGGCCGCGGTGGCGCACCGGCTGCTGGTCGGCGCCGACGACGGCTACCGGCTGCGGCACCGGCTGGTGGCCGAGGTGCTGGCGCACGAGCTGCTGCCCGCCGAGCGCGCCGCGCTGCACCGGCGCTACGCCGAGGCGCTGACCTCGGCCACCGCCGAGCTGCACCAGGCCCGGCTGGCCCACCACTGGCGGCTGGCCGGCGAGCCGGGCCGGGCGTTGCCGGCGGCGATGGCCGCGGCCCGCGAGGCCGAGCGGCTGCAGGGGTACGCCGAGGCACACCGGCACTGGTCGGCGGCGTTGCAGCTGGCGAACACCCCGGCCGCGGTGTCGCCGGACGGCGACCGGCCGGACCCGGTCGAGGTGAACCGCGCCGAGTTGCTGGAGCACGCGGCCGAGACGGCGCACCACTGCGGCGAGCACGCCCGGGCCCTGGCCCTGCTGGAGGAGCTGGCCGCGGACCCGGCCGGGCCGGCGACCTGCGCCCTGCACATCCGGCGGGCCCGCTACCTGGCCGCCGCCGGCCGGTCGGCGCCGGCGGAGGCCGAGTATCGGCGGGCCTTGCAGGCCGCCGACTGCACCCCCCGGGAGCGGGCCACCGCCGCCGCCCACCTGGCCGAGCTGCTGCTGCACCTGGGCCGGTACGGCGAGGCCGGTGACCAGGCCCGGGAGGCGCTGGAGTTGGCCGCGGCGGTCGAGGGCTCCACCTCGGAGCTGGTGCTGGCCAGCGCCGCGCTCGGTTTCAGCGAGGCCTTCCTGGAGGACCCGGACGCCGGGCTGGCGGTCATGCGCAACGCGCTGGCGATCGCCGAGCGCGCCGGCCGGCCGGAGGACGTCGCGTGCGCGTACCTGCACCTGGCGGAGCTGCTTACCGGTCCGCTGAACATCCTCGAAGAGGGGGTGGTGGTCGCCCGCCGGGGTGCCGAGCGGGTCGCCGAGCTGGGGCTGGGCCGCACCTGGGAGACCCGGCTGCTGGCCATCGCCACCAACGGGCTGTTCCGGGTCGGCCAGTGGGCCGAGGCGGAGAAGGTGGTCGCGGCGGCGCTGCGGCACCGTCCCTCCGGCGCCGACGCGGTGGAGCTGCTGCTCGCCCGCTGCCGGCTCTCCGTCGGGTACGGCGACATCGAGGCCTCCGACCGGGACCTGGAGGCGGTGGCCACCGTGCTGGCCGGCGGCGGGGCCCGGCACGTGCTGCCGATGCTGATCCTGCGGGCCGGACTGGCCATGTGGCAGGGGCGGCACGACCTGGCCCGGCAGGCCGTCCAGCGCGGCCTCACCGAGAGCCGCTCCGACGACGTCATCGTGCTCGCCACGCTCGCCTGGCACGGGCTGCGGGCGGAGGCGGAGGCGCACGCCAGCCGGACCGTCGAGGTGGACCCCACCGCGGTGCGGCGGCTGCGCGAGGTGGCCGATCGGGTGGCGCGCAAGAGCGAGAAGGCGGGGGCCCCGGTGCGCTACGTCGCCGACGGGTTCCTGGCGTTGTGTGACGCCGAGGTCAGCCGGCTCGACGGCAAGGGCGACCCGGAACTGTGGGCCCGCTCGGCCGAGCTGTGGGACCACCGCAACCACCCCTATCCGGCGGCGTACTCGCGACTGCGGCAGGCCGAGGCGCTGCTGGCCCGGCGCAGCAAGCCGGCCACGGCGGGCAAGCTGCTGCGGCAGGCGTACCAGATGGCGCAGGGGCTGGGCGCGGTGCCGTTGAGCTCGGAGATCCGTACCCTGGCCGGTCGGGCCCGGGTGACCCTGGAGGAGCGGCCGGCCGACGCCCGCCCGGTGCCCCGGCCCCGGCGCGCCCCGGCGGACGCTGCGCCGGCGGTGGACGAGCTGGAGGTGCTCACCGTCCGGGAGCGCGAGGTGCTCGCCGCGGTGGCGGAGGGGCTGACCAACAAGGAGATCGGCCAGCGGCTGTTCATCAGCGAGCGGACCATCGGTGTGCACGTGTCGCACATCTTCGACAAGCTTCAGGTCCGCACCCGGGTGCAGGCCAGCGCGATCTTCCTGCGCAACCGCTCCGCGTAGACCGGGCGCCCGAGCGCGCCGAATACGTCGTTCTACTGATCCGGCCGGCGTACGCCGGCTGGGAGGCTGTCCAGCGTCACCGTGGCGCCCCGCGGCGTTTCGGCACAGTGGAGGAGAGATGACGGAACCGGTCTGGGGTCCTGTGCACCAGGACATCGTCGGGCTGCTCGCCGACCACCCCGCCGACGTGCCGGCGGTCGTCGACCACCTCACCAAGCTCCAGGACATGCTGGTCCGGCTGCCTCCGCTCGAGGAGAGCTGCCCCCTCGCCGACTTCAACAAGCTCTACCTGGTCATCACCAGCACCGTTCTCGACGGCCTCTACGACGACCGGTTCGCCGACCCGGTCTTCCTGGCCCGCCTGGACGTGGAGTTCGCCACCCGCTACTTCGACGCGTTGCGGTTCTGGACCGAGTCCAGCCCGAACACGCCGAAGGCGTGGGCCTGCCTGTTCCAGCGGATGCGCGGCCCGGACGCCCGGCCATTGCCGTCCGCCGCGGCCGGGGTCAACGCGCACATCAACTACGATCTGCCGTTTGCGCTGGTCACCACGTTCGACAGCCTGGAGTCCGAGCCGGTCGACGGCAGCGAGCAGCACCGCGACTACCTGGAGGTCAACAACATCTTCGCCGAGAAGATCCCGGGGCTGCGCCGCGGCTACCTGGACAACTGGCAGTTGATGATCGACATGCTGAACGGCGAGATCGACGACTGGTACCAGGGCGAACTGGTGGAGTACACGCGGAACGTGGCCTGGCGCAACGCGCAGAAGATCTGGCGCTGCCGGCACGATCCGGAGGCCCGCGAGTGTGAGCGGACGCGGCTGGACGACAACGCCGCGCTGCTCGGCCGGCTGCTGCTCTCGCCCCTCGGGGCGTTCCTGCAGTAGCCGGGACGGGGGGGTCCCCGCGCTCCGGAGTCCAGGGGGGCGGAGCGCGGGGACGCCGTCACGGCCGGTCCGGTGCGAGGATGGGCCGGTGGAGGAGGCACTGACCGGCAACGTCACCGCCGGCGTCGTGCGGGTCGGGGACACCGTCCGGCGCCCGGCCGGCCCGTGGACCGACGCCGTCGACGCCCTGCTGGCCCACCTGCGCGAGGTCGGTTTCCCCGGCGCGCCCCGCCCGCTCGGCCGCGACGAACGGGGCCGCCAGGTGCTGGAGTACGTCCAGGGAGAGGTGGGCGACCCGTCTGGCACCTACTCGCTCGACGAGCTGGCCTCGATCGGCGCGTTCGTGGCCGACCTGCACCGTGCCACGGCCACCTTCGGGTCCCCGCCGTCGGCCGCGTGGCAGCGGGTCATCCCGCCCGACGGCGAGGACCTCGTCTGCCATCACGACGTGGCACCGTGGAACCTGGTCCGGTCCGCCCGGGGCTGGGTGCTGATCGACTGGGACTCGGCCGGTCCCGGCACCCGGTTGTGGGAGTTGGCGTACGCGGCTCAGAGCATGGCGGGGATGCGCCCGGACCGGCCGCTGGGGGAGTCCGCCGAGCGGTTGCGCGCCCTGGTGGACGGCTACGGCCTCGGCGCGGCCGAGCGGCCGGCCCTGGCCGCGCTGCTCGGCCGCCGGGCCCGGGCCATGTCTGACCTGCTCTGCCGGGGCGCCCGGACCGGGGTGCAGCCGTGGGCGCGGATCCACGCCGAGGACGGGGCATACTGGCGGGCCACCGCCGAGCTGCTGAGCGCCCACATGGACCGGTGGGCCGCCGCGCTGGTCTGACGCGTCAGGCGCGCCGGGTCCGGCTGCGGTACGCCGCTGCGGCGGCCCGGTTGTTGCACAGTTCGCAGCAGTAGCGCTGCCTTCCCGCCCGGGTCCGGTCAAGGTAGGGCGCCCGGCAGGGGTCGGCGGCGCAGACGCCGAACCGGTCCGTCCCGCCGGTCGTGGCGGCCCGGGCCAGGGCTCCGGTGACGGTGGCGGCGAACGGCCCGATCGGGCCGGGCCGGGGCAGCGGGGTCAGCCGCAGCGTGCCGTCCGGGCTGGCCTCGACCGCCGTGCCGGCGCTGACCTCGGTCAGCACCTCGTTGAGGGTGGCCACCCGGGCGGCCGGGTCGGGAGCGGCGAAGACCTGGTAGAGCCGTGTCCGCAGCTCCCGCAACCGGGGCAGGTCGGCGTCGCCCAGCGGTTCGGTCAGCTCGGTGAGGCCGAGTTCCCGGCCGGCGGCCCGGAGCCGGGCCACGGAGAGCTGGTCGACCGGGTCCTGGAGCACCCAGTAGCTGTGCAGCAGCGCGACGGCCAGCCGCAGCGCCGGCTCCAGGGGTGGCACCGCGCTCATCCGCGCCCGCTCCGCCGTCCGGTTGCCGACACGCCCGCCGTCCCTCCCCGCTTGACCTACCGCCGCCCGCCATCCTACCTTCATCAGCTGTAAAACGCGTTTAAAAACTTATGGAGGTGTGTGATGCGACGACTACCCGCACTCGTGTCCATGGCCGTGCTGCTGGTCACCGGCGCGTTCGTCAGCGCCGGCGGGGCGCACGCGCAGGCTCCGGCCGACGCCGCGAGCGCCGGGGGACACGGGGCCGCCGTGCTGGTCCGGGACATCGAGATCCCGGTGCCCGGGCAGCCGGCCGTCCGGGCGTACCTGGTGCGGCCGCAGCGGTCCGGCGCCGGGCTGGCCGGCGTGCTGGACCTGCACTGGTTCGAGCCGGGCCGGGTCAACCAGGACCGCACCGAGTTCCTCGCCGAGGCGACCGCCCTGGCCGGGCGCGGGGTGGTCTCGCTGCTGCCCCAGCTCACCTTCCCGTGGGCGGGCGACCCGGTCGGCGACGCGCGGGACCGGGCCGCGGTGACCGCCCAGCTCGACGCGGTGCGGCACGCGTACCGGCGGCTGCTCGCCGAGCCCGGCGTCGACCGGACCCGCACCGCCGTGGTCGGCCACGACTACGGCGCGATGTACGCCGTCGACCTCGCCGCCGGCGAGCCGGGGCTGCGCACCGCGGTGCTCCTCGCGCCGGACGCCACCTGGGCGAACTGGTTCGACCTGTACTGGCTCCAGTTGCCGGAGGGGGAGCAGGCGGCGTACCGGGCGGTCTTCGCCGGGCTGGACCCGGTGGACCTGGTGGGGCGGCTCGGCGCCGGGGCGTACCTCCAGTTCGCCGGCGCGGACCGGTTCGTCGGCCCGGCGACCCGCGCGGCCTTCGCCGCCGCCGCACCGCAGGCCCGGGTGTCGCTCTATCCGCGCGAGGAGCACGACCTGGGCGCGACCAGCGTCCGCGACGACCGGTTCGCCTGGCTCACCGACCGGCTGGACCTGCGTGACTGACCACAGCGGGAGGGGGCCGGCCGGCCCGGGGGCGGCCGGCCGGTTCCGGCCCGCGGGATGGGCTGGCCCGGGCGCGGTGCCGACCACCGGGCCGCGGCCGGACCGGTGAGCCGCCGGGGGCACCGCCCCGCCGCCCGGCCGATCTTGCCCGGCTTGCCGGGTTCGCCGGTCGGCGCCCCGGGTACCGCCTACGGTCGGGTCAGGCTGGCGTTTGCGGGTGGCGCTGTGCGGGCGGCCCGGCGAGCCGCGCGCCGAGGGGTGGACATGACGGACGGGCGGGACGGGCCGCGACGCAGGCGGGGGCGGCGGGGCAACGCGGGGCGCGGTGACGAGCGTGGACTCGACGCCGCCGGCGACCGGGACCGCGCCCCTGGCCCCGGCCGGACGCCCGCGCGGATCCCGGAGTGCGTGCCGAGCCACACCCGGCCGGCGGAGCCGCCCAACCGGCTGAGCCAGTGGCTGTTCCAGCACCGGGTGCATCCGGTCGGCCCGGAGACGCTCGAACCGGAGGCTCGGGCCCACCCCTGGTGGCAGGTGATGTGCCTGACCGGCGTGGACTACTTCTCCACCCTCTCCTACCTGCCCGGCATCGCCGCCCTGGCGGCCGGTGTGCTCTCCCCGGTGGCCACCCTGCTGATCGTGGCGCTGACCCTGTTCGGGATGCTGCCGATGTACCGGCGGGTGGCCCGGGAGAGCCCGCACGGGCAGGGCTCCGTGGCCATGCTGGAGCGGCTGCTGCCGTTCTGGCGGGGGAAGATCTTCGTACTCATCCTGCTCGGCTTCGTCGCCACCTCGTGGATCATCACGATCACCCTCTCCGCCGCGGACGCCACCGTGCACCTGCTGGAGAACCCCAAGCTGCCGGCGTCGGTCCCGCACGGCGCCACGGCGGCGGTGCTGGTGACGGTGGTGCTCCTGCTCATCCTCGGCGGCGTGTTCCTGATGGGCTTCAGCGAGGCGGTGCAGGTCGCCATCCCCCTGGTCGCGGTCTTCCTTGCGCTCAACGCGGTGGTCGTGGTGGTCGGGCTCGGTCAGGTGGCGGCCCACCCGGAGGTGCTGAACGGCTGGCTCGAACTCCTCACCGCCCAGGTCACCAACGTCAGCGACCTGGTGGGGCCGGCCGTGCTGGCGTTCCCGCTGCTGGTGCTGGGCCTGTCCGGCTTCGAGACCGGGGTCAGCATGGAGCCGCTGGTCCGGGGCCGGGGCGCCGACCCGCAGGAGCGGCTCCGGTCCCGGATCCGGAACACCCGCAAGCTGCTCACCGCCGCAGCGCTCATCATGTCCGTGTACCTGATCACGACCACCTTCGTCACCACCGTGCTGATCCCCCCGAAGGAGTTCCAGCCCGGTGGGGCGGCCAACGGGCGGGCGCTGGCCTTCCTGGCCCACGAGCACCTGGGCGAGGGATTCGGCACCGTCTACGACATCAGCAGCATCCTCATCCTCTGGTTCGCCGGCGCCTCGGCGATGGCCGGCCTGATCAACATCGTGCCGCGTTACCTGCCGGACTACGGCATGGCGCCCGAGTGGGGCCGCGCGGTCCGGCCCGTGGTCCTCGTCTACACGCTGATCAGCATCGCCATCACGGTGGCCTTCCGCGCCGACGTGAACGCCCAGGCCGGGGCGTACGCGACGGGGATCCTGGCGATGATGTTCTCCGGCGCGATCGCGGTGGCCATCTCGGCGCTCCGCTCCCGGCACCGGGTTGCCGCGGCCGGCTTCACGGTGCTCACCGTGGTGCTGCTCTACGCGCTGCTGGCGAACGTCATCGAGAAGCCGGACGGCATCACGATCTCCGCGTTCTTCATCCTCGGCATCGTCGTGGTCTCGCTGGTCTCCCGGGTCACCCGCACCACCGAGCTGCGCGCCGCGCAGATCGAGTTCGACGAGCCGGCGCGGCGGTTCATCGCCGACTCGCTGGCAAACGACGGCCGCCTGCATCTGGTCGCGAACAAGCGGCAGAGCGGGACGGTGCAGGAATACCGGGCCAAGGAGCGGGCGCAGCGGGCGATCAATCCGGTGCCGGGCAAGGCCGACGTCCTCTTCCTCGAGATCGACGTGATCGACCCGTCGCAGTTTAGCCAGGTGCTGCGGGTGCACGGGGTGGAGGTGGACGGGTACCGGGTGCTGCGGGCCGGCAGCCCGGCCGTGCCGAACGCGATCGCGGCGATCCTGCTCGCGCTCCGGGACGCCACCGGGGTACGCCCGCACGCCCATTTCGAGTGGTCGGAGGGAAATCCCCTCGCGCATCTGCTGCGCTACCTGATCCTCGGCCGGGGGGACACCCCGCCGGTGGTCCGGGAGATCATCCGCAAGGCTGAGCCCGACCCCGCCCACCGCCCCGGCATCCATGTCGGCGGCTGAGGCGGCGTGTTCAGCCGGGCGTGCGGCGGAGCGCCCCAGGTCGCCGGCGAGAAACTCGTGGGCGGCTGCCCGTCCCGGCCGACGCCGGTCAACGCCCCCGGGAAACGCTGCCTGCTAGGACGCCGTACGGAGGGTGACGGCACCCGCGCCGGACCCGAAGCGGCCCGCGCCGCGGGGAGCGGGCGCGGGCCGGAAGGGGAGTGGCCTACTTTGAGGGCTCGGGGAGCGTGCAGTCCACCTTGGGGTTGGCGCCGATGTAGTTCAGCGGACCGGCCACGATGGTGACCAGAATGGTGCCGGCCTCGGCGCAGTTCTTGTCGTCGTTGCTGTAGTAGCCGCGCTGACCGGCGGCGATCGCGCCGATGATGAGCCAGATGACGACCAGGACGCCGAGTATCGAGGTGCCGCGCATGGGGTGCCTCCACGGGGTTGTGGCGGATTCGAGAGGTGTGGTCCTTGTACCCCGGGCGGGTGAGTGCCCAAACGGTGCCGCGAGACGCGCGGCCGATTTCGATCATCGCGGCCCCCGGGTGGCGGCCCGCAGCGGCGCCGCTCACGGCACGCCGGCTCAGGTCGGCGGGGCCGGATCCTGCGGCGGCCGGCCCCGGCTGCGCAGGTGGTCGGCGACGGCCACGCCGGCCAGCACCAGCATGGCGCCGAGCGCCGCGCGCAGCGGCGGCAGGAACAGTACCGCCGGCGCCCGCCGGCATGGGGAAGAGTCCACGTCCAAGGTGGATGGCGACGTACGTCCCGGCGAAGACCAGGCCCCGGCGTGCCGAAGGCGTCCGGGACGGTGGTCATCAGCAGCGCGCGCGGCGGGCCGTCCGGCTCCTCACCGACGGTAGCCACGGCCGTCCTGACCCGTGTTTTCGCGCTTTCCGGTGCACCCTTCCGGGGGCGGTGGCGACGGCGCCGGCCGGGGCGGGGCACACCGGGCGGGCGCTGACGCCGCGCCGGCCGGCGCTGGTGCGGGCCGGTGGTGACGGAGCGTCACCACCGGCCCGGGGTGTTTAAGCGGTGGCGGGGCCGCTCAGGGCAGCACCGCCTCGGCCTCGGCACGGGCACCGGCCAGCACCTTCGCCTGCTGCGGCCAGGTCGCCACGCTCGGCGCGGCGCGCAGGCCGGCGGCCTTGATGGTCTCCCGCAGCGCCGCTTCGTCCAGCTCGGCGAGCTGCTGGTAGGTGCGGATGCCGGCGGCCTGGAGCGCGGCGGCCATCTTCGGTCCGATGCCCTGGATCTGCCGGAAGTCGTCGGCGGCCTGTTCGGCCGGCGCCGCGGCGGGTTCCGCCACGGCCGTGGTGGTGTTCTCGACCGAGGCGCGCGGCGCGGGGATGGTCACCGGGGTGGCCGGCTCCGCGGGCGTCGCTGCCGGCGTGACCGGCTCGGCCTCGGTGGTGGCGGGCTCGGGATCGACGGCCGCCGGCTCGACCTTGACGGTGACCGGTGCGGCCTCGGCGGGCTGGTCGGCCGGAGCGGAGCCGGCCGATTCGGCGGACAGTGGGGCGGTGGCCTCGACGGCCGGGTTGGCGACCGGGGGAGCGTCCTGCTCGGCCGGGGCCGGCTCCTCGGTCACCGCGGCGGGCGCCGGGACCTCGTCGACGACCGCGGCGGGCCGTTCCTGGTCACTGGTGGCGGTCGTGGGGTCACCCTCCACCGTGGGCGCTGCCGGGCCGGCGGTGGTGCGGCCTCCGGCCAGCACCCGCCAGATCACCAGGCCCGCCACCACAGCCAGGATCACGACCAGCCATAGCCCGAAACTCGACGACACGGCCAATCTCCTCCTCAGTACGTGAACGACAGTCGTGAGAAAACTCGGGGCAGCTTCGCACACGTACGTCGGGGACGACAGGGCGGTCCGCGGCTTTCGTCGCTGGTGGGATGGTTCGTGCCGAACGGTGGTGGTGGGATGACTGAGCGTGTGCCGCGGGAGGGGCTGGGGCACCCCGGACCCTGGTGCCTGGTGGGGTCCGGGGCGCCCGGTCACGCGCGCTGCCGCGGGTGCGGTCAGCGGATCAGCCCCGGTGTGCGGGCTCCGGTGGCGTCCCAGCTGTAGAAGCAGCCGGCGACGGCTTCCCGTGGGGAGTGCCAGGTGGGCAGATACGGCGACGTGTGTGCGGACAGTCGCTGGTTGACCTGCTCGAAGAGTGGGTGGTTGCGGACGCCGGCCGCCGCGTCCGGGTCGACGTCGGTGGTCTCCATCAGGTGGACGCACAGGTCGTGCAGGCTGTACAGCGACCGGTGCCGGACGCCGGTCAGGACGGGCAGCTCGGTCGCGTCGGACTCGGCGAAGATCTGCGCCACCCGTCCCTCCGCGCCCGGCACGATCCGGCTGACGACCAACAGTCGACTCATCGGGACCCCTCTCGCCGGCGGTGCCGCCGTCCCGCGCAGCCGGGCCGTCGGACACCGTGTGCGCTCACATTGCCCGGTCGAGTGTCAACTGCTCGTCACGATCGGTCACTGTTCGGTGATGGTTGTCGTGACGCCGTCGCTGCTGCCGCACCGTCGGTTGTGTCCGGTGAGCGCGAGCCGGGTGCGGTGGGCGAGGTCGGTCCGCGGTGCGAGGGTGGGCCGGACGACCGGCCGGGCGGGTTGCCCCGGTCGGATCGCCGGGACGGTGGCTCGGGTCGCGAGGCGCGCCGGATCGGGGCGAGGGTGTCGTCGAGTAGCGCGCACATCGCCGGGGACGGCTCCAGGCGCAGTTCGCGCAGCAGCAGGTCGCGGTAGACGTAGAAGGCGTGCACCGCCTCGAAGGCGTTGCCCTCGGCGAGGTGGATGCGGACCACGAGGCGGTGCGGGGTCTCCCGGAGTGGTTCGGCGGCCATCGCCTCCAGGGCCGCCTCCAGGGCCTCGCCGTGCCGGCCGGCGGCAAGGTGGTTGCCGGCGAGTTCCTCCAGCATGTGCAGCCGCAGCTGGCGCAGCCGTTCGCGTTCCAGCAGCACCCAGTCGTCGTACCAGCCGGGGAGCAGGTCGTGGCGCCCGGTGCTGGCGGCCCCGCGGGGCGTCTCGCGGTCGCGGACGCGGGCGGCGGTGTCGACCAGTTCGTCGACGTCGAGGTGGACGGTGTCGCCGAGCCGGACGGTGTCACCGTCGGTCAGCAGCGGGCAGCAGGGGTCCTGCCGCAACCGCCACAGGGCGGTACGCAGCGACGACAGCGCTCGTTCCTCGGAGGTTTCCGGCCACAGCAGCCCGGCCAGGTGGCTGCGGGTGGCGCCGGGTCGTAGCCCGATCAGGGCGATGACCCGTTGCAGTCCGCGGGGCACCACCACCGGCACGTCGTCGTGCAGCAACCGGAAGCCGCCGAGCAGGTGCAACGACACCGGTGGCGCGGACGGATCCTCTGCCGCCGGCGTCCTCGATTCACCGGTCACGGGCGCACCCCCTGCACCGGAACCTTCGTTCCAACTGTCCTGTGTTGCCCGGCGCGGTGCCTGCGACTCCGGTGTCGGAACGGCTCCCGCCGCTGCGGCTGACGCCGCTGCAGCCGGGCTGACCGCAACGAACGTTACCAACTATGATTACTCTGGGTCAACAGTCATGATGGCAAATGCGACTGTCCACACTCCGCGCGAAAACTGGCGTTGAACTGCGAAAAAGTGTCGGAATGAGTTCCCGGAAGTCGATCTTCTGATAGCTCGCGCACAGGATGCGTCAACGCAGCGTCACGACATTTCGCCTCGAATGGCCCACAGGTGACGCCCCGTTGACGGTGTCGGCGCGACGGTGACGGAGTCGTCCGGCGGGACCGGCCGCGCCATGCGCCGGGTTCGCGCACCCAAGGGGAGGCTCTCCATGGACCGTTCACTCATCGTCGCCAAGGTGGTGCCGACCGCCGAGGATCGGGTCGCCGAGATCTTCGCCGCGTCCGACGCGACCGAACTGCCCGGTGTGGTCGGCGTCCGCCACCGGTCGCTCTACCGGCTGCACGACCTCTACGTCCATCTCCTAGAGACGGAGCGGCCGGCCGACGGCGCGGTGGAGGACGCCCGCGGGCATCCCGAGTTCATCCGGGTCAGCGAGCGGCTGCGGCCGTACATCTCGCCGTATCTGCCGGACTGGAGCTCACCGCGGGACGCCATGGCCCACTGCTTCTACCGGTACGACGCGCCCGGGCGGCGGCCGTGACCACCACCGCGCCCCAGGACGAGCAGCTCTGGTCACGCTGCGACGGCTGCGCCTCGCTGCTGTACCGCAAGCGGTTGCGCCGCAACCTGGACGTCTGCCCGGAGTGCGGCTCGCACGCCCGGCTGGACGCCCCGGACCGGGTTGCGCAGCTGGTCGACCCGGAGTCGTTCGTCCCGCTGCCGGAGCGGGCCGTCCAGGTCGACCCGATCGAATTCGTCGACGCGGTGCCGTACCCGCACCGGCTCGGCGCGGCCCGCGTCGCCACCGGGCTGGACGAGGCGGTGCTCTGCGGCACCGCCCGCATCGGCGGTCATCCGGTGGCGCTGGCGGTGATGGACTTCCGCTTCCTCGGCGGCAGCCTCGGCTGCGCGGTCGGGGAGCTGATCACCCTGACCGCCGAGCGGGCGCTTGCCGAGGCGGTGCCGCTGGTGCTGGTCACCGCCTCCGGCGGGGCCCGCATGCAGGAGGGGGCGCTGTCGTTGATGCAGATGGCCACGGTCAGCCAGGCCCTCGCCGGGCTGCGTGAGGCGGGCCTGCTGACCGTCAGCGTCCTCACCGACCCCACCTACGGCGGGGTGGCCGCGTCCTACGCCACCAACACCGACGTGGTGCTCGCCGAGAGCGGCGCCCGGATGGGCTTCGCCGGCCCCCGGGTGATCCGGCAGGTCACCGGCGCCGCGCTGCCCGAGGGCTTCCAGACCGCCGAGTTCCTGCTGCGGCACGGGCAGATCGACATGGTGGTGCCTCGGCACGCGCTGCGCGGCCGGCTGACCGCGCTGCTCGCCGCGGCGCACGCGGCCCGCCGGCGGGTGACCGTACCCCGGCAGGTGCCGGCGCCGCGGCCGGCGACCGGGGGCGGCGGCGCCGTGCCCGCGACGGCGGCCGGCCCGGAGCGGGACGCCTGGGCGACTGTACGCACGGCCCGGCACCCCGGTCGGCCCACCACGCTGGACTACCTGGACACCGCCTTCGACGGCTTCGTCGAGCTGCACGGCGACCGGCTCGGCGCGGACTGCCCGGCGATCGTCGGCGGCCTGGCCCGGCTCGACGGCCGGCCGGTGATGGTGATCGGCCACCAGAAGGGGCACACCACCGCCGAGCTTGTGGCACACAACTTCGGCATGGCCAGCCCGGCCGGGCACCGCAAGGCGTTGCGGCTGATGCGGCTCGCGGCCCGGCTCGGCCTGCCGGTGGTGACCCTGGTGGACACCCCCGGTGCCGACCCGGGGGTGAGCGCGGAGCAGCAGGGGCAGGCGGCGGCGATCGCCGAGAACATCCTCGCGCTGAGCATGCTGCCCACCCCGGTCGTCGCGGTGGTCACCGGCGAGGGCGGCAGCGGCGGGGCGCTCGCCCTCGCGGTGGCCGACCGGGTGCTCATGCTCGAACGCGCCGTCTATTCGGTGATCAGCCCGGAGGGCTGCGCCGCGATCCTCTGGCCGGACAGCTCCGCCGCGCCGCAGGCGGCCCGCGCGCTGCGGCTCACCGCCACCGACCTGTGCCGGCTCGGGGTGGTCGACGAGGTGGTGCCGGAGCCGGCGCCGGCCGCGCACGGCGACCCGGCGGGCGCGGCCGAGCTGCTGGGCCGGGCGGTGGCGGCGAATCTCGCCCCGTTGCTCGACGTGCCGCCGGCCACCCTGGTCCGCCGCCGCCGGCAGCGGTTCCGTCGCTTCGGCGCGGCCCGCGCCGTGGGGGTTACCCGATGAGCGCCGGCGCCCGACCCGACGAGGTGCTGGACGGGCTGCGCCGGCACGCCCGCAAGCTGGTCGCCGAACTGGCCGGCCCGGTGCGCCGGGTCCGGCTGCGCAGCGGCGAGAACGTGCTGGAGGTGGAGTGGCACGGTCCGGCCCAGGCGGCGCTCGCGCCGCGCGCCGATGCCGAGCCGGTCGCGGAACCGGCCACCGAGCCGGTGTCCGCGCCGGACCGGCTGGCCGTGCGGTCACCCGTGGTGGGCACCTTCTACCGCGCCCCGGAACCGGGCGCCGCTGCCTTCGTCGCCGTCGGCGACCTGGTCCGGCCCGGCCAGGTGGTCGGCATCGTCGAGGCCATGAAGTTGATGAACGAGGTGACCGCCGACCAGGCCGGACGGGTGGTCGAGATGCTGGTCGAGGACGGCAAGCCCGTCGAGTACGACCAGCCGCTGGTCGCCCTGGAACCGCTCGCCACGCGAGGAAGCTGATGTTCGACAAGGTGCTGATCGCCAACCGGGGTGAGATCGCGCTGCGGGTCCTGCGGGCCTGCCAGGAGCTGGGGGTGCGTACCGTGGTGGTGCACTCCACCGCCGACGCCGACTCGTTGCCGGTGCGGCTGGCCGACGAGACCGTCCGGATCGGACCGGCGGCGAGCCGGCAGAGCTACCTGAACGCCGCGGCGATCGTCGAGGCCGCCCGGCAGACCGGTGCGCAGGCCGTGCATCCCGGCTACGGGTTTCTCTCCGAGGACGCCGACTTCGCCGAGATCTGCGCGGCCAACGGACTGACGTTCGTCGGCCCGCCGCCGGAGGTGATGTCGGCGCTGGCCGACAAGTCCACCGCCCGTGCGCTGATGAGCAAGGCGGGGCTGCCGCTGCCGCCGGGCGCCGTGCAGACCCTGCCGACGGTCGCCGACGCGGTGGAGGTGGCCGCCGAGGTGGGCTACCCGGTGATCATCAAGGCGGCGGCCGGCGGCGGCGGGCGCGGCATGACGGTGGTGCACGAGGCGGCCCACCTGCCCCGCGCGTACGCGCGTACCCGCGCCGCCGCCCAGGTCGCCTTCGGCGACGACCGGGTGTACGTCGAGCGCTACCTCGCCGACGCCCGGCACGTCGAGGTGCAGGTGCTCTGCGACGGCCACGGCAACGGGGTGCACCTGGGCACCCGGGACTGCTCGGTGCAGCGGCGCCACCAGAAGCTGATCGAGGAGGCACCCGCCCCGGCGCTGCGGCAGTCCACCCTGGACATGCTCGCGGAGACCGCACTGCGTGGCGTCCTGTCGGTCGGCTTCACCGGCGCCGGGACGGTCGAGTTCCTGGTCGACGGGGCGGAACAGGGCCACTTCCTGGAGATCAACTGCCGGATCCAGGTCGAGCACCCGGTCACCGAGCTGGTAACCGGCGTGGACCTGGTGCACGAGCAGCTGCACATCGCCGCCGGTACGCCGCTGCGCCTGCGGCAGGAGGACATCCGGCTGCGCGGGGTGGCCGTCGAGGCCCGGGTCAACGTGGAGGACCCGGACCGGGACTTCGCGCCCGCGCCCGGCCGGCTCGACCGGTTCCGGCCACCCGGCGGCCCGTTCACCCGGGTCGACACCCACGGCCATCCCGGCTATCTGGTCAGCCCGCACTACGACTCGCTGCTGGCCAAGGTCGCGGTCTGGGCGCCGGACCGGGACGGCGCGCTCGACCGCCTCGACCGCGCGCTCGGCGAGTTCGACGTGGCCGGGCCGGGTGTCCGCACCACCATCCCGTTCGTCCGGCGGGTGCTGCGCGACCCGGCGTTCCGCCGGGGACGCCACACCACCGGCCTGGTCGACCGGCTGTTCACCGCCCCTGCCGAGGGGGCCACGCCCGATGTCCCGCCGGCCACCGCTGCCGCGCCCGTCGACGGCAGGCCCGCCGAGGGCACCGCGCCGGCCGAGGGCACCGCGCCCGCCGCCGGGGCCGCCGGCCACGTGGCCGTGAACGGCGGGCAGGGCGGGCCGGATCCCGACCGCGCCGCCCCCGCGCCCGCTGATCCCGTGTCCGTCACCCGTGCCGAGGCCGACCCGGCCGGCCGTACCCCCGTCACCGCCGTGCCCGCCGCCGGCCCGACCGCTTGGAGAACCCGATGACCGTCGCTTCCGACCGCCCGCTCGCCGCGCAGATCACCGACATCCTTGTCACCCACTGCGGCCTGGACGCGCAGGCCGCCGCCCGCACCCCGGCCGCCAGCCTGGAGGAGCTCGGCATGGACTCGCTCGCCCTGCTCGAACTCTCCGCGGTCGTGGCCGACCGGTGGCGGGTCAAGATCCCCGAGCAGGCCGGGCAGCTCAGCATCGCCGGCGTCGCCGATCTGGTGGCCCGCAAGGCCGACCCGCCCGGACACACGGAGAACGGCATCGAGATCGCCGCACCGCTGCCTCTGGTCTGGGAGGTCACCAACGACGTGGCCCGGTGGACCGAGCTGTTCACCGAGTACGCGGCGGTGGAGATCCTGGACCGCACCGGCGACACCGTGCGGTTCCGGCTCACCATGCATCCCGACGAGAACGGCGTGGCCTGGAGCTGGGTCAGCGAACGCACCGCCGACCGGGCGAGCCGGCAGGTGCACGCCCACCGGGTGGAGACCGGCCCGTTCGAGTACATGCGCATCCACTGGCGCTACGACGAGGTCCCCGGCGGCACCCGGATGACCTGGGTGCAGGACTTCGCCATGAAGCCCACCGCCCCGGTCGACAACGCCGGCATGACCGAGCGGATCAACGCCAACAGCAAGGTCCAGCTCGCCGTCATCAAGGAACGGATCGAACGGCGGGCGGCCGTGTCGACCGGGAAGGAAGGCCGCGATGCCTGAGACCACCACCGCCCGTGTCTCCGTCCACGACGTCCCCGCCGACCGGCGGCGCGGCGGCGAGCTGCGGGTCCTGCTCGGCCCGAAGACCGTCGGCAGCACCTCCGGGTTCATGGGCGTGGCCGCCCTCGCCCCCGGAGAGCGGATCGCCGAGCACTACCACCCCTACAGCGAGGAGTTTCTCTACGTCGCCCGCGGCGCGATCACCGTCGACCTGGACGACCGGCCGGTGCCGCTCGGCGCGGGGGAGGCGCTTTTCGTGCCGAAGGACGTCCGGCACCGGCTGCGCAACACCGGCGACGAGCCGGCCGAGGTGGTCTTCCACCTCGGGCCCCTCGCTCCACGCCCCGAGCTCGGCCACGTCGACACCGAGACACCCCCGCCCCCTCGGGAACCGTCGTGACCGGCCGGCGGACCGTGGTCACCGGCATCGGCGTCGTCGCACCCGGCGGCGCCACCCGGGACCGGTTCTGGAAGACCATCACCGAGGGGCGGACCGCCACCCGGCGGATCAGCTTCTTCGACCCGTCGCCGTTCCGCTCCCAGATCGCCGCCGAGTGCGACTTCGACCCGGACGCGGCGGGCATCACCCTCGCCGAACGGCAACGCGCCGACCGGTACGTGCAGTTCGCCCTGGCCTGCTCCACCGAGGCGCTCGCCGACAGCGGGCTCACCCTCACCGACGCCGACCGGGACCGCGCCGGCGTGGTGCTGGGCACCGCCGTCGGCGGCACCATGGCCCTGGAGCAGGAGTACGTCCGGGTCAGCGACTCCGGCCGGCGCTGGCTGGTGGACCACACCCTCGGCGGGCGGTACCTCTACCAGGCGCTGGTCCCCAGCAGCCTGGCCGCCGACGTGGCCTGCCGGCACGGCCTGCACGGCCCGGCCCAGGTCGTCTCCACCGGCTGCACCTCCGGCATCGACGCCATCGGGTACGCCCACCAGCTCATCGCCGACGGCGAGGCGGACGTGGTCCTGGCCGGGGCGGCGGACTCGCCGATCTCCCCGGTCACGGTCGCCTCGTTCGACGCCATCCAGGCCACCAGCCCGGACAACGACGACCCGGAGCACGCGTCCCGGCCGTTCGACGCCGACCGGCACGGGTTCGTCCTCGCCGAGGGGGCGGCCGTGCTGGTGCTGGAGGAGGTCGAGCACGCCCGCCGCCGGGGCGCCCACGTCTACTGCGAGGTGGCCGGGTACGCCAGCCGCAGCAACGGCTTCCACATGACCGGGCTGCGCCCGGACGGGGTGGAGATGGCCCTGGCCATCAGCGACGCGCTGCGCCAGGCCCGGCTCGCCCCGTCGGCCGTCTCGTACGTCAGCGCGCACGGCTCGGGCACCCGGCAGAACGACCGGCACGAGACGGCGGCGTTCAAGCGGGCGCTCGGGCCCACCGCGTATCGGGTGCCGGTCAGCTCGATCAAGTCGATGGTCGGGCACTCGCTCGGCGCCATCGGCTCGATCGAGATGGCCGCGTGTGCGCTGGCCATCGAGTACGGGGTGGTCCCGCCCACCGCCAACTGGGCCACCCGGGACCCGGAGTGCGACCTGGACTACGTGCCCAACGAGGCGCGGGAGGTGCCCGTCGACGTGGCCCTGTCGGTGGGCAGCGGCTTCGGCGGCTTCCAGTCCGCGATGGTCTTCCGCCGGCTGGCGGTCACTCCATGACGGCGCGGGCGGTGGTGACCGGGATCGGGGTGGTGGCGCCGACCGGGATCGGTAACGACGCGCACTGGGCCAGCGTGGTCGCCGGCACCCGGCGCACCGGGCCGATCACCCTGTTCGATCCGGCGAGCTATCCCACCCGGGTCGCCGGGGAGGTGCCCGACTTCGACCCCGGCGGGTTCGCCGACACCCGGCAGCGGGTGCAGACGGACCGGTGGACGCATCTCGGGTTCGCGGCCACCCGGCTGGCGCTGGCCGACGCCGGGCTGCCGGAGCGGGCGCCGGACCCGTACCGGTGGGCGGTGACGCTGGCCAGTTCCTCCGGCGGGAACCTGTTCGGCCAGCGGGAGCTGCAGCGGCTGTGGGGTGGACCGACGCGGACCGTCGGGGCGTACCAGTCGATCGCCTGGTTCTACGCGGCCAGTGTCGGGCAGGTGTCCATCCACCACCAGCTCAAGGGGCCGTGCGGGGTGACGGTGTCGGAGTCGGCCGGTGGGCTGGACAGCCTGGCCCACGCAGTCCGGACCGTCCGTCGGGGCACCCCGCTGGTGGTGGCCGGGGCGACCGAGTGCCCGCTAAGCCCGTACGCGCTGGCCTGCCAGCTCCGCTCGGGGCTGCTCAGCGACGTCGCCGACCCGGAGCGGGCGTACCGGCCGTTCGACGCCGGGGCCAGCGGCTACGTGCCGGCCGAGGGTGGCGCCGTCTTCGTGGTGGAGGAGTTGGGACACGCGCTGGACCGGGGCGCCCGGATCTACGGCGAGATCACCGGCTGGGCGGCCACCCACGACGCCGCCCCGACCGATCCCGAGGCCGGCCCCGATCCGACCCACTACGCCCGGGCGCTGCGGCTGGCCCTGGAGCGGGCCGGCGTACGGCCGCACGACGTGGACGTGGTCTGGCCGGACGCGCTGGGCGTGCCGGCGTACGACCGGGCGGAGGCGAGCGCCCTGCGGGCGGTGTTCGGGGAGCGGATGCCGCCGGTCACCACGCAGAAGCCGCTGACCGGCCGGGCGTACCAGGGTGGGTCGGCGCTGGACGCGGCGACCGCGCTGCTCGCCTTCCACCGCGGCCTGCTGCCCGCCTCCGCCGGCCCGCAGCGGCCCGCCCCCGGCTGCGAGCTGCCCTTCCTGCGGGAGCCACGCCGCCCGCGTAGTCGTATCGCGCTGGTCGGGGCGCGCGGCTTCGACGGCTTCAACAGCGCGCTGGTGCTGCGCGGCGCCGCGCCCCCACCCGCGACCGGGGATCCCGGGTAGGCGCGCCACAGGTCGGCGACAGGGCGGTGTCCGCAGTGCCGGGACACCGCCCTGTCGGCGATCTGCGTCAGGTGCACTGCCGGTCCTGCGCGGGCGGGGCCGTGGCGGGGTTTTCGGGCAGGGGGCGACGGCCGGCGGGGTACCGGGCCGGCGTATCCGCGATCCTGCCTGTCCGATCGATCCTCGGCAATCCACCCAGCCGCTTTTCCTGATCTAGCCATTTGCATGTAGCAATGGCTGATTGGGCTGCCGTAGGGTTCCGTCAGCACTCCGAAGAACGCACCTGTTGGGCGGATTTCGTCCATTTTGAGGCTGGGCGGTGGGCGGTCGTGACTGTGCATCCCGTGGCGGAAGATCCGGTGGCGGCGGAGGCGGACTGGGTGGACGACGTCCTGTTCACCGGACGCCCCACCGATGTCTGTCTACGCCTGCCCGAACCGGTCGACAAGGGCACCCTGCGCCGCCTGGTGGGTGAGGCGCAGGCCCGGCTCGCCGAGGCCGGACTGCGCCCCGGCGGCGCCGTCGCGCTGCGGCTGCCGCCGTCGCTGGCGTACGTGGTGAACCTGCTCGCCACCTGGCGCAGCGGCGCCCAGGCCGTGCTGCTGGACCACCGGCTCACCGACCACGAGGTCGACCGGGCGCTACGCCGGCTCACCCCGCAGGTGGTGGTGGCCCCGGTACGGACCGGCGGGGGCGCGCTGCGGATCTTCGTCGACGTCACCGAAGGGATCACGGCCTACTCCGACCGCCCGGCCGGCAGCCCGCACGCGGTGATCCAGCTCAGCTCCGGGTCCACCGGACCGTCGAAGGTGATCGGCCGCACCGCCGAGGACCTGGTCGGCGAGGTGCACCGCTACACGCGCATCGACGGGGTGGCGCTGCCCGGCGAGCGGATCATCCTGCTGCCGTCCATGGTGCACGTGCTCGGCCTGGTCGGCGGGCTGCTCTACGGGCTGCACGCCGGCGTCGAACTGGTGCCGCCGGAGCGGCTCACCGGGGACGCGATCCTCGCCGCCGTCGCCGCCCAGGACACCCCGGCCACCGTGCTCGGCGTGCCGTTCCACATCGGGCTGCTCGCCTCCACCACCCCGCCGGGGCCGCTGCCCCAGCTCAAGCGGATGACCACCGGCGGCGAGCTGGTCCCGGCCGCCGTCGCCCGCGCCTTCACCGACCGCTACGGCATCACGCTGGGCAACATGTACGGGATGACCGAGGTCGGCGTCATCGGCACCGACCTGTACGGGGCGAATCGCCCCGCCATCGCCCCCGCTCCCGGCATGCGCGTGCGGGAGTCCGGCGGCGAGCTGTGGGTGAGCTGCCCGGCGTCCCCGTACGTCGGGCTCGCCGACCCGACCCGGTGGGCCGACGGCTGGCTGCACACCCGCGACGCCGGCACCGTCGACCCGGAGACCGGGCTGGTCACGGTGAAGGGCCGGCTCGACTCGCAGGTGTCGGTGGGCGGCATGAAGGTCGACCTGACCGAGGTGGAGGCCACCGTCGCCGAGCTGCCCGGAGTGGGCGCCGCGGTGGTGGTCTGGGACGACGGCATCACCGCGTACGTCCAGCCGGATGGGCCGCTGTCCGCGGCGACGCTGGACAAGCTGCTCGCCGAACGCCTCGCCGGCTACAAGCGGCCGCGGACCCTGCACCTGCTCGACCAGTTGCCGCGCACCACCACCGGCAAGCTGGTCCGGTCGACGGCGGCGCTGCGGGACGCGGCGTCATGACCGGCCCGCTACGCGAGCACGACGTCGACCTCCCCGGCCGCCCCGGCGACCGCCACCGCGAGCACCAGGCCGTCCCCGGCCGCCGGGTGGCCCACCCGTACGCCGGGACAGGCGGGCACCGGGCGCAGCAGGTCGCCGGGAACGCCTGGCACCGGCATCCGCCGGCGCAGCCCGCCGTCGCGCAGCCCGGTGCCGAGCGCCTTGCCGACCGCCTCCTTCGCCGTCCACAGGCGCAGGAAGTCCAGGTCCCGGCCGGCCTCGTCCCGGACCCGCAGCCAGGCCGCCTCCCCCGGGTCGTACCAGCGGCCCGCGAGGGGGGCGGCGGGCAGCGGCCGGCACCGCTCGACGTCCACCCCGACCGGCCCGCCCGCCCGGGCGGCCACCACGACCAGCCCGTCGACGTGGCTCACGCTCACCGGCAGCGTCCGCCCGTCACCGGCGTACACCTCGGGCCGCCCGCCGGGCGCCCGCCGTACCCCGATCTCCGTCCCGGACCGGCCGAGCAGCGCGCCACCCGCGCACCGCAGCAGCCGCCGCGTCAGCTCCCGCTGGTTGCCGGCGGTGCGGCCGAGCCACACGTACGCGGTGTCCCGACCGGGCACCGGTAGCTGCCTCACGGAAAGAGGTTAACGCCATGCGCGACGAGGTCCGCACCTTCGTCATCGAGCAGCTCGCCGACATGAACTACGACGTCGAGGACGTCGACGACGACACCACCCTGGGCCCCTCCGGGGTCGACCTCGAGTCGCTGGCCCTGGCCGACCTGGCCGTGCGGGTCGAGGACCGGTACGGCCTGAAGTTCGCCGACGACGAGTCGGAGCAGCTGGCCCTGATGACGGTCGGCGAGTTCACCACGATGGTCGCCGACCGGGTGGCCGGCGCGACGAGCGACCGCTCCTGATGGCCGGTCAGCCCGACCTGGGGCGAGCTGACCTGGTGAGCATGCTCGCCGAACTGACCGCGAAACCCGTTGACCAGGTGCCGGACCGGATCGGCTCGATGGAGCTGGCCTGGCTGGTGCACCTCGTCGAGCAACGCTACGACCGCCGGATGGAGCTCAGCGACGACCAGCTCGCCGGCATCCGCACCGTCGACGACGCGCTGGCGGTGTTCCACACCTCGCTGACCGCGCCCGCAGATGGCTGACCGGCAGCACCTGAGGATCACCGGCGTCCACGCGCTCAGCGCCCTCGGCAGGGGCGCCGACGCGCTGCTCGCCGGGGTGCTCACCGGCACCCCGGCGTTCGCGCCGGTCCGCAGGTTCGACACCACCGGCCGCCGGGTCACCGTGGCGGCCACCCTGCCCGAGGTCGGCCCGCTGGTCGACGAGCTGACCGACGCGGTCGACGCCGCCTGCCGGGCGGCTGGGCTGGACCGGACGCACCGGTCCGCGGCGGCGCTGTTCCTGGCCGTCCACGGTGGACCCGAGGCGCCCGCGCTCGCCGCCGACCTGGCCCGGCGCTGCGGGCTGACGGAACGGATCCGGGTCTACACCACCGCCTGCGTGTCGGCGAGCACCGCGGTGGCCGACGCGGCGACCCTGATCGGCCGGGGCGACCTGGACCGGGTCGTCGTCGCGGCCGGCTACCTGGTCGAGCCGGACCAGTACGCGCTCTTCGACGCCGGCCGGGCGTTCGCCGCCGACGGGACGGTCCGACCGTTCAGCGCCGGACGGCAGGGGTTGCTGCTCGGCGACGGGGTGGCCGCCGTGGTGCTGGAGTCACCCGCCGCCGCCGCCCGCCGGGGCGCGCCCACCCTCGCCACCGTGCCCGGCTGGGGCCGGGCCGGGGACGCGTACCACCCCTGCCAGCCCGACCCGCAGGGGAGCGGGCTGGCCCGGGCGGTCGCCGCGGCGGTGCGCCGGGGCGGGCTGCCGGCCGAGGCGCTCGGCTACGTCAACGCCAACGCCACCGGCACCCCGTACAGCGACGCCGCCGAGGCGGCGGCGCTGCGCCGGGTGTTCGGCGACCGGGCCGGCCGAATCCCGGTCAGCTCCACCAAGTCCGTGCACGGGCACGCCCTCGAAGCGTCCGGGCTGCTCGAACTGGTGGTCACCGTGCTGGCGCTGCGGCACGGCAAGCTGCCGGTCAACGCCGGGTTCCTCGGCCCGGACGACACCTGCCCGCTGGACGTGATCACCGACGCGCCCCGCCCCGCGGTCACCGACTACGCGCTGACCCTCAACGCGGCCTTCGGCGGCGCCAACACGGCCCTGCTGGTCGGTGCGCCGTGAGCGCCGCGAGCGGGCCGCGGGTCCTCGCCGAGGCGCGCTGGCCGGAACCCGGCGACGGGGCGCCGCCCCCGGTGCCCGGGTTCGTGCACTCGGCGTTCCCGCCGCTGGTGGCCGCGGTCGCCGACCGCTGCCTGACCCGCCGGCACGGCGCGCGGCCCGTGCCGGCCGGCACCCGCACGGCGGTCGTGCTGGTCAGCGCCAGCGGCGACCGGGCCAGCGCGGAGCACGTCCGGGCCACGGTCGCCGCCGGCGGCCGGATCGGGCCGCTGTTCTTCTTCCAGTCGGTGCCGAACAGCGTGGCCGGGCACATTGCGGCGCGCTGGGGACTGGACGGCCCGGTGGTCTGCCTGAGCCCGACCGGGGAGCCGCGGGCCGACGGCACGGCCGAGGCGGAACTGCTGCTGTACGACGGCGACGCCGACGAGGCGTTGCTGATCCTGATCGAACAGGCGCCGGACGGGACGCCGGGCGAGGCGACCGCGGTGCTGCTGGGGGAGGGAACTCCATGAGGAGCAAGGGACTACGCGGCGCGCTGGCCGCCGACACGGCGCTCGGCGCGGGCAACGTGCTCGCCCGGGTGCTGGCCCACGGCGCCGACCCGGACGGGCCGGGGCTCACCTTCGACACCCCCGTCGACGGTCACCCGGCCGAGCACCCGCTGACCCTCGGCCAGCTCGCCGAGCGGGTCGCCGCCCGGGCCGCCTGGCTGTACGAACGCGGAGTGCGGCGGCGGGACCCGGTCGCCGTGTGGGCCGACACGGCCGCCGACATGGTGCTGTCGTTCCTGGCGTTGACCCGGCTCGGCGCGATCCCCGCGCTGATGAACGGCAAGCTGCGGCCGGAGATCGCCGCCGAGTACATCCGCCGGCTGCGGGCCGCCGGGGTGCTCGCCGACGCCGCCCACGCCGCGGCCCTGCACGGGCACGACCTCGGTGCCCCGCTGCTCGGCGAGCCCGCCGAGGCGGGCGCCGGCGACCCGGCCGCCGCTCCGGCCCACCACCGGCATCACCCGGACGACCCGGTCGTCATCACCCACACCTCCGGCACCACCGGCGTGCCGAAGGCCGTGCTGCACTCGCACGCCAGCCTGTTCGCCGCCACCCGGCACCTGCTGTCCATGCCGCAGGCGCAGGGCACCGGCCGGATCCTCAACGCGCTGCCCGCCCCGCACACCGCGACGGTGCTGATGGTCAACCAGGCGCTCGGCAACCGGGCGGAGATGTACCTGCTGTCCGAGCAGGGCGGCGAGCGGGTGCTCGACGCGATCCAGCGGTGGCGGCCGGACGGGGTCTTCGGGTTCTCCGTCACCTGGGCGGAACTGGCCCGCTTCGACCTGTCCGGCTACGACCTCGACTCGGTGCGGCTGTGGTTCAACACCGGCGACTGCTCCCACGAGCCGCACGTGCGGCGGCTGGTCGAGGTCGGCTCGCGGGACGTGGTGACCCGGGAGGGCGTGACCCGGGCACCGGGGTCGGTTTTCATCGACGGGCTGGGCTCCAGCGAGATGGGGCACTCGATGTTCCACATCACCCACACCGTCGACACCGACCGGTACGGCCGCTGCGTCGGCCGCCCGTACCGGTTTACCAAGGTCGCCGTCCTCGACGACGACGGCGACGAGCTGCCCCCGGGGCAGGTCGGCTGGCTCGGCGTCGACTCGCCGTCGCTGTTCCGCGGCTACTGGAACGACTCGGTCACCACCTACCGGTCCCGGCTGCGCGGCTGGTACCTCACCGGTGACCTGGTCCACACCGACGACGAGGGGCGCTACTACCACCTGGACCGGGCCGTCGACTCGGTCGACGCCGGCGACGGGAAGCGCTTCTTCACCGCGCTGTCCGAGGAGCGGATCCTCGCCGCCTGCGCCGACGTCACCGACTGCACCGTGGTGATCGTCAAGGAGGGCGACCGGGCCGGCCGACCACTGCGGCGCGACTCGTCCGACGCCGCGCCGCGACCCCCGGTCGTCACCGACGTGCTCCTCGAACTGGCCGCCGGGGCCGACCCGGCGGAGGACCGCACCGAGCGGATCCGCGCCGCGCTCGGCCCGGACCTGGCTGCCACCCTGCGCCGGGTGGTGCCGGTCCGCTCCGACGACCTCCCGGTCACCGTGACCGGCAAGGTCCGCAAGGTGGCGCTGCGCGAGCGCTACCTGACCGAGTCGGCGTCATGACCGCCGTCATCACCGGCATGGGGCTGTTCACCCCGGCCGGCCGGGGCGTCGACGAGACCTTCGGCGCGCTCACCACCGGCCGGTCCGGGCTGCGTCGCCCGCCCGAGGGGCACCCGGCCCGGGACTGCCTGGAGGTGGCCGGGGTGCTGCCGGAGGTGGACCCGCGCAGCGTCGCCTCCGGACCGGAGACGAAGGTGCTCGACCGGATCGTGCTGCTCGCCCTGATCACCGCCGCCGAGGCGCTCGCCGACGCCGGCATCGAGGTGGGGCGGGACGTCGACCCGGACCGGATCGGGGTGATCGTCGGCGGGGTCGGCGGCATGTCCACGCTGGAGAGCCAGGTGCTCGCCCGGGCCGCCCGAGGCCGGGCCGCGGTCAGCCCGTACCTGCTGACCGGGATCCTGCCGAACATGCCGTCGGCCCGGATCGCCATCGCGCACGGCATCCGGGGCTACAGCTCGGCAGTGGGCACGGCCTGCGCGTCCGGCGCCCAGGCGGTCGCCGACGCGGTCCGGCTCATCCGCGCCGGCGAGGCCGACGTGGTGC
Source organism: Micromonospora sp. CB01531 (assembly GCF_001905095.1). Classification (GTDB taxonomy): domain Bacteria; phylum Actinomycetota; class Actinomycetes; order Mycobacteriales; family Micromonosporaceae; genus Micromonospora. The sequence goes on from NZ_LWLS01000072.1 coordinate 322,330, forward strand.
TCTGCGGGGCGAGCGAGGCACCGCTGTTCCCGACCTTCGCCGACACCTTCGGCAACGCCCGCGCGCTGGCCCGCGGCTGGGACGAGCCGACCGAGGCCAGCCGCCCGTTCGACAACCGGCGCAACGGGTTCGTCCTCGCCGAGGGAGCGGCGCTGCTGGTGCTGGAACGCGCCGAGCACGCCGCCGCCCGGGGCGTCACCGGCTACGCCGAGGTCGCCGGGTACGGGGTGAACAGCGACGCGTACCACCCGACCGCGCCGCGGCCGGACGGCGCCGGGGCGGCCGGCTGCATGCGCCGCGCCCTGGCCGGCGGGGGCGTGCAGCCGGGCCAGGTCGGCTACGTCAACGCGCACGGCACCGGCACGAAGCTCGGCGACATCGCCGAGACCACCGCGCTGGCCGAGGTGTTCGGCGTCGGCGGGGTGCCGGTCAGCTCCACCAAGGCGCTCACCGGGCACCTGCTGGGCGCCTCCGGGGTGCTGGAGGCCGCGGCGACCGCGCTGGCGCTCGGCCGCGGGCTGCTGCCGCCCACCTACCACCTCGACGACCCGGACCCGGACTGCGCGGCGGACCACATCCGCACGGCGCCCCGGGCCACCCGGGCCGAGTACGCACTGACCAACTCGTTCGGGTTCGGCGGCCAGAACGTCAGCCTGCTGCTCCGCCGGCTCGCCGGCGACTGCTCCGGGCCGCGGCGCGGCGACAGACGCGCCGAGCCGCAGTGGTCGTCAGCGGCGCGGCGGGCCGCCGGCGCCGCGACGCCGGCCGCCGGGACGGGGAGGTGATCCGACGTTCCACCCCCGGGCGGCGCAGGCCCGGGACGGCAGTCACGGGGGGGACATCGGGAAGGGCTGACAGATGGACATCAACGGAATAGACCACATCGAACTGTACGTGGGGGACGCCCGGCAGGCCGCCTTCTACTTCGGCACCGCGGTCGGGTTCCGGCTGCGCGGCCAGGGCGGCCCGGAGACCGGGCTGGCCGACCAGCGCTCGCTGCTGCTGGCGCAGGCCGACATCCGGATGCTGCTCACCTCCGGGCTGACCGCCGAGCACCCGGCGTCGGCGTACGTGCAGCGGCACGGCGACGGCATCGCGGTGGTGGCCCTCGAGGTCGACGACGCCGCCGGGGCGTACGCGGAGCTGGTGGGCCGGGGGGCCGCCGGCGTGACGCCGCCGCGGACCTTCACCGGCGTGGACGCCGAGGTGGTGACCGCGGAGGTGGGCGGCTTCGGCGACGTGCTGCACCGCCTGGTCGAGCGGCGCGGCGACCGCACGGAGTTCCTGCCGGGTGCGGTCGAGTCGCTGCCGGCCGGCGACGACGACAAGCTGCTCGCCGCGATCGACCACCTGGCGGTCTGCGTGCCGCCCGGCCAGCTCGACGGGACCGTCGCGCACTACGAGCGGGTGTTCGGCTTCGCGCAGATCTTCGAGGAGCACATCGAGGTCGCCGGGCAGGCGATGAACTCCAAGGTGGTGCAGAGCCCGTCCGAGCGGGTCACGGTCGTGCTGCTGGAGCCGGACACCAGCCGCCGGCCCGGGCAGATCGAGGACTTCCTGCGCTGGCACGCCGGCGCGGGGGTGCAGCACCTCGGGCTGCGCACCGACGACATCGTCACCGCGGTCGGCGCCCTCGCCGAGCGGGGGGTGCGCTTCGCCGGCACCCCCGCCGCCTACTACGACGACCTGGAGCGGCGCGTCGGGCCGGTCGACGCGCCCCTGGACCGGCTGCGCGACCTGAGCATCCTGGTCGACTCCGACCACGGCGGCCAGCTCCTGCAGATCTTCACCGAGTCGATGCACGTGCGCCGCACCCTGTTCCTCGAACTCATCGAGCGGCGCGGGGCGCGCACCTTCGGCAGCGGCAACATCAAGGCGCTCTACGAGGCCAAGGAACGGGAACTGGCCGCGGCGGGGGCGACCGCCGCCGCCGCGGCCGCGGAAGGGGTTGGGGCATGACCGCCACACATCCGGTGCTGGCCGCCGAGGAGCAGGCGCTGCTGCCGTCCGACGAGGACGTGCGCCACTACGCCGAACACGGCTGGTACCTGTCGAAGAAGCTGTTCACCGACGACGAGGTGGACGAGTTGCTCGCGGCGACCGACCGCTACTACGCCGGGGAACGCGACCGGCGGCTGCCCGCGCGGCCGCCGAAGCTGGCGTACTGGGAGCCGGCGTTGGGGGATGTGCAGCGGCACAACGACTACGTGCACTACGAGCACGATGTCATCGGCCGGATCCTGCGCAAGCCGCTGATCGGGGCGGTCGCCGCCCGGCTGGCCCAGGCCGCGGAGATCCGGGTCTTCCAGTCCACGCTGATCTACAAGCCGCCGATCTCCGGCGAGCCGTCCAACATCGTGCCCTGGCATTTCGACAAGCACTACTGGGCGGCCCTGTCGTCGGAGCGGATGCTCACCGCGTTCATCCCGTTCCACGACTGCGGGGAGGAGATGGGCACCATCACCATGGTCGACGGGTCGCACCGCTGGCAGGAGATCGGCGCCGACGACACCGTGGTCCGGCACTTCGCCGACCGGGACCGCGACCAGCTCGAGGTGATGCTCGCCGAGAACGCCGCGCACAACCACGCGGAGATCCGCAAGATCCCCATGGTCATCCCCAAGGGGCACATGAGCTTCCACCACTGCCGCATCTACCACGGCAGCGGCCCGAACGTCAGCGGCCGGCCCCGCCGGGCGATCTCGCTGCACCTGCAGGACGGCGGCAACGCCTGGCGGGAGCATCCGCTCTCCGACGGCACGCTCGCCGGGTACAACCACGACGTGCTGGTCCGCCGCACCCCCGACGGTCGGCCGGACTACGCGGACCCCGAATTCTGCCCGGTCATCTGGCGCGACCGCGCCCAGCAGGGAGGCTGAACATGTCACGGTACGACTGGGGTAGGACGCACCCGGGCATCGAGCGGCTGGAGCGGGCGGTGACCGACCGCCGCGACGTGGTGGTCAAGCACCCGCTCTACGCCAACCTGGACAACCACGACGCGCTGGTCACCTTCATGGAGCACCACGTCTTCGCGGTCTGGGACTTCATGTCGCTGCTCAAGTCGCTGCAGCGCCAGCTCACCTGCGTCACCGTGCCGTGGGTCCCGACCGGGCCGACCGGCAGCCGCCGCCTGATCAACGACATCGTCATGGTGGAGGAGAGCGACGAGCTGGGCGACGGCTACATCAGCCACTTCGAGCTCTACGTGCAGGGCATGGCGGAGGCCGGCGCGGACACCAGGGCCGTGGAAAAGCTGATCGACCTGCTGCGCGCCGGCCGGCCGGTGACCGAAGCGCTGGTCGAGGCCGGGGTGCCGGCCCCGTCCGCGGCGTTCGCCGGCACCACCTGGCGGATCATCGACAGCACCCCGGTGCACTGCCAGGCGGCGGCCTTCGCGTTCGGCCGCGAGGACCTCATCCCCGAGATGTTCACCCAGGTCGTCGCCGTCAACGAACGCAACCAGCGGCTCAACAAGTTCGTCGACTACCTGGAGCGGCACATCGAGGTCGACGGGGAGCAGCACACCCCGATGGCCATGCAGATGCTCGCCGACCTGTGCGGCGACGACGACGCCAAATGGCAGCAGTGCGCGGACACCGTCAACGCCGCGCTCGCCGCCCGGGCCAAGCTCTGGGACGACATCCTCGCCGCGATCAAGGAGGGGCGCCCGGCGTGACCCACGACCCGGTCCGGCTCTACCGGACGGTACGGCTGATCCGCCGCTTCGAGGAGCGGGCCATCGAACTGGTCCGCGCCGGGGAGATCGTCGGCGGTATCCACCCGTACCTCGGGCAGGAGGGGATCGCGGCCGGGGTCTGCGCCGCGCTGCGCGACGACGACCTGGTGACCGGCACCCATCGCGGGCACGGGCACGTGCTCGCGAAGGGCGCCGACCCGGCCCGGATGCTCGCCGAGCTCTGCGGCCGGGTCACCGGCCTCAACCGGGGCCGGGGCGGGTCGATGCACGCCGCCGACTTCGGCGTCGGGGTGCTCGGCGCCAACGCCATCGTCGGGGCCGCCGGCGCGATCCTCACCGGGGCGGTGTGGGCGCGCCGGCGGCGCGGCGACGACATCGTGGGCGCGACCTTCTTCGGCGACGGCGCGGTCAACGAGGGGATGCTGCTGGAGGCGTTCAACCTGGCCGCGCTCTGGCGGGTGCCGGTGCTGTTCGTCTGCGAGAACAACGGATACGCCACCACCATGCCCGTCGCGGGCGCGGTCGCCGGCACCATCGGCGGCCGCGCGGCGGCGTTCGGCATGCCGGCGACCGTCGTGGACGGACAGGACCCCGAGGAGGTACGCGACGCCACCGCTGCCGCCGTCACCCGGATGCGTGCCGGCGGTGGCCCGGAACTGGTCGAGGCGCACACCTACCGGTTCGACGCCCACCACACCTTCGAGCACGTGGTACGCCTCGACTACCGCCCGCCGGCCGAGGTGGCCCGGGGCCGCGCCCGCGACCCGGTCGCGATCCAGGGCGCGCGGCTGCCGCGGTCGGTTCGGGACGCCGTCGACGCCGAGGTCGAGGCGACCCTGGCGGCGGCCGTTGAGTATGCCCTGGCCAGCCCGGCCCCGGACCCGGCCGGGGCGTTGGAGCACCTGTACGCCAGCGGGCTGACCGCCCGGACCGGAGGTGGCTGATGCCCCGGCTGTCCTACCGCAGGGCGCTCACCCGCGCGCTCGCCGACGAGATGACCCGCGACGAGTCGGTCTTCCTGCTCGGCGAGGACATCCGGGTGGCCGCCGCGAACGTCACCTCCGGGCTGCTCAAACGGTTCGGGCCAGAGCGGGTCGTCGACACCCCGCTGTCCGAGCAGGCGTTCACCAGCTTCGCCACCGGCGCCGCGCTGGCCGGGCTGCGGCCGGTGATCGAGTTCCAGATCCCGTCGCTGCTCTTCCTGGTCTTCGAGCAGATCGTCAACCACGCCCACAAGTTCCCGCTGATGACCGGCGGGCAGTGCGCCGTGCCGGTCACCTACCTGGTGCCCGGTTCCGGCTCCCGGACCGGCTGGGCCGGGCAGCACTCCGACCACCCGTACAGTCTCTTCGCCCACGTCGGGGTGACCACCGTGGTGCCGGCCACCCCCGCCGACGCGTACGGGCTGCTGGTGTCGGCGATCCGCTGCGACGACCCGGTGGTGGTGTTCGCCCCCGCCGGGGCGATGGACCTGCGGGCCGACGTCGCCGACCCGGCCCCGGTGCCGCTCGGCCGGGGCGTGGTCCGCCGGGCCGGCACCGACGTCACCGTGGTCGCGGTCGGGCACCTGGTGCACGACGCGCTGGCCGTCGCCGGCGACCTCGCCGGCCAGGTGTCGGTGGAGGTCTTCGACCCCCGGACGCTGTACCCGTTCGACTGGGACGGGCTGGTCGAGTCGGTGTCCCGTACCGGGCGCCTCGTGGTGGTGGACGACTCCAACCGGTCCTGCGGCATCGCCGGCGAGATCATCGCCACCGTGGTCGAACGGGTGCGGCTGCTCGCGCCGCCCCGCCGGGTCACCCGCCCGGACGGCGCCGTGCTGCCCTTCGCGCCCGCCCTGGACCGGGCCGTGCAGCCCGGCCGCGACCAGCTCACCGCCGCCATCCAACTCACCGTGAAGGACGGTTGACCGATGGACCCGAACTACCCGTGGCCGCCCGCCGAGCAGGCGTGGACCGACCTTCCCGAGTCGACCCGCAGGGCGATGGTGGCCGCCGGCGCCGCCGAGTGGGAGCGGATCCACCACGGCCGGGCGACGTACAACAAGCAGTGGCGGCTGGCCCGGCCACCGGTGCTCACCGCCGACGCGTTCCGCGAGCTGAACGAGGTCTGCGACCGGATCGCCCAGCTCATCCTCGAGGCGTGCCAGCGGCGCGCCCGCACCGCCGGCGAGCTGCGCCGGCTGCTCGACGTGCCGGCGGGGGAGACCAAGCTGCTCGACGAGGACGAGCCGCTGCACGAGGGGCTGCTCGCCGCGTACCGGCCGGACGTGCTGCTCTCCGGCGGCGTGCCGTGCATCGTGGAGTACAACATCGACAGCAGCCTCGGCGGCGGCTTCGACGCGGACACCGTGATCTACCGGTACGCCGACCTCTACCGCCAGCACGGCCTGCTCGACGGGCTGCCGGCCCGCCCGGCGCCGTCCCTGCTGGACCAGCGGTTCGTGGCGATCCGGGACACCCTCGCTCTGGCCGAGGGGGCCCGGGTGGCGCTGCTGATGGACTTCGACGCCGAGTACCCGGGGCTGGACGACCCGGAGACGTTCATCCGGATCCTCTCCCCGCTCGCCGACCAGGCCAAGCGGTTCGGCATCGACCTGATCATCGCCCCGGTCTCCACCGCCACCCTGGACGAGGAGCAGCGACTGGTGGTCGGCGGTGGCCCGGTGGCCGCGCTGTTCCGGCTGTTCGTGCCGAACCGGGTCACCCCCAGCGCCGGCCTGGACGCGGTCGCCGGGGCCCTCGCGGCCGGCACCCTGCCGATGTTCGTCAGCACCGCCGCCTGGCTGCTCAGCAACAAGCTGAACTACGCCTGGCTCTGGGCCGACCTGGCGTTGCTGTCGGCGGCCGACCAGGCGCTGATCCGCCGGTACGTCCCGCACACCGTGGCGCTCACCGCCGACCAGTTGGACCGCGCCCTGGCCGAGCAGGCCGACCTGGTGGCGAAGCCGGCCGGTGGCTCGGCCGGGCACGGGGTGCTGATCGGCCGGGAGATGAGCGCGGTGGCCTGGGAGGACGGCATCCGCGCCGCAATCGACGCGGGCGGCAACATCCTGCAGCGCTACCACGAGGCCGACCGGGTGGCGATGGACTTCGTGCAGATCGAGACCGGCGAGACGGTCAGCGCCGAGGTGCCCTACAGCCTTGCCCCGTACCTGTTCGGCCGGACCGGCTCCGGCGCCCTGGCCCGGGTCGGCTACCCCGGCTGCGAGCCGGTGCTCAACCTGGCCCGCGGCGTCCTCATGACCGGCATCCTCCTCACCGACTGAGCCCGCTCCCCACCCCCACCTGCGTTGATCAAGTAGTTTGCGTCGTCCGGAGTCGGCTCCCGATGCGAACTTCTTGATCAACACGGGGTCAGGGGTGGCGCCAGCGGGTAAGGAGGGCGGCGCAGTAGGCATCGACGGCCATCGGCGGCACCGGGCGGCGGCTGCGGTGGACGGCGGACACCGCCTTCGCCACCGTGGGGTCCCAGCGTGGTCCCAGCGACGTAGTGGCAACCAGCCCGCGACGTGCGCCTCGTGGCGGGCGGTGCCGGGTCGACCGGTGCCGCTGACGTCGCGTCGTACGGTTGGCCGCAGGCCGAGGCGGCGCGTGCTGACGTGGTGGGTGAAGGTACGCGCCAGGGCCCGCATGTCGGCCTCCGTGAAGACCTCGGGCAGCCCGGGTGTCGAGTGGTACAGCACGGCGAAGTCGATGTCGAGCAGCGCGTGCGTGACGTCCTCGGCCTTCGGCACGGCATGGAACTGCGGACGGTAGCGGGAGCCGTCGCGGGCCGGATCGCCGGTCTTCGCCCAGCCGCCGTGGACCCGGCCGAACGAGGGCCAGTACGGCCAGACGAAGCCGCCGCCGGCCCGGACCGCGAACTGCCGGCGCAGGGTGCGGGCCATGGCGGCCGCCCGGTCGGCGTAGTCGCGGTCGTCGGTCGCGGCGGCCAGCTGGATCAGCGTCCGCCCGACGGCGAGGAACTCGTTGGTGGGCAGTTCGGCACCGGCGAATCCGACCGGCTCGTCCGGCAACCAGACGTAGTAGCCCTCCCCGTCGGCGGAGACCCGCCACTGGTGGTTGTGCCCGGCGAGCGCCTCGTGCGCCACGGCGAGATAGTCGTCGGTACGCGCCGCGACGGCGGCCGGCAGCAGGTCGGGCCGTTCACGGGCGAGCCGGGCGAGACCGGCGAGCGGGTAGGTGATCATCCCGGTCTGCGCCGCCAGGACCACCCGCGCGGGCCGGCACGGGTAGCTGCCCGGCCGTACCCGGCGTGCGTCGGGCGCACCGGTCGCCGCCGCCTCGGCACCCGGCGGCCCGGCGAGCAGGTCCACGGTCACCGGCGCGGCGGCGCTGTGCTGCGCGTAGGCCATCCGGTCGGCGCGGCGCGAGTCGGTGGGATCGAGGCTGAGGTCGGCCAGCACGATCGGCGGCCGGTCGCCGCCCGGGGTGACCGTGAGCGCGAACCGGCCGTCCGCGACCGGTGTGACCTGGACGGCCGCCTTCACCCCGTGCGGTGGGAGGTGGTGCACGTGCAGGGCTGGCGCGCCGGTCACGTCCGGGACCACGGCGGTGGCCACGGTGAACTTGCTGGCGGAACTCCACACCGGCAGGCTCTGGCCACGGTGGTCCCGCACGCCCCGCAGGTGGTCCCGAGCCGCGATGACCGCGTCCGCCATGCGTGCCAGGCGACCAAGGTAGCTGGGGTCGCCGGTGGCCTCCGCCATGAGCAGGTACGCCTGCATCCGCCAGGCGAGCCCCCAGCCGAGCGCGCCGGCGTCGTTGTCCGGCACGACCGGGTCAGCTGACCCCAGGGCGGGAAGGACGGCTTCGACCGCGTCGAACAGCCCGTCGTCGCTGGTGGACGCTGCACTGCGGGTCGTCGTGAACAGTGGCGGCATCCCGGGATTGTGCCATCACCGGCGTTCGATCTGTGTCCCGTCGGACACGTGGCGTGGCGACGTGGCCAGGTGGGCGGCCAGCACGCGGAGGGTCTCGGCGGTGGCGATGGCGTCGCTGCGGGCGCTGCCGTGCCGGCCGTCGCCGCTGTACAGCGACGGGTCGGCGACGGCCGGGTGGTCGGTGAGGTGCACGTGCAGGGTGCCGAGCCGCTCGGCCAGCCGACCGGTGTGGGTCGACAGTTGACGCATCCGCTCCCGCAGGCCGGCTCGCAGCGCCTCGGGGACGGCGGGGCTGTGCGAGACGTCGAACATGCCGACCGTGATCACGCTCGCCCCGGCGTCCTGGAGGGCGGTGATCATCACGGACAGTTCGGCGTCGACCGCGTCCGGGTTGTAGCCGGGCCGGAAGGCGTCGTTGCCACCGCACACCACCAGCGCCAGGTCCGGGCCGAACGCCAGCGCCGACGCCAGCTGGGCCGTCCGCACCTCGTGCGCGCGCAGCCCACGCCGCCCCAGGTTGCGGTAGGCCAGTCCGGCCTGGACCGCGCGCAGCTCGGCGGCGATCCGGTCGGCCCACTGCAGGTCGGAGTAGCCGTGGACCGGCTCGCACAGCCCCTCGGCCACGCTGTCGCCCAGCACCACGAACCGCCGCCACGGATGCCCCCGCAGCAGCTCGGCGGCCTCGCCCGGGCGGAGGCACCACGGATCCGTCGCTTCGGTCAACGTCGATCCCACTCTCGCACGCTAACCCACCCGCCCTCGCTGCGTCGATCATGAGGTTGGCGGCCGTTCACCCGGCGTGTCGCGCCGCTAACCCCATGATCAACTGCCGCAATGGAGGGATGTGGGTGCAGGTGGCGGTGTGTGGGCCGGCGAAGGCGTCGGCGGGCGAGGAGGCGTGGGCGCGGCGGGTGGGGGAGTTGCTCGCGCAGCACGGGGCCGTCGTGCTCTGCGGCGGGGGAGGCGGGGTGATGGCCGCCGTCGCCGCCGGCGCCCGGTCCCGCGGCGGCCTGGTGATCGGGGTACGCCCCGACGACGGCACCGACCCGGGTGAGGCCGACGTGTCGGCGGCGGTGGTGACCAACATGGGACAGGCCCGCAACGCGATCCTGGTGTGGAGCGCCGATGCGGTGATCGCCGTCGGCGGCTCGTGGGGCACCCTCAGCGAGGTGGCGCTGGCGATGCGGCGCGGTGTCCCGGTGGCCGTGCTCGGCGGCTGGCAGATCCTCGACCCGGCCGGTGCTCCGCTGCCCGGCCCGCGGCACGTCGACACCCCGGAGGAGGCGGTCGACGTCGCGCTGCGCCGGCCGGGCTGACCGGGGTCAGCCGAGCAGCGACAGCAGCTCCTCCGGCCGTCCGGCGGCCAGGTCCGCCGGCTCCGCGGCGTCGTACTGGTGGCCCCAGCCGGCCGCCACGGCCATCGCGCCGCTGCTCCGGGCGGCCCGCAGGTCGAGCGGCGAGTCACCGACGTACGCGGCACGGTGGGGATCGAGCCCCAGCAGCCGGCAGGCCAGCTCGACACCGTCCGGGTGCGGCTTGGGCCGCGCGACCTCGTCCCCGCCGAGGACCACCCGGAAGTGTCCGCGCAGGCCGGCCCGGTCGAGCAGGATCTCGGCGGCCCGGTGGCTGGCTCCGGTGAAGAGACCGACCGGCACCCGGCCGGCGACGTCGGCGAGCGCCTCGGCCACGCCGGGATAGACCGCCACCCGCTCCGCGAGCGTGGCGAGGTGCTCGTGGTAGCAGGCCAGGTCGACTTCGGTGGCCGGGCGCCCGATCAGGTGCGTCAGCAGCGCGGCCGGCGGACCGAGCGAATACCCCGCGATGATCTCGGCGTCGGACAGGGCCGGCCCGCCGCCGTCCACGATGGCGGCCCGGTACGCCGCCGGCACCACCGCGTGCGACTCGATCAGGGTGCCGTCCATGTCGAAGACGATTCCGTCCATCCGCGCGTGCTCCCGGCGCACGGACGGTGAGCCGGGACGTGGGGCAGTGCTCACCGCGCCTCCGACCGGTACGCGGCGGCGAGCCGCTTCGGGGCGCGGGCGTACCACGCCTCGGTGATCAGCTCGGCCAGCTCATCGACGTCGATCCGGTCGAGCCGGACCAGCACGGCCGGGTACCCGTCGAAGTGCGGGGTGGTGAAGTAGACGGTGGGATCATCGGCCAGCAGCGCCTCCTTGGCGCCCAGGTCGGGCACCCGGACGCCGAGGATCGGGCCGTCGGGGGCGGCGTCGCCCAGGGCGTCGAGGTCGGCGCGGCGCAGCGGCCGTTCCCAGACGAAGGACTTGTCCCGGACCCGCCAGGCGGGCAGGTCGTCGTGGCTGCCCCGCTCGGTGGTCTCCGGCAGGGCGAGCGCGATCCGGCGTACGTCATCCCAGGTCGCCATGGGCCGACTCTAGATGATTGAGTCCGAAGTCTGAGCTGTGTGACTGGGCAGCTTGACTTGGACACGGCGAAGGGTATCGATGTCAGTTTGTGAAGACAGACCTCGATACCCTTCTGACCGCACTCTACGTGTTCCTCGACGATCACGTCATCGGTCGTCGCCGGATCGGTCGCCCGCCCCTGCTGTCCGACGCCGAACTGCTGTGCCTGGCCATCGCGCAGGTCCTGCTCGACTTCCCCCGTGAACGGCACTGGATCCGCTACGCCCGCAAGAACCTGCGCCACCTGTTCCCCTACATCCCTGACCAGTCCGGATACGGCAAACGGCTACGAGCCGCCGGTCCGCTGATCGCCGCAGCGATCCGACATCTGGCCGAGAACACCCCGACCGGGGTACCGATCCTGCGGCTGGTCGATTCCACACCCGTGCCCTGCGGAGCCTCTCGCGAGACCGCGAAACGCTCCGACCTGGCAGGCGACGCCGGCTACGGCTACTGCGCCTCCCACTCCCGCTACTTCTGGGGCATGCGCCTGTATCTGGTCACCACCGTCGAGGGCATGCCGGTGACCTGGTGCCTGGCCAACCCGAAACTCGACGAACGCGACGTCCTGGCCGCCCTGCTGGAAGTCGACCACCACCTCGTCCAGTCCGGGCAGGTGATCCTGGCCGACCGGGGCTTCGCCGGTCAGACGTTCGAGGCGTTCCTCGACGACCTCGGTGTCCACCTGCTGCGCCCCGCCCGCAAAGGCACCCGGGACTCGACGCCGAGCTGCACCGAACGACGTCTGCTGCTCATGCGCCAGTGGATCGAGGCGATCTTCGACACCCTCAAAGGCCAACTCAGTCTCGAACAACACGGAGCCCGCCACCGGGCCGGCATCTACGCCCGCGTCGGCCAGCGTCTGCTCGCGATGGCCACCTGCATCTGGCACAACACCAACACCGGCGCACCCAGGAAACGATCACTCATCGCATACGACCACTGACCAGCCCGAACTTCGGACTCAATCATCTAGTGGCTCAAGCGATGTGACACAGGGCGCCCGCGCCCGACCGGCCGCACGTGCCGAGGCTGCACCAGCGACGCAGTCCGCTGTCGTCGAGGAACAGCCAGCCGCACGCCGGATCGGGGCAGGTCCGGATGGTGAGCCGGCGTGGGTCGGCGAGGAGTTCCGCAGCGCTCCAGGCGACCGCGTGCACCGGAAGCCGCAGCCCGGCCCGCAGGTCCGGCCACCACCGGCCGCGGCCGTCCACCCCGCGTCGGAACACCTGCACCTGCGCGGCCGCCTCGGCGTGACGGGCCACCGCGTCGAAGGCGCGGTGGTCGTCCGGGGCGGTGAGGCAGGCGTACAACCGGGTGCGCAACGTCCGAGCCTCGTCGAGCACGGCGGCGGCCTCGCGGGGATCACGCCGGGCCAGTTCGATGAGCCGGGCCACCGCGACGTCGTCGACCAGCCCGACGTGACCGGCCCACACCGCCAGGGTGCGGTAGCCGCGCAGCCACTCGGCGCCGGGCTGTGGCGCCGGGTGCTGCCAGCCGGCGAAGGTGTTGCAGAATTCGAGCGCCGGGTGCCCGCCGACGCTCCATGGCAGGCTCTCACCGCGTACCCGTACCTCGTACATTCGGCGGCCCGGGCGGTCGAGCCGGTGGTCCGCGCGGAGGATCCGCCGGTGCACCTCGCGCAGCCTCGTCCCGGGATCGACGCCGAGGTTGTCCACCAGGGCGTGCCAGGTGGTCTGGTAGAGGGTCAACGCCTCGGCCTGCCGGCCACCCTGGTACAGCGCGGTCATCAGGGTGCCGACGAGCTGTTCCCGGGTCGGGTGCCGGGCGACCAGCGGGGCCAGCTCGGCGGCCACCCGGGCGTGCTGGCCGAGCGCGAGCTGGGCCTCGGCCCGCAGTTCGACGCCGGTGAGGCGGAGCTCCTCCAGCGGCCCGTGCAGCCGCTCGCGCAGCTCATCGTCGGCGGTGTCGGCGAGCAGCGGGCCGCGCCAGAGGGCCAGCGCCCGATCGAGCAGGGACAGCCGTTCGGCCGGGTCGGTGGCGTCGCTGGCCCGGTAGCTGAGGCGGCTGAACTCGTCGATGTCGATCTGATATCCGTCGGCCTCCACCAGGTAGCCGTCGCGCCGGCTGCCGATGGTGACCCGGTACGGCACCAGGGCGGCGCGGAGCCGCCCGACGTACGTCTGCACGACGCCCCGGGCCGAGGCCGGCGGCTGGCCGTTCCAGAGCAGTTCGATGAGCCGGTCGGTGCGCACCAGGCGGCCCGGGTCGAGCAGCAGGAGGGCGAGGAGGCAGCGCTCCTGCCGCCGGTTGCTGAGCGCGACCGGTTCGCCGTCCTGGTACGCCTCGAACGGGCCGAGCAGTCGGAATTCCATGTCGGGTTGACCGCCTGGCACCCGCCTCAGGTTGTCATCTCCAACGAGCCGGTGTGCGCCCGGAGTTCGATCACGGCGCGCGGGTGACGGACCGCGTGGTGAGGATCTGGTGAGCGGCGTTGGCGAGCCTGGGTCCTGATCGTGCGTCAAGAATGGAGTGATCATGCGTCGGATGTTCAACCTCGGGGCCGCCCTCGTCGTAGGCGCCCTGGTGGCCACGGTGTCCACCACTCCGGCCGGGGCGGCCGGGAACGGCGGCGGGCACGGCTGGGTGCCGGCTCCGCAGCAGCCGTTCGACCAGCCTGCCGGTGCCCGGTGCGACTTCCCGATCCACGTCGAGGCCGTGCTGGACGAGGTCCGCAAGAAGGTGCTGGCTGAGTTCCCGGACGGTTCGCCGCGTCGGGAGATGTACCAGGGCGCCCTGCTGACCAGGGTGACGAACACCGCGACCGGGGTCAGCACCCTGCTGGACGCGGGCGGCATGGCGATGGTCGAGTACGCCACGGACGGCTCGACGACCTGGTACGTGACCGGGCCGGTGCTGTTCGGTTTCGGCGAGAACGGAGGCAATCTGCCGCGCGGCGCGTGGCTCATCGACGGGCAGTTCGTCGTCGAGTTCTCCCCGACGAACTTCAAGACCCTCACCATGGTGCACGGCACAACTCACAACGTCTGCACGGACCTGGACTGACATCGGGCGGCGGCCCCGGGATCAGGCCGGGGTGGACATCGCCGGCTCCGCCGCCGGGCGGTCGGCGCGGGGCCGGGGCAGCAGCAGCGGTCCCACGGTCAGCACCAGACAGGCCGCCGCCATCACCAGCAGCGCCGGGGTCAACCCGAGGGCCGCCACCGACCAGCCGCCGAGCAGCGCCCCCACCGGCAGGCCCAGGAAGGCCACCGACCCGGAGATGCCCAGCACCCGGGTCTGCAGCGGCGCCGGCACCCGCTCGTACAGGGCCGCGCCGAGCAGCGGGTTCACCGCCGCGATCGCCACCCCGGACAGGAACGTCACGGTGAGCACCACCACCAGTTCGTCGCTGAGGGCGAGCGCCAGCAGCCGGGGCGCGCCGCTGAGCGCCAGCCCCAGCGCGAAGGTCGACCGGCGGGGCAACCGCGTGCCGGCCAGCGTGAACAGCAGGTTGCCCAGCAGCGCCCCGCCCGAGAAGATGCCGAGCACCAGGCCGAAGCCGGCCGGGTCGCCGAGCACCCGGTCCACCCAGAGCGGGATCCACACCGCGACGCTGGCGTTGGCGAACATGTTCGACGCCGAGACCACCACCAGCATGGTCAGCAGTGCCCGGTCGGTGCGCAGGTAGCCGAAGCCGCCGCGCAGCGCCCGTAGGTAGCTCTCCCGGGGCGCCGGCTCCGCCGGGGCGGGTGGCCGGACCAGCACCCCGATGAGCAGCGCGCAGACCGCAAAGGTGGCCGCGTCGATCCAGATCGCCCGGGTCACTCCCACCCAGTCGATCAGCAGCCCGCCGAGCACCGCCCCGAACAGTGTCATGCCCCGGGCCAGGCCGTCGTAGGCGGAGGTGAGCCGGATCAGCGGCACACCGGCGCGCTCGGCGGCGGGCTTGAACAGCACATGCTTGACCCGGTCGCCGATGCCGCGCAGCCCACCGGCCACCGCGACCAGCGCCAGCAGCGCCCCGAAACCCAGCCAGGGAGCCAGCGCCACCACCGCCATCGCCGCCGCGCTGGCGGCGTCGACCGTGACGGCGGTACGCCGCACCCCGAACCGGTCCGCCCACGGGGTCGCGAGGGCGCTGGAAAGCATGTACGGCAGGGTCTCCGCCGCCGCGACCAGACCCATCCGGGTCGGGCTGCCGGTGGTCTCCAGCACCAGCCAGGGGATGGCCACCACCGAGATCCGGGTGCCCAGGTTGGACAGCAGGTCCGCGCCGACCAGGGTGTACAGCTCCCGGCGCGGGGTCACGCCGGGCTGCCGATCACCGTGCCCACCGCGTCCGTGTCGGTCGGATGGGCGGCGGCGTACCGGGCGCGCAGGGCCCGTTTGTCCACCTTGGCGGAGCGGTTCAGCGGCAGCGCCTCGACGAACTCCACCGCGCCGGGCGCCCAGGTCTCGCTCAGCTCCCGGGTGACCAGCGCGATCAGGTCGTCCCCGGTCACCGTCGCCCCCGGCGCGGGCACCACGTACGCGTACGGCAGCTCACCGGCCACCGGGTCCGGTACGCCGATGACGGCGGCGGCGCGTACCTCGGGGTGGGCGGCGAGCACGTCCTCGATCGGGCGGGAGTAGATCGGCCAGCTTCGCTGCCGGGTGAGGATCCGGTCCTGGAGCCGGTCGACCAGGTAGAGGTAGCCGTCGGTGTCGAGGTGGCCGATGTCGCGGGTCCGTACCCAGCCGTCGACCAGCGTCTCGGCGGTCAGTTCGGGCTGGCCGTGGTAGCCGGCGAAACTGAGTTTGGTGCGTACCCACACCTCGCCGTCCTCGCCGGGCGGCAGCACCCGGCCGTCGGGGTCCCGGATCTCCATCGCCACGTCCCCGTACGGCCGGCCGCAGGAGCGCAGCCGCTCCGGGTGTTCCGGGTCGTCGGTCAGCCCGGGCAGGGCGCAGATCACCACGGCCTCGCTCAGCCCGTACACGATGCGCAGGCACGGGCCGAAGCGCGCGATCGCCTGGCGCAGCCGGGCCGGCGCGGCGGGCCCGGCGCCCACGTTGAACATGAACATGGCGGAGAAGTCGGCGCCGTCCAGCGCCGGATGGTCGAGCACCTCGTAGAGCATCGGCGGGGTGACGAAGGTGGAGGTGAGCCGCTCGGCGTCCACGGTCCGGATGAACGCCTCCGGGTCCCACCGTTCGCGCAGGACCAGCACCCCGCCGGTGAACAGGTTGAACAGCGTGGTGATCTGGCCGCTGGCCAGCCACATCGGCGAGTGCGACAAGTGCCGCAGCAGCGGGAGGCCGGCCGCCCAGAAGTCGGCGGCCAGGGCGAGGACCTGCCGGTAGAAGTTCTCCCGGTGGTGCACCAGCTTCGGCGTGCCGGTGGTGCCGCTGGTCTGCAGGAACGACTCCGGCGCGGGCACCGTGGCGGGCAGTTCCACCGGCTCGCCGCCTGCGGTGAGGTCCGGCCCGGCGCCGTCCGGCCCGAGGCAGAGCACCGGTACGCCGGCCAGCCCGGCGGCGATCTCCGCGCCGACCGGGTCGCGGGGGTCGTGGACGAAGGCGTCGGGGCGGGCCAGCGCGACGAACTCGTCGACCTCCCGCCGCGAGGTCACCGGGGCGATCCACATGCTCCGGCAGCCGAGCAGGTGCAGCGCCAGTTGCAGCAGCGGCCCCTCGACCGGGTTGCCGAGCATCACCAGCACCGCGTCGCCGGGGCGTACGCCGTGCCGCAGCAGCGCGCCGGCCAGGCCGCGCACCTCGGCGGCGACCTCGGCATAGGCCAGCCGGCGATTTCCGCCGACGAGAGCCTCCCGGTCGCCGAACCGCGCGAACAGCTCCAATGCCTCGTGCACGTAGTTCGGCTGATCAGTCATCGCAGCGCCCCCAGGTGCCAGGGTCGGCGACCGCACCGCCGCCGGGTTTGAGCCTAGGCACGCCGGGTCGGGACAGGACAGAGCCGAACGGCGTCGGCCGGCACCCGGCGGGCATTCGATGATGTCGATCAGGTTGATTGACGCTCGTCATCGTCGACGGCTAGTTTCCGGTCCATCGCCCGGGCCGTGTCGCCGACTCGTGCCACGCCCGGGGCTGCCAACGATGGAGGATCAATGCCGACCCCGAAGAGATGGCACGTCATAGCTTTCGCCGCAACGATGCTGATCGCCGGCACTCCGGCCGTCACCGCGAGCGCCGGCCCCGCCGACAACGACGGCGCCCGGCCGGGGCGTACCGAGTGGGCGGGCAGCTGGGCCGCCGCGGTGACCCGCGGCAACACCGTCGGCCTGACCAACACCGGCCTGAACAACCAGAGCATCCGGATGGCCGTGCAGACCACCGTCGGCGGTGACCGGCTCCGGGTCCGGCTGACCAACCTCTACGGCGAGCAGGCCGTGCAGGTCGGGCACGCCACCGTCGCCCGACCCGACACCACCACCCCCGACGACCTGTCCGACATCGACCCGGCCAGCGTCCAGCCGCTGACCTTCGACGGCGCCGCGTCGGCCACCATCCACAAGGGCGCCGAGCTGCTCAGCGACCCCCTGGCCTTCCCGGTGCAGGAGCAGGAGGACCTGGTCGTCACCCTCTACTTCCCGGTGCTCACCGGCCCGGTCACCTTCCACGGGCAGTCCCGCGTCACCAACTTCATCGGCGCCGGCGACCTCACCACCGCGGCCGCCGGCACCGGCTTCACTATCCGGCCCAACTGCTGCTGGATGTTCCTGTCCGGCATCGACGTGGAACGCCGGCTCAGCCCCGGCGCGGTGGTCGTGCTCGGCGACTCCATCGGCGACGGCAACGGCAGCACGGTCAACGCCGACCGGCGCTGGCCGGACCTGCTCGCCAAGCGGCTCATCGACGCCCGCCCCGAGGTACGCACCCCGGGCGTGCTGAATCTGAGCCTGTCCGGCAACCGGCTCAACCACGAGGGCACCGAGCCCGGCGCGGGCGGCTTCCCCGGCTACTACGAGCTCGGCCCCAACGCGCTGGCCCGGCTCAACGAGGACGTCTTCCCGCAGACCGGGGTGCGGACCCTGATCACCCACCTGGGCATCAACGACATCTGGATGAACGGCGACAGCGCGGAGAGCGTCATCGCCTCGCTGCGGCAGATCAACCGGCAGGCCCAGGCCCGCGGCCTGACCAGCCTGGTCGGCACCATCACCCCGTACGAGGGCAACGGCGGCCCCGGGGTGTGGACGGCGGAGAAGGAGGCCACCCGGCAGGCGGTGAACAGCTGGCTGCGCGGCACGGGCGCGACCGAGTTCGACGGGGTGCTCGACTTCGACGCGGTGCTGCGCGACCCGGGTCACCCCGCGCGGCTGCTGCCGGCGTACGACGCCGGGGACCACATCCACCCGAACGACACCGGGGCCCAGGCGATGGCGGACGCCGTACCGCTACGGCTGCTCGGGCTGTGACACCGGCGGGGGCGGCGTGGACAGCACGCCGCCCCCGCCGCCGATCCTGGGGAGGAACGATGGACGTCGACGAGATCCTGACCGGCCTCTACAGCGAACCGGGCCGGCAGGACCCCTATCCGTGGTACGCGGCCCTGCACGAGCACGGGCCGATCAGCGCCATCCCGACCCGCGCCGAGCACAGCACCGTCACCGCCGTCGCCGGCGGGTACGACCTGGTCGACCAGGTGCTGCGCGACCCCGAGTGGTACAAGGGCAGCCCGCCGGGCTGGCAGGAGCAGGAGATCCTGCGTACCTTCCTCACCTCCATGATGTTCATCAACCCGCCGGACCACACCCGGATGCGGGCCGTCTTCGCGAAGACGTTCACCCCGCGCCGGCTGGGTGCGCTGGAGCCGGTGATCGTCCGGGTCGTCGAGGAGCGGCTGGACCGGCTGGCCGAGGTCGGCGCCGACGGGGGCGAGGTCGACTTCGTCGCCGACTTCGCGTACCCGGTCCCGGCGCTGGTGATGGCCGAGTTCATCGGCCTGCCCGAGGCCGACCTGGCCTGGTACCGGCAGCGGGTCGACTGGATCGACGAGTACATGGACGTCGCCGGCAAGACCCCGGAACGGCTGGCCCGGGCCAACCAGGCCGCCGACGAGCTGCGCGCGTACTACCGGGACCTGATCGCCCACCGGCGCCGGCAGCCCGGCGAGGACCTGATCAGCGGGCTGGTCGAGGTGCTGGACGCGGGCGGGGCCGAGCTGACCGAGGAAGAGCTGATCAGCAACCTGATCGTGCTGTTCAACGCCAGCTTCGTCACCACCGTCTACATGTTCAGCAACGGCCTGCCGCTGCTGCTGGGCCACCCCGACGTGGTCGCCGCGCTGCCCGGCGACGACGCGCTGGCCCGGGGCTGCGTGGACGAGGTCCTGCGGATGGAGAGCCCGGTGCACTTCCTGGCCCGCTCCGCGCCGCGCGACACCGAGCTTGGCGGCGTACCGGTCGGGCGGGACGAGAACGTGCTGCTGCTGATCGCCGCGGCCAACCGCGACCCGTCCCGTTTCCCCGACCCGGACCGCTTCGACCCGCACCGCGCCGGCCCGCCGTCGCTCGCCTTCGGGGTGGGACTGCACTTCTGCCTCGGCTCGGCGGTGTCCCGGCTGGAGGGGCGGCTCGCCCTGCCCCGGCTCTTCGCCCGCTTCCCCCGTCTGACGATCACCCAGCCCTTCACGTACAGCGGCAGCCTGTTCCTGCGCGGCATCGACAAGCTCTTCGTCACCACCGGCAACTAGGAGGACGTGATGGCGCTCGATCCGCAGGTGGTCGCGTACCGGGCCGAACGGGCGGCCGCCGGCACCGCACCGCTCTACACGCAGACCCTGGCCGAGGCCCGCGCGGCCGACCTCGCCGCGATCCGCGCCGGCGCCGGCGCGGTCGAGCCGGTCCACGAGGTACGCGACATCCACCTCCCCGGCCCGGACAGGCCGCTCCCGGTGCGCATCCACCGGCCGGCCGGCGACGGTCCCCTGCCCACGCTGGTCTACTTCTTCGGCGGTGGCTGGACGCTCGGCAGCGTGGACACCGCCGACGGGATCTGCCGGCGGCTGGCCAACGCCACGCCCTGCCAGACGGTGACCGTCGGCTACCGGCTGGCCCCCGAGCACCGGTTCCCGGCCGCGGTGGACGACTGCTACGCGGCGCTGCGCCGGCTGGCCGGGCACGCCGAAGAGTACCGGGTCGACCCGGACCGGCTCGCGGTGGGCGGGGACAGCGCCGGCGGCAACCTCGCCGCCGCGGTCACCCTGCTGGCCCGCGCGCACGGCGGCCCCCGGCTCGCCGCCCAGCTGCTGGTCTACCCGAACACCGACCAGCGGCCCGCCGCCGGGCCGGCCGACGACGAGGACGCGCTGCTGTTCAACCGGCACTCGGTCGACTGGTACCGGCGGCACTACCTGGCCGACCCGGCCGACGCGGCCCACCCGCTCGCCTCGCCGCTGCTCGCCGAGGACCTGTCCGGCCTGCCCCCGGCGCTGATGATCACCGCGGAACACGACCCGCTGCGCGACGAGGGCGAGCGGTACGCCGGGCGGCTGCGGAACGCCGGGGTGCCCACCGACCTGACCCGCTACGCCGGCATGATCCACGGATTCTTCGCCATGCCCGGCGTGTTCGACGCGGGCCGCCGGGCGCAGGAGCAGGCGGCCGCCTTCCTTCGGAACCGCTTCGGGCTGGGGGTCGCGTCGGCGGCCGGGTCGGTGGCGGGTGGGCCGGACCGTGGCTGAGCCGACCGACGAGCTGGTGCTCGGATGCCGGCCGGCGCCGGCCGGGCCGGATGGATGCGCGTCGGCGGCCCCGTCCGGCGGCGGTCCGGCCGTACCGGACGCGACCGCCCCGGCCGGACCGCCCGTCTCGGACCCGGTCGCGCCGGCCGGACCGGCCGCCGGCGCCTCGGCCGCTGCCGGGTTCGTCCCGCCGGCCAGTCTGGCCGACTTCGCCGAACTGGCCCGGGCCGTGCTGCCCGGCGACGTGTGGGACTTCGTGGCCGGCGGCAGCGGCGCCGAGACGACCATCGCGGCCAACCGGGCCGCCCTGGACCGGGTGGCGGTGCTGCCCCGGGTGCTGACCGGGGTGGACCCACGCACCGAGGCGGCGCTGCCCGGCGGCACCTACGCCCTGCCGGTGGCGGTCGCGCCGATGGCGTACCAGCGGCTGCTGCACCCGGACGGGGAGCTCGGCCTGGCCGCCGCCGCCCGGACCGCCGGCGTGCCCTACGTGGCGAGCACCCTGGGCAGCACACCGATCGAGGAGATCACCGCGGCCGGTGGCAGCCTCTGGTTCCAGCTCTACTGGCTGCGTGACCGGGGCCTGGTGGCCGACCTGCTGGACCGGGCCCACGCCGCCGGCTGCGCCGCGCTGATGGTCACCGTCGACGTGCCGGTGCTCGGCCGGCGGCTGCGCGACCTCCGCAACGGCTTCGCCCTGCCGCCGCAGGTCACCGCGGCGAACCTGCCCGGTGGCCGCGACGACCTTGCCCACCAGGGCACCCCCGGGGTGTCCGCCGTCGCGGTGCACACCGGCGCGGTCTTCGCCCCGGCCCTGAGCTGGGCCGACCTGGCCTGGCTGCGGGAGCGTACCCGGCTGCCGTTGCTGGTGAAGGGTGTCCTGGACCCGCGCGACGCGGTCCGCGCCGCGGAGGCCGGCGCGGACGCCGTGGTGGTCTCCAACCACGGCGGGCGGCAGTTCGACGGCGCCCCCGCCACCGCGACCATGCTGCCCGAGGTGGTCGCCGCGGTGGCGGACCGCTGCGCCGTGCTGCTGGACAGCGGCGTGCGCAGCGGCACCGACGTGCTGCGCGCCCTCGCCCTCGGCGCGGCCGGCGTGCTGGTCGGCCGGCCGTTGCTCTGGGCCCTGGCGGCCGGCGGCCGGGCCGGCGCCGAGGCCGCCCTGGCGCTGCTCGCCGCCGAGCTGCGCGACGCGCTCACCCTGACCGGCTGTGCCGACCCGGCGGCGGCCCGGCACCTGCGTACCCTGACCGGAGGCTGACGTGGAGCCGGTGGACCTGACCGTCGCGGCCCTGCACCGCAGTGTCGACGACCCCGCGCTGAACTCGATGAACTTCCTCAACGAGGTGGCGCAGCACTACCCGGACGCGGTCTCGCTCGCCGCCGGTCGGCCCTATGAGGAGTTCTTCGACTCCGCCGTCCTGCACCGGCACCTGGACACCTTCCGCCGGCACCTCGCCGACGACCTCGGACTCAGCCCCGCCCAGGTCGACCGCACCCTGCTCCAGTACGGCCGGACCAAGGGCATCGTGCACCACCTGATCGCCCGCAACCTGGCCGTCGACGAGCAGATCACCGTCGACCCGGAGACGATCGTGGTGACGGTCGGTTGCCAGGAGGCGATGTTCCTGGCGCTGCGGGCGCTGCGGGCCGGACCGGAGGACGTACTGCTCGCCGTCGCCCCCACGTACGTCGGGCTGACCGGTGCGGCCCGCCTGGTCGACCTGCCGGTACGCCCGGTCACCGGCGGCCCGGACGGGATCGACCTGGCCGACCTGCGCGCGCAGCTGCGCCTGGCCCGGTCCGAGGGGCTGCGCCCGCGCGCCTGCTACGTGATGCCCGACTTCGCCAACCCGTCCGGGGTCAGCATGGACCTGGCGCAGCGGCGGCGGCTGCTCGACCTCGCCGTCGAGGAGGAGCTGCTGCTCATCGAGGACAACCCGTACGGCCTCTTCCCGGCCGGGGGCACCGAGCGGCGGCCGACGCTCAAGGCGCTGGACAGCCGGCGCCGCGTGGTCTACCTCGGCTCGTTCGCCAAGACCGTGCTGCCCGGCGCCCGAGTCGGGTACGTGGTCGCCGACCAGCGGGTCGCCGGCTCCGACGGGACGGTCGGCCCGCTCGCCGACCAGCTCGCCAAGATCAAAAGCATGGTCACCGTGAACACCTCGCCGATCGCCCAGGCGGTGATCGGCGGGGCGCTGCTGGCCCACGACTGCTCACTGGTCGCGGCGAACGCGCGGGAGCGGGCCGCGTACGCCCGCAACCTGCGGCACATGGTCGACGGGTTGGCCCGCCGCTTCCCGGCCGGCGGCCCGGTGCGCTGGAACGTGCCGGCCGGCGGCTTCTTCGTGGTGGTGACCGTGCCCTTCGGCGTGGACGATGCGCTGCTGCACCGCTCGGCCCGCGAGTACGGCGTGCTCTGGACCCCGATGGCCCACTTCTACGACGACGGGGCGACGGTGAACGCCCTGCGGCTGTCGGTCAGCGCGGTCACCCCGGACCAGATCGACCTGGGCCTGGACCGGCTCGCCGCCCTGGTCACCGACGAACTGGCCGCGCTGGCCGCCCCGGCGTGACAGCACAGGGTCGCCGGTCCGCCACCACCCGTGTGTCCGGGCGTCGAAGCCACCGTAGATAATGGACGGATGGTTGCCTGGGAGTACGCGTTGCTGGTCCGCCGCTATCAGGGGCAGGGCCGGAATTTCCACGTCACGTTCGTCTGGTACGCCCCGGACGGGTCGCGCACCGATGTGACGGCGTACGGGGACACCGCCATCGGGCACCTCAACCGGGTCGGCCGGGAAGGCTGGGAGCTGGTCTCCGCCGCCGAGGACGTAAACAACGTCCAGGGCAGCACCGAGGTGCACCGCTACCACCTCAAACGCCCCCTCCGCTGACCAAGCCCTGCCCCTGCGCCTGCCCCACTGGCCCCGGGCCCACCCCGTTGATCATGAGGTAGGCAGTGGAAAGAGCGTTTTCCGCTAACCTCATGATCAACGGGTGGGCCAGCCGGATGTGCCGACGCCCCGCGCGGCCGGATGCCGGGCGGGGCGTCGGGGATGCCGGGCGCGGGCGGGCGGTCAGGCGAGGTTGACGGCGGGGTAGAGGGGGAAGGTGGCGAGCAGCTCGCTGGCCTGCTTGCTCACCTTGTCCGCCAGGGCCGCGTCGAGCACGTACTTCGCCTTGGACGGGGTGCCGTCAGCGTTCGCACCCGCGGTGGTCTGGGTGAGCACGGCGTGGATCAGCTCGGCGGTGGCGTCCATCTCGGCGGTGCCGAGGCCCCGGGTGGTCAGCGCCGGGGTGCCGATCCGGATGCCCGAGGTGTACCAGGCGCCGTTCGGGTCCTGCGGCACTGCGTTGCGGTTGGTGACAATGCCCGAGTCCAGCAGCGCCTGCTCGGCCTGCCGGCCGGTGAGGCCGTACCCAGAGACGTCGATCAGCACCAGGTGGTTGTCGGTGCCCCCGGTGACCAGCTTCGCGCCCCGGCGCAGCAGCCCCTCGGCGAGCGCCTGCGCGTTGGCGACGATGCGCTGCGCGTAGTCGGCGAACTCGGGACGGCGGGCCTCGGCCAGCGCGACCGCCTTGGCGGCCATCACGTGCGGCAGCGGGCCGCCGAGCACCATCGGGCAGCCGCGGTCGACCTGGTCGGCCAGCTCCGGGCCGCAGAGCACCATGCCGCCGCGCGGGCCGCGCAGCGACTTGTGGGTGGTGGTGGTGACGATGTGCGCGTGCGGCACCGGGTCGAAGTCGCCGGTGAAGACCTTGCCCGCGACCAGGCCGGCGAAGTGCGCCATGTCGACCATGAAGGTGGCGCCGACCTCGTCGGCGATCTCCCGCATGATCCGGAAGTTGACCTTCCGGGGGTACGCCGAGTAGCCGGCGACCAGGATCAGCGGCTTGAACTCCCGCGCCGCCTCGGCGACCTTGTCGTAGTCGATCAGCCCGGTGGCCGGGTCGGTGCCGTAGCTGCGCTGGTCGAACATCTTGCCGGAGATGTTCGGCCGGAAGCCGTGGGTCAGGTGCCCACCGGCGTCCAGCGACATGCCGAGCATCCGCTGGTTGCCCAGCTCCCGGCGCAGCGCGAACCAGTCCGCCTCGGTCAGCTCGTTGACCTGGCGTACCTGGGCCTTCTTCAGGGCCGGGGACTCCACCCGGTCGGCCAGGACCGCCCAGAAGGCGACCAGGTTGGCGTCGATGCCGGAGTGCGGCTGCACGTACGCGTGGGCCGCACCGAACAGCTCCCGGGCGTGCTCGGCGGCGAGCGCCTCGACGGTGTCCACGTTCTGGCAGCCCGCGTAGAAGCGGCGTCCGACGGTGCCCTCGGCGTACTTGTCGCTGAACCAGTTGCCCATGGCCAGCAGGGTGGCGGGGGAGGCGTAGTTCTCGCTGGCGATGAGCTTGAGCGACTCACGCTGGTCGGCCAGCTCCGCCCCGATGGCGTCCGCCACCCGCGGCTCGACGGCGCGGATCACCTCCAGCGCACTGCGGAAGGCGGTGGATTCGGCGTTCAGCGACATGCGACCTCCTGATGACGTGCGGAAGGCCCAGGCGCTCGGCGTGCGTCCTCGTGACGGGACCGCTCCCCGATGGTGCTCCATCCCACGCGCCAGTCACGGCCCGCGCCGATCCTACCGGGTCCGCCCGGACCGGCCCGGTCCACCTCCGTACGAGGCGGCGGCGGGGACCTGGTCGCGGACCCGGCCCCGCTGGGTCCCGTGCCACGTGACGTGGTGCAGCACGCTCTCGTTGACCTCCTCTCCACGCCTGAAGGACTCCGTTGGGAAATCCGTAATAGC
>NZ_LWLS01000073.1 GCF_001905095.1 Micromonospora sp. CB01531
TGCGCCCTGCCGAGTTCCCGGACGCTCACTAAGCCGGATCGGCCGAGCTACAGGACGGAGACAGCACCCCCGCATACCCCGCTGCGGCCGATGTGGGCGTGCCGCTCGTGTGGCCGGCCATGGCCCTGCGCCGAGGCGCGTCTCCTACTAAAAGTTGAGTACGAGTCCGCTCTCCCCGCCCTCTCGATTTACCTCAGCGGCTTGATGTACGAAGCAATGCGCGACCTCTTCCATCTAAACCCGCACGACGGGCCGAGCCCGCGCGAGATGTTCGAGCGCTTCGTGGCCTGGGGGCCGTTCCGAAGGTCAATCCTGGAGGGCCGGTGACCATGGGCTGTCGCCTGCCGAGGGCGAGGGCGCCTCCGCACCGACCTTGCCGCGAGCCTCCCGCGTACCCGTGATCGCTGACGCAAGACATGCACGGACGCAACTCCGCTTCGAAGGTGACGCGAAGCCGCACCTTCCTCGCTGCCCCGCACAGAATCAAGGAGGAGTCTTGAGTATCACCGCATACAGGCCGGTCACGACGACCGCCGTAGACCCTCGCACCCTCGTCTCGGCCGAGGTGTTCGACAAGATCGCCCGCTACGTCGCTGCCCGGCAGGAGGTGACCCAGACCTACGCCGAGCGTGCGGTCGGGCAGTTCCTCGTCTTCCTGAAGGCGTACGCCGACCGTGTGGACCAGCCCGACTTCGGGATGCTCCTGCCGACCGGCGAGTCCTACCGGGTCGTGCCGACCCGGCCGGTCGACGCCGTATGGCACGCCGCCCTCCAGATCAGTGAGCCCTACACCGCCGCCTGCAAGGAGATCGCCGGCCACTACGTACACCACCGGCCGATCCTGACCGAGGCCATGCAGGACGGCACCGCCATCACCTACACACTCGCGGCGCTGCACGACACCGGCTACCAGGTCGACATGGAATTCTGGGGTGGTGAGGCCGAGTCCTGCTGCCCGCCGAACCCGCCTCAGCCCCGGCAAGTAGCAGAGAAGAGAACCGATGCGTAGCGACTGGACAGCTCTGCCTGAGAGTGTCACGGCAGGGATCGCCGAACGGATCCGCGGAGCCTTCGACGTAACCCCGGCTCCCAGTGGCAACCACGCGGAGATCGCCTCAACGGTCACCGGGCCCGCCGGACCGGTCTTCGTCAAGGCGGCCTTGGGAGAGTTGAACGTTCGGTCACTGCGCTACGAAATGGCGGCAACCCACGCCATCGATCGGCACCCACCCGCAGTTCTGTGGCACTTCGAGTCCGATGGCTGGCTGGTGGTGGGGACCGAGCATCTCGCCGGCCGCCACCCCGACCTGTCACCCGGCAACGCAGACCTCGATCTACTCGCAGTCACGCTGAAGGCACTTCAGGACACTCCCGCCCCGGGCGAGCCATGGTTCACCCCGACAGCCCGGCTCGGGTTCGCGCACCCGGCGATGGACGGCGAGACACTCATCCACTCCGACCTCAACCCGGCCAACCTGATCGTGACCACACACGGCCTACGGATCGTCGATTGGGCGTGGGCAACCAAGGCCGCACCATGGGTCGAACTCGCGTTGCTCGTCCAGTGGCTGATCGGCAGCGGCCACAGCGCCGCACAGGCAGAAGAATGGCTAGCGCAGTTTCCCGCATGGACGGCAACTGACCGCGACGTCCTGGACGACTTCGCGTCAAGGAACGCATCGAAGTGGTCGGCGAAATCCCGGCAGAGCACCGAGGGCTGGGTACACGACCTCGCGATGTGGACCGGCGAGTGGGCGGCCCACCGGATCAACGGCCATCAGTCACGCCGGTGAGACGTAACGGGCCGCCAGTTCGTCACGCGGGGCCGGTCGCGGTACGTCCGGCTCCACGATCAGCCGGCGAGCCCGGTCGGGCACGTAACCAGTACCGCCGGGAGGCCGACGGCGGTCGGACACCTAAGCCGAACCGCCTGCTCCCAATCTGCTCCCAATTTAAGGGGCAACAGCTCGGAAGCCCGTTACCGGCTGGACCGGTGACGGGCTTCCTACCTGCGTATATCTATGGTGGGCGATACTGGGATCGAACCAGTGACCTCTTCGGTGTGAACGAAGCGCTCTCCCGCTGAGCTAATCGCCCTCAGCGCCGATGACTCTACCTGATCGACACTGCGGACCAAAAACCCGGGGGTCAGTGCGTCGCGAGGTAGTGCAGCGCCCGGGCGACCAGGTCGATGCCGAGGCTGTACTTGAGGGACAGCCACACCGCCACGCTCACGAACACCAGCCCGGCCGCACCGAGCACGAACCGCATCGGCAGCGACTGGCTGGTCGCCCAACGGGTCCAGGCCTGGACGTTGCGCCGGGTGAAGGTGAGCAGCCGGCGGGCCCAGTGGAACTCGACGGCCCAGACGCCCAGCCCGGCGATCACCAGCAGCCAGCCGGGCCCGGGCAGCGGGATGAGGGCGATACCGACAGTGACGATGATCGCGCCGGCGATGGCGATGAAGATCTTGAGGGTGATCCGGCCGGTGGGGTTGGCGCGGATCAGGTCGAGGGTGGTCTGCGCCCGGGTCCGCCAGCCGCCGCGGCGCCGCTCGGCGACGGCGCTGCCGGCACTGCCCTGGGGGGTGCCGCCAGCACCCCGCGGACCGCCGTTCACCGGCACCTCGCACCCCCGCCTTTCGGCTGCTCGGGCCGCTCCTTTCGGCGGGTCGGCCGTGGTCCTCGGCTCCACCGAGGAACCCTTCGTGACCATTTCCACCCCTAGTGTCGCGCGCGACCGTCACCCCTGCTGAGGACTGGACGTTACCGGAGTAAGTCGACGACTGAACCACCCGTTGCCGGGCGGGACGACGGACTGGGCAGAAGAGGGAATCCTACAAGAATTTTCACATTCTCAGAGGCGCTTCCAACCCCCTTCCCACCACTGGGTGAAGTCAGCGTATGGCGGAGCGTAACCAGGAGTAGCGGCTGAGTATGGGAAAAGCGGGACACGCGCGTTCCGCAGCGGTGCCGGGGGGAGAACGTCCATGAGTGTCATCCGACCGACGACCGTAGAGGTCGAGACGTCGCTAAGGCTCGTCGCGCCTGACGCCACCGCCTTGCCGGTGCGTGCCAGCTTGCGTTACGACCCTGCTGACCCGTATGCGGTCCATGTCCTGTTCCACGCCGAATCCGCCGGTGGCGAGGCGGTGAGCTGGTCGTTCGCTCGCGAACTGCTGGTCACCGGACTCGACGAGCCGGCCGGCATCGGCGATGTTCGGGTCTGGCCGTGGGCCACGCCGCGCGGCGACTTCGTCGCGCTCGCGCTGTCGTCCCCGGACGGCAACGCCCTGTTCGAGGTCCCACGCAGCGTCCTCGTGCGCTTCCTGCGCCGGACCTACGTCGTCGTCCCGCGCGGCCGGGAGGCCGAGCACCTGGACGTCGACACGGCGGTCAACCGGCTGCTCGCCGGCCGCTGATGACGCACACCGGGGCCGTGCGGATCTGCCGAGTCCGCGCGGCCCCGGTCCGTCACCAATTCGGGTACGCCGTCCCTGCTGCCCGATTCAGCCGTGGGTGGTGATTCCGCCGTCTACCGGGATCACCGCGCCGGTCAGGTACGCGCCGGCCCGCGACGACAGGTAGATCGCGGTGCCCGCCATGTCCTCGGGGCGGCCGATCCGGCCCAGCGGCACCTGCTGCTCGATCGCGGCCCGGGATGCCGGATCGTCCAGGGCGAAGGCCATCATCTTGCTCTCGAACGGCCCGGGGGCGATCGCGTTGACGGTGATCTGCTCGCCGGCGAGCTGGTGGGCGAGGCTGCGGGTGAGCATGTGCACGGCCGCCTTGGTCGCCGAGTAGGCGTACACCTCCATCCAGGGCACGCGGAGGCCGTCGATCGACCCGATGTTGATCACGCGGGCCGGATCTTCGGCGCTGGCTGCCGCGCGCAGCGCCGGCAGCAGCGCGGTGGTGAGCCGGAAGACGGCCTTGACGTTGACCGCCCAGAGCTTGTCGAAGGCGCTCTCCGGGTATGCCTCCAGCGGCGCGCCCCAGGTCGCGCCGGCGTTGTTGACCAGCACGTCGAGCCGGTCGGTGCGCTCCCGCACGGCGGCGGCCAGCCCCAGCGCGCCCTCGTCGTGGCCCAGGTCGGCGGGGATCGCCTCGCACCGGCCCATGCCGGACAACCCCTTGGCCACGGCCGCGCAGACGTCAGCCTTACGCGAGGAGATGATGACCTTCGCGCCGGCCTGGACGAAGCCCCGGGCGATCATCAGCCCGATCCCTCGTGAACCGCCGGTGACCAGGACCGTCTTGCCTTCGACCGAGAACAGATCCGTCATGCCCATCCCATCGCGAGTCGGCGGGGCCGCGGGTCGGTCGGACGGCCCATGCGCTACCGATCGGTAACCTAACCGCCTCGCCTTCCCGGCGACAAGACCCGCCCGGTCGGGTGAAACTGCCAAGGTGCAAGGTGCGCCGGGCAGGGTTAACGTCGAGACGATGGTCACTAACGGTCAGCTTCCCCCGGCAACCCGCACCGACCTGTCCGCCCCCGGATACGACAACGACGACATCACCACCGGCGCCCTCGCTGACCTCGCGCCCGGACCCGGCTGGCCCCGCCCCGTCCTGCTCGACGCGGACCTGCTGATCCTGGTCACCAGCGGTCACGGCACCGCCGAACTGGACTTCCGGGCCCGGCCCTGCCGGCCCGGCACCCTGCTCTACGTCCGCCCCGGCCAGGTGCTGCGCTGCCTCGGCCCGCACCTCGACGCCACCGTGGTCTGCTGGGGGGCCGGGTCGCTGCGCGGCCTCGACGTCGACCCGGACGCGGTGCCGGCCTACCGGCAGCTCGCCGGGGAGGACGAGGACGCGGTGATCAGCGAAGTGACCCAGCTCGCGGTCGACGCCGAACGGCACGCCGGAGTGCCCGCCGCCGCCGTGCTGCTCCGCCACCAACTCGCCGTGCTGCTGCTGCGGCTGAGCCTGCTCCCCGGCGGAGTGGAGCGGCAGACGACCCGCGCGGAGACGGCGACCTTCCACCGGCTCTGCCGGGAGGTGGAGCGCGGCTACCGGCACACCCGCCGGGTGGAGGACTACGCGGCGCAGCTCGGCTGCTCCGTGCGTACGCTCACCCGGGCCTGCCTGGCGGTGACCGGCCGCAGCGCGAAACAGGTGATCGACGAGCGGGTGGCGTTGCAGGCCAGCCGGCTGCTCGCCGCCACCGACGAACCGATCGCCCGGATCGGCCGGCGCCTCGGCTTCCCCGAGCCGACCAACTTCGGCCGCTTCTTCACCCGCGAGATCGGGGTGAGCCCCGGCGCGTTCCGGGCCGCCCGGGAACGACCACTGCCCGTCCGCCTGGTGCGCCCCCGCCCGCCCGTCGACTCCCCCGCGCAGCCGCGCCGGGCATGATGGCAGGGTGCAGATCTCCGCGCGCGGCGACTACGCGGTCCGGGCCGCACTGAGTCTGGCCACCGCGTACCCCGCCCTGCTGTCAACCCAGGCCATCGCGGCCGAGCAGGACATGCCCCGCAAGTTCCTCGAGGCCGTCCTGGCCGACCTGCGCCGGGCCGGGATCGTCCGCGCCCAGCGTGGCGCCGAGGGCGGCTACACCCTGGCCCGGCCGCCGCGCGACGTCACCATCGGGCAGGTGCTGCGCGCCGTCGACGGCCCCCTTGCCGGGGTACGCGGGCTGCGCCCCGAGGAGACCCGGTACGAGGGCGCGGCGCAGAACCTGCCCCGGCTCTGGGTGGCGGTCCGCGCCGCCGTGCGGCAGGTCGTCGACGAGGTGAGCCTGGCTGAGATGGCCAGCGGCAAGCTGCCCGGGCACGTCCGCAAGCTGATCGCCCGTCCCGACGCCTGGGAACCTCGCTGACCCGTCCGCTCCCCGGCGCCGCGCGCCTCCGGTGCGGATCCGACCCGGTTTCGCAAACCACCGGTTCGGGCATGTTCGAGGCCGCGGAGGCAGACAGACGGGAAGGAGCCAGGCGATGGGCATCATGTTTCGCAAACGGAAAAAGTTCGGCCCGCTGATCCTCAACTTCACCGAGAAGGGCTTCTCCTCGTGGAGCATCAAGGTCGGCCGATGGTCCTGGAATTCGCGTACCCGGGCACACCGGGTGGACCTGCCGGGGCCGCTGTCGTGGAAGCAGGACAAGTCGCGGGCGTGACGCCGTGAGGTCGGGTGGGGTGCCGGTGAACCGCCGGCACCCCGCCCGGCGTCCGGGCGACTTTTCTTTTCGGGGCGAACCGGCCGCCCGACCCGGCGGAGAATCGCGGCGTGGCGAACGGGGTGTACCGGCGGGAACGACTGCGGGCGCTGCTGGCCTGCCTGCTGCTGGTGGCCGCGTACTTCCTCGTGCCGCTGGCCCCCGACCCGAACGCGGCCCGGCTGACGCTGCGCGCGGTGGGCACCCTGCTCGTGGTGGGCGTCGTCGCCACCCTGGTCACCCGCCAGGTACGCCGTCAGCTCACCGCCTCGGCCGGCAACACGCCGGCCCGCTCGCTGGCCAACCTGGTCGTGGGCCTGGTCGCCGGCCTGCTCGTCTTCGCCCTCGCCGACTACATCATCGCGAACAACGCCCCCCACCAGTTCTCCGGCTTGTCGACCCGGGTGGACGCGCTCTACTTCGCGCTCGCCACGCTGACCACCATCGGCTACGGGGACGTGCACGCGCAGGGACAGGTCGCTCGGGTGGTGGTCTGCGTCCAGATGCTGTTCAGCATCGGGGTGATCGCCACCGGGGCGTCCATCGTGGTCCGGCAGGTCACCCAGCTGCGGCAGCCGAAGCGGTGATCAGCACGTCGCCGCCGAGCCGGCCGTGCTCGGGCTGCCGGGTCACCGCCCCGGAGGCGAGCAGCGAGGCCAACGCCCGGTTCGCGTCGGCGGCCCGGTAGACCGTCGAGGTGGCCGCGAAGCGGCGCAGTTCGGTCACTGTACGCGGGCCGGAGCGGGTGAGTTCGGCGAGCAGTTCGCGGCGCAGCGGGCCCGGTTCGGGTTCGAGGGTGATGTCGAGCAGTCGCCCCGCCGGGTCGGCCGGGTCGCGGTAGCGCACTCCGGCGTACTCGTCGACCGCCCAGAGCGCGTCCTTGAGCGTTTCCAGGCTCCGGTCCGAGCCGGTGGCGTAGCCGAGCAGCCGGGCCGGCGCACCGTCGGCGGGCACCAGTTCCACCTCGGTGACCAGCGGGAACCCGGCTGCGGTCAGCGCCGGCCGCAGGGGTCGCCCGGGCGCGGTGACCAGCAGCAGCTCGGCCGGTCGGCCGGAGGCGGCGGCGGCCAGCACGGCCGGGTCGGGGTCGCCGCCGTCGACCACGGTCAGCAGCGGAGCGCCGGCCGCGCCGGCGGCCTTGAGCGCCACCGGCAGCCGGTCCGGATGGCCCGGCACCACGTGCACGGCCACGTCCGCCGGGAGGGCCGCCGCCACGGTGCCGAGCCGGGCCGGCAGTTCCGCGCCGCTGTCGGCGAGCACCAGCACGGTCAGCCGCCGGCCGCGCAGCCGGTCGGCGAACTCGGCGACCACCCGCAGCGCCTCCTCGGCGTCGCCCGTGTCGCAGCCGGTGAAGGCGAGGGCGAGGGTGGCCCGCCGGGAGCGGTGCAGCGCTGCCGGCAGCCAGTGGTCGAGCTGCCGGACGAGCAGTTCGCGCAGGACGGCGTCAGTCGACATCCTGTCGTTCTACCGCATGGCCGACTCAGGCCGGGATGGAGATACCCACGCCGCCACGGGTCTGGCCGCCGTAGCGCTGCCGCTCCCGGTCGAGGTCGAGCCGGCCGATCCGCTTGCGGGCGGCCAGGGCGGCCTCGTCCAGCAGGTCGGCGGGAACGATCCAGACGATCTCGAACTCCAGCCCGTCCGGGTCCCGGCCGTAGAGGCTCTTGGTGGTGCCGTGGTCGGAGGCGCCGACCAGGGCGTCGGCGGCGGCCAGCCGCTCGGCGGTGGCGGCCAGCTCGTCGAGGGTGTCGAGCTCCCAGGCCAGGTGGTAGAGGCCGACGGTCGCCCGACCGGCCGGGGACGGGCCGGCGGCCGCGCCGATCTCGAACAGGCCGAGGTCGTGGTCGTTGGTGGAGTCGGGCGCCTGCAGGAAGGCGGCGCCGCGGAACCCGTCCGGGGTCATCGGGACCGGACGGAAGCCCAGCACGTCGCGGTAGAAGGCGACGCTGCGCCCGAGGTCGCGGACGTAGAGGACGGCGTGGTTGAGGCGGTGGATTCCCATGACCTCGACGGTAGCGCGGTTTTGTTGAGCGCTCAACAACTAGCGGTATGATGGCCGTCATGACCCGGTGGCTGGACCCCGACGAGCAGCGGACCTGGCGCGCCTTCCTCACCGCCTCCCGGGCGCTGATGGACACCCTCGACCGCGAACTGCAACGCGACGCCGGCATGCCGCACGCCTACTACGAGATCCTGGTCCGGCTCTCCGAGGCCCCCGACCGGCGGCTGCGGATGAGCGAACTGGCCGACGCCACCGGCTCCTCCCGCAGCCGGCTCTCGCACGCCGCCGCCCGGCTGGAGGCGGCCGGCTGGATCCGCCGCGAGGACTGCCCCACCGACCGGCGCGGGCAGATCGCCGTCCTCACCGACGACGGCTTCGCCACCCTCGCCGCCGCCGCGCCCGGCCACGTCGAAGGCGTCCGCCGGCACCTCTTCGACGCGCTCAGCCCCGCCCAGGTCGACCAGCTGCGACGGATCAGCGAAACCCTGACCGACCACCTGACCGGATCCTGACCAAACTGATCCACTCCGGGACTTGTACTTACCGTCGCCGGATGAGCACGATGGGGCGTGACCTCCGGCTTCGCTGACCTGACTGTCCAGGCGCACCACCTGGTGTCCGAAGGCGACCTCGCCGGTGCCCAGCAGCTGCTCGCCGACGCCCTGATCGACGCCGATCCGCGTCCCGCCAACGCCTCCCCGGAACTGGCCGAGGCCGCCGGCCTCCAGGCCCGGGTCCTGATCGCGCTCGGCGAGCCACACTCCGCACGCGGCTGGGCCGCCTTCGCGTACGCCGCGGCCACCCGCCTGTACGGGCGCTCCGACGAACGCACCGTCACCGCCGCCGCCACCCTGGCCGCCGTGCTGCACCGGGTCGGCAGCGAAGCCCGCGCCGCCCGGCTCTACTCCAACGTCATCATCGAACTGACCGCCCGCGACGGACCGGAGTCGCAGCGGGTGCTCGCCGCCCACGCCGACCTGGCCACCGTCGAGTACGCCCGCGGCCAGTGCGAGAGCGCCCGCGACCGACTGCAGACCGCCTGGGAACTGCACCGCGAGGTATACGGCGACGACCACCCCAACAGCATCAAAATGCTGGCCAAGCTCGGCGCGATGGAGCGCGACTGCGGCCGGCTGGCCGAATCCCACGAGCACCTAGCCCTCGCCGAGGAACTGTGCCGGCAGCACCTGCCCACCGACGACCCACTCACCGCCCAAGTGGCCGGGCTGGCCCGGGCCACCGCCGACCCGGACCACATCTGCCCCGAACCGGAGCCACCCGCCCAGCCGGCGCCGGTCGTACCGGCCGCCCGCGTCCCCCCGCCCGCCGAGGGGCCGCCCAAGCCCACCCTCCCCGAGCCGCCGCTCTACCACCCGCCGGACCGCGCCGACGGCGGGCGCCCCGCCGTGCCCGCCCCCCGGACGCCACCCGAGGCCGCCGACGAGCCATTCGACGACCACCCGTGGCCGCCGGACGAACCGGCCGAGGAACCCTGGCGCCCCGGGGAGAGCGCGCTGCCCCCGACCGTGGTCGGGCTGACCGACGACGAACCCGAGGGCGTACGTCGGGTGCCGCAGCCCGCCGAACCCGAGACGCTGGCGCGCCACCTCCCGGTGCATGTCCCCCGGCCGCCCGCGCCCGAGGGCCGGACCGGACCACGGCTGCCGCTGGTGCTGGCCGGGGTAATCGTGGTGCTGCTGATCGGCGCGATCGCGGTGGTCGCCGGCGTGTCCCGGCTGGACCGGCCCCGGGAGACGCCCGACCCCTCCCCCACCACCGGCCACACCGCGACCGGCACCCCCTCCGGTACGCCGAACGCCACGCCCGCCGCCTCCCCCGGCACCCCGCCCCAGCAGGTTCGGCTGACCGACCGGCGCGACAGCATCCTGCTGAGCTGGACCTACCCACCCGGCGCCGAAGGGCCGGTGGTGGTCGCCGGGGGCCGCACGGGCCAGCCGCAGCACACGTTCCTCGAACTGCCCGCCGGGACCGACAGCTACATCGCCTACGGGCTCAACCGCAACACCGACTACTGCTTCACCGTCGCGCTGGTGTGGTCCACCGACACGGTGGCCCAGGCCCCCTCGGTCTGCACCCGCCGCAGTTGAGTCAGTCCACCTCCGGGTCGACCAGCGCCGGCAGCCGCACGGTCACCCGCAGCCCCGGCCCGGACTCGATCGCCGAATCCGCCGGCACGGCATCGGCGAGGTCGACACCGCCGCCCGCCCGACGGACCAGTTCGCGGACGATGGCCAGACCCAGGCCGGCACCACCGGCGTCGCGCGCCCGCGCGTCGTCCAACCGGGTGAACCGCGCGAAGACCCGCTCCCGGTCGGCCACCGGGATGCCCGGCCCGTCGTCGGTGACCGTCACCAGGTGGTACGCCCGCCCCGGGCCCACCCCGCGCTGCCCGGGCACCGGCGGGTCGGGGTACGGGCCGGTGACCTCGAGCCGCACCTCGCCGCGAGCGTGCCGCAGCGCGTTGTCCACCAGGTTGGCCAGCACCCGGCGCAGCTCGGCCGGGTCACCCTCGGTCCACAGCGGCCCCGACGCCGGCGCGAGGCATACCGGCGGGGACGGGTAGCGGTCGGCGACGGTGCGGAGCAGCTCGCCCAGCTCCACCGGGCCCACGATCCGCGCCGGGGAGCCGTCCGGCCGGGTGGCCTGCTCGTCGACCCTGGCGAGCAGCAGCAGGTCGTCGACGAGCCGGCTCAGCCGGTCGGTGTCGGCGAGCAGGTTCTCCGTCACCGCCGGCCAGTCCGTCCCGTCGCCCAGCCGGCGGGCCACCTCCAGCTCGGTACGCATGTTTGTCAGCGGGCTGCGCAGCTCGTGCGCGGCGTCGGCGACGAACGCCCGCTGCCGGGCCCGGGCCGCCTCCAGCCGGTCGAGCATGTCGTTGAGAGTGATCGCCAACCGCTGGATCTCGTCCGCCGCGGCCGGTACGGGCAGCCGCCCCGGCCCGGCCCGTCCAGTGATCTCGGCGGCGCCGCGACGCAACGACTCCACCGGGCGCAGCGTCGCGCCGATCACCCGCCAGGCGACCACGGCGAGCCCGGCGACGAGCAGCGGGAAGCCCACCAGCAGCAGGGTCCGGACCATGTGCAGGCTGTGCCGGACGTCGCTCATCGACTTGGCGACCAGCACGGTGAGCGGCTCGGCCGGGGTGCCCGCCGGCACGGTCACCACCCGTACCGGGCCGGTGAGCCCGACCCGCCGGCCGTCGACGACGAGGCGCTGGCGCTGCCCGGCGCGGAGCTGGTCGGGGCGGAGCATCGGCACCAGCCGGTCGGCGTCGATGGAGGCGGCCCGGATCCGGCCCTGCCCGTCCACCACCTGCACCCGGAGCTGACCGCCGGCGACCGGCAGCGGGTCGGGCAGGGCGTCGGAGGCGCCGAGCAGTGCCACCGCGTCCGCGGTCCGGAACGCCTCGGCGTCGACCGTGCGCTGCAGCGTCCAGCCGAGCGCGCCGAGCAGCAGCACCCCGCCGAGCGCGAGCCCCACGCTCAGCCCGGCCACCCCGATCACCAGCAGCCGGGCCCGCAGGCCGAGGCTGGGCAGCCAGCGGCGCGGGCCGGTCATGTGGCCAGCCGGTAGCCGGCGCCCCGGACGGTCTCCAGGCGTTCCCGGCCGATCTTGCGGCGCAGGTAGCCGACGTAGACCTCGACGGCGTTGGGGGCGGTGTCGAGGCTGGCGTCCCAGACGTGGTCCAGCAGCTCGGTCTTGGACACCACCTGGCCGGCCCGGCGCATCAGGTAGTCGAGCAGGGCGTACTCGCGGGCGGTCAGGGCCACCTCGGCGTCGGCCCGGGTCACCCGCCGCCGGGCCGGATCCAGCCGCAGGTCGCCGACGGTGAGCACGGTCGGGCGTTCCGGCGCGCCCCGGCGCAGCAGCGCCCGCAGCCGGGCCAGCAGCACCACGTACGAGAAGGGCTTGGTGAGGTAGTCGTCCGCACCGCAGTCCAGCCCGTCGGCCTGGTCGTACTCGCCGTCCTTGGCCGAGAGCATGAGCACCGGCAGCCAGTGCTCCTCGGCTCGCAGCCGGCGCACCACCTCGTAGCCGGACAGGCCGGGCAGCATCACGTCGAGGATCATCGCGTCGTAGCCGCCGTGCCGGGCGGCGTCCAGCCCGGCCGGGCCGGTCGACTCGACGTCCACCGCGAACCCCTCCGCCGCCAGGCCCCGCCGCAGCGCGGACGCGAGCCGCGTCTCGTCCTCCACCACCAGCAACCGCACCCGTCCAGGGTGCCACCCGGGTGACACCCCTAGGGAATCTCCTCAGCGGCCTCACAGCGACCCTCCTGCACCATTACGGTCAGGAGGTGCCCATGATGTCCGTACTGAAGAACCGTGCCGTGCTGCGCTGGCTGGTCCCGGTGACCGCGGGGGTCGCCGTGGTCGGCGGCGGCGCCGCGATCGGCACGTTGGCCGCCGGGGCCGACCCGGCCCTGCCGCCGCGCACCGCGGCGCAACTGCTTGAGGATCTGCGCTCGTCCCGCCTGGACGGGCTCTCCGGCACCGTGGTGCAGCGCGCCGATCTCGGGCTGCCGCCGATCGCCGACCTGGCCGGCGCGGCCGGCGGCAACGAGCTGGCCAGCCTGCTCACCGGAACGCACACCGTGCGGGTCTGGTACGCGGGCCCAGACCGGCAGCGGATCGCCCTGGTCGACACGCTCGGTGAGCGGGACATGCTGCGCAACGGCCGCGACGTGTGGTCGTGGAGCAGCCGGACCAACACCGCGTCGCACCGGACGCTGTCGGCCACCGAGAAGACGATGCCGTCCGCGCCGGCCACCCCGGTCGACGCCGCCGACAAGGCGCTCGCGGCGATCGACCCGAGCACCGCGGTCACCGTCGGGCGCAGCGCGAAGGTCGCCGGCCGGGACGTGTACGAGCTGGTGCTGACGCCGCGCGACAAGGACTCGCTGGTGCATCAGGTGCGCGTCGCGCTGGACGCGAAGGAGCACGTGCCGCTGCGGTTCGAGGTGCTCGCCGACGGCGCCGACCAGCCGGCGTTCGAGGTGGCCTTCACCCAGGTCGACTTCCGCACGCCGGA
The DNA here is from genome assembly GCF_001905095.1 of Micromonospora sp. CB01531. Taxonomy (GTDB): domain Bacteria; phylum Actinomycetota; class Actinomycetes; order Mycobacteriales; family Micromonosporaceae; genus Micromonospora. The sequence goes on from NZ_LWLS01000073.1 coordinate 13,212, forward strand.
CGCGGACCAGTTCCGGTTCAACCCGCCGCCGGGGGTGACGGTCACCGAGGAGAAGGCGAGCGCGCCCGGGTCGACCCGGCAGCAGCGGCCGGACGCCGAGCGGCGGCCGGACGTGCGTACGGTCGGGACCGGCTGGACGACGGTGCTGGTCGCGAAGTTGGACGCGGCGGGCCTGACCGGCGCCCCGGGTGCCAAGCCGGGCGAGGCGGCGGCGCCGGCCGGCGCTCCGGACCGGGCTGGCGCGGACGCGGTGGCCGGGCTGCTGGGTGGGCTGCCGAAGGTGAGCGGTGACTGGGGCAGCGGCCGGCTGCTGACCGGGAAGCTGTTCAGCGTGCTGCTCACCGACGACGGCCGGGTGCTGGCCGGCCTGGTCACGCCGGAACGGCTCTACCAGGCGGCCAAGGGCTGACCTAGCAAGCGAGCCTCATCAGGGGCCCGGACGGCGGAAGCCGTCCGGGCCCCTGATGCGTGTGCGGAGGAAGCGCGGCGCGGCGGTGTGAGGTGGCCACGGACGGCCTGGTTCACTTGGCCCGGTAGCGGGCCAGGCGGTATCTTTCTCAGTTCAAACACAAAAGGAACGGCCCATAAAAGCCATTCCTGCAGCGATTTTAGGCGATGAGGAGCCGGCTTGTCAACGCACTCCGACGTAGAGCTGCACCAGGACGACGAGATCGGGCGCGAGCAGGAGTACGTCTCGATGCTCTACGACCGGCTGGACGGCATGCGCGAGCAGGCCGGCCGGCGGCTCACCGAGGAGCTGCGGAGCACCGGCGGCACAATGCAGGCCCGCTCCCAGCGCGACGCCGCGGTCGGGATGTACGCCGACCAGGTCGAGCAGTTCTCCGCGGTGGAGACCGGCCTCTGCTTCGGCCGCCTCGACGGCGACGACGACTCCCGCCGCTACATCGGCCGGATCGGGATCTTCGACACCAGCGGCGACTACGACCCACTGCTCATGGACTGGCGGGCCCCGGCGGCCCGGGCGTTCTACCTCGCCACCGCCGCCAACCCGCAGGGCATACGCCGGCGCCGGCACCTGCGCACCCGGGAGCGGAAGGTCACCGGGATCAACGACGAGGTGCTGGACATCGCCGCCGCCTCCCCCACCGCCCACGAGGAACTGACGGGCGAGGCGTCGCTGCTCGCCGCGCTGAACGCCGGCCGCACCGGCCGGATGCGCGACATCGTCGAGACCATCCAGGCCGAGCAGGACCGGATCATCCGCGCCGACCTCCCGGGCGTGCTCGTGGTGCAGGGCGGTCCCGGCACCGGCAAGACGGCGGTGGCGCTGCACCGGGCCGCATACCTGCTCTACACGCACCGGCAGCAGCTCTCCACCCGGGGCGTGCTGCTGGTCGGCCCGAACGCCACCTTCCTGCGCTACATCTCCCAGGTGTTGCCCGCGCTGGCCGAGACGGGTGTGCTGCTGCGTACCCAGGCGGACCTCTTTCCCGGGGTGCAGGCCCGGCGCACCGAGCCGGCGGAGACCGCCGCGTTGAAGGGGCGTGCGGTGATGGCCGAGGTGCTGGCCAACGCGGTACGGGACCGGCAGTGGGTGCCCGAGGAGCCGCTGGAGATCGAGCTGCCGCAGCGGGAGACCCTGACCCTGGACCCGGCCGTGGTCCGGGAGGCCCGGGAACGGGTCCGCCGCGCCGACCGCCCGCACAACCTCGCCCGCGCGCTGTTCGACATCGAGATCGTGCACGCGCTCGCCGACCAGGTCGCCGAGCGGATCGGCGCCGACCCGCTCGGCGGGGAGAACCTGCTCTCCGAGGCCGACCGCGCCGAGATCCGCCGGGAACTGCGCGACGAGCCCGAGGTCCGGGCCAGGCTGGACGAGCTGTGGCCGGTGCTCACCCCGCAGCGGCTGCTCGCCGACCTGTACGGCGCGCCGGAACGGATCGCCGCCGCCGCGCCGATGCTCACCGACGCCGAGCGGACCATGCTGCACCGCGAGCCGGGCGGCTGGACGCCGGCCGACGTGCCGCTGCTGGACGAGGCGGCCGAGCTGCTGGGTGAGGACGAGCGCGCCGCCGCGGCCCGCCGGGAGCGGATCCGGTCGCTGCAACGCGAGTACGCCGAGGGCGTGCTGGAGATCGCCCGCGGTTCCCGGTCGATCGACGTCGAGGACGAGGCGGACGGCGGCGAGATCCTCGGCGTCACCGACCTCATCGACGCCGACCGGCTGTTGGAACGGCAGGAGGAGTCCGACCGGCTGACCACCGCGCAGCGCGCCGCCGCCGATCGGAGCTGGGCGTTCGGGCACGTGATCGTCGACGAGGCGCAGGAGCTGTCGCCGATGGCGTGGCGGCTGCTGATGCGCCGGTGCCCGAGCCGGTCGATGACCATCGTCGGGGACGTGGCACAGACCGGCGCCCTCGCCGGCACGCCGTCCTGGTCCGAGGCGCTGGCGCCGTACGTGGCGGACCGGTGGCGGCTGGAGGAGCTGACCGTCAGCTACCGCACCCCCGCCGAGATCATGGCGGTCGCCGCCGACGTGCTCGCCGCGATCGACCCGGCGCTGCGCCCGCCCCGCTCCGTACGCGCCAGCGGCGTGCCTCCGTGGGACCGGACCGTCGACGCCGACCGGCTCGCCGCGGAGCTGGTCGCGGCGACGGCGCGGGAGGCGGCCGGGCTGACCGACGGGCGGCTCGGCGTGATCGTGCCGGCCGGCCGGGTGGCGGAGCTGGGCGGGGCGGTCACCGCCGCCCTGCCGGAGGCCGCCGTCGGGGAGCAGCCAGAGCTGGCGAACCGGGTGGTGGTGCTCACCACCGAGCAGGCCAAGGGCCTGGAGTTCGACTCGGTCCTGGTGGTGGACCCGGACCGCATCGTCGCCGAGTCCCCGCGCGGCCACAGCGACCTCTACGTCGCTCTCACCCGCGCCACCCAACGCCTAGGCATCCTCCGCGCCCCCTAACCCCCGGCTGATCATGAGGTTGACGGCGATCGCGATCTCCACGAGTGCCGCCAACCTCATGATCGACAGGGCGGGGATCCCGCCGGTCAGCCGGTCAGCCTGGGTGGGGTCGTTCGTCGGTGAAGTTGCCGACCTGGCTGCCGCTCGACGACGCGTCACTCGTGGAGCCGCCGGCCGGGGTGCTCAGGCCACCGGTGGTGGCGTCACCCGTGGTGGTCGGGGCCACCTTCCCGCGGTGCCGCTCCGGCTGGCGGGCCAGCCTGCGGGCGCTGGCCGGGCCGGCCGTGCCCCCCGTCGTGGTGACCGCGCCCTGACCGCGCGTCGGGCCGCCGTCGCGCAGCACGTTCGGGTCGACCGGCACGTGCGCCGGGTCGTCCGGATCCTCCTCCTGAATCACCCGCAGCACATCGGTCTGCGGCACGGTGACCTCGTCCACCGCGCCCTTGCCGTACACGCCGCCGGCGATCCGGTCCTCGGCCCGCCGGGCGGCCTCCTGCCGCATGTCGTCCTCACGCACGTCAACCACCTCGCAGCGTTCTCGGATCTCTGGTGCGTGCCCGACGACCGGCGGTCCAAACCCACGCTGGTCGTCCGCCCGGGTTCACCGGCGCGTCTCCCGCTGCTCGCCTGTCGGCCGCCCGGGCTGCCCATGCTGAGCCGCGGGTTGGCGGGACCCGCCCGCCCCCGAAGGGAAGACAGCGTGCGCACCGTACGCCGTACCACCCTCGCCGCGCTCCTGGCGGCGACCGTGACCGCCGGTCTCCCGGCGGCCGCCGAGGCGGCCCCGCGGCCCGGCCGAACCTTCGACCTCCAGGCCCACCGCGGCGGCCTGGGCCTGCGGGTGGAGAACACCCTCGCCTCGTTCGGCAACGCCCTTCAGCTCGGCGTGAGCACGCTCGAACTGGACGTGCAGATCACCGAGGACGGACAGGCCGTGGTGACCCACGACCGGAAGGTCAGCGCCGCCAAGTGCGTGGACACCGCACCGGCCACCCCGGGTGACCCGGAGTACCCGTACGTCGGAAAGTACGTCAACACGCTCACCCTGGCCCAGGTGCGCACGTTGGACTGCGGCTCGAAGACCCTGGCCGACAAGCCCGGCCAGCTCGCCGTGCCCGGCGCCCGGATGCCCCTGCTGCGCGAGGTCTTCGCCCTGGTCAAGCGCTACCGGGCGGACGACGTGATGCTCAATGTGGAGACCAAGGTGGAGGCCGGCGCGCCGGCCGAGACCGCGCCGCGCGAGCAGTTCGTGCAGGTCACCGCGCGGGAGATCCGGAACGCCGGGATGCTGCGCCAGGTGACGATCCAGAGCTTCGACTGGGGCGCGCTGATGCGGATGCGCCAGGTGGAGCCGCGACTGCCGCTGGTGGCCCTGACCAACTACGACTTCCTGCAGGTCGGCCAGCCGGGCGCCTCGCCGTGGCTGGGCGGCCTGGACATCGACGACTTCGGCGCCGACCCGATCGCCGCGATCCGCAGCTTCGGCGCGGCGGCCTTCTCACCGGTGCACGGCTTCCCGCAGAACGGCACAGTCACCGATGCCGGCTACCGGCCGTACGTGACGAAGGAGATGGTGGCGCACGCGCACCGCAACGGGATCAAGGTGATCCCGTGGACGGTGGACGACGTGCCGACCATGGCGAAGCTGATCGACGACGGCGTGGACGGCCTCATCACCGACTACCCGGACCGGCTGCGCGGGCTGCTCGCCGAGCGCGGCTACCGGCTGCCCCGGGCGTACGTCTCGCCCTTCGACATCCAGGCCCACCGGGGCGGCCGGGCCACCCGCCCGGAGAACACCCTCCCCGCCTTCGCGCACGCCCTGCAGAACCCGGCCATCTCCACTCTGGAGCTGGACACCGGAGTGACCGCCGACGGGCACCTGGTCGTGCTGCACGACCGGGCGGTCAACGGGTCGCACTGCGTGGACACCGCGCCGGTACGCCCCGGAGACCCGAAGTACCCGTACGTCGGGAAGCTGGTGCACGAGCTGACCCTGGCCCAGTTGAAGACCGTCGACTGCGGCGCGAAGACGCTGCCCGAGTTCCCCGCCCAGGTGGCCGTGCCGGGCGCCCGGATCCCCACCCTCGACGAGGTCTTCGCCCTGGTGTCGTCGAGCGGCCGGGACGACGTCCGGATGAACATCGAGACGAAGATCAGCCCGCTGGTGGCCGACACCGAGCCGTACCAGAGCTTCACCCGCAAGCTGGTCACCGCCATCGAGCGGGCCGACTTCACCCGGCGCGCCACCGTCCAGTCGTTCGACTGGCGCACCATCGAGTACGCCCACCGCCTCAACCCCCGCATCGACACCGTCGCCCTGGTCTGGCAGTACGGCCCGGTCGAGTGCGCCACCCTCGCCGACGAGTGCTCGCTGCAGGCGGTCTACGGCGACCCGACGGTGCGGAGCCCGTGGACCGCCGGTCTGGACTGGTGGCGCCACGAGGACCTGGGCAAGCTGGTCCGGCAGTCCGGCGCGACCACGGTGTCGGCGAACTGGCAGGTGCACGACCCGGGGCAGGGCACGGTGGCCTCGGCCGACTGGTACCTGCGGCAGAACCCGGCATACTTCCACGGACCGGACGTCCCGACCCTGCAGCGGCGGTACGGGCTCACTGTAGTCCCCTACACCGTCAACGACGCGGCGGTGATGCAGCGGGTCATCGACCTCGGCGTGGACGGCCTCATCACCGACGACCCGGACCTGCTGATCACGGTGGCCGTACGCAACGGCCTGCGCTGACCGACCGGCAGGAGCCCCGGGGAGACCACATCCGCCGCCGATCGGGTGTTACCTCTCCGGGGCCCTCGGGTAGACGCGGGGTGCCCCCGCCACGAAACGCGAACCGTGCCGTGGCCGAAACGCGGTAGCGGGGCGGGTGTGCAACTCATCGCATCCGAGGAGGACAAGATGAGCACGCAGGCTGCGTCCACCAGGCCCGTGAACCGGCCGATGCAGGAGACGCCGACCCGGGCGAGGCAGGACATGCCCGACCGGGCAGCGATGGAAGAGACCCGCCAGATGCCGATGATGCACGACGGCTTCCGGGAGCGGGCGCCGGGCACCGAGACGAAGCAGGCGTTCCTTACCACCGAGTTCTGGGTGTACGCCGCCGCCGTCGCGGTCGTCGTGGTCGTCTCGTACTGGCATGGCTCGATCACCAGCGGGCTGAAGATCACCAACCCGAACCTGTCGTGGTGGTACATCACCGTGCTGACCGCCGCGTACCTGTTCAGCCGTGGTCTGTCCAAGGCTGGTAGCACACGGCGGTCCTTCGCCGAGCGCCGGGCGGCCCGGCGCCAGTGAGCAACACCTGAGAGCGGCGGTGGCCCCGGGAGTTTCCCGGGGCCACCGCCGTGCGTGGACTACTCGAAGTCCCCGCCGAAGTCCCCGAAGTCGCCCTCGAAGGCGTCCTCGATCAGTTCACCGGCGACCAGGCCACCGGCCACCCCCAGGGCGGCGCCCGCCACCATGCCGCCGACCCCCGGCCCACGGCGCCCGTGGTGGCCGTGGTGCCCGTGCGGTCCGAAGCCCTGGGCCCGCAGGTTGCCGTAGCGAGAGGTGGTCTCCCGCAGCCAGCCGTCCACCACCTGGGCCCAGTCGGTGCGGCCCGCGTCGCTGTGCGGGACGGTGTACCGGCCGAAGACGTCGTGCCCGGCGGTGAAGAAGCCGCCCCGCTTGTCGCACTCCAGGATCACCTCGACGCCACGCTGGCTGGTCACGAAGGTCAACTCGACCTCGTTGACGGCCTGCGCGTACTGCGGCGCGGCGAAGAACTCGATCTCCTGATAGAACGGCAGCGTCTGCTGCACGCCGTAGATGTGGCCGCGCTCCAGGTCGGCGTGCTTGAACCGGAAGCCGAGCGTCTGGAACGCCTCGAGGATCCGCTCGTGGATCGGCAGCGGGTGCACCGCCACCTGGTCCAGGTCGCTCTTGTCCACCGCGCGGGCCACCGCGACCTCGGTACGCAGCCCCATGGTCATACCGCGCAGCCGCTGCCCGTACACGTCGGTGACCGGGGTCTCCCACGGCACCGGGAGCTGGAACGGGAGGGAGAGCTGCTGCTTCGGCGCCAACTCCAGGCGGCCGCTGACCGGCATCCGGTGGAACTCCATGATGCCGGCGTACTCGGAGTCGCCGCTCTCGACCTCGACCCGGGTGACCAGGCCGACGCTGATCTGCTCGATGCTGGCCGGCACGTCACCGCCGACCAGGTTGACGTGCCCGTCGAGGGCCAGGCCGGGCCGGGTGTTCGGGTTGGTCAGCACCGTGTCGACGCTCGGGCCGCCGACGCCGAACGCGCTCAGCATCTTCTTGAAGACCATCGCCACTCCGCTTCCACCTTCGGCACACTCCACGACAGAGCGCGCACGGGACCACCAAAGGCACGTTAACCTGCAGCGCTGTGAAGTGGCTGTGAGCACGAGGGCCTCCGCCGGCACGGCGCGCTCGTCGCGGTGTCAGTCGACCCTCACGACGATCAGCTCGCCGACCTGCTCGCCGATCTGCTGCCGTCCCTCCGCGGGCAGCCCGCCGTCGGTGATGAGCACGTCGGCCGCCGCGAGCGGGGCGATGGTGGCGATCCCGATGGTCTCCCACTTTGTGTGGTCGGCGAGCACGACGAGCCGCCGGGCGGCCGCGATCAGCCCTCGGTTGACCGCCCCCTCCAGCAGGTTCGGCGTGGTGAACCCGGTTCGCGGACTCATCCCGTGCACGCCGAGGAAGAGCAGGTCGACGTTGAGGGCGGCGATGGCCGCCTCGGCCACCGGCCCGGTCAGCGCGTCCGAGGGCGTACGGATGCCACCGGTGAGCACGACGGCCTGGTCGGGGCGGGGGTTCTGGTAGAGGGCGTCGGCGACCGGGACCGAGTTGGTGACCACGGTGAGCCCGCGAACGTCGGCGAGCCGGGCGGCCAGGGCGGCGGTGGTCGTGCCGGCGGAGAGCGCGATCGCCATCCCGGGCTCGACCAGACCGGCGGCCCGCTCGGCGATGGCCCGCTTCTCGGCCTGCTGCCGGATCGACTTCGCGGCGAACCCGGGCTCCTCGGCCGAGCCGGGACCGGCCAGCGTCGCACCACCGTGGACCTTGTCGACCAGCCCCCGCTCGGCGAGCACCTCCAGGTCCCGCCGGATGGTCATGTCCGACACCCCGAAGCGGCTGACCAGATGGCTGACCCGGACGCCACCACGCTGGCGGATCAGCTCCAGGATGGCGCTCTGCCGTTGCTGGGCGAGCATGGATCCTCCTTCGGGTGCAGGGGCCACGGTCAGGCGGCCTCGGCCGTCCGGTCCGTCGCCGGATCGCCGGCCCCCACCCTGGCCGGCGCCGGCTGGTCGGCGGCGCGGGCCGGGATTTCGCGGACCACCGCCACCTCGCCGGCGGGGACCACCAGCTCGCCGTCGCAGCGGCCGCCGCCGAGCAGCTCGACGCCGGTGACCGCCAGCCGGGCCTCGGCGTCGGTGTGGTTGATGACGAACAGCCAGCTCCGGTCGGCGGACCGGCGGCGGACCACCTCCACCCCCACCGGGGCGGCCACCGGCGGGCGGGCGCCGGACTCGGCGAGCAGCCGGGCGACGAGCCGGTCGGTGGCGGCCGCGTCCAGCCGGGTGGCGACGTACCAGGCGGCTCCGGCGCCGACCGCGTGCCGGGTCAGCGCGGGCACCCCGGGCAGCGGCCCGTCGGCGTACGAGGCGAGTACCTCCGCCCCGTCGGCGTGCAGCCACTCGGTCCACACGTCGGCGGTGGCGCCGTCGTCGAGGCGTACCCGCTCACCCTCGCGGAGCGGGAAGAACTCCTCGGTGCGGACGCCGAGCAGCTCCCGGAACGCGCCCGGGTAGCCGCCGAGCCGGATGTGGTCGTGCTCGTCGACGATGCCGCTGAAGTAGGTCACCAGGGCGGTGCCACCCGAGGCAACGAACGCGCGCAGGGCCTCGGCGTCGGCGTCGCGGACCAGGTAGAGGGTGGGCGCCAGGACCAGCCGGTAGCGGGACAGGTCGGCCGACGGGTGCACCACGTCGGCGGTGACCCCGGCCCGCCAGAGCGCGCCGTGCAGGGCGGCGAGCCGGTCCACGTAGGTGACGTCGGTGCTGGGGTGGGAATCGAGCTCGACCCCCCACCAGGCCGCGTAGTCGAACAGGATCGCCACCTCGGACTCGACCCGGCTGCCGCGTAGCTCGGCGAGGGCCTTCAGGTCGGCGCCGAGCCGGCACACCTCGCGGAACACCTTCGTCTCCGGTCCGGCGTGCGGGACCAGCGCGGAGTGGAACTTCTCCGCGCCCGCCCGGGAGGCCCGCCACTGGAAGAAGAGCACCCCGTCGGCGCCGCGCGCCACGTGGGCGAGGCTGTTGCGCCGCAGCTGGCCCGGGGTCTTGGCGACGTTGCGCGGCTGCCAGTTGACCGCGCTGGTGGAGTGCTCCATCAGCAGCCACGGCCCGCCACCGGCGACGCCCCGGGTGTGGTCGGCGGCGAGCGCCAGGTCGACGTGCGGCCGCGGGTCGGCGGCGATCAGGTAGTGGTCGTTGGCGACCAGGTCCACGTCGGACGCCCAGGAGTGGTAGTCCAGGTGCTTGACGCCGGTGCCGATCATGAAGTTGGTGGTGACCGGCTGCCGGGTGAGCCGGGTCAGCACCTCCCGCTCCGCACGCAGCTGGGCGCGCTGCTCGTCGGAGGAGAAACGCAGGAAGTCCAGTTGCTGGGTGGGGTTGGCGAAGGTCGGGGCGGTCCGTGGCGGGTTGATCTCGGCCCAGTCGTGGTAGCGCTGGCTCCAGAACGCGGTGCCCCAGGCGGCGTTGAGCGCGTGCAGGTCGCCGTAGCGCTCGCGCAGCCAGCGGCGGAACGCCTCGGCGCTGACGTCGCAGTAGCAGTGCACGTTGTGGCAGCCCAGCTCGTTGGAGACGTGCCACATCACCACGGCCGGGTGGTCGGCGTACCGGCCGGCGACGGCCTCGACCAGCGCGAGAGACCGCTGCCGGAAGACCGGTGAGCTGGGGCAGTATGCCTGCCGCCCGCCCGGCCAGAGGACCGTGCCGTCGGCGCGTCGGGGCAGCGTCTCCGGGTGTCGGTGGGCCAGCCAGGGCGGCGGACTGGCGGTGGCGGTGGCCAGGTCGACGCTGATCCCGCCGTCGTGCAGCAGGTCGAGCGCCCGGTCGAGCCAGCCGAACTCGTAGCGGCCGGGGGCGGGTTCCAGCAGGGCCCAGGAGAAGATCCCGACCGAGACCAGATTGACCCCGGCCCGGCGCATCAGCGCGACGTCCTCGACCCAGGTCTCCTCGGGCCACTGCTCCGGGTTGTAGTCGGCGCCGTACCAGATCCGCTCACCGTGCCAGGTCCGCATGAGTGCAGAGGGTGCCCCCCGAACGGCCACCAAGTCAACACTTTCCAACATCGACAGGGATTACCACGGTTGTCCGGTCTCGGCCATGTCACAACTGGGTTATCGCTGTCCGCTTCCCCCCTTGACAGCGCGGAACCAGGGGGTAGCTTCTACCGCCACCGGCTGTTTGTGTTCGGACATGTGGATTCGCGGTTGATCCACCGCCGGCGCGAACACCCATCCCACCATCACGGCTTTTGGACGCAGCGCACCTCTTCCCCGCAGGAGGCACCATGTCCCGTCCCCGATCGCAAGCCGACTACCTCGCCCGACTCGTGCCCCCGTCCGTCGCCGGCCTGAATCGCCGCTCGCTGCTCGCCGGTGCGGCCGGCGCGGGCGCGCTGCTCGGCACGGGACTGCTCGCCGGCTGCGGCTCCGACTCCGACTCGGGCGGAGGCTCGAAGACCGTCTCCGTCGGCTCGAACGCTTCGGACCCGACGCCGAAGGACGTCCTCGCCAAGCTGGCGGCCGGCTTCCAGAGCTCGTCCGGGGTCCAGGTCAACATCAACACGGTTGACCACAACACGTTCCAGGAGAACATCAACAACTACCTGCAGGGCAAGCCGGACGACGTGTTCACCTGGTTCGCCGGCTACCGGATGCGGTTCTTCGCCGCCAAGGGCCTGACCGGCGACGTCAGCGACGTCTGGGGCAAGCTCACCGGCTTCTCGGACGCGTTCAAGAAGGCATCCACCGGCGACGACGGCAAGCAGTACTTCGTGCCCGCGTCGTACTACCCGTGGGCGGTCTTCTACCGCAAGTCGGTCTGGCAGCAGCACGGCTACCAGGTGCCGACGACGCTTGACGACCTCACCACGCTCGCCGGGCAGATGAAGAAGGATGGTCTCATCCCGATCGCCTTTGCCGACAAGGACGGTTGGCCGGCGATGGGCACCTTCGACATCCTCAACCTGCGGATCAACGGCTACCAGTTCCACGTCGACCTGATGGCGGGCAAGGAGGCGTGGACCTCGGACAAGGTGAAGAAGGTCTTCGACACCTGGGCCGGCCTGCTCCCGCTGCACCAGCCCGACGCCCTCGGCCGGACCTGGCAGGAGGCCGCCCAGTCGCTGCAGCAGAAGAAGAGCGGCATGTACCTGCTCGGCCTCTTCGTCGCCCAGCAGTTCAACGACAACGAGCAGGACGACATCGACTTCTTCACCTTCCCCGAGATCGACTCGACCATCGGCGCCAAGGCCCTGGACGCGCCGATCGACGGCTACATGATGGCCCGCAAGCCGAAGTCCGAGGCCAACGCCAAGAAGCTGCTGGATTACATCGGCGGCGTCGACGCCGCGAACATCATGGTGAAGGGCGACCCCGGCACCCTGGTCGCCAACAGCGGCGGAGACACCAGCGGCTACACCGCGCTGAAGAAGAAGGCCGCCGAACTGGTCGGCTCGGCCACGGAGATCGCCCAGTTCCTCGACCGGGACACCCGGCCGGACTTCGCCTCCACGGTGATCATCCCGGCGTTCCAGCAGTTCATCAAGAACCCGAAGGACATCAGCGGGCTGCTCACCAGCATCGAGAACCAGAAGAAGTCGATCTTCACCAGCTGACGGCGGAAGGGAGGAGGACACCATGTCCGACCTGCCCCTGATCCAAGCGGATCGCGCCGTACCACCGCCGGCCGCGACCACCACCACGAGTGGTCGCCGCCGGCGGCTACGGCTCCTGTCCCGCACCGACCGCGTGGTGATCACGCTGATGGTGCTGGTACCCATGCTCCTCGTCGTCGGCCTGGTCTGGCTGCCGGCGCTGGCCACCGTGCTGCTCTCCGGCACCAACTGGGACGGCATCGGACCGTTCAGCGAGATCGACTGGGTCGGCCTGAAGAACTACGACGACGTGGTGAACATCTACCCGCCGTTCGTGCCGGCGATCCAGAACAACCTGCTCTGGCTGGCCGCGCTGTTCGTGGTGGCCACCCCGTTCGGGATGTTCCTCGCCGTGCTGCTCGACAAGGAACTGCGCGGCAGCCGCTTCTACCAGACCGCGCTCTACCTGCCGGTGGTGCTCTCCCTGGCGCTGATCGGCTTCGTCTGGCAGCTCATCTACAGCCGCGACCAGGGCCTGCTCAACGCGCTGCTGGGCACCCAGACCGACTGGTACGGCGACCCGCACGTGAACATCTGGGCGGTGCTCGTCGCCGCCGGCTGGCGGCACGTCGGCTACATCATGCTGCTCTATCTGGCCGGCCTGAAGGGCGTCGACCCGTCGCTGCGCGAGGCGGCCGCCGTGGACGGCTCCTCCGAGGCCAGCACCTTCTTCCGGGTGGTCTTCCCGGTCATGCGGCCGATCAACATCATCGTGCTGGTGGTGACGGTGATCGAGTCGCTGCGCGCGTTCGACCTCGTGTGGGTCATCAACAAGGGCCGCAACGGGCTGGAGCTGATCTCCGCGCTGGTCACCGCGAACGTGGTGGGCGAGGCCAGCCGGATCGGCTTCGGCTCCGCCCTGGCGACCATCATGCTGGTCGTCTCCCTGGTCTTCATCACCCTCTATCTGGCCACCGTGATGCGGGAGGGCCGGCGATGACCACCGTCCTGACCCGGGAGACCACGGCCACCGCGCCGGCCGGGCGCCGCCGGCCACTGCGGCCCGCCCGGGTGGTCCTGCACCTCTTCCTGGGTACGGTCGCCGTCGGCTGGCTCTTCCCGATCCTCTGGGCGACGCTGACCTCGCTGCGGTCCTACGAGTACACCGCCACCCACGGCTACGTCTCCCTCGGCGGCTGGACCATCGACAACTACGTCACCGCCTGGCGGACCGCGGAGTTCGGCAAGCACTTCCTCAACTCCGTCTACATCACGGTGCCGGCGGTGCTGCTGACGCTCTTCCTCGCCTCCTGTGTGGCGTTCGTGATCGCCCGGTTCAGCTGGAAGTTCAACCTCGTGCTGCTCGGGCTGTTCACCGCGGCGAACCTGCTGCCGCAGCAGGCCCTGCTGATCCCGCTGTTCCGGATGTTCACCGAGATCCCGCTGCCGGCCTGGATGAGCGACTCGGAGCTGCTCTACGACAGCTACTGGGGGCTGATCCTGGTCAACGTCGCCTTCCAGTGCGGCTTCTGCGTCTTCGTGCTGAGCAACTACATGAAGGCCCTGCCGCACGACCTGTACGAGGCGGCGATGGTGGACGGGGCCAGCGTGTGGCGGCAGTACTGGCAGGTCACCATGCCGCTGTGCCGGCCGGCCCTGGCCGCGCTGGCCACCCTCGAGGTGACCTGGATCTACAACGAGTTCTTCTGGGCCACCGTGCTGATGCGCACCGGCGACAAGTTCCCGGTGACCAGCTCGCTGAACAACCTGCGCGGCGAGTTCTTCACCGACAACAACCTGGTCTCGGCCGGCTCGGTGCTGGTCGCGATCCCCACCCTGGTGATCTTCTTCCTGTTGCAGAAGCAGTTCGTCCGGGGCCTGACCCTGGGAGCCAGCAAAGGATGACGATCCTGCACCTGCGCCGGGCCCGGACCAGCCTGGTGCTCGACGCGCGCGGCCCGGGCCTGCCCCGGGTCGTGCACTGGGGCGCCGACCTCGGCCCGCTCCCCGCCGACGAGCTGCCCGCCCTGGTCGACGCCACCATCGCGCCGGTGGTGCCGAGCAGCTTCGATGCGCCGACGGTGCTGTCGCTGCTGCCCGAATCCAGCGCCGGCTGGAGCGGCCGGCCCGGCCTGGCCGGCCACCGCGACGGTCGGGACTGGTCCACCGCCTTCCGCCTCGACGGGCTCGACGTCGTCGACGTCGCCCCGGAGCCGAGCCGGGTGGCGGGGGGCGGGGAGGCGGTGCGCGTATCCGGGGCGGAGCGGGACCTCGACGGGGCCGGGGCCGCGCGGGTGACCGTGCGGGCGGCGGACCCGGGCGCGGGCCTGACCCTGACCGTCGAGCTCACGCTCGACCCGACCGGACTGCTGATGCTGCGGCACCGGCTGCGCAACGACGGCGACCGGCCGTACGAGGTGCGGGACCTGACCCCGGTGCTGCCGGTGCCGGCGGTCGCCACCGAACTGCTCGACCTGACCGGGCGCTGGTGCCGGGAACGCGCCCCGCAGCGGCACCCGTGGTCGATGGGCGCCTGGGTACGCGAGGGCCGGCACGGCCGCACCGGCCACGACGCCACGCTGCTGCTCGTCGCCGGCACGCCGGGATTCTGCTTCGGGCACGGCGAGGTGTGGGCGGTGCACACCGCGTGGAGCGGCGACCACGTCACGGTGGCGGAACGCCGCCCGACCGGGGAGTCCGCCCTGGGCGGGGGCGAACTGCTCACCCCAGGCGAGATCGTGCTCGCCCCCGGCGCGGAGTACGCCACTCCCCTGCTCTACGCGGTCCACTCGACCGACGGGCTGGACGGGCTCAGCGACGTGCTGCACACCCACCTGCGGGCCCGCCCGCAGCACCCGCGCGCACCCCGCCCGGTGACCCTCAACGTCTGGGAGGCGGTCTACTTCGACCACGACCTGGACCGGCTCAGGGACCTCGCCGACCGGGCCGCCGAGGTGGGCGTGGAACGGTACGTGCTCGACGACGGCTGGTTCCGGGGCCGCCGGCACGACCGGGCCGGGCTCGGCGACTGGTGGGTCGACGACGACGTCTGGCCGGACGGGCTGCAACCGCTCATCGACCACGTCCGCGGACACGGGATGCAGTTCGGGCTCTGGGTGGAGCCGGAGATGGTCAACCCGGACTCGGACCTGTTCCGGGCCCACCCGGACTGGCTGCTCCAGGCGCCCGGCCGGCTGCCGCCGGAGTGGCGGCACCAGCAGGTGCTCGATCTCGCCCACCCGGACGCGTACGCCCACCTGCTCGGCCGGCTGGACGCAGTGCTGACGGAGCACGACGGGATCGCGTACCTGAAGTGGGACCACAACCGGGACCTCACCGAGGCCGGGCACGGCGGCCGGCCGGGGGTGCACGCGCAGACCGTGGCGGTCTACCGCCTCCTCGACGAGCTGCGGGTTCGCCACCCCGCAGTGGAGATCGAGAGCTGCTCGTCCGGCGGGGCGCGGGTCGACCTGGAGATCCTGCGCCGCACGGACCGGGTGTGGGCCAGCGACTGCAACGACGCCCTGGAACGGCTGTCGATCCAGCGCTGGACCGGCCTGCTGCTCCCACCCGAACTGGTCGGCACCCACATCGGACCGGAACGCTCGCACACCACCCACCGCGTGCACGACCTCGGCTTCCGGGCGGTCACCGCGCTCTTCGGCCACCACGGCATCGAGTGGGACATCAGCGGGATCACCGCCGCCGAGCGGGGGCAACTCGCCGCCTGGGTCGCCCTGCACAAGCGGCTGCGTCCGCTGCTGCACGGCGGCCGGGTGGTCCGGGTCGACCACCCCGACCCGGCCGTCCAGGCGCACGGCGTGGTCGCCCATGACCGGTCCCACGCGGTGTACGCGATCTCCCGGCTGACCACCTCGGTCGCGCAGGTGCCGGGCCCGGTACGCCTGCCGGGGCTGGATCCGGCGCGGCGCTACCGGGTGCGGCCGCCGGCCGGGCTGCCGGAGCCGGCGGTGCTGGAGCTGACCCCACCGGCCTGGCTGGCCTCGGCCGACGGGGTGACCCTCGGCGGGTCGGTGCTCGCCTCGGTGGGGCTCCAACTGCCGGCCCTGCACCCCGAGCAGGCGCTGCTGCTGGAGGTCACCGCCGTCGGCTGAGAATTCCTGGAATTTCTCCGCCCCGGATGTCGAGAACCGGAGTGGCAGCTTCTACCTCAGGGTGGAAGCGCCGAGAATCGGTGCACAGGCGTGAGGAGCGAACCGTGAAGTACATGCTGCTGATGCAGTTCAGCGCCGCCGGGGCCGACTTCCCGTCGATCGACACCTGGACGCCGGAGGAGATCCGGGCGCACATCGGGTTCATGGGTGAGGTCAACGCGAAGCTCACCGCCGACGGGGAGTGGGTCCAGGCGGAGGGCCTGGGCGGGCCGCAGCAGGCGCGGATCGTCCGGGCTGGCGAGGGCGGCGCCCCGGTCGTCACCGAAGGGCCGTTCGCGGAGACCAAGGAGTTCCTCGCCGGCTGGTGGATCGTCGACTGCGAGACGCCGGAGCGGGCGGTCGAGATCGCCGCGCACATCTCCACCGCGCCCGGGCCCGGCGGGCGACCGCTGAACATGCCGATCGAGGTGCACCCGATCATGTCGGCGCCGCCACAGGAGATCTGACCGCTGGGCACCCTGGACCGGACCGTCGAGGACCTGCTGCGCGAGCTGGCGCCGCAGGTCCTCGGCGTGCTCGCCCGCCGGTTCGGTGACTTCGCCACCGCCGAGGACGCGGTGCAGGAAGCGCTGCTGGACGCGGCCACCCAGTGGCCGGCGCAGGGGCTGCCGGACAATCCGCGCGGCTGGCTCGTCCAGGTCGCGTACCGCCGGATGATCGAGTTGGTCCGGGCGGAGGCCGCCCGGCGGGACCGGGAGGACCGCGCCGCCCGGCGGGAGGGCGACCACCGGCGGACCGCGCCGGCCGCGGACGAGCCGCTGATCTCGGACCGGGACGACACCCTGGTTCTGCTCTTCCTCTGCTGCCACCCGACGCTGTCGACCGCCTCGGCGATCGCGCTGACGCTGCGGGCGGTGGGTGGGCTCACCACCGCCGAGATCGCCCGCGCGTTCCTCGTCCCCGAGCCCACCATGGCGCAGCGGATCAGCCGCGCCAAGCAGCGCATCCGGAGCTCCGAGCTGCCGTTCCGGATGCCGGACGAGGGCGAGCGCGAGTCCCGCCTCGCGGCGGTGCTGCACGTGCTGTATCTGATCTTCACCGAGGGGCACACCGCCAGCCTCGGCACGGACCTGCGCCGGGTGGACCTGTCCGAGGAGGCGATCCGGCTGGCCCGGGCCATGCACGCGCTGCTGCCGGACGACAGCGAGGTGGCCGGCCTGCTCGCCCTGATGCTGCTCACCGAGGCCCGCGCCGCCGCCCGGACCGGCCCGTCGGGTGAGCTGATCTCCCTGGCCGACCAGGACCGCAGCCGGTGGGACGCCGCCGCGATCGCCGAGGGGACCACGCTCGTCACCCGGGCGATGGCCCGCGGGCCGGTCGGGGCGTACCAGCTCCAGGCCGCCATCGCCGCGCTGCACGACGAGGCGCCCACCGCCGCGCAGACCGACTGGCCGCAGATCCTCGCGCTCTACCAGGTGCTGGAACGCCTCTCCGGGAACCCGGTGGTGTCGCTCAACCGCGCGGTGGCGACCGCCATGGTGCACGGCCCGGCCGCCGGGCTGGACGCGCTCGCCGCGTTGGACGCCGATCCCCGGATGGCCGGGCACCACCGCCTCGACGCGGCCCGGGCGCACCTGTACGAGATGGCCGGCGACCGGGACGCCGCGGTAGCCCACTACCGGGCCGCCGCCGGGCAGACCACCAGCCTCCCCGAGCAGCGCTACCTGCAGATGCGCGCCGCCCGGCTGGCCCAGCGCTGATCGTTGATCCACTCCGGATCGGCGAGGTGGCGGTAATCCGGGCGGCGCAATACCGCCACAGCGCCGATCCGGGCCGGCCGGGTCGGGCGGGCCAGGCCGTCGGGAGGGTCAGCTCGCCGTGCAGGTCAGGGATGGGGCGGTGTTGGTGCCGTTCCAGCTGCCGAGGAAGCCGAAGCCGGTGCTGGCACCGGCACCCAGCAGGCCGTTGTAGTCGACGTTGCGCGCGGTGTACGCCGTGCCGCTGTTGCTGATCGTGGCGTTCCCCAGGTGTGGTCATCCCCACCACAGGATGATGCGCCAATACCGATCAAGCCCGGACTGTCGGCTGCATCCCTCCCGCCGTCAACATTCGCGGCGACGAAGGGTTGGATCATCGCGGGTGCTCAGCGGGCGGGCCGGGTGAGTCCGGTGTCGTAGGCGATGATCACGGCGTGGACCCGGTCCCGGGCGCCGAGTTTGCTGAGGATCCGGCTGACGTTGGTCTTGATGGTGGACTCCGCCAGGTGGAGATGGGTGGCGATCTCCTTGTTGGTCAGCCCGGTGGCGAGGTCGCGCAGGACCTCGCGCTCGCGGTCGGTGAGCTGGGCCAGACGCGGGTCCATCCCGCCTCCGGCGGTGCCGGTCGCGCTTCCGGGTGGGTTGCGCGTGTATGCGTCGAGCAGGCGACGGGTCAGTGCGGGGGCGGCGACCGCGTCGCCGGCAGCGACCGCCCGGATGCCGTGGAGGAGTTCCTCCGGTCGAGCGTCCTTGAGCAGGAAGCCGCTCGCACCCGCCAGAAGCGCTTGATAGACGTACTCGTCCAGGTCGAACGTGGTGAGCACAAGGACCCGGGAGCGATCACCCGAGGCGGTGATCTGGCGGGTGGCTTCGATGCCGTCCATGCCCGGCATGCGGATGTCCATGAGTACGACGTCGGGGCGCAGTCGCGCGGCCAGCCGGATGGCCTGCGCGCCGTGCTCGGCCTCACCCACGACGGAGATTCCGCTGTTGCCGTCGAGCAGCATCCGGAACCCGAGCCGCTGTAGCGGTTGGTCGTCGACGATCAGAACGGTGGTCATGGTCGCTCCGGTCGGGACGAGGGTCGGGCGAGGCGGGGCAGGATGGCGCGGACGGTCCATCCTCCCGCCGGCCGGGGTCCGGCCGTGGCAGAACCTCCGGCCAGGGCCGCTCGTTCGCGGATACCGATGAGCCCTCGGCCTGCCCGGTCGCCGACCGGCGCGGGGGCCGGGTCGGGTGGACCGGTGTCCGTGACGGTGAGGCGCACCTCCTGCTCGGTGACCTCGACAGCGACCCGCACGCTGGTGCGGGGGCCCGCGTGTTTGATGCTGTTCGTGGTGGCTTCCTGAATGATCCGGTAAAGCGCGAGTTGCAGGTCGCGGGCCAGATGCCTGAGGTCGCCGGCGGTCGTGTAGGTGACCTGCGGTCCGGCGGCGCGAACGTGGTCGAGTAGCCGATCAACGTCGGCGACGCCGGGCTGCGGGCTGAGTTCGGCGTTCGCCACGGTCGCGGTCACGTCGAGCGGGCGCTCGCGGAGGGCGTCCAGGGTACGGCGCAGCTCGGTCAGCGCTTGGCGGGCGGTGTCGCCGATGATGTGCAGGGCTTGGGCGCCAGCCGCCGGGTTGGTGCTGATCCGGAACTCGCCACCGTCCGCCAGACCGACGATGACGGCCAGGCTGTGGCCGAGAATGTCGTGCATTTCGCGGGAGACCCTGGCCCGTTCGGCGAGGGTGGCCAGCCGTTCGCGCTGTTCCCGCTCGGCCTCGGCGCGCGCGGCCCGTTCAGCCAGCGCCGCGAGCCGTGCCTGTCGGTCGCGGGCGACCAGGCCCAGGGTGGCGCCCGCGGTTGCGGCGCTGGTCAGGAAGAACAGCCCGACCCAGAACTGCTGATGGAGCTGCGGTACCCGGAAGGCGGCGATCGGCAACGCGGCCAGGGTGGTTGCGCCGGCCCAGGGCAGCAGCCACAGGGGCGCGTATCGGGCCAGGGTGTACAGGCAGATCATCAGGCTGGCGTCGCTGCGCGGGATCACCCCGGTCGCCCAGTGCGCCAGACACAGGGCCAGGAAGACGGTGAACACAGCCAGCGGCGCGCGGCGGCGCCAGGCCAGGGCGGCGCACTGGACCGCGATCGTGGCCGGTACCAGCGCGCCGGGTAGTTCGATGCCGAAGCCCTGCGGGATGGCCGGCTCCCGCTGCCAGTTGACCTGGCCGAACAGCAGAATGGCCCCGGCCAGTAGGGTGTCGAACCACCAGGGGTGGGCGCGGAACGCCCGGTGAGCCCTGCGCAGCGGATCGGGCCACACTGGAGCGTGGCCCGAGCCGGTTGCCGCGGTGGAGGTTGAGAGCCTCACGCGTCGGTCCGGGCCAGCCGCCAGGCCGCCCCCGCCAGCGCTAGGGCGGTCCAGCCCGCGAAGACGGCGAGCCCGGCTTGCGGGGTGAGGGCGTGCGCCGACTGGTGCAGGGCGAACATCGAGCCGCCCGCGTTGCCCGGCAGGTACGGGCTGATGTCGTCCCGCAGGCTGTCCGGCAGCAGATCGGACAGCAGGGGTACCAGCAGCAGGACGGCAGCGAGGATCGAGATCCCGCCGGCGGCTGAGCGCACCAGCGCGCCCAGCGCCACGCCGAGCACCCCCACCAGCGCGAGGAATCCGCCGGCCCCGGCCAGGCTGCGCAGCACCCCGGGTGCCGAGAGCGACAGCGCAACGTCCGTACCCTGGAGCGGTCCCGCTCCGGCGAGGAAGGCGAGGAACGCGCCAGCGCTGCCCACGACGAGGGCCACCGCCCCGAAGATCGCACTCTTGGACCACAGAACTGGAAGGCGGCGGGGCACTGCCGCCAGCGTCGCGCGGATCAGGCCGGTGGAATATTCACCCGCGGTGAGCAGCACGCCCAGGGTGCCGAGCGCGAGCTCGCCGAACTTCATTCCGGTCAGGGCGATGCTGACCGCGTTGGCGGCGGGGCCCCCGTTGCCCCCGCCCGGGCCCAGTCCGGGGCCGCCGGGGCTGTAGGTCGTCGCGCGGACGAGGCCGAGCAGGAGCAGGAAGAACAGGGCCAGGCCCAGCGTGATCCAGGTGGAGCGCAGCGACCACAGCTTGGCCCATTCCGAGCGCAGCACCCGGCCGCCGGTCACCCGGTAGGTGGGACGTTCGGCCGTGCGGGTGGCGGGAACGGCGGGGGCGGAAGATGGCGTGGTCATCACGAAGCGCTCCGGAGGGTGCTGGTAAGGGCAGCGGTGGTGGTGCCGTGGTAGTCGACCGCGTCGCCGGTCAGGGACATGAAGGCGTCCTCCAGCGAGACACTCCGCGGGGTCAGTTCATACACGGCGATGCCGTGGTCCGCCGCGACCGATCCGACCTGACGGGCCGTCAGTCCGACGACCTCAAGCTCCTCCGAGCCCGCCGCACCGGTGATCTCGACACCTGGGCCCAGCAGCAGCTCACGGAGCCGGGCCGGGTCGCCGCTGACCACCTTCACGCTGTGGCCACCAGCGTCGCGGATGAACTGAGCCACGGTGGTGTCGGCCAGGAGCCGGCCGCGCCCGATCACGATGAGCTTGCTCGCCGTCAACGCCATCTCCCCCATCAGATGCGAGGACACGAACACGGTCCGGCCCTCGGCGGCGAGCCCGGTCAGCAGGTTCCGGATCCACAACACGCCCTCGGGGTCCAGCCCGTTCACCGGCTCGTCGAGGATCACGGTCTGCGGATCGCCGAGCAGCGCCGCGGCGATGCCCAGACGCTGCCCCATCCCCAGCGAGAACGCGCCGGCCCGCTTGCGGGCGACCGCTGCCAGCCCGGCAAGCTCGATCACTTCGGCCACCCGGCGCCGAGGAATGCCATGGGTGAGCGCGAGAGCGCTCAGATGGCTCACCGCCGAACGCCCCGGATGGATCGATCGCGCCTCCAACAGTGCGCCGACCTCCTGGAGCGGGGCCGCGAACTCGCGGTAACGGCGACCGTTCACCCTGGCCGAACCACTGGTCGGGGCATCCAGTCCCAGGATGACGCGCATGGTGGTGGACTTCCCGGCACCGTTCGGGCCCAGGAAGCCGGTGACCTCACCTGGGCGGACGGTGAACTCCAACTGGTCCACGGCGGTCTTGTCCCCGTACCGCTTGACCAGCTGACGGACCTCGATCATGCTCGTGCCCCTGCTTTCGGTGTGCAGTCTGACGGCCACCTGACGGCCGCAGGACCACCGTAGGAAACCAGGCACCGCCCGCAGCGGCACCGGGGTCGCTTTCCCGGGCCGGCGGGAGGTACCGCGGTACCTCCCGCCGGCGTTTGCGGGGCGGACGGCTGCCGCGAAGCGGACACCAGGGTTGACCGGCGCAGGGCGGGGTATGCGATGAGGATCGGCCCGGAAAGGAGACGCGCCATGGTCAACGTCGGCTACACCCTCCTGTGCGAGCAGGCCGGCCCGAAGCACCTGGTCGATCACGCCGTCCGCGCCGAGGCCGCCGGCTTCGACCACCTGGTCATGTCCGACCACTACTACCCGTGGCTCGACGCGCAGGGTCACTCCCCGTACGCCTGGTCGGTGCTCGGCGCGGTCGCCCACGCGACCAACCGGGTCGGGCTGATGTCCTTCGTGACCTGCCCGATCCGCCGCTACCACCCGGCGGTGGTGGCGCAGAAGGCCAGCACGGTCGGGGTGCTCTCGGACGGCCGGTTCACCCTCGGGCTGGGTGCCGGGGAGAACCTCAACGAGCACGTGGTCGGCGGCTGGCCGCACGTGGAGCAGCGGCACGAGATGTTCGAGGAGGCGTTGCAGATCATCCGGCCCCTGCTCAACGGCGAGACGCTGACCTTCTCCGGCAACCACTTCGACGTCCCCGACGCGTACGTCTGGGACCGGCCGGAGCGCCCAGTGCCGATGGCGGTCGCCGCCTCCGGCCGGCAGTCCGCCACCCTCGCCGCCGAGTACGGCTACGGCATGATCGCCACCGAGCCCGACGCGCACCTGATCCAGATGTACGACGACGCCGGCGGCGCCGGCAGGCCACGCTACGGCCAGGTGGCGATCTGCTACGGCCCGGACGAGGCCGAGTGCCGCAAGATCGTGCACGACCAGTTCCGCTGGTTCGGCCTGGGCTGGAAGGTCAACGCGAACCTTCCCGGGCCCGAGTCGTTCGCCGCGGCGACGCAGTTCGTGCGCGAGGAGGACGTGGCCGGGTCGATCCCGTGCGGGCCGGACGTGGACCGGCACGTGGCGGCGTTCAAGCAGTTCGTCGACGCGGGCTTCACCCACGTGGCGCTGATCCAGGTGGGCGCGGACAGCCAGCCGATGTTCCTGAACTGGGCGCAGGAGGAGCTGTTGCCCCGGCTCCACGCGCTGTGACCGCTCGACCTGCGATGGTGGGTCCATGCGTATCGGGAACACCGAGATCCGGCCCCTCGGGGGCGGAGTCGGCTGCCTGTTGATGATCCTCTTCTCGATCCTCGTCTCGGTGGTGCTGACCGTGGTGCTGAACCTGCTGATCTGACCGCAGAGGACGCCGGTCAGCGGCGCAGGCCCAGGGCGGTGAGCAGCTCCCGGCTGGCGACCCGGACCGGGTCCAGCACCGTCCGACGCAGCCAGCGGCGGGTCGGCCCGACCGTGGCCCGCCACGCCGTACGCATGCCCCGCGCCGCCGGGACGACGGCGGCCCGCCAGCCGGCCCGGACGGCCCGGCCCAGCGGTACGGCGGTGTGCCGCCACAGCCAGCGCAGGGCCCGACCGAGCGGACGCAGCAGCACTCGATAGAGCAGGCCGAGCACGCGTCCGGCGAGCCGCCAGGCGCCGACGACCGCGTCCACCAGTACCCCGGTGAGGGCCCGGGCGACGGCGGCCAGCACACGGCCGACCGCGACGAGCCCGGCGGCGAATGCCCGACCGACGGCAGCCAGCCCGCGGCCGAGCAGCGCCAGCCCGGCGAGCAGCGACCGTCCCACCGGGGCGAGCACCCGCGCCAGCCAGCGCAGCGGCCGGACCACCAACTCCCGGACCAGCCAGGCCAGCGGACGCCAGAGCACCCGCACCGCCACCCAGGCGGCGCCGCTCGCCAACCACACCAACGGCTGCCAGATCAGGTGCACCGCAACCCAGGCGAGGCTCCGGGCCAGCCACCCCAGCGGCAGCCACACCAGCAGCGTGCGCACGGCCCAGGCCAGCGGACGCCACAGCAGGTGCACGGCGACCCAGGCCGCCCCACGCGCCAGCCAGACCAGCGGCAGCCACAGCAGGGTGCGCGCGGCCCAGGCCAGCGGGCGCAGCAGCCAGCGGTGCAGGAACCGGCCGCTCGGCCTGACCAGGTACCGGTCCAGCAGGCGGCCGGCGGCGACGGCCAACTCCCAGGCCAGGCGTACCGGCAGGACCACGATCACGGCGACGGCGCGGGCGACGGCCGCGACCAGCGGGGGCGGCGGCTCGGCCGGGGCCCGCGGGTCGGTCGGCGCGGCGGCGTCCGGCCAGGGCGACGTGGGTGGCCGGTCCAGGTCGGACGGGCGCGGGGGCGGCGGGCCGGTCACGGCGTCACGGTAGTCAGCCGCGGCAACGACCGCCGCCCCGGTCAGGCCGGGTCCAGCGCCAGGTCCGCCACCACCGGATAGTGGTCGGAGGCGGTGTCCGCGTCGCCGCCCCGGACCACCCGCAGCTGGCGGGCCAACGCGGCCAACGCGGGCGTGGCGAGCAGGTAGTCCAGGCGCATCCCGGCGAACTCCGCCCCGCCGTGCCGGGTCGGCACGGTCAGCCCGCCGGGCTCGCTCCCGCCGCGGTCCGGCCACAGGTCGACCAGGCCGGCGTCGAGCAGGCGGGACACGGCGCGGGTGTCGACGGTACGGCCGTCGCGGCGCAGGTGCCGGCGCCGGTACCGATCGGGCAGGCCGGCCAGCCGGGCGGCGTGGTCGGCGGTCGGCTCGAGGGTGTTCAGGTCCCCGGCGAGCAGGGCCAACTCGCCCCCGGTACGCCGGACCGCCGCCGCGAGCCACTCCGCCTCCATCCGCCGCCGGCCGCCCGAGTACGGATCAAGGTGGGTGCTGAACACGGTGAGCGGCCCCGCCCCGGTGGACACCTGGACCCGGGCGGCGGCGTGGTGGAAGGGTCGGCGTACCCGACCGGAGCGCAGCACCCGCAGCGGCGCGCGGACCAGCACCGCCACCGGCTGCCCGAAGCAGGACCGGGCCAGGTGGGGCACCATCCCCAGCCGGCCGGCCAGGTCCGCCAACCGCCCGCCCCGGTCGAGGCCGCGCAGTTCCTGCAGGGCCAGCACGTCGGGGCGCTGGCCGCTGACGACCGCGACGATCCCGGGCCACCGGTCGGGCCCATCCCGGTCCCGCCCGCCGGTCCGGATGTTCCAGGTCATCACCCGCAGCATCGGCGCCCGGTCACTCCTCCCGGCCGGCCCTGGCCAGCTCGTCGGGCAGTTCAGGCACCTGCTCCGACTCGATGGCCGGACGGTTGCCCCGCCCGACGTCGGCGTTGGGGCCGACCACCCACCAGAGCAGCCCGATCCACAGCCCGCTGAGCAGGATCGCGCCCATGACGTCGGTCGGGTGGTGCATACCGCGGTACATCCGGGAGACGGCCACCCCGACCGGCATGATCACCGCCATGGCCACGAACAGCCACCGCCACCAGTGGTCGGTGCGGGCGAGCACGATGACGGCGATCGCTGTCCAGAGGCAGATGGTGGCCGCGATGTGCCCGGACGGGAAGGACGAGGTGGGCAGGTGCCCGTCCAGGTTGTCCACCGGCGGGCGGGGACGGTCGACCGCTCCGGAGGAGGCGAGGAAGAGGCTCAGCTCGCCGAACATCGCCAGCGCCACGAAGAGCACCGGCCGCCAGCGCTTCCAGATCGCCAGCACCAGCGGGCAGAAGACCAGCGAGATCAACAGGATGGCGTGCGTGTCGCCGAACTTGCTCCACCACCAGCTCAGGCTGTTCAACGAGTCGGTACGCCGGGCCGCGAGCCACTGCGGCACCTCGGTGTCGAGGGTGTCGAGGAACGTGCCCTTGGCGTGGTAGCTGACCACCATGCCGAACGCGTAGAGGGCGCCGAAGACGAGCACCCAGCCGACCAGCAGCTCGGCGACGGCCGAGCGGGGGTGCTCCAGCACGTGCTCCTCGTCCGGCGCGGGGGTGATCTCCTCCCCCGCCTCCGGCTCCAGGCCCTCGCTGATCGGTGGCACCGGGCGGCCGCGGTCGCGCCGCCACAGCCGGAAGGCGTACGCGGTGACGCCGAGCCAGGTCGCGCCGAGCAGCCAGCCGCCGAGCACGTCGGAGACGAAGTGCACGCCGAGCGCGATCCGGGTCAGCCCGATCAGCAGGACCAGCCCGCCGACCAGGACAATGGCCGGTCGGCGCCACCGGGGCGGCATGGCCGGCAGGAAGACCAGCAGCAGCGCCCCGTACGCGACGAACGAGCCGAGCGCGTGCCCGCTCGGAAAGCTGTTGCCGGGCGCGTGGGTGATCGGCACGTCGACCACCGGGCGCAGCCGCCCGACCAGCGCCTTCAGCGACGGGTCGAGGATCAGCCCGCCCACCCCGCTGATGATCAGGTAGACCGCCAGTCGGGGCTGACGGCGGATCAGCAGGCCGACCACCGCGATGGTGACCAGCCAGATCAGCACCGGCCGGCCGCCCAGGTCGGTGACCGCCTGGAGCGCGGTGACCAGGGGGTGGTGCGGCGCCACGAGGCCGTTGAACCACTCGGCCGCCTCGTGGTCGGCGCGGTACAGCGGGGCCCAGTGGAACCGGACGAGCATGAGCAGCACCCCGAACGCGACCCCCGCCCCGGCGACCGCGAGCAGCCCTACGACGCTGCGCCCGGCGAACCGGCCGAGGGGTCGGCGGTGGGTCTCCTTGACCACGGTCACCCGCACCTCCCTTGTGTTCTGCCGAGGCGCGCTGTACCCGGTTCGCGCTCCGCGTACACGCGATCGCCGGTCAGAGCGCGGTCATCTCGCCGGTGTCGAGGACCGTCGCGTGTTCGGCTGCCGGCTCCCAGTGGTCGGGCTGGGCGGGCTCCGCCACGCCGATCCGCATCGCCTCCAGCTGGGCGGCGAAGGCCAGCCCGCCGAAGAGCGCCATCCCGGTCAGGTTGGCCCACAGCAGCAGGGCCATCATCCCGGTCAGCGCGCCGTAGGTCTGTCCGAAACCGTCGCTGTACTTGACGTACGCGGCGAGCAGCAGGCTCGCCAGCCACCAGAGCGCGGTGGCGATGCCGGCACCGAAGAACAGCCAGGACAGGCCGGGCTGCCGGCGCCGGGGCGCGTGCCGGAACAGCACCGCCACGGCCAGCACGGTCAGCCCGACGCTGAGCGGCCAGCGGATCACGTCCCAGGCGGCGTTGGCGACGCTGCCCCAGGCGTAGTGCCGCCGCACCGACTCGCCCATCGCCCGACCGCCGACCAATATGAGGAACCCGGCCAGCGCGGGTACGCCGGCGGTCACCGCGAGGACGGCGGCGCGGCCGTACTTGGCCAGGGCCGGGCGGTCCCGCTCAACGCCGTAGATGCGGTTCGCGCCCCGTTCGATCTGGGCCATGGTGGTGGCGAGCGCGACGAGGCCGGTGAGCAGGCCGAGGGTCAACGCCAGTTCGCCAGCGTGCTCGCTGTGCTCGCCGTCGGCCAGCAGCTGCTGCACCACCGACTCGCTCTGGCCGGGGGTGAGCGCGAGCACGGTGTCGGCGACCACCTTGCCGCCCTCGTCGGCGCCGAGGTCGGTGATCAGGCCGGTGAGCGCGATGAGGAACGGCACCACGGCCAGGCAGAGCTGCAGGGCGAGGGCCCGGGAGTGGCTGAAGCCGTCGCCGTAGCGGAACCGGACGAAGGCGTCCCGCAGCAGGCACCAGCCGCCGTGCCGGCGCAGGGTGTGCCAGGCGTCGTCGGCGGAGAGTTCGTCCGCCGACATCAGCCGGGTCTCGGGGACCAGCTTGGTGCTACTCACGGCGGGCGTCCTCGACCAGGCGTTCACCGCGCTGACCGGCGGCGTCGGCGTCCACCGACAGATCGGGGTGGCACTCCGGCCGGGCCACGCAGAGCCAGAGCGCCGCGGGCCGGATCTCGGCCGTGAGCGAGCGGCCGGGCTCGATCAGGTCACCGTCGAGCTCCCGTGGCTGGGCCCGGTTGCTGGTGATCTCGACCTTCCGGCCCCGGAGGATCTCCATCCGGGGCACCCGGCCACGCCGGCGGACGAGCGCCCAGCCCATGGCCAGCCAGTGGCCCAGCGTCCGGGGGGTGAGCACCGCGACGTCGAGCCAGCCGTCGTCGGGCTCGGCGTCGGTGAGCAGGCGTACGCCGCCCTGGAGGCGGCCGACGTTGGCGACCAGGACCGAGCGGGCCCGGCGGCGCAGCGGCGGGTGGTCGTCGATCCGGATCCAGACCCGCATCGGCCGGTCCCGCAGGTGCTTCACGGCGCCCACGACGTACGCCGGCCAGCCGATCCGCGCCTTGGTGGTCTCCGAGGTGGCGTCGAGCATCTGCGCGTCGAAGCCCATCCCGGCCATCACGGCGAAGCACTGGTCGCCGACGACCCCGACGTCCAGCCGCCGCATGCCCCGCTCGACGGCGACCTCCAGCCCGGCGGCCAGGTCGCCGGAGAGACCGAGGTTGGCGGCGAGCAGGTTGCCGGTGCCCTGGGGCAGCACGGCGAGCGCCACGTCGGTGCCGGCCAGCGCGCTCACGCAGGCGCGTACCGTGCCGTCGCCGCCGCACGCGAGGACGACCTCCGCGCCGGCCTTGACGGCCGCCTCGGTCTGGCCGCGGCCCGGGTCCTCGACGGTGGTCTCGTACCACGTCGGCGGGGGCCAGCCGGCGGCGTCGAGGGCGCCGTCCACCGTGCGGCGGAACTGGTCGAGATCGGTCACCTTCACCGGGTTGACCACCACCGCCGAGCGCGGCGCGGCGTTGCCGGCGGTCACCAGCCGCTGGTCCGCTCCACCGTTCACGGCGTCAGTGTGCAGCAACTCCAACGGGTCAGCGAGTCGACGGCGACGGACGTTGCATGGACCGCAAACAGGTTTACGGACCGCACTGGCCGGTTGGCGCCGCCGGCGTTCGTGTCGTCGGGCGTCAGGCCGCCGTCCGCAGCGCCGCCTCCACCCGCCGGCGCAGGTCGTCGAGGTCGGCGCCGGCCTCGGTGAGCACCAGCGCGGCCAGGCCGTTGCCCTCGCGGAGCAGGCCGAGCAGGATGTGCTCGGTGCCGATGTGGTGGTGGCGCAGCCGGATCGCCTCGCGCAGACTGAGTTCCAGCACCTTCTTCGCCCGGGGCGAGAACCGGCCGTCGTCGGGCCGGCGCCGGCCCCAGCGCCGGCGGGGTGGGGGCGCCGCCTCGCGCAGCGCGTCGGGTCCGAAGGACTCCTCGATCCGCGCGACGATCGCCGCCAGGTCGATGCCGATCTCCCGCAGCGCCGCCGCGTCGGCCTCGCCGAGGCCGTCGACACCGCCGGCCGTGTGCCGGGCCACCGCGGCGCGCAGGTCCTCGGCCCGGACGCCGGCCTGGGCCAGCAACCGGACGGCCAGGTTGTCGCCGTCGGCGAGCACGCCGAGCAGCAGGTGCTCGGTGCCGACGGGGCGCCGGCCCTCGGCGCGGGCCTCGTCGACCGCGTGGCGCACCACCGTCCGAGCCCGGTCGGTGAACCGTTCGAACATCACGCCTCCCAGCTTCCGGGCACCGCCGGTCGCCCGGCGTGCTTCTTGTGGACCGCCTGCCGGCTGACCTCGAGCGCGTCGGCGATCTCCTGCCAGGACCAGCCCTGTCGTCGGGCGTTGTCCACCTGGACCACCTCGAGCCGCTCGAGCAGCCGGCGCAGGGCGAGAACCGCGCGAAGCCCGACCTTCGGGTCGGTGCTGCCGGCGGCCGCCGCGAGTTCCGTCGCCTGACTCATGCTGTCAACATAGGTTGACAGCACTCCCCTTGTCAACCCTGGTTGACAAGGAGCCGACACGACCGCGACGCGCCCGGCGCAGCGCCAGCTGGTGCTACGGTCCGCTGGTGTTCCGCCGCCGCTCGCTGGACCGACCGGTCGAGGCCGCCCGCCGGCTGACCGTCGGGCGGCTCACGCTGGAGACGGCCGGCGGCAGCGTGGTCGGGCACCACTACCCGGAGAACTTCGACGTGCTGCACGTCGACCCGGAGCTGCCGCTGTTCGCGGTGGCCGACGGGATGGGCGATGGTGACGGCAGCCGGATCGCCGGCGCCACCGCGACGAGCACCTTCGTCGAGCGGATCCGCGCCACCTGGCCCGCCGTCGGCGCCCGCGAGCTGCGCGCCGCGACCGCGGAGACCCAGCTGCGGGTACGCCAGGCCGGGGCGGGACTGGCCGGGCTCACCGGCTGCACGCTGACCGCGCTGGCCGTCGAGCCCGACGGCGGGCAGGGCTGGCTCGTCCAGCTCGGCGACTCGCGGGCCTACCGGCTGCGCGACGGGCTGCTGGAGCTGGTGACGGTCGACCACACCATGGCCTGGCTGGGGGTGGTGCACGGCTGGTGGCCGGCCACCTCGCCCGAGGCGGCCCGGGCCCGCTACCAGCTGCTGCGCTACGTCGGCCACCCGGACCGGCCGGAGCCGGACGTGCTGGCCGTCCCGCTGCGCACCGGGGACACCTGGCTGCTCTGCACCGACGGGGTCAGCGACCAGCTCGGCTACCACCGGCTGCGGGACCTGCTGGCCGAGCGGGACCCGGCGCGGGCGGCCCGCGCCCTGCTCTCGGCCAGCCTAGAGGAGGGCGGTGACGACAACGCCACCGCCGTGGTGGTCCGCGTCCTGCCCACCGTGCCCACCCCGCGCTGACCGCGGGCCGCGCCGCGCATCCCGGCGCGGTGACCGGGCCAGTTCCGCCGACCCGGTCCGGGCGGGCATCCGCCACGACTACCGTGGGTGAGGAGTGCGCGGTCGGGAGGTGAGGCGGGATGGCCGCACCCACCGAGGACGCGGTGGTGGTCGGCGTCGGCCGGTCGGACGAGGACCTCCAGGTGGTCCGGACAGCCGCCGTGGAGGCCGCCGCCCACGACCGCCCGCTGCACCTGCTGCACGCCTTCAACTGGGCGGCGCAGGCCGCGACGTCCGCGCCGGGCGGACCCCGCGCCGCCGCCGAGGGCCTGCTGGAACAGGCTGGACAGGTGGTCGCCGAGGCGGAGCCGGCGGTGCCGGTGAGCGGTGCGATCGTCGAGGGCTCCCCGGTCGAGGCGCTGATCCGGGCCTCCGAGTCGGCCTTCCTGGTGGCGCTCGGCGACGGCGGGATGGCCGGCTGCACGGACTGCGTACCGACCGACGCGCCGGCCGTGCAGCTCGCCGCCCGGGCCGGCTGCCCGGTCCTGGTCGGCCGGGCCGAGGCGCCGCCCCCCGGACCGGTGCTGGTCGGCGTGGACGGGTCGACGTCCTCCCACACCGCCCTCGGTTACGCCTTCGACTGCGCCGAACGCCGCGGGGCCCGGCTGCTGGCGATCCGGGTCGTCGAGTCCGGCCGCGCCGGCGACGGCGACGACCTGCTCGCCGAGACGGTGGCCCGGTACGCCGCCCGGCACCCCACGGTGGCCGCCGAGTGCCACACCGTCCGCGGCGACCCCGGCACCGTCCTGGTCGAACAGTCCCGCTCGGCGCAGGTCGCGCTGGTCGCCGCGCGCGGCGACGAAGCCTGGCGGGGGATGCTGGGCGAGGTCAGCCAGTCGCTGCTCTACCACTCGCCGGCCCCGGTGATCGTCGTCCGTGGACTCGCGCCGGACGCGTACGGGCCATGACGCCCGCCCGGCCCGGGACCTCCGGCCCTGCCTGCCCGACCGGCACGGGGCCAAGCTGGACCCGCCCGGACGGGATATCCGCCTACGGGCTGCAGAAGTCCCCGAGCCGCGAGAGGCTATTGCAGCATGGACACCGCTCTCGACCTGCACAGCCCACTGACCGAAGACGAGCTGCGCCGGCTTGACGCCTACTGGCGGGCGGCGAACTACCTCACCGTCGGGCAGATCTACCTGCTCGCCAACCCGCTGCTCCGCGAGCCGCTCAAGCCCGAGCACGTCAAGCCCCGGCTGCTGGGGCACTGGGGCACCAGTCCCGGGTTGAACCTGCTCTACGCCCACCTCAACCGGGTCATCGTCAACCGCGACCTGAACGTCATCTACCTCACCGGTCCCGGCCACGGTGGGCCGGCGATCGTGGCGAACACCTGGCTGGAGGGCACCTACAGCCAGCTCTACCACTCGGTGACCCGGGACGAGACGGGGATGGCCCGGCTGTTCCGCCAGTTCTCCTTCCCCGGCGGCATCCCCAGCCACGTCGCCGCGGAGGTGCCGGGTTCGATCCACGAGGGCGGCGAGCTGGGATACGCGCTGAGCCACGCCTACGGCGCCGCCTTCGACAATCCGGAGCTGCTGGTGGCCTGCGTGATCGGGGACGGCGAGGCGGAGACCGGTCCGCTGGCCGGCAGTTGGCTGTCCAACGTCTTCCTCAACCCGGCCCGGGACGGGGCGGTGCTGCCCATCCTGCACCTCAACGGCTACAAGATCGCCAACCCGAGTGTGCTGGACCGGATCCCCGAGGACGACCTGCTCGGCCTGATGCGCGGCTACGGCTACCAGCCCTACGTTGTCGCCGGCGACGACCCCGCCCGGGTGCACCAGAGCCTCGCCGCGACGCTGGACCGGACGCTCGACGAGATCGCCGAGATCCAGCGCCGGGCCCGCTCCGGCGGCCGGGTCGAACGCCCCCGCTGGCCGATGATCATCCTCCGTACGCCGAAGGGCTGGACCGGCCCGCGGGAGATCAAGGGCAAGCCGGTCGAGGGGACCTTCCGCGCCCACCAGGTGCCCATCGACGGCGTACGCAAGAGCCCGGAGGCCCTGGCCGAGCTGGAGCGCTGGCTGCGCAGCTACCGGCCGGAGGAACTCTTCGACGCCACCGGCGCCCCGGTCGCCGAACTGGTCGACCTGCCCCCGAAGGGGGACCGGCGGATGAGCGCCAACCCGGTCACCAACGGTGGGGTGGTGCTGCGCGACCTGAACCTGCCGGACTTCCGCGCCTACGGGGTCGACGTCGAGCATCCGGGCGAGCCGGTGGCCGGCTCCACCGGCGTCCTCGGCCCGTGGATCCGCGACGTGATCACCGCCAACCCGCAGAACTTCCGCCTGTTCGGGCCCGACGAGGTCGCCTCGAACAGGCTCGGCGCCGCCTTCGAGGTCACCGATCGGGCGTTCGTCGGTGCCACGGTCCCCGGCGACGACCACCTCTCGCCGGACGGTCGGGTGATGGAGGTGCTCTCCGAGCACCTCTGCCAGGGCTGGCTGGAGGGCTACCTGCTCACCGGCCGGCACGGCATCTTCACCAGCTACGAGGCGTTCATCCACATCGTCGACTCGATGGTCAACCAGCACGCCAAGTGGCTGAAGGTGACCCGGGGCATCCCCTGGCGGGAGCAGCTCGCCTCGCTGAACTACCTGCTCTCCAGCCACGTCTGGCGGCAGGACCACAACGGCTTCTCGCACCAGGACCCGGGCTTCATCGACCACGTGGTCAACAAGAAGGCGGAGGTGGTCCGGGTCTACCTGCCGCCGGACGCCAACACCCTGCTCTCCACCATGGACCACTGCCTGCGCAGCCGGCACTACATCAACGTGGTGGTGGCCGGCAAGCAGCCGGCGCCGAACTGGCTGACCATGGACGAGGCCATCCAGCACGCCCGGCGCGGCCTGGGCATCTGGGATTGGGCCAGCACCGACGAGGGCACCGAGCCGGACGTGGTGCTGGCCTGCGCCGGTGACGTGCCGACGCTGGAGACGCTGGCCGCGGCCGACCTGCTCCGGCGGCACCTGCCCGAGCTGAAGGTGCGGGTGGTCAACGTGGTCGACCTGATGCGGCTGCAGCCGCCGTCCGAGCACCCGCACGGCCTGCCGGACTTCGAGTTCGACACCATCTTCACCCGCGACAAGCCGATCATCTTCGCCTACCACGGCTACCCGTGGCTGATCCACCGGCTCACCTACCGCCGGACCAACCACGACAACCTGCACGTGCGCGGCTACAAGGAGGAGGGCACCACCACCACGCCGTTCGACATGGTGATGCTCAACGACCTGGACCGCTTCCACCTGGTCATCGACGTCATCGACCGGGTTCCCGGGCTCGCTTCGCGCGCCGCCCACCTGCGCCAGGACATGGTCGACGCCCGGCAGGCCGCTCGCGACTACACCCGCGAGTACGGCGAGGACGACCCCAAGGTCGCCGAGTGGCGCTGGATCCGGGAAACCGAGCTCGGCCTGCGAGGCGGGCAGTGAACCCGGTCGACGTCAGCCGCGACGAGATCCTGGTCGGCTACGACGGCTCCGCCGACTCGACGGTGGCCCTGAACTGGGCACTGGACGAGGCGGGCCGCTCCGGCCGGCCGGTCCGGCTGGCGTACGTCTTCGAATGGCTGACGGTGGCCGGCTGGATCGGACCCGGGGTGGCCCCGGGGATCTGGCCGGACGAGACCGCCCGGCGCAAGGTCGAGGAGCTGGTCCGCAAGGCGGCGGCGGACGCCGGCGCCGAACGGCCCGGCCTCACCGTGACCGGCGAGGTCTTCGACGGCCCGCCCGCCCTGGTGCTGCAGGAACGCTCCGCCGACGCGGGGCTGCTGGTGCTCGGCAGCCGGGGCCACGGCGGCTTCGGCGGCCTGCTCGTCGGCTCCACCGCGGTCTCCGTCACCGCCCACGCGCACTGCACCGTGGTGGTGGTCCGGCAGGGGCAGGTGGCCACCTCCGGGCCGGTCGTGGTCGGCGTGGACGGCTCCGAGTCCTCCCTGCGGGCGCTCGGGTTCGCCGTCGAGCGGGCCGCCCAGCGGGACGTGCCGCTGCGGCTGCTGCGGGCCTGGGCGCCACCCGCCGAGCGGTGGGTGGATCCCGGCGCCGGCCCGGAGGAGACCGAGGCCGCCGAACGGGCAGCGGCCGAGGAGAGCCTGGCCCCGTGGCGGAAGACCTTCCCGGACGTCCCGGTCGAGATCCAGGCGAGCCCAGGCAACCCGGCCGCGCTGCTGGTCGAGGCGAGCCGTGCGGCGCAGTTGGTGGTGGTCGGCAGCCGAGGCCGGGGCGGGCTGCGGGGGATGCTCCTCGGCTCGGTCAGCCAGCAGCTCATCCACCATGCGAGCTGCCCGGTGGCGGTGGTCCGGGAACGCTGAGCGGCGACGGCCCGGGCGACCGGCCCGCGGCCGGTCAGCGCGGCGGAAGGTCGGCCGGGTTGAGCGAGAAGAAGTCCTCCTCTTCCTGCGCCAGGTGCAGCCGGAGCACGGCGTCCAGCCCGTACAGGGCGGACAGCAGGTCGGGCAGCTCGTCGCGGCGCAACCGGCCGTCCGGGTGCTGGGCCAGGTGACCGCCGATCCGATCCACCAGCCGGCTGATCTCCACATGGCCACGGCTCATCGTCGAGGTCGCCTCGGCGCTGCCCAGCGGGCCGGCCAGCGCCGGATAGAGGTGCCGTTCCTCGGCCGCCTCGTGCGGGAGCACCTCGTCGACCAGCCGGCGGTGCACCTCGCGCAGCGCCGGTACGCACTCCGGCGCGTCGGGGCGGGTCGCCACCAGGTCGGCGGTATCGCGCAGCCCGGCCAGCACGTCCCGTACCCCGCCGTGCTCGTCGGCGTACCGGTCGAGCAGTTCCCGGGTCTCCGGCGGGACGTCCCGGTGCCGCAGGCCGCCCCGCAGGGCGCGCAGCGCGTTGACGATGACCAGCACGTCGATGCCCTCCTGGAGGAACGCGCCGGCGACCGGGGGCAGCCCGCCGGCGGCGGCCGCCACCATCGCCACCACGGCCAGGCCCATCCCGACGGTGGCGCTCTGCACCGCGATGCGCCGCGCGTACCGGGCGATCTCGACAGCGTCGGCGAGCCGATCCAACCGGTCCACGGCGAGCACCGCGTCCGCCACGTCGGCAGAGGCGGTCGCCCCGGTGGCGCCCATCGCCACCCCGACGTGCGCCTCGGCCAGGGCCGGGGCGTCGTTGACGCCGTCGCCCACCATCACGGTCACCGCCCGGCCGGACTCCTCCCTGACCCGCGCCACCTTCGCCTGCGGCGAGCACTGGGCGATCACGTCGTCCACGCCGACGATCCGGGCGACCTGCTCGGCGGTGCGCGGCCGGTCGCCGGTCACCATCACCAGGCGGTTCAGCCCGGCCTGGCGGAGCCGCCGCAGGGTACGCCGGGCGTCGGGGCGTACCGGGTCCTCCAGCAGGATCGCGCCGAGCAGACCATGATCGTCGCTGACCCAGACGGTGGAGCGGCCGGCCAGCTCGGCGCGCTCGCGGGCCCGGTGAGCCCACTCGGGCGGCTCACCGGCGAGCTGGCCGACGCGCACCAGGCGGCCGTCGACCCGGCCGGTCACCCCGCGGCCCGGCTCCTCGGTGACGTCTGCCGGCTCGGCCAGCGGCAGCCCCTGCTCACGGGCCTGCCGGACCAGGGCGGCGGCCAGCACGTGCGGGGAGAGCTGTTCGACGGAGGCGGCCAGCCGCAGCACCTCGTCCCGGTCGCCGCCGGGCGCAACCACCGTCTCGGCGGCGCGGGGACGGCCGGCGGTGAGCGTGCCGGTCTTGTCCATGAGCAGGGTGCGGGCGCGGCCCAGCAGCTCCAGCGACCCGCCCTCGCGGACCAGTACGCCGCGCCGGGCCACCCGGGACAGCCCGGAGACGATCGCGATCGGGGTGGCCAGCAGCAGCGGGCAGGGGGTGGCCACCACCAGCACCGCCACCGCCCGGAGGAACTGGCCGGAGAGCGCCCAGGCGACCCCGGCCAGCAGCAGGGTGAACGGCACGAACGCAGCGGCGTACCGGTCGGCGAGCCGGACCATCGGGGCCTTGTGCGCGGTCGCCTCCTGGGCCAGCCGGACGATGCCGGCGTACGTGCTCTCGGCCGCGCTTCGGCGGGCCCGCAGCCCGAACCCCGCGCCCGCGTTGACCACACCGCTGGCCACCTGCTCGCCCGCAGCGCGGGTGACCAGCTGCGACTCGCCGGTAACCACCGACTCGTCCAGCGTGGCGGTCTCCTCGACCGTCCCGTCCACCGGCACCACGTCGCCGGGGCCGACCACCAACCGGTCCCCCACCGCGACCCGGTCCAGCGGCACCACCTCGATCCCGCCGTCCGGGGTACGCCGCCGGGCCTGCCGGGGGGCGCGTTCCAGCAGCGCGCGCAGGTCGCGGCTGGCCCGGCGCTGGGCGTAGTCCTCCAGCGCCTGCCCGGTGGCGACCATCACGGCGATCACCGCACCGGCCAGGTACTCACGGACCAGCAGCGTGCCGACCAGCGCCAGCACGGCGATCACGTCCACCCCGAACTGCCGGCGCCGCAACTGCCGCACCGTCGTCCAGGCGGCCGGCAGCAGCGCCACCACGGTCACCGCCGCCCAGACCAACTGGGCCACGCCCCGCAGCCCGGCGAACCACAACCCGGCGCCGGCCAGCACGGCCAGGGTGAGCAGGGTCAGCGGCGCCCACTCCCGCCAGTCCGCCCGGTGCCCCGGCACCGGCCGCTCCGGCACGCACTCGCGCGGTTCCGCTCCCACCTGCGGATCGTCTCAACGGTCCGGGTTGCCGGGCAGGGCAACGAGGGTATTCGGCGCGGGCCGAAGGGCCCGGGTACGCGGGTCGTGCGGGCCGTGCGACCGCCCGCCGGATGCCAGAGGATGGAGCGGCAAGGCCGCCCGGACCCGCGCGGGGTGGGGCACGATGAGGGAAACGGAAAGGTCGTGACGATGAGCCACGAGACGCCGACCACCGACCGGGCGCTGACCACCGCGCTGACCGAGGCCGCCGCAACGTCCGGTCGCGCCCCCTCGGTGCACAACACCCAGCCGTGGCGCTGGAAGGTGCTCCCCGACGCGCTGGAACTGCGGATGGTGCGGGAAGCCCGGCTCACCGCCACCGACCCGGAGGGCCGGCTGGTGACCCTGAGCTGCGGCGCGGCGCTGCACCACGCACGCGTGGCGCTGGCCGCCGAGGGCTGGACGGCACTGGTGGAGCGGCTGCCCGACCCGGCGCAGCCGGAACTACTCGCCCGGCTCACCGGGTTCCGGCACACCGGGGCGGATCCGGACGCGATGCGCCTCGTGCAGTGCATGCACGTCCGGCACACCGACCGCCGGCCGGTGCGCGAGGAGCCACTTCCCGGCCCGGCCCTCGACGAGATCGTGCGGGCGGCCCTCGCGGAGGGCGTACGGCTCGAGGTGCTGGACTCCGACCAGGTGATGGAGCTGGCCGCCGCAGCCGGGCAGGCCGCCACGGTGACGGCGGAAGACCCGGAAACCCGCGAGGAGCTGGAGTACTGGACCAGCCGGGCCGGCACCGGCACCGGGCTGCCGCCCGAGGTGCTGCCCGAGCAGGCCCCGCAGACCACCGTGCCGGCCCGGGACTTCGGCCGTCCCGGCACGCTGCCGATCGGCCCCGGGCACGACCGGGCGGCCGTCTACGGGATCCTCTGGAACACCGAGGACGAGCCGGACAACTGGCTGCGCGCCGGTGAGGGCCTCTCCGCCGCCTGGCTGACCGCCACCCGGCTCGGCGCGTCGATGGTGCCGCTCAGCGGCGTGGTGGAGGTGGAAGGCACCCGGCAGACCGTGCGCCGGCTGCTGGCCGGGCTCGGCTTCCCATACCTGGCACTACGGCTGGGGCTCGCGGACCCGGCGCACGCGGGACCGCCGCACACCCCGCGCCTGCCCACCGAAGAGATCGTCGACACCTCCGCGGTACGCGCCGGCAGCGCTTAGCGGCTCGTTCCCGACGGTCACCGGGCGATAACATCGCCCGGTGACCAGCGCACCGAATCCCCGGAACGAGCACGTCACCCCGTCCCTGGGGCTGACCCCGCTCTCCCGGGTCCGGCTCGACGAGCTGCTGCAGGAGATGCTCGACCGGGTCGGCGAGGTGGTCACCAGCCGCGAACGGCTGCGCGCCCTGCTCGACGCGGTGGTCGGCATCGGCACTGACCTCGACCTGCGCAGCACCCTGCAGCGGATCGTGCAGTCGGCGTGCGAACTGGTCGGCGCGAAGTACGGCGCGCTCGGCGTGATCGGCCCGGACCGGCTGCTGCACGACTTCATCATCCATGGCATCAGCGAGGAGCTGCACGCGAAGATCGGCGAGCTGCCGCACGGCCGCGGGGTGCTCGGCCTGCTCATCGACGACCCCCGCCCGGTACGCATGCCGGACATCACCCAGCACCCCCTGTCGTACGGCTTCCCACCGCACCACCCGCCGATGCACAGCTTCCTCGGCGTGCCGGTGCGCATCCGCGACCACGTCTTCGGCAACCTCTACCTCGCCGAGAAGCAGGGCGCGGCCGAGTTCACCGAGGACGACGAGGAGATCGTGGTCGCGCTGGCCGCCGCGGCCGGCGTCGCGATCGAGAACGCCCGCCTCTACGCGCTGGCCCACCGGCGGGAACGCTGGCTGGCCGCGACCGCCGAGATCACCTCGGTGCTGCTGGGCGAGGTCCGGCGTACCGACGCGCTGACCCTGGTGGCCCGGCGGGCCCGGGAGGTCGCCGAGGCGGAACTGGCCCTGGTGCTGCTCTACGACGAGGACGAGGGCCAGTTCACCGTCGAGGTGGTCGACGCCACCGACGGGGCCGCCCGGGACCTCGTCGGCGTGGTGCTGCCCGCCGCCGAGACCAGCTTCGCCGGCTCGGTCACCGAACGCCGCCACGAGCTGCTGGCGAGCCTCGCCGAGGCCGCTCCCTGGCCGCGGCCCGTGGTCGCCGGGCCGGCGGTGGTCTCCCCGCTCGCCGCGGCCGACGCCCTGCACGGCGTGCTGGTGATCGCCCACCGGCCGGACCACGGTCCAGTCGGCCAGGACGACGCCGCACTGCTGAACAGCTTCGCCGGGCAGGCCGCACTGGCCATGGAACGGGCCCGGGGCCAGGAGGAACGGGAACTGCTGGTGGTCCTGGAGGACCGCGAACGGATCGCCCGCGACCTGCACGACGTGGTGATCCAACGGCTGTTCGCCACCGGCCTGCAGTTGCAGAGCACCGCCCCCGTGGCGATGCGGCCCGAGGTGGCCAAGCGGATCAACCAGGCGGTCGACGACCTGGACGCCACCATCCGGGACATCCGCCGCACGATCTTCGAGCTGCGCACGCCGATGAGCGCCGCACTGCGCACCGAGATCCGCGAGGCGATCGAGGTGGCCGCCGAGGCGCTGGGCCACCGCCCTCACCTGGAACTCAGCGGCCCGATCGACAGCGCCGTCCCGGACGAGCTGCGACCCGAGCTCACCGCCGTGCTGCGGGAGGCGCTGTCCAACGCGGTACGCCACGCACAGGCCGACCATGTGTCGGTGACGATACGGGTCGACGCCGGCTGGGTGACCATCACCGTCACCGACGACGGCGTCGGCTGCGACCCGGACGCGGCCCGCAGCGGCCTGGTGAACCTGCGCGAGCGGGCCGACCGGCTCGGCGGCGACTTCCAGCTCAGCCGGGTGGTCCCGCACGGCACCGAGGTGCGCTGGAGCGTCCCGCTGCTCGACTGAGCCGCGCGACAGCTCAACCGCGGCGCGCGGGCCCGGCGGCCGGCGCCGTCAGTGCCGCTGGCCGAGCAGCCGGGTGGCCAGCACCGCCGCCTGGGTACGCCGCTCCAGGCCAAGCTTGGCCAGCACGCTGGAGACGTAGTTCTTCACCGTCTTCTCGGCGAGGAACATCTTGCCGGCGATCTCCCGGTTGGTGAGCCCCTCCGCCACGTACTCCAGGATCCGCCGCTCCTGCTCGGTGAGGGACTTCAGCTCGCGCGGCTGCTCGACACCGCTGCGGATCCGCTCCAACACCCGAGTGGTGATCGCCGGGTCGAGCAGCGACTGCCCGGCCGCCACCCGGCGGACCGCGTCCACCAGGTCGGTACCCCGGATCTGCTTCAGCACGTACCCGGCGGCACCCGCCATGATCGCCGCGAAGAGCGCCTCGTCGTCCTCGTACGAGGTGAGGATCAGCCCCTTGATCGAGGAGTCCACGGCCCGGATGTCCCGGCACACGTCGATGCCGTTGCCGTCGGGCAGCCGGGCGTCGAGGATCGCCACGTCGGGGCGGAGCGCCGGGATCCGGCGGGCGGCCTCCTGGGCGGAGCCGGACTCGCCGACCACCTCGATGTCGCCGCTGCTGGTGAGCAGGTCGGCAAGGCCACGACGGACGACCTCGTGGTCGTCGAGCAGGAACACCCGAATCATCCGTCCTTTCTACCCCGCCGGCCCCGGCTCGGCACGGGCCGAAGGTCCCTACCGTGCCGAGCCGCCCCAGGCAGACGGGCCCGCCCAGGTGGGGACCTCCGGCCCTGCTCGCGAAGCTGCTGGTTGCCGCACGGTAGGAGGGAACCACCCGGAAGATGGGCACGGCCTGCCACGGAAGGAGCACCACCATGACCACGGGGTTCACCGTCGAACAGCTGCGGGCCGCCGCCACCGACGCCGTCCGGGCGCCCTCCCTGCACAACACCCAGCCGTGGCGGTTCCGGCTGCGCGACGGCGGGATCGAACTCTCCGTCGACCCGCTGCGCCGGCTGCCCGCCACCGACCCGACCGGCTGGGGCACCCGGATCGCCTGCGGAGCGGCCCTGTTCAACCTGCGGCTGGCGCTCGCCGTGGCGGGCACGCCGGCCACAGTCCGGCTCCGCCCGTACCCCGCCAACCCGGACGTGGTCGCCCGGCTGATCCCGGACCTCCCGCGCCGCCCGACTCCCGCCGAGCAGAGCCTGTCCGCAGCCATCCACC
Organism: Micromonospora sp. CB01531; assembly: GCF_001905095.1. Lineage (GTDB taxonomy): Bacteria > Actinomycetota > Actinomycetes > Mycobacteriales > Micromonosporaceae > Micromonospora. The sequence goes on from NZ_LWLS01000073.1 coordinate 54,605, forward strand.
GCCGGTTCAGCAACCGGGCCCCGTTCTGGCCCGACCCGGTCCCCGCCGACGCCCGCTGGCGCCTCGGTGAGGCCGCCCGGGCCGAGCAGTGCTGGCTGGAACTGGTGATCGGCACCGGCGCGGTCAACGCGCTCGCCGAGGTCGCCCGCAGCGCCCACCGGGTCCTGGAACGCGATCCGGCGTACGCGGCCGAGCGGGCCGAATGGATCCGCGCCGAGCCCTCGCCCGACGGCGTACCGGCCGCCGCGGGCGGGCCGCCGAGCGAGCCGCAGGACCTGCTGCCGCAGCGCGGCTTCGGCGGCCGCAACCGGGCACCCGGCCGGGACTTCGAACCGGAGCCGCTGGTCGCCGTGCTCGGCTCGACCGGGAACACCGCCGCCGACCAGGTCATCGCCGGCCAGGCCCTACAACGGGTGCTGCTCACCGCCACCGACGCCGGGCTCAGCGTGTCGCTGATCTCCCAGCCGATCGAGGTGCCCGGGGCGCGGGAGGCGCTACGACTGTCCCTGGGCCGGTTCGGCACCCCGCAGATGGTGATGCGGATCGGCTACGGCCAGCCCGGCACCGCCACCCCGCGCCGCCCCGTCGACGAGGTGCTCGACCTGCCGGTGGTGCCGGCCTGACCTCGCCGCGCCCGGTCCCGGTCCTGGCGTCGCGCCTCCACAGCGCGGCGGCCAGCAAGTCCGGCCCAGGTCAGGCCGTCGGGGTAAAGCCGGCCAGCAGCTTCGCCTCCCGCTCCGGGTCGAGCCCGACCGCCGACCGGACCGGCCGCCCGGCACGGGGCGGCACCTGGCCCACCGCGCGCAGCCAGCGCCAAGTGTCGGCGACCGTCTCGGCCACCGGCCGGCAGACCAGCCCCGCCGCGTACGCCCGCTCCACGCCCCGCTCCTGCAACCATCGATACGGGTGGCCCGACGGAATCCAGATCGGCAGGTCGTTCCAGGGCTCCACGCCCCCGGCCAGGATCGGCTCCGGGTCCGTCCAGTGCAGGCTGGCGTCCGCGCCGGTCGCCACGACGGCCGCGTCGAGCAGCTCACCCATCGTCGCGTGCCCGGTCCGGCTCACCACGTTGTACGCCCCACCGACACCCTCGGCACCTCGATCCAGCAGCCAGATCGCAAGGTCCCGCGCGTCGACATACTGCAGCGGCAGGTCGCGCGGCCCCGGAGCCAGGACCGGCCCGCCCCGGGCGATCCGCTGCAACCACCACGGCAGCCGCCCGATGTCCTCGCCCGGCCCGAGGATCAACCCGGCCCGGGCCAGCAACGCCCGCTCGCCGTACACCTCGACCGCAGCCCGCTCCCCGCCCGCCTTGAGCTGCGGATAGTCGCCGTCGACCGCGTCCGCCGCAGCGTCAACGGTCGACGCCTCCTCGCCCACGCCGGGCGGCACCGGCTCGGCATAGACCGACCCGCTGGAGACATAGACGTAGTGCGGCACCGCGTCGGCCAGCACCCGGGCCGCGTCCCGCACCGCCCGGGGCGCGCCGTCCCAGGTGTCCACGACCAGGTCCCACGCACCGCCGGCGAGCGCCGCCAACCCGTCCGGCGCCGTCCGGTCCCCCCGCAACCGGCGTACGCCCACCGGCACGTCACCGTGCAGCCCCCGGTTGAACACCGTCACCGACCAGCCCCGGCGTGCCGCCTCGGCCACCACGGCCCCACCCACGAATCCCGTCCCGCCCAACACCAGCAGTCTCATACGCCCCACCCTGCCCCCTGCGCGGCCCGTCGGTGAACAACGTTCTCGGTGAGCGGATCTGCCCAGGGCAGAAACCCTCCGCCGGCCGGCCGAAGCCGGCGCGCCTGGAGATCCCCGCCTCGCCCCTGCGGCCCGGCCCCGTGGCCCTGGCGAGGCGCTTCCGGCCTCCCGGCGGCCCCCTGCGCGTGATCGTCTGCCCCGTCCCGGCTCGCCGGCCCCGCCGCCGCCTGGCCGGGCTGCGGCTGCTGACCGGGCCGAGCATCCCGACCTCCCAAGCTCCGGCTGAACCGTGTTCGACTCCGTTTGCCGGACGTGGCGGTATCGCCGCTCGCCAGGCGTTGTGGCCGGCGATGTCCGGTTTGCGGGTGACGGTCGGCATCCTCGGCCTGGAATCTCTGGCGGCCGGGGGTCGTTGAACACGGTGCACGGCCGAGGAAGGCGCCCCGCGAGCCGGGGTGGCCAGGCCCGGAATGATGGCGGGCCCCGGTCGTTGCACATGAACCACGCGACCGATGCCCCCGTGTGGTGGGGTGGTCGGGCCCGGAATGTTGGCGGGCCGCCGGTCGTTGGACATGGTCCCGGCGCCGCGAAGAGGCGAACCCCCGTTGCCCCGCGAGCTAGCCGGTCGAAAGACTTTCCCCGCTTTGTTTGAGCGCCTGACGGTGCTTGCGCGCCCTGCTCATCCCCATGGGCGGTGTGTGCGCCAACCCCCGAATGGAGCTTTCGTCATGAATTCGATGCTGCGTAAGAGTGTTCTTGGTGTTGCTGGTCTGGCTTTCACCGGTGGTGTGTTCGCCGGTCCGATCGCCGCCCACGCGGATGCCCCGGTCACCGCTGCCAAGCCGGTGGCGGCCGTGCAGGCCGACAAGCCGACCGTCGACATGGGCAAGTTGATCCCGCATGGTGTGCAGGGCGCCCAGTCGAAGATCACCCTGAACGACGAGCAGACCGCGAATGCGAAGGCGATCATCGCCGCGACGAAGAAGGCCGGTCTGCCGGAGCGGGCCGCGGTGATCTCGATCGCCACGAGTCTGCAGGAGTCGAAGCTGGAGAACCTGGGCCACCTCGGCGACAAGAATGACCATGACTCGCTGGGCCTGTTCCAGCAGCGCCCGTCCAGTGGTTGGGGTACGCCGGAGCAGATCACCGACCCGGAGTACGCGACCCTGGCGTTTGAGAAGGGTCTGAAGCAGGTCGACGGGTGGCAGGACATGCCGCTGACCAAGGCCGCCCAGACGGTGCAGGTGTCGGCCTACCCGGACGCCTACGCCCAGTGGGAGCAGCAGGCCGCTGACCTGGTCGCCCAGCACTGGAACAGCTGACCCATCTGATCAGCTGACCAACTGAAGAACACGCACAAGCCGCTGGCCGGCACCCAAGACGGGTGCCGGCCAGCAGCATCTCCGCATCCTGAACGCCGCCGTCAGCGCTGACCGGAACCATCAAAGATCCCGAAGCGCGCACTGGCGCAGCAGCGCCCACGGCCAACTCGGCAGCGGGTCGTACCAGAAAGGAAGACCGCGACGCACGGGCGGCGAAGGCACACGACGGGGCTGGGGGCGACCGTGCCCGGCGCAGGGATCAAGCCTGACNGACCCGGAGTACGCGACCCTGGCGTTTGAGAAGGGTCTGAAGCAGGTCGACGGGTGGCAGGACATGCCGCTGACCAAGGCCGCGCAGACGGTGCAGGTGTCGGCCTACCCGGACGCCTACGCCCAGTGGGAGCAGCAGGCCGCTGACCTGGTCGCCCAGCACTGGAACAGCTGACCCAAACAGCCGAGCACCACAGCTGACAAGCGAAGAACGTGAACACGTGCTGGCCGGCACCCCTAGACGGGTGCCGGCCAGCGGCGTTTCGAGTTGCGGGGAGAGTGATGCGGATCACTTCCTGATACCACTTGTCGCGAACTGAACGACTTCGAGGCATTGGTCGGTACACCTGACGGAGATCTCGATCAGTAAGGTCTTGCGGTCGCCAACCCACGGGGGTTCACATGTCCGCACGCGTTACCGCCCGGTTAGCCCTGAGCACTGCCGTCCTCGCCGCAGGTGTCGCCGCCCTGCCGGCCCCGGCCGTCGCCGCGCCGGACACCGCCACGCTCGCCGCCGTCACCGAGCGCGACCCGGACACCGGCAGAAACATCAAGTACCCGGTCAAGCCCGGCGAGGTCGTACCGGCCTCGCTCGGCGTGACGAACCTGGGCGACGCACCGGTCAAGGGCGTCGTCGTGCAGGTGCGGGCGTTCGACGACCTCGACCTGCTCACGAAGTACGACAACTGCTGGTACACCAAGGACAGCAACCTGGACATCGCCTGGTGCGAGTTCGACGACGAGCTCGCCGCCCACGCCACGCTGGCGCCGGCCGGGGATGTCATCGTGACGGCGACGGACGCTCGCGCCGACAAAGTCACCAGCGTCGTCTTCCGCTGGGCCAGCAAGGCGTGGGCCGACGAGCTGGGCGGCGTCCAGCAGCTCGCGAAGAACGACGGTCAGGGCGACGAGCCGGTACGCGGCAGCGGATCCACTCTCACGCTCGCACCCCGTGACCTGCCGCTGCCGAGCACACCGCGGCCGATCAACTTCGTGTACGCCAACCTGGTCGCCCCGACCGCCAGCCCGACGGCCACCGCGAGCCCGACGGCCACCGCGAGCCCGACCGCCAGCGCCACCCCCAGTACGAGCGCGAGCCCGACGGGCAGTGCACCCGGCGCGGGCCCGTCCGGTCCCGGCGCCGGCGGCGACGGTGGGGGCCTGCCGGTGACCGGCTCGAAGACCGCCACCGTGGCGGGCATCGGTGCGGTCCTGCTGCTGCTCGGCGGTGCCGGCTACCTGTTGGCCCGCCGGCGCCGTACCCGCTTCGTCGCATAGCACCCGTCACAACCGCACAACGCCGCTGGCCGGCGCCTGGAAAGGGCGCCGGCCAGCGGCGTCTGCGCATCGTGGGCAGTTACCGTCCCCCGAACGGAAACCGCCCAAGATCCGAAAGCGACGAGGGTCCGTACCCGAAGACAACCGCGATGCACGGGCGGGCCGGGCGCACGGTGGGGCTGGGGCGAGGGTGACCGCGCAGGCCGCCGTCCGTCCCGGGACGGCGGCTGCTGTGGACGGCGTCGAGGCGGCCTCAAGGACCGGTTGCTTCAGTCGATCGCCGGAGCTCGACGGCGTACACCACGAGGACGAGCGGCGGTCGAACTGGCGACGACGCGCGTGGTGGGGCGCGCAGACCACAACAGGCGTTCATCAAAGACGGCGGAGGCCGACATTGACCAGGGAACGGGCCAGGGAAACGAAGAGTGTGGCTGCCCGTGTCGGCGGGTGGAGCGCACGTCATCGGTGGTGGGCGATTCTGCTCTGGCTGGCGTTCGTGGTGCTCACCACCGTCGTCGGCAACGCGGTGGGCACCACCCCGATGAAGAGCTACGAGGGCCAGAACGGCGACTCGCGGCGGGCCCAGCAGATCATCGACGAGGCCGGCTTCCCGGACGTGGCGGGTGAGATGGTGCTGGTCCAGGCCCGCGACGGGCGGCTCACCGTGGACAGCCTCGAGTTCTGCCAAGCGGTGCGGGACGTCGCGAGCGCGGTCCAGGCCACCGGCCAGGTGGAGCACCTGCGCACGCCGTACGACCCGGCCACGCCGGCGCCGCGGACCGCCGACGGGACCACGGCGCTGGTGCTGTTCGACATGACCGGCGCCGGCGACACCGCGGACGAGCGGGTCCAGCCGGTCCTCGACGCGGTCGCCGGCGTCCAGGCCCGGCACCCCGACCTGCGGTTGGAGCAGGCGGGCGCGGCCAGCATGCAGCGGCTGGCCGGCGTGGCGGTCAACGAGGACTTCCAGCGGGCCGAGGCGCTGTCGCTGCCGATCACCGCGATCATCCTGCTGATCGCCTTCGGCACCCTGCTTCCCATGCTCATCCCGCTCGGGGTGTCGATGACCGCGTTCTTCGCCGCCACCGGCCTGCTCGCCCTGGCCAGCAAGGTGCTGCACGTGGCCGACACGACGACCAACCTGATGCTGCTGATCGGGCTGGCCGTGGGCGTGGACTACTCCCTGTTCTACGTGCGGCGGGAGCGGGAGGAGCGGGCCAAGGGACGGTCGAAGGAGCGGGCGCTGGAGATCGCCGCGGCCACCTCCGGCCGGGCGGTGCTGATCTCCGGCGTCACCGTGATCGTGGCGATGGCCGGCATGTTCCTCACCGACCACGGCGTGTTCATGGGCTTCGCGCAGGGCACCATCCTGGTCGTCCTGACCGCCATGGTGGCCTCGGTGACCGTGCTCCCGGCGACGCTGGCGGTGTTCGGCGACGCCGTCGACGCCCGGGTGATCCACGGAATCGTCCGGGTGGTCACCCGTGGCCGGGTCACCTGGGCGCGGCGGCTGGGCGGCCGGGCCGGTGGCGGCCGGGTGTGGAACGTCATCCTCACCGGCGTGCTGCGCCGTCCGTGGCTGTCCACCGTGCTGACCGTGGGCGTGCTCGTCGCGCTGGCGGTGCCCGCCGTCGGGATGCGGCTCGGCCAGCCCGGCATCGACGACCTGCAGGGCGACTATCCGATCGCGGCCACGTTCAAGGCGATCGACCGGGCCTTCCCGGGCGGCAACGAGCCGGCCACCGTGGCGGTCCAAGCGCCGGACGTGTCCAGCCCCGCGATGCAGGAGGCGATCGGGCGGCTGAAGGATCGGGCGCTGGCCACGGGCGTGGCGCACGAACCGGTGAGCGTGCAGGTGAATCCGGCCAAGACGGTGGCCACGGTCTCGCTGAGCATCGGCTACGGCGAGCAGGGCCGGAAGTCGGTGGCGGCGCTGCGGGAGACGATCGTGCCCGAGACCGTCGGCGCGCAGCCGGACACGCAGGCGTACGTCACCGGCGCCATGGCCGCCACCGTGGACTTCAACCGGCAGATGTCCCGCACCGCTCCGCTGGTCCTCGTGTTCGTGCTGCTGTTGGCGTTCTTCCTGCTGCTGAGCAGCTTCCGGTCAATCATGGTGGCGATCCAGGCGATCGTGCTCAACCTGCTGTCGGTGGCCGTCGCCTACGGTGTGCTGGTGCTCGTGTTCCAGCACGGGCACGGCGCGGACCTGCTCGGCTTCACGCCGGGGGCGATCGTCAACTGGCTGCCGCTGTTCCTCTTCGTCATCCTGTTCGGACTGTCGATGGACTATCAGGTCTTCATCCTCAGCCGGATCCGCGAGGCGTACGACAGCGGAATGTCCACGGAGCGCGCGGTCACCCACGGCATCAAGGCATCGGCGGGCGTGGTCACCAACGCCGCGCTGATCATGGTGGCGGTGTTCGCGGTGTTCGGCACCATGTCGCTGCTCAGCTTCAAGCAGATGGGGGTGGGCCTGGCGGTGGCCATCCTGATCGACGCCACCATCGTGCGCGCCGTCCTGCTGCCGGCGACCATGAAGCTGCTCGGCGACCGGGCTTGGTATCTGCCGAGTTGGCTCAACTGGCTGCCCACGCTGTCGCACGGCGAGGTGGCCGAGGAGAAGGAGGAGCAGCCGGCGCCCGCCCGCGAGGCGGTCCCGGTGAGCTAGAGGGTGGCAGCGGACCCGCGCCACGGCGTCGCGGCGCGGGTCCGCTGCGGTGCCGACTGTCGCCGGGTGGGCCGGTGGTTAACTTCCCAGCATGAACATTGTCTGCGGTGACGACTCTGCGCGGATGTGGATCGCCGCGGTCCCGCCCGCGGGGCCCGACGAGCTGAACATCGTCCTCGGCCTCGACACCCGTGGCGGCCCCGACGAACGGGTGGCGTGTGACCTGTTCGGCTACGGGCATGAGGGCGAGGAGGGAGTCTTCTACCTGCTGCCCGACGACCTGCGGGCCACGGTCGAGCTGACCGGCTCGCGCCTGGGTGTCCGGCTGGTGACCCGACCACAAAGGATGGCCGAGAACCTCGCCGAACACGGTGTGGAGTTCCAGCGGTCCGCCGCGAACGTCGCCAACGAGACGATCGACGGGGGCCAGGTGACCGTCCTCTACCGCGAGATCGACATCGATGTCGACGCCCTCGCCGCCTACCCAGGGCTTCTCCCCGGGCCGGATCATCGCCCCGCGATGACTGAGGACGGCGAGGTCGCCGGCGGTGGGCTACGCCCGGTCTTGTGCCTGGACCACGCGGGCCCGGCCACCCTGCCGGAGCTGTTGGACAGCTACCGGGCGGGCGAGGGCAGCGTCATCGTGCTCGGCGCCGACTGACGCCGGGTCCGCTGACAACCGTTGGTGGGCGATACTGGGTTTGAACCAGTGACCTCTTCCGTGTCAAGGAAGCGCGCTCCCACTGCGCCAATCGCCCGAGCGCTCGCCGGGGTTGACACACCGGCGGCGGCCAGCCCCGCGAGGGGTGGATCGCGAGCGGACGACGGGATTCGAACCCGCGACCCTCACCTTGGCAAGGTGATGCGCTACCAGCTGCGCTACGTCCGCGTTGTCGCCGGCTCGCGTCGGCGACGGGTAGAACTGTACCCGATGACGAGATCGTCGCGCGGGAGGCCCCACCCGCGCGTCCGGCCGTGTCGCCACGCCTGGTGATTGCGCTGGTCGCCGTCGGGGTACTGACTGCACTCGACAGCACAACCCGTCCCCCGAAGGAGGCTGTCGTGGGAATCGGTACCAGCATCTTCCTGATCGCCGTCGGCGCGATCCTCACCTTCGCGCTGAATGCCCACATCGGCGGGGTCAGCCTGGACGTCGTCGGCTGGATCCTGATGGCGGCCGGCGTCCTCGGCCTGATCATGACCACGCTGGTCTGGGGCCGTCGCCGCGAGGTGGTCACCACGGCCGAGCCGGTGGAGTACCGGCGGGTCGACGAGCGCCGGGACATCGCCCCACCGCTGTGATCCGTCGAGGGAACCGACGGAACTGATCCGTCCCGGGACCAGGCATACGCGTACGGGGTGCCGGCCAGCGCGGCCGGCACCCCTCCCGGCCCGGTCAGCCGCGCATCAGCTCGTTCAGCGTGCCGTAGTCGAGGGTGTCGGCCAGCGCGCCGTACGTCCCGGTGGCCAACGCCTCGACGGCGGCCCGGCGGGCCACCGCGTACGCGGCCTCGGCGACCGCGGAGCCGAGGCTGACCCGGGCCACCCCCAGCTTCGCCAGTTGCGGCACCGCCGGGGCGCCCGGCCCGGCCAGCACGTTCAGTGGGGCCGGGATCGCCTCGACCAGGGCGGCCACCGTCGCCGGGTCCACCGTGCCCGGCACGAACACCCCGTCGGCGCCGGCGGCCAGGTAGGCCTTGGCCCTGGCCACCGTCTCCGGGACGCCACCGGCGCCCCGCAGGAAGGTGTCGACGCGCGCGTTGACGTACAACGGGACCCCGGCCCGGTCCACGGCGGATCGGACGGCGGCCAGCCGGGCGCACTGCTCGTCGACCGGGCGCAGCGGCGCCTCCCCGTCGTGCCAGGCGTCCTCGACGTTCACCCCGACCGCGCCCGCCGCGACCACCGCCTCGATGGTCACGGCGACCTCGTCGGCGGTGTCGCCGTACCCGGATTCGATGTCGGCGGTGACCGGCAGCGGCACCGCCGCGACGACCCGGCGGACCAGGTCGACGGCGGCGGCGCGGCCGAGCGCGTCGCCGTCCGGGGCGCCGAGGCTCCAGGCGACGCCGGCGCTGGTGGTGGCGACCGCCCGGGCGCCGGCGGCGGCGACGATCCGGGCGCTGGCGGCGTCCCAGGCGTTGACCAGTACCAGCGGCTCGCCGGGGACATGCAGGGAACGGAAGTGCAGGGCTCGACTGTGGTGATCGTTCACCCGGTCAGTCTGGGTCCGCGCCGCCGGCCGCCGTAATGTTTCAGTCCCAGCTGAAACGAAGGAGGGGGCATGGTCGCGATCGGCCTGTCGGCGGGCGCCGTGGCCCGGGTCCGGTTCGCGCTCTCCTGCCTCTGGGAGACCGTCGCCAGTGTGCGGGTGCTCCGCGACCCCGGCCAGCACGCGATCCACCTGCCCTGGGTGAATCGGGTCCGGCCGCGCCTGGCCGAGGCGGACCTGATCGGCCCGGACCGCCTGCTGTGGCACCTCGTCCCGCCCGCGCCCGGCTACCTGGCCGACTTCCTCACCCCGCCGCCCGCCGGCCTGGCCCCCGACCTGGGGCAGGAGTTGGCCGCGCTGCGCGGCACCCCGTCGGGGACTGTCCGCGCCCACCTGGACCTCTACCCCGGCCCCCGGCCACCGGCGCTGTCCGCGCTCTACGCCGACCCGGAGGACGGGCTGCACCGGCTCGCCGACGAGATCGAGGCGTACTGGCGGCTGGGCCTGGCCGGCGACTGGCCCCAGATCCGGGCCCTGCTCGAGGCGGAGGTGTTCCGGCGGGCCCGCCGGCTGGCCGAGGACGGCGCGGCCGGGCTCCTCAATGACCTGCACGAGCGGGTCCGCTGGGAGGGCGACGCCCTGCTGATCAGCCAGCGGCACTGCACCGCTCCGGACGTGCCCGACGGCAGCGGGCTGGTCCTGGTGCCGTCGGTCTTCGTCTGGCCGTCCGTGCTCAGCATCGCCGCCGGGGACGTGCCGCAGCTGGCGTACCCGGCCCGGGGCCTCGGTGCGCTGTGGGCCTGCCCGCCGACGGCGCCGGACGCGCTCGGCGCCGTGCTCGGGCGGGGGCGGGCCCGGCTGCTCGCGGCGCTGGACGCGCCGCGGTCGACCACCGAGCTGGCCCGGCACACGGGCCTCTCCCCGGCTGGCGTGTCGCAGCACCTCACCGCGCTGCGCGCGGCCGGCCTGGTGGTGACGCACCGGCAGGGCCGGTCCCTGCTGAGCAGCCGGACGGCGGTGGCGGAGGCGCTGCTGACCGCGTCGGCGTGAGCGGTGGCTGACGGGCCGGAGAAACAGGAAGGCTCGTCACCGGTGTCCGGTGACGAGCCTTCTGCTCATCGAGGTGGTGGGCGATACTGGGTTTGAACCAGTGACCTCTTCCGTGTCAAGGAAGCGCGCTCCCACTGCGCCAATCGCCCTCGTCTATTGCCGAGGTGGAGACGGGATTTGAACCCGTGTACACGGCTTTGCAGGCCGTTGCCTCGCCTCTCGGCCACTCCACCGAGGTTGCCCCCGACATGCCTGGCGGCAGCTCCGAGCGGACGACGGGATTCGAACCCGCGACCCTCACCTTGGCAAGGTGATGCGCTACCAGCTGCGCTACGTCCGCGTGCCCCCGGTGTTACCCGGCGACGGATGAGAACTTTAGCCGAGCCGGGGAACGGTTGCCAAATCGGGTCCCTTTCCGGGCGCGTCCGGGTGACAGGCCACGCCGCCCGCAGAGCTTCCTAGGAGGCAGGTGCCTGGCGCCGGAGCCGGGCGGCAAGGATCACCTCGGCGACACGCCGGCCGGGACTGTCCGGCTTCCGACTGTTGGCCGTACGACCGGCCGCGTCGGTAACTCCCCGTGGTCAAACCCATGGGCTACGGTAGCGATCGTGACGAGACGCGCCGCCGAGATCCGCCTGGATGCCCTGCTCCGCACGGCCTGTGACGTGATCGCGGAACGTGGAATCGCCAACACCCGCACGGCCGACGTGGCGGAGGCCGCCGGGGTCAGCCAGGCGCTGGTCTTCTACCACTTCGCCACCAAGGACCGGCTGCTCGCGCAGGCGTTCGCGTACGCCGTCGAGCAGGATCTGGCCCGGCTCGACGCGGTCCTCCGCTCCTCCGCCCCGCCGCTGACCAAGCTGCGCCGGATGCTGCGCCTCTACGCCCCGACCGGCCGGTCGACCTCCTGGTCCATCTGGATCGACGGCTGGGCGGAATCGCTGCGCACCCCCGAGTTGGAGAAGCTCTCCCGCCGGCTCGACCTGCGGTGGCGGCAGGACCTCGCCGCGGTGATCTCCGACGGGGTCGCCGACGGCACCTTCGACTGCCCCGACCCGGCGGGCGCGGCGTGGCGGATCAGCGCCGTGATGGACGGCCTCGCCGTGCAGCTCTCGGTGCACGAGCGCGTGATCACCCGGCGGCAGATCGCCGAGTGGGTCCGGCTGGTGGCCGCCCGTGAGCTGGGCCTGGAGCCGGCTCAGCTCGACTGACGTCGACCGTCCGGCCCTCGACGCGGTAGCCCGGGCGTCTTCGCACGCATCGCCAATCGCGGGGGGAAGCTATCACCGACCGTGGTGAACCGGTCACGCCTGTGCCGCGACCCGCCTGGGAGCGCCGGCGGGCGGCGCCGAGGCGTACGACAGAATCAGCCGGTGTCCGACCTGTCCGCGGCCTTCGTCCGGCTGCACGCCCGGCTCGCCCCGGTCGCCTTCGTCCCCGAGGTGCGGCTACACCAGGCCGACGAGCCCATCGGGCTCTGGGAGCTGACCGAGGGCGAGTTCCACAGCGCGCAACCCCCACCGTTCTGGGCCTTCGCCTGGGCCGGCGGGCAGGCGCTCGCCCGGCACGTCACCGACCACCCCGACCTGGTCGCCGGGCGGCGGGTGCTCGATCTCGCCACCGGATCCGGCCTGGTCGCCATCGCCGCCGCCCGAGCCGGCGCGGCGTCCGTGCGGGCCGTCGAGGTGGACGAGCGGGCGGTCGCGGCCGTCGCGCTCAATGCCGAGGCCAACGGGGTACGCGTCGACGCCGAACTCGGCGACATCCTCGACGACGATGCCGGCGGCGCCGAGGTGGTGCTCGCCGGGGACGTCTTCTACAGCGCGGCGATGGCGCGGCGGATGCTGCGCTTCCTGCTCCGGGCCGCCCGGTCCGGGGCCCGGGTGCTGGTCGGCGACCCCGGCCGGGCGTTCCTGCCCCGCGAGCGCTTCCACCAGTTGGCCGCCTACGACGTGCCGGTGCCGGAGGCGCTGGAGAGCGTACGGGTGAAGCACACCACGGTGTGGGAGCTGAACCCGGCTCCGCCGGGAGCCGCCCACTAGCGTGACGCCCGTGCTGTTCCGGGGCTGGGAGTCCGTCGAGGGCCGGTGGCCCGACGTGGCCACGGTGGTCGACCACGTCGGCGTGCCGCAGCTGGTGGTGACCCGGCACGCCCTGGTCCGGCAGCTGCTCACCGACCCGGCGACGTTCCGGCCGGACAACGCCCTCGACGCGGTGACCCCGGTCCCGGTGGCCGCCCTGCGGCTCCTCGCCGGCCACCGGTTCCGACTCCCCCCGACCCTGGCCAACAACTCGGGGGCCAGCCACCCGGAGATCCGCGGCATCGTCGCCGACGCGCTGCACCCCAACCGGGTGACCACGCAGCAGCCCTGGCTGACCGACCTGGTCCGGCGACGGGTGGCCCGGCTCGCTGCCGCCCTCGACGCGGGCGAGCCGGTCGACCTGTACGCCGAACTCGCCGCCGACCTGCCGCTGCTGGTGCTGGCCCGCCTGGTGGAGCTGCCGGACGCCCCGGTCGGCGCGGTCAAGGACTTCGCCCGGGCCGCCCTGGAGCTGTTCTGGGCCCCACTGGCCGAGGACCGGCAGCTCGCGCTCGCCGCCGAGGTCGGCCGGTTCCACACCGTGCTGCGTGCGTTCGCCGCGACCGGTGGCGGGCTGGCCGCCCGGCTGCGCGACGCCGGGCACTCCCCCGACGTGGTCGTCGGCGCGCTCTTCTTCCTGCTGGTCGCCGGCCAGGAGACCACCTCGCAGTTCCTCACCCTGCTGCTGCACCGGCTGGCCGGCGAACCGTCGGTCCGCGCCGGGCTGCGCGCCGGCGAGATCCCGGTCGCCGACGTGGTCGAGGAGGGGCTCCGCCTGGAGCCGCCGATCGTCACCTGGCGACGGGTGGCGGCGGTGGACACCACGCTGGGCAGCACCCCCGTCGCGGCCGGCACCAGCATCGTGGCATGGCTGGCCCGGGCCGGCCGAGACCCGGAGGTGGTCGCCGCGCCGAGCGAGTTCCGGCCGGGGCAGCGCGGCTCCCGCCGGCACCTCGCCTTCGGGGCCGGGGCGCACCGCTGCGTGGGGGCGCAGCTCGCCCGGATGGAGGCGGCGGTGGTGGTCGCCGAGGCGGCGCCGCTGCTCGACGGGGTGACCGTGGTCCGCCCGCCGTGGTGCCCGGACAACCTCACCTTCCGGATGCCGGACGCGTTCGTGGTGCGCCGGGCCTGAGCCGCCCGAGGCAGCGGGCCCGGACCTGAGCCGCCCTGGGGAGCGGGCCCGGGCCTGACGAAAGTCAGGGTGAGTCGACGCCGATCGGCAGCGGTGCCGCCACCCGCCCGTCGCCTAGCGTCGGAGCATGATCACACTACGTGCGTTGACGAAACGGTTCGGGACGGCGACCGTGGTCGACGGCCTGACCGTCGACATCGGACCGGGGCAGGTGACCGGCTTCCTCGGCCCCAACGGCGCCGGCAAGTCCACCACCATGCGGATGGTGCTCGGCCTGGACCGACCGACCGCCGGATCCGCCCTCGTCAACGGCCGGCCGTACCGGGAACTGCGGCACCCGCTGCACGAGGTGGGCGCGCTGCTGGACGCCACCGGCATCCACCCGACCCGCTCCGGCCGGTCCCACCTGCGGGCGATGGCCCGCAGCAACGGCATCCCCGCCGGCCGGGTGGCCGAGGTGCTCGACCTGGTCGGGCTGGACGGGCGCGCCGCCGACAAGCCGGGGCGGGCACTGTCGCTGGGCATGGGCCAACGGCTCGGGATCGCCGGCGCGCTGCTCGGCGACCCGCCCGTGCTGCTGCTCGACGAGCCGGTCAACGGCCTCGATCCGGACGGGGTGCGGTGGATCCGCCGGCTCACCCGGACCCTCGCCGACGAGGGACGGACCGTCCTGCTCTCCAGCCACCTGATGAGCGAGATGCAGCAGACCGCCGACCGGGTCATCGTGCTCGGCAAGGGTCGGCTGGTCGCCGACGCGCCGCTGGCCGAGCTGATCGCCGCCGGCCCGGCCGCGTCGGTCCGGGTACGCGGCCCCGAACCGGCCGGCCTGGCCGCGCTGGGCGCCCGGCTGACCGCCGAGCGGGCGACCGTGACCGCGTACGACACGGACGGCCTGACCGTCACCGGCGCCTCCGCCGGCCGGGTCGGTGACCTGGCGTACGAGCTGGGGGTGCGGCTGCACGAGCTGACCCCGGTGGCCGCCTCGCTGGAGGAAGCGTTCCTGGAACTCACCGCCGACAGCGTCGAGTACGCCGCCGGCCCGGCCGGAAACGAGGCCCGATGACCACCCTGCCCACCGTCCCGCCGACCACCCGGCCGGTGTCCCGGACCGCCCCGACGACCGGCCCGTTCGCCGGTGCCGTCGCCGCCGAGTGGACCAAGCTGTGGTCGGTCCGGTCCACCTGGTGGACGCTGCTGGCGGCGGCGCTGACCATGGCGGCCACCGCTGCCCAGCTGGCCATCTACGCCGTCAACGCCAACACCGACGACGACCCGACGGTCAACCCGGGCATCCTGCCGGTCGGCGACATCGTGACCGGCTCGCTGGAACTCACCCAGTACGTCGTCCTCGCTCTCGGGCTGTTCGCCGTCACCAGCGAGTACGCCACCGGCACCATCCGCACGACGCTGCGCTGCACCCCGTCCCGAGGCCGGGTGCTGCTGGCCAAGGCGGTCGTGGTCGGCGTCGTGACGTTCCTGGTCGGGCTGCTGCTCGGCGGCGTCGGCGCGGCGGTCGCCCGGCCGGTGCTGGGCGAGTGGGGTCGCGCCCCGCTCGGCGGAACCCTCGGCGACGTGGCCGCCTCGGCCGCGTACCTCGCGCTGGTCGGCGTGCTGGCGCTCGGGCTGGCGGCGGCGCTGCGCGGCGCGGTGCTCACCCTGACCGTGCTCTTCGCGCTGCTGATGATCGTGCCGCTGTCGCTGCAGGAACCGGGGATCACCGTGCTCACTCGGATCGCCGACGGCTTCCCCGGCGTCGCCGGCAGCCACTTCCTGACCGGGGACACCGAGCCGTACCCGGCGGCGGCGGGGCTGCTGCTGCTCGCCAGCTGGGCGGTGGCCGCGCTGCTGCTCGGCCGGTACGCGCTGGGCCGCCGGGACGCGTGAGCGAGGGCGGGGCTGGTCAACCGGCCGGTGGCACCAGCCCCGCCTCGTACGCGAGGATCGCCGCCTGCACCCGGTTGCGTACGTCCAGTCTGGTGAAGATGCTGGTCAGGTAGCTCTTCACGGTGCCCTCGACGAGGTGCAGCCGGCGGCCGATCTCGGCGTTGGACAGCCCCGCCCCGACCAGGGCCAGCACCTCCCGCTCCCGGTCGGTCAGCCCGGCGAGGCGGTCCCGGGCCTGCGGCCGACGGGCCATCCGCCCGCCGCTCAGCTCGATCACCCGGCGCGCCACCCGGGGCGACAGGTACGCCCCACCGTCGGCCACCGCCCGGATCGCGACGAGCAACTCCCGGGGATCACCCGACTTGAGCAGGAACCCGCTCGCCCCCTGACCGAGCGCCCGGGCGATCAGGTCGTCCTCACCGAAGGTGGTCAGCATGAGCGTGGCGGTCTCCGGCACCAGCCGGCGGATCTCCGCCGCCGCGCTGATCCCGTCCCACCTGGGCATCCGGATGTCCAACAGCGCCACCCGGGGCCGGCGGGCGCGGACCAGCTCCACGGCCGCGTGGCCGTCGCCGGCCTCGCCGACCACCTCGATCGCCGGGTCGGCGGCCAGGATGGCGCGCACCCCGGCGCGGACCATCGCCTCGTCGTCGGCGAGCACCACCCGCAGGGGGTGCCCGTGGTCGTCGGTCACTGCGCGATCCGCTCCTTGCTGACCAGCCGGCCGTCGGAGAAGCAGAGCCGCCAGGTCGGCTCCGCGAAGGGGAAGTTGCCGTCGGTGTAGTACTCACATGCCCCGGGGTCGTCCTCCGCCGTCGGCGGGGCCGCCTGCCGGCGGGGCAACCCGAGGCCGTCCCTTGGGTCGCCGACCCGCAGCCGCTCGTACCCGACCCGATCGAGCACGGCACCCGCCGTGGCGAGCGGGTAGTAGACCAGGGCGAGCACGAGCCCGAGAACGGCCGGCGCGCCGAACGCCATCAGCAGGCTGCGCCGCACCCGGCGGCGGGCGTCCCGCAGCCGCCGTGCCTCCTCCCCGGGTTGCCCGTCCAACGCTCGGCCGGGACCGCCCGCGGCCGGCCCGCCGTCGGTCCGGCGCGCCACACCGCCTGCTCCGGACGCCGCACCAGCGGGCACCGCGGCCGGGAGTGGCCGGGTTTCCGCGCCGGCCGCCGCGTCGGCGGTCAGCGGCAGCCGTACGGACACCTGGAAGCCCCCGTCCCGGGGGCCCGCGTCGAGCGCCCCGCCAGCGAGGCGGACCCGCTCGCGCAGGGCGAGCAGACCGCTGCCATCGGACGTCGGCCCCGGCAGCGGCCCGGCCGGCGGTGCCGCGTTCACCACACCGACCGCCACCTCGTCGCCGGTCCGCTCGACGGTGACGGTCACCGCGGCGCCGGGCGCGTACCGGGCGGCGTTGGTCAGCGCCTCGCGCACCACCCGATGGACGGTGTGCGCGGCCAGCGAAGGCAGCGGGCCGACCTCCCCGGCGGCCCGCAGCGCGACCGTCATCCCGGCGTCGCGGGCACCGTCCACCAGCTCCGCCACGGTCTCGCCGGCCGGTCGCAGCGAGCCCGGCCGGTCCTCCCGGAGCACGCCGATGATCTCGCGCAGCCGCTCGGTGGCCGCGGCCACGCTGACGCGCAGCTCCCCGGCCGCGGCCCGGTGCGCGGGAGCCAGGTCGTGTGCCACCTCCAGCGCGGCGGCGCGCAGCGCGATCAGGCTCAGGTCGTGGCCCAGCGAGTCGTGCATCTCCTGGGCGATCCGGGCCCGTTCCCGCAGCCGGATCCGGTCGACCGCGCTGTGCCGCTCACGCTCCTCCGCCTCGGCATGCCGCCGCTCCGCCTGCGCCAGCGCCCGCTGCTGCCGCCGGTGCCGCCCGAGCAGCCAGGGGAACACCCCGGCGAAGAGCAGCACCGAGGCCAGCAGGAACCAGGTCTCCGGCTCGGTGCCGAGCAGCCCGAGGTTGAGCGCGCTCCCGCCGACCGCGATGGCGCCGAAGACCGCTGCCGGTCGCCCCGTGCCGGTGCTGCGCCGCCCCGCGAGAAAACTGAACACCGGGATGGCGAAGACGAAGTTGCCGTCGAGCAGCGAGCCGAACACCACCGCCACCAACGCCGCCAGGGGCAGCCGCCGGCCGAGCGCCACCGCGAGGGCGAGCAACGCCAGCGACCCGACCAGCAGCGGCACCGCGTACCGGGGATAGGGCGGGGTGACCCCGGCGTACGCCACCGGCGCCGACACCGCGGCCCACAGCAGCAGGTCGCCGACCCACCGCCGGCCGGTCGGCCCGCGGTCGGGGTCCGGGCGTCCCGCCCACCACCAGCGCAGTTCCACGGCGGCCACGGTACCGACGGCCGGCCGGACCGGGCACCGACGAAAGTCAGGTGGTCAGCTCGCGTCCTCGGCCCAGGCCCGCCAGTCGTCGAGCACCCCGTACAGGGCGGGGGTGAGCCAACCCGGGGCGGACCGGCGGAACACCCCCGGGTCCATCGCGCCGGCGCCCATCGGCACCGCGCCCAGCAGGTTAGGCACCAGGTCGGACAGGTTGAGCCAGTGCACCAGCTCCGGCTCGGCCGGCCAGGCCCCGATGACCACCCCGGCGGGGACCGCCCGCCGGTCCAGCGCCTCCAGGGTGAGGGCGGTGTGGTTCAGCGTGCCGAGCCCGGCGCGGGCCACCACCACGGCCGGCGCGCCCAGCGACACCGCCAGGTCGGCCACCGTCCAGGGCTCACCCGACGGCCGCAGCCCCATCGGTACGAGCAGCCCGCCGGCCCCCTCCACCAGCACCAGATCGTGCTTGTCGGTCTCCTCGCGGATCGCGTCGACGGCGGTGTAGAGCTCCAGCGGCGGCAGCTCCGCGACCCGGGCCGCGGCCAGCGGGGCGAGCGGGTCCGGATAGCTGGCCAGGGTCCGGCCGGTGAAAGGGGCGGCCAGCCGGGTCACCGAGTCCACGTCGCCGGGCTCGCCGGTCGCCGTACCGGTCTGGCCGGGCTTGACCACCGCCACCCGCAGCCCGGCGGCCTGCGCGGCGGCCGCGATCGCCGCGGTCACCACCGTCTTGCCCACCTCGGTGTCCGTCCCGGTCACCAGCACCGGCCCGGTCCAACCAGTCGTCATGAGGCCACCTCGGTTCGCGACTGCGGGGCTCGCAACCCCGGCTCACTCCTCGCGCTCACGGTGCCGCTCTCGGTTCGCGACTGCGGGGCTCGCAACCCCGGCTCACTCCTCGCGCTCACGGTGCGCACTCCACGATGACGTCCAGGGCCCGGCCGAAGTCCGCCCGCGCCACCCCGGCGCCGATGGTCAGGCGGAGCCGGGAGCGGCTGTCCGGCGTGGACGGCGGCCGGAAGCAGCCCACCGCCACGCCCCGGTCCCGGCAGTCGGCCGCCCACGCGGTCGCCGCCTCCGGGCCGGGCGCGGTCACCGACACCACCGCCGCGTCGGGCGCGGAGACGTCCAGCCCGGCCCCGCCCAGCCGGCGTACCGCGAGGGCAGCCCGCTCGGCGAGCTCGGCGCGCAGTTCGTCGCCGGCCCGGGCCAGCCGCACCGCGGCCAGCACGCCGGCCGCGACCGCCGGGGGCAGCGCGGTGTCGAAGATGAAGGTGCGGCCGGTCTCCACCAGGTGCCGGACGAACTCCGCCGGCCCGGCCACCACGCCGCCCGCGCCCCCGAGCGCCTTGGAGAGGGTGGCGGTCACCACCACGTCGGGCTCGCCGGCCAGCCCCGCCGCGACCACCCCGCCGGCCCCGGCCGGACCGGTGACGCCGAGCGCGTGCGCGTCGTCGACCAGCAGCAGGGCACCGTACCGGCGGGCGACGGCGTGCAGCGCGGCCAGTGGGGCGAGGTCGCCGTCGACCGAGAAGACCGACTCGGTAACCACCACCGCGGGCCGACCCGGGGCGGCGGCCAGCGCGGCGGCCACCGCGTCGACGTCGGCGTGCGGGGTCACGACGGTCTCCGCACCGGAGATCCGGCACCCGTCGATCAGCGAGGCGTGGTTGTGGGCGTCGGAGACGAGCAGCGTACGCGGCTGCACCAGGCCCCGGACGGCGGCGAGGTTGGCCAGGTAGCCGGAGGAGAAGACCAGCGCCCGGTCGGTGCCGAGCCAGTCGGCCAACGCGTCCTCCAGCGCGTGGTGCAGGTCGGTGGAGCCGCGCACCAGCCGAGATCCGGTGGCCCCCAGCCCGTACGCCGCAAGCGCCGCCGCGGCGGCGGCGGTGACCTCCGGGTGGGTGGCCAGGCCGAGGTAGTCGTTGCCGGCCAGGTCGACCACGGCGTCGCCGGCCGCGCGCGGGCGGAGCGTACGGGTGAGCCCCGCCTTGGCCCGCAGCTCGGCGCGGCGGTCGAGCGCCGCCAGCCAGTCCGCCACCGTCCCGCCCTTCCCGCCGATCGTCGCCCCTCGGGCGCTTCCGCCGGGCGAAATTACCACCCGGCTCGGCAGCCCCGGCGGATCCGCTCCGGGGTTGACTTCAACCTCGCTTCAGCTTCGATGCTCCGCGGATGAGAAATCCGACGCGCCGGATGGCCGCACTGCTGCGCCGCGGGGTCGAAGTCGCCCTGTTGCTGGCCGCCGCCGACCCGAGCCTGCCACCGCCGGCCCGGGCGCTGCTGGTTGACGCGCTGGTCACCCCCGACGCAGAGCCGATTTCTCCTCGACAACCGGGCTTGTAGGGTACGAGACATGCCAGAGATCCTCGACCAGGCCCGCACCCGGGTGCTGGAGAACGGCGTCGGCCTCGACGAGGCCGGTGTCCTCGCCGTGCTGAACCTGCCCGACGAGCACCTGCCCGCCGCGCTCCAACTCGCCCACGAGGTACGGATGCGCTGGTGCGGCCCGGAGGTCGAGGTCGAGGGCATCGTCTCGCTGAAGACCGGCGGCTGCCCCGAGGACTGCCATTTCTGCTCCCAGTCCGGCCTGTTCACCTCGCCGGTCCGCTCAGTCTGGTTGGACATCCCGGCGCTGGTCGAGGCGGCGAAGCAGACCGCGGCGACCGGGGCGACCGAGTTCTGCATCGTGGCCGCGGTGCGCGGCCCGGACGCCCGGTTGATGAAGCAGATGCGCGAGGGCGTGGCCGCCATCAAGGCGGAGGTGGACATCCAGGTCGCCGCCTCGCTGGGCATGCTCACCCAGGAGCAGGTCGACGAGCTGGTCGAGATGGGCGTGCACCGCTACAACCACAACCTGGAGACCTGCCGCTCCTACTTCCCGAACGTGGTCACCACGCACTCCTGGGAGGAGCGCTGGGAGACCTTGACGATGGTCCGGGAGTCCGGCATGGAGGTCTGCTGCGGCGGCATCCTCGGCCTCGGCGAGTCGGTGGAGCAGCGGGCCGAGTTCGCCGCGCAGCTCGCCGAGCTGGACCCGCACGAGGTCCCGCTCAACTTCCTCAACCCCCGCCCCGGCACCCCGCTCGGCGACCGTCCGGTGGTGGAGGGCAAGGACGCGCTGCGGGCCATCGCCGCGTTCCGCCTGGCCATGCCGCGCACCATCCTCCGGTACGCGGGCGGCCGGGAGCTCACCCTCGGCGACCTGGGCACCCGGGACGGCCTGCTCGGCGGCATCAACGCGGTCATCGTCGGCAACTACCTGACCACGCTGGGCCGGTCGGCGACCGACGACCTGAAGCTGCTGGACGAGCTGAAGATGCCGGTCAAGGCGCTGTCGGCGACCCTGTAGAGACCCACCTGGTGAGGACGACGTGACCGAGCTTGTCGAGCCCGCGACGGCGCGGCGCTGGTGCGACCGCTGTGGTGAGCCGGCCGACGCCGGCGCGCACGCGGCCTGCCAGGCGGCGCGCGAGCTGGAGCCGCCGCGCTACTGCGCCCACTGCCGCCGCCGGATGAAGGTGCAGGTCGTGCCGACCGGCTGGTCGGCGGTCTGCGTCGAGCACGGCGAGAGCCGGGGCTGACGTGCTGCAGGGGCGGGCGGTGACGTTGCGACCGGCGACGGACGCGGACGTGCCCGCCCTCGCCGCGATCCGCGCCACCCCCGAGGTGAGGCGCTGGTGGCGCGGTGGCGACGACCTCGCCGAGGCGGTCCGCGCCGACCTGGCCGACGACGACCTGACCGTGTACGCCATCGAGCACGACGGCCGGGTGGTCGGCGCCATCCAGTGGTACGCCGAGACGGACCCCGACTACCGCCACGCCAGCTTGGACATCTTCCTCGACCCGGCGGTACGCGGCGCCGGCCTCGGCGGGGACGCCATCCGCACCCTGGTCCGGCACCTGGTCGACGAGTACGGCCATCACCGGTTCACCATCGACCCGGCGGCGGCGAACACGGCGGCGATCCGCGCGTACGCGAAGGTGGGCTTCCGCCCGGTGGGCATCATGCGGCGGTACGAGCGCGGCGCGGACGGGCGCTGGCACGACGGTCTCCTCATGGACCTCCTCGCCCACGAACTGCCCGACTGAGTCAGCCGTCCCAGACCAGATGGCCGTCGGGTAGGCGGCGGGCACCCGCCGCGGGGCGGTGCGGACTGAGCCGGCCGTCCGGCATGAGGTGCCGCACCGGCACCCCCCGACCGAGTGCCGAAACGTCGGCGATGAGCCGCCGGTGGCAGCGCCACCATACGCTCTCGCTGCACATCACCGCCGTCGTCCCCCGGGCCGCGTCGGCCAGCACCTCGTCCAGCGCCGCGTCGAACTCCGGCGTCCGGGTGTAGGCGGCGTACGCCCGGAACGCGGCGACCGTCCACCAGGTGTCCGGCTCCGGTTCCCCGGCGCGCACGTGCCGGCGACCGCCGAGGCGGGGCTCCCAGCGGTAGGCGATGCCCCGCTCCGGCAGCCAGCGCTCGAGCGCCTCCCGTCGGACGTCCGGGTTGGTCCGGCTGGCCGGGTACCGCCGTACGTCCACCACGAGGGCGATCCCCGCACCGGTCAGCAGTTCCCCCAACCGCTCCCGGTCGGCCGCCCCGTGCCCCACCGTCAGCAACACGTACCCCAGGTTGCCCCGAATCTTGGGCGCTTATCGTTCGAACACGAACGGCAGGTGTCCGAGATCGGTGGCTGGTCCTGCGTCGGAGCGTCGATCCGCGTTACATCGGCACGCACCCGAAGTGGTCCGGCAGCTCAGGCCGAACGTCCGATGTCGCCGGTTCGGGGCCAGCGTGCGATCATGTGCCGTCACCTCTCCCCATCTCGGAGGATTCCTCATGCCACAGCGTCGGCACGTGGCGCGCGCGGCTCTCACCGCAGCCGCCGCCACGGCCCTCCTCGCTCTCGCCACCCCCGCTTGGGCGTCCAGCACCATCCCGCTCAACCCGGCGCACAAGGCCTCCACCGCGGCCGGTTTCCAGCAGGAGTGCAGCGACGAGCGGTTCGCCGACAGGGCGGACAACCAGGACGGCTGGCACTTCGTCCTGCCCGGCGGCAACGCGTCCGGGAACTTCGAGAGCCTGAGCCTGACCTTCACCGACGGGACCACTAACGTCGAGGTGAAGATCCCGGACGCGTCCGACGCCTACCCGGACCACCTCTACTCGACCGGCGGCAACAACGGGCGCACCATCCACGCGTACCTGTTCACGCCGGCCGGCTGGACGCTGGTCGACGGCAGCGCGGTGATCAGCGGCACGGCGGACAAGTTCAACCTGAGCCACACCTGCGCCGGCACCGGCGGCGAAGAGTCGCCGTCGCCCTCCCCGTCGCCCTCCTCCTCCGAGTCGCCGACCCCGTCCGAGTCGCCGTCGACCTCCGAGTCGCCGTCGGCCTCCGAGTCGCCGTCGGCCTCCGAGTCGCCGTCGGCCTCGGAGTCGCCGTCCGGTTCCACGTCGGAGACCCCCACCGGCGGCACCTCGGTCTCGCCGAGCACCTCGGTGGGTGGCGGTGCCGGCGGTGGCAGCGAGGGTGGTCTGCCGCTCACCGGCGTGGCCGCGACCAGCATCGCGCTCACCGGCGTTCTACTCATCGGTGGCGGCGTCGTGCTGATGACCCTGCGTCGTCGCCGGGACAAGGTCACCTTCACCAGCTGACCTCCGCGCTACCTGGGAACCGGCCGTCGGACCTTCCGGCGGCCGGTTCCGTCATTGTGGGGACTGACCGGACCGGCGGAGCCACGAAACGACAGGCGCTGCATACGATCTTGAAGTGGATGCTCTGAACCCCCACCGCACCGCGGTCGTCCTGATCGACCTCCAGCGTCGCATCGTGGACCTGCCCACCGCCCCGCACACCGGCGCCGAGGTCGTCGACCGGTGCGTCGCGCTTGCCGAGGCGGCCCGCGCCGCCGGAGCCACCGTCGTGGTGGTCAGGGTCGACCGGCCCGGCGCCGAGCCGCAGCCTGCGGGGAGCGAAGTGCTTCCCGAGGCGGCGCCGCGCGACGGCGACGTGCTGGTGGTCAAGCACAGCTGGGGCGCCTTCCATGAGACCGGCTTGGACGCCACGCTGCGCGCCCGAGGGGTGGACACCCTGGTGATCGGCGGGCTGGTCACCAACTTCGGCGTCGAGCAGACCGCCCGGATCGGCGACGAGATCGGCTATCGGGTGGTGCTGCCGCACGACGCGATGTCCGGGTTGGACGAATACGCGCACGAGTTCGCGGTCGACTACGTCTTCCGCCGGCTCGGCACGGTCTGCACGACGGCGGAGGCGATCGCGGCACTGCGCGGCTGAACCCCGGCGGGCATTGACGGACAACCCGGCCGCCGGGCCGCCGGACGTGGATCACATAATCGATTACTTTCGATAGAATGCCTACGTATTCCCAGGTGAAAGCCAATGCGGGACGACCATAGCCGGCGCCAACCGGTGGACCCGGCGTCCTGGCATACGAGCGTACGGTTGCCCGCGCGCTCGATCGCGCGGGACAGTACGCCTCACCAGCGGTGCCATCGACGCCGCCGCTCCCTGGACAACCCTGAGGAGATCGCGATGGCTCTCAGACTCGCCGACGGCACCTCCTGGTCCGACACCCTCGCCCGCGCGGTGGCCGCCACGCCGGAAGCCTTCGGCACCACGCCGGGCGGCACCGCCACCCTGCACAACCTGATCGAAGGCGGGTGGCAGGCGGTCGGCGCGCCGACCCCGGTACGCACCCCCGTCGACAACACCGTCCTGGTGAACCTGGCCCGGCTCGACGCCGACGCGGCGCGCCGGGCCGTCGCGCACGCCGCCACCGCCCACCGGGACTGGGCCCGGACCCCGCTCGCCGACCGCAAGGCCCGGGTCACCGAGGCCCTCGACGCGCTCACCGCCCACCGTGACCTGCTCGCCATGCTGCTGGTCTGGGAGATCGGCAAGCCGTGGCGGCTGGCCTGCGCCGATGTCGACCGCGCCCTGGACGGCGTGCGCTGGTACGTGCAGGAGATCGACCGGATGCTCGCCGATGGGCGCGAACCGCTGCCCGGCCCGGTCAGCAACATCGCCTCCTGGAACTACCCGATGAGCGTGCTGGTGCACGCCGAACTGGTGCAGCTGCTCGCCGGCAACGCGGTGATCGCCAAGACCCCGTCCCAGGGCGGCGCGGTCTGCCTCACCGTGGCGCACGCCCTGATGCGCCGCGCCGGGCTGCCCGCCACCCTGGTCTCCGGCAGCGGCGAGGAACTCTCCGAGGTCCTGGTGCGCGCCCCGGAGATCGGCGCGGTGGCGTTCGTCGGCGGCCGGTCCAACGGCGGCAAGGTGGCCGCGGCGCTGCTGGACTCCGACAAGCGGCACTTCATCGAGCAGGAGGGCCTCAACGCCTGGGGCATCTGGAACTTCTCCCAGTGGGACCTGCTCGCCGCGCACCTGAAGAAGGGCTTCGAGTACGGCAAGCAGCGCTGCACCGCGTACCCGCGGTTCGTGGTCCAGCGGGACCTGGTCGACGAGTTCCTCGACATGTACCTGCCGGTCGTCCGCTCCGTACGCTTCGGACACCCGCTGGCCGTCGGCGCCGACTGGTCGGCCGGCGACCCGCTGCCGGAGCTGGACTTCGGCCCGCTGATCAGCTCCGCCAAGGCCGATGAGCTGCGCCGCAAGGTCGACGAGGCGGTACGCGGCGGCGCCGTGCCGCTGCACCGGGGCAAGCTCGATGGGGCGCCCTTCCTCGACGGGCAGGACACCTCCGCGTACGTGGCGCCGGCCGTGCTGCTCGCCCCGCCGGGGCGGTCCCGGCTGATGCACGCCGAGCCGTTCGGCCCGGTCGACACCATCGTCGTGGTGGACACCACCGACGAGCTGCTGGCGCAGATGAACGCCTCCAACGGCGCGCTGGTCGCCTCCCTCGCCTGCGACGACGAGGAGCTGGCCGGCAAGCTCGCCGTCGACCTGCAGGCGTTCAAGGTGGGCATCAACAAGCCCCGCTCGCGCGGCGACCGGGAGGAGCCGTTCGGCGGCCGGGGCGCGTCCTGGAAGGGCGCGTTCGTCGGCGGCGACCTGCTCGTGCAGGCGGTCACCGTGGGCGGCGACGGCCGGCTCTACGGCAACTTCCCCGACTACAGCAGCTACCCGACGACCTGACGACCCGGGCAGGGCCCCCGCACCGGGGGCCCTGCCGGGTCGCCGTCCCCCGCACCGGAGGTCGGCCAGGTGGCGCCAGGTCGGCGCCGGTACCGGTCACCCGCCCGACGTCGGTGTACCGCGCCGTTGCGGCACCCGGCGCGTGGGCGACCGTCCAGTCAGGGCGACCGTCGTACGGCCGCGTCGGCCGGCCGAGTCACCTCGGCCCGGCGCGCCCGCAGCGGCACCGTCACGGTCAGCACGCTGCCGTCCCGGTCCACCGAGGTCGGCCGGTCCAGCCGGCGTACGGCGCGCAGCATCGGGGTGTTCGCGGCGTGCACGTGCAGCAGCACGGCGGCGTAGCCGACCCGCTCAGCGTGCCCGAGCAGCCGCCGCAGCAGGGCCGAGCCGAGGCCGCGCCGCTGCCAGTCGTCGCGGACCAGCAGCGCAACCTCCGCCAAGTCCCCCTCACCGAGCAGGTTGGCCAGCGCCACGACCGGCTCCGCCTCCCCGCCGGAGTCGGCCGTGGCGACCAGGGTGAGCCCGCCGGCCGGCTCCAGCAGCCGCCGCAACCGGGCTGGTGACGGCCGGGCGCCGCTCAGGTAGCGCCGCTGCCGGCTCCGCGCCGAGCAGGTCTCGTGCAGCTCCAGCACCCCCGGCAGGTCGTCTGCGGTGGCCGGCCGGACCAGCACCCCGGCCGAGTCGGGCAGCACCAGGGTCACCCGGTCGGCGTCGCGCCGGGCGACCGTGGCGGCGAGCTCCACCAGCGCCTGGGCGCGGGCGTACTCGGCCGGCGTGAAGCTCGGCTCGCGGCGGCACAGCTCGTACGACCCGCCCGACGGGTCGGCCAGCAGCATCGTCCTCGCGCCCACCCCGCCCAGCGGGCCGGCCGGCGTCGGCAGCCAGGCCACCGAGTCGGCGCCGAGCAGGCCACGCAGCGCCTCGCCGGCCGCCTCCGGGTCCCGGACCAGCCGGGTGGCCAGGCCGAGCACCCGGGTGGGCTGGTCGGCCAGGCCGCGCGCCTCGCTGCGCGCCACCCAGCAGTCCCGGCCGCGTCCCCGCTCGACGGCCGCCCGCAGATCGGCCTCGGTGAGCTGGTCGGGCGCGTCGACCAAAAAGTCGTCGACCGCGCCCACCTCGGTGGTGTGCACCTGCACGGTGAGGATGTTGACCCCGCGCAACGCGAGGCTCGCCGTGAGCACCGACAGGTATCCCGGCCGGTCCTCCACGGTGGCTCGGATCCGCCACAGCGCCATGTCTGCTCCTTTCCCCCACCACCAGACCCTGCCGCGCCGCTGTTACGGGTCCGTTGCCCGGCGGTGACGCGGCGGGCACCCGTCACGTGACGCTGGTCACCGACGGCGCGCCGACCAGATCGAGCCGGTCGCCGAGGATCACCGCGCTGGCGCGGACCAGTTGGGCGAGCCGGTCCACCTCGGTGGCGTGGAACGCCGGGGCGGTGAGCGGCTCGGTGCGGTCCCGCGCCACCACCAGCACCAGGCCGGCGCGCCCGAACGGGGCGACCGCGTGGTGCCGGCCGTCCGGGCCGGCCATCGCCCGAGCCCGCAGCGGGGTCACCTCCGGCAGCCCGGGCGGGGTCGGCGTCCGCCAGCTCGCGTGCCCGACGGTGGCCGCACCCGCACCGCCGCGGGACGCCCAGTCCAGCGGTACGACCGCGGCCACCGCCCAGTCCGCGGCGAGCAGCCCCGGCACCGCGTCCACCAGGGTGGCGATCCCGTCGGTCGGGTTCGCCGCGATCTGGGCGAGCAGTTCCGCGTCCTGGCCGCCGGTGGTCGGCGCGCCGATCGCCCGCCACACCCCGTCCACGTGCACGCCGGGGATGGCGGCCAGCCCGGCCAGGAGACGTTCCACCCGCGCCGCGCCCGGCCACACCACGGTGAAGTCGTCCACCGCCCGGCCACCGAGCCGTTCCAGCACCACCACCTGCACGATGTCGGCCCCGGACACGCCGAGTGTGCGGGCCACCTGGCCGAGCGTGCCGGGCCGGTCCGGCAGGGTCACCCGAACTCTCAGCAGCATGTCTGATCCCTCCGCTCGGCGGGCCGGCCGAGACGGCCGGCAGGCTGGGCTCCAGCCTGCCGGTTGACCATTTCGCCCCGGTTGCAGCGCCATGTCCCGCCGGGAAAATCCGACCTTGACAAGAAAGCTGAGCTGCCATCAACTAATCGGATGACCGATCCGGCCGTCGACGCACCCTCGACCGGTTCGGCCCCGGGAGGCCTCGACCTCGAACGACTCGCCGCGTACCTGGCGGCGCACCGGCCCGAGCTGGCGGCCGGGCCGCTGACCGCGCGGCTGATCGCCGGAGGCAAGTCCAACCTGACCTACCTGCTGCGCAGCGGCGACCGGGAGCTGGTGCTGCGCCGCCCGCCGCTCGGGCACGTGCTGGCCACCGCGCACGACATGGCCCGGGAGCACCGGGTGATCGCCGCGCTCGCCCCCACCGAGGTGCCGGTCCCCGCCGTGCTGCTGCTCTGCCCCGACGACACGGTGATCGGCGCGCCGTTCTACCTGATGGAAAAGGTCGACGGCGAGGTCTACCGGACCCGGGCACAGACCGACCCGCTCACCGCCGGGCAGCGGCGCGACCTGGCCATGGCGATGATGGACACCCTCGCCGCGCTGCACACGGTCGAGCCGGCCGCGGTCGGGTTGGCCGACTTCGGCCGCCCCGACGGCTACCTGGCCCGGCAGGTACGCCGCTGGGCCGGCCAGCTCGACCGGTCCCGCAGCCGCCCGCTGCCCGGCATCGACGAGGTGCGCGACGCGCTCGCCGGCAGCGTGCCGGAGGGCGCGAACGCCGGCCGGATCGTGCACGGCGACTACCGGCTGGACAATCTCCTCGCCGCGGTCGACCCGGTCGCCGTCCGGGCGGTGCTCGACTGGGAGATGGCCACCCTCGGCGACCCGCTGGCCGACCTGGGGCTGCTGCTGACCTACTGGGACATGCTCGGCGACAGCGACGCCGCCGACGGCAACCCGGTCGCCGACGGCCTCGGCCCGCGCGCCGGCTTCCCCACCGGAGCCGAGCTGATCGACCGGTACGCCCGCCGCAGCGACGTCGACGTCGGCCCGCTGCACTGGCACGTGGCGCTCGGCTGCTTCAAGCTCGCGGTGATCTGCGAGGGCATCCACTACCGGCACACCCTCGGGCAGACGCTCGGCGGCGGCTTCGACCGGATCGGCGAGCTGGTGGCCCCGCTGGTCGAGCACGGTCTGCACGCGGTCAGGGGCAAATGATGGACTTCGCGTACGACGCCCGTACCGTCGAGCTGCGCGACCGGCTGGCAGCCTTCCTCACCGAGTGCGTGTACCCGGCCGAGCCGGTGCACGCCGAGCAGGTCGCCGCCGCCGGCGACCCGTGGGCGCGCCCGCCAATCACGGCCGAGCTGAAGGCCGAGGCCCGTTCGCGGGGCCTGTGGAACCTCTTCCTCCCTGATTCCCGGTACGGCGCCGGCCTGACCAACCTCCAGTACGCCCCGCTCGCCGAGCTGACCGGGCGCAGCCCGCACCTGGCCCCGGAGGCGCTGAACTGCGCCGCCCCGGACACCGGCAACATGGAACTGCTCGCCGAGTTCGGCTCCGCGGCGCAGCGGGACCGCTGGCTGAAGCCCCTGCTGGCGGGAGAGATCCGCTCCGCGTTCTGCATGACCGAGCCGGAGGTGGCCTCCTCCGACGCCACCAACATCGCCACCCGGATCACCCGGGACGGCGACACCTTTGTCATCAACGGCCGCAAGTGGTGGTCGTCCGGGGCGATGGACCCGCGCTGCGAGATCCTCATCGTGATGGGCAAGACCGACCCGGGCGCCGAGCGGCACCGCCAGCAGAGCATGATCCTGGTCCCCCGGGACACCCCGGGCGTGACCGTACGCCGGGGCATGACCGTGTTCGGCTACACCGACGCCCCGCACGGCGGCCACGCCGAGATCGACTTCTCCGACGTACGGGTGCCGGCGGAGAACCTGGTCGGCACCGAGGGCGACGGCTTCGCCATCGCCCAGGCCCGGCTCGGCCCGGGGCGGATCCACCACTGCATGCGGCTGATCGGGATGGCCGAGCGGGCCCTGGAGCTGCTCTGCCGGCGGGCGCTGGACCGGGTCGCGTTCGGCCGGCCCCTCGCCGAGCAGGGCGTGGTCCGGGAGTGGATCGCCGAGTCCCGGGTGCGCATCGAGCAGGCCCGGCTGCTGGTGCTCAAGACCGCCTGGCTGATGGACACCGTCGGCAACAAGGGCGCGCACACCGAGATCCAGGCCATCAAGATCGCCACGCCGCCGATGGCCGAGTGGGTGATCGACAAGGCCGTCCAGGCATACGGCGGGGCCGGCGTCAGCCAGGACACCCCGCTCGCCGCCCTGTGGGCGCAGGCCCGCACCCTCCGCCTGGCCGACGGCCCCGACGAGGTCCACAAGGCCTCCCTGGCCAAACGCGAACTCCGCCGCTGGTCCTGACCCCACCCCCGCCGGCCTCCGGGTTGATCATGAGGTTAGCCGGGACGAACCGGGCAAATCACACCGCTAACCTCATGGTCAACGCGCCGGGGGCGCGCGGCACGGTCGAGGCTGGGGGTTGGCGACAGCTCCGGTTTTGTGGGCATTCATAGTCGGACATTCACATGTATTGTGGGTGTGTGAAGCTGTCGGACTGGGCACGCGAGCAGGGCGTGACCTATCAGACCGCTTGGCGGTGGGCGAGGGACGGCAGGATGCCTGTTCCTGTCCGTCAGGCGCCGTCTGGTACGTGGATCGTGGAAGAGGCGCGGTCCGCGGCCGGTCGGGTGGTCGCCTACTGCCGCGTGTCCTCCAGTGATCAGAAGGGTGACCTGGACCGCCAGACCGTGCGGGTTGTGGAGACCCTGTTGGTCATTCTCGGTTCAGGCA